>DASZEL010000009.1:0-108467 GCA_035940865.1 Solirubrobacterales bacterium
TCCACATCCCGATGGGCCGCTTCGGCGAACCCGAGGAGATCGCCAAAGCCGCCCTCTTCCTCGCCAGCGACGACGCCAGCTTCGTCACCGCCAGCAGCTTCCTGGTGGACGGCGGGCTTTCGGCGGCATATCTGACGCCGATTCAGACCAGCTAGTACCTCAAAACTTCTTGACCTGAAGTGTAGAGGACGAGACACTCTCTCGTATCGAACCGGGCTTGATGCTCGGGACTAAAGAGGGAGAAATCATGAAACTCAAGAGCCTCGTTTTCGCCCTCTTCCTACCTCCACCTTCGTCACCGCCAGCAGCTTCTTGGTGGGCGGCGGCCCCGCATGGCTTCTCACGCCATTAGAGTACTCAAAGCGCCTTGACTATCTGTGTGCTCGGCGGGATACTCCGCTTACCGAGCTGAGCATCATGCTCAGCGCTTGGGGGAGAGGAAATCTCATGAAACTAAGAAATCTCGGTCTTGCTGCTTTGGCAGCCACGACCCTGTTGACGTTTGTCTGCCCCGCCTCGGCGACCACACTTGAGGTGAACGGAGTGAAACGCAACGAATCTATATGGATCACAGGAAGCCTCACCGCATTTACCTCGATGATTCTGAAGGACACATCCGGCTCGTTCGCCAACACATGCACCAGCTCGAAAGTCGAATGGAAAACGGAAGGGAGCTTTACCGGTACGACCGTCGGGGGGACACCGCTGTTTCAGCCGTCGTTCAACAGCTGCACGGAAGAACCAGTTATCGTCGATAACCCCGGCATCACAAGTAGTTTTAGTGTCGAAGCAAAATTCGCGTCGACAAACGGCACAGTGCGCTGGGCCGGCGCTGTGATCACAAGTCCTTCCCCCTTCGGCAGCCTGTCCTGCAGCATGGGCAAAGGCACCGACATCGGGACCCTGACAGGAAGCGGCTTCTTTAGAGCAAGCTTAGATGTCAATGCGGTGCTCAACTGTGGCTTCTTCCTTCCCTCGGCGAAGTGGGAAGGTACCTACACGATCACAAGCCCGGAAGGGCTTGGTGTCACGTCATAGACTCCCTGACTAAGGAGAAACATGAGAAACAAGCACATTGGGGCCGCAGCGCTATCAGCGGTGGCCCTATTAGCATTCGCCGCGAGTTCAGCATCAGCAACGACCCTGGAGACCGGAGGCGTAAAACGTGAATCGGTGACAGTGACAAAAACCCTCAGGACCGGAACTTCGATAATCCTGAAGGACACATCCGGGGCATTCGCCAATACATGTACCTCTGTTCACGAACATTGGGATGCCGATGGCTTTACCCTCGCAAAGGTCGGCCTAATTCGCACAAGCACAACGATCAGCAAATGCACCGAAGAACCAATAGTAGTTGACACTACTGGAACTGGAAGTATCGAATGGATCTCTGGCACCACAAACGGCACAGTGCGCTCGGTTGGCGCCAAATTCACATCGCCGTCCCCCTACGGATCCCTCACGTGCACTACCGCCGCTTCGCCCGGCACGGACATGGGCACCCTCACAGGTGTCGCCGCGGGCAATGCAACCATGGACATCAACGCTGTCCTCAACTGCGGCTTCTTCCTTCCCTCCGCTAAGTTGGAAGGTTCTCTGACTGTTACAAGCCCAACGGGGCTCGGAGTCACGTCTTAGGAACCACCGAGGCGCCCCGATATCAGGCATCGAGCCGCCCCGATCGGGGCGGCTCGATTCTCTGAGCCACCCCCGATCATTCATTCGCCTTCGTACCCGCGCTGTTGATCGCTAGCAGGGCAAGTCCAGACAGCGCAATCGACTGAGCAGCCTGAGAGATTCACAGGTAACACCAGGTCTCGGGGCGGGTCTTAGGGCAGCCAGCGTTGACAAAGACTTCGCCCTATATCGTTGAAGACATCGATTTTACCTGCGGTTTCGGGGCCAAGCGCTGTCGGGTCGATCCCGATGCGCACTGCGTCGGGGTCGGCCTCGTAGTTGTCGACCCAGTGGAGGGCGTCGGCGCGGCTTACCTCGGGGTGGAACTGGATCGCCCAGGCGCGCTCGCCCAAGCGGCAGGCTTGGAGGCAGACCGCGCTGCGGGCTAGGGGGACGGCGCCGGGAGGCAGGGGGAATTCGTAGCTGTGCCACTGGAAGGCCTCGAAGCTGGGGGCGAGGGGGCCGAGGAGGGGGTCGTCTTCTCCCTCGGGGGTGACTTCGACCTGGTGCCAGCCGATCTCGGGACGGGAGGCGCGGCGGGGCTGGGCGCCAGCGGCAGCGGCGAGCAGCTGGCCGCCTAGGCAGAGTCCGAGCAACGGCACTTCGCGCTCGAGCAGCTCGCGCAGCAGCGCCTCCTCTTCGGCGATCCAGCCGTGCCGCTCGCCTTCGTCAACGTTCATCGCTCCACCGAGAACCAGGACGGCGTCGTAGCCAAGCGGGTCGGCCGGGGGCTGCGGGCGCTCCGCCAGCGTCCACTCGTCGAGCTCGCCGCCGGCGTCGCGGATCGCCTCGGCGAAGACGCCGGGGCCGGCGTCGCGCTGGTGGACGATCGCGAGGACCCTCACTCGGGTTGAGCGTACATAGACGGCTCCACGAGGCGACGGCGCGGGCTATGAGCTTGGCTGATCCGGCTCTTGCGGATACGGTGGGATCAGGGAGGAGCTGGTGCGCCGAGAGCTGACATCGATGTTGTTGGTGGGTGCCGTTCTCGCGCTGCTCGGCGCCAGTGCCATGGCGGCGGCTGCGCCGGTCTCCGTGATGCCGTTCGGAGTCGAAGCGATCCTCAGTGGCGGACCCATTCCCGACAAACTGCCGGCGCGTAAACCGGCGCCGGTTTCCTTCCTCCTCGCCGAGAGGGTGCAGACCTCAGACGGCAGCCATCCCCCGGCGCTCCAGGAACTCGAGGTCGAACTGGACCGGCACTTCGCCGTCGCCGTCGACGGCCTCCCGAGCTGCCGTCCAGGCCTCCAGTACCAGGGGATGGCGATCACCGAACAGTGTGGGCGTGCGCGGGTGGGAGGCGGCAGGATCGACATCGAGGTGGCCTTTCCCGAACAGCCGCTGAAGCAAGTGGAAGGAAGACTTCAGGTCTTCAACGGCGGCACGGCTCGCGGCCGCACCACCTTCTGGCTTTACGTCTCCTTCCCCGCTCCGATCAACGGGTCCATGTTCATCCCGCTGAACTTCCGCAACCACCCGAACGGCCGCTACGAGCTGCAGGGCACCCTCGAGATGCCGAAGATCGCCAACGGCGCCGCCTCGCTCACCTACTTCGGCGCCAGGTTCCGCAAGGGCATCTTCAGCGCCGCCTGTCCCGGTGGGAAGTTGCAGGAGCACGCGACGAACCGCTTCGCTGACGGCAGCGTCCGGAACGCCGCCCTCGTCCGCGTCTGCAGGGCCGCTTCCTCCTCAGGCTGAGGCCGGCCGGCGACCGAGGTCTGCCGCTGCCTGCCGGATCTTCTCCAGGCTCTCCGCCTCGGTGACCGAGGCGACGGCAGAGGGTAGATCGCCAGGCAGCGCGTTCCGGCCGACGACCAGATGCAGCGGCTTGCCTGCCGCGGCGCAGCGGGTGGCGAGCGCGCCGACGATCTTGCCTTCGAGGCTCTGGGAGTCGAAGCGGCCCTCGCCGGAGATGACAGCATCGGCGTGCGCCAGGCGGGCGTCGAAGTCGAGGGTGTCGAGGACGAACTCGGCGCCGGGACGGAGTTCGGCGCCATAAGCCCACAGTCCCCCGGAGAGGCCGCCGGCGCAGCCGGTCATCGGCACCCCGCGGGGGTCGCGCGGGAGCTCGGCGGCGAGCGTGTTCAGCCGTGCGGTGAGCCGCTCGACGGCGGCGGGATCGGCTCCCTTCTGCGGGGCGAAGACGCGGGCGGCGTCCTCGAACGGCGTCCGCACGTCGCAGAGGACCTCGATCCCGACCTCCAACGCCACCTCGCTGTGGCGCAGCGCTTCGATCGCACCGTGACCGCCGTCGGTGGTGGCGCTGCCGCCGCCCGCCACCAGCACGCGCCTCGCGCCGGTCGCGACCGCGGCGGCGATCAGTTCGCCGGTGCCGAAGGTGTCGGCCCGCTCTGGCTCCCGCTCCTCTGGCGCCAGGAGCGGGAGCCCGGAGGCTTGCGCGACCTCGACGACCGCGGTCTCGCCGTCGCTCAGCAGGGCGAAGCTCGCATCAATCGGCCGCCGCAGCGGGTCGTGGACCCGTGCGCTCCACCGCTCGCCGCCGAGCGCCTCGAGCAGCACCGCCATCGTCCCCTCGCCACCGTCGGCGACCGGACAGCGGTCGGCTTCGCCGCCCTCGGCTTCGACCCCTGCGGCGATCGCCTCCGTTACCGCCGCCGCGTCGAAGGTGCCCTTGAAGGAGTCGGGAGCGACGAGGAAGCGCACTCAGCCTTCCGGCGGCGGCACCTGCGAGGCCATCTGTTCATAGCCGGCGGCGCTGGGGTGGATGCCGGTGTCGCCGCTAATCACCCAGGGCGGGCCGCCGCTTGCCGGGCCCTTGCAGAAAGAGAGCGGGTGGAGGATCGCCAGCTCCTTCTGGGTCGGCGTCGACTGCACGCTCGGCCCGTCAACGGTGTAGCCGAGGCGCGAGCAGGAGAAGGTCGAGGGGTAGACGGGCGAGATGTCGATGCCGACGTTGAAGTGGGGCGGCGCCACCACCCGCAGCCGCTTCGGGTTCACTTCGGCGGCGACCGCGGCGATTTCGCCGTTCAGCAGCTCGCCCATCTCGGCGATCTGGGTGGCGCTGTAGGCGAGGGCGGTCGAGGGGACCGAGAGGTGGTACTGCATCAGGTAGATCGTCGCGCCGGTGTGCTCGACGAGGTCTTCGTAGAGGGCCTTGAGGTGTTCGCGCAGGTGCACTTCGGCGAACGCTTCTTCGATGCATTCGCGGTAGCCGCCGAAGATGTCCGAGGAGACCGCGCAGCCCATGTTGTCGACGCCGAACAGCATGTTCGAGAGCAGCGGGTTGGCGCCGACCGTCATCAAGATGTAGTCGGGATCTTCGGCCTCGATTTCTTCCGTCGTTTTGTGGAGGTCGCCCTTCGGCGCCCAGTCGGCCGGTTCCGAGCCGCTGACCGCGAGGTTCTCGTAGTCGGTGACGCCGTGCTCGTTGGCCCACTGCGCCGCCCAGGAGATGTTGTTCGAAAGGCCGTAGTCGGGGGCGTAGAGGAGCTTCTGCGTGTTAGCGGTGACGAGCGAGTTGGAGGAGCAGGCGTCGTCGAATTCCTTAGCGGGCGGGCGGCAGCCGAGCAGGCGCCCGATCGTCATCGGCGTGCCGTTGCTGTAGTAGCCGAAGCCGGCGGTGACCGAATCGCCGAGGGTGCGGACGACGGGCTCGCCCAACGGTCCGACCGTGAGCCGAACCTGCTGGCCGCCGACGAGGGTGACGGTATCGGCGCCGTGGAAGCCCGGCCCCGAGCGGTAGACGAGACTTTCGCCATCGACGTGGGCGTGGCCGTGTTCGGGTTGCTCGGCGATCCGCCACCTCACCGGTTCGGTGCAGGCCGGCAGCTGCACCATCGTCCGCCGCCCCGGGCGGGTGCGGCGCAGTGCCGAGCTGCTGCAGACCCGCCGGCGCGGTTGCGCCGGCGAGAGCCGCTGCAGCGAGCGGTCCTTCGACTCCGCCTCTGCGACCCCGTCGCGGTTGGCGTCGAGCGGGCCGGGAGCGGCGACGCGTACCCGCAAGCCGGCGGCGGCTGCCCGGGTCAAGCCCCAGAGGCTGAGGCGATGGACGAAGGTGAATCGCCGCCGCCGCTCGGGGCTGCGCAGTGGGCCGGCGCTGAGCCGGACCCGCGCCGTCCGGTGGCGGAGCCGGGCGCCGCGCCGGTCGGTGATCGCGATGTCGAGCGGGACCTTGCGCCCGTTCAACTGGATCGGATAGGTGACCGGGACGAGGGCCTCTGCGCGCCCGGCGGCGTCGGTGCCGAGGATGACGTGGCCGATCTGGACGACCCGGGCGGGTGGCTTCTTCGCGCTCGGCCGCGCGCTCGCCGTCCCGCCGAGAAGGAGCAGGAGCGCGAGCGCGATGGCGAGGACGCGGCGGCTCATGGCTTGCCCCTGCGGTATAGCCAACGCTGGAAGAAGGGGTCAAGGCCCTGGCCGGATATCTCCTCCGCCAGGGCGATGAATTCCTTGATCGTGCCGCTGCCGTAGCGGTGCTCGGTTGCCCATCCGCGCAGCACCCGCAGCATCGGCTGCGTCCCGATCTTCAGCCGCAGCGCCTCCAGCGCCATCGCGCCGCGGATGTAGATGGAGGGGCCGAAGAGGTTCTTGGCGCTGCCGGGATGGGCCGATGGCGGGTCCCAGAACGCCTTGTTCGATGCGGGCACCCGGTAGAGACGGTTGAAGATCGCGTGGGCGCTGCGGCGGCCGTGCTGCTCGGCGTAGTACCACTCGGTCCAGGTCGCGAAGCCCTCGTTGAGCCAGATTTCAGGCCACCGCTTCAGCCCGACCGAGTCGCCGAACCACTGGTGCGCGGTCTCGTGGACGACCGTCGTCAGGTCCGGCACGTAGGGGTAGATCGGCCGGCCCTGCGTCTCCAGCGCGTAGCCGAGCTTCGGCGCGTAGTCAACGATTGAGCCGGCGCCGACGAACGGGTAGGGGCCGTAGAGCCGGCTCTCGAAGCGGACGATCTCCGGTAGGGCGGCGAGGACCGGGCGGGCCTGCTTCTCCATGCGCGGGTCGACCAGGGTCCAGGCGCGGTGCCCGGCGACGTTGCTCTTGACGAGCCGCCCGCGGCCGATGTCGAGGACCGCGAGGTAGGTGCTCATCGGCCGCCCTTCTTCCCAGGAGTAAGTGGTCCGACCACCGTGCCGCTGGGTGCCAACCAGCCCGCCGTTCGCGATCGCCTTGAGGCTGGCGGGAACGGTGACGTCGAAGCTGAACGAAGCCTTGTCCGCCGGGATGTTGTTGCAGGGGATCCAGGCCGCGGCCCCCTGCGGCTCACCGACCGCCAACGCGCCATCATCGGTCTGGTACCAACCCTCCTCCGTGCCGTCCGGGTCGGTGATCGTCGGCGGCACGCCGCTGTAGGTGACCTTCACCGCGAACTTTCCCGCGGGAATCGCCTCTTTTGGAGACACGATCAGCTTGCCCGGTTTTCGCTGAAAGCGCGCCGCCCCGCTCGCGACTCGCACCTCCTTCACCCGGGGGCCGAAGAAGTCAAGGGAGAACTGATTTAGCTCCTCGTTAGCCCGCGCGTAGATGGTCGTCTCCGCGTCAACTCGCCCAGCGCGGCCGTAGGCCAGGTCCACCTCATAGGAGTAGACGTCGTAGCCGCGGTTGCCCGCGTGAGGAAAGAAGGGTTCGTAAGCCGACTTCTCCGCCGCAGCCCCCGTGGCAAGCCAGCCGCCGGCCATGAGGCCAAGGACGAGGAGGCTGGTTCTGAGCGAGCGCAGGCGGGCATCCTACGCTGCCTAGCCCATGGCCATCGGAGTGACCGATGTCACCCGTAGCGGAGGATGACCGCACTCAAACTTCTTGACCCCATTCGGTCGACCGAGGTATACAGGCCTACCTCCACTCGACCTCGAGCGGAGACAGAAGCGCCCCCGAGGCACCGGTTCGAAAGCCAAGGCGCCCCGAGGGCCAAACATCAAGGGAAGGAAGTATCTCAGATGTCCAAGAAAATCATCATGGCCTGTATGGCGGTGGCGGCCTTCGCGGCCTTCGTGCTGCCGGCAACCGCTTCGGCGACCAATAACCCCGACCTCACAGAGGGCGCGGAACGGGTCGCGGTCGGCAAATTGATCAACGGCACACTCGTAGGCACCGCCGACTTCATGGCAACAGACGGCACCACGGTTCAGGTCAGCTGCAACCAGGCCCTGCTGACAGGCTCAGTGACGGCCAATAGTGGCGGCACCCTCACCGGCTCGATCACGACAGCCGACTTCTGGGGCAGCGGAGGCGGAGTCAGTGCACACAACAACAAAGAAGAGTGCAAAGGCTCCTTCGGCGCCGCGTACATCACAGTGCCGAAAACGCCTCTGACCGTCTCGTCGACCCCGACGATGACCACAGATGAATTCACGGTCACCGACTCCAGCAAAAGCACCGTGACCTTCATCATCGGCTCAACAACGGCCGGGGCCTGCGAATACAAAACCGCTGGCCCGGTCAAGGGTGACTACACCACAGGCGCAACAACCGTACTGACGACGCGGAACACCGCGGCCGGCAGCGGCGCCACCAAGGTAACCGGTGGCTTCCTCTGCCCGAGCAGCGGGCAGCTGAGGATGTCGTTCTACCTCGAGACAGATGCTGCTGGGAATGCGGAGCTCGGCATCTCCTAAGGGAAGTATCTGAAACAAGCACCTCTCCAGGGAGCCGCCCTCGGGCGGCTCCCTGGGGTGTTACTACTGGCTGTGACTCAAGACGTACCTTGACAGAACTGTCCGTGACCTCTACGGTGAGTCACGGGTGACATGAAGTGCAAAGCGCAGCACAAACTAGGCAGGGAGATCTTGGAAACCAGGGAACGCATGATGCGGAAGTGGTGGCTTCTACCTTTGGTGGTGAGCATGTGGTTCAGCGCCACCTGTGCTTCAGCGGTCGCGGCGGAGACCTGCCCTAACCAAGATCTCAGGTCGGGTCTCTCGGCTCAGCTTCCAGACTGCCGCGCCTATGAGCTGGTGACGCCGGAGGACTCGAACGGCCGGCTGATCTACGGGTTCAACACGTTTGGTCTTCCGCCCACTGTGCAAGTGGTGCCGAGCGAACTGGTGTCTCCGACTCGTGAAAGCGTCGTGTTTTCGACCTATATGGCGGCTCTGCCCGGGTCTCAGGGGGCCGGCGGGATAGACGACGTCTACGACTCGGAGCGCATGGCTGAGGGTTGGAAGACGACTAGGCGCTTGATGCCGTCAGGTCGCGAATCGAAGAGGCTGATACCCAATGGGGTCTCGCCTGACCATCTCTACAGCTTCAGCAGAGACAACGACTCCACCGGTTCGTTGAGCGTTGGCGGGGAACCCACCTCGTACCTCGGCCAGCCGGACGGCAGCTTCGAGCTGGTCGGTCTCGGAGAACTCGGTAGCGAACCCTACGCCCAAGGACGCTTCCTCGGGGACGGGGGCAAGCACGTCGTTTTCTCGACTGGACACCAGTACACCCAGAGTTTCCTGTGTTTTCCAAATCCCGCCTGCGAAGTCCACCAGCTGGAGCCTGACGCGGCTCCGACTGGAACCGGTGCCGTCTATGACCGCGAAGCCGACGGAGAAACCCACGTCGTCTCGTTGCTGCCTGGTGACGTTCCGCTCAGCGCGGGCGAAGAGGCTTTCTGGAAGGGCACCTCGAAAAACGGCAGCGCCACCGCCTTTGAAGCCGCAGGCACCCTGTATGTGCGGCTCGACAACCAGGAAACCAAAGAAGTTGCTGGCGGAAAACCCATCTTCGCTGGCGTTTCCGATGACGGCGCGTACGCCTTCTACGTGGCGCCGGCCGGACCCGAAGAAGAAGCCGGGGTGATCCATCGCTTCGCTACTGCCAACGGGGCCGATGAGGTCGTCAACCCTGGCGACGAAGGACTGGTCGTCAATGTGTCAGGCGACGGCTCCCACGTCTACTTCATCTCCCAGGCCCAGCTCGACGACGGCAAAGGCAGCGCCACCGATCCCAACCTCTACGTCTGGAGCGATGGGTCTCCGGAATACGTGGCGAGCGTCCTTCCCAGCGATTTGGTCCAGACCTCGAATACCGAGGCCGGCGAAGGTTATCCGGCTCTGGCAAATTGGACGGGTTGGGTCACGAATCGGTCGAAAAACGAACAGGGTCCTGGCGCCGATTCGTCCCGCACCTCGCCCGACGGCAGCGTGCTGGCGTTCGAGTCCAAAGCCAAGCTCACCCCTTATGACAACAAAGGCAAAACCGAGATCTATCGCTACGACGACGGGGACGGGAGCCTCATATGCGTCTCATGCAACTTCGGTCATGAACCGAAGGGCGAAGCGCGGCTGCAGAATCTGACTATTACGCTCAGCCCTAACATCCTCCATAACGTCAGTGACAGCGGTCAACGGGTGTTTTTCGAAACCGACGAGGCGCTGGTGCCCGAGGACGTGGACGGGGTGAACGACGTCTACGAGTGGAGTGAGGAAGAAGCCGGCGCCAGGCTGATCTCCTCCGGCAAATCGTCCATCTACCCCTACCCCCAGGGCTTTGCCGGCCTGCCGACGCCCAACGTTCTTTACTCAATCAGCCCCGATGGTGACGACGTCATCTTCCTTTCGCAGGACACCCTGGTTCCGGGTGCGCCCGAGGGCGGGGCAGGCATGCTCTACGACGCGCGGGTGGGCGGTGGCTTTCCGGCGCCCGCCGAGCCGCTGGTGTGTCTGGAAGAAAACTGCCGACCTCCGACGGTCGGCCTTGGTTTTGCCTCTTCCGGTGCGGCCTCCGAATTGCTCCAGGGCTCAGGCAACGTGAGGCCGAAAAAAAAGCACAAGCGCAGCTGTCGCCACAAGAAGCACAAGAAATGCTCGAAGCACAAACACAAGAGCAGAAGCGCTCGACGCTCTCTGCCCCGCCCGAGGGCGCGCGCATCGAGCCTTGCGAGCGAGGCAAAGTCCGAAGCCGGGTCAACCGCCCTAGCCAGCGCTGCCCAGGAAGAGGGCAGCCCGGCCCCCCACGCTCCGGTTATCGCCCTAGTTGAACCTCCGGTCGAATTCGGAATCGAAAGTGTGAGCGCTGGTCTCTCGACCACGGCGGCGGGCATGCACCCGGACTTCGTCAACAACATCCTCCTCAACCACGTCTTCAAAGAAGACGGCAAGCTGAGCGAAAACATGGACCGCGTCGAAGAAGTTACGGTCTCCCTACCACCGGGCCTGCTCGGCAACATCAACGCCGTCCCCCGCTGCAGCACGGGCGATCTGGTGGCGGTCAGCTGTGACCCTGACTCGCAGGTGGGAATCACGGCGGTTTACGTCACCTGGATCGGCCCCAGATTCACGGAGCCCGTCTACAACCTCGCACCGCCGCATCCGGATAAGGAAATAGCCCGCTTGGGCTTCACCGCGGGCCTGTTCCCGACCTTCATCGACATCAAGGTGCGGACTGCCAGCGACTACGGGGTGACCGCTACGGTCTACGGTCCCTCGGGTGTCGTCTCCCTAGTGGGCGCCGAAACGACGCTGTGGGGGAACCCGGCGAACAACGCCCACGACAAACAGCGGCTTACGCCGACCGAAGCAACCCAGTGCAAAACGGCCTGTGAACACGAAGAAAACGGCGTAATAGGCCAGCGCGCCTCGAAGATCCCCGTCGACCAGCGCAAGGCGTTTCTCTCCAATCCCTCGGCGTGCCAGCCGGGCCAGGTGGACTTCGCGGTGCGCAGCTACCAACTCCCCGACACTTTCACCGCCTCCGCACCACTGCCTTCGATAAGCGACTGCACCGGCCTCCCCTTTGCCCCCACTTTCGAGGCCGAACCCACGAACCACACCGCAGGGGCCCCAACCGGCCTTCACACCACCCTCACTCTTCCTCAGCACCTGGGCGAAGAAGAACGCTCTACGGCCACCATGCGCGAAGCCCGGGTCACCCTCCCCGACGGCATGCAGATTGCGGCCGGGGCGGCCAACTGGATCGGCACCTGCTCCGAGGCCCAGGTGAGCTTCCACCAAGAAGTGGCCACCAACTGCCCCGACAGCTCCAAGCTCGGCACGGCGACGATCAGCTCGCCCGCCCTGCCCCAGCCGATCGACGGCGCGATTTACCAGCGCAACCCCACCCCCGGGCATCAGTTCGGCCTCTGGCTTACCGCCGACGCCTTAGGCCTCCACATCAAGCTCCCCGGCGAGCTCGAGCCCGACAAGGCCACTGGCCGCCTCACTGCGGTCTTCCACGATCTCCCCCAGGTGCCGGTTGGGCAGATCGACCTCGACGTCTGGGGCGGTGCGCGAGCGCCGTTGCAGAACCCCGACCGATGCGGCACCTACACCACCGATTTCAGCTTCAGCCCCCACTCCAACGACCCCGCGGCCTCCGGCCAGAGCACCATGCAGATCTCCGAAGGCTGTGACCAGCCCTTCAGTCCCACCCTCCACGCCGGCGTCACCAAGCCGGTTGCCGGTGCCTTCAGCCCCTTCGTCTTCGACCTGAACCGCGACGACGGCAGCCAGGCCCTGCGCGGGTTTGAGCTCCACCTCCCGGACGGCGAGCTCGCAAAGCTCAAGGGCGTCCCGGTCTGCTCGGATGCAGACGCGACCGCGGGCAACTGTCCGCAGGGCTCTCGGATCGGCTCGCTGCAGGCGACCACCGGCCCGGGCCCCGAACCCCTGCAGGTCCCAAAGCCGGGCAAGTCCGAGCCGCAGATCTACCTGGCCGGCCCCTACCAAGGCGCCCCCTTCTCGATCGTCTCGGAGGTCCCTGCCCAGGCGGGACCCTTCGACCTGGGAGTCTTGGCGGTGCGCTCGGGCCTGGACGTCGAACCCGAAAGCGGCCGGGCCGTGGTCAAGGCGGATCCCCTGCCCCAGTTCTTCGAAGGAGTCGGAATCACCTACCGTCATCTGCATGCGGTAATCGATCGGCCGGATTTCTCCCTCAACCCGACCGACTGCCGCGAAGCTGCCGTCACCTCGGACATCACCTCCACCACCGGCACCATCGCCCACCCCGCTGCCCGCTTCCAGATCGACGGCTGCAAGCGCTTGAAGTTCAAGCCAAAGATCTCGCTGGAGCTCACGGGGGGGACCGACCGCACCGACTACCCTGCCCTCACCGCCGTCCTAAAAGCTCGCCGCGGCGATGCCAACATTGCCTTCACCTCGGTCGCCCTGCCGCATTCGGAGTTTCTCGCCCAGGAACACATCGGCACGATCTGCACCCGCAAACAGTTCGCAGTCGACAAATGCCCGAAGGGCTCGGTCTACGGCAAGGCCAAGGCTTGGACGCCGCTCCTCGACAGGCCGCTAGCGGGTCAGGTCTACCTGCGGAGCTCAGATCACCCGCTGCCCGATCTGGTGGCGAAACTCGGTGGCCAGCTCGAGATCGACCTGGTGGGCCGAATCGATTCCAAGAACGGCGGTATTCGCACCACCTTCGAATCGGTCCCGGACGCGCCGGTCTCAAAATTCGTCCTGAAGATGAAAGGCGGCGCCAAGGGGTTGCTCACCAATTCGACCGACATCTGCCGCCGCGCCCGCAAGGCCTCGGTTGTGATGCGGGCGCAAAACGGCCGAGCGGCAAACCTGCGGCCGCGCCTGGTTGTTTCCGGCTGCGGCACGCATAAAAAGGGAGGAAAGAAATGAAGTTCAGATACCTGCTCCTGTCTCTGACAGCCGCGGCACTCGTGCCTCTGCTCGCCGGTTGCGGTAGCAGCGGCGAGGAGGCCACCGCGCAGACGACGATGCCGCTAGCCAAATACGCCCATAAGACGGACCTGATCTGCGGCAACGGCTCGCTTGAACAGACTGAAATAGCGACGGTTTACCTCGAACAACACCCAAATGCGAGAGAAGTCGAACTGGTAGAGCCTGCAGGGGTTCCGCCAATCGAAAAGGAGATCCAAGAATTGCACGAACTAGGGTTGCCACGGGGCCATGAAGAGCAGGCCGAAGCCTTCCTCGAGGAGATGGAAGCGGCACTCGAGGCTCTGAAGGAAGAACCGAGCGGCGCGTTGTCGCAAGACCACAACCCGTTTGAGCACTCGAACGAACTCGCCAAAAAGCTAGGGCTCGGCGACTGCAGTGAGAACCCATGAGCGTCACCAAAGGGAGGGACAAGATGTTCTCGAGAATCCACCATAAGCTCGGCACGGCCGGGCTCGTGATCGCGATCATGGCGTTGATACTTGCGCTCGGAGGTGCGGCCTATGCGGCGCTACCCGGGCTCAACGCCAAGCAGAAAAAGGAAGTCAAGAAGATCGCCAAGAAGCTGGTTGCGCCCGGAGTGCAGGGGCCGGCGGGGCCTGCTGGCGTCAAGGGCGACACCGGCGTCAAGGGCGACACCGGCGTCAAGGGCGACAATGGCGCCAACGGCGACACCGGGCTTCAAGGCCCGCCGGGGCCGACTGACGTCAAAGCTCCTTTCGGGAAAACCATGAAAGGCTTTTGGGATTTTCAGGTCAATAACTCCTTCCACGAAGGGATTCTCTCGATAACGTTCCCTCTTCGCGTGGAACCGGTGCCGGATTACATATTCATGCCGCCGAACGCTGATCCGACCGACGAATGCCCGGGCGAAGCGCAGGACCCGAAAGCCAAACGAGGTTACTTCTGCCTCTACGCGGAAGTTAACACTGGAACGATAGACAAACCTACTACCGGTACCTTCAATTCCTCAGGTTGGCAGGCACGTTGGTCGACTGAACCAGCTGCTCCTACCGTCCTTGCCTTTGGGAGCTGGGCCGTCACCAAACGTTGCCCGTTGGACGAAGAAGAACACGAAATTCCCTGCTGAAGTATTCGGTAGAGCTTGAAAAGCCCGCGGGAGCGATTCCGCGGGCTTTTTTGTGCTCACCTCCCGTGTGGAAGGACGAGGCGGACGCTTTAGCGCTGATACTTCCCGGGTGATCAAAGTCACCCTCAGTAACTCGTTGACAGCAAGGTATCTTGACTGAACGGGAACATCGATGTATACAGATGCAGCCGCTGTGTGTCGCGGTTGCTGGCTGAACATCAAGGGAAGGAAGTACCACGATGCACAAGAAACTAATCGTGTCCTGCATGGTGCTGGCGGCGTTCGCCGCCTTCGTCATGCCGGCAACCGCTTCAGCGACCAACAACCCTGACCTCACAGAGGGTGTGGTACGGGTCGGGGTCGGTCAGAAGATCAACGGCACACTCGTGGGTCTCGCCGGCTTCATGGCGACAGACGGCACCACGGTTCAGGTCAGCTGCAACAACGCATTGCTGACAGGATCAGTCACCGCTAATAGTGCCGGAACAGTTGATGCCAGTATCAGTACAGCCGATTTCTGGGGCGTTTTGGCTGTAAGTTCACACAACAACAAGGGTGAGTGCGAAGGATCCTTCGGCGCCGCTTACATCACAGTGCCGAAAACGCCTCTGACCATTGCGTCTGGCCCGACGATGGTCACAGACGAATTCCAGGTCACCGACTCCAGCGGGAGCACCGTGACCTTCATCATCGGCTCTACAACGGCCGGAGCCTGCGAATACAAAACCGCTGGTCCAGTCAAGGGCGACCTCACCACAGGCGCAACAACCGTTCTGACGACGCGGAACACCGCGGCCGGCAGCGGCGCCTCGAAGGTGAGCGGCGGCTTCCTCTGCCCGACCAGCGGGCAGCTGAGGATGTCGTTCTACCTCGAGACAGATGCCGCTGGGAATACGGAGCTCGGCATCTCCTAGCGGGTGAAGAACCGCCGATGGATCAGGGCCGCCCAAGGGCGGCCCTTCGATTACCACTGCAAAGGATGTAGCTCAAATGTCCAAGAAACTCATCATGTCCTGCATGGCGCTGGCGCTGACTGCGTTCGTCCCCTTCGTCCTGCCGGCTACCGCTTCGGCGACCAACAACCCCGACCTCACAGAGAGCGGGGCGCGAGTTGCGGTCGGCCAAGTATTCGACGGCACACTCGTCGGCACCGCCGATTTCATGGCAACAGACGGCACCACGGTTCAGGTCAGCTGCAACCAGGCCCTGTTGACAGGCTCAGTGACGGCCAATAGTGGCGGCACCCTCACCGGCTCGATCACGACAGCCGACTTCTGGGGCAGCGGAGGCGGAGTCAGTCCACACAACAACAAAGAAGAGTGCAAAGGCTCCTTCGGCGCCTCTTACTACACAGTGCCGAAAACGCCTTTGACCATCTCGTCGACCCCGACGATGCTCACAGACGAAATCCAGCTCACCGACTCCAGCAAAAGCACCGTGACCTTCATCATCGGCTCGACAACGGCCGGAGCCTGCGAATACAAAACCGCTGGCCCGATCAAGGGCGACTTCACCACAGGCGCAACAACCGTGCTGACGGTTCGGAACACCGCAGCGGGAAGTGGTGCCTCGAAGGTAAGCGGTGGCTTCCTCTGTCCGAGCAGCTGGCAGCTGAAGATGTCGTTCTTCCTCGAGACAAATGCCGCCGGGAATACGGAGCTCGGCATCTCGTAGCCGAGATCGGTCCCGTCGTCTTCGTAGAGAGGAGCCGTCCATATGGGCGGCTCCTCTCCATGCGAGTGGCATCGGAGGGGCCGCGGCGGGTAGAAGCTGGCGGTGGCCTCTCGATCGAAGAAGAAGCTCGGCGAGTACGAGCGCAAGCGGGACTTCGGGAAAACCTCGGAGCCTGCGCCGGCGCGGCGGCAGGGGAAGAGGGGAGCGCCGCGCTTCGTCGTGCAGGAACACAGTGCGCGCCGCCTGCACTGGGATCTGCGGCTCGAGCATGAGGGGGTAGCTGCTTCTTGGGCGATTCCTAATGGGATTCCGGAGACGCCGGATGAGAATCGGAAGGCGGTCCATACCGAGGACCATCCACTCGAGTACCTGAGTTGGGAAGGGGAGATCCCGAAGGGCGAGTACGGGGGCGGGACGATGACGATCTGGGACTCCGGCACCTATGAGCTGGAGAAGTGGGACAAGGGGAAAGTGGTCGTCGACTTCCACGGGGAGCGGCTGCGGGGGCGATATGCGCTGTTTCGGGCCGGGAAGGCAGAGAAGGACTGGATGATCCATCGGATCGATCCGCCCGCTCGGGAGCGGGATCCGTTCCCGGAGAACCTGGTGCCGATGCTGGCGAAGCTCTCGACGCTGCCGTGGGACGATGGGAAGTGGGCGGTTGAGGTGAAGTGGGACGGCATTCGGGCCCTTGCTTATTGCCGGCCGGGGCGGGTGGAGTTGCAGACGCGGAACCTGAACGATGTGACCGTGCAGTACCCGGAGGTGCGGCGGATCTCGCGCGCTCTGGGTGCTCATGACGCGGTGCTGGACGGGGAGATCGTCGCTTTCGACGAGGACGGTCGGCCGAGCTTCGAGCGGATGCAGCAGCGCATCCACAACACCGACGAGAACGTGATTCGGCGGCGGATGAAAACGCACCCGGTCGTCTACGTGATCTTCGACCTTCTATATCTCGATGGGGAGGATCTTACGGCTGAGCCCTACACGCGCCGGCGCGAGCTGCTGGAGGGGCTGGAGCTGAAAGGCGAGGCTTGGCAGACGCCGAGCTACGCCGTCGGCCATGCCGAGGAGCTCCTCGCCGCGAGCAAGGAGCAGGGGCTCGAGGGGGTGATGCTGAAGCGGGTCGACAGCACCTACGTCCCCGGCAAGCGCAACGGCACCTGGCTGAAGGTGAAAAACGTCAGCCGCCAGGAGATGGTGATCGGCGGCTGGACTCCGGGGGAAGGCCGCCGCAAGGAACACCTCGGTGCGCTCCTCGTCGGTTACTTCGAAGACGACGGCGGCAAACCGGTCCTCCGTTACGCCGGCAAAGTCGGCACCGGCTTCAAAGCCGCCGACCTGACCGCGATCGCCGCCCGTCTGGCGCCGCTCGCGCGCAAGACGAGCCCCTTTGCCGCCGGTCCGAAACCCCCCAAAGGCGCCCAGTTCGTCGAGCCGCGCCTGGTCGCCGAGGTCGAGTTCCGCGAGCTGACCAAGGAGGGGATCCTCCGCCACCCTGCTTATAAAGGGATGCGCGAGGACAAGGCCGCGGACGAGGTGGTGCTGGAGCAGGCGACCGATCCTGCGGGCGAGTCGCTCACCGCCCGCGCGGTCAAACGCCCGCGCAAAAAAGCCGCGGTCACGGTCGAAGACCGCGAGCTCGAGCTCTCCAACCTCGACAAGATCCTCTACCCGAAGGCCGGCTTCACCAAGGGCGAGCTGATCGACTGGTACGCCCGCATCGGCGAGGTCCTGCTGCCGCACCTGCGCGGCCGGCCGCTGACCCTGAAGCGCTATCCCGAAGGCGTCGAAGGCAAACACTTCTACGAGAAGCGCTGCCCCAGCCACCGACCCGATTGGGTGACCACCGCCAGCGTCTGGAGCGACCGCCACAAGGGGGAGATCGACTACTGCGTGGTCGAAGACCTGCCGACGCTCGTCTGGGCGGCGAACCTCGCCGACATCGAGCTCCACACCTCGCTCTCGAAAGCCGCGGAGATAGAGCGCCCGACGGCGATGGTCTTCGACCTCGACCCCGGCGCGCCCGCGGACATCATCGATTGCTGCCAGGTTGCGGTATGGCTGCGCGGCCTCTTCGAGCAGCTCGGCCTCAACTGCTACCCGAAGACCTCGGGCTCGAAGGGGATGCAGCTCTACGTGCCGCTTAACAGCGACGTCACCTACGACGACACCAAGCCGTTCGCGAAAGCGGTCGCGGAGACGCTGGAGAAGAAATTCCCCGATCGCATCGTCTCGCAGATGTCGAAGGCGAAACGGCCCGGCAAGGTGTTGATCGACTGGAGCCAGAACGATCGCCACAAGACGACCGTCTGCGTGTACTCGCTGCGGGCGAAAGAGCGGCCGACGGTCTCGACGCCGCTGGAGTGGGACGAGGTCAGCGCGGCGCTGGAGTCGGGCGACGCGCAGGCGCTGGTCTTTGATCACGCCGCCGTGCTCGAGCGAGTGGCGGCGAAAGGGGACCTATTCGCGCCGCTGCTCAGCGAAGAGCAGAAGCTCCCCTGACCGGCGCATCTCGGCGTCCTCGGTCGCTCGCGTGCAGAGCACGCCACGCTCCCTGCGTCCTTGATCTGCTTGGTCAGGACGGTTAGGAACTCCCACCTAACGGGCAAAGGGGAGGTGCACCCAGTCCCGCGAAGGAGCTGCCCGCATGCAACAAGAAGATCCGCAAGCCCCGCCCACCGAGGGCCAGATCGTCCCCCCGGAGGAGCAGATCCTGCCGACGGGAGGGGGCACGATGGCGCCGCCGGAGGCCGACGTCGAGGAGGCGGCTTCAGAGGCCGAGGAGGCGCCCTCGGAAGCCGAAGAGGCAGCCCCGGAAACCAATCAGGCCGGCCCCGATCCCGTCGCCAGTGCCGCCGGACAAGCCCAGTCGCTGGCCCGTGAAAACCCGATGCCGATCGCCCTTGCCGCCGCCTTCGTCGCCGGCGTCGTCGTCGGCCGGATCTTCTCCCGCTGAGACCGGAGGATCGAGATGGCCGACGAGAACGGGCAGAGGACCACGCAGGGGCACGAGAACGTCGACCCGGTCCGCGCCGACTACGCCCCCGAGGGGGCAGCCTCGAAGACCGACCTCGGGGCGACGCTGAAGCGGACGCTGACCGAGTTCCAGGAGGACAACCTCAGCGATTGGGCGGCGGCGCTCACCTACTACGGGCTGCTCTCGCTGTTCCCGGCGCTGATCGCGATGGTCTCGCTGATCGGGATCTTCGGCGACCCCCAGACGACGACCCAGAAGCTGACCGAAATCATCACCGAAATCGGCCCCAGCTCTGGCGCGGAAACCTTCGAAGGCCCGATCAAATCGATCACCGAAAACCAGAGCGCCGCCGGCTTCGCCTTCATCCTCGGTCTCGCCGCCGCGCTCTGGTCAGCCTCCGGCTACGTCGGCGCCTTCACCCGCGCCTCCAACATCATCTACGAGACCCCCGAGGGGCGCCCGTTCTGGAAGCTGCGGCCGTTGCAGATCGCGGTGACGCTGGCGATGATCATCATGATGGCGCTGCTCGCCATCGGCCTCGTCCTCACCGGGCCGGTGGTCGAAGCCGTCGCCAACCCGATCGGCCTCAGCAGCACCGCGGTCGACGTCTGGAACATCGCCAAGTGGCCGGTGATGGCGGCGATCTTTATCCTCATGGTCGACGTCCTCTACTACACGACCCCGAACGTGAAGCTGCGCGGCTTCAAGTGGGTCACCCCCGGCGCGATCCTGGCGATTGTCGTCTGGGCGATCGCCTCGGCCCTCTTCGCCTTCTACGTCTCCAACTTCAGCTCCTACGACAAGACCTACGGCACCCTCGCCGGCCTCGTCGTGCTGCTGCTGTGGTTCTGGATCACGAATCTGGCGATCCTCTTCGGCCACCAGATGAACGCCGAGCGCGAGCGCAGCGAGGAGATCAAGGAAGGACAGCCGCGGGCGGAGAAGGAGATCCAGCTGGAACCGCGCGACGAGCCCAAGGACCAGAAGACCACCTGACCTGAGAGAAGGAGAGGAAGAGAAATGCGAGGGACGAAGAAGGTTAAGAAGACGGTGTCGCGGGTGCAGCCGCTGGTCGTCGGTTTGGCCGAGAACGATTACGCCCGCAAGAACCTCCAGCGCGGCGCCGCGAGCCTGCGTGAGGGCGCGCGAGCGCTCGCTTCGGGGCGGACGCATCCGAAAGGCCACTGGCCGAAGCGGATAGCAGCGGTCGGCCTCGCCGGGGCCGCGGCCGCCGCGGCGATGGCCTCCAAAGGCTCGGGCGGTGGCAACGGGGGCGCCCAGCAATGAAGCTGATCTTCACCCCGATCAGCGTCATCCTCGGGCTGATCGCCGGCCTGGTCGGCAAGAAGATCTTCGAACAGGTCTGGGGGCTGATCGACGGAGAGGAGCCGCCGAAGCCCGAACACCGCGAATTCGCCTGGCCGAAACTGATTGCCGCGCTCGTGGTCGAGGGCGCGATCTTCCGCCTGGTCAAAGGCCTCGTCGACCACGGCAGCCGCACCTCGTTCGCCAAAGTCACCGGCAAGTGGCCAGGCGAGGAGAGGCCGGAAGCGGAGTAGAAACGGCGACGCCGGGTAGATGTTGCAAAGCACCAGTTGTCCATTGCAAACGGCAAACGGAGGAGCAGATGAACACCAGGGCAGACAGAGGATCCGGCATCGGCGGTATTTCCCTCGGCGGCATCCTCGTGATCGTCGGGATCATCGTGATGATCGTCGCCAGCTTCTGGATCGGGCTGATCATCGCCCTGATCGGGTTGATCGCCTTTGGCGGCTTCGCGCGCGGCAAGTGGTACTAGGTTGATCACCCAAATCTGACCCCCGCTTCAGCTGAGGCCCCGCTCACTTCCCCGCTAGTCACCGGGAAGTGAGCGGGGCTGTTGTATGTTCAGCCCAAGTTGTCAGGGGGACTCTCGCGAACCGCCCGCATCGTCTGGATCGCCAGTGCGGTTCTGGCCGTCTTCGTCGTCCTGGTTGCGACCGGCTCATATACGGCCGGGATCGCCTTCTTCTTCTGCATCCCGATCGGCCTTGCCGCCTCCTGGTTCGGCCCGCGGGCAGGGCTGGCGCTGGCGATCGGCTGCCTGCTGCTCTTCGCTTTCGCGGACATCTTTCACCCGATGCCCGAATTCGCCGTCGCGGTCATCGTCCGCGGTGTCTTCTTCCTCGCGGTCGCTGCCATCGTCTCCTGGATCGCCGACCGGATGCGGGTGCTCGAGCACTCGGCCGAGGAACTGGAGGCGATTCGCGCTGCCTTGGCGCCCGCCGAGCTCCCGAACCTTCCCGACCTCGAAGCGGCGGCCGCCTTCGTGCCCTCCGAACTGGGGGTCTCCGGCGACTTCTACCTGCTGACCAACGGGCCCGACGGCTCGACGATCGCGATCGTCGGCGACGTCGTCGGTCACGGTCCAGCCGCCGCCCGCCTTGCCACCTTCATCCGCGCCCGCTTCGCCGCCTTCGCCGCCAGTACCAGTGACCCGGCGGAACTATTGACCCTCGCCAACGCCGCGCTCGTCGACCGGCCGGGCCGCCAGCACGAGCTGGTCAGCGCGGTCTGCCTGCGGTTGCACCCCGAGGAGGACAAGGTCTGCTGGGCGCGGGCTGGACATCCCTCGCCGCTCTGCCTGCCCGAGCTGGCGGAGCTGCCCGCCGACGGTGGGACCTTCCTCCTTGGCGTAGAGGAGCGCTTTGAGCTGCAGAACATCGAGTCCTCGCTCGAGCAGAGCGACGGGCTCGTCGTCTACACCGACGGCGCGACGGACGTGCGGCAGGGAAAGCAGATGCTCGGCCTCGATGGTTTGCGGGGCGTGCTCTCACCCCTCGCCGGTCTCGGAGCGAGGGTGATGGTGAACGAGGTCGAGCGGGCGATCCTCGCCTGGGCGGACCGGCCGATCCGCGACGACCTCTGCGTCCTGGTGCTGAAGCCCCAGGCTGGCGGGTGACACCTGTATCCGGGTGCCAACTGGCACCTACGCAAGCGGGTACTCGCGAATCCTTGACGTCAGATTTCTGACCGGTACAACGGAGGAGCTTCATTATTTCTCCTGGCTCCCGAGGTGCCCTCACATATCTAGGACGTCTCGGGAGCTCCTTTTTTCCTGACGGGCGCGGCGCGGTAGCGTCGTAGGCGTGTCCGCATCGGCCGACTCGATCTTCGCGGTGACGAACCGCCTGCCGGAGACGGCGCTGGCGGCTCTGCGGGACGCGGGCGAGCTGCGGATCGACGAGCGCACCGAGGCGATTCCCCGGCCAGATCTGCTCGATCTGGTCCAAGGTGCCGAGGCGATCCTGACGCTGCTGCATGACCGCGCCGACGAGGAGCTGCTGGAGGCAGCGGGGCCGCAACTGCGCTGCGTCGCCAACGTCGCCGTCGGCTACGACAACGTCGATACCGACGCGGCGGCGCGGCGCGGCGTCGTCGTCACCAACACGCCCGGGGTCCTCGACGACGCGACCGCCGACCTGACCATGGCGCTGATCCTGGCGGCGACGCGCCGCCTGGCCGAGGGGGACCGCCTCATCCGCGCCGGGCGGCCCTGGACCTGGGGGATGTCGTTCATGCTCGGCAGCGGCTTGCGCGGCAAGCTGCTCGGGATCGTCGGGCTCGGCGGGATCGGTCGGCTGGTCGCCGAGCGGGCGCGTGCCTTCGGGATGAGGATCGCTTACCACTCGCGCCACCCGGCGCCGGAGGCGGTCGTGGCCGAGCTCGAGGCAGAGCGGCTGCCGCTGGACCGGCTCTTGGCAAGCGCGGACGTGGTCAGCCTGCACTGTCCGCTGACGCCGGAGACGCAGCATCTGATCGGGAGCGCCGAGCTGGCTTCGATGAAGCAGAGCGCGGTGTTGGTCAACGCCGCCCGCGGTCCGATCGTCGACGAGCAGGCGCTGGCGGAGGCGCTGGCCGCGGGCGAGATCGCCGCCGCCGGGCTCGACGTCTACGAGCGCGAGCCGCGGGTCGAGCCGGCGCTGCTCGGGCTCGAGAACGTCGTCTTGAGTCCGCACCTGGGCTCGGCGACCGTCGAGACGCGCACCGCGATGGCCGAGTTGGCGGCCCGCAACGCAATTTCTGTACTGCGCGGCGAAGGGGCGATCACCCCCGTCACGTCACAATGAACCGGTGATCACCCACCGGATCGCCGGCGAGGAGACGAGTGGCGCCTCCTCGCGGACCTCGCCCGTCTACGAGCCCGCCACCGGCGAGGTCCAGGCCGAGGTCGTGCTTGCCGAGCCGAGCGACGTCAACGCCGCGGTCACCGCCGCGCGCGAGGCGTTTGCGGAGTGGTCGCAGACTTCGCTCAGCCGCCGCGCCAAGATCATGTTCGCCTTCCGCGAGCTGCTCGACCGCAACGTCGAGACCTTGGCGCGGATCGTCTCCTCCGAGCACGGCAAGGTTCTGGAGGACGCGAAGGGGGAGGTCCTGCGCGGGCTCGAGGTGGTCGAGTTCGCCTGCGGGATCCCGCACCTGCTGAAGGGCGAGTACTCCGACCAGGTCTCGACCACCGTCGACGCCTACTCCTTCCGCCAGCCCCTTGGTGTCTGCGCCGGAATCACCCCGTTCAACTTCCCGGCGATGGTGCCGATGTGGATGCACCCGGTGGCGATCGCCTGCGGCAACACTTTCGTGCTGAAGCCCTCCGAGCGCGATCCCTCCGCCTCCAACCTCGTCGCCGAGCTCTACGCCGAGGCGGGGCTGCCGGACGGCGTCTTCAACGTCGTCCACGGCGACAAGGTCGCGGTCGACGCCCTGCTCGACCACCCGGATGTGGCGGCGGTCTCCTTCGTCGGCTCGACCGCGATCGCTTCCTACGTGCACGCGCGGGCGACGGAGACGCGCAAGCGGGTGCAGGCGCTCGGCGGGGCGAAGAACCACGCGGTGGTAATGCCCGGCGCCGACCTCGGCTACGCCGCCGACCAGCTGGCCGCCGCCGGCTTCGGCTCGGCCGGGCAGCGCTGCATGGCGATCTCGGTCGCGGTCGCGATCGGCGACGCCGGCGACGAGCTGGTCGGCGAGGTGGCGCGGCGGGCGCGGGAGATCCGTGTAGGCCCCGGCCTCGATCCCGCCTCGGAAATGGGCCCGGTAGCGACGCCGCAGGCGCGCGAGCGGATCGTCGACTACATCGGCCAGGGCGCCGAGGCCGGCGCCCGACTGACCGTCGACGGGCGCGAGCTGGAGGTGGACGGCGGCGGCTTCTGGGTCGGGCCGACGCTGATCGACCAGGTCGAGCCGGAGATGTCGGTCTATCGCGACGAGATCTTCGGACCGGTGCTCTCGGTCGTCCGCAGCGGCGGTCTCGACGAGGCGATCGATCTGATCAACCGCAACCCCTACGCCAACGGCGCCGCGATCTTCACCGCCTCTGGTTACGAGGCGCGCCGCTTCCAGCGCGAGGTCGAGGTCGGGATGATCGGCGTCAACGTCCCGATCCCGGTGCCGATGGCCTTCTACTCCTTCGGCGGCTGGAAGGACTCCCTCTTCGGCGACCATCACATCCACGGCCCCGAGGGCGTCCGCTTCTACACCCGCGGCAAGGCGATCACCGCGAGGTGGCCGGCGACGCAAGCCTCCGCCGCAGACGCCGGGTCGATGAACTTCCCGACCTCGAACTGAATTCGCGAGACCGCGAAGAACCGGAATTATTCCGGTCCACCGCGGCCTCGCGGCGAGGCGCCCTCGACCCACTCGGCGCGCTCGCCCTCGACCTCGCGCTTCCAGATCGGCGCCTCGGCCTTGATCCGGTCGATCGCTTCGCGGGCGGCGGCGAAGGCGGGGCCGCGGTGGGCGGCGGCGATCGCGACGACGACGCTCGGCTCGCCGAGCGGGACGGCGCCGATGCGGTGCTCGACCGCGGCGCCCTCGATCTCGTGACGGGCGGTGACGTCGGCGAGGATCGCGACGATCTTCTCCTCGGCCATCGGCTCGTAGGCCTCGTAGTCGAGCCGCTCGACGTCGCGGGTAGTGCCCTGGAAGGTGACGATGGCGCCGGTGTGGGAGCTGGCGACGTGCTTGTTCAGCCGCTCGGCGGAGAGCGGCTCGCTGGTGACGCGGACGTGCGGTCGCGGCGGCTCGATCCCGCCGCTGACCGGCGGGATCAGCGCCAGCTCGTCGCCTGCCGAGAGCGTCGCGTCGGTGTCGACGTAGGAGCGGTTGACCGCCATCACCACCGGCATCGCCGCCAGCGCCTCGGCCAGCGGCTCGCTCTCGCCGGCGAGCGCCCGCAGCGCCTCGGCCACCGTCGCCCCCTCGGCGACCTCGACCTCGAGGCTGTCGCGTCCCGCACGCTCGCGCAGGATCGCGAACAGCCGTACTTGCAGCACCATCGCCTTATCCTAGGCCGATGAACCTCCCTGGCGAGGCCGCCGGATCGGGCGCTCTGACCCACCTCGACGCGAGCGGCAAGGCGCGGATGGTCGACGTCAGCGAGAAGCCGGCGACCCGCCGCCACGCCAAGGCGGAGGTGACGGTGCGGATGTCGCCGGCGACGGCGGCGAAGGTGCTGGCCGGGGACGCGCCGAAGGGCGACGTGATCGGGACCGCGCGTCTGGCCGGAATCCAGGCGGCGAAGCGGACCGACGAGCTGATCCCGCTTGCCCACCAGCTGCCGCTCTCCCACGTCGACGTCACGCTCGAGGTCGACGGCGAGAGCGGCGAGGCGCGGATCGAGGCCGAAGCCGCGACGACCGCTGGAACCGGGGTGGAGATGGAGGCGATGACCGCTTGCTCGGTCGCGGCGCTGACGCTCTACGACATGGTCAAGGGAATCGAGCGCGGCGTCGTCATCGACGGGCTGCGGCTGCTGGAGAAGAGCGGCGGCAAGCATGACTGGCGCGCCGAGTAGCGAGCCGCTGCGGGCGGCAGTGATCACCGTCAGCACCTCGCGGGCGCATGATGGCGGCAGCGATGAGTCCGGCGATGCGCTGGTCGCCTTCGTCGGGGAGATGGAAGCGACGGTGGCCGGGCGCGAGCTCGTCAGCGACGACCGCGAGGAGATCGAACGCTGCCTGCAGCGGTGGGCGGACGGAGGTTCGTGCGACCTGATCCTCACCACCGGCGGCACCGGCTTCGCCGCCTCCGACGTGACGCCGGAGGCGACCGACGCGGTGATCGAGCGACGGGCACCGGGAATCGCCGAGGCGATGCGCGGCGCCTCGGCGGAGCACACGCACCACTGGATGCTCTCCCGCGCCACCGCCGGCATCCGCGGCTCGACGCTGATCGTCAACTTCCCCGGCAACCCGAAGGCGATCGAAGAGACCGCCGGCGCCCTGCGCCCGGCGCTGCCCCACGCGGTCTCGCTCCTGCGCGGCGCGCCGACCGCGCACCGCCCGTGAGCGCGGCGCCGCTGGCGCCGGAGGCGGCGCGCGAGCTGGTGCTCGCCGAGGTTGTGCCGTTGGGCGGCGAAGCGGTGCGCCTGGAGGAGTGCCTCGGCCGCGTCACCTCTGCCGAGGTCAGGAGCGCGATCTCGATCCAGCCCTTCGACAACTCGGCGATGGACGGTTACGCCCTGCGCAGCTCCGACACCGAAGGCGACCGGCTGCGCCTGCGGCTCGTCGGTGAGTCGCGTGCCGGCCACCCGGCGGGGGTTGCCGTGGGGGAGGGGGAGGCGATCTGGATCTCGACCGGGGCGATGGTCCCGGAGGGCGCCGACGCGGTGCTGCCGGTCGAGGATTCGCGCGAGGAGGGCGGGTACGTGCTGCCGGCGCGACCGGTGCGCGAGGGCGAGAACGTCCGCCGCGCCGGCGAAGACATCGAAGCGGGGCAGGTGCTGATCGGTCGCGGCCAAGAGCTGCACGCCGCAGCGGTGGCGGTCCTGGCGGCATCTGGGGTGGCCGAGGTCGAGTGCGCGCAGCGGCCACGCGTAGCCATCCTCGGCAGCGGCGACGAGCTGATCCCTCCCGGTGAGCCGCTCGAGCCTGGCCAAATCTACGACTCCAACACCTACGCCCTGAACGCCCTGGTCCGCGAAGCCGGCGCCGACCCGACCCACGTCGCGCACCTCCCAGATGAGCCAGAGGCGACGCGCCAGGCCATCAGCGCCGCCCTCTCAACCGAACTGCATCAGATTTCCCCTCTGGCAGGTAGAGAATCTGATGCAGTTCGGGAGCCGGACGTGCTCATCGTCGCCGGCGGCGTCTCGGTCGGGCGCCACGACCACGTCAAGGGGGCCCTGGCCGACCTCGGAGTCGAGGAGCGGTTCTGGCGGGTGGCGCTGCGGCCCGGTGGGCCGACTTGGTTCGGTGTCCTCTCCCGCGACAGCAGCCGCCGGACTCTCGTCTTCGGGCTCCCTGGCAACCCTGTCTCGGCGATGGTCACCTTCCACCTCTTCGCTTGTCCCGCGCTCCGCGCGATGACCGGCCTCGACCCTCTCGCCGGCCGCACCCAAGCGACGCTCACCACCACCTACCGCAAGAAGCCCGGCAAGGCGCACTACCTCCGCTGCCGTCTCGAGCTCACCGACCAAGGCTGGCGCGCCCACCTCACCCGCGAGAGCCAGGGCTCCCACGTTCTCACCTCGATGCTCGATGCCGACGCCCTTGCTGTGATGCCCGCCGACCGCGAGGAGATCGCCGCCGGCGAGCGCGTCGAAGTCGAGCTGCTGCGCTGACCGCCGTCGCCCGCGAGGGCCTACGGAGCGCTCTGACCCACCGCGAACGCGAGGCGGGTGTGGAGCTCGGCGGCCCGCTCGGCTGACATCACCGGCCGTCGTCGGGAGAAGAACCACGGCAGGCTTCGCGCCGGCAGGATCGTGACCCCCCGGCGTCGCGCCGGCACCTTCTCGACGATGTAGGCCTGACTGAAGACGAGCAGCCCCTCGACCTCCATCCCCGTGACGGTCTCCAGCGACTTCTTCTCGGCGTACGCCTGCGCCAGCATCTTCGGCTCGAGGTGTTCGAGCCAGACTTTGCCGGCTCGGCTCTTCGTCTCGATCGCGTAGATCCCGCCCGGCCCGACGACGATGTGGTCGATGTTGCCGCGGCCGAAAGAGACGTCGTGGATGACGTGCCAGCCTTGCGCGCGCAGCCCCTCGAGGATCCCGCCGACGACCTCCTCACCCTCGGCGCCCTGCACCCAGTTGCCGTAGTCGCGCTTGAGCCTCCCGCAGAAGAACCGCTTCCACGACCGCGCCTTCGCCTGGTCTCGAACGTGTTGCCCTGCAACTCGTCGCGTTCCCGACTCCATATTCGAAAGTACCTATCGGCCGCGGTCGCGGCGGCCTGAGCCGAGCAAGCGAATGTCCGGTTTGATGGAGTGGCCCTGTGGAGCTGCTCGAGACCAAGCCCCTGCACGAGGGCAAGCACATCGACTTCGTCGCCAAGCGCTACCGGCACGCCGACGGCAGTGAGGTCGAGCGGGAGGTCGTCGAGCATCCCGGGTCGGTGGCGGTGCTCGCCTACGACGACGAGTTCGCCTACCTGGTGGCGCAGCCGCGCGAGGCGGTCGAGGAGGAAGAGCTGCTGGAGATCCCGGCGGGGACGCTCGACCACGAGGGGGAGAGCGAGCTCGAGTGCGCCCAGCGGGAGCTGGCCGAGGAGGCGGAGTTGCAGGCGCATGAGTGGAGCGTGCTCCACGTCATCTATCCCAGCCCCCGGCTTCCTCAGCGAGAAGGTGACGATCTTCGAGGCGACCGGCCTCTCGCCGGCAAGCGGCGAGCGCGACGAGGATGAGGAGATCGAGATCGTCCGCCTCGACCTCGCCCAGCTCGACGAGGCGCTGCCGCAGATCCGCGACGCGACCACGGTGATCGCCCTCCAGTACCTGCGGCGCAAGCTCTAGCTGCTGCGAAGGAGCAGCTGGTTTCGCATCTGCCTGCGTTCTTCCAGAGCCTTCTTCTGCAGCGCCAAGGTCCGCCGGTGAGTCAGCAGCAGGCCGATTCCCGCCACCAGGACCCCCAGCACCAGGGCCGCGACCATGACCTCGAAGCCCCACGCCTCCCCTTGTCCCGGCACCCAGGTGTTGGCGCCGTAGAAGCCGACGACGAAGGTGGGGACGAGGAAGACGACGGCGATGAACTCGAAGCGGCGCTGCATCCCCTCGGCCCGCTGCCGCTGTTCCTCCGTCTGCTCCAGGTGCAGGAGGCCGAAGGACTGGCGCAGCGTTTCGCTCAGCTGCCCGAGCCCGGCAAGCGCCTTATCCACCCGATTGTCGACTTCCTTCACCGCCTGGTGGTCGGAGGCTTGCAGCCACGCCTTGCCGAGGTCGGACTGCAGACCCGGCTTGTTGAGCGGGCTCAGCCAGTTGCGGAGCACAGCCATCAACCCCCACAGCTCCGGCAGCTGGTCGGGATCGCCGATCTTGTCGTCGTCCCCGTCTCCGGTCTTCGTGTAGAGGCTCAGCTCCCAGTCCTCGAGCCAGGTGTAGAGGGCCCGATATGAGGGCGCATAGGTGAGCGCCAGCTCGTGCATGACGGAGATCCCGAGGTCGCCCGCGGTGGCGCCGGGCCGGTGCCGCCAGCGTTCCGCCACCCCTTCGAACAGCTCGTCGGCCTCGCCCGGCCGGTCTTCCTCGATCATCTCCGAGCCCTGGAAGGTGCGACGGGGATGCCAGCAGGTGATCAGCCAGCCGTCGCCCGCCAAGAGCTCCACCGGCTGGAAGCGGAGGACGCCGACGCCCTGCGGCGTGCCGCGCTCGACCTGTTCCTCGGGCCGCCAGGCCGAGACGGAGAAGGAGGAGGCGAGGCGGACGCCGTCACCGTACCTGCTCCCTTCCGGCTCCTCGTCGGGCGTCAGCAGGTCGTCCAGCATCGGCTTGGTCAGACCAGGGCAGTAGGGGCCCAAGGCGGCGAGCACCGTCTCCGCCTCCTCGACGCCACAGACGATCTCGAACCACCGGATGTCCGTTGCCGAAGGCAGCTGCCGCAGCGACGCGACCCGCGGCGGCGCCCCCGGCTTCCAGATGCTGATGCGACGAATCCAATCGGCCATCCGCGCCTCCCTTGCGCCCAGTCGATCGTCGAAAACCGGAAAAACCGTAGCCGAGTAAACGAACTCCTTTGTCAGCGAGCTGCTGCGTCGGCTGGCGCCCCAGGGGATTCCCGAAGTGGACGGCCGGGTACCTGAGCTCAACCACAACCGGCTCGGAGGCCCGCGATGCACAGGATCCCCGTGGAGTCGAGCATGATCGACTCGATCGGCTACGAAAAGAAGGTCCTCGAGGTCCGCTTCTGCAACGGCGGGCTCTACCAGTACCTCGACGTGCCGGAGCCCGTGCTCGCCGAGTTGATGCGGGCGAGCTCTAAGGGCCGCTTCTTCAACCAGCGGATCCGCGGCCGCTACCCGGTGGTGCGGTTGGAGCGTCAGGCGATACCGATCTGAGCGACCGGCTTTGCCTCATCCTCCTTGCGAGCCTGCACCGGTTTCGTCTTCGCGCAGAGGGCGGCGAATTTTTCCAGCAGCGATTCCAGCTTCGTCGGGGTCAGCGCCGGCGACTGACGGCCGAGCGGTTCCTGGTGAGCGCCGCCGGATAGCTCTTTCATCGCCGCGTCTATTTCGCGCGCCAACTCGGCGCTCCACCTGACTTTGTGCAGGTTGCGGACGCGGATGTTGCGCGCCTGCCGCTCGACCGTGCCGCCGAGGACGTAGATCTCGATCATCCGCTCGTAGGCTTTGCGCAGCTCCAGCCGCCAGCGGTGCGCTTCGGCGTCGTAGAGCGGGTCGTTGCCCTTGTAGAGCGGGATCAGCTTCGCCTTCAGCTCGTGCCGCAGCGCTTTCGCCCGGTCCATCGGCGACTTCACCTCCCACGGCAGGTCGGAGGCGACGACGCCGACGCTGTGGTAGGCGCGTTCCAGCGCCTGCCCGTGCAGCTCGACGCCGAGCTCTTCGGCCTTCTCCTGCAGGTAGTAGACGAAGACGAGGTCGTGGGTGAGGACGACGACCTGGCGCTTGGCCGCTTCTTCCACCAGGCGCGTGGCGACGTGCTCGCGGCGCTGATGGTCGAGCGAGGAGACCGGGTCGTCGAGGAGGATCGCGCTGCGCTCGTTGCTGACCCGCAGCTCGGCGAGGAAGAAGGCGGTCGCGAGCGCGGTCTGCTCGCCGGTGCTCAAGACCCTGCCGACCTTCTCGCGCCCCTCGGCGCGGAGCTTGAACTGGACCGCCGGCTTGCCCTTGCTCGCCGAGGCCTTCAGCTCGACGCGGTTGGCGATCGGGTCGAGCTCGCCGATCTCCTGCTCGAGCGCCTCCTTGAGGCGATCGGTGATCGCCAGCCGGCTCAGCTCGCGGATCCGGTGGGAAATGGATGCCGTCGAGAGCTCCCGCCGCGCCTCTTCGCGGGCGGCGATCGCCTCCAGGCTCTCTATATAGGCGAGTACGTCCGCGCGCGCCTCGGCGACCGCACGCCGAGCCCGCAGCTCGCGAAGGCGGGTCTCCACCCGGGTGCGCTCGCGCTCGTTGCGCAGCACCGCGAACCCTTCGGCTTCGGCGACCTGGACCGCGGCGTAGTCGCGCAGCGGCTTCAGCTGGAGGTCTAGATCCAGCGACGGATCGGTCTGGCCGGTGACGATCGCCAGCCGATCGGCGAGCGTCTTCAGTGCCGCGTCGGCCGGCTCCTGCAGGTGCCCGCCGGCGGCGGCGACGGCGACCTCCGCCGTATGGGAGAGCTCGCCGAGATCGGGCAGCCGTTCGAGGTGCTCGGTCAGCGCCGCGTCCACCAGCCGCACCTGCTCGCGCAGGTTGCCGGAGACGAACGCCTCGAAGCGCTGCATCCGCTCGCGCGCCGCCGCTTCCAGGTCCTGCTGGCAGAGCGGGCAGGTGGCGTCGGCCGCCTCGTCTGGGAAAGAGCCCTCACCGGCCTCGACGAAGCGCCGCGCCGCCTCCCACATCTCCCGCCAGACCTCGCCGCCGGTGCCCGGCTGCGGCTGGTCGGCGAACGCTTCGGCGGCGACCTGGTCGACGGCGGCGGAGGCCCGGGCCAGCCGCGTGCGCAGCTCGGCGATCTCCTCCAGCGCCTCGTCGTCGAGGCGCTCCCAGGCGTCCTCGAGCTGAGAAGCCAGGCGCTCGACCGCCGCGGCCCGCTTCCGCGCCGCAGTCTCCAGCTCCCGGCTCTGGTCGGAGGCGATCGTCGCCTCCGCCTTCTCGAGCTCCCGAAGCTCCTCGAGCTCAGCCTCGGTCGGCCGCGCGAAGGCCTCGACCTCCTCGCGAGCGGCCTCTCCCGCCTCGACCCGCGCCAGCAGCGCCGCCGCCTCGGCGTCGTCGAGCTCCGGCAGCTCGGGGAGCGCGTCGCGCAGCTCGTCGATCTGCTCGGCCAGTTCCTCGGCCAGCTCGCCTTGTGCCTCGACCAGTTCTTTCAGCAGGCGCAGCGGCCGCGGCGTGTGTTCGATCATGTTCGACTTGGAGACGCAGAACTCGGCGCAGTTGGCGTCGAAAGCGGTGATCGCCGAGAGGACGCGCGGCGCCTCCTGGCCGAGGTCGACCTCGGCCACCCGCTCCTCGCCGTCCACCGCGAGGACGAACTCCGCCGTCTGCGGTGCCTCTGCCTTGCCGGGGTCGAAGACGTCATGGAGCACCTCGCCCGGTTCCGCCGCCCGGCAGACCCGGCGGGCCAAGCGCCCGTAGCCGCTCTTGCCGGCGCCGTTCTCACCGAAGACGATGTTCAGCCCCGGGCCGAAGCCGAGCGCCTGGTCGCCGGCAAGGCTGTTGATGTTCTGCAGGTTGCGGATCTCCCGCAGTTCGACGGTTCCGTAAGCGCCTTCGTCAGCCGGAAGGTCGGCCAGCTCCAGCGGCGGCAGCTCAGCGACCTCCGCATCCCCCAGCAGAACCGCCAGCACCCGCGCCCGCGCCGCCTCGTCGAGCGGCCCGTCGCAGAGCAGCCGCATCAGCCCGCGCTGCCAAACGGGCAGCTTCTCCGACCAGTTGAAGATCCGCTTCTGGAGGAACACGTCCCGCTCGGCCATCGGCAAAGTTTCTCAGAACGGTCCATCCGCGGTGAGTTTTCGGGCGCCCCTCCCGTTAGAGGGACAGGGATGCCCAAGAGAGCCCCTTTTCTCCTTCTCGTACTGGCTGCGCTCGTCGCGGCGCCGGCTGCGCTGGCCATCCCCGAGCCGCTCGGCTATCCGGGCTTCGAAGCCCACCACCTGAGCTCGTTTGGGTCGACCGGATCGGGCGCCGGCCAGTTCGAACACCCGGCGGGCGTGGGAGTCGCTCCAGACGGGCACGTCTGGGTCGTCGACGAGCAGAACAATCGCATCCAGGAGTTCGGCTCCGGCGGCGAATACCTCGGGCAGATCGGCTCAAAAGGCTCCGGCGCCGGCGACTTCTTCCGCCCGACCGCGCTCGCCTTCGGACCCGAAGGCCGCTTCTGGGTCCTCGACGCGAACAACCGGCGCCTGCAGCAGTTCGACGAAGCAGGGAACTTCATCCGCGCGGTCCACCCGGGCGGCGAACACGCTCTCGCCAACCCCGAGGGCATCTCCGTCGACTCCGCCGGCAACGTCTGGGTCTCCGACACCGGCCACTCGCGGGTCGAGGAGTTCAGCGAAGCAGGCGAATTCCTCGCGGTCGTCGGCGGTGGCGGCGAGCTCGCCAAGCCGACCGGCAGCGCGATCGATCCCCAAGGCAGGCTCTGGGTCGCCGACTGGTCCAACGAACGGGTGGCCGTCTTCGACGCCGCCGGGAACCTCGTTCGCTACGTCGGCGACCGCGTCTACCCGGAAGCCCGCGACCGCTGGCACCTGGTCCATCCGGATGCGGTCGCGATCGATTCCGCCGGCACCGTTCTCGTCGTTGACGGCAACATGGACCACGTCTCCGAGTACAACCTCGAGGGCGAATACATCACCCAGTTCGGCTACTACTGGAACGGCCCCTACGAATTCGTCGCCCCCGAGGGAATCGCCTTCGACAACAGCGGTGACGCCTGGATCACCGACGCCGGGCACAACCGGGTGGACCAGTGGAGCGTGCCGCGGATCGACTACACGGCCACCTACAAGGGCTCCTTCACCGGCAAAGGCGAAGCGAAGCTGCAGCAGCCCACCGACCTGGCGATCGGCCTCGACGGGAAAGTCTGGGTCAGCGACCGCGGCGCGGACCGGGTGGAGATCTTCGGGCCCGAAGGAAAATTCGTCGCCCAGTTCGGCTCGAAAGGATCCGGGCCCGGCCAGTTCCTCGACCCGACCGCGATCACGATCGACGCCCACGGCAACGTCTACGTCCTCGACGCGGGCAACCATCGCGTCGAGAAGTTCAACTGGAAACACGAATTCAAGTTCGCCTTCGGCTTCGCGGAAGGGAGCCCCCTCCGCGGCGAGCCCTGGTCGCTTGCCACCGACGCCAAAGGCGCCGTCTACGTCTCCGACGAACACCACGTGATCAAGAAGTTCAGCGGCACCGGCGAATTCGTGCGACGCCTCTGGAAATACAAGTACCCCGAGCTCTTCCGGCTCGACTTCGACTCGGCGGGGAACATCTGGGGGCTGATGACGGGGCCCAGCGTCCTCAAATTCAGTTCGAACGGCGTCCGCATGGACGAAGTCGGGAGGCAGGGGTGGCCCGGCTACGGCGTCGGAGAATTCAAAGGCGCGGAAGGCCTCGACGTCGATTCCAACGACTACGTCTTCATCTCCAGCGTCGGCAGCGGCCGGGTCCAGGTCTTCAACGACGCCGGAGAATTCGTCACCTGGTTCGGCGCGCCCGGCCTCGGTCGCGGCCAGTTCTCGCCGTCCAAGGTCCCCTACTGGGAAGCCGCTTCGATGAGTGTCGAGTCGAGCGGAGAAGGTGACGTCTACGTGATCGACCCCGGCTTCTCCCGGATCACGCACTGGCAGGTGCCGAGCGGCCTTTGAGCACCTGAACCATCCCCACCGCCGCGTCGACCGTCGCGCCGAGCAGGGCCAGGTCGCGGATCAGCGTCAGCTCCGGAGATTTGAAGGTGGCCATCGAGAGGGCGGTGGCGCCGACGACCACCCAGGCCGGGCGCGCGAAGCGGCTGGTTCCGGCGCTGAGGACGACCGCCGCCAGCCCGAGCAGCCAGACCATGTACTGGGTGCTGAGCACCCGGCTGGTGACGACGACGAGCAGGACCACGGTGAAGACGAAGTCGCGGCTGACGGCGGCGTCGGCCAGCCGCCCGCAGCCGTCGCGGACCAGCTGCTGCCAGCGCCACCACCAGGCCGCCGCGGCTGCGAGCGTCGCCAGGGTCAGCCAGCCGAGCAGGGTCGCGACGGTGTCCGCGGTCGGGGTGGCGACCTCCCAGGCGCCGAAGCGGATCTCGCGCGGGTAGCGGTCGCCGCTGACGATCTCTTCGAGCTGCCAGGGGATCGTGGCGACCGCTTCCTCCTGCAAGCCGCGGTCGCCGCCGTTGGAGAGGAAGTCGGTCGGGTTGCCGAAGGCGATCGCCGAGGCCGCGAAGATCACCGCGACCGCGGCGAGGGCAGCGAGCGCGCTCCGCAGCAGGCGCGTTCGGTCCCACTCGCCGAACAGCAACAGCACCGGCCAGAGCTTGATCGCCGCCCCCAGTCCGACGAGCGTTCCGAACCACCGCGGACGGCGGTGGACGGCGAGGAGCGCGGCGATGGCGATCACGGTCGGGACGAGGTCGAAGCGCAGCACCGCGAAGGTCCCGAGCAGCGGCATCCCCAGCAGCCAGACCCAGACGCCGGTGTCGTTGCCGGCGCGGCGGCCGAGCCGAGCCAGCGCCACCAGCCCGATGAAGTCGACCACGAGCATCAGCCCGACGAAGGCCTCGCCGTATCCCGCCGGCAGCAGCCGGGGCAGGAGCATCAGCAGGCCGGCGCCGGGCGGGTACTGCCAGGCGTCGCCACCCGGGAAGGCGCCTTCGCTGGTCAGCGTCTGCGACCAGGCCTCGTAGCGGTTGACGTCCTCGAGGTGCGGGTGCGAGGTCGCCCAGAAGCCGACCTCGACGACGATCAGGGCTCGGGTCGCCACCCAGACGGCGAGCCAGATCCAGTGCTTCCGGTCGCCGAGGAGGGAGCGCACGGCGGCATTCCATCATGGTTGTAGGGGTGCGGCTCGCCACCTGGAACGTCAACTCGGTCAAGCAGCGCCTGCCGCGGCTGCTGCCCTGGCTGGACGAACGGCAGCCGGACGTCGTCTGCCTGCAGGAGACGAAGCTCGCCGATGAGGCCTTCACGGCGCTGCTCGGCGAGGAGCTGGCGGGCCGCGGCTACGAGGTCGCCGTCCACGGCGAGGCCAGCTGGAACGGCGTCGCGATCCTCTCGCGGGTGGGCCTGGAGGACGTGGCCGCCGGGCTCGCGAAGGCGCCGGGGTTCCCGCATCCGGAGGCGCGCGCGGTGGCCGCGACCTGCGGCGGGATCAGGGTCTTCTCGGTCTACGTGCCGAACGGGCGCCAACCTGGATCCGAGCACTATGAGTACAAGCTCAAGTGGCTGGCGGCGCTGCGCGACGTGGTCGCGGCCGGCCCGGAGGAGGCGGTCGTCTGCGGCGACGTCAACATCGCCCCGGCCGACGAAGACGTCTTCGACCCCGAGGCCTACGTCGGCCACACGCACGTAACGGCGCCCGAGCGCGCGGCGCTGGCGGAGCTGCAGGCGCTCGGCCTGCGCGACGTCGTCCGCGACCGCTGGCCCGACGAGCGGATCTTCAGCTACTGGGACTACCGCGCCGGCATGTTCCACCGCGACCTCGGGATGCGGATCGACCTGATCCTCGCCGGGGAGCCGGTCGCCGAGCGCGTCCGCGCGGCCTGGGTAGACCGCAAGGCACGCAAAGGCAAAGGCCCGAGCGACCACGCCCCGGTCGTAGTCGATCTCGACGAGGCCCCCGACGGCGACACCGGCCCGGTGGTGCCGCCGCCCTCGCGGCCGGTGACGAAGCGCGGCGCCGGGAAGCTGCCGCAGTCCTAGCGCATACGATGCAGCGGACCAGTCACTAAGAAGAGGAAGAGCTGATTTATGCCCCGGTCGCGTCTGCCGCTGTTGCTCGTCGTCTCGTCGATCCTCGTCTGCCTCTGGGCCGCCGCCCCGGCCGGCGGCGAACAGCTCGCCTACCAGTGCGAGAGCGACCTCTGCCTGATCGACCCCGACAACCCGACCGACAACAAAGACATCACCAACACCGCGTCGGCTTGGGAGTGGTACCCGGAGTGGTCGCCGCTGGGAAACATGATCGGATACATGGGGCTCTATCCCCCCGCCGACGAAACGTGGGAGATCTACACGGTCGACCCCACCAAATCCGACCCGGAAGCGATCAACGTCTCGCAGACCCCCGACTTCTCCGAGAACGAGACCTTCGACTGGTCTCCGGACGGCAGCCGGATCGCCTTCAGCTCGCACCCGCTGTCGAGCGCGAACCCCCTTGGGGACGAGGCTCACGTCGGCCGCGCCGACGGGGCCGCAGAGCCGGTGGCGATCGGATCGAGCGCCGCCGACGAGGGAGGCCCGCACTTCTCGCCCGACGGGAACACGGTGGTCTTGCTCCGCAGCGGGGCGGTCTACATGGCGCCGGCCGACGGCAGCGGGACCCTGACGCCCGTCGGCGGCGCGCCCGGTGTCTTTTGGTCCCCCGACGGCCGCTATCTCGCCGGCTTCCGCTTCGGCAGCTACCCCTACGGCCTCGAAATCAGCAACGTCGACGGCTCCGGCAGGCACGAACTGGACAAGCCGATCGACCTCGGGACGACGGTGGACTGGTCCTGCGACTCGACCCGGGTCACCTACGTCGCCGACGAAGAACCTCTCGACCAAGTGTGGGTGGTGCCGGTCGACGGCTCCAGCGTCGGCGTGCAGATTCCGATGCCGCCGGGCTGGTTCGTCCCTCACAACCCGAAATTCTCGCCCGACGGGACCCGCATTGCCTTCGATGCCCGGCCGGATTCGGGCCCAGGCTACGAGCAGATCCTCGTCGCCCCGGCGGACGGCAGCGCGCCGGCGGTGCCGATCACCAGCACGTCGCTGAACAGCGAACGGCCCGCCTGGAAGCCGGGCCCCTCCTGCGCCGCCCAACTCTCGCCGCCGGTCTCCCCGAGCCAGCCGGGCAGCGGCTCCGGCACCACCTCGCCAGGCGCCATCCCGCCCCCGACCAAGGCCCCGGTCAAACTCAAGCTCTCCCTCTTCAAGGCCCCGGTCATCCACGGCCACTTCATGACCATTGCCGGCATCGACTGCCACGCCCAAGGCGGACACCCGACCGGCGAAGTGGCCGAAATCTGCGCCGCTGCGGCTAACGCCTACTCGACCGCCGTAGCCCCCCAAACCGCCTTCCGCCGAGCCAAGCCGAAGACCTCCAAAATCCTCTTCGCCAAGGGCGCCGTCAAGGTGCCGGCCGGCAAGAAGAAGCCCCTGAAACTCAAGATCACGTCCGCCGGCAAGAAGCTGCTCAAGCCCGGCAAGACCCTCGCCCTCAAACTTTCGGTCACCACCCGCCGCGGCTCCTCGAAGCCGGCGACCACGAAGAGAACCGTGAAGCTGAAGGTTCCGCCGAAGAAGTAGTGGGCGAGGGAGCTAGGCGGATCGAACCGCCGACCTCCTGGGTGCGATTTAGGCTGCTTGTTGTCGAGTTGTTTTGTCAGCGATAGGGCGCCAGGCGTGGCAATGGCTTGCTGATGCGAAATTCCTGGCCTTGCCCTCTGCGAGTGAAACCGGCCGGGTCACCGAAGTGGGAATCCGATTAACCGCGGATATGCGGCGATTGTCGGCGATTCAGACACAAATCCGTTTTTGTGCCTGAGTGGCGGGGGTGGCGGTTACAACTCGTTCTCTCGCGATCATCCAGGGGTGAAAGGTGGAAGATCGCCGAGCGCTTGTCATTCAGGCGACCTGCCCGGTCCCTCGCTGAACGAAATGAACCAGTCGGACCACCACGGAGGCAGGAGGCGACTATCGACCGCGCGCTCGAACTCAGCAAACAAGGCAATAATCCGGTTGAACTCGGACAGTCCACTGCCGGCGTAGACCTCGATGTCCTCGGGGAGCGGGCGAGTCAGGGTGATGTGGGCGACCTGTTTGTTGGCAAGGCCGAGCTCCTTTTCAAGGGCCTCAGAGACCTGGGCATCGCGTGCTCGCTTCCAGTCCCCCTCGGGGAAGAAGTCGTCAGCGGTCATCTCGTCGTCGCGCCAGGTTCGACCGAAGAGAATGAATGCGCCCAAGGCGCGCAGCTTGATCGTCAATCCCGCCCGCGTCAGCCTCTTGATCGGGGCCGTCGACTCGAGCGCGTCGAAAGACCGCCACAGATCCTCGGTCTCGATGCCACCGCGCGCGTCTTCAAGCTCGACTTTCACGTGTTCAAAGATCAGGTCACGGCTGATCCGCGCAAACCCGGCCGCAGGGACGAAGTTCGGGCTGGTCTTCAATGCGGCTGCCGCGTCAAAGAGACGGGTGCTCGCCTCTTCGAGGAAGGCCTCTAGGTCCTTGGGCTCGGCGGGATGATCCGGCCAGCCGATCTCGAGAGCGGGGGAGAGCCGCTCTATGATCTTGGACAGGGAGACGGAAGTTCCAACGATCGGGGCCTCGGGTTCCTCTTCGGTGATCCGACTCGGCCGGACGAGCATCGCTTGACAGGTTTCCCCGGAGCCGACGAGAAGTAGTTGTTGGTCGATCGTCTCCAGGTGCGCGAGGGTATCGGCAGGAGGCGGCAGGGTGGCTGAGCTCAGCCGATAGCTAGCAGAGGCGGGCGCGCCGTATTGCAGCACGCCCGCCTTTATTCCTAGTACCTGTAACGAATCTTGAACAGCGGATCGTTCTGCCACGTCCAGCCGACGATGTGTTTCCCACCGAGGTCGGCTTCAGCCTTGGTGCCGATTTCTGAGCCGGGGTTGGCCGGATCCGAAAGAGCCACCGCGCTGACGAGATTCGTCGCCCGTGGCAGGATCCCGAGGAGCCCAATCGATCCCCCCGCTTGGATCACGAAGGATGGCAACGGGCCGATCACCCCGAACTCGAACACGCGGTCTTCGACTTTGGTAGCTGCGATCTCGTAGAAGATCCGCAACTTAGTCTCCCCTGGCTTAACTCGCACGACGGCGGCTGAGAGGCCGTCGGCGCACCGCTCGAGCTGCGTTGCGACCGCCTTCTGCTCCTTTTTGGAGGTCCCATCGGCGAGCGCCTCAAGGCGCTCAACCAGCTCCTCGTCATAAACCGAGCGCTCGACTGGGTCAAACGTGAAGACTGCCCCGTCTTTGACGTGCTCGTCGGAATAGCGGACGATCGGCCTCTGCTGAGCCTCGCCAGCCATCGGCAGAATCAGCAGCGCCTTCTCGGCACCGTCAATTGGCGCCACCAGCTCAAGCGAGCTCGTTACAGCCACCTCGTCGTGGTCGTGACCCCCGTCACCCTTGGAAACGACCTCGATGACAGTATCGATGTGCTTGATCGGAATGTTGTTCAACTCTACAAATGACAATTTTGGTCCTCTCGTCGAATTCGACCGGATGTCCGGCCCGACTAGATGCCGCCGCAGAGCCGCTCGTCGTTACACACATCGGGGTTTGTAGAAGCGATGGCTTCATCGAGAAGACTTTTCTCCGGACTAGCGACTTCGTGTAACAAGCCAGGCATTTCCGGCGGTAAAAGGTTGAAATGCACGTGCAGGCACCTGAAGCTCCGAAGGGAGAGAACCCACGCGATACCGAGCTCCTCCGAAAACTTCGCCGTGCTCGAGAGCGTGGCGACGAATCCGAGGAACGCTCGGTGATTGGCCAGCTGCTCGTCGGCTGGCAAGGCAAAGTCCGCGAACAGCAGGTCATCTGGGGCCTGTCGCCCGCGGACGCTGAAGAAGTGACCGGGGACTGGATGATCCGGATGACGAAGACGCTGATGAGGAAGGCCTACTTCAATGGGCCCTTCGGCGCGGTCGCCATGGAAAACGCCCACTGGGCCCGCCGTGACTTCATCCGCAAGCAGGAACGCCGTCCTGAGAAGCCGGGAGGGGACCCAGCCCAGTCGAAGGACCGCTCGGACATGGAAGACGTGGGCTTCGAGATCGACAACTCGTCATCCGAGATTCTGGCCGACGCCCTTGCCCGCCTCTCCGACCGTGAGCAGAAGATCCTCCACGGCTTCTTCGGCGAAGGCCGCGCCGGCGCCGACATCGCCGCCGAGCTCGACATGACACCCGAGGCCTACCGGGTCGCCCAGCACCGCGCGATCAGCAAGATCCGTAAGCAGCTTGAAGCCGAAGGCGTAACGCGATCCGATCTTTAGACGGTAACTCGACATGAATATAAGCCCGCTACGAATCGCTCACCAAGAGTTTTCCTCGCTCGATGATGAGACCCTGTCGGTTATGTTCGCCCAAGCGAAAGAGCGAGGCGACCGCGACCTCCAGGAACCGCTGCTACAACAGCTCGTGTTGCGCTCGGTGCCGATCATCTCCCGCGCTGTCCGCGACTCCGACGTGTCTCTCGGCCCGCGCGACCTGAAGGCGATCGAGGACGAGGCCCTCATCAAGGTCCTCGCTCGGCTCGCGCGAAGCGGCGAGCGAGCCGACATACGCGCCCTCGCATACGAAATTGGCCGCGAATGTGCCCTGGATCCAGACCGCCGTCTGGCGCCGGCGCCAAAGCTCTCTCCGCCGCGACCGAAGTTGAGGATCGTCCATGGCTGACATCGACGCAGTGCTTGCAGAAGCGCTCGAAGACATCAAGCAGGGTCGTGCCCGCACTGTTCCCGACTACCTGAAGTTGGTTCCCGATGCCGATCGCGAGCGACTGGAGGAGCTGCTGGCCGTCTTTCATAACCATCAGGCTGCTGCCGAAGGACCTGACCCGGTGGACCCCCAGCGCTACCAGGACGCCCTTGAGCTTGTTGACCGCGTCTTTTCGGAAGAGCGGGGAGAGGGGGATCTACCGGTACTTCTGACGGAGCTACGTCGCGCACGCCGAATCCCTCGCGAGGAACTCCTCGCTGGTCTCGCCGAGCGTTTCGGACTTGCTGGAAAGGACCGGAAGCGTCTTCAGCGCGCCTACCACCAGTTAGAGACTGGACAGATCGAGGGGCGCTGCCTCAGCGATCGCCTACTTGAGGCACTCGGTTCTCTTCTTAAGATCGACCCTCGCGACCTGCGCAGCGCCGCTGACCGCAGCGGCAGGATTTCGTCCGCCCCGGCGCAGGCATTTGGCCGCGGACTCGGGGAAGTGAAAAACGATGAGGTACCGGGCGATCGAGGATCTGCCCGGCAGGCAGGAAGCAGCCAAGGTGAGCGTCTAGTCCACGATCTCTTCTACGGCGGTCCAGATGGCTGATCCGGCGACGGCGGCCCAGGAGCTCCTAGTCGAATTCGACGACGAGTACGGACTTGGCGAGGTACCGCCTTCTCCGGTTGAGGAGATCGCCGGCTCGCTCTTGTTGCTGGATGTCGTCGAGGTCGACGACATCCGCGCAGTCGACGGCGCCCCCAACCATGCCGGACGGATCTCCGGCATGTTGACCACGGCCGACCGCACCATTTGGGTTGACCGCTTTGAGTCCGAACGCTCGCAGGGGCGTCGCCGTTTTACTGTTGCGCACGAGATGGGTCACTGGTTGCTGCACGCTCAGCGCGGCGATAAGAAGAACTTCGAGCGTTTCTGTCGCGCCCCTGATCTCGACCCCAGTGCCGACCCGGCCAAACAGGAGCGAGAAGCGAACGCCTTCGCCGCGGCGCTGTTGATGCCAGAGGAAATCATCTCCACGGTTGCGCTCGAATGCGGCTTCAACCTCGGTCTCCTTGCCGCCCAGTTTGATGTTTCGGTTCCGGCACTCGAGCTGCGCCTGACCAAGCTGAAGCTGCTGCCTGCTTGGATGCGCATCTAGGGGCCGCGATGCGCATCGTCCACCTGGCCGACACTCACCTTGGGCATCGCTACCTGACCAAGAGCGACCCTTCCGGTCGCAATGAGCGCGAGCAGGACATTTACAAAGCCTTCAACGCCGCCATCGACTGCATTGTGGATCTGAAGCCCAATGCAGTCGTTCACGCTGGCGACCTCTTCGAGGGCTTCCATCCCTCCACCCAAGCGATTGAGGTCGCTCTTGACGGCTTCGAGCGCCTCGACAGGGCTGGAATACCGACCGTCGTCTGCTCGGGCAACCATTCGACGCCGCGCTACCGCGCGACGCAGCACGTCTTTTCTCTACTCGACCGCTATGGCTGCGTAAACGCAGTCTGGGAGCAGACTGATGTCTTCCACTTCGATGGGCTGGCGATCACTGCGATCCCCCATGATCATTCACCTAACGCGCTTGAGAATGCCGTTGCCGCCGCCAGCCCCGACCCGGACGCCGATCACAACGTTCTACTGCTTCACGCTGGCAGCGAGCTGCTACCCCGTATTGGGTCGCGGGAGGGTGGAGCCCTCAACCTTGATCCGGCCCTGCTGGAGGAGCTCGCGGATTTCGACTATGTGGCCCTCGGCCACTTCCACAAGTTCAAGCCGATGCGCATCAACGCCTGCTACGCGGGTTCGCTGGAGCGGCTTAGCTTCAACGATGATGCCGAAGAGAAGGTGATTCTCGAGGTCAACCTCGACTCCGACCCCGAAGACGCCAACTGGATTACGACTCACCCGGTCCCAACCCGCACCGTCTGTAGCTTGCCGCCGATCAATGCCCACGAGGTCAAGGACTTGACCGCCGCTGTCCTCGAGGCGCTCGAGGGGGTTGAGCTGAACGAAGCAGTTCTACGTTGCGAGATAGAGGGGGTCAGCCAAGAGGTCTATCGAACCCTTGACGTTAAGGCGGTCGAACAGCGCACTCGTCCCTGTCTTCACTTTGAGCTGAAGCCTCGCTTCGCCGGAGCCAGCCGCGCCGCCCCGCGCTCGGCCGAGGATATTCGGACCCACGTCGCCGCAGTCACGCCCGAAGGCGTTGACCAAGAGGAGATCCTACGGCGGGCAGAGGAGTTCCTCGCCAAAGCGGGTTCGCGGGCAGAGGAATGAAGCTGCTTTCGCTCCGGTTGGAGAACTTTCGTTCTTTCGAGACCTGCGAGCTCGATCTCGATTGCGAAGGTCTGGTTGGTATCTCAGGCCCGAATGGTTCGGGAAAGTCAACCCTTCTCGAGGCGATCAACTACGCGCTATATGGACGGGGGAGGGGTCCGCGAACGCCGAAGCCCGAGCGGGATGGGGCTGGTCCGAAGGCGAAGTGTGAGGTAGAGCTTGAATTCGTGCACGACGAACGCGCTTGTCGGATAGTGCGCGGCCCCCATGCAGAGCTGCTCGAAGTCGACAGGGACAAGCGAATTGACGGTGGCGGCCAGGAAGCGTTGACGAAAGCGGTCTCCGAACTGCTCGGAGTAGGGAAAAACAGTTTCGGGACGACTTTTTATGCCCGTCAGAGTGAGGTTCAGGCCCTCAACAATCCAAAGAACCGGCAGAAGGAGCTCGAGGCACTGCTGGGGATCGATCAGGTCCGCGACGCTTACTCGGATGCAGCCGATGCGGTTCGTGAGCAGAAAGCGGCGGTGCGCGCGCTTGACGAGGGCCTCCCATGCTTGGAGGAGGCCGAAAAAGATCTCGAGCAGGCCGAGAACGAAGCTCGCGAGAAGGCCCCCGCCGTTGAATCCGCCGCGAAGGCACAGGACTTAGCCCAGCAAGTGCGCGATAGCGCTTGGCAAAAAGTTACGACAGCGCGGGCTCGGGCCGAGGAGGTATTCGAGCTCGATGGTAAGGCCGCTATCGCTACGAGCGAGCTGGAGTCCGCCCAGGAGAAGGTGAAGGAGAGTGAGAGGGCGCTGGCCGAAGCCGAGTCCGCGGCAACCGAGGCCGAGGCTCTGAAAGAGGAGGCGGGCAGGGTGGAGGAGCTCGAGGCGCGGGAGCGAGCCCATGGCCTCGAACAACAGGCTGCTGAACGGGCCGAGACCGTGCGCAATCAGCGTCGAGAGGCTGAGGCCAAGGCCGTCGAAGCGGTCGACGAGCTCGCCGCCGTCGAGGACCAACGACCAGCAATTGACTCTTCCCAAAAGGAACTGGCCGACGCTAGGGAGGAGCTCGAGCAGATAACTGCACGGTTGTTGGCACTACCGACGGAGCTAAACGAGGCGCGCAGGGACGCAGCAGACGCCCTTCTACTCCAGCGGTCAACTAAAGCGGCTCAAGACCTCGATGAGGAGCTCGCCCTCCTCGCGCCTCTTCGCGACGAAACAGAGGTCAGGACCAAAAAAGTTGCCGGCCTAGAAGCGGAGGCCACGCAGCTGGCGACCCGCCTTGGCGAGGAGCGTTCACACCTAGCGCACGTGCAAGAGGACGGTCCCAATGCGATGTGCCCTCGCTGCAAGCGCTCCTATGGTGAGGACTACGAAACGATCGTCACCGATTTCGAGTCAGCGCTCGCTGACATGGAGCGCCGCAACGGCGAGATCGCAGGAGAGCTGAACCAACTACGGGAGGAAGCCACCGAGGCGAAGCCCAAGCTGGACCGCCTGCGTGCGGCCGAAAGCGAGCGCGCCGGTGTTGAACCGACGGACCAAGCGCTGGAGGTGCTTGAAGAAATAGCCGCCACCGCGGCAGGCCGGGTCGAAGTTCTCGAGGCCGAGGAGCTCGACCTGACCGAACGTCGCAAGGCGCTCACTGCGGGAGTCACTGAGCTCGACGTGACGTTGTCGCAGCTTCGCGCCCAGCAAAAACAACGCGACGAACTCGAGGCCCGCCGCGATGAGGCCGAAAAAGCCCGCGATCTTTACCAGCAGCAGCTCGAGGAGATCGGCGACTCCGAATACGACGAGAACGCCCACAAGAGAACCAGCGCCGCACTTAGCACTGCCCGCATCGCCGCCAATCGTTGCGCCGAGCTGCGTGCTCAGGCCGGCCAGTGCGAGCTTCTCAAAGCACGCCGCGACGCCGCAATCAGTGATGCTGAGCTTGCCGAGAAGAAACACGAAGAGGCCAAGGCGGCTGCCGCCGCCCGCGAGTCCGACAAGCAGGCGCAGGAGAGGGCCGAGGAAGCCTACGAGGCTGCTCGGGAAGCGCTCGACTCCGCTACGGAGGCGCTCGCCGAGGCCAAGGAACAAGCCCTTGAGGAGAGCGCCGCCGTTGAGACCGCCCGTGCCAGCCTCAAGAACGCGAAGCGCCAAGCCGGACAGCTCAAAAAGGCCCGTCGCGAGCTGCTACTCAGGGAGCTTGTCTCCGCTGCGCTCGAGGCCTATCGCGCCGATATGCAGCAGCAGGCCGTTCCCAGCCTTGCCCAGGAGACTGCTGATCTCCTTCGCAGCGTCACCCGCGGCCGCTACTCCGACGTGCAGATCTCTGCGGACGGTGAGCTCGAACTGATCGACCGCGGCGAACCTTATGGTCTCGGCCGGTTCTCCGGAGGTGAGAAGGACATTGCCAACCTCTGTCTACGGATTGGTCTCTCCAAGGTGTTGGCGAGGCGCACCGGAACCGAAACGGGCTTCATCATCCTCGACGAGGTTCTCGGCAGCCAGGATCGCGACCGTCGGTCGGCGTTGGTGCAGGCGCTACGCGAGCTTGATCAGGAGTTCGGTCAGGTCTTCGTCGTCTCCCATTTCGACGACTTCATGGAGCACTGCTCGCTACAGATCGAAGTCGAGTTGGTCGACGGAACGAGCCGCGCCCGCATCATCCCAGCCTAATTTCGCGGTATTCCATTCGAAAGACTTGTGGCGCAGTCTGCGTCGAGGCGGAGCTTCGGGGGGCCGCCGGAATCGAGGCGTAATCGGCGTATATCGGCGGTAATCCGCGAAACTCAGGCACAAGTGCCTGAGTTCGGGCGAGAAATCGAGGCCGGTTAATTGTGATGCGGCCCATCACACGTTCCCACGTGCAGGGACTTCCTCCGATGGAGCTAGGCGGATTCGAACCGCCGACCTCCTGGGTGCGATCCAGGCGCTCTGCCAGCTGAGCTATAGCCCCGGGCTCTGCGGGGATGGGAAGTTGCTCCCATATCCGCGCAAGCGACAGGATAACCCCATAGTCTTTGAAAGCCTCCCATGGGAGTGGCGAGCATGAGCATCCTCGACGACGCAATTCGAGAGCACCTGGAACTGAAGCGCGCCCATGGCGCGGACGAGGCCGAGCTGAAAAAGCTCGAGGACGAGGCCTTCGGACCGCCCGGGCGGCCGGAGGAGCCGGACCCGCTCGCCGAGGCGCCGACGGAGTTCATGACGACGCCGGAGGTCGCGCAGGCCGCGGAGCCGGCAGAGGAGAGCGGCGGACGGCGGATCAACATCGCCGATCTGCAGGAGCCGCCCCCGCCTGAGCGCGCCGAGGAGCGCGAGGAGCCGCAGGTCGAGGCGACGGCCGCGATCGAGCCGGAGGCCGAGGCCACCCCGCTCGCGCCGGCCGAGGACCCGGTCCAGGCTGCGCCGCCGGCAGAGGAGGAGCTGCCGGTCGAGGACGAACCGCAGGCGATGGAGCACGAGATCGTCGTCGAGCCCGCCGAGGAAGCTCCGCCGCCCGCCGCCGAGGCTGCGCCGGGGGAGGAGACCGAAGAGCGCCACGCGATCGCCGAACAGCCGACCGAACTCTTCGACATCGAGGCTGAGATGGGGACCGAGGACGCCCCGTCCGCCGAGCCCACGGAGATTCAGGCCTCCCGCACCGAGGCGCCGGCTCCGCCCCTCCCCGAGGAGGACGAAGAGGACGAGGAGTTCTGGAGCGACCAGCGCCTCTCCGACGAGCTCGACCAGGCGCTCGAGGCTCCACTCACCGACGAGCACGAGGTGCCGCCGCGCACCGAGATCCACGAGATCCCCGCGCCGGTGGCCGACCCATCGCCCCCCATCGCCGACGACGAGGACGAAGAGGACGAGCCCACTCGTCCCGACTACGACCCGGACACCGGCCACGAGGATGTCCTCGAGGACACCCCCGACTTCCTCGAGGACGCCCCCGAGGACGACGAGCTCTGGTTCGAGCAGAAGCCCCCGAAGGACTTCGACCTCGACTAACGGCTAGTGGAGCCAGCCGGGTTCGAACCGGCGACCTCCTGCTTGCAAAGCAGGCGCTCTGCCAGCTGAGCTATGGCCCCGCGCCGCAGATTGTAAGCGGCTTCACCTAAGCGATCAGCTGCTCGGCTCGGTGGCTCTCCGGCAGGTTCTGGTCGGCGTGGTAGCTCGAACGCACCAGCGGCCCGGCGGCGACGGACTCGAAGCCGAGGTCGTAGGCGGCTAGCTCGAGGGCGGCGAACTCGTCGGGGTGCCAGTAGCGGACGACGGGCAGGTGGTTCTCGGTCGGGCGCAGGTACTGGCCGACGGTGAGGACCTGGACGTGGTGCTCGCGCAGGAGGCCGAAGGTCTCGACCATCTCCTCGAAGGACTCGCCGAGCCCGACCATCAGCCCTGACTTGGTAACGACCTCCTCGCCGCCCATCTCCTTTGCCATCCGCAGGACCCGCGCCGAGCGCTGGAACTGGGAGCCGCGGCGGGCAACCGGGTAGAGGCGCGGCACCGTCTCGACGTTGTGGTTGAAGACGTCGGGCCGCTCGTGAATGACCTTCGCCAGCGGCATCTCCTGGCCGCGGAAGTCGGGGGTGAGGATCTCGACCTTGCAGTCGGGAGCCAGCATCCGGATCGAGCGGATCACGCCGACGAAGGCGCTCGCGCCGTAGTCGGGGAGGTCGTCGCGGTCGACCGAGGTGACGACGGCGTGGCGCAGCCCCATCGCCTTTACCTGGTTGGCAACGCGCAGCGGCTCCAGTGGGTCGTTCCAGCTCGGCTTGCCGGTCTGCACGTTGCAGAAGCCGCACCGCCTCGTGCACACATCGCCCAAGATCATGAAGGTCGCGGTGCCGCGCTCCCAGCACTCGCCGACGTTCGGGCAGTTGGCCTCCTCGCAGACGGTGTGGAGGTTGTCGGAGCCGATCTTCTCCTTCAACCGCCGATAGTTCGGCCCGCCGGGCGCCGGCACCTTCAGCCACGGCGGCTTGCGGGCGCGGCGGAAGGGGATGGTGCCGTCGGCGTTGGCGGCGCTGCCGCCCGGCTTGGCGCGGGAGCGGGTGACGTGGATGCGCTCGGCGGTCTCGCTCATCGGCTCAGTTGAGCCTAGCGAGCACCAACATCCGCCGGCGCGGCCCAGAGCATCTCGTGGAACAGCTTCAGGCAGTCGCCGACGAAGTCGAGGTCACCGCCGGCCCGCATCTGCTCCTGGTTGCCGTCGAGCAGGCTCTCGAACCAGGTGTCGACCGTCCCGATCGCCCAGGCGTCTTCGGTGGGTCGTTCCTTGACGCACCGCACGGCGCCGCCGGGGCTGACGTGGGCCATCAAGGTCGCCGAGCCGCGCTGGCCGTCGAGCCCGGTTGTGCCGATGACTCCCAGCTTGAGGCCCCCCTGGTGGTCGGGTAGCTGCAGCAGCGGCAGCGAAGCTCGCAGCACGGTCGTGATCTCCTCGACGGTCAAGCCACCCTCCGCTTCGCCGGTGACGTGCTGCTGCCGCCAGCGACCGAGGCCCGCCATCAGCGCCATCGAATGCCGGGTCTGATCGCTCAACTGGTAGCGCCTGCGCTGCCCGCGCCCAGCGCTCTCATAGAGCAGGTTCCAGGACAGCAGTTGCTGGGTTCGGCGGCTCACCTGATGAAAGGTCATCTTCGAGGTGGACTCGGCCAGATCAGTGGCAGAGCGCCCCCCCTGACCCATCTCCTCGATCCACCCGTTTGTCCACATTTCCCCGAGGAGCCCGCAAACTGTCCAGAGGCCGTCGCCGCTGCCGGGACCAGAGACCCAGGGGAGTGAAGCCTTCGCGTAGGACCCTACGAGGTGGTAGAGGTCCCGCCCGGCCGGGCTGAGGGAGTGGATCACCGTCGACGGTACCCCCGCTACTTCCTCGCGGTCGACAAGGCCGAGTTCCGCGAGCTTCCGAGTGTGCCTGTAGACCGTCCGCGGCGCGTAGGTGGGAACTTTTTCGGTGAGCTTCTTCGTTCGCAGAGAACGTGGACCCAAGGCCATGAGGATCGGCCCGTTGGCCCCATTTCCGAGCACCTTGAGGAGCGAGGCGACTGACGTCTCCTCGCCGGGCAAATTGGTCCACTCGGTTTTGATGGGCTGCCGCCTCTCCATTACTCGCGGTGCCCTGACTGGGTACGCGAGGATCTCCAGCGTAGCTCTTCTGTCACAAAGTGCCAACTTGGCCCGAACGACTTTTGTCACCCGGCAGGTCCTCGAAAAGTTGCTCTTTTCCAGGGGAATCTGTCAGAAGAAAGGCACAGCCGCGCAGCGGGGCCGAAATGCCGCGTTTCTTGACACCACCATGAGCAGGTCCTTACGGTAACTCTCGGTCTTTCAGGAAACGCGAAAGGCCGACATGGGAAATCAGGGTTTTCGACAAGGTCACGGCCGCAGGGCCTGCGCCCCACTGTCGCTGCCGAGCTAGAACTCGCGGCCTCGGGCAACCGAGGTCAAGGGAGGGAACAACTAATGATCAAACGGATCCACAACCAGCTCGGCGCTGCCGGCTTGGCGATCGCCATCATGGCCTTGATCGTCGCTTTGGCCGGTACGGCCTTTGCCGCCAAGCGCGTCTTCACCAAGAGCCAGGAAAAGCAGATCGTCAAGATCGCCAAGAAGTACGCGGGCAAGAACGGCAAAGCCGGTGCCCCCGGTCCTGCCGGAGCGCAAGGGCCGAAGGGCGACGCCGGCGCTAAGGGAGACACGGGCGCCCCTGGTGCGCCGGGTAGCGACGGTTCAAACGGCGAAGACGGCGCCTGCAGTGCCTCTGACCCAGTCTGCACCCTGCCCTCCGGAGCCACGCTGCAGGGTCGCTGGAGCGGTGGGGGTCTGGGTATCAACGGCGCGTTTGTCGCGATCTCGTTCGGAATCGCCCTTGAAACTTCTCCGAAAGCGATCCTCGTGAAAACGACTGGCGAACACGAAACCGAATGTCCCGGCGAAGCCAAAGCGCCAGCCGCCGCACCGGGCTTCCTCTGCGTCTATGTCGAAGAATCGCACGGCGATTTCAACTTCGACGAAAAAGAAGGGGTATTCGCCAACGGGATGAACTTCGTGATTCTCGACTTCGTCGAAGGCAACGCGTTCGGCTCTGGCTCCTGGGCGGTGACTGCGTCTTGAACTAGCGCTTAGTCAAAAGCCCCGAGGCGGCATTGCTGCCCCGGGGCTTTTTCGTTTCAAGGTGTTTCGTACTGGTTCACCAGGAGATCGGAGAAAGCGCCGACGCTTTGCTCCGCTCCGGACTCTCGCGCGATCGAGGTCATCGCCACCCCTTCGATTCCGCAGGGCACGATCCACTCGAACGGTTGGAGGTCGTTGTCAACGTTGACTGCGAGCCCATGGGTGGTGACGCCGCGGCTGACGTGCAGGCCGATCGAGCCGATCTTGCGGGCGGGATGGGATGAGATGGTTGGCGGTGGGTCGCCCTCGGTCCAGACCCCCGTCAAGCCGTCGATCGTCTGCGCCGGAACCCCCGCATCTCCTAGGGCGCCAATCATCACCTGCTCGAGGCCGCGGACGTAGGCATGGACGTCATCGCCATACTCGCCCAGGTCGACGATCGGGTAGGCGACCAGCTGCCCAGGCCCGTGGTAGGTGACCAACCCGCCCCGGTCGGTGTCTTGGACTTCGATGCCCTGAGCTTCGTACCAGTCGACTCCCATCGGCAGTTCCTCCGGCTTCGAGCGGCGGCCGCGGGTGTAGGTGGGGGGGTGCTCGAGCAGGAGGAGGGCGTCGGGGATCTCGTTGCGGCGGCGTTGCTCGGCTAGTTCTTTCTGCAGCTCCCATGCCTCGAGGTAGGGCACCGTCCCGAGGCGCATGACGAGGATCTCGTCGGTCATTGACGAATCGTTGCAGTTGGCCGCCTTATTCTTTGGCCGCGCCCATGGTCCAGTCCAAGCCTCTCCGCCCCGAATGGCTTCCGGCCGTGGCGCTCAGCTCACTGCTGGCGCTGCTGATGCTGATCTGGAGCCCGCCCGTCGGGGACTTGGCGGCGCAGGTGTTTCGCACCGAGTTGTTCCAGCGCGCCGGCCTGGCGATCTGGAACGGCAGCTGGTACGGCGGCCACTACACCCTCACCTACAGCCTCCTCTTCCCGCCGCTGGCGGCGCTGCTCGGGCCGCAACTGGTCGGGATGCTCGCGGTCGTCTCTTCCTCCTACCTCTTCGACCGCCTGGTCCGGGACCGCTGGGGAGTGGAGGCGCGCTGGGCGACGCTGTGGTTCGCGGCAGGAGTGGTCACCCTCCTCGCCGACGGACAGCTGACCTTTGCCCTCGGCGTTGCCTTCGGCCTCGCCGCCCTCCGCTGCCTGCAGCTCGAGCGTCCCGCCCTGACGCTCCTCGCCGCCGCGGCCTGTCCGCTCGCCAGCCCGGTCGCCGGTGCCTTCCTCGGCGGCGTCCTTCTCGTCGGAGCGTTGGAACCGGTCCGCCGCCCGCACCGTCTCGCCCTTGGCGCCGGCGCGGCAGCCCTCGCCCTCACCGTCGCCCCTAACGTCGCCTTCCCGGAAGCCGGCCACTTCCCCTTCGTCTCTTCCTCTTACGTCGCGGTCCCGCTCTGGTGCGCCGGCGCCCTGATCCTCACCCACGGGGTCCGCATCGAGGAGCGGCAGCTGCGTCGAGTGATCGCCGCCTACCTGCTCGCCTCAACGCTGATCTGGCTGACGCCGAACGCGCTCGGCGGCAACGCGGTCCGCCTCGGCGCCCTCTTCGGCGGCCCGGTCCTCGCCGCGGTCCTGCTCTCCCGCCGCCCGCGCCCGGCCGTCCCGACCTGGATCTTCGCTCCGGTGCTGGTGCTGGCGATCGTCGGCAGCCTCTACTGGCAGCTCACCGCCAGCGTCACCCAGATCGCCCGCTCGGTCGGCGACCCCTCGACGACCTCCGCCTACTTCCATCCCGCCGCCCGCTGGCTGCGCGCCCACGGCGCCGGCGGCACCCGGGTCGAGGTCCCGCCGACCGCTAACCACTGGGAGTCCGCCTACCTCGCGCCCAAGTTCGAGCTCGCCCGCGGCTGGCTGCGCCAGCTCGACACCACCCGCGACGACCTCTTCTACGAGGACCGAGGGCTGACCGCCGCCAGCTACGGCGCCTGGCTGCGCGCCAACGCGATCTCCTACGTCGCCCTCGCCGACGCCCCGCTCGACTACTCCTCCCAGGACGAGCGCCGCCTGATCCTGAGCGAACCCGGCTACCTGAGGCTGCGATTCAGCTCCGAGCACTGGCGCATCTACGCGGTTCGCGACCCGAAGCCGCTCGTCGCCCCGCTCGGCAGCGCAGCCGCCGCCGAGGTCCTCTGGACCGGCCGCCAGGGCTTCGCCCTCGACGTCCAGCGGCCCGGCGAGTTCCTCGTCCGGGTGAACTTCACCCCCTACTGGTCGATCTCCCGCGGCGCCGGCTGCATCCTCCGCCGCGGCGACTGGACCGTCGCCCGCGCCTCCCACCCCGGCGTCTTCCGCGTCGCCGCCGACTTCTCCGTCGGCCGCGCCTGGAACGCCGTCACCGGCGCCCGCAAGACCTGTTGATCCTCCTCCTAGGGCTGCCCCGGCGGCAGGCCCTGGTCGCGCATCGTCAGCGCGAAGCCGAGGAACTGCTCCTGCCAGTCGAGCAGCTCCTGCTCCTGGCCGGCGCCGCCATCGGCTTCGTCCGAGGGAGCTTCGACATTCGCGCGGCGACGCTCACGGGCTTTGCGACGCCAATGCTCGAGCTTGTCCCGGGCTTCATCGATCTCCCGCAGGAGCCTCTCTCGATCGAGTAGCTCGGGCCGCGGCTCCGCTTCGAGCAGGACGCCGAGGTGCGGCGACTGGGCCACCCGCCGCGGCATCTTCGCGACCGCCTGGGGATCGTCGGCGAAGCGGCGCAAGATGGTCGCGATCAGAGCGGTGTGTTCGAAGAGCGTGTGCTCGGCACCGTGCTTCACGCGCGGCCCGACGACAAGCGCCGGCACCCGCAGGCCGAGGGTCTTGTACTGCCCGTCGGGTGCCCGCGGTGGCATCACGTGGTCGTAGAAGCCGCCGTGCTCGTCGTAGACGATGACCAACACCGTGTCTTTCCACCCGGGGCTCTTGACCAGGGCCTCGTAGGTCTCGAGCGCCAGTGCCTGTCCTGCCCGCACGTTGGAGGGAGGATGATCGTCGTCGGAATTCGGATCGAGCACCTTGAGGTCGATGAAGTTCGGGTCGATCCAGGAGACCTCGCGCAGCTGACCTTTCGCCGCGTCGTCGAGAAAGCTGTCGTGCAACTCGACGATGCCTCCCTGGAGGGCTTTCGTCACCACGCTCATCCGCTTGCGATCGAAGTAGGTGAAGTTGTGCTTGTGGGGGTGGCGGAAGTTCCGGTACTCGCTGTCGGCGCCGCGCAGGGTTGCCGGATCATGCGAGTACCACCGCCACTGGTCGAGCCGAAGTTGACGGGTGAAAGCGGGCAGGTCGAAGATCGGCGCGTTGGTCAGTTCCCCGATCCCGGACACCGAGCGCAGCCGTCGCCGCAGGCGTTGCAGCCAGTTGGGGACGACGCGATCGCCTTCGCGGCCGGTCATCGCGTAGAGCCGGTTCGGCCAGGTGTCCCCCGGGATCGAGGCGTGCCAGGCATCGCAGACGGCGTAGTTGCGGGCCAGCAACTCGTACACCGGCAGGTGCTTCTCGGAGTAGTAGCCCATCGGCAGGTCCCGGTACTGGTCCGGGATATCGAGCGCTTTGCCGTGCTTGTCTCGACGTTTGAGGAAGTTCTGGACGAAGCCGCCGGGGGACTGTTCGTCGACCATCTTCAGCTGTTCTTCGACGCAGCCGGGGCCGTGACAGGGATCGAGGATCTTGCCGCTGCGGTCCTGCGGGGGATGGAAGCTGGTCTCCGCCTCACCCCATTCGAACGACTCTTGCGGCTCGCCGCGGTCGTCGACGTTGTACTCGCCGCCCGCGAGCCCCCGCACGTCCTCGACGATGCCGTGCTTGCTGAGGAAGCCGAGCATCTGGTCAAACGAGCGGTTCTCCATCATCAGGACGACGATGTGCTTGACGCCCTGAAGGCGCTCAAGCGCCTCGGCGTCGCCGATGGGTTCCTTGTCGCGGGCGACAGGCCCCGGGGGAGGAGTCAACCTTTGCCTCCCCCGCTCAAAGGGTGGCGTCTTCGGGCTGCCTCCTCAGCTTGGACACTGGCGTCCCGAAGTTCCTTCGCCAGCTTTGCCGGTATCTCACCTTCCTTCTCCCGCTTGTCGATCTCCGCATTGAGGCGGTCGACCTTGCTCTTCTTGACGCTCGCCTCGTAGTGGGCGACGGCAACCTCGTCGCTGGTCGCAGACCCGCCGGCACTTGCGGCCGCCGCCTCGACGGCGCTGTTGGCCGTGGCCTTGATGCCAAGGTAGGCGGTGGCCACCGTCGAGATGATCCCGAATGCCGCAGTGGTGATGGCGACGGTGGAATCGCTGTTCACCCCACCGCCCAGGAGGACAGCCGTGAGGCCGGCGATGAACACCACAGCGACGATCGTCACGATCAAGGCGGCTAAGCCCGTTTTCGACCGTAGCTTCTCGAGGCTCGTCTCTTCAGGGCCCCGTTCTTTCCTCTGAGAGCTCATCGGCAAACCCTCGCACAAAGACGCTGACTACACAGGAGTTCTTAGTGGATAGTCAGGTTTTGCGGAAAATCACTAGCGAAAGACGAGGAAAGGTCACGGGTCAGTGCGCCCCTCGAGCGTCGCCAGGGCAGCACTAACCACATGCTCCTCGTGTGGAATCGCCGCCTGCTCGAGGCGTTTGGAGTAGGGCATGTGGACGTCGGCGCCGGTGACGCGCTGGACGGGGGCGTCGAGGTAGTCGAACGCCTGCTCGGTGATCAGCGTCGCCAGGTTGGCGCCGACGCCGCCGTGGGGCCAACCCTCCTCGACGATCACTGCGCGGTTGGTCTTGCGGACCGAGGCGAGGATCGTGTCGAGATCGAGGGGGCGCAGGGTGCGGGGGTCGATCACCTCCGCCTCGACGCTGTGCTCGTCGGCCAGTTGCGCCGCCGCTGCTTCGGCGACCTGCGCCATCTTCAGCACGCCGATTAGCGTGACGTCGCTGCCCTCGCGCCGTACCGCCGCTTCGCCGAAGCGCAGCGGCTGACCCTCTCCGTCCGGTACCTCGCCGCGCGTGCCGTAGAGGCTCTCGTGCTCGATGAAGACGACCGGGTTGGGGTCGCGGATCGCCGCCTTCAGCAGGCCCTTGGCATCCGCCGGCGTCGAGGGGCAGGCGACGAGCAGCCCCGGCACCTGCAGGAAGAGCGCCTCGAAGCTGTGGGAGTGAGTGGGGCCGAGCTGGTGGCCGCCGCCGCCGGGCATCCGGATCACCAGCGGCACCTGCGCCTGGCCGTTGAACATGTAGGGGATCGCCGCCGCGTGGTTGACGATCTGGTCGAGCGCCAGCAGGGAGAAGTTGACGGTCATCAGCTCGACGATCGGCCGCAGCCCGTTGATCGCTGCGCCGACGCCCATCCCGACGATCGTGTTCTCGGAGATCGGCGTGTCGCGCACCCGCCGCTCACCGAACTCGTCCAGCAGCCCTTCGGTCACCTTGAAGGCGCCCTGGAAGACGGCGACGTCCTCGCCCATCACGAAGACGCTCTCGTCGCGGCGCATCTCCTCGGCCATCGCGTCGCGCAGCGCCTCCCGCATCCGCTGCTCCGCCATCAGCCTTCGTCCTCCTGCGCGCCCGCGGCCTCGGCGTCCTCCTGCGCGTTGACGGCGGCTTCCTCGCCGCGGTCGGGAGATTCGACCCGCTCCTCGACCCCCTCCTGGACGTCGCCCTGGAGGGCCGGGTTCGGCCGCCTCGGCCCGCCCTCCTCCTGCCCCGCGTAGGCCGCCCCGGCCTCGGCCAGCTCGCGCGCTGCCTCCGGGATCTCGTCTTCGCGCTCGCCTCGGTGCGGCTCGGGGCTGCGCTCGTCGACCGCATACCAGCCGTCGGCCTCGGTGTGCGCGTAGAGCCCTTCGTACATAGTCTCCAGCGCCGGCTCCGGCGAGGACTCGGCGAACTCGACCGCGGCCTTCACCTCCTCGTCAGCCGCGTCGCGCACCTGCTGCACCTCGCGCTCGCCCAGCACCCCCGCCTCGACGCAGCGGCGGGCGAAGGTCTCGATCGGGTCTTTCTGCTGCCACTCCTCGACCTCCTCGCGCTCACGGTAGACCTCGGGGTCGGCGGCGGAGTGGCCGCGGTAGCGGTAGGTGAAGGCCTCCAGCAGCGTCGGCCGCTGCTCCTCGCGCGCCAGCCGCAGCCCCTCGGCCACACCCTCGCGCACCGCCATCACGTCCATCCCGTCGATCCGCGTCCCGGAGATCCCGTAGCCCTCGGCCTTCTTCGAGAGATCGGTCTGTGCGGAATGCCGCTCGACGGAGGTCCCCATCCCGTAGAGGTTGTTCTCGACCAGGAAGAAGATCGGCAGCTTCCACAGCGCCGCCAGGTTCATCGTCTCCCCGAAGTTGCCGGTGTTGGAGGCGCCGTCGCCGAACATGCAGACGGTGATCGCGTCTTCGCCCTTGTATTGGGAGCCGAGGGCGAGCCCAGCGGCGATGGGCAAATTGCCGCCGACGATCCCATACCCGCCCATGAACCGTTTCTCGGCGTCGAAGATGTGCATCGAGCCGCCGCGCCCGCCACTGGTCCCGTCGACCCGGCCGAAGAGCTCGGCCATCACCCGTTTCGGCTCGGTCCCGCGGGCGATCGCGTGGCCGTGGGTGCGGTAGGTGCCGATCAGGAAGTCCTCGTCCCGCATCACCGAGGTGGTGCCGACGATCGTCGCCTCCTCGCCGATCGCCAGGTGCAGGAAGCCGCCGGCTTTGGCCCGCTGGTACTGCCGCCCCGCCTCCTCCTCGAAGCGCCGGATCAGCGCCATCCGCGCGAGCAGCTGGTAACAGGTGGCGGCGTCAGGCAGATCTGCCATCGCGAGTCACATTAGATGACTACTCCGCCCAGCTGGGCATGTCGAGTTTGTCTCGGTATAGGAGACAAACTCGACACCCGAGGTCAGCGGGGCGATGCCGCCGCCGCAACCGCCTCCTCGAGCCGGTCGTCCCCCCAGAAGACCTCATCGCCGACGACCACCGCGGGAACGCCTTCGACGCCGAGGTCGCCGGCGCGGTCGGTCGCCTCCCGCAGCGCGCCTTTCACTCCTTCGGTTTCGACCGCTTTCAGCAGCGCCCGCGGGTGCAGCTCGCAGGCGGCGCCGGCGATCATCACGTTGTCGACGTCTGAGAGGTCGCGGCCGGCGGCGAAGGCCTGGCGGAAAGCGGCGAGGGAGAAGGAGACGGTGCGCCCGGTCTGCTTGGCGAAGGTCGCCGCCCGCATCGCCACCAGGCCGTTGTTGGGCCACGGCTTCGGCCAGGCGATCGGCGGCAGCCCGTACTCGGCGGCCCGCCGCTCGATCTCCGCCATCCCCTCGGCCCGCGCCTCCGTCTCAGCCCAGGAGCCGCGATCGAAGCGCCCGAACAGTCCGCCCAGCAGGATCGGCTGCCACTCCGGCTGCTCCAGTTCCGCTTCGGTGAAGAGGCCGCTGATCCGCTCGGCGGAGAGGTAGGCGTAGGGCGACCCGAGGTCGTAATAGAAAACAACGCGGCGGCTGCTCCGTTCCGCGTCCGCTGCCGCCTTGTCTACGCGTGAATCGCCCAATTATCGACGGCCCTAGCCGCGTCCAGAACCGCCTCGGAGACGGTGGGGTGCGGGTGCACGGTGCGGGCGAGCTCTTGGTAGCCGCCCTCGAGCTCCATCGCCGCGACCAGCTCGGCGATCATGTCGCAGGCCCGGTTGCCGACGATGTGGGCACCGAGGATCTCCCCGTATTTGGCCTCGACGACGAGCTTGACGAGGCCGTCTTTGTCGTCGTAGACGGTGCCCGCGCCCTCGCCGGCGATTTTCTGTTTGCCGACTTTGACCTCGTGCCCTGCCTCTTTCGCCTGCGCCTCGCTGAGGCCGACGCTTGCCACCTGCGGGTGGCAGAAGGTCGCCCCGACGATCAGATCCTGGTTGATCGGGGTCGTCTCGACTCCGGCAGCCGCCTCGACCGCGACCACGCCCTCCTCGGAGGCCTTGTGGGCAAGGGCCTTCTGGTTGACGAGGTCGCCGATCGCGAAGACCTTCTGGTTGGTGGTGCGCTGGAACTCGTCGACTTTGACTTTGCCGTTCTCCTCCAGCTCGACCCCGGCCTCCTGCAGCCCCAGCCCCTCGACGTCGGGAGCGCGGCCGCCGGCGATCATCAGGTAGTCGACCTCGGCGGTGCTGTCACCGTAGGAGAACTTGACCGAGCTCTCGCCGGCTTCGACGTCCTGCACCGGGGCGCCGGTGGAGATCTCGATCCCTTCGCGCTTGAAGACGCGTTCGACGACTTTCGCCGTGTCGCGGTCCTCGACGGGAAGGATCTGGTCGAGCATCTCGATCAGCAGCACCTCGGTGCCGAAGCGCGCGTAGGCGGAGGCGAGCTCGGCGCCCGAGGCGCCGGCGCCGACGACGGCGATCCGGTTCGGCCGCTCGCCGAGCGACCAGGCACCCCAGGTTTCCAGCACGCGACCGCCGAACTCGGTCCCGGGGATCGGCAGCGCCACCGACCCGGTCGCCAGCGTCACCGCTTTCGCCTCGTAGACCTCGTCGCCGACCTTGACGTTGCCCTCAGCGGTCAGCGAGCCGTCGCCGTGGATGAACTCGATCTTGTTTTTCTTCCAAAGCCCTTCGACGCCGCCCGACAGCGTCTGCGAGACCTCCTCCCGGCGTCGGTGCAGCGCCTCCCAGTCGAGCGAGACGTCGTTGCCGACCACGCCGAGGTTCTCGCTGTTGCGAGCCTCGTGGTAGAGCTCGGCCGTGCGCAGGACCGTCTTCGCCGGGATGCAGGCGTAGTTGAGGCAGCGCCCACCCGCTTTGTCGCGCTCGACGACCGCGGTCTTCTGGCCCAGCTGGGCGGCGCGGATGGCGGCGACGTAGCCGCCCGGGCCCCCGCCGATGACGATCTGGTCGAAGGAGTCGGGCATGCGGTCTGAGCCTAGCCCTTCTTCTGCCCCGGCATCCGGCCGGCGAGGCGGCCGAGCGGGCCGACCGCGCTCTGCAGCGTCTCGACGCTGGCGTTCATCCCGTCGAGGCCGGTGAGGATCCGTTCCATCAACTTGCTGAGACTGGCGATCCCCTTGTCCAGCCGCTTGATCCCTTTGTCGAGGCCATCGATTCCCTTGTCCAGGCCTCCGATCCCCTTGTCGAGTCCGGCGATTCCCTTGTCCAGCCGCCCCATCGTCTCCGGCAGCGCCGCCAGGTGGCGCTGGACCTCGACGAGGACCGGCATCGCCGCCTCGATCGCCTCCACGCGTTTGTCGACGCCGTCGAGGCTCTTCACCGTGCTGCCGATCTGCTCGATTTCCTCGCCCATCGTCGGCAGTGCGGCGGTGTATCCCGCCACCCGATCGAGGGCGTCGGCGACCCGCGACAGCGCCGCCGTGTGCTCCTTCATCGCCCGCGTGTTCTCGGCGATCTCCGGCAGCTGGCGCAGCGCCGCGATCGCGTCTGCAGGGAGACCGGTGACGGCGGCGAGGGAGGGCAGGCCGGCCACGCTTACTCCCGCGGCAGCCGCGTCGGCATCTGAATCCGGGCCATCGCTTTGACCATGAAGTAGAAGAAGGTACCGGCGACGACAAGCAGGGCGAGCGTGGCGAGTATCTGGCCGACGCTGGAAGCGCCGACGACCAGCCCGAAAAAGGCGCTGAAGATGATGAAGACGAGGATCAGCTGGAAGCCGAGCACGGCCCAGTAGCGGGCGCGCCACATCCCCCAGGCCATGACCCCCATGATCATCGCCGGCGCCAGCACCTGCGGCAGTTTCGGTTTTTCCCCGTCGACCTCGACCCCGGCGAGGTAGCCGACGGCGATCGAGAGCGCGATCAGCGCGGCGACGACGGCGCCGACCGTGACCACGGTCGGGCGCTCGCCCTCGGCCAGCGGCTCGAGCGCTTCGCGCGCCTGCTGGTTGCGCTGCTCGGCGCGGGCGTAGCCGCGCGTCATCCGGTCGGCACCCCCACTACCTCGCTGCTTGCGCTTGACCTTCTCGTCAGACACCGCACACCTCAGACACCGCACACCTCAGCCACCCGGTGCCACGCCCCTCTCGCCGCCGGCGAACGCCTGCCGCAGCGCGGTCGCGGCGGCGGCGGGATCGGCGGCGTCGCGCACGGCGCGCACGGCGCAGAGCCGCTCGGCGCCGGCCTGGACCACCTGGATCGCGTTGTCGGTGTCGATGCCGCCGATCGCGAAGAAGGGATGCGGCGCCTGCTCGGCCGCGTGGCGGACGAGGTCGAGGCCGACCGCCGGACGCCCCTCCTTCGTCGGCGTCTCCCAGATCGGCCCGACGGAGATGTAGTCGACGGGGCGCTCGGCGCTGGCCGCGATCTGATCGGTGGAGTGGGTGGAGAGGCCGACGATCGCGTCGGGGCCGAGCAGCTCCCGCGCCTGCTCGGCGCTGACGTCGTCCTGGCCGACGTGGACCCCGTCGGCGTCGCAGGCGCGGGCCAGCTCGGGGTCGTCGTTGAGGATGAAGAGGGCGCTGAAGGTGTCGGCAACGCGGCGGAAGGTGCCCGCGGCGCGCTCGATCTCCGCTCGTCCCAGCTCCTTCTCGCGCAACTGGATGATGTCGGCGCCGCCGGTGAGCGCTCCCCGCAGCAGCGTTTCGAGATCGGTCTGCGGCCGCGCCTCGCAGACGAAGTAGAGGCGGGCGGTGCGGAGGCGCTCGCGGCGCAGCGGACCGTCTCCCTCGGGCAGCGACAGGCTCATCGGTCGATTATGGCTGGCGAGTACCATCGGAGATGCACGGGAGCCCGGGAGGGCTGAGAGGGTGGCACCGAGGTCACCGACCGTTTCGACCTGATCCGGGTAATGCCGGCGGAGGCAAGGCTTTGAGCGAGAAGCATGTTGATGATGTCTTCGATGCGGTGGTCGTCGGCGGCGGCGTCATCGGCCTCAGCTGCGCCTGGCGTCTTGCCCAGCGCGGGGCGCGGGTGGCGGTGGTGGAGCGCGGCGAGCCGGGCGGCGGCGCGACGCGGGTCGCGGCGGGGATGCTGGCGCCGGTCGGCGAGCTCAGCTTCGGCGAGCCCGAGCTGCTGGAGCTGACGCTGGCGGCGGCGCGGCTGTACCCGGAGTTCGTCGCCGGGGTCGAAGAGGCGAGCGGGGAGGAGACGGGATACGAAGAGCTCGGGGCGCTGCACGTGGCCCTCGACCGCGACGAGGCGGCGCAGCTGCGGCGGGTCCACGACCTGCAGCGCTCGCACGAGCTCGAGGCGGAGTGGCTGCCGCCGCGCCGCTGCCGAGATTTGGAGCCGGGATTGACGCCGTCGTTCCACGGCGGCGTCTTCGCGCCCGGAGAGGCAGCGGTCGATCCGCGGGCGCTGACGCTGGCGTTGCTTGGAGCGCTACGCGCCGAAGGCGTCGAGGTGCTGACGGGGACGGAGGTAATCGACGGGATCTTCGCCGGCGAGCGGCTGGTCGGCGTGTGGGTCCAACCGATGACTGGAGAAGCCCGGCCGGCGCTGGAGCTGCGCGCGGAGACGATCGTCCTCGCCAGTGGCGCCTGGTCGGGTGCCACGGAGTGGCTGCCGGAGCACGCCCGACCGCCGGTACGCCCGGTCAAAGGCCAGGTCCTCGAGCTGCGTCGCCGCGACGGCGAGCCGCCCGCCCGCCACATCCTCGCCTCCGAGCGCGTCTACCTCGTCCCCCGCAGCGATGGGCGCCTGATCGTCGGCGCGACGGTCGAAGAAATGGCTTTCGACACCGCCGTCACCGCCGGCGGTGTCCACGAGCTGCTGCGCGAGGCCTACCGCCTGCTGCCCGACGTCGCCGAGATGGAGCTCGTCGGCGCCACCGCCGGCCTCCGCCCCGGCACCCCGAGCAACCTGCCGATCGTCGGCCCCGGCACGATCGTCGGCCTCGTTCTAGCGACCGGCCACTTCCGCAACGGCATCCTCCTGGCGCCGCTGGCAGCCCAGGCCGTCGCCGATCTCCTCGCGGGCGCCCCGAACTCCGAGCGGCGTTCGTCCTTTTCACGGAATAGACCAGTAAAGGACGAACACGCTGTTACGGGAGTGGGGCAAACGTCATGAAACTCATGAGGATCGAGCTGAACGGGCGGTCGCACGAGTTCCCGGAGGGCGCGACGCTCGACGCCGCCGTCCGCGCCTCCGGCGCGGGGGAGAGGGGACGCGGCGTTGCCGTTGCCCTTGACGGCGAGGTCGTCCCCCGGAGCGAGTGGGAGCGCACCCCGTTGCGCGAGGGGCAGGCGGTCGAGGTGCTGGCGGCGATCCAGGGCGGCGCCCCGGAGGCAGACGAGACCTGGGAGCTCGGCGGCCGGGAGTGGAGCTCGCGCCTGATCGCCGGCACCGGCGGCTTCCGCTCGCTCGAGCAGATGGAAGCGGCGCTCCAATCTGCCGGGACCGAGATCGTCACCGTCGCCCTGCGCCGGATCGATCCGGCGGCCGAGGGCTCGGTCCTCGACGTGATCGACCGGCTCGGCCTCTTCGTCCTCCCCAACACCGCCGGCTGCTACACCGCCCGCGACGCCGTCCGCACCGCCAAGCTCGCCCGCGAGGCCTTCAGCACCGACTGGATCAAGCTCGAGGTGATCGGTGACGACCGCACCCTCTTCCCCGACGCGGTCGAGCTGGTCGACGCCGCCGAGCAGCTGGTCGGCGGCGGCTTCACCGTCCTCCCCTACACCAACGACGACCCGATCCTCGCCCGCCGCCTCGAGGAGGCCGGCTGCGCCGCGGTGATGCCGCTCGGCTCGCCGATCGGCTCCGGCGCCGGCATCCGCAACCCGTACAACCTCGCGATCATCACCGAGCGCGCCGAAGTGCCGGTCATCCTCGACGCCGGCATCGGCACCGCCTCCGACGCTGCTCAGGCCCTTGAGCTCGGTTGCGACGCAGTCCTCGCCGCCAGCGCCATCTTCGGCGCCGAGGACCCCGTCGCGATGGCCACCGCCCTGCGCCGCGCCGTCGAGGCCGGCCACCTGGCCCGTCGCGCCGGCCGCATCCCCCGCCGCACCCACGCCGAGGCCTCGACCGCCTACGAGGGCCTCCCCGACCTCTCCTGAACCTCCGAGCGCGTCGGTCAACCTCCCTCTACCATGGGCACTTCGCCCCTGTAGCTCAGCTGGTTAGAGCGGCGGCCTTTTAAGCCGCGCGGCGCGGGTTCGAGTCCCGCCGGGGGCATCTTCAATGGTGATATCATTGATATCACCATGGCACAGCTCCTTGTAAGAGACATAGAGACCGAGGTGGTGCGCGAGTTGAAGGTGCGTGCCGCTCGCCACGGCCACTCGGCTGAGGAGGAGCACCGGCAGATCCTGCGTGAGGCGCTCGGCCCGAAGGGACCGAGGCAGTCGCTGAAGGAGATGCTGCTGACGATGCCCTATGCCGGCGAGGACCGGGACTTCGAGCGGCCCGAGGATCGCGGCCGCGCGGTCGAGCTTTGAGCTATCTGCTCGATACCAACGTCATCTCGGAGCTGCGAAAGGGGGAGCGCGCTGATGCGAACGTCAAAGCGTGGTTCAGCGAGCTCGGTGACGAGGAGATCTACCTGAGCGTCCTGACGATCGGTGAGATTCGGCGCGGGATCGAGAGCGTGCGCCGGCGTGATCCCGACTTAGCGACTGCGCTCGACAGCTGGCTGACTCGCTTAGGTGAGGCCCATCGCGACCGGATCCTCCCGGTCGACCGGACGATTGCGGAGGAATGGGGGAGGATGAACGTGCCCGACCCGCTGCCGGTCGTCGACGGCCTTCTGGCAGCAACCGCGAAGACGGCGGGGCTCACCTTCGCCACTCGGAACGTTGCGGACGTCGAGGGCACCGGGGTCGAGCTTGTCGACCCTTTCGCGGCCTAGCGCTCGCGGCCGCGCTCAGCAGAAGATCGCTTAACGCAGCGCGGTGCGGTAGGGAACAATGAGATCGTGAGCAGGGGACAGGACAACGGGGCGCGGCACGACGAGCGCCTGCTGCGCGTCCCAGTCGACGAGGAGAGCGACGACGCGCGCCGCCTCGACCGCATCCGCAAGGAGATCGACGGCGCCTTCCATGCGCTGCGCGACATCGACGAAGGCGTTTCGATCTTCGGCTCGGCCCGGGTCGATGAGGGTCATCGCTGGTACGAGCTGGCACGCGAGACCGCGGCCTGCCTGACCCACCACGGCTACAGCGTGATCACCGGCGGCGGTCCGGGCCTGATGGAGGCCGCCAACCGCGGTGCCGCCGAGGCCGGCGGCCTCTCAGTCGGCCTCAACATCGAGCTGCCGCACGAGCAGGCGGTCAACCCCTACGTCAACCGCCAGTACCAGTTCCACTACTTCTTCGCCCGCAAGCTGATGTTCGTCCGCTATGCCCGCGCCTTCGTGATCATGCCCGGCGGCTTCGGCACCCTCGACGAGATGTTCGAGTCCCTCACCTTGATCCAGACCCATCGCATCAACGCCTTCCCGACGATCCTCGTCGACTCCGAGTTCTGGGACCCCCTCCTCGAATGGATCGACCACGGCCTCGAGGACCACGGCCTGATCTCCCCCGGCGACAAAGAGCGACTCGTCGTCGCTGACGAACCGATGCAGGTCTGCAAGCACGTGATGCGCGCGAGCGAAGAGCAGAAGGAAGCGGTCGGGCGCGCGCCGCGGTCTTAGTTCGGCGGAGACCAGCTTGGCGCCGGCGTCTGTGGAACCGGAAGGTTCCTGTCCCCGTCGGCCTGTGCGGGAGCGGGCGGCTGCACCGGGTCGGCAAGGGTGTGTCGCGGATCCGCCCCCTCTTCCGGTGACTTATCTGACATTTTCGGAGCCTTGGGATGCCACTCGGAGAGGCTCTCGACGAGATCCGAGTAGAAGCCGACGACCTGTCGCCGGGTCTCGATCACGAATGAGCGCTCTCCCTTTCCGCGTCTGGTGCCAAGGGAGCGGGCAAGCGAGAGAGCGAATGCCCTCGGCTCTCGCTTGGGATCGGATGGCGAAAGGAGAGCCTTCGGGTTCTCCCTCGCGTCCCGCAGCAGAAGCGCCGTCGACTCTTTCGTGCGAGCGAAGCGCACTTCGATTCGCAGATCCTCTGGAGCCTTTCGCAGCTGTCGCAGGATCCAGTTGATGCGGGTCAGGGGACGACCCTCCTTCGGCGCGTTCACTTTTATGTTCACGCGAGTAAGCCGCGCACGCAGGTCCGCATCGACCTCGATCGGTCCCACCGCCCCCGGCACCCGGAACGAACCGGAGAGAATTCCTTCGTCCTCGAGCCGGCGGGAGAGTTCCTCGGTCCAGGCGTGGCCGTCCTTTGCCCGCGACTTCGCGGAGGCGACCTCCACCCCCAGGTCCTGACTCAGGCTCAGGCAGAGGTACTCGACGAACTGCTCCCAGCGATCGACCACATCGCGCACGCCAGGGTCGCCAGCCCGGATCGTTCCGTCACGGGCCGCGTTACGAACCCGGACCCAGTTCTGCCCCATGTCTTCGAAGCCGATGGCACCCGACTTGTCGTGCTCTAGGTAGGCGATCAGCTCGCCGAGGATCCACGCCTGCTCGGGATCTTTGACCCCTCGATGCTGATACTGCATGACTGCCTCGGTGAGGATCCGCCACCAGGAGAGGTGCCGCAGCTCGACCTTTCGAAGTTTGCGCCGATCGACCTCTACGGGAACCTCCTCCGGGCTGCTGCTGATCTGGTTCGAGATCGTGAGAACGGCCTGGAATCCATGTTCTTTCGCCAGGTCCAGATAGGTAGAGATCTGGCCCGGAGGCAAGGGCACGTTGTTGGTTTTCACCTCGACCAAGCATTTCCACGCGGTCTTCCCCCGCTCGACGACGATCGCACCGTCGGGGCGCCAGACTTTGCCGTCAGGGTCCTCGAGCGGCACCTCGGTAAAGGTTGAGATGCGGCCACCCGGCGCGCCTATCTCTTTGAGGAGGGCCTTGCCGAACTGATCAACCGCCCCCATCACCGCCAAGAGGGAGGAGGCAGCACGGATCTCTTGCTCGTCCTGCCCTCGGATGCCGGCCACGGGGATCAGCCGAGCGGGCGTCCAGGCGCTTGCAGCACCTACATCATTCCCATTACCTGCCACCGGCATACCCTAAGTGGAAGGGTTCGCTCCTGCCATTCGGGCAAGTTGCTGAAAGCAGGTTGGCAGGGGCCGAACTAGTGCCGGAAGTGGCGGTGCTTGGTGAAGACCATCGCGACTCCGGCCTGCTCGCAGGCCTCGATCACCTCGGCGTCGCGTTTGGAACCGCCGGGCTGGATCACCGAGGTAGTGCCGGCCTGGATCGCCAGCTCGGGGCCGTCGGCGAAGGGGAAGAAGGCGTCGGAGGCGAGGGCGGAGCCGGCTAGGAGGGAGTCGGCCTCGGTGCCGCGGGCCTCGCGGCACTTCTCGACCGCGAGGCGGACGGAGTCGACGCGGCTCATCTGGCCGGCGCCGATGCCGAGGGTGGCACCGTCCTTGGCGATCACGATCGCGTTGGAGCGGACGCGGCGGCAGACGGTCCAGGCGAAGAGCATGTCCTGCCACTGCTCCTCGGTCGGCTCGTTGCCGGTGACCGCTTCCATGATCTCCCGCGGCTCGGGGTCGCCGTCGCGGTCCTGGATCAGCAAGCCGCCGACCACGTGCTTGACGTCGCGTTCGCCGGGGTCGGCTTGGCGGCGCTCCTCCTCGCAGAGGATCCGGATCGCCTCCTTCTGCTGCAGCATGTCGAGCGCGCCGTCTTCATAGCCGGGGGCACTGAGGACCTCGACGAAGTTCTTGTGCAGCTCCTCGGCGAGCTCGCGGCTGACCGGGCGGTTGAGGGCGATCACACCCCCGTAGGCGGAGACCGGGTCGCAGGCAAGCGCCTTCAGGTAGGCGTCCAGCGCGTTGTCGCCGACCGCCACCCCGCAGGGGTTGTTGTGCTTGACGATCACGCAGGCCGGCTGCTCGAAGTCCTCGGCGAGCCCTCGCGCCGAGTCGAGATCGAGGACGTTGTTGAAGGAGAGAGCGCGGCCGTGCAGCTTCGCGGTCCGGGCGAGAATGTGGGTCCGCAGCCCCGCCTCCGCGTACAGCGCCGCCCGCTGGTGCGGGTTCTCGCCGTAGGAGAGGTCGAGCACCTTCTCGTAAGCGACCGCCAGGTGTTCCGGGAACTCCTCGTACTCGGCCGAGAACCAGCGGCTGATCGCGGCGTCGTAGCGGGCGGTCTGGGCGAAGGCCTCGTTTGCCAGCCAGTGCCGGGTCGAGGCGGAGATCTCACCCTCGGCCTCCTCCAGCTCAGCGAGCACCGCGTCGTAGGACTCCGGTTTGACGACGACGGCGACGCCCTCGTGGTTCTTCGCTGCGGCGCGGATCATCGTCGGCCCGCCGATGTCGATGTTCTCGATCGCCACCTGCGGCGCCACGTCGCGCCCGGCGACGGTCTGCTCGAACGGGTAGAGGTTGACGCAGACGATGTCGATCGGCTCGATCCCCTCGCGCTCCAGCGTCGCCATGTGCTCTGGGTCCCCCCGTCGCGCCAGCAGCGCCGCGTGCAGCCGCGGGTGCAGCGTCTTCACCCGGCCGCCGAGGATCTCTTCGGAGCCGGTGAACTCGGAGACGTCGGTGACCTCGAGCCCCGCCTCGCGCAGAGCGGTCGCCGTTCCCCCGGTGGAGAGGATCTCGACCCCGAGCGCTGCCAGCCCCTTGGCGAAGTCGCCGACGCCGGTCTTGTCGGAGACCGAGATCAGCGCCCGGCGCACCCGCACCTGCCCGTTGTCGAGGGTCTCCGGGGTGGTGTCGGCGGCTGGCTTTGAGTTCATGGGGGAGGCGATCGCGACCGTCCGCGGGTCGCTGGGGTCGATCCTAACCCGGCCCTGCGCGATCATGCGGATCGCCTCCGGATATAGCTCGTGCTCGACCGCGTGCACCGCCGCCTCCAGCTCCTGGCGCCGCACCCCCGCCGGCACCGGAACCTCGCGCTGAGCGATCACCGGGCCGGTATCGACGCCCTCGTCGACGAAGTGGACGGTGACGCCGGTCGTCTCGACGCCCGCCGCGAGCGCCTGGACGATCGCGTCGAGCCCCGGGAACGCCGGCAGCAGCGCCGGGTGGATATTGACGATGCGGTTGCGAAACCGCCCGACGAAAGCCGCGCCGAGCAACTGCATGTAGCCGGCGAGGACGACGAGGTCGGGGGAGAGGGACTCGAGCCAGTCGCCCATCGCCGCGTCACGCGCCGTTCGGTCGGGATAGTCAGAGGCGGGGAAGACAGCGGTCTCGATCCCGGCGCCCCGTCCTCGCTGCAGCGCCCCCGCGGACGGCTTGTCAGAGCCGACGCCGACGACCTCGATCCCGTCGCGGCCGTGCAGCTTGTCGAGGATCGCCTGCAGGTTCGTACCGCTGCCCGAGGCGAGGACGACGATCCGGAACGAGCTCACCGCCGCATCTTCGCTTACCGAACCGGGTTGATGCTTCTGCTTTGGCTAGATCCATCTAAAGTGGCCGCAGGCGGTCTCGTCCAAACCAGTTAAGGGAGAGCAATCGATGGCAGTGAGCAGGTTTCAGGCGGGACGCGCTCTCGCGATCGTCGCCCTCGCCCTCGCCACGTTCCTCGCCTGCGCCGCTGTCGCGCGAGCCGACGCGCCCGCCAACGACGACTTCGCCGCCGCTACTTCACTCGCCGCCTATCCGGGCTCCGTCTCGGGCTCCAACGAAGGCGCCACGAAGCAGGCCGGCGAGCCCGACCACGCCGGCAACCCCGGCGGCCACTCGGTCTGGTTCTCCTGGACCCCGGACAGCACCCGCTGGGTCGGGATCAGGAGCGCCGGATGCTTCTCCAGCGTCGACGCCCTCATCGCCGTCTACACCGGTCCCGGCCTCAACTCGCTTACCCCGGTCGCCTCGAACGCGAGCCCGTTTGCGTCGAGCTGCTTCAACGAAGGCGCGCAGGCGGAATTCCAGGCCGTGGCGGGGACCACGTACCGGATCGCCGTCGACGGCCGCGACGGCGACGAAGGCGCCTTCCAGCTGGAGTTCAGCGGCCCCCCGAACAACGACGACTTCGCGACCCCGAGCGTCGTCGCCGCGAGCCCGCCGCAGTCCGTCTTCGGCACCACCCGCCTCGCCACCCGGCAGGCCGGCGAGCCCGACCACGCCGGCAACCCCGGCGGCCACTCGGTCTGGTTCTCCTGGACGCCTGCGGCGAGCGGACCGGTGCGGATCTACACCTGCTCCTCGTTCGACGTCTTCGACTCCGTGCTCGCCGTCTACACGGGCTCCTCCCTCGGCGCCCTGACCGAGGTGGCGGGCAACGACGAAGCCGCCCTGCCGACTCCGTTCCCGGGCTGCGCCGCCGCCAACAGCGAAGTCGTGATCGACGCCGTCGCGGGAACCACCTACCGGATCGCCGTCGACGGAGCCGACGGCAAGGTGGGCAGGTTCAACCTGATCTTCCAGGGCCGCCCGGCAAACGACGACTTCGCCGCCGCCCAGACGGTGACGCCCGACTCCTTCGCCCTCGGCAGTGCCGAAGGCAACACCCGCTTCGCGACCAAGCAGGCCGGCGAGCCCGACCACGCCGGCAACCCCGGCGGCCACTCGGTCTGGTTCTCCTGGACCGCGCCGAGCAGTAGGCCGGTCCGGGTCTCCACCTGCGGATCCGAAGGTGGGATGGACACCCTCCTCGCCGTCTACACCGGGCCCGACCTGGCGAGCGCCTCCCTCGTCGCCGCAAGCGACGACGGCCCCCGCCCGCGCTGCGGCGACCTCGACAGCGAAGTCGACATCGACGCCGTCGCCGGCACCACCTACCGGATCGCGGTCGACGGCAAGAACGGCCTCGAGCAGAGGTTCTCGCTCCGGATCGAAGCCGCCCCCGCCAACGACGACTTCGCCGCCCCCCAGGCGCTGCCCGAGTTCGGCACGATCTCGGTCACCGGCTCCAATGCCCTTGCCGACAAGGAGTCAGGCGAGCCCAACCACGCCGGCAACCCCGGCGGGTCCTCGGTCTGGTTCTCCTGGACCGCCTCGCAGTCCGGACCGGTGGCGATCTCTGCCTGCCCGTACTTCGAAAACAGCCCCGACACCCTCCTCGCCGTCTACACCGGCAGCTCGCTCGCCACCCTGACGCCGGTGGCCGCCGGGGACGACTCCCCCTCCGGCTGCCAGGAAGTCGCCAGCGAGGCGACCCTCGACGCCGTCGCCGGCACCACCTATCGGATCGCGGTCGACAGCAAGGGCGACGGCGGCGGCATCTTCTCGCTCGACATCAAGGGCCAGCCGTCCAACGACGATTTCTCGGCGGCGCAGGTGCTGAGCCCCGAAGGGACGATGACGGGTGGGTCGACCCGCTTCGCCGGCAAGGAGAGCGGCGAGCCCGACCACGCCGGCAACCCCGGCGGCCACTCCCTCTGGTTCTCCTGGACGGCGGCGCAAAGCGGGCCGGTCAACGTCTTCGCCTGCGGGCAGCGGCCCGGCGTCGACACGCTCCTCGCCGTCTACACGGGTTCCGCGGTCGACGCGCTGAGCCCCGTGGCCGGCAATGACGACGCTTCGACGAACCTCCAGGTAGGAGGCTGCGAAGCTGCCGCCGGCAACAGCGAGGCCGCCTTCGACGCCACCGCCGGGACGACGTACCGGATCGCCGTCGACACGAAGGACAGCGAGGGGCTTTTCAGTCTCGGCCTGGAAAAGGCGCCGGCGAACGACCGCTTCGAAGCCGCGACGAAGCTGTACCCCGGCATGCCGACCTTCGCCTCGGGATCGACGAAGCTGGCCTCGAAGGAGAACGGCGAGCCCGATCACGGCGGCAACCCCGGCGGGCACTCGCTCTGGTTCTCCTGGACCGCGTCCAGTGACGGGCCGGTGGCGGTGCAGACCTGCACCCGTGAAGCGAGCTTCGACACCCTCCTGGGCGTCTATACCGGCTCCACTCTGGCCGCCCTGACGCCGGTCGCCAGTGCCGACGACGGCCAGACGAAGAAGAGCTGCCACTCCACCGACAGCGCCACCGAATTTACGGCTGAAGCGGGCACGACCTACAAGATCGCCGTCGACGGCAAGGGCGGAGCCGGCGTCTTCCAGCTGATCGTCGAAGGGACGGCGAGGAACGACGACTTCGCCGCCGCGCTGCCGCTCGGTGGCCGGCTGCCGCTGACCTGGATGGAAGCCTCCAACCGCTTCGCCACCGAGCAGGCGGGCGAGCCCGACCATGCGGGCGACGCCGGCGGCTCCTCTGTCTGGTTCAAGCTCACCGCCCCCCGCGACGGCACCGTCAGCGTCGACACCTGCGAAAGCGATTTCGATACCCTCCTGGCCGTCTACACCGGCGGCGCGCTCGCGAGCCTCAATCCGCTGGCGGCCAACGACGACGGCGGCGGCAGCTGCGGCCCTGGGAGCAGCCTCAGCTTCGAGGCGACCGCAAACGCGACGTACCGGATCGCAGTGGACGGCAAGGCGGGCGCGCAGGGGACGTTCGAGCTCGACGTCGCCGAGCAGCCGGACAACGACGATTTCGAAGCAGCAGTGGCGATCCCCGGTCGGCCCGGTTGGTACTGGCCCGGCTCCACCCTCCTGGCGACGAAGCAGACCGGCGAGCCCGCCCACGAGGGGGACGCCGGCGGCCACTCGGTCTGGTTCTCCTGGACTCCCCGCAAGAGCTGGGACATCGAGCTCGACGTCTGCGCTCGCAAGCTCGATCCGCTGGTCGGCGTCTACATCGGCTCGGCCCTCGGCAGCCTCAGCCCGGTCGCCACCGGCGACGCCGGCAGCGGCCAGTGCCTCGACGGAGGCAGGAGCGTCGCCTTCACCACGGTCGCCGGCGCCACCTACCACTTCGCGATCGACGGAGCCGGCGGCGACCAGGGGCACTTCCTGTTGCACCTGCGAGCGCCTCGCCTGCTGCCGAACACGCTGAGCGTCGGCACCGCCGGCGACGGAGCGGGGACGGTGAGGTCGAGCGTCGCCGGTATCGACTGCAGTGCCTTCTGCAGCCACGACTTCGAAGAAGGGGCTGCCTTGGTGCTCACCGCAACGCCGGTCGCCGGCTCCACCTTCGCCGGCTGGTCGGGCGGTGGCTGCTCCGGCACCGCTCCCTGCCAGCTCGCGCTCGCCACCGACACCAACGTCACCGCCACCTTCGACCAGCCGGATGCAGGCGGCGGCAGTGGTGAAGTAGGCGGGGGTACGAGCGGCAGCGGCACGGGCGGGGGCGATCCGGCACCGCCCGCCTCGACGCCTCCTCCTCCGGTCGCGAAGCCTCCCGTCAAGCCGCTGCGGTGCAAGCGCGGCTTCAAGAAGAAGCGGGTCCACGGCAAGGCGCGCTGCGTGCGCAAGCACGGGAAGCACAAGCAGAACCGGCGCCATCGCTGAGTAGTCTCAGCGGCAGTGAGCGACCACGACTTCTGGCAGGCGGTTCTCTACCTGCACCTGCTGGCGATCAGCTAAGGGCCCGGCAGATTGCGCGGGCCTGCGCCCGAGTGATCGCCTTGGCGACTTTCGCCGATCCCTGGCCCGGGACGATCTGGGCGTTGGCGACGAAGACGACCGAGCGCCTGCCGCTGGCGCTGGCGGCGAGCAGCACGCGGTAGCCAGGGAAGGAGCCGGTGTGGCCGTAGACGCTGCCGCAGCCGGTCCGGTAGCGGAAGATCCCGAGGCCGGCGGAGTTCTTCCCGGGTCCCGGCGGCGACGAGGAACCCGGACGGAAGGCGCCTTGAAGGCCGGCCGAGCCGCGCAGCACCGTCGGCACGTACCGGCGCGCGAAGCCGGCGAGGTCGAGCGGGATTGAGACGATCCCGCCCGAGGCCCAGGCGCCGGCGGGGTTCAGCAGTCGGCTCACGTCCTCCGGCTTCTTTCCCGGCTCGATGTCGTAGCCGTGCATGAAGGGGCGGCTCAGCTTCGGCGTCCGCGGCAGGCTGCTCCCGTGCATCTTCAGCGGCCCGAAGACTTCGCGCGCCAGCAGCTGCTCGTAGCTGCGGCCGGCGACGGCTTCCTCGATCATCGCCGCGGCGATGTTGTCGGTGTCGGAGTAGTGGTAGCGGGACCCGGGAGCGAACTCGAGCGGCGCCTCACGGACGAAGCCGGTCAGCTGCGTGGGGGAGAGGTAGGCAGTGGGATCGGCGAGGAACGCTTCGACGAAAGCCGGGGCGCGGATGTAGTCGGCGAGGCCGCTGGTGTGCTGCAGCAGCTCGCGCAGCTTCACTCCTTCGGCTGCCGGCAGCACTCCGGGAATCGTCTCGCCCAGCGTCGTCTCCAACGCCAGCGGGGTCTCGCCCAGCAGCTTCATCGCGATGTAGGAGTTGAAGCCCTTGGAGACGCTGGCGATTCGGAACCTTTCCCACGGGGTCGGGGGACGGCCGGAGCCGACCTCGGCGACGCCGGCGCCCAGGAACTCCATGTGGCGGCCGCGGTCGATCAGGACGGAGACACCGGGGGGCCCGCCGGGCGCCGCGACGATCTTCTCCAGCGCGCGCTGGAGCTCCGAGTTTGCGGCGCTGCGGAACTTCGCCGCTGCCGCGGCGGGCAGCAGCAGGGCGCTCGCCAGGGCGAGGAAGGCGATGAGCGCCCCCGCCCTCGAGCGCCTGGGCCGCACCGGCCCCTCAGCCGCCTGCTGCGGCGGCGATCGTTTCAAGCGCGAATTTGCCGTCGGCCTCGTCGGGGTCGCCGAGGGGGTAATGACCGCTGAAGCAGGCATCGCAGTGTTCGGCCGGGTCGCCTTCGATCGCCTCGTAGACGCCCGCCATCGAGAGGTAGGCGAGCGAGTCGGCTTCGAGCTCGTCGGCGATCTCGTCGATCGAGCGGTTGTGGGCGATCATCTCCTCGCGGGTCGACATGTCGACGCCGTAGTGGCAGGGGTTGCGGATCGGCGGCGCCGAGATCCGCAGGTGCACCTCGGCAGCGCCGGCGTCGCGCAGCATCCCGACGATCTGCCGCGTCGTGTTGCCGCGGACGATCGAGTCGTCGACGACGACGAGGCGCTGGCCGGCGACGATCTCCGGCAGCGGGTTGAACTTCAGCCGCAGGCCGTGCTTGCGCAGCTCCTGGCCCGGCTGGATGAAGGTCCGCGCCACGTAGCGGTTCTTGATCAGGCCGTCGTCGCGCGGCAGCTTCGAGGCGCGTGCGAACCCGGCCGCGGCCGGGTTGCCCGAGTCCGGCACCGAGATCACCAGGTCGGCGTCGACCGGCGCCTCGCGCCAGAGGATTTCGCCCATCCGCCCGCGCGCCTGCTGCAGGACCTTGCCCTCGAGGCGGCTGTCGGGGCGGGAGAAGTAGATGTGCTCGAAGACGCAGGTGGCGCGGCGGTCGGTCTTCACGACCTGCCGCGTCTCCAGCCCGCGCTCGGTCAGGCTGACCATCTCGCCAGGGTGGACCTCGCGCATCAGCTTGGCGCCGATGATGTCGAAGGCGCAGCTCTCGGAGGCGACGACGAAGCGGTCGTCGAGGCGGCCGAGGCTGAGCGGCCGGATCCCGTGCGGGTCGCGGAAGGCGACGATCGCCCGCTTGGTCATCACCACGGTCGAGTAGGCGCCCTGCAGCCGCGGCATCACGTCGGCGACGGCGTCCTCGATCATCTTCCCGTCGTGGGAGGAGAGCAGCGCAGCGATGATCTCCGAGTCGGAAGTGCCGCGGAACTGCAGCCCGCGCTCCTTCAGCTCGCCCCAGAGCTCGACCGCATTGGTGAGGTTGCCGTTGTGGGCGAGGGCGACCTCGCGACCGTCGTCGCGCCAGATCGGCTGCGCGTTCTCCCAGGAGCCGCCGCCGGTGGTCGAGTAGCGGACGTGGCCGATTGCCATGTCGCCCTGCAGCGCCCGCAGTTTCTCCTCGTCGAAGACCTGGGAGACGAGGCCGGCCTCGCGCATCGTCGTCAGCATCCCGCCCTCGCAGGTGGCGATCCCGGCCGACTCCTGGCCGCGGTGCTGCAGCGCGTAGAGGCTGAAGTAGGCGAGGCGGGAGACGTCGTGCCCCGGTGCGTATACGCCGAAGACGCCGCATTCCTCCCGCGGCCCCTCAGAGTCGAAGCTGAACCCCTGCTTGGGAGTCAAGAGCGCGTTTTCCTCGAAAGCGATCGGAGACGGACGCGCAGGCAGACAGGCTGCCTACCCGCGGAGAGTAGCAGCGCTCTGCGGCTGCGCGTCCGTATTCGAACCCCCGCTCTTTGCGGAGCTAAGCGAGCTGCAGCGCGGTCTCGACCGGCTCGCCTACCACCAGGCCGAAGCGCTCCAGCAGCTCGGGGACCGACTCCGGTTTCATCTCCATCCCGTAGCGCTCGTTCAGCGACTCGAGCTTCTCGGGGGTGGCGTTGAGGACGCCGCCCATGTCGACCAGCTCCTCGAAGAAGTGCTCGAAGCCGGCCGGGGCGATGATCTCGAGGATCCGGCAGGGCTCCTCGCCGGCGTTCCAGAAGGTGTGCCATTGGTTGCGCGGCTTGAAGACGAGCTCGCCAGGGCCGGCCTCGACCACCTCGTCGCCGAGCAGCCCACCCATCCGCCCCTCGAGCACGAAGCTGTACTCGTCCTCACGCGTGTGCCGGTGCAGCGGCGCCGCCAGCGCCCGCGCCGAGAGCGGATGTTCGACCAGCGAGAAGTCGCCGCCCGCGTCCTCGCCGTTGATCATGAAGCGCACCCCGATGCTGCCGAGGAAGCCTGCCTTGCCGTCGTTGGGTCCAATCACCGTTGCCATTGCTTCTTTCCTTTCATGAGACAGAAGTGTCGCGTCAAATATAGACAGGCTCCGCGCCATCTGTCAAGATTGGTGCTACAGCAATGTCCGATGAACTCTCCGATAAAAAGCGTCCCTACAAGATGAAGCGCCGCGCCGAACTGGAGGCGCAGACCAAACAGCGGATCACCGAAAGCGCGGTCGAGCTGCACGGCACCCTCGGCCCCGCCCGCACCTCGATGAAGGCCGTGGCCGAGCACGCCGGGGTCCCGCGCTCCACCGTCTACCGCCACTTCGCCGACGAGGAGGAGCTGTTTGGCGCCTGCTCAGCCCACTGGGCCGCGGAAAACCCCCCGCCCGACGTCACGCAGTGGCAGAAGATCGGCGACCCGAGCGAGCGCCTCGAGAGCGCCCTCGCCGAGCTCTACGCCTACTACCGCCGCGCCGGGGGGATGCTCGGCAAGCTTTTCCGCGACGAGGCCCAGGTGCCGATCGTCGCCAAGCTCTTCGCCCCCTACCACCAGCTGATGGCGATGATCGTCGAGATCCTGATGCGGGGGAGGGGCCTGCGCGGCAAGGCCCGCGACCGCACTCGCGCGGCGATCGCCCACGCGATCTCCTTTCACACCTGGCAGCAGCTGACCGAGGAAGGTGAGCTGGGCGACGAGGAAGCGGCGGAGCTGATGCGGCGTTTGGTCGCCGCGGCTGCTTGAGGAACTAGAAGGCCGGCAGGCCGTCGATGCTCTCGGAGTTCTTCTTGGCGACGTAGGCCTCGATCTCCTCGGCTCCGCCGAGCCGGACCTTCTTCTCGGCCCATTTCTCCATGTGCGGGCGTTCGCCCTCGTAGCTCATCAGCGGCACGCCGTAGCCGCAGGAGTCGGAGACGCGGGTGACGTCGACCAGGATGATCGCCCGCCGCGCCGCCTCGACGTCATGCGGCGCCTCGAACCCGCTGCGCTCGAACAGCTCCTCGAAGCGAGGATCATCGGCCGGGATCACCTCGCCGCGGCCGTGGAAGCGGACGATCCGGGGCGGCCCCTTGAAGGCGCAGAGCATCACCACGATCCGCCCGTTCTCGCGGACGTGGGCCACGGTCTCGGCGCCGCTGCCGACCATGTCGAGGTAGGCGACCGTGTGGTCGTCGAGCACCCGCAGCGTCCCGATCGGCCCCTTCGGCGAGACGTTCACATGTCCGTCGCCGTCAAGCGGCGCGCTGCCGACGAAGAACAGCGGCTGCTTCGCAACCCACTCGCGCTGGTGCTCGTCGATCCCGTCGTAGACCTTGCCCATGCGACGAAGGTAGCAGCGGTACTTCCGGAGAAACAAAAAGTACCTAAACCAAACAGCTTCGTTTACATTGCTGCAATCTCGTGACGGTTAGGGGAGAGATGCGGTTGAGGAAGGCGGTGGTGGGGGCGCTCCTGCTTGCGTTCGTCACGCTGCTCGCCGCCGGGCCCGAGACCAGCGTCGCCCAGGACCTCAGTGCGAATCTCAGCCACGCAGAAGCGAACGTGGCGAACTACGAGGCAGAGCTGCCCGCGAAACGCCACCGGGTTTCCGCCGCGCAAGCGCGCTACCGGGCAGCCGCGCGGCGCACTTCTCCGAAGCTGCGCGCCCTCCGCCAGAGTCGGGCCGACGCCCGCGAGACTCGCCGCGAGCTCGTCGCCCAGGAACAACAGGCGAAGGCGCGCATCGCCGCGGCGCATGACCGCCACCAGCGGGAAGTCGACGACCACGACGATCAGGTCCGCAGCGGAGTCGGCTTCGGGCTGGCGGCGCTCGTTGCGGGCCTCATCGCCCTCGCCTGGGGATGGTTTCGCGCGTCGGATCCCGTCGCCGCGCTGACGAAGCTAGATCTCTCTCGCGCCATCGGCGTGTGCGTCGGGGGAGGGCTTTTGGCGGTAATCGTCGGAGTCGCCCTCGGCGGCGCTGACGGTGCAGTCGGCGCGCTCGGGTCCTTCATCGCCTGCCTCGGGTTGATCCTGCCAACGGCCCTTCTACTTGCCCGCCATTCCGCCGAAGTGCAGAGAGGGCGGGCAAAACCGCTGCTTCGGCGCGAGCGCCTGCCGCACTGGGTGCCGCTGGCCATCGCCGGGCTGATGCTCGTGCTCTTCCTTGGCAGCACCGGCTCGGCGGTGTTCGCCCCAGGCGCCTCTTCTGAGCCGATCTCCCTACAGCTCGAAGAAGAAGCCGAAGGGCCGGCGGGAGGAAACGGCGCCGAAGAACTAGAGGCTGCTCAGGAAGAAGTCGCGAAGGCCAAGAAGAAGGCCGCCGCTCCGCTGGCTCGCCGGAACCGCGCGCAGCGACAGCTCGCAAGCGCGCGCGGAGCCCTTCATCGCGTTCAGAGCCGTCTCGCCTCCGCCAGGTCCAGCGAGCAATCCTTCGCCCAACGCCTGGTGGCTCTGGAAGCGAGGGAGCAACGGGAACGCGAAAAGGAAGAAGCGCGCTTGGCGCGCGAAGAACAAAAGCGCATCGAAGAGGCACAGCGCGAAGAAGAAGAAACGCTGGCGGCGTGCGACTACAACCCATGTCTTCCGCCGGCGTCGGACTACGACTGCTCCAACGGAAGCGGTGATGGCCCCGCCTACACCGGCACGGTTGAAGTCATCGGCACCGACATCTACGGCCTCGACGACGACGGTGACGGGATCGGCTGCGATCTCGGATGACCACGCGCTCCATCGCCACCTACGAACGCCAGCTGCGCGCCGCGCAGCGCGAAGCCGACATCGACCGAGTCGCCAGCCTGGAGAGGGCGCTGGTCAGCGCCCACCGGGAGTCATTCCCGAAAGCGCAGCGGAAGGCGTTGCCGCCACCGGAGCCGGTGGACGCAGAGTCGCTCCGGACGGCGCTCGAAGCCGAGGCCGGCATCCCCGAGTTGACCAAGCAGCTCGGCTCGGAGGACTCGCCGCCGGTTGCGACGGAGCCTGAGCCCGTCGATCGCTACGAGCTGATGCGCGAATTTCGCAAGCGCCGACGCCAGGGAATCCCCTTCTGGCGCATTCGCGACCAGATCGACGTAGCGCGAGAGGCCGACCAAGAAGCCGAGGAAGCGGCCGCCCGCGAGGCATCTGAGCGAAAGGCCGCCCAGGAAGCCGAGCAGCGACGGCTGGACGGTCTCTGGTCGGACCTCCAGCGGGCGAGGGCTTCGGTCGCCGAAGAATTGCCGGGAAGGATCGCCGCCGAGCAGGAGCGGCGCGAGGCCGCCCGCGCCGCCGAACAGCAGGAGTTGGACGAAGGCTGGGCAAAGCTGCAGGCAAACGATCCCGAGGTGACGCTGCCGGCATTGAAGAAGGCATTTGCCGACAACGAGGCACCCGCCGAGGCGATCAGGTGCGAAGGAGACCGCACCACTGTCGTCATGAGGTTCTCCTCGCCTGAGGCGATCGTCCCGGAGCGCAAACCCGCTCGCACCCCTACCGGCAAACGGACCCTGAAGAAACGAACGAAAACGGAGATCAACGCCCTCTATCTCGAAGCTCTCGGCAGTAACGTCCTAGCCACCGTGAAGGAGGCGTTCGCGGTTGCCCCCGGTACCGAGACCGTCCGGTTGCTCGTCGTCCGCCGGGAAACGGACAAGAAGCATGCCGGCCAGCTCGTCCCCATCTATGTCGGCGAGTTCAACCGCGGGGGATACGAAAGCGCCAGGCCAGGGTCACCGGGTAGGGCTCTCAGCCTCGCGCCGGAATCGATGTTGAACCTGAAGGGAAAAACGGAGCAGGTCGCGCCGCTTGATCTGAACGAGCGACCTGAGGTGGCCGCACTCCTCGCTTAACGCCCCCGCAGGTTGTCGCCGCTCTCGGGGTCGAAGAGGTGGAGCTTCGAGGTGTCGGCCCAGAGCTCGGCGTGCTCGCGGCGGCGGACTTTGCTGGTCGGGTCGAGGCGGGCGACGATCTGCTCGCGGCCCTCGGTGGTCGAGGCGCCGGCGCCGGTTTCCTCCAGGCTCTCTTCGACCAGGTCGGCGAGCTGGTCGGACTGGACGCCCGCCGACTCGATATGGAAGTAGGCGTAGAGGTCGGAACCGAGCGACTCGACCAGGTCGATCTCGGCCTGGAAGGTGATCCCGCGCTCCTCCTTGAGGTCGCCGACCACCGCCACGTCCTCGAAGTTCTCCGGCCGCAGGCCGGCGACGACGGTGCCGTCGCTGCGCTCGATCCCGAGCTGGCCCGCGTCGATCTCGCCGATCGGCAGCTTCAGCCTGCCGCTGCTCAGCTCCCCCGGCATGAAGTTCATCGCCGGCGAGCCGATGAAGCCGGCGACGAAGAGGTTGCGCGGGTTGTCGTAGAGCTCGGCGGGGGTGCCGACCTGCTGCAGGACGCCGGCCCGCATCACCGCCACCCGGTCGCCGAGGGTCATCGCCTCGGTTTGGTCGTGGGTGACGTAGACGGTCGTCGTCTCCAGCTTCGACTGCAGCCGCGCCACCTCGGTCCGCATCTGCACTCGCAGCTTCGCGTCGAGGTTGGAGAGCGGCTCGTCCATCAGGAACGCCTTCGGATCGCGGACGATCGCCCGCCCCATCGCCACCCGCTGGCGCTGCCCGCCGGAGAGGTTCGCGGGCCGGCGGTCGAGGTGCTGCTCGAGGTCGAGCGTCCGCGCCGCCTCCTCGACCTTCTGGTTGATCTCCTCCTTGTCGGCGCCGGCCAGCTTCAGCGCGAAGCCCATGTTCTCGCGCACGGTCATATGCGGGTAGAGCGCGTAGTTCTGGAAGACCATGGCGATGTCGCGGTCCTTGGGCGAGCGATCGTTGACGGTCTCGCCGCCGATCTTCAGCTCGCCGCTGGAGATGTCCTCGAGCCCGGCAATCATCCGCAGCGCCGTCGACTTGCCGCAGCCCGAAGGGCCGACGAGGATCATGAACTCGCCGTCCTCGATGTCGAGGTTCATGTCTTTGACGGCTTCGAAGCCGTCGGCAAAGGTCTTGGTGACTCCTTCGAGGACTATCTCTGACATCGGTTGGCTCCTTTATCCCTTGACGGCGCCGGCGGTGAGCCCGGCGACGATTCGGCGCTGGAAGAAGAGGACGAAGACGATGATCGGGACCGTCACCACCACCGCGGCGGCGGCGATGCTCCCGGTCGGCGCGGTGAAAGACGATTCGCCGGTGAAGAAGGCGAGCGCGGCGGGAACGGTCCGCGAGGCGTCCGAGCTGGTCAGCGAGATCGCGAAGAGGAAGTCGTTCCAGCAGAAGATGAAGACGAGGATCGCGGCGGTGAAGACGCCCGGCGCCGCCAGCGGCACGATCACTTTCGTGAACGCCTGGAACGGGGTCGCGCCGTCGACCTGGGCCGCCTGCTCGAGCTCCCACGGGATCTCCCGGAAGAAGGCGACGAGGACGTAGATCGCCAGCGGCAGCGAGAAGGTGAGGTAGGGGATGATCAGCCCGAGCCAGGTGTCGTAGAGCCCCAAGGTCCGCCACATGTCGAACAGCGGCCCGACCGTGGAGATCGGCGGGAACATCGCGATCGCCAGCGCCCCGGCGAGGATCAGCCGCTTGCCGGGGAACTCGAGCCGGGCGATCGCGTAGGCGCAGAAGGAGGCGAGGACGATCGAGATCGCGGTCGTGATCAGGGCGATCCCGATCGAGTTGATCAGCGGCTTGATGAAGGGGCTGCCGTCGATCCCACCTTCGAACAGGCTCTTGTAGTTGTCGAAGGAGATACTGGAGGGGATGAACTTCTGGTCGGTCAGCGCTTCCGGCGGCTTCAGCGAGATCGAGATCAGCCAGAGCACCGGGATCAGCGCGAAGATCACCACCAGCGCGATCGCGATCGTCCAGAGGGCGTAGTCGCGGCCGTTGCGTTCCATCAGCTTGGCCGCCCTTCCTCGATCTTGGCCCCGAAGCCCTTGACGAAGACGAACGCGATCAGGAAGACGCAGAGGAAGATCAGCACCGAGACCGCCGAGCCGAGCCCGAGGTTGAGGCGGCTGATCAGCTGGTTGTAGCCGAGGATCGAGACCGATTCGGTGTCCAGCGCACCGCGGGTCATGACGAAGATCGTGTCGAAGACGCGGAAGGCGTCTAGGGTGCGGAACAGCAGCGCGACCAGGATCGCCGGTTTCATCAGCGGCAGGGTGATGCGGGTGAACCGCTGCCAGGCGCTGGCGCCGTCGACCCGCGCCGCCTCGTAGAGCTGGTCGTCGATCGTCACCAGGCCGGCCAGCAGCAGCAGCGCCATGAACGGGGTCGTTTTCCAGACCTCGGCGAGGATGATCACCGCGAAGGAGCTGAAGCGGCCGCCGAACCAGTCCATTTCGTCGGAGATCAGCGGCAGGTTGTTGACGAAGCCGGTTTCCGGGCTGAAGGCGAACTGCCAGGCGAAGGCGGCGACCACGGTGATGATCCCGTAGGGGATGAGGACCGAGGTGCGGACGACGCCGCGGCCGAAGATCGCCCGGTGCATCACCAGCGCAATCGCCATGCCCAGGACCAGCTCGATCGCGACCGAGATCACCATGATGAAGACGGTGTTGAAGATGTCGGTCCACCAGAGGCTCGAGGAGAGGACCGAGCTGTAGTTGCTGAGGCCCGCGAAGCCGCCCTCGTCGGGGAAGCGCAGGTCGGTGTCCTGGAGCGAGAGGATCACCGCGTAGGCGATCGGGTAGGCGGTGACGAGCAGCATCGCCAGCACCGCCGGCGCGCACAGCATCCAGGCCAGTTTGCGCTCCGCGCGGGTGCGCGAAGACGCCTTCGGAGCGGCCTTCGGCGGGGCGGGGTTGGCGGGGACGTTGACGCTCATCAGAGCAGCCCTTCTCGTTTCACCCCGTCTTCGACCAGCGACTTCAGTTCGTCGTAGATCGATTCGGTGTCGGTCGGGTCGATCTTGTCCGGCGGGTGCAGCGCCCGCTGGACCGCGAGGCTGACGTCCTGGTAGGCGGGGGTGGTCGGCCGCGGGCCCGAGCTTTCGATCGATTCCTTGACCAGCTGGGCGAAGCCGGGGTAGGCGCCCGTCACCGTTTTGTCGGTGTAGAGGTCAGAGCGCGAGGGCGGCAGGCCGTCGAGTTCGACCGCCGTTTTCTGGCTCTCTTTGTTGGCCAGGCAGGCAGCCGCTTCGAAGGCGACGTCCTTGTTCTTGGAGAAGGCGCTGACCGCGAGGTTGAAGCCGCCGAGCGGTGGTTTGCTCGGCTTGCTCGCGTCGACCCGGGGGAAGCGCGCGTAGCCCATGTTTTTGAAGACGTCGGGCGCTTCTTCTTTGGCGCTCGCGTAGGCGAAGGTGTAGTTGGTCATGAAGGCCGATTCGCCGGCCTCGAAGCCGAGCCGGGCGCTGTCCTCGTCGGAGGTCGAGAGGCTCGGGGGAGCGGCGCCGCCGTTCGCCAGCTTGCCGATCACTTGCAGCGCCTTTTCGGTCGGCCCCTGTTCGAGGTCGACTTCTTCGGGGCCGGAGAGGATCTCGGTGCCGGCGCTCTCGATCAGCGCGTTGACGAGGACCATGTAGCCCTCGTAGCGGTTCGCCTGCACCTGGATCGAGCCGGCTTCTTTCAGCCCTTCGGCCTCTTCGATCATCTGGTCCCAGGTTTTCGGCGGCTGTTTGACCAGGTCTTTGCGGTACCAGAGCAGCTGCGTGTTGGTGTTGAAAGGCGCCGCGTAGAGCTTGCCCTCGAAGGAGGCGGTTTCGATCACATTAGGGAAGACCTCCTCGGTGACCTCTTTCTTCTCCGCGCCCGTCCATTCTTCGACCCAGCCGGCGTTGGCGAACTCGCCGGTCCAGATCACGTCCATGCCGACGATGTCGATCGAGGAGTCCTCGGCCCCGAGCCGCCGCACCAGCTGTTCGCGTTGCTGGCTGGCGTCGGTGGGAAGGAATTCCGGCGTGATCGTGTACTTCCCTTTCGATTCTTCCGAGCAGCGTTTCGAGACTTCCTCGATCGTCCCGCCCGGCTGGATCGCGACGAAGAAGGTGAGCTCGCGGGGGCCGGAGCTGTCCGAACTACCGCCGCAGGCGGCAAGGGCAGTCGCGGCAAGCGCCGCGGTGGCGAGGCAGATCAGTGATCGTGCAGCCCAACTGGATTTCAACGCCGCTCCTCTGTCGATACACCCTCCCGAGGGTGCATTGATGAAGCTGCCCGCGCCGGGCGCGAGTTAAACGTTTCAGAAGGGAGCGTCGCGCAGGTTGCGCTTGTACTAGGCGGCGTAGCCCTCGGCGCGGGCCGCGAGCGAGGTCCATGCCTCGCGTGCCTCGGCGAGGCTGACCGAGAGGCTGCGGTCGCCGGCGCCGATCGAGATCCGCTCGCCGCCGACGGTGCCGACGAGGACGGCGCCGAGCTCCTCGAGGGCGGCGCGGTCGCCGCTGACGAGGAAGCCGCCGGGGCCCTCGCCGAAGAGGGCTTCGGTGGGCTGGGCGCCGCGCTCGCGCAGGTGTTCGACGTTGGTCTCGCAGCCGATGCCGCCGGCGATCGAGCACTCGGCGATGGCGACGGCGAGGCCGCCGTCGGAGACGTCGTGGACCGAGGCGAGCTTGCCGGCGCGGACGGCGTCGCGGACGATCGCGCAGGCGGCGGCGACGTCGGCGATGTTCGGCTGGGCGAGGTCCATCTTCAGCTCGCCGCGCTGCTTCGCCAGCTCCGAGCCGGCAAAGTTCGGCTCGAAGGGGCCGATCAGGCCGATCGCGTCGCCCTCGTTGACGAAGGCGTTGCCGGCAACCTGGGAGGCGTCGGGCAGCTCGCCGACCATCGCCACGACCGGGGTTGGATAGATCGGACCGTCGGGTCCCTCGTTGTAGAGGGAGACGTTGCCCCCGACTACCGGCACGCCGAGGGCGTTGCAGGCGTCGGCGAGCCCCGTGACGGCGCGATCGAGCTGCCAGGCCCCGGTCGGCTTCTCGGGGTTGCCGAAGTTGAGGCAGTTGGTCAGGCCGAGCGGCTCGGCGCCGACGCAGGCGAGGTTCTGCGCGCACTCGAGCACTGCCTCGATCGTGCCCGCGTAAGGATCGCAGGCGACCCGCCGCCCGTTGCCGTCGATCGAGACCGCGATCGCGTTGCCGGCCTCCGGCAGCTGCAGCACCGCGGCGTCGGCCTGCTCGGGCCGGCGCACGGTCCGCGAGCCGACCAGCCAGTCGTACTGCTCGAAGGCCCAGCGCTTGGAGGCGATGCTCGGCGCGCTCAGCAGGGCCAGCAGCTCTTCCTCGGGCGAGGCGGTTTCCTCCAGCGTCGTCCGGTTGCCGTAGATCCAGCCCTCCGGCTCGGCCGGCTCAAGGTCATACAGCGGGCAGCCGTCGACCAGCGCCTCGACCGGCATCTCGCCGACGACCTCGCCCTCGCGCAGGATCCGGATCGCTCCCCCCTCGGTCACGGTTCCAATTACCGCCGAGCCGGTCTGCCACTTCTCGGCAGTAGCCCGCACCTCCTCGACCCGCTCGGGCTCGACCACCGCCAGCATCCGCTCCTGGCTCTCGGAGACCATGATCTCGAAGGGCTCCATGTCGGCCTCGCGCAGCGGCACCTCGGCAACGTCGATGTCGATCCCGACGCCGCCGGCGCTCGCCATCTCGCCCGCCGAGGAGGTCAGCCCGGCGGCGCCGAGGTCCTGCAGGGAGACGAGGAGGTCCTTCGCCAGCAGCTCCAGGCAGCACTCGACCAGCTTCGACTCCTCGAAGGGGTCGCCGATCTGCACGGTCGGTCGCTTGGTCGCATCGTCGCCCTCGTCTAACTCCGCTGAGGCGAGCACAGAGGCGCCGCCGATCCCGTCGCGCCCGGTCGAGGCGCCCATCAGGACAATCGCGTTGCCCGGGCCCGCGGCCGCCGCTCGGACCATGTCGGCGGTCTTGGCGAAGCCGATGCACATCGCGTTGACCAGGCAGTTGTGCTCGTAGGGAGCCTCGAAGTAGATCTCGCCGCCGACCGTCGGCACGCCGATCGAGTTGCCGTAGTGGCCGATCCCGCGCACCGCGCCGTCGAGCAGGTGGCGGGAGCGAACCGAGTCGAGCTCGCCGAAGCGGAGGCTGTCGAGAATTGCGATCGGCCGCGCCCCGATCGCGAAGACGTCGCGGAGGATGCCGCCGACCCCCGTCGCCGCCCCCTGGAACGGTTCGACCGCGCTGGGATGGTTGTGGCTCTCGACCTTGAAGGCAACCGCGTAGCCCTTGCCGACGTCGACAGCGCCGGCGTTCTCGCCCGGCCCCATCACCACCCGCTCGCCCTCGGTCGGCAGCCGCCGCAGCAGCTTGCGCGAGTGCTTGTAGGCGCAGTGCTCGGACCAGAGCAGGCTGAACATCGCCAGCTCGACGTCGTTCGGCTCCCGGCCGAGCTTCTCGACGATCAGCTCGAACTCGGAGTCGGTCAGCCCCAGCTCGCGGTATTTCGGCGTCCCCACGGTCACGCTGCGACCCGCGCCACGCGGTCGAAGACCGCCAGCCCGTCGGTCGAGCCCGTCAGGGGATCGACCGCGTGCTCGGGGTGGGGCATCAAGCCGAGCACGTTGCCGCGCTCGTTCGTCACCCCGGCGATGTCGCGCACCGAGCCGTTGGAGTTGTGGTCCTCGGCGTAGCGGTAGGCGACCTGCCCCTTCCCCTCCAGCTCGTCGAGCATCTCCTCCGGCGCGTAGTAGCGGCCTTCGCCGTGCTTGGCCGGGATCGAGAGCCGCTCGCCGCCGCGCTCGTCGATCAGCTCGACCTGGTGGCAGCGGAAGCGCAGCTCGACGTTGCGCAGCAGAGCGCCTGGCAACAACCCCGCCTCGCAGAGGACCTGGAAGCCGTTGCAGATCCCCAGCACCGGTGCCCCGCCCGCGGCCGCCTCGGCGACCGCTTCCATCGCCGGGCTGAAGCGGGCGATTGCCCCCGCCCGCAGGTAGTCCCCGTAGGAGAAGCCGCCGGGGACGACGATCCCGTCGACCCCATCCAAGTCGCGGCTTTCGTGCCAGACGAGCCGCGCTCCGTCGCCGTGGACCTCGCAGGCGTGCAGCGCGTCCCGCTCGTCACACGAACCGGGGAACTGGAGGACGCCCCAGATCACAGGGTCTGGATCTCGTAGTCCTCGATCAAGGTGTTGGCGAGGAGCTTCTCGCAGAGCTCGCCGAGCCGCTCTGGGTCCTCGGCCTCGAGTTCGACCATCCGCCCGACGTGGACGTGCTCGATCCCCTCGAAGCCGAGCGCCGGCAGCGCTCGCTCCACAGCCTTGCCCTGAGGGTCGAGGATGCCCTCCTTCGGGCGGATCAGGACCCGAGCCTTCAGAAGCTCTCCCCGGTGATGCGCTCGTAGGCCTCGACGTATTTGGCCCGCGTCTGCTCGACCACGTCGGCCGGCAGCTCCGGCGCCGGCGGCTTTTTGTCCCAGCCCTGCCCGCTCGCCCAGTCGCGCACGAACTGCTTGTCGAAGGAGGGGGGCGTGGCGCCCGGCTGGTAGCTGGCCGCGGGCCAGAAGCGCGAGGAGTCCGGGGTCAGCACCTCGTCGGCGAGGACGATCTCCGCCCCGGCGCTGCGGCCGAACTCGAACTTGGTGTCGGCGAGGATGATCCCGCGCTGCGCCGCGTGCTGGGCGCCGCGCTTGTAGACCTCGATCGAGATCCGCCGCAGCTCTTCCAGCAGCGCCCGGTCGCCGACGATCTCGGCGGCCCTGTCGAAGTCGACGTTCTCGTCGTGACCGACGTCGGCCTTGGTGCTCGGGGTGAAGATCGGCTCCGGCAGCTGGTCTGACTCGACCAGGTTCGCAGGCAGCTCGATCCCGCAGACGGCGCCGCCCTGCTGGTATTCCTTCCAACCCGAGCCGGAGAGGTAGCCACGGACCACGCACTCGACCGGGTACATCTCCAGCTTGCGCACCCGCATCGCCCGTTCGGCGACCTCCTCGGGCACGTCCTCGGAGATGAAGTGGTTGGGGACGATGTCGCCGGTCAGCCCGAACCAGAAGACCGACATCCGGTTCAGCACCTTGCCCTTGTCCGGGATCGGCGTCGGCATCACCACGTCATAGGTGGAGATGCGGTCTGAGGCGACCATCAGCAGGTCGTCCTCCCACTCATATATCTCGCGAACCTTCCCTGAGGAGAGGAGGTTCAGCTCGGTGACGTTAGGCATAAGCCGATGCTAACTGGCGGGGGAGCGGGGCCGATTCCCGCCCGTGTGGGAGCGTTCTCACACCCCGCTATTTGGTGCCTCTGCGATGCTGCCTTCGTGGCTTCCGTGGCGCTTCCGCCCGAACCCAGCAGTCCCCCGCTGGTGCAGATGCTGCGCTGGGCGTTTCGCCCGATCCCGTTCATGGAGGAGTGCCGCCGCCGCTACGGCGACTCCTTCAGCGTCCGCTTCCTCGGCTTCGAGCGGCCGATGGTGATGATCTCCGACCCCGAGGCGATCAAGGCGCTCTACCAGGAGCGCTCCCACGGCCTGCCGCCGGGGCGCGACACCATCCTCGGGCCGATCCTCGGTGCCAAATCCTTGTTGCTGCAGCAGGGCGCCGAGCACCTCTCGAGACGCAAGCTGATGCTGCCTCCCTTCCACGGCGAGCGGATGCGCTCCTACGAAGCGGCGATGAACGAGATCGTCGAGGCTGAGATCGACTCCTGGCCCCTGCACTCGGAGTTCCCGATCCACGCGCGGATGCAGGCGGTGACCCTGGAGGTGATCCTGCGGGTCGTCTTCGGCGTCTCGACCGGGCCGCGGCTGGACCGGCTGCGGGGGATGCTCTCCACGGTGCTGCAGGAAACCGCCTCGCCTGGCCGCCAGGTGCTGGGGCTGGCGATGCAGCGCTTCGGCGGCGACGGCCCGTTCGCCCGCTTCGACACCCAGCTGAAGGAAGTCGACGAGCTGCTCTTCGCCGAGATTGCCGAGCACCGGGCCCGGCCCGACCTCGAAGAACGCGAAGACATCCTCTCGATGCTGATGACCGCCGAGTTCGAGGACGGCTCGCGGATGGAGGACCGGGAGCTGCGCGACCAGCTGATGACGCTGCTGCTGGCCGGGCACGAGACGACGGCGACGGCGCTGGCCTGGACCTTCGACCTGCTGCTGCGCCACCCGACGGTGCTGGGGCGGCTGCGCGACTCGCTGGAAGCGGGGGAGGAGGACTACCTGCGGGCGACGATCTCCGAGTCGCTGCGGCTGCGGCCGGTGATCCCGCTGGCGGGGCGGCGGCTGGCGAAGGAGCTCGTCGCCGACGGGTTGGCCCTGCCGCCGGGGACCGACGTGACGCCGGCGATCTGGCTCACCCACACCCGCGCCGACGTCTATCCCGAGCCGTTTGCCTTCAAGCCGGAGAGATTCTTGGACGCCTCTCCCGACACCTACGCCTGGATCCCCTTCGGCGGCAGCGTCCGCCGCTGCATCGGCGCCACCTTCGCCGAGTTCGAGATGCGGATCGTCCTCCGCGAGGTGCTGACCCGCTGCGAGCTGCGCAAGGCCGACCCGCGCCCCGAGCGCACCGGCCGCCGCAACATCACCCTCTCGCCGAAAGCGGGCACCCCGGTGGTCCTCACCGCCCGCCAGCCGACGCGCGAATCGGTCTCAGTCTGACCTCTAGTAAGACAACACATCTCGCAGGTTTTTGTCTACACTCCTCCCATGGAGGCACTTCTGGAGAGGGAGGGTGGAATGGAGAGCTGGAACGACGAGCGGCTGGACGAACTGAGCCGGCGGATGGACGCGGGCTTCGAGAAGATGGCCACGAAAGAGGAAATGAACCTGCGATTCGATGAGGTCGATCGCAACTTCGGGAAACTGGAACATCAGCTAGGCCGGCTTAACGACCGAGTCGATCGTTTCGGTTACGCGATGATCTTTTTCGGGTTCAGCCTCTCGGCGGCGGTGATAGCGAACGGGATCTTCGGCTGAGTTTTAGCCGCCCGACTTGGCGGGGGAGTGGGGGTGCTCCTTCGCCCAGCGGGCAATCGCGCCGGAGCCGGAGATCACCTCGCCGTTGTCGAGCAGGAGGATCGGCACCTCGTTGGTGCCGCTGAGGCGCTTGACCTCCTCGCGATCGGCGCCGCGACTGCCCCAGGTCCACATCGCCATCCGGTAGCCGCCGACCGTCTTCAGCTCGTACTTGTAGCCGGCGGCGTCGAGGGCCTTCCCCGCCTTGGCGCAGGGATGCAGGGGGCCGGGACCGTGGGTCTTTTTGCCGCAGGTGTAGAGAACCATGCGCCGACCCTACCTCTAGCCGCGAAGCTGTTCCAGCCGTTCGAAGATCTCGGGCAGGTGGGTGAGGTAGGCGTCGTAGTCGAAGACGGCGTCGAGGTCGAGGTCGGGCGCGGCCTCGGCAAGGAGCTCGCGGAACTGGGTGCGGGTGTCCCAGGCGCGCTGGGCGTTCTCCTGGACGACGCGGTAGGCGTCGTCGCGGGTCATTCCGGACTCGACCAGGGCGGTGAGGGCGCGTTGGCTGAACAGAGCGCCGTAGGTGAGGCCGAGGTTCTCCCGCATCCGCTCCTCGTTCACCTTCATCCCGGAGGCGACCTTCGCCGCCAGGTCCTGCATGTAGTCGAGCAGGATCGTCGCGTCGGGAAGGATCACTCGCTCGGCGCCGGAGTGGGAGATGTCGCGCTCGTGCCAGAGGGCGACGTTCTCGATCCCGGTCTGCGAGTAGCCGCGCAGGACCCGGGCGAGGCCGGTGATCCGCTCGGTGCGGATCGGGTTGCGCTTGTGCGGCATCGCCGAGGAGCCCTTCTGGCCGGCGGCGAACGGCTCTTCGACCTCGCGCAGCTCGGTTTTCTGCAGGTTGCGGACCTCGGTCGCGAAGCGCTCGAGGCCGGCCCCGGCGATCGCGATCGCCGAAAGCAGCTCCGCGTGGCGGTCGCGCGGGACGACCTGCGTGGCGACGTCCTCGCGTCCGAGCCCGAGTTTCTGCATCACCCGCGCCTCGACCGCGGGCGGCACCGAGGCGTAGGTGCCGACGGCGCCGGAGAGCTTGCCGAAGGCGAGCTGGGCGAAGGCCTCCTCCAGCCGGTCGAGGTTGCGGTCGGCCTCGAAGGCGAAGCCGGCCAGCCGCAGGCCGAAGGTGGTCGGCTCGGCGTGGACGCCGTGGGTGCGGCCGACGCAGAGGGTGTCGCGGTGCTCCAGCGCCCGCTTGACCAGGGCGTCGCGGTAGGCGCAGGCGCCGGCGAGGACGACTTCGCCGGCCCTGCGCAGCTGCAGCGCCAGCGCCGTGTCGAGGACGTCGGAGGAGGTGAGGCCGTAGTGGATCCAGCGCCCGTGCTCACCGACGGATTGGGCGACGACGTCGACGAAGGCGGCGACGTCGTGATCGGTCACCTTCTCGCGCTCTTCGACCGCCTCGACGGTGAAGGACGCCTTCGCGCGTGCCTCTGCAGCGGCCTCCGGCGGCACCACGCCCTCCGCCGCCCAGGCCTCGGTGGCAGCCAGCTCCACTTCGAGCCAGCTCTGCAGCTTCGCCTCCGGCGTCCAGACCGCCCCGATCTCGGGGCGGGTGTAGCGAGGGATCACGCGTTGATTATCCGCGCGGCGAGGACGCCGGCGTTTTTGGCGCCGTCGATCGCGACGCAGGCGACCGGGATCCCGGGCGGCATCTGCACCGCCGAGAGCAGCGCGTCGAGCCCGCCGAGGCTCTTGCCGAGGATCGGCACCCCGATCACCGGCAGGTCCGTGTGGGCCGCGGCGACCCCGGGCAGCGCCGCCGACATTCCGGCGCCGGCGATGATCACCTTCAGGCCCCTCATCCTCGCGTTCTGGCAGTACTCGCGGACCAGCTCCGGGTCGCGGTGGGCGCTCATCACCCGCACCTCGTAGCGGATGCCCGCTTCCTCCAGCGCTTTCCCGGCAGCTTCCATCTTCGGCTTGTCGTTCTTCGAGCCCATGATGATCCCGACGTGGGGCTCGTCGACGTCGATTTCGGTGAAGGCTTCCTCGACGGTGGCCATCGTCGCCGTCTCGGTGGGGTCGGCGGGGGGCTCGGCCGGGGTAGCGGCGCCGGTCGGCTGCGGCTCCTCGGAGATCTCGCTCATCTCGTTCCTCTCAGGTGTGGTTGATCAACTGGGGTCTAACTGGGGACTCGCGCGACAGCGCGGGCAGCGATATCGGTGCGGATCTGCATTCCGTCGAAGGTGATCCGGCGGGCTGCATCGTATGCACGATCGCGAGCTTCGGCGGGGCTACTACCCAGACCCGTCACGTTCAGCACCCGGCCACCCGCGGTGACGACCTCGCCGTCGCGCTCGGCGGTGCCGGCATGAGTGATCTCAGCAAGTTCCGCCGCCTCCGAAAGCCCGGAAATTACGTCCCTTTCCGAAGACGACTCGGGGTAGCCGGCGGAGGCGAGGACGACGGTCACCGCCCAGTCGTCGCCGAACTCGGCGGACATTCCGGCGAGCCCGCCGGGCTCGCGGGCGGCCAGGAAGAGCTCGGCCAGGTCGGAGCGCAGGCGTGGCAGCACCGCCTGGGTCTCGGGATCGCCGAAGCGGGCGTTGAACTCCAGCACCCGCGGTCCTTCGGCGGTCATCATCAGCCCCGCGTAGAGGATGCCGTGGAAGGGAACGCCGCGCGCGGCCATCGTCGCCACCACCGGCCGGTGCACCCGCTCGACGATCTCCTCGACCTCGCCGGCGCCGAAGCCGGGCACGGGGGAGTAGCTGCCCATGCCGCCGGTGTTGGGGCCGATGTCGCCATCGAAGATCCGCTTGTAGTCCTGGGCGGGCGCGAGCGGGACCACGTTCTCCCCGTCGCAGAGCGCCAGCAGCGAGAGCTCTTCGCCCTCGAGGAAGTCCTCCATCACCACCGTCGTCTCGCCGAAGCGCCGCTCGGTGAAGAAGACGTCGAGCGCCTCGCGCGCCTCCGCCTCCGAGGAGCAGATGATCACGCCCTTGCCGGCGGCGAGGCCGTCGGCCTTGAGGACGGTCGGGAAGCCGGCCCGCACGAGCTGCTCGTCGGCTCCCTCGCGGCTGCGCAGGAGGGCATATCCAGCGGTGGGCACACCCGCCTCCTCCATCAGCTCCTTGGCAAACGCCTTCGACCCCTCGATCTCGGCGGCCGCCTGGCGCGGCCCGAAAGCGGGGATGCCCGCCGCCTCCAGCGCGTCGACGGCCCCCGCGACGAGCCCGGCCTCCGGTCCGATCACCGCCAGGTCGACCTCGTGGCTCTTGGCCGCCGCGACGATCGCGGCCGCATCGTCGGCGGCGACGTCCGGCAGGCACTCGGCGTCGCTCGCGATCCCCGCGTTGCCCGGCGCGCAGAGGACGTCGGTCACCTGCGGCGAGCGCCGCAGCGCCTTGACGATCGCGTGCTCGCGACCGCCCCCGCCTACTACGAGAACCTTCAAGAGAACGCCGCTACAGCGAGGAAGACAGGTCCTCGGCCGGCAGTGCCGCCAAGGTCTGGCTGGTCATCGTCCCGCGCGAGCCGAGCTCGACCGAGACCTTGGCCATCGTCTTCTCGTCGGGAGCCTCGACCACGGTGACGAAGTCGTACTGCCCCAGCGTCGCGTACTGGGAGACGACTTTGACCCCCATCTGCTCGACCTCCCGATTCACCTCAGCAATCCGCCCCGGATGGTTCTTCAGCGTCCGCACACCCTCCGCGGTCAAGTTCGTAAGCATCAAAAAAGTAGGCATCTCCCGCTCCTCCAAGGTCTCGATGGCCGTCACCCCAAAGCTACCCGCTCAGCCGCCCAACTGTTGAGCAGAGGACGACCTTCGTGGCCCGGCGTCCCCTCAGAGACTGTCGCTAGGAGGGAGGGGTGTCCCCTGGCCGACCGGCGTCCTCTTGCCGGCACAGATCACTCAGCGAGAGAAGTCCAGTTAAAGGCCGGCAACCCAGGGAGGTCAGGGGAGACCCACTCCTCCCTACAAGCGCGGCTAGTACCCAGGCGGATGCCGGACGACAAAGCCATCTGGATACGGAGGCTCAACATGCCACCGCGGCCCCGTTCCTTCGGCGTCGCCGACCGTGTCCCAGCGCAGCCCTGCAACCGTCATGTAGGTGTGGGTGGCGTTGGCGTAGATCGTGATCCACTTGCCGGGGCCGGGTTCGCCGTAGCTCTCAAGCGAGCCGGAGGTGAGGGGGGTGTCGAGGAGGCCGCCGCCGTAGAGGGCGAAGGAGACGGCGCCGGAGCAGTCGTAGCCGTAGGAGTACCAGGAGCCGTGGCCGCCGCCCCATACGTAGGGGGTGTCGGCGATTGAGTTGGCGGCGGCGATCACGGCTTTGATCGCCGGCGGGGCGCTGCGGGGGGCGGCCGCCAGGCCGTCGGGGGTGAGGACGGCGTTGGCGCCGGGCGCTTCGAAGCCGGTCGCCAGCGGGGCGATCCGCCAGTCGATGTAGCGGACCTTGCAGCCGCCTTCGATTTCAGTGGCCTCCTGCAGGACCTCGTCGACGTACCACTCGGCCTGGTTGTGGGTGAAGACGCCGGCCTGGATGCTGCCGCGCGACCAGATCATCCGCGCCAGGGTCGCCGCCGAGTCGGCGATGTCGCCGTGGCGGACGTGGCCGTCGTTGTCGCCGTCGACCGCGTAGCGGTTCCACTCCATCCGGTCGAGCCCGAGCGCGCCTTCGATGCGTAGCAGGCGCTTGCTGACGCCGCGGCCGAAGCTCGACTCGAGGCGGGCGATCGCCGCCAGGGTCCAGACGCCGCGCTTGCCGAGTTCGTAGCGCGCGGCGGCCTGCTCGAAGGCCGCCAGGTACTCCTCCGGGATCTTGTGTTTCCAGCCGGGCGCCGCTTCGCAGCGCAGAACCTGGATCTGGGGGCCGAGGCCGACGGCGCTGAAGGAGTTGCTGCCGACTTCGTCGGCGTAACAGCCGGCGTTGGCGAGCACCTCTTCGACGTACCAGTCGGCGTGGTTGTAAGCGAAGATCGCGCCGTAGGTGTCGGCCGGCATCCCCGCCGCTTTCAGGTAGCCGGCGGCGGCGTAGATCGCATCTTCAGGGTTGTTCGGGTCGGCGACGCCGTCGCCGTTGGCGTCGACCCCGTAGCTCGCCCAGGTTTCCGGCATGAACTGCATCCAGCCGACCGCACCCGCCGAGGAAGGACCGAGGTTGGTGCCGAAGGCGGTCTCGATCGCGTTGATCCCGGCGAGGATCGCCGGACCCTGCGGTCCCAATCCGTACTCCGCCGAGGCGCGCTGGTAGATCGGGATCAGGACCGGCGGCACGCCGTTGATCGCGCAACTGGAGGCTGGCAGCGAGGGAATCGCGAAGGTGCCCGGCGTCGGCGCCGTGGTCGCGCCGACGGGGGTTTCGGTTTCAGAGGTTCCGGGCGCCGTGCCCCCAGTGCTCGACGTGCCCTTGCCGCCGTCGACGCCGCCGCTCGAAGGCGTGTGGGTCGCAGGAGGGGGGGTGTGGGTCGCCGGAGGCGGGGGAGTGACCAGCGTCGCCCCGTGCTTGACGCTCGGTTCTTCCGCCGGTGGCGGCACGAAGTGTTCGGCCGATTCAGGGGTGACCGGCGTCGCCGGGGCGGGACTCGCCGCAGCTTCAACCGTGGTTTCGGCGGATTGCGTTGCCGCCGTTTCGGCCTCGGCCCGGGCGACGGCGACCGGGACGGCCAGCGCCACCGTCGCCGCTGCGGTCGCCACGACCGCCCTGATCTTGCCCGTCCGCTCCATCAGCCGAGGACGTTGGTGACGCGCCAGCCCTGGTTTTTCAGCTGTTCCATTTCCAGCCGCAGCTCGCTGGTCGCGCCGACCCGCAGCAGCGAGACGCTGAGCGGGTAGATCGTCCCGTGCGAGGGGGCGGGCACGATGTTGAGGACCTTCGCCTTCGGGACCTCGATCCCAGCGGGCTGATGCGGCGGGCGCCGCATCAGGGCTTTCGTCAGCTCTGGCGTCGCCGTCGCGCTGAAGGCTTTGCGGATCGTAGTTGCATCGCCACCGGTCTCGTAGACGACAAAGGCGTCGGCGAACTTGCGGGCAACGGCGATCGCCGCGGGGCCGGCGGGGGGACCATCGGGCACCTCGGTACGCGCAGCTTTAGAAGTAGTGGCGGCAGCGGCAGGCGCGGTCGGGGAGGAGGTGATCGTGTCGGTGGCGGGATCGCCGGTGTTGGCGACGCTCGTGGCCGGCGCGGCGGGGCTCTCGACGCCCTTCGACTTGCCGACCTTCTCCTCGCCCGGAGCCGGCTTGAAGACGGGGGCGGCGCCGTGCAGCGTCGGCTCCGGCTCAGGCTTCGGTTCCGGTTTCGCTTCAGGCGCAGGGGCGACCGGGGTGGGTTGAGGCGCTCGCTCGTTGACGACAGCCACCGGGCTGGTCGCGGTCGGCTCAGAGCTCCCTGACCCCAGCAGCGAGTAGCCGCCGACCCCGAGGCCAAGGGCGAGGACGACGGCGCCGCCAGCGACGGCGGCGCGACCGTTGCGCTCGAGCCCAAGCAGCCGATCCTCGACCGGCCAGAGCAGGTGCTCGCGCAGCGCCAGCGAGAGGTCCTCTAGGGCCTCGGGCGGGCGGCGCTTCGGGCGCGCGTTGATCGGGGTCGGATTGTTCTCGATTGGGTTAGCCATCGGGTCTGCCAGCTCTCTCCCATCGTCCAGCTTGCACCAGACAATTAAAGAGCACCTTTCGCGTGTTGTTGTTTCGGCAGATCCGAGCGGAACTTTGAGCCCTACGCCGCGCTTGCAGCAGGCGTCCCGGCCCGCTCGAAGACGACTTCGCCTTCGACGGCGTCAACCCGCACCACATCGCCCTCGCCGAACTCGCCCTCGAGGATCTTCAGCGCCAGCTTGTCGACCAGCTGCTTTTGGATCACCCGCTTCAGCGGCCGCGCCCCGTAGGTGGGGTCGTAGCCGAGGTTGCCGAGCAGCGTCCGCGCTACGTCGGTGAGCTCGATCTCGATCCCGCGCTCGGCCACCCGCCCGACCAGCTGGTTGACCTGGAGCTCGACGATTCGGCCGATGTCGGCCTTCGAGAGCCGGTGGAAGATCACCGTGTCGTCGATCCGGTTGAGGAACTCGGGCTTGAAGGTCGCCGCCAGCACCTCTTCGATCGCCTCGCGGATCTTCTCGTCGACCTGGTCGCCGACGATCCGGTCCGAGCCGACGTTGGAGGTCATGATCAGGACCGTGTTGGTGAAGCTCACCGTGCGACCCTGGCCGTCGGTCAGCCGCCCGTCGTCCATCAGCGCCAGCAGCGTGTTGAAGACGTCGGGATGGGCCTTCTCGATCTCGTCGAGCAAGACCACGGCGTAGGGGCGGCGGCGCACCGCCTCGGTCAGCTGCCCGCCCTCCTCGTAGCCGACGTAGCCGGGAGGAGCCCCGATCAGCCGAGCCACTGTGTGCTTCTCCATGTACTCGGACATGTCGAGGCGGACGATCGCCTGCTCGGAGTCGAACATGAACTCGGCCAGCGCCTTCGCCAGCTCGGTCTTGCCGACCCCCGTCGGGCCGAGGAAGAGGAAAGAGCCGATAGGTCGATTCGGGTCCGACAGGCCGGCCCGCGAGCGCCGCAGCGCGTTGGAGACGGCGGCGATCGCCTCGTCTTGGCCGATCACCCGGTCGTGCAGCCGCTCCTCCATCTGGATCAGCTTCTGCACCTCGCCCTCCATCAGCCGGCTGACCGGGATCCCGGTCCATTTGGCGACGACCTCGGCGACGTCCTCTTCGGTGACTTCGTCGGCGAGCATCGTGCCGCCGCCGGCGTGGACCTCCTCCAGCCGCGCTTGTTGCTCGGCGACCTTCGCCTCGAGCTCGGGGATCTGGCCGAATTTGAGTTCGGCCGCCCGCTCGAGGTCGGTCTCGCGTTCGGCCCGCTCGACCTCCTGCCGCGCCTCCTCCAGTTCGGCCTTCGCCTGGTTGATCTGCTCCAGCGGCTCTTTCTCGTTCTGCCAGCGGGTCCGCAGCGCCTCGGCCTCCTCGCGCAGGTTGGCGAGGTCCTCCTCCAGGGTCGCCCGCCGCGTCTTCGAGGCCTCATCGGTCTCTTTCTTCAGCGCCTGGCGCTCGATCTCCAGCTGCTGGATCCGCCGCTCGACCTCGTCGATCTCGGTCGGCACCGAGTCGATCTCGATCTTCAGCCGCGAAGCGGCCTCGTCGATCAGGTCGATCGCCTTGTCAGGGAGGAAGCGGTCGGCGATGTAGCGCTCCGAGAGGGTCGCGGCGGCGACGATCGCCGAGTCGGAGATGCGAACGCCGTGGTGGTTTTCGTAGCGCTCCTTCAGCCCGCGCAGGATCGCGATCGTGTCGTTCATGTCGGGCTCGCCGACCAGCACCGGCTGGAAGCGCCGCTCCAGCGCCGCGTCTTTCTCGATGTGCTTGCGGTACTCGTCGAGGGTGGTCGCGCCGACCGCGCGCAGCTCGCCGCGCGCCAGCATCGGCTTCAGCAGGTTGGCGGCGTCGACCGCGCCTTCGGCGGCGCCGGCGCCGACGATCGTGTGGAGCTCGTCGAGGAAGAGGACGATCTGCCCCTCGGCCTGCTGCACCTCACCCAATACTGCTTTCAGCCGCTCCTCGAACTCGCCTCTGTATTTCGAGCCGGCGAGCAGCGAGCCGATGTCGAGCGCGATCACGCGGCGGTCGCGCAGGCTCTCGGGCACGTCGCCCTTGACGATCCGCTGCGCCAGCCCCTCGACGATCGCGGTCTTGCCGACGCCGGGGTCGCCGATCAGCACCGGGTTGTTCTTGGTCCGGCGAGAGAGGACCTGGATCACGCGGCGGATCTCCTCGTCGCGCCCGATCACCGGGTCGAGCTTGCCGCTCTCGGCCTCGGCGGTGAGGTCGCGGCCGAATTTCTCCAGCGCCTGGGCGTTGTCCTCGGCGTTCGGCGAGTTGACTTTGGCCGGTCCCTGCACGGCTTTGACCGCGCGCTCGAGCTCCTCGCGGTCGGGCAGCAGGTCGGAGACGCCGGAGCCGTCCTCGGCCAGCGCCAGCAGCAGGTGGCCGACGGTGATGTAGCTGTCGCCGAACTTCGCCATCGCCCCCTCGGCGCCGCGGACGACGCGCGCCAGGTTCGAGGACATCCTTGGTTCGTCACCGCCGCTGACGGTCGGCAGCGAGCCGACCGCGTCGCCTGCCTGCGCCCGCACCGTCGCCGGGTCGGCGCCGACCCGCTGCAGCACCGGGACCGCCATCGATTCGGCCTGGTCGAGTAGGGCGAGCAGCAGATGGGCGGAGGCGATCTCCGGGTTGCTCCGGGTGCGCGCCAGCTCCTGCGCGGCCGCCACCGCTTCCTGGGATTTCACCGTGAACCTGTCCGCCTGCATCAGCCTTCCCCTCCGTTCTTCTCCGTCTCAAGTTCATCGATCCGCTTGCGCAGCCGCTCGTTTTCGGCGCGCAGTCGCTGGACCTGGTTTTCCAGGGCCAGCACCATTTCCACCCCGGCCAGGTTCAGCCCTTCGGCGGTCATCTGCTGGATCCGTCGCAACCGCTCGACGTCGCGCTGGGAGTAGAGACGGGTGTTTTTCGGCGAGCGCTTCGGCTCGATCAGCCCACGCTGCTCATAAGTCCGCAACGTCTGCGGATGCATCTCCGCCAACTCAGCCGCGACCGAGATCATGAACACGCCCTGGTCCTGGTCGAAGGTTGCTTTCACCCGACGCCGGTAGGTAGCCATCAGCGCGCCGCCTTTCGCAGCAGCTCCGCTCGCGGGTCGCCGCCGTTGAGCGTCTCGGCGAGCTTGTCGACCGCCTCCCGCTGCTCCTCGCTCAGCTCTTCCGGCATCGCAATCTCGAGCCGGTAGCGGATGTCGCCGTTACCGCCACCTTTTCCCTTGCCTCTCGGCGGGCCCTCGCCGCGCAGGCGCTGGACCGAGCCGTGCTTGGTCCCGGGCGCGACCTTGATCTTCTTCGTCCCGTTCAGCGTCGGCACTTCGATCGTGCCTCCGCGCAGCGCCTCCGGGACCGTGATCGGCACCGCCACCTCGAGGTTGCCGTCGTCGAGCCGCTTGAAGACCGGGGAGGAGGCGACGCGGGTGGTGACGTAGAGGTCGCCGGGCGGGCCGCCGCGGGGGCCGTCCTCGCCCTTGCCGGCGAGCCGGATCCGGCTGCCGTCCTTGACCCCGGCCGGGACGTTGACCTTGTAGCGCTTGCTCTGCTGGGTGAGGCCGGAACCGCCGCAGGTCGGGCAGGGGTTCTCGATGATCTGGCCGGAGCCGCCGCACTGGGAGCAGGGCTGGCTGATCGAGAAGAGGCCCTGGCCTTGGTTCTCGACCCCGCGACCTTCGCAGCGCGGGCAGGTGGTGGGGGAGGTGCCCGGTTTGGCGCCGCTGCCGTGGCAGGTGCCGCAGCGGCTCGACTTCGGCACCGTGACGCTGATCTGGGCGCCGTTGATCGCCTGGTCGAAGCTCAGCGGCACCTCCGTTTCGAGGTCGCGCCCGCGCACCTGCTGGCTCTGGCCGCCCCGGCCACCGCGGTTGAAGACCGAGCCGACGCCGCCAAATAGATCGCCGAAGTCGAAGCCGCCGAAGCCGCCACCTTGGCCGCCGGCCCCGCCGAACGGGTTGCCGCCGCCGAAGCCGGCGAAGGCGCCGCCCTCGTCGTACTCCTTGCGCTTCTCGGGATCGCCGAGGACGTCGTAGGCGGCGGAGATCTCCTTGAACCGGTCCTCCGCCTCGGAGTCGCCCGGGTTGCGGTCAGGGTGGTATTTCCGGGCGAGCTTCCGGTACGCCTTCTTGATCTCCTCGTCGGACGCCTTCTTCGAGACCCCCAGCGTCTTGTAGAGCTCGTCAGCCACGTTCCTCCTAAGCGCTCACCACAACGCGCGCCGGCCGAACCAGCTGGTCTCCCAGCGCATAACCCTTCTGCACCACCTCGACCACGACCCCGCTCTCGCTGCCCTCAACCGGCATCGTCGAAAGCGCCTCGTGCTGGTTCGGGTCGAACTTCTCACCTTTGGGATCGACAACCTCGATCCCGTTCCGCGTCAGCGTCTCCCGCAATCCCGAGAGCACCATCTCCACGCCGTCACGCAGCGCCGCCCCATCGTCGGCAGCCTCCAACGCCCGCTCCAGGTTGTCGACCGCGTCGATCACTTCCCGAGCAACTTCGACCTTCCCCCGCACCTGCGCCTCCTGCGTCTGCGCAGCAGCCCGCTTCCGAAAGTTCTCGAAGTCGGCCTTCGTCCTGCGAGCCAATTCGAGGTACTCCTCCTTCTGCTGCTCAGCATCAGCCAGCAACTTCTCGAAGTCCTTCTCAACCTCACGTGATCCGTCGTCCTGCTCAGCGCTGTCTCCCGTGGGTGGCGCGGTAGGGGGGACCCCCTCCTGCGCAGTTGCAGGAGGGGGTGGGTCCCCTGCCGTGACAGGACCCGCGGGCCGAGCGCCCTCGTCCTTGAGCTCGTCCCGAGGAGCGCTCATTTGCCCTCCTCGTCAACCACCTCAGCATCAACAACCTCCTCCTCGTCAGAGGAAGCAGCCCCGTTCTCGGTAGCCCCCTCCGAGGCCGCCTCGGCCGAAGCCGCCGCGTAGATCTGCTCGGAGACTTTGGTCATCGCCGTGTTCAGCGCGTCTACCTTGGCGTCGAGCTCCTCTTTCGAGCCGCTCTCCAGCGAATCGCGCACGTCCTTGACCGCGTTGCGCACGTCCTCCTTCAAGGAGTCGTCGACTTTGTCGCCGGCCTCCTCGATCGCTTTCTCCGCCTGGTAGGCCGAGTTCTCGGCGAGGTTCCGCGCCTCGGCCAGCTCGCGCTGTTTGCGGTCCTCCTCGGCGTGACTCTCGGCGTCGGAGACCATGCTCTGGATTTCCTCGTCGGAGAGGCCGGAGCCGGATTTGATCTCGATCTTCTGCTCTTTGCCGGTGCCTTTGTCAGTCGCGGTGACATTGATGATCCCGTTGGCGTCGATGTCGAAGGCGACCTCGATCTGCGGCATCCCCCGCGGCGCCGGCGGGATCCCGGTGAGCTGGAATTTGCCCAGGCTCTTGTTGCCGCTGGCCATCTCGCGCTCGCCCTGGAGCACGTGGATCTCCACGCTCGGCTGGTTGTCCTCGGCGGTCGAGAAGACCTCCGACTTCTTCGTCGGGATCGTCGTGTTGCGCTCGATCAGCTTCGTCATCACGCCGCCTTTGGTCTCGATCCCCAGCGTCAGCGGGGTGACGTCGAGCAGCAGCACGTCCTTGACGTCGCCGGCGAGCACGCCCGCCTGGATCGCCGCGCCGACCGCCACCACCTCATCCGGGTTGACACCCTGGTGCGGCTCCTTGCCGGTCAGCTCCTTGACCTTCTCGCGGACGGACGGCATCCGCGTCATGCCGCCGACGAGGACGACGTGGTCGACCTCGGTGTCGGCGTCTTTGAGCGCCTGTTTCACCGGCCCGACCACGCGGTCGAGCAGCTCACCGGTCAGCTCGTTGAGCTTCGAGCGGCTCAGTTTCAGGTCGAGGTGCTTCGGCTGGCCCTCGACCGCGGTGATGAAGGGCAGGTTGATCTGCGTCTCCTGGGTCGAGGAGAGCTCGATCTTTGCCTTCTCCGCCGCCTCGTAGAGGCGCTGCAGCGAGTTTTTGTCCTGGGAGAGATCGACGCCTTGGTCGCGTTTGAACTCCGCCACCAGCCACTCGACGATCGCTTTGTCCCAGTTGTCACCACCGAGGTGGTTGTCGCCGGCGGTCGCTTTCACCTCGAAGACGCCGTCGCCGATTTCCAGCACCGAGACGTCGAAGGTGCCGCCGCCGAGATCGAAGACGAGGATCGAGTGATCGGCCTCCTCTTTGTCGAGCCCGTAAGCGAGCGAGGCGGCGGTCGGCTCGTTGATGATCCGCTTGACCTCGAGGCCGGCGATTTTGCCGGCGTCCTTGGTCGCCTGCCGCTGGTCGTCGTTGAAGTAGGCGGGGACGGTGATGACGGCGCTGTCGACGGTTTCGCCGAGCTTCATTTCCGCGTCGGTCTTCAGCTTCTGGAGGATCATCGCGCTGATCTCCGGCGGGCTGTACTGCTTGCCGCGGGCATCGACGCGGACGTCGCCGTTGGGGCCGGCCTCGACCTTGTACGGGACGATCGTCTCCTCCTCTTTGACTTCGGACTCCTTGCGGCCCATGAACCGCTTGATCGAGAAGATCGTGTTCTCCGGGTTCATCACTGCCTGGCGTTTGGCGACGGTGCCGACGAGGCGCTCGCCGCTCTCGGCGAACGCGACAACCGACGGGGTCGTGCGCCCGCCCTCGGCGTTCTCCAGAACGGTGGGCTCGCCGCCCTCCATCACCGCGACGCACGAGTTGGTCGTGCCGAGGTCGATTCCGATCGTCTTTGCCACTTTTGACTTTCCTCCAGAGATGTGTGGTCAGGGTTCTGTTGTTGAAGCTTTAGAAATCTAAGTCGCAGTATGGCAGATCGTGCTTGGATTGAAAAGCAACTGCCTATAGTCAATGAAGGAGGCGTCTCGACCAATCGGTCCCCAGGGGAACGGGACCACGGAAGAGGAGGAAAGACTTTGAGCTCCGCATCGATCCGCCGGCTGCTGATGCCGGTAATCGCCGCGGCCATGATCCTGGTGCTGCTGCCGGGCCTGGCTGCCGCCAAGAAGGCCGACCACAGCGACAACGGCAAAGGCAAGGTCGCGGGCGTGATGACCCGCAACCTCTATCTGGGCGCCGACCTCGGCCCGGTAATCGCCGCCGAAAACACCGAACAGGTGGTGACGGCGAGCGGCGCAATCCTGCGCGACGTCATCGCCAACGACTTCCCGACCCGGGCCAAGGGGCTCGCGAGCGAGATCCTGCGTACAAAGCCCGACCTCGTCGGTTTGCAGGAGGTAGCGCTCTGGCAGACGACGCCGATCACCCCGGCCGGCAAAGCGCTGACGATCGACTACCTCAACCTGCTGCTGGGCGAACTCAACAGGGGCCCGGACCGCTACGAAGTTGTCGTCGTCCAAGACGAGTTCGGGACCGAAGTGCCCGCCGACGCAAACGGGGTCGAGAACGATGGGCCGGGCGGCGAACTGACCGACGCCGAGGTGCTCGGCAAATTGCTGATGCGCGACGTGATCCTCGCCCGGACGAGCGGCGGCGTGCACACCTGGAACGCGAGCGGCGGCAACTTCCAGACGCTGCTCGAACTACCGGTCGGCGGCCAAACGGTGGCGGTCAAACGCGGCTGGACGGCGACCGACGCCCGCGTCCGTGGCAGCAAGCCGTTCCACTTCGTCAACACCCACCTGGAGGCGTTCCACCCGCTGGTCCGGGCCGCGCAGGCCCAGGAGCTGGTGGCACCGGGCGGGCCGGCGACGAGCGATTTGCCGGTCGTCCTGGTCGGCGATCTCAACTCCGATGACGACACGGTCGCAGGTCCGGATCAGCTCGCCTACCAGGCGCTGCTGGCGGCTGGATTCGTCGAGCGCAGCACGAATAATCCGCTCAGCTGCTGCCTCAACTCGCCCCTGCTCGCGGTCGGGGCCGGCGGCAGCGTCTCGGATTTCAACCATCAGGTTGACCACGTGATGACGAACGATCCGGCTCAGATCAAGCTGGAGCGCTCGGAGGTGACGGGCCTGTTACCGGTCAACGGCTTCTGGGACTCCGACCACGCCGGGATCTACAGCGCCCTGAGGTTCATGCGCTGAGTGCATCGGTGCGAGGGGGGCGGGCGACCGCCTCCCTCGCTCTCATTAGGAGGGACTAGCCCTGGCCGGCGGTGGTGGCGACGAACTCGGCCACTTCTTTGGCCTGGGTTTCGTTGAGGATGCCACCAGGCATGCGACCGGGGGTTGCGCTGTTGATGCCGTTTTCAACCGCGTTGAGGACGCGCCCTTCGACCGCTTCGATCGATTCTTTGACTTTCTTGGGTTCACCCGAGGGCGGGCCCGTGGGCGCCAGCAGTTCGTCGAGGTCGGGGGCGTAGTTGCCATCGGTCCCGGCCGAGGAGAGCGCGTGGCAGGTGCCGCAGTTGGTCTGGAACAGCGACTGGCCGTCCTTGAGGCTGGCCGGAACCTTGTCTGCGCCGCTCTCGCCGTCGCCCTTGGCGCGGAAGGCGGCGAAGGGAATGACCACCGCGAGGACGAGGACGAGGACCCCGAACCAGATGAAGGTGCGCTTGCTCATTTAGCGGCGCGCATACTACTGGCGCCCGTCCCCGCGCGGTTCTCCCGGTACCACGGGCACATCCGCCGCAGCGCGCACTCGCCGCAGCGCGGTTTCGGCCGGCAGACGGTGCGGCCGTGCCGGATCAGGTTGACGTGAAACTCGTGGGCGTCCGCGGGCGGGACGATCGCCAGCATCTCGTCGTGGGCCTTCTCGAAGGAAGCCTTGGCCGGGAAGAGGCCGAGCCGACCGCCGACCCGGTGGACGTGGACGTCAACCGGGATCTCCGGGATCCCCCAGGTGAAGATCAGCACGCAGGCGGCGGTTTTGCGGCCGACGCCGGGCAGCCCGAGCAGGAACTCCAGCGACTCCTCCCGCGGCGCCGTCTCGGCCCAGGCGAGGTCGGGCGGGTCGCCGAGCTGCTCGAGGATCGCCTGGATTCGCGGCGCCTTCTGCTTCGCCAGCCCGCCGGGCCGGATCGCCTCCTCGAGCTCGGCCACCGGCGCGTCGCGCACTTCCTCCCAGCCGGGAAAGCGCTCGCGCAGCGCCGCGTAGGCGCGGTCGCGGTTGCGGTCGTTGGTGTGCTGGGAGAGCACGGTCTTGATCAGCTCGCCGACCGGGTCGCCGTGCGGTTCCTCAGGGGGCACCCCATACATCTCCCGCAGGCGGTCGCGGATCGCCCGCACCCGCCGCTTGTCCGGCCGCTTCGACGCCATCGGGCAGACCCTATTAGGCGCTAATCGCCGGGCTACAATCAGCTGTTCCCGTGTCTCGCGCCCTCGCCGCCATAGGAGCCAAGCTGCCCCAGGGATGGGGCGATCTCGGCCGCCAGGTCGGCATCCTCGTCGGCATCGACGTGATCTACGAGCTCGGCCGCGGGCTTGCCGACGGCAGCCGCAGCGAGGCGCTCGCCCACGGCGCCCAGGTGATCGACCTCGAGCGCAGCACCGGCACCCTCTTCGAGCCGAGCGTGCAGTCGTTCTTCCTCCCCGCGCACTGGACGATCGACCTCGCCAACCAGCTCTACCTCAACGCCCAGTTCTCGATTGCGCTCGGGTTCCTGGTCTGGCTCTACCTCTTCCGCAACCAGTCCTACAACTTCGTCCGCAACATGTTCGTCGTCTCGATGTGCCTGGCGCTGATCGGCTACATCGGCTACCCGACGGCGCCGCCGCGGATGTTCCCCCAGGACGGCTTCGTCGACACGATCACCGACTTCTCCGGGGTCAACCACGACTCCACCCTGGCCAAGGTCTTCATCAACCCCTATGCGGCGGTGCCGAGCATGCACTGCGCCTTCGCGATGATGATCGGCTGCAGCGGCGTAGTGGCCTGCCGCCGCTGGTGGTCGAAAGCCTGGTGGGCCTTCTGGCCGATCCTGATCACCTGGGTCGTGATCGTCACCGGGAACCACTACTGGGTCGACGCGGTGCTCGGCTGGCTCGTCGCCCTCTCCGCCTACGCGATCGCCCGCGGCCCCCTCGCCCGCGCCCGCCCGGAGGCCTGGGCCTGGCGCGGCACCGCGCCGCGCGAGGTCGAGGCGTAATAGCCTGAGCCCCAATGGGACCTTCGGCGCCTCCTCGGCGCAGCAGTCGTGGCAGTGCGCGTAACGGGCAGGAGCTCCGCTCCTACGCCCGCGACCGGCTGATCGAGTCCCGCCTCACCCCGAACGCGATCTCGATGGTCGGCCTGCTCGGCAACCTGATCGCCGCCGCTCTGGTCACGCAGCGCCTCTTCTTCCTCGCCGGCATCGCCTTCATCCTCGGCTCGGTAATGGACACGCTCGACGGCCGCTACTCGCGGATGTCGGGCAAGGGCAGCCTCTTCGGCGCCTTCCTCGACTCGACCCTCGACCGGATCGAGGAGGGGATCGTCCTTGCCGCCGTCGCCGGCTACTTCGCCGCCGAGGGGCGCGACTTCGCGGCGGCGATGTGCGTGGTCGCCGTGCTTGGCTCGCTGATGGTCTCCTATACCCGTGCCCGGGCCGAGGCGCTTGGAGTCGAATGCAAGGTCGGATTGGCCACGCGGCCCGTCCGGGTGGTGATACTTTCGATCGGCTTGCTTTTCGCCAAGGGCGCCGGTCTGGGCGATTTCGAACTGCTGGCCCCGGCGGTTTACGTCGTCGCGGCACTGACGATTTTCACTACCTTCCAGCGGGTATGGCATGTACGGAACGAGCTTTCCAGCGAGGTCTCCGACGTCGAGGACGACGGTGGCGGCGCAGGGGACGTGTAACCAGCGAAGCCGCCAGGTGTCTTCAGCCACCCAGCGCAATCCAGGAGGACTTCGAATTCCATGAGTGAGAGCAACGGAGCCAACGGCCACACCAACGGCGTCGGCCGATCGGACGAGAAGGTGCGGGTCGCGATCGTCGGTGTCGGCAACTGCGCCAACAGCTTCATCCAGGGCGTCCAGTACTACAAGGACGCCGATCCGGCCGACGAAGTACCGGGGCTGATGCACGTCGAACTCGGCGGCTACCACGTCCGCGACCTCGAGTTCGTCGCCGCCTTCGACATCGACGCCGAGAAGGTCGGCAAAGACCTCTCCGAGGCGATCTGGTCGGGGCAGAACGACACGATCAAATTCGCCGACGTCCCCAACCTCGGGGTCGAGGTCCATCGCGGGATGACCCACGACGGCCTTGGCAAGTACTTGAAAGAGAAGATCACCAAAGCGCCGGGCGAAACCGCTGACGTCGTCGGCATCCTCAAAGAGACCAAGGCTGACGTCCTCGTCTGTTACCTGCCGGTCGGCTCCGAGGAGGCGACCAAGTGGTACGTCGAGCAGGCGCTCAAGGCCGGCGTCGGCTTCGTCAACTGCCTGCCGGTCTTCATCGCCCGCGAGGACTACTGGGACAAGCGCTTCCAGGAGGCCGGGCTGCCGATCATCGGCGACGACATCAAGAGCCAGGTCGGGGCGACGATCGTCCACCGCTCTCTCGCCCGCCTGTTCCACGACCGCGGCGTGCGGCTGGAGCGGACCAGCCAGCTCAACGTCGGCGGCAACATGGACTTCTACAACATGCTCGAGCGCGAGCGGCTGGACTCGAAGAAGATCTCGAAGACCAACGCCGTCACCTCGATCATGGGGCACGAGCTGCCGCCCGAGAACGTCCACGTCGGCCCCTCCGACTACGTGCCATGGCTGACCGACCGCAAGTGGGCGCACATCCGGCTCGAGGGCAAAGCCTTCGGCGACGTGCCGCTGACCGCCGAGCTGAAGCTCGAGGTCTGGGACTCGCCGAACTCCGCCGGCGTCGTCATCGACGCGGTGCGGCTGATCAAGCTGGCGCTCAACAACGGC
>DASZEL010000010.1:0-73983 GCA_035940865.1 Solirubrobacterales bacterium
AGCTCGCCCGTGAGCGGGTCGAAGTGCTGCAGACGCTCCACCTCGTCTCCGAAGAAGGACGCCCGGAAGGCGGTCTCCGCATAGGCCGGGAAGACCTCCAGGGTGTCGCCGCGGACGCGGAAGGTGCCGCGGCCGAGCGCCTGGTCGTTGCGGTTGTACTGAAGCGAGACCAGCTTGCGCAGCAGCTCGTCGCGGTTCTGGAAGCCGCCCTTGACGAGGATCTGGCAGTTGTCGTTGTAGGTCTGCGGCGAGCCGAGGCCGAAGATCGCCGAGACCGACGCGACGATGATCACGTCGCGGCGCGCGAAGAGCGACGCCGTGGCCGCGTGGCGCAGGCGGTCGATCTCCTGGTTGATCGCCGAGTCCTTCTCGATGTAGAGGTCCCGCGACGGGACGTACGCCTCCGGCTGGTAGTAGTCGTAGTAGGAGACGAAGTACTCGACCGCGTTGTCGGGAAAGAACTCGCGGAACTCGTTGCAGAGCTGCGCGGCAAGCGTCTTGTTGTGAGCGATCACCAGGCTCGGCCGCTGCACCTCGGCGATCGTCGCCGCCATCGTGAAGGTCTTGCCGGTGCCGGTGGCGCCGAGCAGGGTCTGGAAGCGTTCGCCGGCGCCGAGACCCTCGGCCAGCCCGGCGATCGCCTTCGGTTGGTCCGCCGTCGGGGTGTAGGCGGGGTTCAGCTTGAACTCGGGCACAGTCAGAACATAGCTGGCGCATATCCTGGGCTTCCGATGCCTTCGCTGAACTCATCACGCATCGGCCTGGCGGCCTTCTTCACGACCGCGGGCACCCTTCACTTCACGAAACCGCGCTTCTACGAAGCGATCGTGCCGCCGTCGCTGCAGCCGCGCAAACAGGAGATCGTGGCGGTCAGCGGCGCCGCCGAGATCGCCGGCGCCGCGCTCGTCCTCCACCCCACCTCGCGGCGGTTCGGACGCTGGTGGCTGCTGGCGCTGCTGGTCGCGGTCTTCCCGGCCAACGTCCACATGGCCGTCCACCCCGAGCAGGTCCGCGGCCTCGACATGCGGAAGTTCCCCCGCTGGGCGTTGTGGGCCCGGCTGCCGCTGCAGGGGCTCGCGATGCTCTGGGTGTGGCAGGCGACCCGGCGCTGACCGCCCTCACCTGCCGCTGCTGCGAATAGAGTGCAGTCGATGGACAAACGCGACCGCTTCGCCGCCAACCTTCGCCACGCCCGCGAAACCGCCGGCATCTCCCAGGAAGAGCTCGCCGGGATGTGCGAGATCCACCGCACCGAGGTCTCCCTGCTCGAGCGCGGCGGCCGCGAACCGCGCCTCGGCACGATGGTCAAGCTTGCAGTCGCCCTCGGTACCACCCCAGAGGCGCTTTGCGCCGGCATCGGCTGGGACCCGAAAGCGCGCGACTACAAGATCGAGGAACCGCGCTAGGGCGCGCCGCCGCGAGCGGCGGCTAGGGCAGGAATTCTTCGAGCAGGTCTTCCGCTGGGGCGAGGACGCCGTTGACGTTGCCGAGGAAGGATTCGGCGTCGTTGATCAGTTCGATTGCCTGGTCGAGCGGGATCCGCTGAACGGTCTCGCGCAGGGGCAGAGCGAGGATCGAGCTCAAGGCCCCGGCTTCTTCGGCGTCGTCGATCGCTCGCAGAAGGCCGGCGCGGACCGCCTTTGCCAGCTTCTCGTCGTTGATCCCGTACTTCTGCTTGAACCGCTCCCGCGCCTCGGGCGTTGCCAGCGCCCGTGCCAGCTGCTCGCGCGAAACCCCGAGCTGGCAGGCGGCCCCATCGAGGGCGGAGACGGTGAACTGGTTGGCGATTTCCGAGAGGCCCTGCGGGTTGCTCCAAGGCCGCGGCTTGCAGGGGTCCTGCACCTTCTCCGGCTCGTATGAGGACCCGCCGGCGGCAAGGTAGGCACCGACCAAGATCAAGGAAACGACCACCGAGCCGACCACCAACAGGAACCCGCGGCTGCGGCCGATGTCACCTTGAGACGGACTCACAGCTCCACCTCTTTGGAGAGCGCGATCGGGAACAGCGCGATCAATCCCAGCAGCGCCGCGAGGATGAACGAGGTGCTGAAGGCATGGGTGGCGCCGCGGTCGAGCTGATCCTGCAGTTCGCCCTGCAGCTGTTCGACTTCAGCCCGCTCCCCCGGATCCTCGGGCAGCGGCTCGAAGGCCGGGCCGATCGTCGGCACTTTTCCCTGCTCGTCTTCCAGCCGCTCGCTCACCCGTTCGGCGAGGTCGATCTTCAGCAGCGGGTTGATCGGCGAGTCGAGGATCACCGCGGTGCCCGCGTCGATCCCGTCGCGGCGCTGCTGTTCGATTTCCGCGGTGAAGATCGGGGTCAGCGCCAGCAGTCCGATCACCACCCCGGCATGCCGGGCGGAGATCGTCCAGCCGCCGTGGATCGCCTGCGGCGCGCGGCCGCTGAGCGCGGTCTCGGTCAGCGCCGAGAGGACCAGCGAGAGCCCGATCCCGACCAGGATCTGCGGCGGCAAGGTCAGCACGATCGTCGCCTTCGGCAGGAAGGCGAGCCCGGCGAGCCCGCCGGAGACGAGGATCGCCCCCGCGGCGGCGCGCGCGCGGGCGTCGGCGACAAGATCCGCCAGCTTGCCGCCAAGCAGCGCCGCCAGCGGCATCGCCGAGACGACGATCGCGGCTTCGATCGGGCTCAGCCGCCAGCCTTCGATCAACAGCAACACGAGGAGGAAAAGCGCCGCCGCGATCGCCGCCGAGACCATCGCCAGCGCCAGGTTCGCCCACAGGTGCGGCCGGCCCGTGCGGCGCAGCTCGGTCGAGACGATCCCGGTTGCCGCCTCGTGTTTGGCGACCGCGAGGATCGGCACCGCCGCCGCCAGCGCCACCGGCACCTGGAGGAGAAAGATCGATTGCCAGGAGACGAGCTCGGTGAGGATGCCGCCGACCGCCGGACCCAGCGCCGCCCCGGTCGCCCCGGCAGCGGCCCAGACGGTCGTCGCCCGCTGCTCGGAGCCGACCGTCGCCGGTAGAAGCTCCAGCGCCGCGGTCACCGCCGCTGCGCCGCCGAGCGCCTGGATGCAGCGGGCGACGATCAGGGTCGAGAGCTCGTCGGCGAGGCCGCAGGCGAGGCCGGCGCCGGCGAAGACCGCGAGCCCGATCGCGGCCGCGCGGCCCGGTCCCATCCGCCGCGCCATCAGCGCCGCCGGCACCGCCGCCAGCGCCATCACCAGGTTGAAGGAGACGAGCACCCAGGTCACCCCGGCGACGCTCGTGTTCAGTTCCCGGTAGATGTCGGGAAGCGCCAGGACGACGATCGAGGAGTCGGCAAGGACCACCCCGACCGCCAGGGCAAGCGCCGCAACGCGAGGACGGGCCCCGGCGCTAATAGCCGAGCTCCTTCCCGTACTTCTGGCGGTACTCGTCCCGCTTCTCCAACACCTCTTCGACGTAGGCCCGCGTTTCCGGGAAGGGAATCTCCTCGACCGAGAGGTCGGCCCCGCCCCACTTGTCGGCGTTGCCCGGGCCGGCGTTGTAGGCCGCCAGGGCCGCCGCCTCGTCGCCGTCGTAGCGGTCGAGGAGTTCTCGCAGCAGGAAGGTCCCGTAGCGGATGTTGATTTCGGGGTCGCTCAGATCGTTCAGTTCGAAGTTCGTTGCGTCGCTGTTCTTGGCGATGGTGTCCGCTGCTTCGGGGGTGATCTGCATGAGCCCACGCGCTCCCGCGCTCGAGGTCTGGTCGCTGAACTTCGACTCGGAGTAGATCACCGCGGCAATCAGCGCTGCATCGACCCCCTTTTCGTTCGCCTGCTGGCGGATCACGTCCTCGTGGCGCAGCGGCAGGGTCAGCTCCTGGATCACCTCGTCGACGTCGAAGATCCGCACCAGCACCACGACGACGACGATCCCGGTCGCGAGAACCCCCGCAGCGATCCCCAGCTTGCTCATCGGCTGAGCTTTGCGAGCAGGGCGGACAACGCCCGTTCGAGGTCCTCGACCGAGCCGTCGTTCTCGACCACGTGCTCGGCCCGCGCGGCCTTTTCAGGCTGCGTCAGCTGCCGCGCCTCGCGCTCGTCGACGAGGGCGTGGCCACGGGCGGCGGCACGCTCCCGCCGCACCTCGTCGGCGGTGACGACGGCGACGGTGGTGTCGAAGGCCTTGTCGCTGCCGGCCTCGAACAGCAGCGGCACCTCGACCACCGCAACTGCGGTGTCCGCGGGCAAGGAGAGGAGCCAGCCCGCCGTCTGTTCCTGGACGAGCGGGTGGATCTGTTCCTCGAGCCAGCTCAGCTCCTCGGGGTCGGCGAAGACGATCTCGCCGATCTTCACCCGGTTGACCCCGTCCTCGCCGATCACGTCCGGGCCCCAACGCTCGGCCAGCCGCTCGCGCAGCAGCTCGCTTTCAAGCAGTTCGTGGACGACCTCGTCGCTGGAGAGCGTTGCCGCCCCGAGGCGCGCGAACGCCTTCAGCGCCTCCGACTTCCCGGCGGCAATGCCGCCGGTGAGGCCGATCTTCAGTGGCGCCACCGGCGCCGCTCAGCCTTGCTCGGACTCGCCCGTCTGCGCGTCGTCGCCGGAGGTCGACTCGCTGCCGGCACCCGGCGCGTCCTCCACCGATTCCGCGGGGTCCTCGGTAGTCCCGTTCTCCTCGGCTACAGGAGCCGGCTCGGCGTCCTCGGAGGCCTCGACCTCCTGCGGCAGCTCACCGGGAGCCTCTTCCGACGGAGCCTCGGTCTCTTCCGACGGAGCCTCCGCCTCTTCGGATGACGGCTGCTCTTCGGACGGCTGCTGCTCCTCCGCGGCCGGAGCTTCCGCGGCGGCGGCATCAGCGACCGAGGCGGCATCCGCAAACGCGTCTGCCATAAGACCTGAAGGCGCATCCGCCTGGACCTCGGTGCCCTCGTCCTGGCCGCCTTCAGCCTGGGCGATCTGCTCGCCGAGACCGGCCATCGCCATGTTCTGGCCCTCGACCCGCTTGATGCTGAGCGAGAGGCGGCGGCGCTCTTCGTCGATCTCGAGGATCTTCACGTTCAGCTTCGACCCCGGCTCGACTACTTCGCTCGGGTTCTCGACGTGGTGGTCGGCGAGCTCGGAGATGTGGACCAAGCCCTCGACTCCCGGCAGGATTTCAACGAAGGCGCCGAAGGCGACGACCTTGGTCACGGTCCCCTCCAGCACGTCGCCGGAGCGGTGGGTGCTGATCACGCGCTGCCACGGATCCTCCTGGGTCTGCTTGAGACCAAGGGAGATGCGCTGGCGATCGCGGTCGATGTCGAGGACTTTGATCCGCACCGTGTCGCCGATCGAGACGACTTCGGAGGGGTGGTTGACGTGACTCCAGGAAAGCTCGGAGATGTGGATCAGGCCGTCGATGCCGTCGAGGTCGACGAAGGCGCCGAAGTCGACGATGTTGGAGATCTTGCCCTCGACCACCTGGCCGGGCTCGAGGCGGCCGAGGATCTGCTCGCGGACCTCTTTGCGCTCCTCCTCGAGCACCGCGCGGCGCGAGAGGACGACGTTGTTGCGGCTGCGGTTGAGCTCGATCACTTTGCACTCGAGCGTCTGGCTCATGAACTCGTCGAGGTTGTGGACACGGCGGATGTCGACCAGCGAGGCGGGCAGGAAGCCGCGCACCCCGAGGTCGAGAATGAGACCGCCCTTGACGACCTCGATCACGCTGCCTTCGACCGGTTCGCCCGAATCGGCCGCGACCTCGATCCGGCGCCAGGCCTTCTCGAAGCGGGCGCGCTTCTTGGAGAGGATCAGACGGCCCTCGGCGTCCTCCTTGGTGAGGACCAGGGCGTCGATCTCCTCGCCGAGCTCGACCTCTTCGTGGGGATCGACCGACTTGCGAATCGAGAGCTCACCCGACGGGATAACACCCTCGGCCTTGTAGCCGATGTCGACGAGAACCTCGTCTTTATCGATCCGGACGACTTTGCCTTTGACGACATCGCCCTCCTCGAAGGACACCATCGTCGCCGCGTAATTGGGGACGATCTTGCCGTCGATGTTGAGGAGGAGCCCCCCAGAACCCTCGACAGGGGTGGCGCTGGGCGCAGGCGTCATGGTCTCGGTCGCGGACACGGGCGGCAATGATGGCAGAATCCGGCTCGATGCCGGTCCGAGCCACCAAGCGCGGCGACGAACGCACGCCGCTCGACGGCGAGCGCGACGTTCTCATCTGCGGCGCCAGCTTCGCCGGGCTCTCGATTGCACGTGAGCTTGCGGGCTCCGGCGCCGATGTCTTGATTATCGACCGCTACGAGATCGGCGAGCGCCAGACCTCCGCCTGCGGCATCCCGACCGAGTGGTTACAGCGACTGGGGCTGATGGAGGCCGAGCGCCAGCGCTTCGACTCGCTGCTCATGCACACGCCCTACGGCGACGCCCGCTACCGGCTTCCCTGGACCTTCTCGACCTTCGATTATCGCGAGCTCTGCCAGCTGCTCTGGCGCGACTGCGACGCGACCTTCGAGACCGCAAAGGTGAACGGCAGGGGAGCCGTCGCCCATAGCGGCGGCATGGTCGCCGTCGAGACCGACCGCGGCGTCGTCTCCTCCCCGCTCGTCGTCGACGCGCTCGGCTGGCGGCGAATGCTGGCCAACGGCGACGGCTTCCAACCGCCCGACGCGCCGCTCTCGCGCGGGCTCGAGGTGCACCCGCACGGCAGCGGCGAGGACCTCGAGATCTGGATCGACCGCCGCTACGTCCCCGCCGGCTACGGCTGGTCCTTCCCGGCCCGCGACGAGCTGCGGATCGGCGTCGGCTCCTTCGACCCCCGCTTCCACGTCCGCGACACCACCGAGCTCCTGGCCGAGGACCTCGGGCAGGACCGGGTCCGCTACCAGGGCAACTGGATCCCCCACAAGCTGCGCCGCGGCACCGAGGGGGGCGTCTTCTTCGCCGGCGACTCGGCCGGCCACTGCCTGCCGCTGACCGCGGAGGGGATCAGAACCGCGCTCTACTTCGGGATCGCCCTCGGCCGCGAGCTCCGCGGCGTCGTCGAGGGACGGCAGAGCCGCGAGGAGGCAGCCGCCGCCTACGCTTCCTTCCACGACTCGCACGAGTGGAAGTTCCGCTGGATGCTGCGGGCGCAGCAGTTGGTGCCGCGGGTGCCGCCGCGGATCCTCGCTCCGCTGATCAAGCTGCTCGGGACGAAGCGCTTTGTCAACTTCGCCTTCGACCACTACCTGGCGATCGCCCCACCCGAGTACGCGGGAGACAAGTGGGAGTCCGGCTCAGCGGACGACCAGCACGGTCCCGACCAACAGCAGGACGACCCCGACGATCCGCTCGGGCGAGAGCGGGACCTGGTCGAGGCCGAACAGGCCTAGACGGTCGATCACGACCGAGGCGGTGAGCTGGCCGAAGACGGTCGCCGCCGCCACCCCGCCGGCGCCGATCACCGAGACCGCGATCAGCGCGTTGAGCACGTAGAGCGCGCCGAGAAGACCGCCGAGCAGGTAGTACCAGCTGACGTCGAAGGTCGAGGAGAGCCCGCCCGCCTTGCCGCTGAGAATGACGACGGCAGCGAGCGCCAGGGTGCCGATCGAGAACGAGATCAGCGCCGCCGGCATGCTCCCGGTCGTCTTGCCGAGGCTGGCGTTGATCGGGGCCTGGGCGGCGATCAGCCCGCCCGCGACGGCGGTGAGGAGGACGGCGAGGCCCCTATCCACAGAATCCCTCGCTTGCTGGCGTGATCTTCGGCTCCGACATGTGTTGGGTGGCTGAGGCGGGATTGAACCCCGCCGCTCTCATATCAGTAACTCCATAGGCCCTACCCGGCCGATCCAAGGAGAACCAGCTATGTCGCCACCGCCTGCCGAGCAGTTCGCCGCCCGCATCTTCATCGGGCCGGCGCTGCGGGCGCAGCCGGACCGGCGCCTTGTCGACCTCGTCCGCGACGGCTACGACGCCGCCTTTGAGGAGATCGTGAGGCGCTACCGGCGCCCCCTCGACCGCTTTGCAGCGGCGATCGTCGGCGGCCGGTCCGAGGACGTCACCCAAGACGCGTTCTCGAAGGCTCTGCCGGCACTGCGCAAGTCCGGTGCGGAGATCGAACTACGTCCTTGGCTCTACCGGATCGTCCGCAACACGGCGCTGAACGACCTGCGCGACCGCGCCCCGGCGGCAGCCGAGCTCTCCGAGGCGCTGCCCGGCGCTCGCAGCACCGTCGCCGAGGTGGAGGCGCGGGAGGAGCTGCGTGACCTGATGGAGCGGCTGCGGGCGCTGCCCGAGACGCAACGGGCGGCGCTGGTGATGCGGGAGCTGGAGGGCCTCAGCCATGAGGAGATTGCGGCGGCGCTGGGCGTCAGCGGTGGTGCCGCCAGGCAGGCGATCTACCGCGCGCGGGCGACGCTGCGCGACGGCTTCGGGCTGCTCGTGCCGCTGCCGGTGCTGCGGGCACTGGCTGACCACGGCGGCGAAGCGGGTGCAGCCGGCGGCGCAGTCGCGCTCGGGGGCGGAGCCCTGAAAGCGGGGATGGCGACGGTGCTGATCGCGGGAGCCGTAAGCGCGGGAGTGGCGGTCGAGCACCACCGTGGCCACAGCACCGGTCCACAAGCCACCGAGGCGGCCCCGCTGGCGAACCGAAAGCACTCCGGTGCCCAAAGGGCGAGCGCCGGCCGGTCGGAACCCGGCTCCTTGTCCAGCGGCAACGACAGCCACGACCGTGAAAACCGCTCGGCCGAGCACGGTCGCGGCGACCGCGGCGGCTCCGATGACGGCGCCGGCTCGCTCAGCGACGGCGGCCGCAGCGGCTCGGGCTCCTCGGGCGGCTCGGGCGGTGAGTCCCGATCAGGTGAGTCGCGCCACTCCGAAAGCGGCTCAAGCAGCTCCGGCCCCAGCTCCAGCTCCGGATCGGACGACAGCTCCGGCTCCGATGATCGCCACGGCGGCAGCAGCGGCAGCGATGATGGGGGCAGCGGCTCGAACTCCGGAAGTAGCTCCGGCGACAGCGGCGGCAGCTCCGGCGAGGACGGCGGTACTTCCGGTGGATCCGGCAGCGACGACAGCTTTGCCAGCGGCGGCGGCAGCAGCGGCAGCTCAGGCTCGGGCAGCGGCGAGGTCGAGAGCGAGCCGATCACCACCAGCGAACCGTCGCTGAGCGACGGCAGCGGCAGTGGCGACTCGGGCTCAAGCGGTGGCGGTTCAGGCAGCGGCACCAGCGGCAGCGGCAGCGGTGACCTCAGCAGCAGCGAGTCGACGAGCGGGTCGGACGGAAGTCCATAGCCGCGTGATCTTCGTCTCGGCCTCGGGTTGTAGCCGCAACCGGTTGTTGAACTTCGAACTCAGGAGGAAGGCATGACCCGCATCAACAAAGGACGACGAGCTCGCCTCGGGATGACCTGGTTCGCGCTGGCGCTTGGCGCCCTGGCGCTCCTGGCCATGCCCGGCTTGGCGGCCGCCAAGGACCGCAACCACGATCACATTCCCGACCGCTGGGAGAAGCGACACCACCTCACCCTGAAGGTGAACCAGGCGCACCGCGACCAGGACGGCGACCATCTGCGCAACCGCGGCGAGTTCCTCGCCGACGACAACCCGCGCGATCGCGACAGCGACGACGACGGGGTGATGGACGGCCACGAGCAGGCCGGCACGATCGCCTCCTTCGACGCCGAAACGGGACGTCTGGTGATCGACCTCTTCGGTGACGACACGATCTTCGGCCTCGTCACCGACCAGACCGAGATCGAGTGCGAGCACCATGCGGAGGCCTCAGCCAGCAGCGAGGGCCCCGGTTCCGGTGAGCTCGAGCCCGGTGACGACAACGGCGGCGAAAACGAGGTCGGCGACGACAACGGTGGCCAGGGAGAGGAAGAGCCGGGAGATGACCACGGCGACGAGGTGGAGCCGGGAGACGACAACGGAGGGGATAACTCCGGCCCCAGCGACAACTCGGGTCCGAGCAGCGAGAACTCCGGCCCCGGGCGCCACGAGGACGAGGATGAGGACGAGGGGGGCAACTGCACCGTCGCCGATCTCGTCCCGGGCGCCGTGGTCCAGGAGGCAGAGTTGAAGGTCGCTAACGGCCAGGCGACCTTCGAGGAGGTCGAGCTGTCGGGCAAAGACGCCTGACAGCGCAGGCCTGCGGCCTGTCTACTTGGCGTTGAGCCAGTCAGGGCCGACGCCAACGTCGACCTCGAGCGGCGGATCGAGCGGGTAAGCGGCACACATCTCGTGCCGCACCAGCTCGGCCGCCGCTTTCATCTCTCCAGGCGGACCCTCGAAGAGGAGCTCGTCGTGGATCTGGAGGACGAGCCGGGTCTCCCAACCTTTCTCCCGCAGCGCCCGCTGGCAGCGCACCATCGCCACCTTGATGATGTCGGCGGCGGTGCCCTGGATCACCGTGTTGACCGCCAGCCGCTCGCCAAGCCGGCGGGTGTTCGGATTGCCGGAGCGCAGCTCGGGGATCGCCCGGCGGCGGCCCATCAGCGTCGTCACGTAGCCCTCCTCCTGGGCCCGCTCGATCACCTGCTCGCGGAAGGCGCGCACGGCCGGGAAGCGCTCGAGGTAGCGGGCGACGAATTCCTCGCCCTCCTTGCGGGGGATGTTGAGACGGTCGGAGAGGCCGAAGCCGGTCAGCCCGTAGACGATTCCGAAGTTGACCATCTTCGCCTTCGAGCGCTGGCCGACATCGACCTCGTCGCGCTCGATCTCGAAGACCTCGGCGGCGGTGGCGGCGTGGACGTCTTCGCCTTTGTGGAACACGTCTTTCAGCACCCCCTCGTCAGCGACGTGGGCGAGGACCCGGAGCTCGACCTGGCTGTAGTCGGCAGAAAGGAGCTCAAACCCTTGTTCGGCGACAAAGCAGGCGCGGACGGGCCGGCCGATCTCGGTGCGGATGGGGATGTTCTGCAGGTTCGGGTTGGTGCTGGAGAGGCGACCGGTGGTCGTTGAGGCCTGGTTGAAGGTGGTGTGGACGCGGCCGGTCTCCGGGTCGATCAGCTCCGGCAGCGAGTCGAGGTAGGTGTTCTTGAGCTTGGTCAGCTCGCGCCAGGACTCGATCTTCTCGACGATCTCGTGCTCGTCGCGAATCTGAGCGAGGACACGGGCGTCGGTCGAGAAGCCGGTCTTGCCACGGCGCTTGCGGGTCAGGCCGAGCTTCTCGAAGAGGATGCGACCGACCTGTTGCGGCGAGCCGATCGTGAACTCCTCTTCGGCCAGCTCGAAGATCTCTTTCTCCAGGGTGTCGATCCGCTCGCCGAAGCCGGCGCCAACCTCGGCCAGGCGCTCGGCGTCCAGCTTCAAGCCCTCGCGCTCCATCGCCGCCAGCACCCCGACCAGCGGCAGCTCGATCTCGTGCAGCAGCTGCTCCAGCCCCAACTCCTCGATCCGCGGCGCCTGCACCGCAGCCAGGGCGGCGACGAGGCGGGCTTCCTCGGCCGGGTCGAGCCCCGGCTCCAGCTCCTCTCCTAAGGCCATTTGCCCGTCGTCCTCCTCGGGCTTCTCGGCGGCGGCGCCCTCGGCGAGGCCGATCCCGGCGTCGGCGGCGAGCTCGACGAGGTCGTAGGTGCGTCGCTGCGGCTCCAAGAGGTAGGCGGCGATCACCGTGTCGTGGTCGAGGTCGAGCTCGACCCCCTCCCGCGCCGCCGCCGCCAGCAGGCCGTGGCGGCCGCCGCCGAGCGACTTGGCGTCGTGGGCGGCAAACGGCTTTCCGGCAAGCGCGGCCGCCAGCTCGTCGAGGCTCGAAGAGCCGGCGAGGACGCGGTCGGCTTCGGCCGCGGCCCAGCGGTCAGCGGCGATCCCGAGCGCCAGCGGCCCCTCCCCCAGGTCCCGCGGGCTGCCCTCCACCGCCTCGACCTCGAGCTCGGTCTCGACTCGGCGCCCCGGCACCGCCGCCCCCTCCGGCAGCGCTTCTTCCAGCCGCTCCATCACCGCCCGCAGCTCGAACTCGCGCATGAACTCGCGCAGGGCGCCGCGGTCGGGCTCGCTCGCCATCGCTTCGGCGAGATCGACCCCGGTCTCGATGTCGTACTGCAGCGTCGCCAGCTGTTTGGAGAGCCGCGCGTCCTCGGCGTGCTCGGTCAGGTTCTCTTTGCGTTTTTTACCCGAGACCTGGTCGACGTTTTCCAGCACGCCTTCCAGGGAGCCGAACTGCTGCAGCAGCTGGGTCGCGGTTTTCTCGCCGACCCCGGGGACGCCGGGGATGTTGTCGGAGGTGTCGCCGCGCAGCCCCATCAGGTCGGTGATCAGCTCCGGCGGCACCCCGTAGCGCTCTTCGACGGCGGCACGGTCGTAGATCTTCGTCTCGGTGATCCCGCGCGAGGTGCTCATCACCCGCACCCCCTCGTCAACCAGCTGGTAGGCGTCGCGATCGCCGGTCACCACCATCACCTCGATTCCCTGCTCCCGCGCCTGCTTGACCAGCGAGGCGATCACATCGTCTGCCTCATAACCATCCACCTTGACGTTCGTGTAGCCGAAGGCCTCGACCAGCGGCATCAGGTGCGGCCACTGCTCGCGCAGCAGGTCGGGACGCGGTTTGCGCTGGGCCTTGTAGAGGTCGTAGGTGACCTCGCGGCCGGACATTCCCGCGTCCCAGGCGACCACCACTCCCTGCGGGTGATGTTCGTCGATGATTTTGACCAGCATCGAGGCAAGCCCGTAGATGGCATTGGTCGGCCGCCCGTCGCTGGTCCCGATCGACTCGGGCAGGGCGAAGAAGGCGCGGTAGGCGAGGCTGTTGCCGTCGATCAGGAAGAGCTGGGGAGCGTCCGCCATCGGGCGCTCACTCTATGACCCTCAGACCTGGCCCGACTCCACCAGGTCGACGAGCGCCGCGGCGACCTCGGGGTCGAACTGGGTGCCGGCGCAGCGGCGCAGCTCTGCGAGCGCCGCTTCCGTGCCCATCGCCTTGCGGTAGGAGCGGGTGGTGGTCATCGCGCTGAAGGCGTCGCAGACGGTGACGATGCGGGCCTCGATCGGGATCTCCTCGCCGGCAAGGCCGTCCGGGTAGCCCGTGCCGTCGAAATCCTCGTGCGAGGCGCGGACGATCGTCCCCACCTCGGCGAGGACGCCGCCGATCCGCTTCAGCATCCGCTCGCCTTCGATCGTGTGTCGGCGCATCACCTCCCACTCGGCGTCGTTGAGCGGCCCCGACTTGTTGATGATCTCGTTGGGGACGGAGATCTTGCCGACGTCGTGGAGGAGCGCCGCGAACTCGACGTTGCGCCGCTGCTCGTAGCTGAGGCCGAGGCGGTCGCTGACGGCCAGGGAGAGCTCGACGACGCCGCGGCTGTGGCTGCCGGTATAGGCGTCGTCGGCCTCGACCACGTCGCCGAGGAGCAGGGCCGTGCCCTGGTAGGCCTCGCTGAGGGCAAGTGCCTGATCGATCCGGGTCTGCCGCTCGCGCGAGAGGATGGCGAGCACGCCCGCCAGCGGGATCACCAGCAGGCAGACCGCGGGGCTGAGCGCGACCGACGCCGCGGCGGCGAGCAGACCGACCGGCGCCAGGGCGGCATCGAGGCCGTAGACCGGGACGATCATCCGCATGACGGTCGCCGGAGAGGTGCCGTCGATCAGCCGAGCGCGCACCGTCGCGGCGACGAAATCGAAGCCGAACTGGGCCACGAGGGCGGCCAGGTAGACCGGCCAGGAGTCCCAGGAGAAGGTCTGCGCACCGGCGACGACGATCACCAGCGCCGGACCGACGGCGTGCCAACAGTCGCCAAAGACATGAAAGGCGCGGTGGACGCTGGTGCGGCCGCTGCCGTAATCGATCAGGCGCCCGAGCAGCCAGCTGAGGCTGACGACGAGGGGGACGAGCGGCGTCGGCAGGAGGAAGAGCATCGGCACCAGCACCAGCTCGGTGGGCACGGTGTAGCCGTCGGCGATGTCGAACCTGGCGCGACAGGCGAGGACGTAGGCGACGACGAGGACGCCTAGGGTCACGAGGTCGAGCGCGCGCGGAGAGTCGAGGTAGAGCGCCATCGCCACGGCGACGACGAAGAAGGCGCCGCCCGCGACCTGTTCGACCGCCCGCTCGCGGCCACGGGCCTTCGCCTGGGCGCGATTGCGCCCGCGGGCGAAGAGCTGTTCTGCGTTGGTATGCGGGCTGGCCGTTTGCATGTAACGAGACGGTTCCGTTGAACGGACCTGCATCTACATCGGCTGAACGACGCCTGGAAATGAGGCGGTTACCCGGGTTGCAAGGAGCAGCCACCGAAAAGTAACTAGACAGATGGCCTAACTAGGTTTAGCCCTCAGCTTCTTCTTCCGATCCCCTCCCCACATAAGTGCCAGATGGAGCTGAATAAAGGCAAACCTGTCGCGAGGCAGGGACGCAAAGTCAGAGGTCTCGTCCCAGACGAGATGGCTCGACCGCCAGCTTGGTTGTGAGACCAGGCTTTTTGGCCTGCGACAAAAGGGAGATTTGCCATGAATTCAGTCCGTAAGCTGATCGCCACCGCCACGGCGGCACTCGCGATCTCGGCAGTTTGGGCAGGGGCCGCACAAGCCTGCAACTACACGGGGGCCGAACAGGTCTTCAAGCCCTGGGGGGACCAGCACTCCTACGTGCTCGCTCCCGACGGCGGCTTCGAGGCCGGCGGCTTCGGCTGGTACCTCGGCGGTGGAGCCAAGACCGTTGCCGGCAACGAGGCGTTCAACCTGAACGACGCGGCCGACAGCCAGTCACTCTCGCTGCCCGCCGGCAGCACCGCCGTCAGCCCGCCGATCTGCATGTCGCTCGACACGCCGGTCTTCCGGCTCGTCGCCCGCAATAGCGGCGACCCGAGCTCCGGGCTGAAGGTCGAAGCGACCTACGCCCTGCTCGGCCTGGTCCGCACCAAGACGGTAAGCACCGTCTACGGCGGCTCGAACTGGGCGCCCTCGCAGCAGATGTCGACCGTCCTCAGCCTCTCGACGGTCGTCGGCACCGTGATCCCGAGCGCGATCCAGATCCGGATCACCCCCATCGGCAGCGGCGGCAACTGGCAGGTCGACGACCTCTACATCGACCCCTTCGCCCGCCACTAGCTCCCAGAAGCGCCCGTCCCCAGAGCCCGCGCGACGTCGGCAACGACGCGCGCGGGCTCTTCTTCGAGCTGGGTGTCGGTGAAGTGGAGGACGGTGAAGCCCTGCTGGCGCAGGTCGAGGTCGCGTGCGTGGTCGTCCTCGAAGGAGAATCGGGCCCGGGCCTCCAATCTGATTCGATAGCCGCTTATGGCCGTCAGCGCCCAATACAGCGTCACGATCCGCGTCGAGTTGGATGCGCGGCAGGAGCCCCTGGGGCGGCTGACCGCAGCTATCGCCGAGGCCGGCGGGCAGCTGCAGGGCGTCGACCTGGTGCCGGGCGCCGGGCCCGAGGGCAAGCGGGTGCGGGAGTTCACGATCGACGCCGCCGACCGCGACCATTGGGAGAAGATCCTGCGGGCTATTGGGTCGACCCGAGGTGCTCGCGTCCTCGACTACGTCGACCGGACGATGCAGATGCACCGGGGCGGCAAGATCGACGTCCGCAACAAGTACCCGCTGAAGACGCGCGACGACCTCTCGATGGCCTACACCCCCGGCGTCGCCCGCGTCTGCATGGACATCCACGCCGACCGCAGCAAAGCCTTCGAGTACACGATCAAGAAAAACACGGTCGCGGTCGTCTCCGACGGCAGCGCCGTGCTCGGCCTCGGCAACATCGGCCCCGAGGCGGCGATGCCGGTGATGGAGGGCAAGTGCATGCTCTTCAAAGAGTTCGCCGGCGTCGACGCCTTTCCGATTTGCCTCGACACCCAGGACGCCGACGAGATCGTCCGCGCGGTCGAGCTGATGGCCCCGACCTTCGGCGGCATCAACCTCGAGGACATCTCCGCGCCGCGCTGCTTCGAGATCGAGGAGCGCTTGAAGGAGAGCATCGACATCCCCGTCTTCCACGACGACCAGCACGGGACCGCGATCGTGACGATGGCGGCGCTGTTCAACGCGCTGAAGATCACCGGCAAGCCGATCGAGCAGTTGCGGGTGCTCGTGGTTGGTCTCGGCGCGGCAGGGGTAGCGGTGACCAAGATGATGCAGGAAGCGGGCGTCAGCCACATCATCGGGTGCGACCGCAAAGGCGCCCTCTCGACCGAGCGCGAGGACTACGAGTCGGGCGAGATGAACGCGACCAAGCGCTGGTTCGCCGAGAGCTTCAACCCCGACAAGGTGAGCGGCACCCCCGACGACGCGATCGAGGGAATGGACCTTTTCATCGGCCTCTCGGGGCCGGGGATCATCCAGGCGGAGTCGCTCGAGAAGATGAACGACGACGCGATCGTCTTCGCGATGGCGAACCCGACGCCCGAGGTGATGCCCGAGGACGCCGCCCCCTTCGTGCGGATCATGGCCACCGGCCGCTCCGACTACCCGAACCAGATCAACAACGTGCTCGCCTTCCCCGGCGTCTTCCGCGGCGCCCTTGACGCCGGCGCCCCCAGCATCACCGAGGAGATGAAGCTTGCCGCCGCCAAGGGGATCGCGATGGCGGTCGCTGAGGCCGACCTCGCCGAGGACTACATCATCCCCAGCGTCTTCAACCGCGAAGTGGCGCCGAAGGTGGCCGAAGCGGTGGTCGAGGAGGCCAAGCGCGACGGCATCGCCCGGCTCAACGAGGAGACCGGGACCTTCGCGACGGTGGAGGGCTAGCCGGTGCGGGTCCTCGTCACCGGAGCCAGCGGCACGATCGGCTCGGCTCTGTGTGACGCCCTCTTCGCCCGCGGAGACCATGTAGTCGGCCTCAGCCGCAACCCCGGCCGCTCCCGCTCGTCCAACCCGCGCGTCACCTGGCACAAATGGGAGCCGACGCTGGAACGGCCCGACCCTGCCGCCTTCGCGGGCGTCGACGCGGTGGTCAACCTGGTCGGCGAGCGGATCGACCAGCGCTGGAACGACGAGGTGAAAAAGCGGATCATGGAGAGCCGCCGCCAGGCCACCCACAACCTCGTGCAGGCGATCGACGCGCTGGAGGAGTCAACGAGGCCGAAGGTGCTGGTCAGCCAATCGGCGATCGGCTACTACGGCGACCGCGGCGAGGAGGAGCTCGACGAGAGCTCAGGTCCCGGCAGCGGCTTCGAGTCCCAGGTGCCGCAGGCGTGGGAGCAAGCCGCGCACGAGCTCGACAACGCCGGCGTCCGCGTTGTCGTCGTCCGCACCGGCCTCGTGCTGACGAGAAAGGGCGGCTTGCTGAAGGAAATGCTGACGCCGTTCAAGCTCGGCCTCGGCGGCCCGCTCGCGGGCGGCAAGCAGTACTTCTCCTGGATCCACATGGACGACGAGATCGGGATCCTGCTCTGGGCGCTCGACAACGAGCAGGTCAGCGGCACGATCAACGCCACCGCCCCGCAACCGGTCACCAACAAGGACTTCTCAAAGGCGCTCGGCAGGGCCGTCAACCGCCCAGCGATCACGCCGGTGCCGGGCTTCGTCCTCGACCTCAAATTCGGCGGCGAGTTCGGTCACGTCCTCCGCGGCGGCCAGCGAGTGATCCCAAAACGCACCCAGGAGCTGGGCTACAGCTTCAAGCACCCGGATCTGGACGCCGCTCTAGCCGACCTCGTCTAGGACGGCTTCGCGGGGCGACGAATCGCCTCCCTCGAGGGCGCTGAGGACTCGGTGCATCGCGCGCGAGCCGGAGCGAGCTTCGAACCAGGCGACGTCGGCGGCTTCGACGATCGACCGCGTGAACTTCGCCGCCGGACCGGGAGATTCGAGGTAGGCGACTGCGGTCGAGTCCTCGGTGGCGCGGCGAGCGTTGCTGCCGGCCGCCGAGAGGTCAGCCCCGCCCCCCGCCGCGACGGCGGGCAGGCAGACGACGCGGACCGTGAGGTCGGCGGCTTTGCCGTCAGCCTGCTCCACCCCGCTCCGGGCTTCCGCGCAGAGCGGCGCCGCTGCGTACACCGACACCGTGGCGCCGGCAGAGGCGCCGCTGCCCCCGCACCCGACCGCGATCAGCGCCAGCAGCGCCGGGGCCAGTGCTCTAGCCAAAGAAGACCTCGGCCTCTTCGTAGAGGGAGGGCGGCACGGTCTTCAGCTCTGCCGTCGCCTCTGACAGCGCCACCAGCTCGATCTCGGTCCCGCGCAAGGCGGTCATCATCCCCCAGCGGCCGGCGTCGACGGCATCGATCGCGTGGAGGCCGAAGCGGGTCGCCAAGACGCGGTCGAAGGCGGTCGGGGTGCCGCCGCGCTGGACGTGCCCCAGCACCGTCGCCCGCGTCTCTTTGCCGGTGCGCCGCTCGATCTCGCCCTCCAGCCAGTGGCCGATCCCGCCGAGGCGCGCGTGCCCGAACGCGTCGAGATTCGATTCGTCGGCTTCAGGCGTCCCGTCGAGCGGCTCGGCCCCCTCGGCGACGACGATGATCGGCGCGAAGCGGCTGGCAAAGCGGCTGCCGACGATCTCGCAGACCGCCTCGACGTCGAACTTCCGCTCCGGGATCAGGATCGCGTTGGCGCCGCCGGCGAGGCCGGCGTGGAAGGCGATCCAGCCGGCGTGGCGGCCCATCACCTCGACGATCAACACCCGGTGATGGCTGTCGGCGGTGGTGTGGAGGCGGTCGATCGCCTCCATCGCGATGTTGACCGCGGTGTCGAAGCCGAAGGTGTAGTCGGTGGCGCCGAGGTCGTTGTCGATCGTCTTCGGGACCCCGACGACAGGCACTTCGAACTCCTCATAGAGGCGAGATGCCGCCCCCAGCGTGTCCTCGCCGCCGATCGCGATCAAGCCGTCGACGTCCGCGGCGGCCAGGTTCTCGAGGACTCGCTTCGGTCCGTCCTCCTCGGCGAGAGGGTTGGTGCGGGAGGAGCCGAGGATGGTCCCGCCCCGAGGGAGGATTCCCCGCACCTCCGGCACGCCGAGTGGCGTCGCGTCGCCCTCCAGCGGCCCCCTCCAGCCGTCGCGGTAGCCGACGAACTCGTGCCCGTAACGGGCCACTCCCTTGCGGACGACGGCGCGGATCACCGCGTTGAGGCCCGGGCAGTCGCCCCCTCCGGTCAGAACTCCGATGCGCATGCCTCAGATTAAAGCTGCAGAACCGAAGTCCAGCGCGTGGCATCGACGCAAGGGACGTGAGAGGGTGGCGAGCATGAACGACACGCCCGATCTTCAAGCCGTCACGCAAACCCTTCAGCAGACCTGGTCGAAAGGCGACTTCGCGATGGTCGCGAGCATCGTCTTCCACGCCGCCGACGACCTCGCCGAGGAGCTCCAGATCTTCCCCGGCGAGCGGGTCCTCGACGTCGCCTGCGGCAGCGGCAACGGCGCGATCTCGGCCGCCCGCCGCGCCTGGGGGAACACCACCGGGCTCGACTTCGTGCCGGAGCTGCTCGAGCGGGGGCGCGAGCGCGCGGCCGCCGAGCGGCTGGAGATCGACTTCGTCGAGGGCGACGCGCAAAGCCTTCCCTTCGGCGACGGCGAGTTCGACGTGACGATGTCGATCTTCGGTGCGATGTTCGCCCCCGACCAGCAGAAGACCGCGAACGAGCTGCTGCGGGTGACGAAAGCGGGCGGGCGGATCGGGATGGCCAACTGGTGCCCGGACGGTGGCCTCGAGCGGCTGTTCCTGACGGTGATGAAGCACACCGGCGGTCCGCCCCCCGGAGTGATGCCGCCGGTCCTCTGGGGCAACGAGGATCACTTGAAGCAGCTCTTCGGCGACGGGGTCACCGACCTGCGCACCGAGCGGCTGAAGTCCCGTCAACCGTTCTTCTCGGCCGACCACTACATCGACTTCTTCCGCTCCTACTTCGGCCCGATCAAGAGCGCCTTCGAACAAGTCGGCCCTGAGGGGGAGCAGGCGCTGACCGACGACCTGCGCGAGATGCTCACCGACGTCAACACGGCCGGCGAGAAGGCGCTGGTAATCGAACCGGAATACCTGCGCGTGGTGGCGACGCGAGCCTGAACTTCAGGCGGCGCGCTGCGCTACCCGGACTGCGGCGCCGATCAGCAGCACCCCGAAGAAGATCATCCCGGCGACGCCGCCGCCCTGGCCGAACGCGGCGTAGCCGATGACCATTGCGGTGATCGCGAGAAAGAGGGTTACGACCATGCTCATATCGCGCCGCATCCTATTGGATCGTCCCGGTGGAACGAGCGGTCGCAAAGGCTTCCCGCGTCTCGCTGAGGAAGGAAGCAACCGCGTCGGCGGCGCCCTCAGGTGAGCCCCCCTCGCCGACGGCGCGGACCAGGCGGCTGCCGATGATCACCCCGTCGGCGATCTCGCCGACCTGGGCGGCCTGCTCGGGGGCGCCGATGCCGAAGCCGACCGCGACCGGCACCTCGGCGTCGGCCTTGGTGGCCTCGACCAAATCGGAAAGGGCAGCCGGAACCTCCGCCCGCTCACCGGTAGTGCCGACGGTGGAGACGACGTAGACGAAGCCGCGGGCTGCCTCGCAGATGCGCGTGCGGCGCTCCGCCGGCGTCGTCGGCGCCAGCAGCGGCACCAGCGCCAACCCCTCGGCAGCGAAAGCCTCGCGCACCTCTCCCGCCTCGTCGAGCGGTAGGTCGGGGACGATGACCCCGGCCGCGCCGGCGGTCTGCGCCATGCGCGCGAACGTCGAGGCGCCGCCCTGGGCGAGGACCATGTTGGCGTAGGCCATGAAGACGACGGGAACGTCCGCGGAGACCGAGCGGCAGACCTCGAGGGCGGTCTCCAGGGTGGCGCCGGCCTTCAGCGCCGCGGTCGCCGCCGCGTGGATCGTCGGCCCGTCGGCAAGGGGGTCGGAGAACGGAACCCCGAGCTCGATCAGGTCGGCGCCCGCGTCCACGTACGCCGCCGCGACCGCAAGCCCGGTCTCGCGATCGGGATACCCGGCCATCATGTACGGCATCAGAGCCGCCCTGCCCTCGTCGGCGGCCGCCTCGAAGGCCGCCGCGATCCGCTCCTCTCCGCTCATGGCAGGATCTCGCCCGGTGGTTTGAGCCTGGCCGTGGCCTCAGCCATGTCCTTGTCGCCCCTCCCCGAGAGGCAGAGGACGTCGAAGCCGTCGCTCTGCAGGGGGTTTTCCGCCAGCCACGCCACCGCGTGGGAGGACTCGAGCGCTGGGATGATCCCCTCCAGCCGCGCCAGCTCAGACCAGGCCGCCAGCGCCTGCTCGTCGGTGACCGCCGTATAGGTGGCGCGGCCACTGTCGCGCAGCTGCGCGTGCTCGGGGCCGACGCCGGGATAGTCGAGACCGGCCGAGATCGAGTGAGCCTCGAGGATCTGGCCTTCCTCGTCGGCGATCACCGAGGAGAGCGAGCCGTGGAGGACGCCTTTGGTCCCCCCCTGCAGCGAGGCGCCGTGGCGCTGCGTGTCGAGCCCCTCGCCCGCCGCCTCGACCCCCACCAGGGCCACCTCGGCGTCCTCGACGAAGGGACTGAAGATGCCGATCGCGTTGGAGCCGCCGCCGACGCAGGCGATCACCCGCGAGGGCAGCGAGCCCTCAGCCGCCAGCGCCTGCTCGCGCGCCTCTTCGCCGATCACCCGCTGCAGGTCGCGGACCAGCGCCGGATAGGGAGCCGGCCCGACGGCCGAGCCGATCACGTAATGGGTGGTGGCGACGTTGGCGACCCAGTCGCGGATCGCAGCGCTGACCGCCTCCTTCAGCGTCCGCGCTCCCGCCTCGACCGGCGCCACCTCCGCCCCCAGCAGCTTCATCCGCTCGACGTTGGGGGCCTGGCGGCGGATGTCCTCGGTGCCCATGTAGACGACACATTCGAGCCCGAGGAGGGCGCAGGCGGTCGCGGTCGCCACCCCGTGCTGGCCGGCCCCGGTCTCGGCGATCACCCGTGGCTTGCCCATCCGCGCCGCCAGCAGCGCCTGGCCGACGGCGTTGTTGATCTTGTGGGCGCCGGTATGGGCGAGGTCCTCGCGCTTCAAGTACACCCGTGAGCCGACTCGCTCGGATAGACGCTCGGCCAGGTAGAGCGGGGTCGGGCGGCCGATGAAGTCGCGGCGCAGGAGGTCGAGCTTGGCCATGAACTCCTCGTCCTCGCGCGCCTCCGCCCAAGCGGCAGTCAGCTCGTCGAGCGCCGGGATCAGCGTCTCCGGCACGTAGCGCCCCCCGTAGGGGCCGAACCTCTGCTCGATCGTGCTCATGCCTCGGCGCCGACCGGGTTCGCCGCCTCGAAGAAGGCCGCCATCGCCGCGTGGTCCTTGCGGCCGGGCTCGGTCTCGACGCCGCTGGCGACGTCTACCGCGTAGGGATGGGCGATCGAGATAGCGGTCGCGACGTTGTCGGGACGCAGGCCGCCGGCGAGCATCGCCGGCACTTCCGAGCGGTGCCCGCGCAGCAGCTCCCAGTCGAAGCTCTCGCCGGTGCCGCCCCACGCGCCCTTGGCGCGACGGTCAAAGAGGTGAAAGTCGGTGCGAAAGGCCTCAGCAGCATGGACATCGGCGGCGCTGGCCACGTGCACGGCCTTGGCAACCTTCACCCCCGTCCGCCGCTTCACCTCAGAGCAAAAAGAGGCCCCCTCCGCCCCGTTCAACTGCACCATCGTCAACCCCTCGTCCTCCACCGCCCGCGCAACCTCCTCGAGCGTCGGGTTGACGAAGACGCCGACCACCTCGCACTTCCGTCGAAATGCAGCGGCTATCTCAGCTGCAACAGCTCGATCCACGTCTCTCGGGCTGCCGTGGAAATGAATCAACCCAACAGCCCATGCCCCAAGGCGGACGGCCTCCGCCGCGTCGTCGAGATTGGTTATGCCGCAGAACTTGACGCGCACAATCTCCAGCGTACGTGAAGACGGGCCTGACCCCCCTCCGAACGGCTTGTACTTCTCGGGCAGAAGCAATATCGGACCGGCCGACCCCGCCCCACCCGAGCAAGTTGAGTGAGGAGGGGGGTCAGGCCCGTCCAGAGCAGGGACGCAGGAACTATTCCGAGTTCTTGGGCTGCGTCCCGAGGGTGACGTCGGCGGTCTTCTCGTCGCCGTCGCGGAGGAACTTCAGTTCGAGCTTGTCGCCGGGCTTGGAGTCCTGGATCGTTTCGACCAGCTCTTCCATGCTCTTCACCTTCTCGCCGTTGGCTTCGGTGATGATGTCGCCACCGAGGCGCACTTCTTCGCCGTTGATCGTGGCCGAGGTGCTGCCGGCTTCCAGGCCGGCCTTGTCAGCAGGACCGTCCCTGACGACCTGCTGCACGATGACCCCCTGTTCGACCGGCAGGTTGAGCGCCTTCGCCAGTTCCGGCGTGATCGTGCCGCCGCTGATCCCGAGGAAGGCGTGTTCGACTTCGCCCTTGGTCTTCAGCTGCTCGATCTCGGCCCGGATCGTGTCGATCGGGATCGCGAAGCCGATGCCGACGTTGCCGTTGCCGCCGCCACCGGTGGCGATCTGGGAGTTGATCCCGATCACCTCGCCTTCGGCGTTGATCAGCGGCCCGCCCGAGTTGCCGGGGTTGATCGCCGCGTCAGTCTGGATCACGTGGTTGATCGAGAAGCCGTTCGGCGCCTGGATCTGCCGCTGCAGAGCCGAGACGATGCCGCTGGTGACGGTGCGGTCGAGGCCGAAGGGATTGCCGATCGCGACCACCGGATCGCCGACTTCCACCTCGCCCGAATGCCCGAGCGTCAGCGGGTGCAGTTCCTTCGCCGGCGCGTCGACCTTGAGCAGGGCGATGTCGGTGCCGGGGTCGGTGCCGACGACTTCGGCGGGATGGGTCTTTTCGGACTTGCCGAGTTTGACCGTGACCTTTTCGGCGCCTTCGATCACGTGGTTGTTGGTGAGGATGTGGCCTTCGTCGTCGATCACGAAGCCGGACCCCGTGGCGGTGCCGCCGCCTTCGGCTTCCGGTTCGCCGAAGGGATTGAAGAATTCGCTTTCGGTCGCTTCGAGCTGGGATTCGATGAAGACGACCCCCTCGCCGTCGGCCTTGTAGATCTGGTTGACGACGTTGCTGGAGTCGTCTTCGGCCTTGGCGTCGACGGGAGCGGTGAGCGGGGCCGCCACCGTCGTCGTCGAACCGCCGCCGGAATCGACCACGCCTGCGGCGATCGCGATCAGTCCGACGACGGCGACGACGAGGCCACCAAGGAGGGCAGAGAAGAAGGGGCTGCGGAGTTTTGACTGTTGCTGAGGCATGGGATGAGGATCGCCGGGAGCCGTGACTGCCCCCTAAATGCTCCTCAAAAGTTTTCTAAATTTGTGGCGCCGGCGCCCCGCCTGCTCAAACCAGATGTTCGCGAGTGCTTTCGTCGCTGCCGGTCAGCTCCCGCACCTTCGCCTCGGGGTCAGAAGAGGTCATCAATGCCCCGCCGATCAGGACCGCATCTACCCCGACCCGATCGAGCTCGGCTAGCTCCTCGCGACCGGAGATCCCGCTCTCGGCGACAACGGTCTTACCAGCTGGGACGTCGGGCATCAGCTCGTAGGTCGTGTCGATGTCGACGCTCATGTCGTCGAGGTTGCGGTTGTTGATCCCGATCACCTCGGCTCCCGCCTCGAGGGCCCGCTCGAGCTCCTCGGCGTTGTGCACCTCGACCAGGCAGTCGAGGTCGATCGAGCGCGCCTCCTGGTAGAGCGAGCGCAGGTCCTCGTCGCTGAGAGCAGCGACGATCAACAGCACCGCGTCGGCCCCGTTCACCGCCGCCTCGTAGAGCTGGTAGGGGTCGACGATGAAGTCCTTGCGGATGATCGGCATTTCGCAGGCCGCACGGGCGGCGCGGAGGTCGGCCAGAGAGCCGCCGAAGTGGCGCTCGTCGGTGAGGACGGAAAGCGCCGCCGCGCCGCCGCGCTCGTAGGCGGCGACCTGGGCGGTGAGGTCGATCGACTCCGGAGCGAGAGCGCCGGCGCTGGGAGACCGCCGCTTGAACTCGGCGATCACCGACAGGCCCGGGCGCGTCAGCGCCTCGTTGAAGGGTCGGTCTTCGCGGCGGCCGGAGAGCCGCGCTTCCAGATCGGCCTGAGAGAGCTCGGCGCGACGCGCCTCCACCCCCTCCCGGGCCCCCGCGATGAGCTGATCCATCATTCCCACTTGAGCCAAGAAAGCCTAGACGGCGGGGCCGGCCGTTGCTGCTTTCAATCGCTCCAGCACGTCGGCAGCCGCGCCGGAGTCCACTGCTTCGGCCGCCTTGGCGGTCCCCTGCTCGAGATCGGACGCGAGGCCGCCGACGTAGATAGCCGCGGCGGCGTTGAGCAGGACGAGGTCGCGATGCGGGCCGGGCTCGCCCGCCAGCACCGAGCGGCTGACGGCTGCGTTCTCCTCAGGGGTACCGCCGGCGACGCTGGCGAGGTCGATCGGGGCGAGACCGAACTGGCCCGGCTCGACGAACCACTCGGCGGTGCGGCCGTCGGCGACCTCGATCACCCGCGTCCGCGAGGAGAGCGAGAGCTCGTCGAGCCCGTCCTCGGCCGAGACGACCAGCGCGCGGACGCTACCCAGGGTGACCAGCGCCTCGGCGATCGTCTCCTGGTAGCGGCGGTCAGCGACGCCGAGCAGCTGGCGGTTCGCGCCGGCGGGGTTGGTCAACGGCCCGAGGAAGTTGAAGATCGTCCGCACGCCGAGCGCTTTGCGGGCCGGGATCACGTGGGCCATCGCCGCGTGGTGGCGCGGCGCGAACATGAACCCGAAGCCGACCTCGTCGATGCAGCGACCGACCTGCTCGGGCTCGATTTCCACGTTCACCCCGAGCGCCTCGAGCAGGTCCGCCGAGCCGCACTTGCTGGTGTTGGAGCGGTTGCCATGCTTGGCGATCGCGCAGCCGGCGCCGGCGGCGACGAAGGCGGCCGTGGTCGAGATGTTGAAGGTGGAGGGACCGCCGCCGGTGCCACAGGTGTCGACGAGGTCATGGCGGCTGGTTGCGACCGGCGCCGCCAACCCCCGCATCGTCCGCGCCAGGCCGACCAGCTCCGGGACCGTCTCCCCCTTTGCCCTCAGGGCAATCAGGAAGGCCCCGGTCTGGATCGGGTCGGTCCGTCCCTCCATGATCTCGCTCAAGACCGCGGAGGCGTGATCGGCGGTGAGGTGATCCCCGGCACAGACCGCGTCAATCGCCCGGCTGACGACGTCGTTAGGCATCTGAGGGGCCTCCGTCCTCGGCGAGGAAATTCGCCAACAGATGCTTGCCCTGCGGAGTGAGGACCGACTCGGGGTGGAACTGGACTCCCTCGACCGGCAGCTCGCGGTGCCGCGCCCCCATCACCACCTCGCCGAGGCGGGAGGTCAGCTCGAGCTCCGCCGGCAGCTCCGCGTCGGCGATCAGCGAGTGGTAGCGGCCGGCGACCATCGGGCTCGGCAGGCCTGCGTAGATCGTCTTGCCGTCGTGCTCGACCTCGCCCTCCTTGCCGTGGATCGGCTCCCCCTGCACGACTCGGCCGCCGAAGGCCTCGACCATCGCCTGGTGGCCGAGGCAGACGCCGAGGACCGGGGTGCCGGCCTCGCCGAAGGCTTTGATGGCTGCGCCGGAGATGCCGGCCTCGGCCGGGGTGCAGGGGCCGGGCGAGACCACCAGCCGGTCCGGTTCGCGGGCCAACAGCTCCTCAACCGTTGCCTTGTCGTTGCGCACGACTTCCACCTCCGCCCCCAGCTCACCCAGGTACTGGACGAGGTTGTAGGTGAAGGAGTCGTAGTTGTCGATCACGAGGACGCGCATCAGCTTCACGCCCAGTCCGGCTGTTCGCAGGCGACCTCGACCGCGCGGAAGACCGCCCGCGCCTTGTTTACCGACTCATTCCACTCGTACTCGGGCTTGGCGTCGGCGACGGTGCCGCCGCCTGCCTGCACGTGCACCTGCCCGTCCTTGATCACCGCGGTGCGGATGTGGATCGCGGTGTCGAGGTCGCCGTTCCAAGAGAGGTAGCCAACCGCGCCGCCGTAGCCGCCGCGCTTCACCTGCTCGAGCTCGTCGATGATCTGCATCGCCCGCACCTTGGGCGCGCCCGACAGCGTCCCGGCCGGCAGAGCTGAGCGCAGGACGTCGAGAGCGCTGATGTCCTCTTTAAGCCTGCCGGAGACCTGGCTGACGATGTGGAGGACGTGGGAGTAGGTCTCGACGACCATCAGCTCGTCAACCGTGATGCTGCCGTACTCGCAAACGCGGCCGAGATCGTTGCGCCCGAGGTCGACCAGCATCACGTGCTCGGCCCGCTCCTTCGGGTCGTTGATCAGGCTTTCGGCCCGGCGCCGGTCCTCGTCCTCGCTGCCGCCTCGGGGTCTGGTGCCGGCGATCGGCCGGGTCTCGACCCGGTCGCCGATCACCTTGACCAGCGGCTCGGGCGAGGCGCCGGCAATCTGGAAGTCGCCGAACTCGAGGAAGTACATGTAAGGCGAGGGGTTCACTGCTCGCAAGCCGCGGTAGACGGAGAAGGCCTCAATCGGCGAAGGCGCTGAGAACCGCTGCGAGGGGACAACCTGGAAGGCGTCGCCGGCGTGGACGTACTCGACGATTCGCGCCACCGCCGCTTCGAACTCCTCCCGCTCCATGTTGGACTCGAACCGGGGGGCCTCGCTCACCTGCGGGTACTCCGGAACCGGAACGGCGCCGCGCAGGCGCTCGCGCATCTCGGCGATTGTCGCCGCCGCGCGCCCGTAGGCAGCGTCCACGTCATCCCCCTCTTCTTCGACGAAGGCGCAGGCGAGGATCGTCAGCTCGTGGCGGAGGTGGTCGAAGACCAGCATCGCGTCGGTCACCATCAGCGCCATGTCGGGCAGCCCGAGCGGATCCGGATTCGGCTCCCCCAGGGGCTCGACGGTCCGGACCAGGTCGTAGGCGAAGAAGCCGACGGCGCCACCGGCGAACGGCGGCAGCCCCTTGACCGGAGCCGGGCGGTACTCGCGCAGCCGCGCGGCGACGGCGGCGTAGGGGTCGGGCGCAGGTTCGGTGTGACTCGGCGGTGCCTCTCCGCTCACCTCCTCCCCGCTCCACTCCGAGAGGGTCCCCTCGCTCCAGCGCAGGAGCGCCCGGGGGCGCAGCCCGACGAACGAGTAACGGCCGACCTGCCCCTGCTCGGCGGACTCGAGCAGGAAGCAGGGTGCTCCCTCCGGCTCCCCGGCCCGCAGCTTGAGGAAGGCCGAGACCGGCGTCTCGCAGTCGTCGATCAGCCGCGCCCGAACAGGCACCACGTTGCCCTCGCGGGCGAGCTCGCGCGCCTCCTCCAGATTCGGCTCGAGCTGGATCTCCGAGTCAGCCGCTACGCGCATTCAGCACCTCCATCACCTTCGCCTGCGAGACCCCGCGCGAGGCCAGCAGGACACTGAGGTGGTAGAGGACGTCGGCGGCCTCTTCGGCGACCCGCTCCTCGCTCTCTTCGCGAGCGGCGCGGACCACCTCCTCGGCCTCCTCCTCGACCTTCTCGCCGATCAGCTCGCGGTCGTCGAGCAGCGTCACCGTGTAGCTGCCGTCGGGCCGCTGCAGGGCGCGGTGGCGGATCGTCCGCTCCAGCGCCGGCAAGGCTTCATAGGTGACCGGGTACGGCTCGCCCTGGGCCGGCGGTGCGTCTTTACGCGGGGAGGCGGAACCGAGCACCTCGCGGTAAAAGCAGCTGCGCTCGCCGGTGTGGCAGGCCGGGCCGGCGGGATCGACCAGCGCCACCAGCGCGTCGCCGTCGCAGTCGTAGCGGAGCTGGCGCAGGTGCATGAAGTTGCCGGAGGTTTCGCCCTTTTTCCAGAGCTCGTCGCGGGAGCGGCTGTGGAAGTGGAGGTCGCCCTTCTCCAGCGTCATCTCCAGCGAGCGGGCGCTCATGTAGGCGAGCATCAGCACCTCGCCGGTGGCGAAGTCCTGGACCACGCACGGCACCAGGCCCTGCTGGTCGAATTCGATTTCGGGGAACATCCGGGGAATCGTAAACGCCGCCTGCCTACTCGATGCCGAGGCGGTCGAGCAGGTCCTCGTCGCGGCGCCAATGCTTGCGGACTCGAACCTGAAGATCGAGGTGGACGCGGGAGCCAAGCTCGGCCTCCAAAGAGCGGCGTGCGGCGACGCCGATCTCGTGGATCTTGCTGCCGCCCTTGCCGATCAGGATCCGCTTCTGCGACTCGGTCTCTGCCCAGACCTCCGCCTGGACCACCACCAGGCCGTCCTCGCGCGGCTCGACCTCGAGGACCGAGACCTCGACCGAGTGCGGAATCTCCTGCCGGGTCCGGTTCAGCACCTGCTCGCGGATCAGCTCGGCGAGCAGCAACTCGCTGGACTGGTCGCTGCGGTCCTCCGGCGGGTACATGTAAGGGCCCTCGGGAACCAGCTCGCCGAGGCGCTCGAGCAGGGGCTGGACCCCCTCGCCGGTCTTGGCGCTGATCGGGAAGACCTCATCGACGCCCTCCAGCTGCGCCGCGGCGGCGAGCACCGGCACCAGCTCGTTGGGCCCGAGCCGATCGGCCTTGTTGACGGCGCAGATGACGGGGAGATCGCGACCGGCGCCGAGCAGAGCGCGGACGATGAAGCGGTCGCCGGGTCCGACTCCCTCCTCGCCGTTGATCACGAAGAGGACCGCGTCTGAATCAGCCAGCTCCCGCTCGACCCGCCCCTGCATCCGCTCGGTGAGGACGTCACGCGGGCGCTGCACCCCCGGCAGGTCGACCAGCACCAGCTGCCGCTCGGCCTCGAGGTCGGTGGCGACGCCGCGAATCGCCCGCCGCGTCGTCTGCGGGCGGCTGGAGACGATGACGACATGGGCGCCGACGATCGCGTTGACCAGCGTCGACTTGCCGACGTTGGGGCGGCCGGCAAGACCGATGAAGCCGGCACGGCTCATCGCAGGCCTGCCAGCACGCTCGTCTGCAGCTCCAGCATCTCCCCCGCGTCGACCTCGTGGTCGTAGCCGCAGAGATGGAGGACGCCGTGGACGGCGGCCTCGGTCACGTCGGAGCAGTGCTCGGGGCAGAGCGCGACGTCGCCGAGCTCACGCGGGCCGGCGACGGGGCCGGCTTCGTCGATCGGGAAGGCGAGCACGTCGGTCGCTGCGTCCTTGCCGCGGTGCCCGCGGTTGAGCTCGCGAATCCGCTCGGCGTCGACGATCTCGACCGCGAGGTGGCCGTCGTCGACGCCGGCTGCCGCCAACGCGGCGGCGACGGCGCTGCGCAGGTCGGCGGGAACGTCGGTCAGGTCCAGAGTCACGAACGCGGCGTCGGCCCGTGTTCGGCGCGCGCCGCCTGAGCGCGGGCGCCGTGCGCGTCGTAGGCGGCGACGATCCGCTGTACCAGCTTGTGGCGCACGACGTCCTCGCCGCCGAAGCGGATGAAGGAGATGTCTTTGACGTCGCTGAGGATGTCGCTGACCGCGATCAGCCCCGAGCGCTGGTCGGTCGGCAGGTCGATTTGAGTGACGTCGCCGGTCACCACCATCCGCGAGTTGAAGCCGAGCCGGGTGAGGAACATCTTCATCTGCTCGGGGCTGGTGTTCTGGGCCTCGTCGAGAATCACGAAGGAGTCATTGAGGGTGCGGCCGCGCATGAAGGCAAGCGGCGCCACCTCGATCACGTTGCGCTCGAAGTAGCCGTTGACGCGGTCGGGGTCGAGCATGTCGAAGAGGGCGTCGAAGAGCGGCCGCAGGTAGGGATCGACCTTGGCCTGGATGTCGCCGGGCAGGAAGCCGAGCCGCTCGCCGGCCTCGACCGCGGGACGGGTGAGGATGATCCGCTGCACCTTGCGTTCGGTCAGCGCCGCGGCGGCCATCGCCACCGCGAGGAAGGTCTTGCCGGTGCCGGCGGGCCCGATCCCGAAGGTGATCGTGTGGCGGCGGATCGAGTCGACGTAGCGCTTCTGGTTCAACGTCTTCGGCGCCACTCTGGTGTTGCGGTGGCGCCAAACGACGTCCTCGAGGATCTCCGCCGGGCTCGCTTCCGCGTCGAGGGCACCGGTCACCGCTTCGATCGTGCCAGGAGCGACTTCGATCCCCTGCTCGATCAGCTCGACCATCTCGTCGACCACCGTCGCGGCGGCGGCGACGTCGTCGGGCTCGCCCTCCAGCGTCAGCACATTGCCGCGCAGGTGCAACTCGGCCTCGAGTTTCCCTCGCAGGGCTTTTAGAACGCCGTCCTCTGAACCGGCCAGCTCGGCCGCGACCGTGTTGTCGAGGGTTAGCTGCCTGCGCGCCAAGACTCAGGCACCCAGCTTCTGCCGCACCGCTGCGCTCACGCGCTTGCCGTCCGCCCGACCGCCGACCTTCGGCATCAGCGCCGACATCACCTGGCCCATCTGCCGCTGCTCGCTGGCGCCGGTCTCCTCGACCGCCGCCTGCACCAGCTCCGCCAGCTCCTCGTCGGATAGCTGCTGGGGCAGGTAGCCCTCGATCAGCTCTGCCTCGAAGCGCTCGGAGGCGGCCTGGTCGGTGCGGCCGGCACCCTCGTAGGCCTCGGCGGCCTCAACCCGTTTCTTGCGCTCCCGCTGCAGCACCGCGATCTCGTCGCCTTTGCCGAGCTTCGCGTCCTGTTGCAGGACGTCGACGATCATCCGCAGCGCCCCCGCGCGCTCACGGTCGCGCGCTTTCATCGCCGTCTTCACGTCATCCTGCACCTGCTCGAGAACGTTCATCGACCTAAGGGTAAACGGCAGCGTCCGGGGTAACGGCCAGCCCTTTGGAGACCAAGTCGCGGATGTCGGTGCTGACGAGCCGCCACCCGTGCCGCTGGGCCGCCGCCACGTAAGCGGCGTCGTAAGCAGTGAGTCCATGCTCGAGAGCCGCCTCGAGAGCGGCTTCCAACAAGTCCCTGTCGAGGGTGACGATGCGGTCGTGACACCGGCGCCTCAGGGCCTGCGTCAGGACTTGTGCATCTTTGGGCCGCCGCTCGCGGACTCCAATCACATTCGCTACCTCATATGGGGTGAGATCGATAGCCCCAAGCGGTTCCGGCGGTTTGCGGACAAGCGCTTGAGATGCCTCATGCCAAGGACTACCTGGGACCCCCGAATCGATCCACACACTGGCATCGAGCAGCAGCACTAGTGGGATTCTCGGTCTTCTCTGATGAGTTCGGCAGCACTGCGGCCCCCGAGATCGATATTCAAGGAATCGAGCAGGCTTCCAATTTCCTCATCCTCTCGATCGTCATTGGAAGTCAGCTCCCGCTCCACGAGGCGCTGGAGAAGACCGCTGCGAGTCTCCCCTAGCTCGTCTGCCCGATGGTCGAGGCGCTCCAGGAGCTTGTCGGGAATCGAGATCATCACCTTGGCCACAGGGTGAGTATATACGGTATTGCTCGGCGTCAATACGGGCATGCGGAGGAGCCTGAAGGGCGAGGGCGCACGTGTGGCGCGCAGATCGCAAGGTTTCGGTGCCATGTCTGTGACGAAACCGTGACTTCGGCTAGATCTCGACTCGCTCGACCTCGCCGAGGGGCATTTGCAGGAAGCGGGTGCCGATCGCGTGGAAGGCGTCGCAATCGCCAGTGCAGAGGAAGTCGTAGCTGCCCTCCCGGTTCTCCCGCCTGGCGAGGCCCGAGGACTCCAAAGACCGCTGGACCGCCGCCGCGACGGCGTGGCCGCCGCTGACGAGGCGGACGTCGCGACCGAGGATGCGCTGCAGCATCGGCGCCACCAGCGGGTAGTGGGTGCAGCCGAGGATCAGGGTGTCGACCCCGGCGGTCTTCAGCGGCTTGCAGTAGGAGCGGGCCATAGTCATCGTGTCCTCGTCGAAGAGGGCGCCGTCCTGGATGAAGGACGCGAGGTCTGGTGCCGCCACCTCAATGACGTCAAGGCCGCGCCCGGCGGCCTCCAGGGCGCGCCGGTAGGCGCCGCTATCAACCGTGTTCGGCGTCGCCAACACCCCGACCCGCGCGTTCGCGGTGATTGCCGAGGCGATCTCGGCCTGCGGCTCGACAACCGGCACCACCTCCACCCCGCGGGCGGCGGCGACTTCCCGCGCCACCTCCTCGCCGACCGACGTCGCGGTGTTGCAGGCGATCACCAGGAGCTTGGCGCCCCGGTCGATCAACAAGTTGGAGATGCGGGCGATCCGTTCGCGCAACTGCCCCGGGTCCTTGTCTCCGTAGGGGAACATGACCGTGTCGCCGAGGTAGAGGAAGTCCTCCTGCGGCAGCGAGACGAGGCACTCGTGGAGGACGGTCAGGCCCCCGACGCCGGAATCGAACATCCCGACCGGCTGCGCGGGATCCAGCTGTGGAGGCGCGCCAGTCAGGGCGTCAGGGCTTGACGGTCATGAAGAAGATCGTCACGACGACGATCAGCCCGGCGATCGGCCCGACGGTTCCAAGCCGGCGCGAGACCTCTTCGAACTCGGCGCTGAGGGTGTTGCCGGCCTTCAAATCGCGTTCGGCGAGCTCCAAGGCCTTGGCCTCTTGAGGGCGGAAGAATCCGTGCTGGAGCCCGAACAAGGCGATGATCGCGACGAAGCCGACAGTGACGAAGATTTCACTGCTCTCCCAAGGGCCTTCGACCAGCAGATAGATGCCGGCCAGGAGGATCACGATCAGCCCAGGGGTGATCAGGTAGCGGTCGATCTTCTGGATCCCCCTGATCAGTCCCGGCGCCGCCTTTGGGTGGTTGGGCAGAACCGAGAAGAGGAAGCCGTAGCCGAAGGTGGGCCCGAAGGTCAGGACCACAGCCAGGATGTGGATAAAGAGACCGACGCTGTAGTCGGTGACGTTCGCCAGGACCATCGGCGGGAACCCTATCCCTCAGCCGCGACGGAGAAAGAGGGCGGCCCAGTCGCCGTCCTGACGGCGGTCGGCCTCCACCATGCCCGTCTCCGCGAAGGCGGCGGCGACCTCGTCCTGCTCCCCGAGGAGCAGCCCGGAGCAGATCAGCGCCTCCGGAGCCGCCGTGAGCTGAGCGGCCACGGCCTTGAGGATCGGCGAGGTCATGTTGGCGACCACGGTAGGAGCGAGGGCCGGCAGGCGTTCGCGCAGGTTCATCCGCTCGAGGGCGATCTCGACTTCGTTGGCGGCCGCGTTCGCCGCTGCGGCTTCCATCGCCCCCTGCTCGTGGTCGTAGCCGCGCACTGGGACCCAGCCGAGCTTGGCCGCGGCGATCGCCAGCACGCCGGAGCCGGTTCCCAGGTCCACCAGCTCTCCCCCGGCTTCGCCGGCGGCCTCCAGCTCGCAGAGGAACTGGAGACAGAGGCGCGTGGTCGGGTGGGCGCCGGTGCCGAAGGCTTGGCCGGGGTCGACGACGACGTCGATCGCCCCTTCCCGCGGCGACTCCCAGGACGGCCGCAGCCAGAGGCGGTCGGCGACCAGCAGCGGCTCGTGGAAGTCGCGCCAGCGGTCGGCCCAATCGTCGGGGATCTCCGTTGCGCTGACAGCAACTTGACCCCCTCCTATCGCCGCATCCAGATCGCCCAGCTCCGGCAGCTCCCCCTCGCCGCCGTAGATCGCGTACTCGACGTAGCTGGGCCCGCGCTCCTCCTCGACCCCATTGGGAGCCAACACCGTCAGCTCGGCGAGCACCAGCTCCGCCTGCTCGGGGGCGCAGCGGACCGCGAGGCGGATCAACGACAGCGCCTCACCCGAAGGCTCGCCGGAAGCGGCCGAAGAGGCCCTCGCCGTGACGGGGGGCGAGGTTGTCGTCGGTGAGCGTTTCGTCGAGGCGCTCAGCCAGCTCGCGCTGCTCGTCGTTGAGGTTGGTCGGGACGACTACCTCGAGGATCACCCGCTGGTTGCCGCGGCGGCGGCCGCTGAGTCGCGGCAGCCCCAGGCCCTTCAACACGTATTGGTGGCCGGGCTGGGTTCCGGCCGCCACCTCGATCTCCTCCTCGCCCTCCAGCGTCGGGACCGTCACCGTCGTCCCCAGCATCGCTTCGGTGGCCGAGATGGAGACGGTGCCGACGAGGTCGGTGCCGTCGCGTTCGAAGCGGTCGTCCGCGGCGACCGCAACCTCGACGTAGAGGTCGCCGGCCGGCGCTCCCGGCTCGCCGACGTGGCCGGCGCCGGTGATCCGCATCCGCTGCCCTTCTTCGATCCCGGCCGGGATCTCGATTGCGCTGGTGCGACTTTGGCGGGTGCGGCCGCTGCCACCACAGACCTCGCACGGCGTCTCCGGCACTTTGCCGGCGCCCCCGCAAACGTCGCAGGGGGCGCTGCGAACCATCTGCCCGAACGGCGTCCGCGTCACCGCCCGCAGCTCGCCGCTGCCGCCGCAGCGCTCGCAGGTGGAGATCGGGGTGCCCGGCTCGGCGCCGTTGCCGTGGCAGTGCTCGCAGGGCGCGACGACGTCGTAGGTGACCTCGCGCCGCACGCCCGTCGCCACCTCGGCCAGCTCGACCTCGACTTCGATCGCGACGTCACCGCCGGCCGCGGCGCGGCGCCCGCCGCCGCCGAAGCCGAACCCACCGCCGCCGAAGAAGGCCTGGAAGATGTCGTCGATCGAGCCGAAGCCGGCGCCGGGGTCGAAGCCGCCCGAGCGCAGGCCCTCGTGGCCGTAGGCGTCGTAGGTGCGGCGGCGCTCGGCGTCTGAGAGGACCTCGTAGGCCTCCGCTGCCTCTTTGAAGCGGTCCTCGGCGTCGGGCTCCTGGTTGACGTCCGGGTGCAGCTCCCGCGCCAGGCGACGAAAGGCCTTCTTGATCTCGGTCTCGCCGGCGTCCCGGGAGACCCCGAGGACCTCGTAGTAATCGCGAGCCATCAGTTGCCGTAGACGGTCTCGAAGTAGCGGGAGAGCTCGCGGGCGGCGAGGCGGACCGAAGTGATCGCGGTCGCGTAGTCCATCCGCAGCGGGCCGACCACTCCGACGGCGCCGAGGTTGCGGTGGGCGAGGCCGTAGTTGGCGCCGATGACGCTGACCGAGCGCAGCTCCGGCTGCGGGTTCTCGGCCCCGATCCAGAAGAAGACCGAGCGCCGGTCGAGCGAGGAGCGCAGCATCTGCAGGACATCGGCGCGGCGCTCCAGCGCAGTCATCAGCTCGTCGGCACGGGGCAGGTCCGGCAGGTGGGCGTCGGAGAGCAGCCGCGAGGTGCCCTCGACGTAGAGGTCGCCGGCGCCCTCGGTGACGAAGTCGGTGAAAGTGGTGCCGAGGGTGGCGATGAAGTCAGCCTCGATGCCGCTGAGACCGGGATCGGCGAGCTTCATCTCGATCATCCGCGCGCCGACACCGAGCCCGGAGAGGGACTCGTTGAGGTAGCTGGAGGCCCACTCGACGAGGCCGCGGTCGACCGGCCGGCCGAACTCGAAGACCCGGCGGGTGACGTCTCCGGTGGAGGCGATGCCGATCACCACGACCTTGTTGGGCTGCAGCTGCAATACCTCGACCCGGTGGATCGTCGCCGTCAGGCTCGGTTCCGGCGCCGTCGCCATCGCCACCAGGTCGGTCACTTCGGCCAACGCAGCCGTCGTCTCACGCATCGCCGTATCGACCTCGCGGCGCAGGCGCGAGAGCTCGAGCTCGACGCTCGGCTCGGCCGGCATCGTCCCCGATTCCAGCATCAGGTCTACGTAGCGCCGGTAGCCGGAGTCGGTGGGAACGCGACCGGCGGAGGTGTGCGGATGAGTGAGGTAGCCGGCCGCCTCCAAGGCCGCCAGCTCGGCGCGCACGGTCGAGGGGCCCCACTCGACCTCGGGCCGTTCCGCCACCTCCTTGGAGGGGACGGGACGGGCGGTGTCTAGGTGGGCGTCGACCACCAGACGAAGGATCAGCTCCTGCCGCGCGCTCAGCATGTTCTGGATTTTAGGAGGGCCAGAACGCCCCCTCCCGCTAGAGCTCGAGTTCGGCTTCAGCGTTCTTGACGATTTCGGTCTCGCCCTGCTTGGCGATGGTGTCTACCACCACCCGGTTTCCGTCGACCGATTTGACGGTGCCGGAGACGACGATCTCCTGCTCGGGGAAGCCCATGCCGCGGAACTGGACCTTGAGCCGCTTCAGCGCTCGTGGATCGCCGCCCGCCAGCGCCGCGTTGGCCTTGGCGGTGAGACCCATCCCGTAGAGGCCATGAAGAATGTTGCGCGGCAGGCCAACCGCTTTGGCGAACTCGTCGTCGATGTGGATCGGGTTGAAGTCTCCCGAAGCACCGGCGTAGCGGTGCGGCAGGTACTTGTCTGGAGTGACCCGCAGCTCCGGGATCTGATCTCCAACGTTCAAGTCAGCCATCTCAAACTCCCCTCACGATCAGCGTCCAGGTACCGCGTGCGACCTGGGCGCCGTCCTGGTTGACCGCGTTCGTCTCGAACACGTAGAAGCCTTTGCCGTCTTTCTCCTCGATCGAGAGGCATTTCGCCGTCGTCGTGATTTCGTCGCCCGAGCAGGCGGGCTCGTCCCACTCGAACTCCTGGGCGCCGTGGACCATCGCCGCGAAGTTCATCCCCACCTCCGGGTCGAACATCGCCGGCCCCACGGCCGGGCTGCTGTAGACGACCGCAAACATCGGCGGCGCCACCACGTCGCGGAAGCCGGCAGCGCGGGCCGCCTCGACGTCGAAGTGGACCGGGTTCTCGATCCCCAGCGCGTTCGCGTACTCCCTGATCTTCTCCCGCCCCACCTGATACGTGGTGGCAGGCCATTCCTTCCCAACTGCATCAGTCTTCAGAGGCATGGCGGGCAGTCTATTGGCCACGCGGCCAGTCGGGCGGGTGGCGCCCGCCCGCCGAGCGCTAAGTCCCTACTCGTCGATCTCCAACACCGCGAGGAAGGCCTCCTGCGGCACTTCCACCCGGCCGACCGCCTTCATCCGCTTCTTGCCCGCTTTCTGCTTCTTCAGCAGCTTGTTCTTGCGGGTGACGTCGCCGCCGTAGAGCTTCGCGGTGACGTCCTTGCGCAGGGCCTTGACGGTCTCGCGGGCGAGGATGTTGGAGCCGACCGCAGCCTGGACCGGGACGTCGAAGAGCTGGCGCGGGATCGTCTTGCGCAGGCGGCCGACGAGGCGCTTGCCCTGGTCGTAGGCGAAGTCGCGGAAGACGATGATCGAGAGCGCGTCGACCTTGTCGCCGGCGAGCAGGATGTCGACCTTGACCAGGTCGGAGACGCGGTTGCCGATCGGCTCGTAGTCGAGCGAGGCGTAGCCGCGGGTGTTGCTCTTCAAGAGATCGAAGAAGTCGAGGACGATTTCCGCCAGCGGCAGGTCGTAGCGGATCTGCACCCGCTGCGGGCTGAGAAAGTGCATGTCGACGTGGGTGCCGCGTCGCGCCTGGCAGAGCTCCATCACCGCGCCGACCTGCTCTTTCGGGCAGATGATCGTGGCGCGGATGTAGGGCTCTTCGATCGTCTCGATCGTGCCCGGGTCCGGCAGCTCGGTCGGGCTGTGCACCTCCTTGTGCTCGCCGTTGGTGAGGTTGACCTCGTAGCGCACGTTCGGCGTCGTCGCCAGCAGGTCGAGGTCGTACTCGCGCTCGAGGCGCTCGCGCACGATCTCCATGTGCAGGAGGCCGAGGAAACCGCAGCGGAAGCCGAACCCGAGCGCCTCGGAGGTCTCCGGCTCCCAGGAGAGGGCGGCGTCGTTGAGCGACAGCTTCTCGAGCGCGTCGCGGAGGTCTTCGTAGCGGTCGGTGTCGATCGGGAAGAGGCCGCAGAAGACCATCGGCCGGACCTCGCGGTAGCCCTCGAGCGGCTCGCTGGCGGGGTTCGCCTGGGACGTGAGCGTGTCGCCGACCCGCAGCTTGGTCACGTCCTTGATCCCGGTGATCAGGTAGCCGACGTCACCCGCGTCCATCCCCTGGACACCGATCATCGTCGGGCGGAAGAAGCCGATGTCGTCGATGTCAGCTTCGGTCCCGTTCTGCATCGCCAGGATTCCCCCGTTCTTCTTGAACGAGCCGTCGACCATCCGCACGTAGGCGATGACGCCGCGGTAGGGGTCGAACTCGGAGTCGAAGATCAGGGCCCGGGTGGGAGCGTCGGCTTTGCCGCCTGGCGGCGGGATGCGCTCGACGATCGCCTCCAGCACCTCGAGCACCCCCTCCCCGGTCTTCGCCGAGATCCAGAGCGCTTCTTCGGGGTCTCCGCCGAGCAGGTCGGCGATCTCCTGAGCGACGCGCTCGGGCTCGGCGCCGGGCAGGTCGACCTTGTTGATCACCGGGATCAGCTCGAGCCCGTTCTCGATCGCCAGGTAGGTGTTGGCGACGGTCTGCGCCTCCACCCCCTGGGCGGCGTCGACCACGAGCAGTGCCCCCTCGCAGGCGGCGAGGCTGCGCGAGACCTCGTAGGAGAAGTCGACGTGGCCCGGGGTATCGATCAGGTGCAGGTGGAAAACCTCGCCGTTCTGGGCGGTGTACTCGACCCGAACTGCCTGCGCCTTGATCGTGATCCCGCGCTCGCGCTCGAGGTCCATCGAGTCGAGCAGCTGCGCCTGCATTTTCTTCGGGTCGACGGCGCCGGTGAGCTCGAGGATGCGGTCGGCCAGGGTCGACTTGCCGTGGTCGATGTGGGCGATGATGCTGAAGTTGCGGATGTGGTCCATCGGGACGAGGAGTATGGCGACTGAGGTTGGTGGCGCGCGGGTCCTGTCGACGCAGGGGACCCACCATCTCCTCAACTACCAGGAGATGGTCCCCCCTACGACGCCACCCGCGCGAGGGGCGTCGCTATCTACACGCCGAGGGACCGAGGTTGCCGTTCAGCTTGAACACGACCGTGGGGGGCTTCCTCAGGACCGGATGGGCTCCAGCGTGGTCTAGCCACTTAGCGAGAGGTGGGTACGGGGGCTTGCCTGGTTCGAGGCGGTCCTTGCTGGCGACTACGTAGTCGTAGCTGCCTTCGTCGATGAGCTGCAGGTACTGGTGGCAGCTGTCCGGTGACTCGAAGCCCCCGTGGGGCCGGTGGATTCCCAGGTACTCGACCTGGTTGGAAAGGCCGGTGCCGAAGAGGGGATATTGGCGGGTGCTGGTGGTGGCGATGCGGGCGTTGCTGATGTCGCGGGACCAGGCGAAAACGGCGTTGAGGCCCGGCGCGGTGAAGGTTGGGTCCTTGTAGCGGTCGGCCAGGTAGTGCCGCTGCACTGGGTAACCCAGTGCGATCGCCAAGACCACGAGCGGAGCGATCGCCCATGCCGGGTGAAGCCAGAAGGTGCTCCCTTCCTTTGCCTCGCTATGCGGAACAAAAGAAGGGAACACTCGACCGAGCGGCCCGGAAATAGTCACAGGCAGCAGTGCGAGGCCGAGGACGAGGGCCGGGGCGAGGTAGCGGAGGCCGGATTCGAAGCCTCGCGGCATACCGTCGGGACCGGAGGCTGAGGTCGGGGCAATCAGCCAGGCCAAGGCCGACGCGAGACCGACGAGCGCAACGGTTCGCTGGATGGAATTACCGCGCACCAGACAGCTGAGCAGCCCGCTCATTGCCGCCACGAGCAGCAGCGGCCAGATGACCCAGAGGCCTCCGTGGAGGCCCGGGAGGAACCAGTCGGACCAGACGCTGCCGTCGCTGAGGTAGCCGAGAACGGAGTGGGCTTCGCGGCCGCCCAGGGCCTGCTCGGGAGCTGGCAGATCGATCGGGCCTAGATGGTGGATCCAGGGAAGCGGGTTGCCGGTGTGGACGAGGTTGCGGAGGTACCAGTAGCCACCGCCGGCCAGGGCGCCCAGCGTTCCAACGCCGAGGGCCCGCCATCTCACGGGGGGCGCGCAGACGAGCGCAAACCCGATGACGAGGACAGCCGCGGGCAGGAGGAAGTTGAGCTTGGTCCCGGCGGCCAGCCCCGCTGAGAGACCGACGACGAGCGCGGTGCGGGCATCTCGCTCGCCGTTGAGGGCGATGGCTACGGCAGCCAACAGGAAGAAGATCCCGACGATGTCGTTTCTCGCCTCGCCCGCCTGGTCGGCCAGCGCTGGAACGCTGAGCGCTATCACCCCGAGAGCCAGCGACCACGGCGCTACGCGGTACGGCCGCCCGATGCACCAGCAAGCCAACAGGCATCCCACGAACCACCCCAGGTTCAGCAGCGGCGAGAGCACGTCGCGGCCAAACGCCAGCATCCCGACCGCGTGGAAGATTTCCCCGTTCGCAGGGTAGAACCAGGCCAGGAACTGCGGAGCGATGAAGTGCAGGTCCCACGTATCGCCACTCTGGAAGAACCCTGCCGCGAAGGGGCCGTGGTACCAGGTGCTGTCGAAGCCGGTCATCCCGGTCGAGAGGCGCGTCTTCACGCCGGCGGCGAAGTGGACCACTGCCACCGCGGCGATAACCAGCGCGATCAGAGTTATCCAGTCGCGCCCGTCCCGCCGGAGAGAGGGGAGTCGCACCCTTACTTGCAGGTGGGGGTGCGACTCCCCTCTCTCCGGCGGGCGTGGCGCACGGCGCCAGAGCACCAACCCAATGACGGCGATGAGCAGCAGGTACGGCACCGCTTCGAAAGCTCCGAAGCTCCCGAGCAGCTCCGCCGGCCAGATCAACAGCGCAAGCGCGAGCACGGCGGTCGCCAAGCCCGCCGGCGCTCCCTCGAACCGGGGCAGCAGCCACCGCCGCAGCGCCACGCCACCCACCCAGGCGAACCCACCCAGCAGGAAGATCTCCAGCACTCCCAGCAGGTACCGCCCCGGTCCGAGCACCGGTCGCTACCGCCGCCGCAGGAGGCGGGTCATCTGCTCGAGCTCCTCGACCCGGAGCAGCTTCGCGACCGCGACGTAGACGAGGCCGCCGGCGCCGAGGCCCACTCCGAGCGAAACGATCTGCCCGAGCAAGCCGCGCCCCAGCATCTCGTCGAGGACGTCCCAAACGAGCCAGCTGACTCCGGCGAGGGCCGCGGCGGCGATCGTGATCCGCGCCGCCGTCGAGAACAGCCGTCGCAGCTCGAGCCCGCCGAAGCGGCGGCGCAGGATTACGGCCTGGGCGATTACGGCAACCGTGGTGCCGATGCCGGTGCCGGCGACGATCCCACCCACCCCGAACGGCTTGTAGAGCGCCAGCGCCGCCACGGCCGAAACGACGAGGTCGATCGTCGCCAGCGCCGTCGCCTGCCACGGTTTCTGGAGGCTGAAGAAGGTCCGCGTCTGCAACAGGTAGAGGCCGTTGGTCGGTAGGGAGAAGGCAAACCAGAAGAGCGCCGTCGCCACTACTGCCGTCTCCGCCGGGTCGAACTCGCCGCGCTGGTAGATCAGCCGGATCATCGGATCGGAGAGGGCAAGGATCGCCGCCGCCGCCGGGAGCAAGACGAAGAGGATCTGGCGCATCCCATTGGCCATCGTCGAGCGCAGGTTCTCCATCTCGCCGGCGTTGGCAAAGCGCGCCAGCGTCGGGAAGAGGACCGTCGCGATCGCCACCGAGAAGATCCCCTGCGGCAGCTGGTAGATGCGGAACGCTTTGTCGATCGCCGCCGGGGCCTCGTCGGAGACGAGGCTCCCGAAGAAGCTGTTGATCAGCAGGTTGAAGTTGATCAGCCCGAGGCTGATCGTCACCGGGAGCATCAGCAACAGCACTCGCCGCACCCCCGGATGGCGCCAGTCGAAGCTGAACCTGAAGCGGTAGGGCGTGTGGCGCAGGTCCCAGGCCGGGATCAACAACTGGACCAAGGTTCCGACCAGGATCCCGATCGCGTAGGCGTAGATCCGGTCTTCGCCGTGGAAGAGCGGCTCCAAGACGACGAGGACGAGGATGATCGAGAGGTTCCAGAACAGCGGCGAGATCGCGAAGGCGCCGAAACGGTCGTAGCTGTTGAGGATGCCGACGACGATGCCACTGATCCCGAGCAGGACCAGGATCGGGAAGAGGACCTGCGAGAGGGCGACGGTGAGGTCGAGGATCTGGCCCTCGAAGCCGGGCGCGAAGACCGGCATCACCACCGGCGCGAGAAGGACGAAGAGCGCGGTGATCGCGCCGAGGATCATCGTCACCAGCAGCAACATCGTCGAGGCCAGCCGGAAGGCCTCTTTGTAGTCCTTCTTGCCGATCAGTTCGGTGAAGACCGGGACGAAGGCCGGCTGCAGCGCCGCATCCGCAAACAGGGCGCGAATCAGGTTCGGGACTTGGAAGGCGATCGTGAAGGCCGACATCGGCCCGCTGATCCCGTAGTAGCCGGCGGCGACGACTTCGCGGGCGAGACCGGCGACGCGCGAGGCGGCGGTTGCGATCGAGAAGAACGCGGTCGAGCGGGCGATCCGCCCCGCCTGCTTGCCGGGGGCGGGATCGGAACCGAATTCCTCCCCCGGCTCGAAGCCCTCGGCCTCGCGCACGCCGACGTCGGCGGCGATCGCGGACTCGTCCGCGTTGATCGCCCGCTCGTCGGGATCGGGGGTGTCAGGTGCCTTGGGCGTCTCCAAGCTTGGCTTCAGTCGCTATAGTCGGCGGCCGCCCGGGGCTGGCAAACGCCTGCTAGGGCACTCGAACATGGCCAACATAGCCTCACAGAAGAAGCGGATACTGCGCAGCGAGCGCGAGCGCACCGAGAACCGGCTGATGACCAGCACGGTCAAGACCTACTTCCGCCGGCTCGAAGCCGCAGTCGAGGGCGGCGACGCGGATGCGATCGCAACCGAGCAGCGCGAGCTGGTCTCGAAAATCGACAAGGCTGTGCAGAAGGGCGCCCTTCACAAGAACACCGGCGCCCGCAAGAAGGCCAAAGCTGCGCGAATCGCCGCCGGCACCAAAGCCGCTTAAGCGGCTCCTGCTGCCGCCCTCCTGAGCGCGATCGTCAGCGCCAGCTCGTCTCCGTAGTCCGCTCCACCGCGACACCAAAGCTCGAGGTCGGCCAGGGTCTCGGTCGCCATCCGCAGGCTCGCCAGATCCGTGCCCTGGAGGCGACGAACCAGCTGCTTAGCCGCGTAGGGATGCATTTTCAGCGAGGACTCGACCTGTTTCGGGGGGATTCCCTCCTCCAGTTGCGCGGCTGCCGCACAGGCGCCGCGCAAGCGCGAGGCGAGGCCGTAGATCAGGCCGGTGCCGTTCTCCCCCTGGCCGATCAGCCGCTCGCCGATCCGCAGGGCCGTCGCCGCGTCGCCTTCGATCAGCGCATCGGAGAGCGACCAGACGGCCGCCTCTGAGGTGTCGGCGACCATCTCCCCGAGGTCGGCGGCGGAGACCTCTCCTCGATTCCCCGCCCACAACGCCAGCCGCTCGAGCTCGTTACGCAAGCGCAGCGGGTTGGCGCCCATGCGCTCGACCAGCATCCGCGCCGCCGCCGGATCGAGGCGGAAGCCGAGCCGCTGCGCCTCGGCGACCAGCAGGCGCGGCATCTCCCTCGCTTTCGGCGCCTCGAACTCGTGGATCTCCCCGCCCGCGGCTTTGACCGCTTTCGCCAGCTTCGCCGGGGCTTTGTCGCGGCAGATCAGGACCAGCGTCAGGTCGGGCGGTAGCTCCTTCAGCGCCGCCAGCACCGGTTCCAGCTGCTTGTCGCGCCAGCGCTCGATCCCATCCGCCAGCAGGTAGCGCCGCGTCCCCATCAGCGACATCGTCGGGATCGCGGCGAGCAGCGCGTCGTGGTCGGGCATGCCCCTTCCCTCCCCCGGCTCGAAGACCTCCAGCGCCGCCGATCCGCCCTCGCGTTCGGCACGCGCGCGCAGCCGCGCTCGGGTGGCGTCGATTTTCGCCCCGTCGGTGCCGGCGATCAGGTACAGCGGCTGCATCTCGGCGGCCATCCGGGCGAGTCTAGATCCCGCCGCGGCTTGCCCGCGGACGTCTACTTGTCGTGGCCTTTGGCGAGCCCGTTGTCGCTGCCAGCCGATCGCGAAGATTCAGCCGCGACCGCGGAGGTAGTGGCACCGCCGCCAGCTGCCGGCGCCGAGCTTGCCGAGGCTTCGAGCCCGCGTTCGCTGGCATGTTCGGCAGCGGCTGCCGACGAGGAGTTCCCTGGCGCGGGAGCGGGTTCGGGCTTGGGATTGGCGGTCGTCGCTTCCGGCGACTGCTTCTGCGGCTGAGGCGAGGGAGCGGGAGCAGATGGCGGAGTGGTCGCTTGCTGTGGAGCAGCGGTAGGAGCCGGGGTCGAGCCGCCCCCGGTCCCGTTCCCGTCTCGGCCGCCCGCGTTATCTCCGCCGCCGGGGTCCTTGCCACCTGAAGTTCCGGTAGTACCGGCTGGGGCGGGGGCAACCACTCCCGGGGGCGCGGTTGCGCCGCCGTCGCCGCCAGCCGATGCGCGGGACGGGCTTCCGGATGGCGGTCCGGCGTTCGAGCCCCCTCCCGCCTGGTGCGGTGCCGCAGGTCGGGCGGGAACGAGTGGGGCGAGACGGTGATCGAGAGAGAGGTCCTTGGCCGCGGCAACCGATTGATCCGCCGAGGGTTGGTCGGGCAGTGGCACGGGCGAAAGCAGATTCGAACCCGTTTGGGCGAAGATCGCGACGAGGGCGAGGCCGGCTGCGGCGGTCAGGCCGAGCAGGGCGAAGCTGGTGCTGCGCATCCGTTCCGGCAAGCCCTCACCGGCGAAGCTCGGCAACCGGCGGGCGGAGAGCAACTTGCTGTGGAGGATCCAGTGCACCAGTTCGTGCATCGGCATCGGAGGCATCCTGAAGAGCGATTGGATCGGGTTCCTCAAGTATCGATTCGGCTATCCGTCCACCCGAAACGAGCCGTTGGCGACGTCGATGACGATGTCGCCGTCCTGGTCCGTGCGCAGGGTCGGCACCTGGTGCCCCACCAAGGTGGTGAGCGTGCCGCGGGTCGGGTGGCCGTAGGGGTTGTCGTCGCCGACCGAGATCACCGCGAGCTGCGGGCGAATGCGCTCGAGCAGAGGGCCGAGGCCGGCATCGTCGCTGCCGTGGTGAGCGACCTTGAGCACGTCGACCGGCCCTGGATCGAGTGGGACGGTTTCTGCCTCGGCGTCGGCGGTGAGGAGCATCGTGAAATCGCGCCAACGGGCCTCCATCACCAGCGCTAACCCGTTCGGGTCCTCGCCCGGGGTCGCCTCCGAAAGGAGCTCGCGCGGCGGCCAGAGGACCCGCAGCCGCAGAGGGCCGGACCGAAGCTCCCGCCCCGCCGCCACCCGCTCGGGCTCTACGCCCGCGGCTTCAGCCTCCGCAAGGGTCCCGCGACCGAGCCGCGCGTAGACCAACCGCCCGATCGGCACCCGCCCGAACAGTTCCTCCACCCCAGCCGCGTGATCTGACTGATCGTGGGTGATCACCGCGGCGCCGAGTCCGGAGACGCCGGCGTCGTCGAGCTTGCGGGCCAGGTCATCCCCCGGTGGCCCGCCGTCGACGAGAACGGCAGGCGCACCGGCCGGCTCGAAGAGGATGGCGTCGCCCTGCCCGACATCCAGGACCTCGACCCGGAGGCCGGCAATCGGAGCAGCCGCCCTCCCCCCGCCGGGCCATCCAACCGAGAGAGCCAGGACGACTACCGCCACAACTGCGAGTGACCGCAGCGCCGGCCGCAGGAGCCTGAGGCGGGCCAAGTAGAGCGCCAGCAGACCGAAGCCGACCATGCCAAGGTAGCTGAGCCCTAGACCGATCCCGCCGAGGCGGACATGCAGCTCCGCCCAGCCCGGAGCAGCGCACCATGACGCCACTTGCGCGACGTACGCCAAGAGCAGCGCGTTGAGACCGTTCAGTGGCGCCAGCGGCAACCCAGGTACCTGCGCCAGCGCCGCGCTGCACATTCCCAGCCACATCGCCGGCGCCACCGCCGGCATCGCCAGGACGTTGGCCAGCAGCGTCGTCGTCGAGAGCGTTTCGAAGTGGAAGGCGATCAGCGGGGCGGTCGCCAGCGTCGCGGCGACGGTCACCGCCAGCCCCTCGGCAAGCGCCTGGCGCCAGGGTCCCGTACCGAGCCGCGCCACGATTCCCCGGCGCAGCGGCAAGGCGAGCAGCAGGATGCCCACCACCGCGGCGAAGCTGAGCTGCCAGCCGATGTCGGCAGCAACCGACGGGTCGACCGCGAGCGTCACCACCGCCGCCAGCGCCAGCGCGTAGAGGCGGGAGGTCCGGCGACCCCCCAGCACCGCCAGCACCCCCACCGCGCCCATTACCCCTGCTCGCTGAATCGAAGGTCCCGCTCCCGCGACCGGAACGTAGACGGCGATCAGACCCAGTATCCAGACCAGCCGCTCCCGCAACGGAATGCCGAGCAGGCCGAGCACCGGCATCGCCAGGAGCGCCAGCAAAGTCACGTTCTCGCCGGAGACGGCGAGCAGGTGACTGAGGCCGGAGCGGCGGAAGTCTTCTTTCGTCGTCTCGTCGATGCGCTCGTCCTCGCCGAGGACGAAACCGCGGGCCAGCGCGGCCTCGCGCGCCGGCATCCCCTGGCCGAGCCCCTGCGACGCCCGCTCACGGATCTCGCCGCTGTTCGACAGCGCCAGCGCGACGACGAGCGCGATTCCGAGCAGGATCGGCCGGGACGGCCACGGCGAGCGCACGCTGCCTACGGCTGTAGCCGCTCCCGCAGCGCCTCCATCGTCGCCGGCCCGATTCCAGACACCTGGTCGAGCTGGTCGACCGAGGAGAGGCCGCCGTGTTCGTCGCGGAACTCGACGATGTCAGCAGCCGTCACCGGCCCGATCCCGTCGATTTCTTCCAGCTGCTCGACCGTGGCGGTGCCGAGGCTGATCGGCCCGTCTTCGGCGGCTGCGACGACCGACCCCGCCGGCCCCCCGGGCAGACGTTCGGGCACCACTACCTGCTGACCGTCGGCTAGCCGGGCCGCCAAGTTGACCGCTTCCAATTCGGCCCTCGCAGCAGCACCACCCGCACGCGCAACGGCGTCGTTGACACGGCTCCCAGCCGGCATCCGGTAGACGCCGGGCCGCCGCACGGCTCCCGTCACGTCGACGACGAGGTCGCCGGTTTCGCCACCGATCGAGAAGCTGGCGCCAGAGGAAGAGGGAGAGGAGGACGATCCGCTCGGACCGCCCGCCGCAAAAGAGGCGTCAGTACTTCCCTCGCCACGGATCGCCCTCGCCCCGGCCAGGAGCAAGGCAACCGCGACTGCGGCGTATACGACTACCTGGTTGCGACTGAGCTCCGGCATCGGCCGCGATGATCGGCCGCATCGGCGCACGCATGGCGCGCAAAAACAAAAAATTCAGAAACAGACCTGCTACTGAGGTGTGGAGACCAAGCAGATCAAGGACGCAGGGAGCGTGGCGTGCTCTGCACGCGAGCGACCGAGGACGCCGATATGCGCCGGTCTCCGCGCCTCAGTAGTCGTCCTCGTCGTCGTAGCCGGCTACCTCTGCCAGCTGGTCGCTGTAGAGCTCGCCGGCGGCCACCGGCGGCGACTGGATCGAGACGCAAGCCAACTCCGCCTCGCCCTCGTTGCCGATCGAGTGCTCGGTGGCGGGCGGGACCAGGATCAAGTCCCCCTCGCCCACCTCCTGGGTGTCGCCGGCGACCGACATCGTGCCGTGACCGCGGACGACGACGTAGGCCTGCTCGGCCTCGTCGGAAGAGTGCAGCGTTTGCTTCGCCCCGCCCGGCACCGTCAACCAGGTGACGGAGAGGTGGCGCGAGCCCAGTTCGCCCGCGTCCATGAGCACGTGGGCGCGCAGCCGGTGCCATTCCTCCACCGCGGCGTCTTCGAGTCTCCTGACCAGCATTCGGCGGCTTTCTAGCAGACGGGGCGGGGCCCGCGGAGGGCCCTACCGGACCACCAGGTTGACCAGCTTGCCTGGAACTACAATTTCCTTGACTATTTGCTGGCCGTCTATATGACGGGCGACCTTCTCGCTCTCCCGCGCCAGCCTCAGCAGCTCCTCCTTCGGCGCCTCCGCCGGCGCCTCGATCCGGTCGCGCAGCTTGCCGTTTACCTGGACCACCAGCGTCACCGTGTCGCTGACCAGCAGCTCCGGGTCGGCCTCCGGCCACGGCTGCTCCCAGACCCGCTCCCCCGTCAGCCGCTCGTAGATCTCGCTGCCGAGGTGGGGCGCGAAGGGAAAGATCAGCGATCCCGCGGTGGCGGTGGCGAAGCGGACCGCCGCGCCGCCCTCGGCCGAGGCGTAGAGCCCGTCCTTGAGCCGGTAGGCCTCGTTCACCAGCTCCATCACCGCCGAAATCACGGTGTTGAACTGGAAGCCGCGGTTGAAGTCCCGGGTCGCCTTGTCAACCGCCCAGTGCGCCTTGGCGAGGAGCTCCCGCGCCGCGCCACCGGCCTCCGGGTCGGGTACGCCCGGCTCGGTCCGCTCGCCAACCTCCTCGCACAGCCGCCAGAGGCGCGAGAGGAAGCGGTTGACCCCCTCGACGCCCTCGTCGGTCCAGTCGCCGCCGCGCTCCGGCGGTCCCATGAAGCAGACGTAGGTGCGGGCGGTATCGGCGCCGTAGCGCTCGACATAGTCGCCGGGGCTGACCGTGTTGCCCTTCGACTTCGACATCTTCGCCCCGTCGCGGGTGATCATCCCCTGGGTGAAGAGGTTGGCGAACGGCTCCTGCACGCCGACGTGGCCGAGGTCGGCCAGCGCCTTGGTGAAGAAGCGCGCGTACATCAGGTGCAGGATCGCGTGCTCGACCCCGCCGATGTACTGGTCGACCGGCATCCAGTGGTCGACCGCGCCGCGCTCCCAGGCAGCGTCATCGTTCGCGGCATCGAGGTAGCGGAGGAAGTACCAGGAGGAGTCGACGAAGGTGTCCATCGTGTCGGTCTCGCGGCGGGCGGCGGCGCCGCAGCGCGGGCACTCGGTTGCCACCCAGTCCTCGGCGGCCGCCAGCGGGCTCTTGCCCTGCGGCGCATAGTCCTCGATCTCCGGCAGCTCGACCGGCAGTTGCTCGGCCGGCACGGGAACGATCCCGCACTCCTCGCAGTAGACGACTGGGATCGGCGCGCCCCAGTAGCGCTGGCGCGAGACCAACCAGTCGCGCAGGCGGTAGTTGACGGCTGGCTCCCCGCGCCCCTCCGATCGCAACCAGTCGATGATCTCTCCGTAGGCCTCGCGGTTGTGCTTGCCGTCGAAGCGCCCCGAGTTGGTCATCTGGCCATCGCCGGCGAAGGGCAGGCCCTGCTCGTCGCGGGCGGCCTCCGGGTCCTCCCCTTCGATTACGCGTTTGACCGGCAGGCCGAACTTCTGAGCGAATTCGTAGTCACGGGAGTCGTGGCCGGGGACGGCCATGATCGCGCCGGTCCCGTACTCCATCAACACGTAGTCGGCGACGAACATCGGAATCGCCTCGCCGTTGACGGGATTGACGACGCTGCGACCGAGCGGCACCCCGGTCTTCTCGCGGTCCTCCGCCCCCCGTTCCTCGGCCGACTCGCGGCCGATCCGGTTGACGTACTCGCGCACCTCCTCCTCGGCGGCAGTGCCGGCGACGAGGCGCTCGAGGTCCGGGTGCTCGGGGGCGAGGACGAAGAAGGTGGCGCCGAAGAGGGTGTCGGGCCGGGTGGTGAAGACGGGGAAGTCGAGGTCAACTTCTTCTTCGCACCGGAACACCACTCGAGCCCCCTCCGAGCGGCCGATCCAGTTGCGCTGCATCGTGATCACGTGCTCGGGCCAGGACTCGAGCGCCTCGAAGTCCTCCAGCAGGCGGTCGGCGTAGTCGGTGATGCGGAAGAACCACTGCTCGAGGTTTTTCTGCACGACCTCGGTGCCGCAGCGCTCGCAGCGGCCGTCGACGACCTGCTCGTTGGCCAGCACGGTGGCGTCTTTCGGGCACCAGTTGACCTCCGCCTCTTCCCGGTAGGCGAGGCCGCGCTCGAACAGCTGCAGGAAGATCCACTGGGTCCAGCGGTAGTACTCAGGCGTGTGGGTGGCGAGTTCGCGCGACCAGTCGATCGAGATCCCCCACTCGCGGAACTGGCGGCGGAAGGACTCGATCGAGCGCTCGGTCGCGACCCGCGGCGGCTCGCCGGTTTTGATCGCGTTGTTCTCCGCCGGCAGGCCGAAGGAGTCGTAGCCCATCGGATGGATCACCTCGAAACCGTGGCGGCGGCGGAAGTGGGCGATCGCGTCGCCGACCGCGTAGCACTTGAGGTGGCCGACATGGGGCTCGCCGGAGGGATAGGGCAGCATCTCCAGCACGTAGGCCTTCGGCTTCTCGCCCGCGAAGCCGGGCTGCCCCGGGTTGGCGACCTCCCAGGTCTTCTCCTCGGCCCAGACCTGCTGCCACTTGCGCTCGATCGTCTTCGGGTCGTAACCGGCCATCGAGCGGCGATCTTACGCGGGAGGCGCGAACCGGTCGCGCCTGCCGGCTAGTACGGGTACGAGTAGGTGACCGAGGAGAGGTCGCGGAGGATGTGAGGCCAGACGTAGACCTCGATCGTCGCGGCGAGAATCAGGGCCGGGACCGCCAACAGCACGGTGATCAGCGTCGCGGCGAGCAGCTGGTTCCACTCGCCGCGGCGGCTGGCGATCAGCCAGGCTGCGAGCGGCAGAAAGAGCGCGGTCAGCTCAGGGAGCGCGTGCGGGAGGACGCTGAGGATCAGCTCGAAGCGGCTGATGTCCAGCTGGTAGGCGAGCGTGGAGCCCTGGAAGCCGAGGTAGAGGGCCTGGGTGCAGAGCGAGAAGAGGGTGACGGCGCAGACGAAGAGGATCGCCAGCTCCCCGGCCTTGACGTGGACCCAGCGCGAGAAGCCGGTGCGTTCGGCCGCGGCAATCGGCATCGAGGCGCCGGCGATGAACCCGGCGACGCAGGCGGTGGCGTGGAGGGCGAGGACAAGCGAGTTGCGCCAGAGGATCGGCAGCAGGTCGGCCGGCTCCGAGGGCGAGGTGAGGCCGGGCAGATGGATCGGCGTGAGGTCCGGGGTCAGCAGCCCTGCTACCACCCACACCGCCGCCAGCAGGGTGAGCGCGATCGCGAGGCTAAGCGCAATCCAGGCACGGAGCACCTGCCAGGGCCGCCGGCTCCAAGCGTCGAGGGTCTCCCGCGTATCCCGCATGCCGTGCGAGAACACGTGCTGGCTGGCTGCGCTCATCGCCTACAGCATCGGCAGCCGGGCGCGAGGCTTTGAGTCAGGTCTTGCCGTGCTCCCGCTCGAGCTTTTCGGCCAGCTCGGCGAGTCGCCACAGCTTCACGCCCAAGCCGCTTGCGATGCGGCGGACGTTGCCCCAGGTGGGGTTGATCCGTCCCGACTCGATGTGGGAGATCCAGGTCGGGTGAATTTCCGCTTTCTCGCCGAGCGCTTCCTGGCTCAGCTGAGCCTGGTTGCGGAGCGTGCGGATGGCCTTTCCGAGGCCGACTTGGGGGTCTTCGCGGCGCGGCATCTAGCGGAGGGAATTGGCCTGCTCCCGCCAGGTCCATAGAGTTGAACTCAAGTCCGCACGGGAAAACCGCGCTATGCGTATTTCGGTATGACCGATTTCGCCATCTTGTAGGCGAGCACAGGGTGCGCCCTCCGGCGCAGGGCACTGATCAGGCTGGGACGCGCGGGCGGCTAGAGGAGCGCGGAGGAAGCTCGCCGAAGCTGCAGCTCTAGCCGCAGAGATGGTGGACAGGCGAGCTTGAAGATCCTCGGCATGAGCTCAGAGCCTAGCGAATCTCTTCCTCTGGTCCGGGTGCCTCGAATGACAAATCGCCACCCGCGCCGAGGAGACGAACGAATGGCCGGCCCCGCTTCGAGACCAGAACTTCCGTTCCTTGGGCGGCTCGCTCCATGTAGTAGCCGAAGTGGTTGCGGAACTCATGGGCGCCAACCGCTTCGACGGTCGGCGCAGGATCCTCATCAAGAGTGGAGCTGAGGGGATTCGAACCCCTGGCCTCCTCGCTGCCAGCGAGGCGCTCTGCCAGCTGAGCTACAGCCCCAAGGCGGTACTGCTCTGCCCAGTTTAATGCTGCGCGCTGTCCGTTTCTCGCCGGCGCCAATCGGAGGGTGACTGCGCTCTTACCTTCGGCTACCTCTATCGGGATCAGAAAGCAGCTCTTGAGCTCGTCGCAATAGGCGCCGATCGCATCAACCTCTTCAGCCGTATAAGTCGTTCGGATGTACCCGTTCGCCCCCCTGCGGCTCGTCTCGAGGCTGACGAAAACGGTGTCCCCCTTCTTGTTCGCCCACTTGCACTGGACTCGCAGAAGGCGCCCGCATACGCCGAGCACCAGGTCTGCTCGTCCGTGCTCGGTGAGTGGCGAGTAGACCCTGAGGCCGAGACCGGCTGCCTCGGCCGCAAAAGCCAACTCAGCGACATTGCCCTTGTGGTTGGGGTTGTGCAGCATTGTCCCTCAGACAATACATCTCGCCGCGGACATAAAAAAAGGATCGCTCTTATGCCGCGCGCTGTTCCGGGCCCTGGTCCTCGTCGACGTCGAGGATCAGGTTGTCGGGAGCGTTGTGGCGGACCTTGAAGTCGAGGCTGGAGAGCTCTTCGAGTTCGCTCAGGAGGTCGACCGGCTCGTCGAGCCGCATCGAGAAGGTGGCTCGACCCTCGGAGAAGCGGTCGACCTTGATCTCCGAGGCGCCGATCTGGCCGACCGCGTCCTCGAACCCGACCAGCTGGGAGAAGTCGCCGAGCGGGCCGATCTCGAGCTTGACCTTGCCCTCGTAGAGGCCCTCGTCGGCCGCAGGGGGCTCCTGCTTGCCGTTGGCCTCCGCCTGCAGGGCCGGCTCCATCTCGGTCAGCTCCTTCACCTTCTTGCTGACCTCGACCGCCTCACGCAGCGCTTTCATCCGGATCCGGGTTGCCTGCCCGCGCGCCTGCGCTTCAACTTCCTCCAGGCGCGAGGTGATCGCGTCGAGGGAGGCGATGCTGCGGTCGTGGCATTGGTTCGCCTCGCGCAGCCGTTCGTTCAGGCAGCGGATCTCCCGCTCTCGCTCGAGCACCATCGCCGAGAGCGAAGAGGTCTCCCCTTCGAGCTCGAGCAGTGCCGCAAGCCGAGCGTCTGCGGTCAGCTCGAGCCCAAGGATGCGAGCGTCTCGAGCGGAGATCACATCCTCCACTTCCGCGCGGCGATACCCGAACAACGCCCGTTTGAACCCACCCATGGACGGGCAAGCTAAGCGGCCGGTCGGACGTACTTATGCGCTGGCCGCCGAAGAAGCTTCCGGTGCGTCGAAATCGAGCTCGAGGCGCGGTGCCTCATGCCAGAGATCCTCGAGCGCATAACGCTGCCGGGCCTCCGGCGTGAAGACGTGGAGGACGCAGTCGAGGTAGTCGAGGATCGTCCAGCCGGCGTCGCCGCCGCCGTCGACGCCGCCCGGCAGGAGCCCGGTCTCGCGCTTCACCCGCACCCTCACCTCGTCGACGATCGCCTTCGCCTGCCGCTCGCTGCGCGCGGTGCAGACCGCGAGGAAGTCCGTGTAGGCGACCAGCCCACGCATGTCGAGGACCACCAGGTCCTCGGCTTTTTTCGAATCCGCGATCGCGGCGAGTTGCCGCGCCAAGCTCTCCGACTGCGCCTCGTTCACCTGTAGATCCCCCTCTCGGCGATGAAATCGGCAACCGCATCCGGGACGAGATAGCGCAGCGGCCGCCCCTGCCTGGCCCGCTCCCGAACCGCCGAAGAGGAGATGCCGAACTGCGGCATCTCCAGCATCGTCGCCCGTCCCTCGCAGCCGAGGCTGCGCGTGGCCGCGGCCACGTCAGCATCGGAGACACCCGCCCGGCGGGCCACCGCGAGGCTCGCCAGCTCGACGACGCGCTCGGGCTTGCGCCAGCTCTCGAGGCCCACGGCAGCGTCCGCCCCCATCACGAACACCAGCTCCCTATCGCCCCGTTCCTCTGCAAGTGCCTCCAAAGTCTCATACGTATAGGACGGCCCCTCGCGCTCCACCTCCAGGGCGGAGACGGAGAAGCGCTCGTCGTCGTCGGCCGCGAGCCGCGTCATCTCCATCCGCTCCTCCTTGCCGGGGTCGTCGGCGATCCGCTTGTGGGGGGCGTGGCCGGTAGGAACGAGGATGACCTCCTCGAGACCCAGCTGCCAGGCCGCCTCCTGGGCGAGCGCGAGATGGCCGAGGTGCGGAGGGTTGAACGCCGACCCCAGCACGCCGATCGCGCCATCCCCATGGGGATGGCTACTCACGCACCTGGCCGCTGCCGTGGGCGACGTACTTGAAGGTCGTCAGCTCGCGCATCCCGATCGGTCCGCGGGCGTGCAGCTTCTGAGTCGAGTTGCCGATCTCGGCACCCATCCCGTACTCGAACCCGTCGGTGAACCGGGTCGAGGCGTTGACGTAGACGGCAGCGGCGTCGACGCCGGCGACGAACTCCTCGGCAGCCGCCTCGTCGGCGGTGACGATCGTCTCCGAGTGGCCGGTGCCGTGCCGGTTGACGTGCTCGATCGCGTCCTCGACCGAGTCGACGACGCCGACCGTCATCTTCAGGCCCAGGTACTCGCTGTCCCAGTCCTCGTCGGTCGCAATACCGACTCCGAGCTCACCGGCGGCGGCGCGGGCGCGCTCGTCGCCGACCAGCTCGACGCCGGCAGCAGCCAGGTCGGAGAGGATCGCCGGCGCCACGCGCTCGGCGACGGCGGCGTCGATCAGCAAGGTCTCGGCGGCGTTGCAGACGCCGGGCCGCTGGACCTTGGCGTTGACGGCGATCCGCCGCGCCATCTCGGGATCGGCCTCGGAGTGGACGTAGACGTGGCAGTTGCCCGCCGCCGCGTACATCACCGGCACCGTCGACACCGCCTTGATCGCCGCCTTCAAGCCTTCGCCGCCGCGCGGGATCAGCAGGTCGACTAGGCCCTCCTGGGTCGCCAGCTCTGCCAGCTCCTCGTGGCCACCGCCGTCGAGCGAGAGCACCGCGTCCTCCGGCAGCCCCGCCTCCGCCAGCGCCTCGCGCACGACGCCCGCCAGCGCCGCGTTCGAGCGTTCGGCGTAGGAGCTGCCGCGGAGGACGATCGCGTTGCCGCTCTTGATCGTCAGTGCCGCGCAGTCGATCGTCACGTTCGGCCGTGCCTCGTAGACGACGGCGACCACCCCGAGCGGCACCCGCACCTTGCGCAGGTCAAGCCCGCTCGCCAAAGTTTTCCGTTCCAGCTCCTCGCCGACGGGATCGCTGAGGTCGCGCACGACCCGCACGCCCTCGGCCATCGCCGTTACCCGCTCGGGGGTGAGCCGCAGGCGGTCGCGCAGCGCCTCGGTCAGGCCGGCGGCGCGCTCGTCGGCGAGGTCGCCGGCGTTGGCCTCGAGGATCGTCTCCGCCCGCTCCTCGAGCAAGCGCGCGGTCGCCTCCAGGGCGGCGTTCTTCGCCTCGGTCGAGGCGGTCGCAAGTACGCGCGCCGCGCGCTTGGCCGCGGCGCAGCTGTCAGCGACGGTGGTCTCGGTGACTGCCATGGATAGAGGGTACCGGGGGTCTAGACCAGCACGAAGCGGTCGCGGTGCACAACCTCGTCGGCGGCGTGCGGCAGCAGCTCGCGCACCTGCTCGCTCTTCATCCCGATCACCCGCTGCAGCTCGCGGGCGGAGTAATCGCTGATGCCTTTGCCGATCGTCTCGCCGTCGCTGGCAACATCGATCGCGTCGCCAGCCTCAAAGCTGCCTTCGACGGCGGCGATCCCCACCGGCAGCAGGCTGGAGCCGCGCTCCCGCAGAACCCGGGCGGCGCCCGCGTCGACGACCAGCCGGCCGCGGGCGGGCTTCGCGTATTTGAGCCAAAGCTTGAAGCTCGAGGTTTTGCCTTCCCCAGGCGCAAAACGGGTGCCGCGGGGCTCGCCCGCGCAAGCGGAGAGCAGCGTCCCGTGCTCGGTGCCGTTGCAGATCACCGCGGGAATCCCCGCCTCGCTTGCCATCTCTGCCGCCGCCACCTTGCTGCGCATCCCGCCGGAGCCGAAAACGGAGGTGCGATCGCCGATCTCGAGCGCCTCCAGCTGCGAAAAGTCGCTGACTTCGCTAATCAGCTGGGCGTCGGGCTCGGTCCGCGGGTCGCCGGAGAGAAGGCCGTCAACGTTCGTCAAGAGGACCAGCAACCGCGCCTCGAGCAACAGCGCCACCTGCGCAGCGAGGAAGTCGTTGTCGCCGAAGCTGATCTCGTCGGTGGCGGTGGTGTCGTTCTCGTTCACCACCGGCACCACGCCCCAGGCGATCAGTCGCTTCAGCGTTTGCCGGGCGTTGAGGTAGTTGGTTCGGGCGGCGATGTCGCCGGCGGTCAGCAGCACCTGCGCCGCCCGGGTCCCGCCTTGGGCGAGCCGGCTCTCGTAAGCGCGGAAGAGGTCCCCCTGTCCGACAGCCGAAGCGGCCTGCAGCTCGTCCATCGCTTTCGGCCGCGTCGGCAGCTTCATCAGCCGCATCCCGCGGGCGATCGCGCCGGAGGTGACCATCACCACCCGCTCTCCCCCCCGCTCCAGCTCGCTCACCTGAGCGCAGACAGAATCGAGCACCTCCGTGCGCAGCTCGCCGTCGTCGGCGGCGACAATCGAGGACCCGAGCTTGATTACGACGGTCACGAGGGGGAAAGTAGCCCAGATGGGCGCGGCAATCGGCTGGGGAGCTCTGGCGGCAAGCTCGCTCGTCATCGGCGCCCTGCTCAGCTTCGGGCGCAAGTGGCCGCAGCGCCAGGTGGGCTACGTGCTCTCGTTCGGAGCCGGGGCGCTGATCAGCGCCGTCAGCTTCGAGCTCGCGGCCGAGGGGATCGAGGTTGGCGGCGCGGGCGTCACCGGCATCGGGCTCGGGGTCGGCGCCCTGACCTACTTCTTCCTCGACGGCTTGATCGCCCGGCGCAGTGCCACCGGCCGCGGCCGCCAAGGGCGCTCGGAGGGCTCGGGCAGCGGCACCGCCCTTGCCCTCGGCGCCTTCCTCGACGGCATCCCGGAGCAGATGGTGCTGGGGATCAACATCGCCGCCGGCGCCGGCGTCGGGATCTCGCTGCTGGTCGCGATCTTCGTCTCCAACTTGCCCGAGTCGCTCGGCTCGGCCAGCGATATGCGCCAAGCGGGACGCTCCAAAGAGGCGATCTTGCGGCTCTGGGTCCTGGTGGCGGCGATCTGCGCGGTCGCCACCGTCGTCGGCTACCTGCTGGCCGATGCCGTCGCCGGCAACGGCAAGGCGGCGATCGACGGCTTCGCCGCCGGCGCCCTCCTGGTGATGCTGATCGACTCGATGATCCCCGACGCCCGCGAAGACGCCGGCCGCGGCGCCGGCCTGGCCACGGTCATCGGCTTCGCCGTCGCCGCCGGCCTCTCCAGCCTCAGCTGACATTCCTAGCTAGCGTCCTCTGACCAAGCAGAGCAAGGACGCAGGGAGCGTGGCGTGCTCTGCACGCGAGCGACCGAGAACGCCGCTATGCGCCGCGTCAGAGGACGCTAGGGGAACAGTTCGAACTCGTGCTCGCCTATGCGGACGTCGTCGCCCGGTTCGAAGCCGGCGCGGTCGAGGGCTGCGATAACGCCGATCTCCTTCAGCCGCTGCTCCAGGTAGGCGAGCGCTTCCTCGTTTTTGGTGTCGTGGCGTTCGAACAGCACCTCGACGCCACGGCCGAGGACGCGGAAGGCACCATCGTCCTCGCGTTCGACCCAGTAGCCGCCCTCACCAGCGGGACGGTAGACACGGTGCTCGGCCTCGAACTCGTCATCGAGCCCGATTGCCGCAGCCGCAGCCGCTGGAGCGATCTCTGGCAACTCGGCGAGGATCCGCTGCCGCAGCTCGTCCAAACCCTCTCCGGTGGCCGATGAGACCGCCATCACGCCGAGCGTCTCCTCTCCGACCCGCTCTTGCCACTCGCGCACAGCGTCTTCGATCTGCTCCGGTGGCAGCAGGTCGCGCTTGCTCAGGACCACCAGCTCGGGCAGGCGCCCGAGACCGGCGCCGTGTGCCGCCAACTCGCTCCGGACCGTCTCGTAATCGGTGGCGGGATCGCCTTCGATCGGCGCCACGTCGACGAGATGGACGAGCATTGAGCAGCGCTCGACGTGAGCGAGGAACTCGTGACCTAAGCCCGCCCCGTCGGCCGCGCCTTCGATCAGCCCGGGGATGTCGGCGACGACCGCCTGGCGGTCCTCGCCTTCAATCGTCCCCAGAGCCGGAGAAATCGTCGTGAACGGATAGTCGGCCACCTTCGGGGCCGCTCGGGTCAGCCGTCCCAGCAGCGATGACTTGCCGGCGTTCGGCAGCCCGACCAGACCAACGTCCGCGAGCAGTTTCAGCTGCAGTTCAATCCAGTCGGCCTCCCCGGAGCTGCCTTTCTCCGCGAACCGCGGCGTCTGCCGGGTCGAGGTGGTGAAGCGCCGGTTGCCGTGACCCCCACGCCCGCCGTGGGCGACAACCGCCCGCTGTCCAGGCGTCACCAGATCGATCGCGCTGCCGTCAACGGTCGTCGCCTGCGTGCCCGGCGGCACCGGAATCTCCCGGTCCTCCCCCCGCCCCCCCTGCCGGTTGGAGCCTTCTCCGTGCCGCCCCCGCTGAGCCCGGAAGTGCTTGCTCCCCTTCAGCGCCCCAAGGTCGCGCTTGGAGGCATCGCAGACCAGCACGACGTCGCCGCCATGGCCGCCGTCGCCGCCGTCCGGCCCACCCCGCGGCACATGCGCCTCACGCCGAAAGCTGATTGAGCCGTTGCCGCCGGCACCGCCCTCGACCCAAATTTTCGCCTTGTCGTACATCGCCTTTGGTGAATTGTGGCCCCTATAAGGGCGCTAACTCACCAAACGCTGACGCGTGGCGGCTAGTCCTGAAGGACGCTGATGGTGCGGCCCTTGCGGGCCATCTTGAAGTCGACGACGCCGGGACGGGTCGCGAAGATCGTGTGGTCGCGGCCGAGGCCGGTGCCCTCGCCGGGCCAGAAGCGGGTGCCGCGCTGGCGGACGATGATCTCGCCGCCGGTGACTTTCTGGCCGGCGAAGACCTTGACCCCGAGCATGTTCGGGTTCGATTCGCGGCCGTTGCGGCTGGAGCCGAGACCTTTCTTATGAGCCATCGGATCCCTCCTCTTTTTCGGCTTTGGTGGCGGCGGGTTTGCGGCTCAGCATTTTCAGCTCGGTCACCTCAAGTTTGGTCAACTCGGAGCGGTGGCCGGCGCGGCGCCGATAGCCCTTCTTCGCCTTGTATTTGAAGACTTTGATCTTCTTGCCGCGCAGGTGCTCGGCAACTTTCGCCTCGACTTTGACTTTCTCGAGGTCGTCGCCGGCGGCAAGCACGTCGTCGTCGCGGAACATCACCGCGCGCAGGTGGACTTTCTCGCCCTCTTTGACGTCGAGACGATCGACGAGCAGGGACGTGCCTTCCTCGACTTTGTACTGCTTACCGCCGCTTTCTACTACCGCGTACATGCTCAATCCTGTCCGTTGCTGCCTTGGTTGGCGCGCGAACGCCCCCGACCGCCCCTGCGGCCACGGCTGCGTTTGCGCGAAGCAGCGTCGGAGTCTAGCTCGGAGCCGTTTTCGCTGCCGCCTCCGGAGCCGTTCGGCGACTCGCCTCCCAGCAGCGAGGCGATCGCCGCCGAGCGCTCGACCTCGTCGATCCGCACCATCTTGCGCTCGCCGACGAACGGTCCGCCGCCGGTGACGCTGACGATGTAGGAGTCGATCCGGGCGACCGCGTCGGCGTCGTTGTACATGTGCGGCTCGTCGATCTGGACCAGCACCTCCTCGCCGACCTTGAACGGCAGCGCCCGCTCCTCGATCTCGGCCCGGTTGCCCTGCTCGACCACCTTGAAGGTCTCGATCGGCAGCGCCTCGCCACCCTCGAAGTGGAACCGCTTGCCGGTCTCCTCCTCGAGCTCGGCCAGGCCGCTGTCGGCGTCGGTCAGCTCGTGGGCGACCTTCGGGTTGACGCGGATCAGGAAGGCTTCGCTGTCGCCGTTCTCGGCGGCGATGTCGCGCATCTTCCGCAGGCCCTCCAGCGCCACCGTCTCAGCTGAGAGCACGACGCCCTCGCCCTCGCAGGTCGGGCAGGGCTCGGTGAGAATCTCCCGCACCCCGTCGGTGACGTTCTGCCGGGTCATCTCGACCAGGCCCAGCGGCGAGACCTCGACCACGTAGCTCTTCGACTTGTCGGTGTCGAGGGCTTTGCGCATCGTCTTCAGGACCTTGTCGCGATTGCTGGCCCGCGCCATGTCGATGAAGTCGATGACGATGATGCCGCCGATGTCGCGCAGCCGCAGCTGCCGCACCGCCTCCTCGGCCGCCTCCGTATTGACCTTGGTGATCGTCTCCTCGAGACCGCCTTTGCCGCGGCCGGTGAAGGAGCCGCTGTTGACGTCGATCACGGTCAGCGCCTCGGTGTAGTCGATGATCAGGTAGCCGCCCGACGGTAGGTCCACCCGCCGGTTCAAGGTCGACTGGATCTCCTCGTCGACCTTCCATTTCTCCAGCAGCGGCTTTTTGCCCTCGTAGAGCTCGACCCCGCCGACCAGCTCGGGGGCCGTGCGCTGGAAGAAGTTGGTCACCCGCTCGAACTGCTTCGGCGAGTCGATGACCGCTTTCTCGAACTCGGTGAGGAAGACGTCGCGGAGGACTCGAATCGAGAGATCGGCCTCCTGGAAGACCAGCGCCGGCGCCTTGGTCGAGTCAGAGCGTCGCTCCAGCACCTCGTTGAGCTTCTGCAGGTAGCTGATCTCCCGCACGAAGTCGGATTTCTTCGCCCCGTGGGCGGCGGTGCGGACGATCAGCCCGCCCGGGCCTTTGTAGGTGCGGTCGACCATCTTGCGCAGGCGGTCGCGCTCTTTGTCGGCGAGCCGACGGCTGACGCCGACGCCACTCCCGCTCGGGGCGAAGACGAGGTAGCGGCCGGCGATCGAGACGTTCATCGAGAGCCGCGCGCCCTTCGTCTTCAGCGGGTCCTTGACGACCTGGACGAGGATCTCCTGCCCCGGCTTGATCAGCTCGTTGATGCGACGGCCGCCGCCGCGCCCGCGGCGTGGGGCCTGCTCACCGTCGGGGGTGAGGATCTCGTCGACGTGGAGGAAACCGTTGCGCTCGAGGCCGATGTCGACGAAGGCAGCCTCCATCCCGGGCAGGACGTTGTCGACCTTGCCCTTGTAGATGTTGCCGACGATGGAACGCCGGCCGCGCCGCTCGATGTAGAGCTCGGCGACGTTGCTTTTGCCGCCTTTCTGCTTTGCCTCGAGGACGGCCACACGGGTCTCGCCGCGCTCGGCGGAGACCAAAATCGTTTTTTTCATTTTTGATTCAGCTCAGTTCGGTTAGGTACGCGATGCCGGAACCTCATTCTGCGAGATCACCAGGCGAACCTGCCTCTCTGACTGAGATGCGCTTGGACATTGATGCTCTGAAGAACGCCGACCGCCAGAAAAGTAGCGAGCACGGAGGACCCTCCGTAACTCATCAGCGGCAGGGGGATCCCGGTGATCGGCATGATCCCGAGATTCATCCCCACGTTGACGAAGGTCTGGAACAGCAGCGAGACGGCAATGCCGCCCGCGACCAGGGTCCCGTAGGAGTTCTTCGAAAGCGTCGTTATCCGCAGCGCCCGCCAGAAGAGCAGGGCGTAAAGGGATAGGACGAACGCGGCGCCCACGAACCCGTAGCGCTCACCGATCACCGCGAAGATGAAGTCGGTGTGCCGCTCGGGAACGAAGTCGAGCCGCGTTTGGGTGGCTTTGTCGCCGCGGCCGGTGAACTCACCAGCGCCGACGGCGGTAACTGATTGGTTCTGCTGGTATCCCGCGCCGGCTTCGTTCTCGTGGGGATGCAGGAACGACGTCAGCCGCTCCTCCTGGTACCCCTTGAGGATCGGGTGCCCCACCGCCGGTGCGGCGACGAGGACCAACGCGATCAGCGCGACGAGGGCGCCGCCGATGACCGCGAAGTGCGTCCAGGGGACGCCTCCGAAGTACATGACGGCGAGGGTGGCGACCACGAACACCATCGAGGTGCCGAGGTCGGGCTGCAAGAAGACAAGCGCAGCCGGTGCCAGGCCGAGACACAGGTAGCGCACGGTCCGCTGGACCGGCGAGCCTCGCCTGGCGCCATCGATCACGAACCCGGCAAGCGCGAGCACTAGCAGGAGCTTGCCGAGCTCCGATGGCTGGAAACTGAAGAAGGGAAGTTCGAAGGCGCGCCGCGAGCCGCGGGCGGCGAAGCCGAAGACGAAGACGAGCGAGACGCTGGCACAGAGGAAGGTGTAGATGCCGACCCGCAGCTCGCGGAAGCGCGAGTAGTCGATCCGGGTCAGCGCCAACATGCCGACGACTCCGAGCACGGCGTAGATCGCCTGTCGATCGAGGTAGTAGTGGGGGCTGCCGGGGACGTCGTTCTGGGTCGCCTGCCCCAGGGTGAAGACGCTGAAGATAACCAGGCCGATCGCGGCGATCGTCAGCGGCCAGTCCATGTGGGCGAGGCCGAGGCGCTCACCGATGCCGATGTGGACGGCGAAGGGCTCCGGCCGGGCCTGTCTGGTTCTGGTCGCGTACATCATTCGATTTCGGTTTCGCCGCTTTCTTCTTCGCCTTCAGCGCGGCTTGCGGCCTCGATCTGGTCGTGAAAATACGCTTCGAGAATCGTGTGGGCGGCAGGGGCGGCTGCTTGAGCTCCGAAGCCGCCTTCCTCAATAGTCACACAAGTGACGATTCGAGGGTTCGGATAGGGAGCGAGGACGCAGTACCAGGACTGATCCGCGTGGCCCGGCCGTTCCGCCGTGCCGGTCTTGCCCGCGACCGGGATCGGGAAGCTGCCGAAGATCGGCTCCGAGGTGCCTCCCGGCCCCTGCGCCGCCTGGTGCAGGCCTTCCATGATCACGCTGCGAGTCCCCGCATCGATTTTGACCTTGCGCTGCGGCTTCGGGTCGAATTCCTTCAGCACCCGCCCGGCGGCGTCCTCGACTTCCATCCCCAGGTGCGGCGTGACGATCGTGCCGCCGTTGCCGAGAGCGGCATAGGCGATCGCCATCTGCAGCGGGTTGCTTTGCAGGTCTCCCTGCCCGGTTGCCAGCTGGATGTTGTCGCCGGCCGACCAGGGGCGTTCGGTTTCGCCTTCGGCGAAGAGGGCGTCCCGCCACTTTTTGCTTGGCAAGAGGCCGTCGGTGTTGACCGGGATGTCGATACCGCTCGGGCGGCCGATCCCCAGATCGTGAGCCCATTTCTGCAGCTCGTTGGTCTCCCACATGTCGAGGCCGAGCGTGTAGAAGAAGACGTCGTCGGAGACTTCGAGCGCGGGCACCAGCGTCAGTGGGCCGTAGGCCGCGCCTTCGGCATTGTGGAAGCAGTCGGTGCCGACGCAGAGCTGCCCGGGGTCGTTGATCACGCTGTTCGGCGTGATCACCCCGTTTTCGACCGCCGCCAAGGCGGTGATGATCTTGAAGGTCGATCCGGTCGGGTAGAGCCCTTCGGTCGCGCGGTTGGAGAGCGGCGCGGTCGTTTCGTTGCGAATCAGCGCGTCGACCTCGGCCTGAGACATCGGCGGGATGAGGTCAGCCGGTTCGAAGGTCGGGAAGGAGCCGAGGCCGAGGACCTGCCCGTCGTGGACGTCCATCGTGATGAAGGCGCCGGGAAGCCCCTGCGAGGCCAGGGCGCTTTCCCCTGCCGCCTGGACTTCGGGATCGAGCGTCAGCTTCAGGCTCTCGCCCGGGGTCGGCGGCTTGGAGACGAGCTGCCCACCCGGGGTCGGCTGTCCAAGCGCGTTGACCTGGACTTTCTGCAGCCCCGGCTGCCCCCGCAGGAACTTGTCGTAGGTGTACTCGACGCCCCCCTTGCCGATCTCGTCTCCGGGCTCGAGGCCCTTGTAGTCGGGTTCTTTCAGCTCTTCTTCGTTGATCTCGCCGACACTGCCGAGGACGTGAGCGGCGAAGGTGCTGTGGGGGTAGTGGCGGACGAAGACCCGTTGCACGGTCACCCCGGGGAATTCGCGCTGGTGTTCTTCGATATAGGCGATCAGGTAGAAGCCGACATCCTGGCGCAGCGTCACCGGCGCCCCGGCCGCGACTTCTTCGCCTTCGTGGATCGCCTTGCGCACCTTCGGCAGCGACATGTGCGCGAGCTGGCCCAGGCGTTCCAGCTCTTCGCGTTCTTCGACCTGGTCCTCGGGCAGTTTGCTCGTGTTCAGCTGCAGCGCCAGGCTGGTGCGGTTGTCGACGATCACATTGCCGTCGCGGTCGAGGATGTTCCCCCGCGGCGCGATCACTTTGAACTCGCGGGTGCGGTTGTTCTTCGCCTCCGCCAGGTACTTGTCGCCGTCGAGGACCTGCAGGTTCCAGAGCCGGAAGAAGAGGACGCCGAAGAGAGCCACGGCGACGCCGCCGAGGACGGCGACCCGCAGCGAGAGGCGGCTGCCCTGCGGACGGTCGTCATTGCGCAGGTACATGGCCCTAGGCTCCCATCATCCGCGGTCGTCTGCCACGGCCCGGCCGCAGCGCCCGCCGCCGGCGCAAGGTCGGCTCCTCCACCAGGGCCGGCCGCAGAACTCGCCGCAGCAGCGCGTAGATCCCCCAGCCGAGGAAGAACGCGAAGATGCTCTTGAGGAGGATGTCGCGGACCACGAGGGTGCTGATCGGCGCGTCGATCCCCAGCATCAGCTCGACGGCGCCGAAGCCGAGCTCGGCAAACAGGGTCAGCGCCATGCAGAGCAGCGGCGGCACCAGGGCGCTGTGGATCTCGAAGCGCTCGCGGAAAAGACCGGCGAGGTAACCCGTCGCCAGCAAGACCAGCGAGCCCCCTCCCAGCGGCACGATCAGCAGGCAGTCGAGCAGGAACCCCACCGAGAAGCCGCAGACAGCGCCGGTCAGGCTCCCGCCGAGCAGCCCGAGGACGACGACCAGCGAGGGCAGCACGTCGGGGCTGACGTGGAAGAGCGCCACCTGGCTGAAGAAGGAGAGCTGCAGGAGCACGCCGACCGCGACGATGGCGACGAGGCGGGCGAGGATGTTGGGGGTGAGGATCACCCGCGCGAGCCCCCGGTCAGCACCTGGACGAGGTCGAGTTCGCGCAGGTCGGCGAAGGGGCGCACGTGGACCTGCTGCTGGGCCTCCTGCTCGACCAGCGAGGCTTCGGCGACTTCGCCGATCGGCAGGTTCGGCGGGTAGTCCGATTCGAACCCCTGCGCCCGCCACCCGGCGGTCACCACCGACTGGTTCTTGCCGACCGGTTTTTCGCTGTCGAGGAAGTCGAGGATGAGATCGGCGGGGTCGCCGACCGACGGTTTCAACACTCCCTGGACGCCGCTGGGGACGACCTTCGCCGTGACGGCGCTGGAGTGGTCGGCGATCAGGGTGACGCGGGCGCTGCCGCCGGTGACCGCGGCGACCTTGCCGACGAGGCCGTCGCCGTTGACAACCGGGTCGTCGACCTCCACCCCGTCGCCGGAGCCGACGTCGATGGTGACGTCGGCGAACCAGACGGTCGGCGAGCGGCCGGTGACGCGGCCGCTGACGGGCGTGTAGCCGGAGGGAATCGCGCCGCTGCGGTCGAGGCCGACGAGCTTGCGCAGCTGGGCGTTTTCGGCAATCGCCGCCTGCGAGCCGACCGCCTGCTTGCGTGCCGCTTCCAGCTGCTCGTGCAGGCGCGCGTTCTCGCCCTTCGCGTCGAAGGTCTCGTCGAACCAGTTGACGAGGTCGCGGGCAGGCTTCAGGGCCCGGTCGGCGACCGACTGGATCGGGCTGAAGATGGTGGCGACACCGCGCTGGACGCCGTCGGAGCCTTGGCCGTAGGTGACGCTGAGCAGGGCGAAAGAGCCGACGATCATCAGCGCCAGCACCGCGCGGCGGCGGCGTACTTGCTTTCGGTACACGTTTCTTGGTTGGGGTTCGTAGGGGGAGCGCCGGCTATCGCCGTGGGCGCGCTCCGTTGTTCTTACCGGCGCGGTGAATCGTCTCGACCTCCTCGAGGGAGATGCCGGAACCGACCGCCACGCACGTCAACGGCGACTCTGCCAGTTGACATGGCATCTGGCACTCGTCGCGCAGGCGCTGCTCAAGTCCTTGCAGCAGCGCGCCACCGCCGGCGAGGGTGATGCCGCGGTCCATGATGTCACCCGCCAGCTCCGGCGGGGTCCGGTCGAGCGTCTCCTTGACCGCGGCGACGATGTGGCTGACCGGCTCCTGGAGGGCGCCGCGGACCTCCTCGGAGGTGAGTTCGACCGTTTTCGGCAGCCCGGAGACGAGGTCGCGGCCGCGGATCTCCGTCCGCACCTCTTCCGGCAACGGCGCCGCGGAGCCGGCCTCGAGCTTCACCTCCTCCGCCGTCTGGGTGCCGATCGCGAGTTTGTACTTCGCTTTGCAGTGGGCGACGATCGCGTCGTCGAGCTCGTCGCCGCCGACCCTGATCGATTGCGAGACGACGATGCCACCGAGCGAGATCACGGCCACCTCGGTGGTGCCGCCGCCGACGTCGACGATCATCGAGCCGGTCGGCTCGGCGACCGGCAGGCCGGCCCCGATCGCCGCCGCCATCGGCTCCTCGATCAGGTAGGCCTGGCGGGCGCCGGCCGAGAGGCAGGCCTCCTCGACCGCCCGCTTCTCGACCCCGGTGACGCCGGAAGGCACGCAGACGACCACGCGCGGGTGGGCAAAGCGGTTGGAGTGGACCGAGGTGATGAAGTGGCGGAGCATCTGCTCGGTGACGTCGAAGTCGGCGATGACGCCGTCCTTCAGCGGCCGGATCGCGGTGATCGTGCCGGGGGTGCGGCCGAGCATCCGCTTCGCTTCGACGCCGACGGCGTGGACCTGGCCGGTCACGGAATCGATCGCTACCACCGAGGGCTCAGAGAGGACGATGCCACGCCCGCGCACGTAGACGAGCGTGTTGGCGGTGCCGAGATCGACCGCCATGTCGCGCCCGCCGAGGCCGATCTTCCGGAAAATGCCCATTTCCGGGCCGATGATGGCAAACGCGTATAAGCGTTCTGTGAGTTCGTCAGGCGCGTTCGAACAGTTGCGGCGCCAGCTCGGCCAGCAAGCCGACCGGCAGGCCGACGACGTTGGAGACGCTGCCCTCCAAACGCTCGACCAGGCTCGAGCCGAGGGTCTGGATCGCGTAGCCACCCGACCGCCCCTCCCACTCCCCGAAGCGCACGTAGCGGTCCTTCTCCTCCTCAGACAGCTGCTTGAAGACCACAGTCGTCTTCTCGACCCCAACCCGCTCCTCGCCATCAACCACGACCACGAGTCCGCTCATCACCGCATGCGCCCTCCCCGACATCCGATCGAGGTAGGCGCGCGCTTCCGAAGCGTCGGCGGGCTTCCCCAGCACCTCGCCATCCAAGACCACGTCCGTGTCGCAGGCAATTACAAGCTGTCCTTCGACCGCAGCTGCCTTGCGGCGGGCGTTCTCGACAACAAGCTCCTCGGGAATACCGTCCGTCAACTCGTCGACGCCCGGCACGATGACCTCAAACTCGATTCCGAGCTTCTGCAGGATCTCCCGCCTTTGGGGAGATCCCGATGCAAGCGTGGCCGTCAGGACAACTCGGGGAACCAGATCCCGATCTCGCGCTCGGCCGACTCGTCGGAGTCGGAGCCGTGGACCATGTTGAAGGTCACCTCGAGCGCGAAGTCGCCGCGGATCGAACCAGGGGCGGCCTCGACCGGGTTGGTCGCGCCGATCAGCTGCCGGGCCGCCTTCACGGCTTCGGTGCCCTCGAGGACCATTGCCACCAGGGTGCCGCCGGTGATGAAGGAGACGAGCTCGCCGAAGAACGGCTTGTCGGTGTGCTCGGCGTAGTGCTCGTTGGCGATCTCCTCGGTGGCGCGCATCGACTTCAGGGCGGCGATCCGCAGCCCCTTGCGCTCGAAGCGGGCGATCACCTCGCCGGTGAGGGCGCGCTCGAAGGCGTCAGGCTTGACGAGGATCAGGGTCCGGCTCACGGCGGGGGCTCCTTTGCTCTTGGGTGGGCGACCCCTCCTGCGCCTCCGGCGGCACTTTGCGGCGCCGCGGTTCCGGCTGCCGTCGCGCCGCCGGGCGCTCTTCAGGATCTCGACGATTGCGGCGCGGCCGCTCTTCGCCCTCGCTTCTCAAGTTGGTCTCGCAGTAGGGGCAGAGGCCCCAGCGGGGATCGACGGGCTTGCCACAGCTCGGGCAAGGGTCCTTGAGGCGGCGTTGGCAGTTGGGGCAACGCAGGTAGTTCTTCTCAACCGGGTACTCGCAGTTGGAGCAGGTCTGCTCGCGCAGCTGGCGCACCCGCAGCTCGGCGGCTTTGATCTCGAGCTCGCGCTCGTGCGCGTCCTCCAGGTACTCCGGCGGCCGCACGATCGCGTAGACGGCGGTGCCGACGAAGGGGAAGAAGGAGGCGACCGTGGCGCAGGCGACCAGGAACGGGTCGGAGATCCGCCGGCGCGCGTCGAGGTAGGTGTAGACGATCAGCGCCAGCCAGAGGACGACCAGCAGCAGCAGGAAGAGGGTTGCGGCCAGATTGAGGCCGTCGTTGGTGATGCCGAAGATCGCTAGGAGCATGATTTGGGGGTGCCGCTGAGGGAGCGGCAGTCTACTTCGCCGCCGCCGACGTTGATCCTGTTCCTAAAGGAAAAGCCTTCCAAACAGATAGCCGACGCCGAAGAAGAAGAGGATGACGATCGCCACCACGGCGGCGACGAGGCCCATCATCGAGAGCAGCTCGGTTCCGGCGCTACGGCGTCGATCCATGGCGAAATCCTCGCATAGAGCGGGTTGGGGCGATGGCGTAGTGGGAGCCGGCGACCAAAACAAGGCCTTCCGGCTCCTCGGCGGCCAGGGCGATCGCGCGCGCCAGGGCGGCTTCGAAGTCGGGCTCTGCTTCGGCCGGCAGGCCTGCTGCCTCGCAGATCGCGGCGAGCTCCGCTGCGGGATGGGACTTGGCGCCGGGGCGGCCATGGCCTTCGAGCGCGGCGGCGGGCAGCTCGGTACAGACCGCCCGATCAAGCGCCGGCGCCAGCGCCGCGACCATCGCCTCGGCGTCCTTGTCGGCGAGGATTGCCAGGCAGGCGACGAGGCGGCGCCCATTCGCCACGCCGGGAAGCGACCCGGCCAGGGCCGCCGCTCCGGCCGGGTTGTGGGCGGCGTCGATGAAGACCGGTGGATGCTCGGCGAGCTGCTCCAGCCGGCCCGGCACCGTGATCGTGGTTGCGATCTCGGCCGCCCGCTCGGGATCGAAGCGACCGAGAAAAGCCTCTGCGGCGGCGCAGGCGATCGCGAAGTTGCGACGCTGGAACTCCCCCGGGGTGCGCAGATCGACGTCGAAAGCGGGCTCCGGGGGCGCCAAAATCAAGCGTGCGTTTCGCTCCCGCGCCGTCTGCTCCGCCAGCGCCCGCACCTCGTCGGAGACCTCGCCCAGCACCAGCTTCGTCTGGTCCCGCAGCACGGCGAGCTTCTCCGCTGCGATCTCCAGCTCGGTCTCCCCCAGCCAGTCGGTGTGGTCGAGCCCGATCGAGGTGAGGACGGTGACCTTGGAGGGGATCGTGTTGGTGGCGTCGAGGCGGCCGCCGAGGCCGGCCTCGATCACCGCCGCCCGTACCCGGGCGTTGGCGAGGGCGACGAAGCTGGCGGCGGTCGCCGCCTCGAACTGCGTCACCGCCTCGCCCTCCTCCAGGGTCCGGTTCACCCCCTCCGCCGCCCGCGCGACCTGTTCGACCGCCTTCGCCCAGGCCTCCGGCGCCACCTCTTCGCCACCGATCAGCGTGCGCTGCGACCAGCGGCTGGTGTGCGGGGAGACGCTGGCGCCGGCGCTAACCCCGTGCGCTTCCAAAAGCGCCGCCGTCATCCGGGTCACCGAGGACTTGCCGTTGGTGCCGACGACGTGGATCGAGGCGAAGCGATGCTGCGGCAGCCCCAGCGCCGTGGTCAGCTTGCGCATCCGCTCGAGGCCGAGCCGCCAGCCGACCGGCTCGAGGGAGTTCAGGTAGGTCTCGGCGTCCAAAATCAGTCGACGGTGCTCCGCTTCGCGTCCGCGCCGTCTATCCCGCTACTCGAGCTCGGCCAATTCCGTGCGGTAGCGCTCGAGCTTGCCCCGCTCCTCCTCGACCACCTCAGCCGGAGCCTTGGCGACGAAGCGCTCGTTGCCGAGTTTGCGCTCGCCGCGCTCGACCTCGGACCGCAATTCCTCGCGCCGCTTCTCCAGCCGCGCGGCGACGGCCTCGGCGTCGAGCTGATCGGAGTCGAGGACCCGCACCGGGCCGATCGAGGCGACCGGCTCCGCCCCCGCCCCGTCGAACTCGAAGCGGGAGAGGCGGGCGACGAAGTCGGGGGGCTCGACCCCGTCGATGACCGCCGGCAGCGTCGCGCCGACGGAGACTCCCGCGAGGTCGCGCCAGGCACGCAGGCGCTGGGTCAGGCGGATGCCGCCCTCGACGTCTTCCTCGGCCGCCTCGTCGAACAGCGACTCGTCCGCGGCCGGGAAGGAGTGAACCGCGAGGTGCCCCTGCCGCGCCGGGTGGAAGCTCCAGATCTCCTCGGTGACGAACGGCATCGTCGGGTGCAGCAAAGACAGCACCCGTTCCAGCGCGTAGAGCAACGTCGCCGAGACCTCCTCCTCGCCGTCGTAGAGGCGCGGCTTGACGATCTCCAGGTACCAGTCGCAGAGGTCGCGCCAGAAGAACGAGTAGGCCTCCTGGACGGCGTGGGCGAAGTCGTAGGTCTCGAGCTTCTCGGTCACCGAGGCGATCGTCCGCTCCAGCCGCGAGAGGATCCAGCGGTCCTCGACGCAGGTCGGCCGCGGGGCGGGCTCGACCTCGGCGGCGTTCAGCAGGATCAGCCGGCTCGCGTTCCAGAGCTTGTTGGCGAGGTCGCGCCCCTGCTGGACCTTGGCGTCGGAGAAGCGGACGTCCTGGGTCGAGGACATCGCCAGCAGGCCGAAGCGCAGCGCGTCGGCGCCGTGGACGTCGATTTCCTCCAGCGGATCGATCCCGGTGCCGAGGCTCTTCGACATCCGGCGGCCGTCGCGAGCCTGGATCACCGAGTGGACGTAGACGTCGCGGAAGGGGATCGCGCCGGGGAACTCGAGCCCGGTCATGATCATCCGCGCCACCCAGAGGAAGAGGATCTCCCGCGCCGTGGTGAGGAAGCTGGTCGGGTAGAAGGCGCCCAGCTCCGGCGTATCGTCGGGCCAGCCGAGGGTGGCGAAGGGCCAGATCGCCGAGCTGAACCAGGTGTCGAGGACGTCCTCCTCCTGGCGCAGCTCGCCGCCGCAGGCGCCGCAGCGTTGCGGCTCGGCTTCGGCGACGATCGTCTCGCCGCACTCGTCGCAGTACCAGACGGGGATCCGGTGTCCCCACCAAAGCTGGCGCGAGACGCACCAGGGACGGATCTCCCGCATCCATTCGAGATAGACGCGCTTCCACTGCGGCGGCGTGATTCGCACCTCGTCGCGTTCGACCACTTCGATCGCCGGCCGTGCCAGCTCGTCCATGCGGCAGAACCACTGCAGCGAGATCAGCGGCTCGATCCGCTCACCGGAGCGGTGCGAGAACGGGACCGAGTGGGTGTAGGGCTCCTCGGCGCGCAGCCGCCCCTCCTCGCGCAGCGCCTCGACCACGGCCTTCTGCGCCTCCGCCGCGGTCATCCCGGCGAAATCGCCGGCCTCCTCGGTCATGCGGCCGTCGGGGCCGATCACGCCGATCTCCTCGAGCTTGTGCTTGCGGCCGATCTCGAAGTCGTTGGGGTCGTGGCCGGGGGTGATCTTCAGCGCCCCGGTCCCGAACTCGACGTCGACGTGCTCGTCGGCGATCACCGGGATCCGCCGCCCGACCAGCGGCAGCACCACATGCCGGCCGACGAGGTCGCGATAGCGCTCGTCGTCGGGGTTCACGGCGACGGCGGTGTCGGCGAGCATCGTCTCCGGCCGCACGGTGGCGACGGTCAGCAGCCGGTCGGAATCCTCGACCGGGTAGTCGATCGAGTAGAGGACGTCCTCGACCTCGCGGTTCTCGACCTCGAGGTCGGAGATCGCCGAGCGCGAGCCCGGGTCCCAGTTGACCATGTAGTTGTCGCGGTAGATGTAGCCCTTGTCGAAGAGCTGCTTGAAGACGCGGTAGACCGCCTTTACGTAGCCCTGGTCGAGGGTGAAGCGCTCGCGCTCGTAGTCGCAGGAGGCGCCAAGCCGCTTGTACTGCTCGACGATCCGCGAGCCATACTCGGCTTTCCACTCCCAGACCCGCTCGACGAAGGCTTCGCGCCCGAGGTCGTGGCGCGACTTCCCTTCTTTTTTGAGGTCTTTCTCGACCACCGCCTGGGTGGCGATCCCGGCGTGGTCCGTACCCAGGATCCAGAGCGCGTTGCGGCCGCGCATCCGGTTCATCCGCACCAGCGCGTCCTGCATCGAGCCGTTCAGCGCATGGCCCATGTGGAGGGCCCCGGTGACATTGGGCGGCGGGATCGCGACCGAGAAGTTCTCCTCCGGCGTCCCCTCCGCGGCCGGGTGGAAGTACCCACCCTCGATCCACTCGGCAAAGACCCGCGCCTCGACCTCGGTCGGGTCGTAGCGGGTGGTGCTCTCGAGTTTTTGCCGGTCCCCCGCGCTCACGGGGGCGAGTCTAAAGACGCTATGCGGTTTCTTCGGTGAGCCCGTCTTCGGCGGGGCCGATGTCCTGCTGGACCGCCTCGGTGACCAGCGTCGGGCGCCTGCCCTCGGTGATCGTCTCCTTGGTGACGACGCACTTGGTGACGTCGCGGCGCGAGGGCAGCTCGAACTGGACGTCGAGCAGCGTCTCCTCGAGGATCGACCGCAGGCCGCGGGCGCCGGTCTCGCGCTCCAGCGCCTTGTCAGCGATCGCCTCGAGGCTGTCGTCGGCGAAGACCAGCTCGATGTCGTCGAACTCGAAGAAGCGCTGGAACTGGCGGGTCAGCGCGTGCTTGGGCTCGGTCAGGATCGTGGTCAGGTCGTCGCGGCTGAGCTGGTGGATCGCGGTGATCACCGGCAGGCGGCCGATGAACTCGGGGATCAGGCCGTACTCGACAAGGTCCTCGGGCAGCACCTGCTCGAACCACTCGCCGGCGTCCTTGCGCTGGCGCGAGGAGATTTCGGCGCCGAAGCCGATGCCGCGGTCGCCGACCCGCCGCTCGATCACCTTGTCGAGCTCGGCGAAGGAGCCGCCGCAGACGAAGAGGATGTTGGTGGTGTCGATCGTCAGGAACTCCTGGTGGGGGTGCTTGCGCCCGCCCTGCGGCGGCACCGAGGCGGTGGTCCCCTCCAAGATCTTCAGCAGCGCCTGCTGGACGCCTTCGCCGGAGACATCACGAGTGATCGACGGGTTGTCGGCTTTGCGCGCGATCTTGTCGATCTCGTCGATGTAGATGATCCCGGTTTCGGCCTTTTTGACGTCGAAGTCAGCGGCCTGGATCAGCTTCAGGAGGATGTTCTCGACGTCCTCGCCGACGTAGCCGGCCTCGGTCAGCGCCGTGGCGTCCGCGATCGCGAACGGGACGTTGAGGATCTTGGCGAGCGTCTGGGCGAGCAGCGTCTTGCCGCAGCCGGTCGGGCCGAGCAGGAGGATGTTCGACTTCTGGAGCTCGAGCCCGTCCTGCTCGTCCGACTGCATCATCTGGACGCGCTTGTAGTGGTTGTAGACCGCGACCGCGAGCGTCCGCTTCGCCTCCTCCTGGGAGACGACGTAGTCGTTCAGGACGGAGTAGATCTCCTTCGGCCGCGGGAGGTTCTGCAGGTCGAGCTGCGTCGGCGTCGCCAGCTCCTCGTCGATGATCTCGTTGCAG
>DASZEL010000011.1:0-55079 GCA_035940865.1 Solirubrobacterales bacterium
CCCCATCGCCGCAGCCACCTCGGCCGACTTGCGGTAGGCGCGCCCGGTCATCAGGGCGGTGATCGCACCGGCGTAGGCGCGGCCCTCGTCCGAGTCATAGGGCAGCCCATCTGCCATCAGCAGCGCGCCGAGGTTGGCGTAGCCGAGGCCGAGCTGGCGGAAGTCACGCGCGTTCTGCGTGATCTCCTCGGTCGGGTAGGAGGAGAAGCCGACGATGATCTCCTGCGCGAGAAAGACGGTGTCGACCGCGTGCTCGAAGTCGTCGATCGCGAACGAGCCGTCCTCGCGGCGGAATTTCATGAGGTTCAGCGAGGCGAGGTTGCAGGCGGAGTCGTCGATGCTCATGTACTCCGAGCAGGGATTCGACGCCGTGATCGGACCGGTGTTGGGGTCCGTGTGCCAGCGGTTGATCGTCGTGTCGTACTGGATGCCGGGATCGGCGCAGCGCCAGGCGGCCTCGGCGATCTGGTTCATCAGGTCGCGCGCCGGCAGCGTCTTGGTCGTCTCACCGCCGTTGCGGGCGATCAGATCCCAGTCCTCGCCGGCCTCGACGGCCTCCATGAAGTCGTCGGTGACCCGCACCGAGTTGTTGGCGTTCTGGTACTGGATCGAGGTGAAGCCGTCGCCGTCGATCGACATGTCGAAGCCGGCGTCGCGCAGCGCCGCGGCCTTCTTCTCCTCGTCGGCCTTGCACCAGATGAAGTGCTCGATGTCCGGGTGATCGACGTTGAGGACGACCATCTTCGCCGCCCGTCGCGTCTTGCCGCCGGACTTGATCGTCCCCGCCCAGGCGTCGGCGCCGCGCATGAAGCTGACCGGGCCGCTGGCGGTGCCGCCCTTCTTCAGCGGCTCCATCGAGCCGCGGATGTTGGAGAGGTTGATGCCGGAGCCGGAGCCGCCGCGGAAGATCTTGCCCTCTTTGGTGTTCCAGTCGAGGATCGACTCCATGTTGTCTTCAACGCTGAGGATGAAGCAGGCCGAGCACTGCGGCGTCTCCTCGAAGCCGACGTTGAACCAGACCGGCGAGTTGAAGGCCGCCTTCTGGTTGAGCAGGATCGCGGTCAGCTCCATCTCGAAGGCGTCGGCGTCCTCCTCGCTGGCGAAGTAGCCGCCCTGGCGCCCCCAGTCGGAGATCGTCCCGGCGACGCGGCCGATCATCTGTTTGACCGAGCTCTCGCGCTCGGGGCTGCCGAGCTGCCCGCGGAAGTACTTCTGGGCGACGATGTTGGTCGCGTTCTGCGACCAGCTCTTCGGGAACTCGACCCCGCGCTGCTCGAAGGCTGGGCTCTCGGGGTTGCCGATCACCGCGTCGCGGATCTCCCACTCGATCTGGTCGAAAGGATGCACACCGGCCGTCGAAAACCTGCGTTCGATCGAGAGGCCCTGCAGACCGTTTCTGGGACTGGCAACGGCGGTCTTGGACATCAAAAAACTCCTCTCGAGCGGGCTTTCAGCGGTAACTACGCAGGATCGCGAATCGATCGGCGGCAAAAGTGCCTGAAGGCGCAATTAGGAGGTTCTAGAGAGCCACGAATTTGTCTACATATTGTGTCAACTCCCCAAACTCGGCAAAGGCTCTTTCCGTGTGCGACGGCCTTTTGCGGGGTAGCCTCTGGATCATGGAGGAACTGCGCAGGGGCGCAGAACGGATGGGCGACCGGGCCAGCGCTGCCAAAGAGGCGGTCGGGGAGCGGGCAACCGCGGCCAAAGAGGCGACCGCCGAGGCGATCGCGCTGGTCAAACCGAAACTGCGCGGCGTCTCCCATAAGTGGGCCTTCTTCGCCTCGCTCGTCCTCGGCGCGGCGCTGATCCTCCTCGCCGACAGCCGCAAGGCGACCTTTGCCGTCGCGGTCTATGCCGTCAGCCTCTCAGCTCTGTTCGGGACCAGCGCCCTCTACCACGGCGTCGAATGGTCGCGTCCCGACTTGCGCCTGTGGATGCGCCGGCTGGACCACTCGATGATCTTCTTCCTCATCGCCGGCACCTACACGCCGTTCGCGCTCCTGGTCCTGCACGGAACCCTGGCGCAGGCGATCCTCGCCGTCGTCTGGATCGGCGCCGTCGCCGGGGCGATCGTCGAGATGATCTGGATCAACCACCCGAAATGGGCCTCGGCCCTGATCTACATCTCGCTCGGCTGGGTCGCCACGATCACCTTCCCGGAACTGTGGACCTCGATGGGGGTGGCCGGCACGCTCCTCGTCGCCTTCGGCGGCCTCCTATATACGGCCGGGGCCGTCGTCTACGCGACCCAGCGGCCCAACCCCAACCCCGCGGTCTTCGGCTACCACGAGGTCTTCCACCTCTTCGTCATCGCCGCCGCGATCGCCCAGTACACCGCGATCGCCTTCTTCGCCCTGCCCAAGGGCTAAGCGCTCAAGAGCTGGAAGGCTTGCTGCGCCCGCTCGATGACACCGCGCGGAAAGAGCGCAGCGAGGGCGGCGTCCTCGAAGTTCAGGAGCCCCTCGACCTTGCGCAGCCATTTCCTCTCCGTCGCCTTCAGATCCTCATCGCGCGCCAGCGCCCGCGGGTCCTCGACGTAGCTCAGCAGCCTGATCAGGTCCTGCCGATCGGAGTCGAACTTCTCCTTCCGCTGTTTAGCCACGACCCGTGCCTTGATCAGGATCGCGCCGAGCAGACTGGGGCGGCGCACGGCGATCGGCGGCGAATAACGAAGGGAGACCAGGACGACCTCGGTCCGTTGTAGCGCTTGGGTTCCGCCGGACGCTTGAAACGTAGTCAACTTGCCGAGCGTCTTCGGATCGCTCTTTAGCCCATCTGGGCCCAGAATCTCCACCGTCTCACCATCGAGCTCGAATTTGTAACCGACATCCGGCTTGGAACGAGGAGGCGTTGCAACTTTCCCTCCCATCTCAGCGATCAGCGAGGCCATCTCCTCGGTCATCGCTGGAGGCTTTCGGGCCGCGCCCAGGAGGTCGATGTCGACCGTAGGACGCAACTCGTCGCCATGTTCGAGCCCATGCAGCTGAACCATCAGGCCGCCGATCAGCGACCACTCCCGCTCAGGGCCGAGAGCCTGAGCAAGCTTGAGCGCCAGGGTCCAAAGCCTCTCGGCCTCGCTCGATACAGGATCGATGTGGACTACCGAGGAGGATTCCGCTCCGGTCACGGTTCTCTATCGGAGAGCCTTCTGATTGGCTCGATCGATTTTGCGAAGGGCATCTTCTCCTGCGGCTCGCGAGCGGGGGTCGTGTTCTTCAGTCAGGTCGAGTGCCACCGCTGCCGCAGGAGCGACAGCTCGATCATCGAGTTTCAGACTCATCCAGATTTCGTCGGGAACAGCTCGAAGCCGGACATTGCCATCGACATCGGCAGGTGAAAGAACGTGCTCGGCGACGAAGTTCCGAAGCTGTGATTGCGCGACGTATCCATCTGCCTCTCGCCCGGACAGAAGCCCCGCGTCGATTGAGCCTGCTGCGCTTATCCCAGAGACCAGTAGAGCTTCATCCTCAAGCACGTGGGCGATCTCTCCTGGGTGCGCCTTGTAAATGGAGAGCTCACCTCGGGCTGCGAGACGTGGTGCGAGGCCCCTTAAGCCCTCTAGCGCGACGGCCTTCCTCAGCCGAGACCGGTCGGCAGGATCGAGCGCAGGTGGCTGCTCGCCGGAAGCGAGCAGCACGATCGCCCATGCATTTCGTGGAACGAAACGACGCCCACGAGGAGGCTTCTGTTTGCGTCGTAGTTCTACAGCCGCCCGCTCGACTAACCAGCGATCCGCGATCTTCGCAGCTGGAAGTTGCCCCTTTGACGCCATCAGGCGCACACGAGCGGGACTCAACTTCAAGAGGCGCGCAGCATCAGGAACGGAAACCGGATCCCTCATAGATCAAATATAGCGTTCAAGCAACATATAATTCAAATATGGCTTATGCGCAATATTTGATGTAGACCCAGCACAACCTACCTTCGGCTACTAATCGCCGCTCGCTCAGGCTGCGGCGGGAACCAGTTCGCGCAGCTGCTCGACTTCGCTGACCAGCTCGTTAAGCAGGCCCTCGAGCTGCTCGGACTGCTCTGGGGGGAGCTCGAGGCGGCCGTTGCGGAAGAGTTCGGCGGCGCGGGCCACGGGCAGTTCGCCCTCGACCACGCGGCCGCCGAGGGCGCCGAGGACCTTGCGGGTCTCGGCTTGCGCCCAGACCGCACCGAACATCCCCGTCGAGGCGCCGATCACCATCGCCGGCTTGCCGTTGAGGGCGCTTTGGCCGGCGGGACGGGAAGCCCAGTCGAGGGCGTTCTTGAGGACGCCCGGGATCGAGTGGTTGTACTCGGGGGTGGCGACGAGGACCGCGTCGGCTTCCCGCATCGCCTGCCGCAGGGCCTCGACCGGCTCTGGCGTGACCTCGGCCTCGAGGTCGGCGTCGTAGGGCGGGATCTCGCCGAGGCGTTCGAACTCGCACCATTCCGCGCCGGCGGGAAGCCGCTCGGCGGCCTCCCGCAGCAGGGCGTGATTGTAGGAGCCGCGGCGCAGGCTTCCGCTGATTCCGAGGACCCTCATCGCTATGCCTCCTCGCCGACGAGCTCGAGGTCGACCGAGATCGTGACGGCGTAGTCGAGGACCTCGCCGCCGCTCGGCAGCTCCGCCTGCCAGTCGAGACCGAAGTCGCGCCGGTCGACGGTCGACTCGATCGAGAGCCCGACGCGGGCTTTGCCGTAGGCGTCCTCGCCGAGCTGGGCGAAGCGGCCGCTGGCCTCGACCTTGCGGGTCTCGCCGTGGATCTCGAGGTCGCCGGCGACGCGCAGGCTGCCGTCCTCGCCGACGCTGAGCTCGGTCGAGGTGAAGCGCAGCTGCGGGAAGCGCTGGACGTCGAAGAACTCGGGGGAGAGCAGGTGGCCCTTCAGCATCTCCTCGTCGATCTTGATGCTGGCGACGTCGACCGTGCCCTCGAGCCGCGGCTGCTCGCCGCCGCTGAGACGGGCCTCGTAGGAGTCAAAGCCGCTGCGGAAAGTAGTGACTCCGTTGTGGGTGACGGCAAAGGCGACGTTGGAGTGGACCGGGTCCACCGTCCAAGTGCCCGCCGGGACCTGCTGCGTATTGATCGTCTCCGTGCTCATGTTTGCTTCCTTCCCTAGATGGTTGATCCTCAAACGGTTGACGTGGAAACCATCCTAGAGGAGAAAGCTTTGCCTGTCAACTATTGCCAGAACAAGCAAATTGTGGGAGGATGTCTTTGATGAGTGAGCAGACTGCAGTCGCAGAGAGAAGTGGGACGGGCGCGGACTTCGATCCGCATCGCGAGGCCTGGATCGCGCTGACCCAGACCCACGCCGCCGTCACCGGCCGCCTGCAGGAGGCGCTGACCGCCGCCGAGCTGCCGCCGCTGCCGTGGTTCGAGGTACTGGCGACGCTCGACCGGGCGCCCGAGCAGCGGCTGAAGATGGGGGAGCTGGCCGAGGCCCTGGTGATCACCCGCGGCGGGCTGACCAAGCTCGTCGACCGGCTGATCAAGGCCGGACTGCTCGAGCGCGCCTTCTGCGAGACCGATCGCCGGGTCAGCTACGCGACGCTGCTTCCCGCCGGGGTCGAGCTGCTGGAAGAAATGAGGCCGCTCGTCCGGGCCGAGCTCGCCTCGGCCTTCAGTGCCAAGCTCACGGTCGAGCAGGCCGAACAGCTGCGCGAGATGCTCGATCGGGTCCGCAGCTCGGCCTGCGGGACCAGCTGACCCCGACTCAGGCGAGCGCGGCGGCGGCCCGCTCTTTGGCGGACTCGACGATCGCCAGCACCGCCGGCTCCTGGCCTTCGCGGAGGAGCTCGATCGGGTCGGGGTCGCCGTTGACGATCCCCTCGAAGAAGTCCTTGCGGTCGTTGTAGGTGGGGAGCGTCCCCTTCGCCCAGCCGCGGGCGTCGTTGAGGATGACCGCGAGGCGCGCGTACTCCTCACCGAAGAGCTCGGAGATCTCACGCTTCATCCGCTTGGCGAGGGCGGGGGAGGCGCCGGCGGTGGAGATCGCGATCGCCAGCGGCCCGGTGCGGACGATCGCCGGCAGGATGAAGTTGCAGAGCGGTGGCACGTCGACGATGTTGACCAGCATCGCCCGCTGCTCGGCGTCGTCGAAGACCTTGATGTTGACCTCGGTGTCGTCGGTTGCAGCGATCACCATGAAGACGGCCTCGAGATCCTCCGGTCCGGCGTAGGCGCGCTTCTCCCACTGGATCGATCCCTCCCGTGCCAGCTGCTCCAGCTCGGGATGCGCGTTCGGCGCGATCAGCGTCACGTCGCCGCCGCAGGCGAGCAGGCCCTCGACCTTCTCCAAGCCGATGTCGCCGCCGCCGACGACCAGGCACTTGCGCCCGGTCAGCTTCAGGCAGGCGATGTAGAACGGCGTATCGAGCATGTCCCGCACGCAGGACTGGTCGCAGATCCCTTTGCGGAACTGGCAGACGCACTCCTTACCGGCGTAGGCCTGAGCGGGCATGAACCACAGGTTAATGATCCGGTCTAGCCGCCCCCGGACGCGAAGCGGAGAGGCGGCGACTGATCAGATCGAGTCGAGGGTGACGCGCAGGCCCTCGTCCAAGCCCATCTCGGCGCGCCAGCCGAGCTCGCGCTCGGCGCGGCCGGCGTCGATCGCGATCCGCTGCACCTCGCCGGTCCGTTCCGGGGCGAACTCAGGATCAAAGCTCTCGTTGCCGGAGAGGCCCTTCAGCGACTCGATCAGTTCGAGGACGTCGGTCTCGCGGCCGGTGCCGATGTTGAGCGGCCCGGTCACCTCGGAATCGGCCGCGGCGAGCGCGGCAGAGACGACATCGCCCACATATATGTAGTCGCGGGTCTGCTTACCGTCGCCGAAGACCGTGGGGCGACCGCCCTCCTTCAGCAGGCCGCAGAAGATCGCGATCACGCCGGCCTCGCCGAGCGGGTCCTGGCGCGGCCCGTAGACGTTGCCCAGCCGCAGCGACACGCCGGAGAGCCCGTAGAGGCGCTCGTAGAGCGCGAGGTAACCCTCGGCCGCGAACTTGCTCTGGCCGTAGGCGGAGAGGGGCGCGATCGGCGCGTCCTCGGGAAGTGGGATCTGCTGACCTTCGCCCTCGCCGTAGATCGCCCCGCCGGTCGAGATCGAGACGACGCGCCGGCACTCCGAGGACCGCGCCGCCTCGAGCACGTTGGCGGTACCGCCGACGTTGATGCTGGCGTCGAAGCAGGGATCGGCGAGCGACTTGCGGACATCGATCTGGGCGGCCAGGTGGAAGATTGCCTCTGGCCGTTTCTCGCTCGCCAGGCCGATCAGCCCGTCGCGGTCGCGGATGTCCATTTCGACCAGCTCGGCGCCGTTGCCCAGGCCCGGTTCGAGGTTGGCCATGCGCCCGGTCGAGAGGTCGTCGACGACCGTGACCTCGTCTCCGCGCACGAGCAGAGCGTCGACCAAGTTGGAGCCGATAAAGCCCGCGCCGCCAGTGACCAGACACCTCATAGGGCGGTGATCCTAAGCACATCGCCGCCCCTCGCCAGCGAGATTGGCCGCTTGTACGCCTAATTGCGCGGCCGACGACCCCTGCTACCCTCGCCGCCCCATGCGACTGATCGTCACCGAGAAGAACAACAGCGCCAAGAAGATCGCCGAGGCGCTCAGCCGCGGCAGCAACTCCGAGGACAAAACCTTCAAAGTCCCGTTCTACACCTGGACGGACGAGAACGGCGGCGAGCACATGACGGTCGGCCTCAAGGGCCACGTGCTCGGCCCGGCCTTCCCCGAGGGCTACTCGAACTGGCAGAAGACCGACCTGCACGATCTGATCGACGCCGAGCTGATCAAGGAGCCGACCGACAAAAACGTCGTCAAAGCGATCAAGAAACTGGCCAAAGAGGCAGACGAGCTGGTGATCGCCACCGACTTCGACCGCGAGGGCGAGCTGATCGGGCTCGAGGCGCTGGAGGAGATGCTCGACGCCAACCCCGACCTCGGCTCACGCGAGGGGACCGCGGACGGGACCCTGCGGATCCAGCGGGCCCGCTACTCGGCGCTGACCAAAGAAGAGATCGACCGCGCCTTCAACGATCTCGACGAGCTCTCCTACCCGCTCGCCAACGCCGGCGCCGCCCGCCAGGACATCGACCTGCTCTGGGGCGCGACCCTGACCCGCGCGGTCTCGCTCGCCAGCCGCCGCTTCGGCTCCAACTTCCTCTCGGTCGGCCGTGTCCAGAGCCCGACCCTCGGGCTGATCGTCGAGCGCGAGATGGAACGGCGTGCCCACGTCGCCAAACCCTTCTGGGAAGTCTTCGCCAAGTTCCAGCACCCCGACGGCAGCTTCGAAGCCCACCACAGCGTCGACAAATTCTGGGAGAAAGCGGAGGCCGACGCGGCGCTCGCCGGCACTTCCAATCCCGGCACCGTGAAGTCGGTGACGGCGCGCAAAAACACCCGCAAGCCGCCGACCCCCTACAACACCACCGCCTTCTCGACCGACGCCTCCAGCCGCCTCGGCATCACCCCCGCCAGCGCGATGCGGATCGCCGAGGACCTCTACATGGACGGCTTCATCTCCTACCCGCGCACTGACAACACGGTCTACCCGTCCTCGCTGCCGGTGCGCGAGCTGGTCTCCTCACTCGTCCGGATCAAAGAGTTTTCTGCCGCTTCCGGTCTGCTCGACGGCGAGCTGAAACCGACCCGCGGCAAAAAAGAGACGACCGACCACCCGCCGATCTACCCGACCCAGGCGGTCCACCCGGGCGCTCTCGAGGGGCCGAAGAAACGGGTCTACGAGCTCGTCGTCCGCCGCTTCCTCGCCACCTTCAGCCCGCCGATGATCACCGAGTCGACCCGCGCCGACATCGAAGCCGGCGACCAGACCTACTTCGTCCGCGGCTCGGTCGTCGTCGATCCCGGCTACGCCGCGATCTACACCTATGCCCGCTCCGCCGACGAGGAGATCCCGAAACTGGAAGAGGGTCAGACCCTGCAGCTGGAGGGCGACCCCTGGGTCATTGACAAGGAGACCCAGCCGCCGGGCCGGATCTCGCAGGCGAAACTGATCGAGATGATGGAGGAGCGCGGCCTCGGCACCAAAGCCACCCGCGCCGACATCATCCAGAAGCTCTTCGACCGCGGCTACGTCTACGGCAACCCGCCGATCCCGACCGAGACGGGAATCGCCCTCTACGAGGCGTTCAAGAACTACGTGCCGGCGATGGCGACGCCGGAGATGACCGCCACGCTCGAGGCCGAGATGGACCGGATCGCCGCCGGCGAGATGTCGAAGGGCGCCGTCGTCGGCGAGAGCCGCGACCTCCTGCACAAGACCTGGACCGAAATCGACGGCAGCCGCGAGGACCTGGCCAAAGTGATCTGGAAAGGGATGGACGAGGACCGCATCCTCGGTCCCTGCAAGGTCTGCGAAGAAGCCGGCCGCACCAAGGAGGACGGCTCGCCGAACATGCTGCGAATCATCCGCGCGAAAAAATCCGGCAAAAGGTTTGTCGGATGCAGCGGCTGGACCCTCGACGACCCCGACTCCTGCGACCAGACCTTCCCGCTGCCCCAGCGCGGCGACGTCTTCCGGCTCGAGGAGCGCTGCTCGATCTGCGACCGCACCCCGCGCCTCAAAGTCCAGCCGTTCCGCGGCCGGCCCTGGAATCTCTGCCTCAACGACGACTGCGAGTCGATGCAGGAGATGAAGAAACGCCGGGCCGAGCGCGAAGCCGCCAAAGCGGCGAAAGCCGCGATGGAGAAGAAGGCACCGCCGAAGGGCGACGAGGACGCCGCTCCCGCCAAAAAAGCGAAAGTCAAAGCGTCGAAAGCCGACACGGCGACGCGCGGTCGCAAACGCGCCAAAGCCGCCGCCAAAAGCTGAGGCAGCGGTTGTTCATCTCCCTCGAGGGAGTAGACGGATCGGGGAAGAGCACTCAGGCTCGGCTCCTGGTCGAGGCGCTGGGGGAGGGGACGGTGGCGATCCGTGAGCCGGGCGGGACGCAGGCTGCAGAGCGGATCCGCGAGCTGCTCGCCGACCCGAGCGTCGAGTTGGAGCCGCTGGCGGAGCTGATGCTGTTTCTGGCGGCGCGGGCTGACCTGACCGAGCGGGTGATCCGACCGGCGCTGGAGGCCGGGCGCACGGTTGTCGCCGACCGCTTCTCCGACTCCAGCGTCGCCTACCAGGGGGCCGCCCGGGGTCTCGGCGTCGGCGAGGTGATAGGCCTCTGCGATACCGCTACCGACGGCCTCTGGCCCGACCTCACCCTGCTGCTGCGGATCGATCCGGAGACCGGCCTCTGTCGGGCTGACGGCGACGACCGCTTCGAGCAGGAGGGCCTCGGCCTGCAGCAGGCGGTGGCGGAGGCCTACGAGGAGATCGCCCAGATCGCCAGCGACCGGGTGGCGGTGGTCGATGCGACCGGCTCGGTCGACGAGGTCCACCAGCGGGTGATGGAGGCGGTGCGTGAGCGCAGCCGAGATTGAGCACACCCTGGTGGGCCCTGAATCGGATGCGCTGGCGGCGGCAACCGAACACCAGGCGCGGGCGCGGGTAGCGCTGAGCGCCGCGCTCGCCGGCGAGCCTTCGCATGCCTACCTCTTCCGCGGCCCCCGCGGTTCGGGCAAGCGGGCGGTGGCGCGGGCCTTCGCGGCCGAAGTGCTGGCCGCGGCCTCTACCGACCCGGAGGACGCGCGGCGGCGAGCCCTGCTCGATCCCTCCCCGCATCCCGACCTCGTCTGGCTCGCCCCGACCGGCGCCCAGCACATGGTCGAGGAGGTGCGCGAGCGGGTGATCCGCGCCGCCGCCTACCGGCCGTTCGAAGGCGGGAAAAGGGTCTTCATCATCGAGGCGGCAGAGGCTATGCGCGACGAGAGCCAGAACGCGCTGCTGAAGACGCTCGAGGAGCCCCCCGACTTTGTCCACCTGATCCTGCTCTCCTCCGACGGCGAGGGGTTGCTGGAGACCGTCGCCTCGCGCTGCCAAACCGTCGAGTTCGCTCCCCTGCCGGCGGAGGTGCTGGAGCGGGAGCTCGCCACCGAGGGCGCCTCGCCCGACGAAGCGGCCGCGGCGGCTCGGCTCGCGGCAGGCGACCTAGAGCGGGCGCGGCTGCTGCTGAGCGAGCCGGGGGGGCAGCTGCGCGGGGACGTCGAGCGCTGCGTCACGGCAGCGCTCGAGGGAGAGTGCGGGGGGGCGCCCTGGAAGGGCCTGCTCGACCGCGCGAAGGCGGCCGGCGACGACGCCGAAGCCGCCGCTCGCGAAGCGCTGGATGAGGACTCCAAAGCGGGGATCAAACGCAGCGCCAAAGACATAAGCGATGGTGCGAAACGCGCCGGGCGCCGCCGCCGTACCGAGATCCTCGAGCTCGCCTTCGAGCTCTGCGCGGCCTGGCTCCGGGACCTCGCCGCCGTCGCCGCCGGAGCCGAGGAGGTGGTCTTCAACCGCGACCGGCTCGACCGCCTCCGCTCACAGGCCCAGGGGCTCGATCCCGCCGCCGCCCGCCGCGGCGCCGAGCTTGTGCAGGAGACCCGGCGCGGTCTCGAGCTGAACGTCTCCGAGGAGCTAGCCCTCGAAGCTCTGTTTTTCAGACTCGAGAGTCTCTGCGCCTGAGGAGCCGTTGCCGTTCGCGCCCTCGGCGCGCTTTTCCGCCAGCGCCTTTTCGATCGCTCGCTCCTGCGCCAGGCGGGTTATCTGCGCTGCCTGCCGGGACATGATCACGCTGAAGTTGAGCGCCAGGCCGAGCAGCAGCAGCAGCACGATCGAGAAGAGGGCGACGTTGGTGTTGCGGACGCCCATCAGGTTGGCGACCACCTCGAGCAGGCCGGGGAAGGCGGCGCCGGCGAGCATCCCGAGGCCGGCGACGAACCAGATCACGCTGTAGCGCTCCTGCAGGCGGTCGCGGCGGATCAGCTCGAGGATCAGCAGCATGAAGAAGAGCGCCAGCGCGGCGGCGACGATCCGGGTCTGGGAGGTGAGGTGGACCTGCCCTGCTTCGGCGGCGAGGACGAGCATCGTCACTCCGTCTCCGCGTGCCGCGGCCGGAACTGCCCGACCAGCAGGACGACCAGGCCCTTGAAGATGAAGAAGGCCGAGCGCAGCGGCGTCAGGAACGAGCTGCCGCCGGCCCGCTCCAGCATCCGCACCGGCAGCTCCTCGACCCGCAGGCCCTGCCGCACCGCCAGCTGCAGCGACTCGATCTCGGCGAAGTCGGGTGAGTAGTGCCGGCTGAAGAGGGCCATCACCCGGCGGTTGGCGGCGCGCATGCCGCTGGTCGTGTCGGTGAAGCGCTGCCGCGTCGCCAAGGTGAGGAAGAAGCGGAAGACGCTGATCCCGATCCGCCGCGAGAAGGTCGGCCGGTAGTCGCCGCTTTCGGCGACGGCGCCGGCGTGGTAGCGGGAGCCGATCACGAGGTCGGCGCGGTCGGCTGTCACCTCCGCCAGCAGCCGTGCGACCTCCTCGGCCGGATGCTGCCCGTCGGCATCGAGGTGGGCGCAGGCGTCGTAGCCGTTGCGCAGCGCGTAGAGGTAGCCGGTCTGCAGCGCCGCCCCCAGCCCCTGGTTGAACGGCAGCGAGGCGACCAGCGCGCCTGCTTCCCGCGCCCGCTCGGCGGTGGCGTCGGTCGAGCCGTCGTCGACGACAAGCAGGTCAGCCTCGGGGATCGCCTTGCGCACGTCGGCGATCACGCCGGCGAGGGCGGCTTCCTCGTTCCAGGCGGGGATGAAGACGAGACTTCGCACAGGCTCGATTCTCCCATGCGGGCAGGAAATGACCGGACTCGGCGCCCCGAGGGGAGGATTGTGTTAGTAAATCTTCATGCGCCGCGACGCGGACAATCCCACCGCTTCGCCCCCCGGCGCCTTGCGGATCGGCATGCGGCTCTGGCTGACCGGCGCCTTTGCGGCCGTCAGCCTGATCACCGCTTCCGCGGTCTACTTCTTCGGCGACAACGAGAAGGCGCTGGTCGCCGCGGTCGCCCTCGGCGTCCTCGCCGGCTTCCTGATCGCGGTGGCGATCTCCCACCGCGTGGTCGGCCTTGCCCGAGCTGCCGGCGAGATGGCGGACGGCTCCTTCGACGCGCCGCTGAAAACCGCCGGCCCTGACGAGATCGGCGATCTCGCCCGCGCGCTCGACTCGATGCGCGCCTCGCTGAAAGAGAGCTTCGGCGTCCTGACCGCCGACCGCAACAAGCTCGCGGCGATCTTCGACGGCCTCACCGACGTGGTGATGGTCGTCGACTACGAAGGCCCGGTCCGCTTCTCCAACAGCGCTGCCAGCCGCCTCCTCGACTCCTCCGGGCAGCCGCCCGAGCCGGCCCTGTCGCAGCTCCAGCGAGCCGTCGAAGTCGGCTTCTCCGCCCATCCGGCGCTGCGGATCGGCGACCGTGCCTACGCGATGACCGCCCGCTCGCTGCCCGACGAGCGTGCCGTCCTCGCGGTCTTGCGCGACCGCACCGACGAGCTGCGCCAGGAGCTCGCCGAAGCCGACTTCGTCTCCAACGCCGCCCACGAGCTGCGCAACCCGCTGGCCGGGATCTCCAGCGCGATCGAGGTGCTGCAGAGCGGTGCCAAGGACGACCCCGGCGACCGCGACCACTTCCTCAAACGGCTCGGCGAAGACGCCGAGCGGATGAACCGGCTGACCCAGTCGCTGCTGACCCTCGCCCGGGTCGAGTCGCGGGGGGCGGCGGAGCGCGACACCGTCGACGTGCCGCTGGCGATCCGCGACGTCGTCAATGCCTGCGACGCACCCCCGCACGTCGACCTGGTCGTCGACGTCGAGTCGAATCTGGCGGCGACAGGGGACCCGACGCTGCTGCGGCAGGTGATGATCGGCTTGCTCACCAACGCCTACAAGAACACGCCACCCCCCGGCACCGTTACCGTTCGCGGCCGCCATGACAGCGAAGGGGAAGTGATCTTGGAGGTCATCGACACCGGCACCGGCATTCCCGCGGCCGAGCTCGAACGCATCTTCGAGCGCTTCTACCGGCGCAGCGAGACCCGCAAGCAGGAGGGCTTCGGCCTCGGCCTGGCGATCGCCCAGCGGATGGTCGACGTGATGGGCGGCCGGATCGGCGTCGAGTCGGTGCAGGGGGAGGGGAGCACCTTCTGGGTCCGCCTCCCGATCGCGAAACCGACCCCGACCCCGGTCGCATGAGCAGCGGCCGCATCCTCATTGCCGACGACGAGCCGTCGGTTCGCGACTCGGTCGGCTATGCCCTCGTCCAGGAGGGGTTCGAGGTCACCCCGGCCGCCGACGGCGACGAGGCCGCCGCGCTGCTCGGCAACGGCGTCCCCTTCGACCTGCTGATCCTCGACATCATGATGCCGGGGCCGAGCGGCCTCGACATCTGCCGCGACGTTCGCTCCCGCAGCGCGGTACCGATCATCGTCCTCACCGCCAAAGACGCCGAGGTCGACAAGGTGGTCGGGCTCGAGGTCGGCGCCGACGACTACGTCACCAAGCCCTTCTCGGTCCGTGAGCTGCTCGGCCGGGTCCGTGCCCAGCTGCGCCGCCGCGAACTCGACCGCTCGCCGTTGGCGCAAGCGGTGAAGATCGAGTCCGGCCCGGTCTCGATCGACCTCGTCCGCCACGTCGCGATCGTCCGCGGACTTCCCGTCAACCTCACCCGCTCGGAGTTCCAGCTGCTGCGCCTCCTCGTCGCTCGCCCCGGGGAGGTCTTCTCCCGCTCGCAGATCATGGAGGAGCTCTGGCAGACCGAGTTCGACGGCGACGAGCGTGCCTGCGACGTCCACATCTCCAACCTTCGCCAGAAGGTCGAGCGCGACCCCCAGAAGCCGGAGCTGGTGGTGACGGTCCGGGGTGTGGGCTACAAGTTCAACGGCGACGCTTCCTAGGGGACGCGCGGCCGATCGCCGCGGCTCACTACGGTGTGGGGACAGCAATCTTCGGAATGGAGGTCCCGTATGCCACTGGTCCCGATGGTCGTCGAGCAGACTGCTCGCGGCGAGCGCTCCTTCGACATCTACAGCCGCCTGCTCGCGCAGCGGATCATCTTCCTGGGTGAACCCGTCACCGAGGATCTCGCCAACCTGATCATCGCCCAGTTGCTGCACCTCGAGGCCGAGGACCCCGATAAGGACGTCAGCCTCTACATCAACTCCCCCGGCGGCTCCGCCTACGCCGGCCTGGCGATCTACGACACGATGCAGTTCGTCAAGCCCGACGTGCAGACCATCTGTTACGGGATTGCGATGTCAGCGGGCTCGCTGATCCTCACCGGCGGCGCCGCGGGCAAAAGGATGGCGCTGCCCAACAGCCGCATCCTCATCCACCAGCCGAGCGGCGGCTTCGAAGGCCAGTCCACCGACATCGAGATCCACGCCAAAGAGATCCTCGAGCTGCGGGCGCGGCTCGACCGGATCTACGTCAAGCACACCGGTCAACCCGAGGAGCAGATCCACCGCGACATGGAACGCGACAAATTCTTCAAGGCGCCCGACGCGGTCGAGTACGGCTTGATCGACCGGGTGATCGAGTCGCACGAGTTCCAGAGCGGCGAGCCGGCGCTGATCGCCTAGACGACGTTCGCGCCTCAGGCAGCGCCGAGGCGGCGCCAGGCCCAGAACCCGGCAGTGGCGGCGCCGGCGCCGGAGAGGACACCGGTGGTGCCTGCCAGGCGCATCTGGGGATGGCGGGCGCCGAAGGCGAAGGCCGCGGCGTCGGCGAGGTCGCAGAGGTTCGAGACCAGCATCACCGTCCGCAGGCGGTCCGGGTCCGAAAGCGCGGACAGCGTGAGCGCGCCGATCGCGATGTCCCTGCCGCCACCCAGCTTCGCCAGCGCGACGCCGGTCGGACCGGGCTCCGGAAAGCGCCCCGCCCGCAGCGCCGGCCGCGTCGCCAAGAAGATCGCCGCCCCCAGCGCGACCCGGCTCCCTCCGATCAGCAGCGCCACCTGGCGGGCTTTCGGGTCCATGCGTCGCGCGCGGCGGAACATTACCTCCTTCTACCCAGCTGTCGGAAACTGCATCATGGGGGAGTGGCAGAGGGCGACACGATTCGGCGGCTGGCGCGGCGGTTCGAGCAGACGCTGGTCGGGGAAAAGGTTGCGGCGAGCGCGCCGAACCCGCGCGGCAAAGCCGCCGGGATCGAACGCCTGGACGGGTTGCGGCTGGCAGGCGTGGAGGCCCGCGGCAAGCACTTCCTGCTCGACTTCGGTGAGCTCTCCCTGCACAGCCATCTTGGGATGAGCGGCGGCTGGCACGTTTATAGCCACGGCGCCCGCTGGCGCCGCCCCCGCGCCTCCGCCTGGGCGGTGCTGGCGAGCGAAAACTGGGACGCGGTCCAGTTCGGCGGGCCGACCCTGCAGGTGATGACCACCGCTCGGTTGCGGCGGCACCCGCAGATCACCAGCCTCGGCCCCGACATCCTCGCCGAGGCGTTCGACGAGGACGCCGTTGTGGGCGCGATGCGAGCCAACCCGGCGCGCGGTCTCGGCGACGCCCTGCTCGATCAGCACCTGGTCGCCGGGATCGGCAACATCTTCAAGAGCGAGGCCTGCTTCGCTGTCCGCGTCGATCCCTGGCGGCCGATCGGCGACCTCTCCGAAGAGGAGCTGCGGGGCGTCCTCGCCGCCGCCCGGGGGTTGATGCTCGACGCCGTGAAGACCGGCCGCTACCCCTTCAAGGTCTACAAGCGGCGGCAGGGCGCCTGCCCCCGCTGCCGCGGCCGCATCTCCTCGCGCGGCCAGGGCGACGCCAACCGGACCACCTACTGGTGCCCGCGTTGCCAGGTCTGAGGCGGCGATGGCGGCGGGCCCTCACCGCTGCGTCCGCCCCCGCGCGCAAGGAGCCCGCCCGGCCCCGACCGCGCTCCTACTACGCGGTTGCCGGCGTCGCCCTCGACGAGGAGCTGGAGCGGCTGCGGAAGCTGCCGGTCTTCGCCGACGGCCCGCTGGCGCGGTCGGCACCCCAGCTCAAGGTCCGCCGCGCGCAGCGGCGCCCGAACCGCCTCGGCTTCGCCGTTCCGAGCGAGTTCCGCCTCTCGGTCACCGCCTACCCCGGCATCCGCCGCGGCGACGTCCTCGAGACCCTCCTGCACGAGCTGGTCCACCTCCACGTCGGCCGCGCCGCCGAAGCCCACGCCTGGCACGGCCCCACCTTCAAGCGCACCCTGGCCCAAGCGATGCGCGAGGCCTACGGCATAGCAATCCCGCCCCCGCGCTCGACCCTCCACGGCACCTACGCCGGGGCGCTGGAGCGCGAGTGAATCAGGCCTCGGTCTCCTCATCGTCCCAGTGCCGGCGCTCGCGCAGGTAGTGGACGACGAGGACTCCGATCACGATCAGCGCCGGGGCGAAGACCGGCAGCGCGACGATCGCGCTGTGGTGGGCGAGCGGCAGGATCATCTGCCGCCGCCGTGCTGGAAGCTGAGGGCGCGGGTGCGCAGACGTCGCCACAGCGGCTCCGGCCGCAGGTCGACCGAGAGCCGGTGCAGTGCCCAGGCGATCAGAGCGAGCAGCGAGAGGGCGATCGCGGCAACTAGCGAGTAGGCGAGGGCGACGAGGAAGGCGGGGCCGCCCTTCGCCTCCCGCTGCAGCAGCTGGTGCTCGTCGCTGAAGGTCCGCGTGAACCGAGCGGAGGCCGGAGTTTCGCCGACAGGAATCGCCTCGTCGCGCGGCAGGTAGATCGGCAGCGCGGTGAGGGAGCTGTCCTCGTGCAGGCGGATCATCGCCTTCCAGTCACCGTGCACCGGGATCGGCTCGGTGGTCCGGTAGAGGCCGGGGCCGGTCCGCCGCAAGGGCGCGACGACGAGCCCGCCGCCCTGCCAGGCGGTGACGTCAAACCACTCCGCCTCCGTGGCCGCGTCTGGCGGGTTGAGCTTGACGATGGCTTGCACTTCGCGCCCGGCGGAGCCACCGACCTCTTTCAGGGAGACCTGAGCGCTCACTCCTTGCTGGGTCGGGGTGTAGAGGCCGTAGGCGACCAGCGCCGCCAGCACCGCGGCGCTGCATGCGGCGGCGCGGCGTAGCTGCGGAGACCGCTCGGTGGGCTCGGCGGCCAGGTGGGTGCCGATCCAGGCTCCGATCGTGGCGCCGGCGATCGCCGCGGCGAAGCCGAGTAGAGCGGCTTCCGGGAAGGCGGCGCCGGGCCAAGGCAGCGGCATCCAGAGATGGGACCAGGCCCACTCGGCCGCGAGGCCGACGGTGCCGATGCCGATCCCCGTGACGAGGCCGAACCGCAGCGGCTGTCGGGTCGATACGAAGAGGGCCGCCGCCTCGACGACCAGCGCCTCGACGACGTAGAGGGGGAAGTGGGGCGTGGTCTGGCCGAGCACCGGCCCGACCACCACCGCGAGGATCCCTCGCAGGGCGATGAAGAAGATGGCGGCGCCGAAGGCGGCGCCGGGCCCCGCGTAGACGCGGGCCAGAACGAGTCCCACGCCTGCCGCGAGCATCAGGAGGATCGGCTGGAAGACGAGCTGGAACTGGGGGACGCCGAAGTCGAACTCGGCCTGGAAGGTCGAGAGGCCCAGCATCAGGCCGCCGGTAAGGGCGACCGCGCGGGCCATCCGCGTATGGAGGAGCTCCCGCATCGGGACCTCGGCCGAGGCGTTCGATCGCAGCCCCTCGACGGTCAGCACCGCGATCCCGACCAGGGTCATCGCCGCGCCGCCGATCAGCATCAGGTGGGTGGGGCCCCAGAGGGTCACGTCTTGGCCGAAGAGGCGGTGCCAGATGTCGTCCAGCGGAAAGCCGATCAGCGAGAAGGCGCCGCAGGCGCAGATCAGGAGGCCGCCGAGCGGGGCCCACCAGTCGCGCCCCAAGCGGACGGCGACGGTGCTCGGCCGCTCGAGGGGGAGGACCATCGCGAAGAAGCCGGCGCTGAAGATGCCGAAGAGGCCGGCGAGGATGAAGTAGTGGGCCGGGTTGGCGAGGGGTCCGGCGTCCCGGCCGTTGTCGATGTGCAGGGCGATGTCCCAGTACATGCCGAATACGGCGGTCAATAGCGAGACGGTCGCGATAGCCGAAGGGAAGGAGACCCAGCCGGGGAGGCCGGACGCCCTTTCAGCGTGGTCGGCGAGGCGCTGGAGGATCTGGGTGCGGCCGCTGCGGTGGCCGAAGCCGAGGAAGAGGAGCGCCGCGGTGACGATCGACGCGGCGACGGTGGCGATTACGATCTGGGCGATCTCGGCGCCACCGGCGGGGGGCGGGGCTGCGGCAAGGATCGCTGCGAAGTTCAGGTCCATTGTGAGTCCTTAAAAGTGGATTGCAGGAAGTCTGTTCCCTCATAAACGTTACCTCAAACGAGGTTACATTCCAATAGCTAGACTCACCGCGTGGCGAAAACGGAGAAAGCCGCCGCAAATCCGCCTGATTCAGAGGCGAACCTGACCGTCGAGCAGCTCGCCTACGAGACGGGAATGTCGGTGCGCAACATCCGCAACCATCAGTCGCGGGGGCTGCTGCCGCCGCCCGAGGTGCGCGCCCGGATCGGCTACTACGGCGCCGAGCACGTCGCCCGCCTGCGCCTGATCCAGGAGATGCAGGCCGAGGGCTTCAAGCTGAGCGCGATCGCGCGTCTGATCGGCGAGCACGGAGCGGACGCCGACCGCTTCGTCGGCCTGCGCCAGGCGGTCACCGCCCCCTTTGCCACCGAGGCTCCCGAGATCTACAGCCGCGAGGAGCTGGTCGAGAAGTTCGGCACCGACGACGACCGCCTGATCGAGAAAGCGAAGAAGCTCGGCCTCCTCGTCGAGATCGGGGAAGAGCGGTTTGAAGCGCCCAGCCCCGCCCTGATCCGCGCCGCCGAAGAAGTGATGGCGATGGGCATCGAGCTCCCGGCCGCCCTGGCGGCGATCGAGAGACTGAGCCGCAACGCCCAAACCTCGGCCCGCACCTTCGTCGACCTCTTCGTCGAAAACGTATGGAAGCCGTTCGACGAAGAAGGCCGCCCGGAGGAGGGCTGGGAGGAGATCATCGCCGCGATCGGCCGCCTCCGCCCCCTCGCCTTCGACGCCCTCAACGCCACCTTCCGCCTCTCCCTCACCACCGAAATCGAGAAAGCCTTCGGCGAAGTCCTCGAACGGCGGCAGAAGAAGAAGTAGGACCGAGCTCTAGGGGAGCTTGCCGTGAGCTGCTTCCAGGTCGGCCAGGTCAGCGAGATCGCGTTCCCTGCCGACTGCTCGCTTCATCGCGACCAGGTCGGCAAGCGAGCAGATCGGCGCTTCGACCCCGTCTACCTTCCGAACTTCGGCGCGGCTCAACAGGTCGTTGAAGCTGAAACCGGAAGCGGCCTCGGAGACAAGATCCAGCTCACCCATGGAGGTGGATAGATGGATGCTCCGCTCTGGGGAGATTCCGTCCTCTGGAACGGGTGAGCCATCGGGACGAGTGGCGTTCCACTTCGATACGAGCGAGCGGATGCGGCTGACGTTCTCAGGATCCGGATCGAAGACCGCATCGATATCGCGGGTAGCGCGGACCACGCCGTGGCGGATCAACGCGATTCCCCCGATCAGCACGTAGCGGACCCCGGCTCCGTTGAGGCCTTCGAGCATGCTGGCGAACCCGGTCAACGTGACTGCGACGCGAGATCGATCGCTATCTGGGAAATCGCGACACCTTCAGCGAGGAGCTCGTCAGGATCGCGAGTGACGTCCTTGATCAGCCGGTAGCGCCGCCATTCGGCCCCAGCGAGTCCATCGTCGCCCTGAACTTCGGCGCGCTTTGCGTTGACGCCGGCTTCTTCGAGCCGTTGCTGGGCTTCCATGGGAAGCCGACACCCGGACTTGAACCGGGGACCCCGTCATTACGAATGACGTGCTCTACCAACTGAGCTATGCCGGCGCGCTCGGGCCATTCTAAAAGGGATCGGGACTCGGTTCCGTCGCGGCCGGGGGAGATGATCCGCGGGTGGCCAGAGAGCAGGTGGCGAAACCGCGGGCGGAGAACGAGATCGAGTTCGGGCGGATCGTCGCCTTCAGCGACGGCGTCTTCTCGATCGCCATCACCCTGCTGGTGCTGAACCTGGGGATCGAGAAGGGTCTGAGCAGCAGCGAAGTCACCAGCGAACTGTTGAACCAGTGGGACAGCCTGCTCGCCTTCGCCCTCAGCTTCGCCGTGATCGGGCGCTTCTGGATCGTCCACCATCGCTTCTTCGCCGAAATCGACGCTTTCGACGGGCGGCTGCTCGGCCTCAACCTGCTCTACCTCGCCGCGATCGTCCTCATTCCCTTCAGCAGCGAGGTGCTCGGCGAGTACGGCGGCGAGACGCCGTCCGTCGTCCTCTACTCGGTCAACCTCGCCGCGGTCGTCCTGATCGGGCTTTGGATGGGGGTGGACGCGCGCCGCCGCGGTCTCACCTCGATGGACGAGGAGACTCACCGCGAGTCGCGCCTTCGCAGCACCTACATCGCCGGAGTCTTCCTGCTCTCGATCCCGCTTGCCTTCGTGGCGCCGCGCGCGGCCGGGTACCTCTGGTTCCTGCTTTTCCTCGATCCCTCCGCCCGTCTTGCCCGGCGGGCTACTTCCGGGGCGGGACCGTGAAGGCGATCGAGCGGCCCGGCCTAGCGCAAGAGACCGACCAGCCGCGGTCGGTTACCACCGCCTGACAGCGGTAGGAGTCGACCGAGCAACCCCAGCGCGATGCTCCCTGCGGGTGCGCGCAGCTCGGGCTCCGTTCCCATGCCGATCGCACCTTCGCCGTCGTCCCGGAGCCAGGGGGAGGGTTCGTGCTCGTCTCATCTGAGCCGCCGCCGCAGCCGGCCAAAAGCGCGGCCGCAGAAGCGATCAGCACGATGGTGGTGGAGAGCCGCATCCGCCGGACAACCTACCCGGCGGCCGGCTCACCTTCGCCGACGCCCTGACCCTCCGGCTGCTGGTGGGGCATCTCGCCGCAGACCGGGCAGCTCGGCTCCGGCACCACCGGCTCCCGTTTGACCTCCATCGTCCGCAGGTCGTAGAGGTGGGCGACGCCGTGGGTCGAGGGCTTGGCCAGGCCGGTCAGCAGGTGCATCACCTCGAGCGCGACCTGGCCGCCGATCAGGCCGCAGGCCGGGCCGAGGGTCGCCGCGGGGCTCGGTTTCGCCCGCCGCTGCTCGACGGCGATATCGAAGAGCGGGTAGTCGCGCCGGTAGGCGATCTCCTGGCAGACGTAGCAGCCAGTCTCGCCGGGGACGTAGAGCGGCCCGACCCGGGCGACCGGCGGGAAGTGGCTCATCGTTATGTAAGGGATGCCGGCCTCGAAACAGGCGGCGTTGCACCAGTGCTCGATCTCGTGGGCGGGCCAGTCGGCGGCGTCGATGACGATGTCGGAGCCGGCGATGAACTCGGCGATCTCGTCCTGGCTCTCGAGCCGGCGCGCCTCGGTCGTGACCTTCGTCGCCGAGTTGAAGGCGCGCAGCCGCGCCGCAGCGCACTCGACCTTGAGCAGGCCGAGGTCGGCCTCGGTGTAGAGGATCTGGCGGTTGAGGTTGCTGATCTCGACCCGGTCGCCGTCGATCAGCCACATCTCGCCGACCCCGGTGCAGGCAAGCGCCCAGGCCGACCAGCCGCCGAGGCCGCCGACTCCCAGCACGGCGATCTTCGCCTCGCGCAGGCGCTCCTGGCACTGCGAGGGCGTCAGATCGCCGCTGCCGACATCGCTGAAGTAGCGGAGCTGACGATCGAGCCGCTCCAGCTCTCCCGGCGCCAGACGCTCGTAGTCCGCGGCATCCTCGACTAACTCCAGCTCCCGCAGTTGCCCAAGCACTTCGTCAACCGTCTCGGCGCCGAACTCATCGTGCAGCTGCTCGAGGCTGTGCTCCCCGTCCAGCGCCGCCAGCAGCCGCCGTTCCCCCTCGTCGGGCTTCTCGATCCTGATGTCGTTGTCGGCACTGGGCCGCAGCAGGTAGACGTCGCCGTCGGGCGTTTCGATCTGCTCCGTGGTCCGCTTGATCCTAGGCCTGCGCAAAATCCCTCCCTTGGGTTTCCTTGGCGCAGGGGAGACCGCGATAGACGCTGAGAGGGTTCCGTTTAGACACTGGGGTTCAACATAGGTACGAGCTATTGCACCAGGCTGCGGGCGCGTTCGAAGATTTCGTCGGTCATCGGGACGGTCAGCGTGCCGGTGAAGGTGTTCTGCTGGCTCGGGTGGTAGCAGCCCAGCAGTCGCCAGCGGCCGACGTCCGCCTCGGCGCCATGCCCGAACTTCGGCTGCGGGCGCGGTACTTCCTCGCCGATCGCCCGGGCGGCGCGGAGGAAGCCGTTCCACCCGAAGGCGCCAAGCACGACGATCACCTGCACACGATCGAGCAGCCGCAGCTCCCGCTCCAGGTAGGGGAGGCAGGTGTCGCGCTCCTCCGGCGTCGGCTTGTTCGCCGGTGGCGCACAGCGGACGGTGGCGGTGATGTAGGCGTCGCGCAGCTCGAGCCCGTCCCGCCGCGATTGCGACTCCGGCTGGTTGGCGAAACCGGTGCGGTGGAGGGAGGCGTAGAGCCAGTCGCCGGAGCGGTCGCCGGTGAACATGCGGCCGGTCCGGTTGGCGCCGTGCGCAGCGGGGGCGAGGCCGACGAGTGCAACCCGCGCGTCCGGATCCCCGAAGCCGGAGATCGGCCGCGCCCAGTAGTCCTGGCCGCGGTAGCGGCGGGGAGGGTTCGCCGCTTGCGCCTCGCGCCACTCGACCAGCCGCGGGCAGAGGCGGCAGTTGTGGACCTCCGCGGCGAGGACGGCGAGGGCGTGGCGGTTGTCTGAGCTCATAGGCTTGCGGGCGTCGTCATGGCATCGAACCGAATCATGCGCGGAAGCGCCGTGTCCCGCACTCTGCTCCTCGCAGCCGCCGTCGCGCTCCTCGCTCTTACCCTGAGCGCCTGTGGAGGCAGCGGCTCCTCCGGCAGCGGCGACGGCGAGAAGGAACGTGACGTCCGGGTGCTGAACGAAATCCTCGCTCGCCAGCTCGCGGCCGTCGCGGCTTTCGAACAGGTCCTGCCCGGTCTCCGCGGCAACGACCTTGCGGCGGCCCAGCAGTTCCGCGCCCAGGAACAGGAACATGTCGATGCGACGACGAAGACCCTGCGTGGAATCGGCGGCGAAGCCGATCCGCCGGCAGAAACGATCGAGGCCAACGACTTGAAAACCCAAGCGGACAGCCTCGAATTCCTCTACGAGATGGAAAGCGCAACGCTTGACGCCGAGCTCAGCGCGGTCGGCAAGCTGACGGTCGACTGGCCGCGTCCGCTGATCGCCTCGATGGCGACCAACCAGGCCCAACGCTTGGTCCTGCTGCGGCAGGCGCTGAGGGCAAAGCCGCTCGAGGTAGTGCCCTCAGCCTTCGAGACCGGCGAAATCCCTGCCCCGGCACCGGAAGACCGCAAGTGACCGGACCTCTTTACGCGATCGGGCGCTTCTGCTCGCGCCACCACTGGCCAGTTATCGCCGCCTGGGTCGTCCTCGCGGTCGCGCTGATCGCGATCGGTACCGCCTCGGGCAGCAAGACGAGCGAAAACCTCACCCTCCCCGGCACCGGCTCGACCACCGCGACCGAACTGCTCGAAGACAACCTGCCCGAACGGGCCTACGGCAGCAACCCACTCGTCCTCGAAGCGCCGAGCGGAAAGCTGACCGACCCGCAGTACGCGAAGCCGGTGGCCGAAGTGGTGAAACGGCTCGAAGCCCTGCACGACGTCAACTCCGCCGTCAGCCCGCTCAGCCGCGAAGGCGCCGCCTTCCTCAGCAAAGACCAGACCGTCGGCTACATCCCGGTCGTGCTCTCGATCGGGCCGGGGGAAATCGACGAGCAGCAGGCCGAACGCATCTTCGACGCCGCCGAGCCGGCCGAAGCGGCAGGTCTGCACGCCGCCGTCGGCAGCTACGTCGGCCAGCAGCTCTCGAAACCGGCGACCGAGACCAGCGAGGCGATCGGCCTCGCCGCGGCCGTGATCATCCTGCTCTTCGCCTTCGGCACGGCGACGGCGATGATGCTGCCGATCGTCTCCGCGGTGATCGGCCTCGCTTGCGCGCTGATGATCATCCGCCTGCTCGAGCAGGTCCTCGACGTCCCCGGGGTCGCATCGACGCTGGCGACGATGATCGGCCTCGGGGTCGGCATCGACTACGCGCTCTTTATCGTCACCCGCCACAAACTGCAGCTCGGCGAAGGGATGGAGCTGCGCGAGTCGATCGCCCGCGCCACCGCCACCGCAGGCGGCGCTGTCGTCTTTGCGGGCTTCACCGTCGTCATCGCCCTCTGCTCGCTCGCCTTCGCCGGGATCCCGCTGGTCGCGACCCTCGGCTTCACCGCGGCGATCGCGGTTGTCGTTGCCGTCTGTGCTGCGACCACGCTGCTGCCGGCGATGCTCGGCGCGCTCGGACCCCACATCAACTCGCTGCGGGTCAAGCTCGGCAACACCCACCCCGACGACGCCGAGCCGCACGGCTGGAGGCGTTGGGCGGAGCGGGTCAGCCGCCATCCCTGGAGCGCCACGGTGGCGGCGATGCTGATCCTCATCGTCCTGGCGCTGCCGATCTTCCAGCTCGACTTGGGGCAGAACGACATCAGCGCCCTGCCGGAGGAAACGACCTCGCGCCAGGCCTACGACGCGCTCAACGCCGGCTTCGGGCCCGGCGTCAACGGGCCGCTCCTGGTCGCTTCCGAATTCAGCTCGCCGGCGGAAGCCAGACAGGTGCTGCCGAAGCTCGAGAAAGCGATCGGCGGCGCCAGCGACGTGAAAGCGGTCAGCGAACCGACCCTGGATACGGAAGGCAAAGTCGCCGTCTTCACGGTGATCTCGAAGTCCGAGCCCTGGGCGGACGAGACGGTCAGCCTGGTCGAGAATCTGCGCGACACGGTGATCCCCCAGGCGCTGAAAGGAACCAGCGCCAGCTCCTACGTCGGCGGCCAGACCGCCGGCTACATCGACCTCGCCACCCAAATCGCCGACAAGCTGCCGCTGATGATCGCGATCGTCGTCGCGCTCAGCTTCCTCGTCCTGCTGATTGCCTTCCGCTCCCTGCTCGTGCCGATCAAGGCGGCGGCGATGAACCTGATCTCGGTGGCCGCCGCCTACGGCGTCGTCACCGCGGTCTTCCAGCTCGGCTGGGGCTCCTCGCTGATCGGCCTCGACCACGCGATCCCGATTGTCAGCTTCGTGCCGCTGCTGATGTTCGCGATCCTCTTCGGCCTCTCGATGGACTACGAGGTCTTCCTGTTGACGCAGATGCGGGAGCACTTCAGCGAGTACGGGGACGAGCGGCGGGGGGTGGTCGAAGGTCTCGCCAACACCGGTCGGGTGATCACTTCGGCCGCGGCGATCATGGTCTGCGTGTTCACCAGCTTCGTCCTCAATGGTGATCCGGTGGTGAAGGAGTTCGGGGTCGGGCTGGCGGTGGCGATCGCGATCGATTCGACCCTGGTTCGCTGCCTGCTGGTGCCGGCGGTGATGGTGCTGCTGGGCGAGCGCGCCTGGTGGCTGCCGCGCTGGCTGGACAAGCTGCTGCCGCACATCAGCATCGAGGGCGAGGAGTACTTCGCCGAGCGAGACCGCGAAGCGGCGGTGCCGAGGACTGCTCCGGCGGCCGCCGGGGGTAAGTGAGCGGGAATGTTCCCGCTCAACCTGCCGAACTTCCTCACCCTGCTCCGCATCCTCGCCGTGCCGGTGGTGGTCGTCGCCCTGCTCGGTGAGACCCCCAACGGCGACGCCTTCGCTGCCGCCGTCTTCGCCCTCGCCGCCCTCACCGACGGCCTCGATGGCTACTTCGCCCGCTCCCGTGACTCGGTCACCACTTTCGGCAAGCTGATGGACCCGCTCGCCGACAAGCTCCTGATCACCGCCGCCCTGCTCTCGCTCGTCTCCCTGCATCGGCTCGCGCCCTGGATCGCGATGGTGATCATCGCTCGCGAGATCGCCGTCACCGGCCTGCGCGCGATCGCCGCCGAGCGCGGCCTGGTCATCGCCGCCAGCTGGCTCGGCAAGCTGAAGACCGTCCTCCAAATCGCCGCCGTCATCGCCCTGATCGCCGCCGACCCCTCGCCGTTCTGGGTCGACGTCCTCGTCTATGTCGCCGTAGCGGTGACCGTGGTCAGCGGCGCCGACTACTTCTTCGGCCTGCGCCGCCGTATCGAAGAGCTGGAGCGGGAGCGAGCGGCTGGGAAAACGAAGCTGAAATCCACCGGCTAGGGCTCGGGCCGCGCCTGTAGGGAGGAACGGGTGTCCCTGACCTCCCTGGGTTGCTGGCCTCTAACTCAGCTTCTCTCGCCAACTGGTCTGTGCCAGCAACAGGAGCGCCGATCGGCCAGGGGACACCCGTTCCTCCTAGCGACAGTCACCTGTGGCGCGACCACGACCACCACGAGCGGTGAGCTGGGAGACATGCGTAGTTCAGCGTCTGCCAGTGCGTGTTGCTCGGAGGGCTTAGAGGCGAGGAACCCAGGTCTCGAGAGGGACACCCACCCCTCCCTACAAGTGCGGCCCGAGCCCCAGCTAGCTAGCCGGCGCCTCGAGCCACTCGCGCATCGTCAGGTGATGCGCGCTGTGCTCGTCTTGCTGCAGCTCGGCGCGGAGGTCGCCGAGGGTGCCGTAGCGCTCGGCGACGACGTTGTGGCGGTGGATCGTCTCGAGGTTCTCCTGGCGAGCCATGACGAACGTCTCCTCCGGCAGGTCGGGGTAGCCCTCGACCACTTGGCGGAGCATCTCGCGGACGCAGTCCTCGACGAAGCGGGGGTTTTCGTGAGCTTTGACCACCACCGACCGCTCGTCGGTGCGCTTCATCAGCTCATAGATCTCCGAGCTCATCGAGCTCTCGACGATCCGCAGCAGCTCCGGCGCCTCGATCCAGGCCGGGCCGCCCTCCGGGCAGCCGACGTAGAGGGTGCCGATGCCGCGCTGGTTGTGGGTGGCGACCGGGACGAGCTCGAGGATCCGCTCGATCTCCTCGGCGCCGAAGCCGTCGTTGGCGAGCCGGTCGCGGGCGAGGGCGGCGACTGCTTCCTGCGCGCAGGGGCAGGCGGTCATGCCCTGCGCCTCTACCCCGGTCAGGGTCCGGGTGCCGCGCTCGGAGGCGACCGCGGTGCCATAAAGGACGTAGATCTCCTGGGTGCTGTTGCCGGTTTCCGGCGTTTTCACGGTCTCCGGGTAGCGGGCGGTGATCGAGACCTCGGCCCGCTCCCCGCCTTGGCGCTCGCGCACCCGCTGGGCGACATGGGCGGCGAGCACCTCGGCCTTGAATGCCTCGCCCAACACCACCTCGTCGATCGCCTCGCCGACGATCTCCTCGAAGCGCGACATATGCACGCCGGCCTGCTGCGGGTTGAGGTCGACGAAGCACTCGAACTCGGCGTAGAAGAGGTTCTCGACGCCGTCGCTCTTCACCCGGATCACCTTCTCGACGCCGGTCACGCCGACGCGCGAGAGTCCGACCTGCGTCGCCGGCAGCGCGGCTTGGACGTCGGGGGTGACAGGGGTGGCGATCGACGGGCTGGTCATCGGCTAACGAATAGTAAGCGACGGGCCTTCTGGGGCGCCGTGGCCGGTGACAAAAATTTTCTCCCTATAATCCGGCGCGGCCGGAGCTTTGGGGCCGGCTGCCCAAGGGAATGGGGAGAGGGAGCGCAGCGAGGGCAGTGACTATCGAACCGTTGGAGACCACGGCCGACGTCATCGAGCGCGATGAGGAGGCCAGCCCGATCGCCGAGATCGAGGAGCTTCAGGGCCTCATCGCCAAAGGGCGCGAGCGCGGCTACCTGACCTTCGAGGAGATCTCTTCGACACTCGAGGAGGTCGAGATCACCAAGGAGCAGGTCTCCCAGCTCCACGCGCACCTGGTCGAGCACGGGATCGAGGTGCTCGCCGAGGGCGGCGTCAGCGCTTACAAAGCCCAGCGCAACGAGAGCGGCAGCGTCGCGAAAAAGGAAGAGCTCGATCTGACGGTTGAGCCGAGCCTCGACTCGCTGCGGCTCTATCTGCGGGCGATCGGACAGGTCGACCTGCTGACCGCGCAGCAGGAGGTCGAACTGGCGAAACGGATCGAGCGCGGCGACATGCTGGCGAAGCGGCAGATGGTCGAGGCCAACCTGCGCCTCGTCGTCTCGATCGCAAAAGGCTATTTGGGGCGCGGACTCAGCTTCCTCGACCTGATCCAGGAGGGCTCGCTGGGGCTGATCCGGGCGGTCGAGAAGTTCGACTACCGCCGCGGTTACAAGTTCTCCACCTACGCGACCTGGTGGATTCGGCAGGCGGTTACGCGGGCGATCGCTGACAAGGCGCGGACGATCCGCATCCCCGTGCACATGGTCGAGAAGCTGAACCGGGTTGCCCATGTCGAACGTCAGCTGGTGCAGAAGCTGGGGCGTGAGCCGGAGCCGGCGGAGATCGCCGAGGAGCTGCGTTGGCCGGTCTCCGACGTCCGGGACATCCTCCGGGTCGCGCAGCTGCCGGTCTCGCTGGAGAAACCGGTCGGCGACGAGGACGAATCGGAGCTCGGCGATTTTGTCGCTGACGATGCGGTGCTGGAGCCCTTCGAGGAAGCCAGCGAGCACATGCAAAAAGAGGGCGTGCGCAAGGCGCTGGACGCGCTGCCGGATCGCGAGCGCCAGGTGATCGAACTTCGCTACGGCCTCTCCGGCACCGAGCCGCTGACGCTGGAGGAAGTCGGCAAAGCCTTTGGCGTTACTCGCGAGCGGATCCGCCAGATCGAGAACAACACGCTGAAAAAGCTGAAGCGTTTACCCGAGGCCCAAATGCTTCGGGAAGCCTCCTAACCGCTGCGCCTAGCGCGGCTCGAGCACGAAGACGCTGGGCTGCCGGTCGAGCTTCGACTCGTAGTAGTCCCAGCCGGAGTACTGGCGCATGTGGCGGCGCCAGAGTTCGGCGCGCTCCTCCCCCTCGGCGAGGCGGGCCCGGACCTTCGTGCGCTTGCCGCCGACCTCTACCTCGGCCTCCGGGTTGGCGCCGAGGTTGAGTGACCAAGCGGGGGTCTTGGCGTTGCCGGCGTTGGTGTTGATGACGACGAAGCGATCGCCGTCGGCGAGGTAGAGGACGGGTGCGGTGCGCGGCTGGCCGGATTTGCGGCCGGTGGTGGTGAGGAGCAGGACGGGACCGTTACCGATCTTGCCGCCGAGGCGGCCGCGGGTGGCGCGGTAGAGCGGGACGTTCAGCTTGCCTACGAGCCGCAGGCCAGAAGCGCCCAACGAATGGGACAGCCGCGAGTAGAAGCGGTCGCTCGGCACGGCGTGAGTATCCCACCGGGGCGAGGTACAGTGAGCAAATGGCAGAGCCACACCCATTCCGCCGCGCCGCCGAGGCCAAAGACCTCGAGCTGATGACGGAAACGCTGCGTGAGGACGTCGTCCTCCACAGCCCGATCCTCTTCCGCGGCTTCGAAGGCCGGGACACCGTCGCCACGGTCCTCACCCACGTCGCCGCCACCCTCGAGGACCTCACCTACACCGACGAGCTGAACGACGGCAAGACCGTCTGCCTCCGCTTCAAGGCCAACGTCGCCGGCACCGACCGCGAGCTCGAGGGCATCGACTTTCTCGAGCTCGACGACGACGGCCGCGTCGCCGAGCTGACCGTCTTCATGCGTCCCCTCTCCGCCCTGACCGCCTTCAACGAGCAGATGAAGGCGCGGCTCGGCGTGGCGGAAGGTTAGACCGGCGGATCGAGCGGCTCGGCGTCGATCTTCTCGAAGACGAGCCGGCCGGGACCGTCGGTAGAGACACGAAGTCGGTCCCCTGAAGAAATCCCAGCTTCCTCACACGGATCCTTCGGAAACGTTGCCTGCCGTTTCGGTCGAAGAAGTATCTGTCGGCTGACAGGTGCTGAAGAAGATGGGGGAGGCAGGATTCGAACCTGCGTAGGCATTGCCGCGTGATTTACAGTCACGTCCATTTGACCGCTCTGGCACTCCCCCTCTAATGGTGAGGCTTCCGCAATTCTATTGGCTGCGGGATCTCCGTAGATGAGTTCTTCGAAGGGCGTGCCTCGCTCGACCTCGAACTCCGAATACTTCGCTCCTCCCAGCGCTACTCCCCTGGCGGCCTCGACATAAACGGCAGGAATAAACCAGCGACGTCCATCACCGACGAGAACGAAGAGGTAGTCGACCTTCGCTCGGTCGAACTTCTTCGTCAGTCCCGTCCAGCTGCGGTTGCCCCCGTTGGTGGCGATGGAGACTTTCCGTCGCTCCTGATTGTTTTTCGTCTCCCAGCGAAAGGTTGACGTTTTAACTTGGACTTTGATCAGTCTGTCGTCCCATTCCGCCATCAGGTCCACATGCGGACTGTGGTTTGACGGAGTCCAAACGGTTGCGCCGTGGCTCGCGAGCCACTCCATTGCCGAGAGCTCCCCGATGTCTCCCTGGACCCGGCGGTTGACCGAACGCTCGCGCCGATGAGGGCCAGTGGCCGAAGCAGTTTCCATGCCGCGTATCTTTGCAGCGCGGGCAGACGGAAAACTGCCGGACAATAAGTTGCTACACAGAGGTTGAGAAGATGTGACACATGCTTGAGGATCGTGTGATTGCGATTGCCGGCGTCGGCGGTGGGCTCGGGCCCGTCGTCGCCGAGCGACTGGCGGCCGAGGGTGCGATCGTCGCCGGGGCCGAGCGCAGTCAGGAGACGCTCGACTCGCTCTTCGCGGGCCTCGGTCTCCCGCCCGAGCGCTGGGACGGCCGCACCGTCGACCTGCTCGACGAGGACGCCACTCGCACCTGGTCCGCCGCTCTAATCGAGCGCTTCGGCCGCGTCGACGGGCTCATCCACCTCGTCGGCGGCTGGCGCGGGGGAGAGCCGCTGCACGAGGCGCCGCTCAGCGATTGGGCCTTCCTCCACGACCTCCTTATCCGCACCGTCCAGCACACGACCCGCGCCTTCCACGACCAGCTCGCCGCCAGCGAGCGCGGGCGCTTCGTCCTCGTCTCCGCCAAGCAGGCGCAGAACCCAACCAACGCCAACGCCGCCTACGCGGCCGCAAAGGCCGCCGCCGAGGCTTGGACCCTCGCCCTCGCCGATGGCTTCGAGCCCGGCGGCGCCACCGCCAACATCGTCGTCGTTGACGCGATCCTCACCCCGCGCATGCGGGAGGAAAACCCGGACAAGGATTTCCCCACGTTCACCCCGGCCGAGGACCTCGCCACCGCGATCGCATTTCTCTGTTCGGACGCCGCCGAGAAGATGAACGGCCAGCGCTTCGCGCTTACCATGCGTTGATGGCCAGCCAGAAAGGCCAAGGGGAAGTGCCCGACGGCAAGATGACGATCGGCGAGCTGGCGCGGCGGACCGGAATGACGATCCGCAACATCCGCGCCCACCAGACGCGTGGCCTGCTGCCGCCGCCGGAAGTCCACGGCCGCACCGGCTACTACAACGAGGACCATGTCGCGCGGGTCGAGCTAACCCGCGAAATGCAGGCCGAGGGGCTGAACCTGGAGGCGATCCGCCGCGTGCTCGAGAGCAGCGAGGGTTCTTCGCGGGAGATGGTCGACTTCGCCCGCGCGGTGCGGGCGCCGTTCGAGGACGAGACGCCGGAAATCTTCGATGAGGCCGAGCTCGCCGCTGCCTGGCGGGTCAAACGCTTCGACCCGAAACTGCTGCGGCAGGCCGAGAAGCTCGGCATCCTGCGCCAGCTTCCCGACGGCAAGATCGAGGTGATCAGCCCCCGCCTGCAGCGGGCCGGCACCGCCCTGGTCGAGCTGGGTGTGTCTCCGCAGGCGGCAATCGAGACGGCGGCAGACTTACGCCGTCACTCCGAGGGGGTCGCCAAAGTCTTCGTCGAGCTCTTCGTCAAGGAGATCTGGGAGCCGTTCGACAAAGCCGGCCGCCCCGAGGAGGACTGGGCGAAGGTACGCGAGGCGCTCGACCGTATGCGCCCGCTTGCCTCCGACGCGCTGTTGGCGATGTTCCAGATGACGATGGGGGAGTCGACGGAGAAAGCTGGTGAACGAACCCTCCGCGACGCCGCCAAACCAAGTCGCCGCGGATCCTCCTCTCGGAGCCGGCGCAGCAGACGCGGCTCTCGCTAGGGCACGATCGACCGCATCGCCGCTTCCAGTTCCGGAACGCCGTAGGCGCCCTCGATGCGGTCGCGGATGATGCCCTTGCGGTCGATCAAAAAGGTCCAGGGCTCCGTCGGCAGGTGGTAGGTCTGTAGTTGCGGCCGGATCCCCTTGGCGATGTCGTTGTCGACGTAGACCTCCATGTGGATGAAGTCGGCCCGGCCCTTGTACTCGTCCGCTACCTGCTGGGCGACATCGACAACGGGGCCGCAGACCCGGCTCTGACAGAGCGCCGGCGTCGCGAAGACGAGCACGATCGGCTCCTTGCCGAGCACATCGGCGAAGTCGACCTCGTGCATCTGGTCGTGGGGGACGCGGGTGTCGATCTTCGCCAGGTCGCCGCCCACCTCCTCGGCGGTCGGCGTGTGGATCAGCGGCGCCTTTTCACCCACCTGCGGTACCGCGTTGTCGCTGACGACCGGACTCGGCACCCGCGACGCTTCCAGACCGGCTTCACCCTTGAGCATCGCGATCGCCACCCAAGGACCTTTGCGGTCGAAGTCGACATTCGGTACGACGTAGACATTCTTTGCCTGGTCGGGATCTTCACCCGCGGCCCGGTATGCCGATTTCACTTCCAGCGAGGTCACCTGCGCCGGCAGCGGCCCGACGACCGCCCCCTTTTTTTCGTCCTTGGCGAAGTAGAGCGCCACGTCGGCGTCATCCACCTGTTCGTTGCCGGCGGTGAAGACGCCAAACGGGTAGCGATTCTCGCCGACGTCGAAGACCTGCGCAGCCGGCGCGATCACGAGCTTCGTCGGCTTCGCCCCCGAATCCCGCAAGAGATCCGTGATCGTCTTTCCCTTGGCGGCGGGAAACTCGGCGGCGGAGGGCGCCGGCCGCGAGCTCTCTCCACTCGAGCTCCCGCAACCTGCGATGAGGAGGGGGAGGAGCCAGAGGAGGGTAAGCAGCGGGCGAATCGAAACGCGCATGCGAGAAAGCTATACAGAGTTCATCCTCCGCCGAGCGGCGCAACGGCAATCCGAGCCAGCTCGCCGGCCACCTCCGGCAACGAGTGGCGCCGATCGTGCGCGATCTCCCGCTGGATCACGGACCAGATCCCCGCCGCCGTCGCTTCCAGGACCACGTGGGGAAGGGGCTCTTCGCGCTCGCCTTCTCCTTTGGCCCGTTCCAAGATGGAGACGAGCAGGTCCATCGTCTCGTCAGCTCGATCGAGCGCGGGCGGCCCCGCCGCCGCCAGCTCGAAGAAGGCAAGCCGCGCATACAGCTCGTTGGCGGCGATGCACTCGCTGAGCGCCCGCAGGGCTAAGCCAACTGCTTCGGGCCCGTCCTCCGCCCGCTCAAGCGCGGCCGAGGTCTGCCCCAGCGCCCCGGCGGAGACACTCTCATAGCCGGCGAGAAACGCGTCGCGCTTGCTTTTGAAGTTCTCGTAGAAGGTCTGGTTCGAGGTTCCGGCGGTGGCCGAGATGGCGGGAATGCTGAGCGCTTCGTAGCCGCGCTCGACGACCACCCTGATCGCCGCTCTGATGATCCGCTCCTGCTGGCTCAGCTGCGAACGACTGCGGGGAGAGTCGGGCGGCTCCTCCCAGGCGGGGAGGACGGCGGTCGAGTCCCTCACCGGCAGGGGAGCGGAGGGGCGTTCCGCGGCGGCAACCGCCGCTCGCACCGCCTCGCTGTCGGGTTGCCTGTAGCTGAACGCCCAGTCGATCAGCGGCTCGACCAGTCCCTGCAGGTCTTCGCTCCGGCCGGCGCGCAGACATCTATAGATGACGCCGGTGGTGCCGGCAACCACCGCCCGGACCGTCAGCTCTGAGACTTCGGCGCCGGCCCCAGCAGGACTGAGGTGCCGGCGCGCGACCGCTTCGAATGCCTCCCACGCCTTTTCCCGGCGGGCGACGGCCGCTGCACCCAAGGTGAGGGAATCGACAGTGACGAAGGCAACAGCCTCCGGTCTCTCATCGACGATCGCCGTGAAGCGGTCCAATGCCCTCAGCAGCCGTTCGCGGGCATCGCCTGCCCCCTCGTAGGCCTCTCCTACCTCCTGCGTCAGCTGCGCCATGATCGCGTCGAAAGTGGAGAGGAAGCAGTCCTCTTTGCCCTCGAAGTGTTCGTAGAAGGTGCTCTTAGAGACTCCGGCCAAGGTGACCAGCTCCCGAATCGTCGTCGAGGCGAAGCCATGGCGAGCGACCGCCTCAACCATCGCCCCTTCCAGACGCGCCTTCTGATGGCGTGCGACCTGATCCCGGTTCATCCCTCCCGGCCCCCCGGGAAGACGCGGGAACAGCGGGCCCGGGGGTCTCCCGACGGGGTCCGTTGAGGCCATTGCATCACCATAGTCGCGACAGCTGGAGCGGGCTTCAGTGCTCGGAGTTCCCTGCCTGAAAAGGCCGATACTCGCTCTGGAGAGCGATCATGTACACGAGGAGTACTCAAATTGACAGCGGTCCGCGCCCTGTGCTTAAGTGCCGCCTGCGCGACGGGGACGCGCATGTGATTCCGATTGGCGCCTACGAGAGGGGCCTGAAAGGTTTGGGAGCAGATGCCAGGCAGGAACCGTCGAAGCTGGCTCAAGATCGCCATGGCCATGGCTGGGTTTGGTGTCGCCGTCACCGCCCCAGGCGCCACCGCGGAGATCGCCCAAAAGGAAAGCCTGCGGGTCGCCTTCGAGGGCGGGATCGCACCGCGGGCGTTACCCCGCCATGGCGAGGCGCCAGTCGCCGTGACGCTGGGAGGGACCATCTCCACCACCGATGGGTCGGCGCCGCCACAGCTGCGGACGATCTCCTTGGCAATCAACCGCAACGGGCGCCTCGACTACCGCGGCCTGCCCGCCTGTCACTACCACCAGATCCAACCCGCCTCGACCCGGGAAGCGATCGAAGCCTGCCGTCGGTCCTTGGTAGGTGGAGGACAGTTTCGGGCCAACGTCGTCCTGCCTGAACAGTCGCCCTTCCCCTCCAGCGGCAAGGTGATCGCGTTCAACGGCATCCTCCACGGCCGCCGTGTCGTCTTTGCCCATATCTACGGGACGGCCCCACTTCCCCAGTCGCGAGTCCTCGCTTTCGAGCTCGGTCGCGCCGCCGGCGGCTATCGCACTACCCTCACCGCCGAACTCCCGCGGGTGGCCGCCGATTGGGGATACGTCTCGAGCGTCTCGCTGACGCTCCAGCGGCGGTTCCGTTACCGCGGCAGGCCGCGCAGCTTCCTTAGCGCCAGCTGCCCGGCGCCGAGCAAGTTCACGCTCGCCACCTTCCCGCTCGCCCGCGCTTCGTTCGGCTTCGAAGACGGCAGGGTGCTGACCGCCACCCTCGTCCGCAGCTGCAAGGTCCTGGGCTCGTGAGATGAGCGTCCTCAGCGGCGCCCAAACCCCACAGGAGAGCACCCGCGCCTTCGCGGCATCGATCAGCCGCGGCGACCTCGACGGCGCCGCTTATTGTTTCGCCAAGGACGCCTGCCTGGTGACGCCGGACGCCACCACGGTCAGGGGGCGTGACGAGATCCGCCCGATCCTCCACCAGCTGATCGTCCTCGAGTCCCAGATCGAGGTCCAGGAGAGCTCGGTTCAGCTGGCCGGTGAGGTCGCCCTCGGCACCGAGCGCTGGACCGTCACCTCGCCCGACTCCGAAGGAGGCTCCTTCACTCGCTCGCTGACCCCGATGATGGTGCTGCAGCAGCTGGAGGGCGTCTGGAAACTGGCGATAGCCCTTCCCTGGTGGCGGGGATAGCAGTTCGGCGGGCACCGTCTAGAATCATCCTGAGCGCACGGCTTCGCAGGGGGCCGACCCGCCCGGATAGCTCAGTTGGTAGAGCACTTCCATGGTAAGGAAGGGGTCACGAGTTCGAGTCTCGTTCCGGGCTTCTTTGGCCAGATGGCCAACTTCGCGTCGCCGTCGCTAGGCTGGCTCCGTGGACTTCGCTCTCAGCGACGAGCAGAAGGACTTCGTCGACGCGATTCGTGACTTCTGCGACCGCGAGTGCGGCACCGCTGATCAGCGCGAGCGGCTGACCGACGGCTACCGCGAGCACCACAACTTCGAGATCTACAACCAGATGGCCGACCTCGGCTGGCTGGGGGTCACGATCCCCGAGCGCTACGGCGGCTCCGACGGCACCATGCTCGACGCCTGTCTCTTCATGGAGGAGACCTCACGCGGCCTGGCGCCGATCGGCGGCTACGCGACGACGCTGATCGTCGCCGGCGCCACCCAGCGCTTCGGCACGGAGAGGCAGAAAGAGGAAATCCTCGGCGGGGTCGCCTCCGGCTCGGTGGAGGCGATCGCGATGACCGAGCCGGAGGCCGGTTCCGACGTCGGCGCCCTCTCCTGCAAGGCCGAGCGAGTTGACGGCGGCTTCGTCCTCAACGGCCAGAAGGTCTTCTGCTCCAACGCCCACATCTCCGACCACGTGCTCGTCGTCTGCCGCACCACCCGCAGCGCCGACAAGCACGCCGGGATGACGATGGTCTGGGTGCCGAAGGACGCCGATGGGATGGAGGTGATCCCGATCGAGACGATGGGCGGTCGCGAGACCAACCACCTCTACTTCACCGATTGCCCGGCCCGCGAGGAGGACGTCCTCGGCGAGGTCGATCAGGCTTGGACGCAGCTGATGGCAGGACTCAACGTCGAGCGCCTGATCCTTGCCGCGACGATGCTCGGGATCGCCCAGCGGGCGATGGACGACCTCCTGCTCTACGTGAAGGAGCGGCGCCAGTTCGACCGCCCGATCGGATCCTTCCAGGCGCTCCAGCACCGCATCGCCGACCTCGCCACCGACCTCCAGGCGGCGCGCCTGATGACCCACTGGGTCGCCACGCTCGTCGACGAGGACCCGGACCGGATGCTGCCCAAAGAGGCCTCGATGGTGAAGCTCTTCGTCACCGAGGTGACCAAGCGGGTGACCCTGGAAGGGATGCAGATGATGGGCGGCTACGGCTACTCCTCCGAGTACGACATGGAGCGCCTCGTCCGCACCTCGCTGGTCTCGACCATCTACGGCGGCACCTCCGAGATTCAGCGCACGATCATCGCCAAAACCCTGGGTCTTTAAGCGCAGCGGAGTTCCGGCACAGCCGGCTGTGCCGAAAACCGGCTACGCGGTGGTGGCCAGCTGCCCGCCCGCGACCAGCGCCGGCTCGCCGATGTGGAACCCCTGCGCGTAGTCGATCTCGAAGGCCCGCACCATCGCCAGCGTCTCGGCGTCCTCGATCCCCTCGGCCACCGTCTCCTGGCCAAAGGCCTTGGCGAACTGGACCAGCGCCTGGACGAGACGCTGGTCGGTAGGGGAGCGGGGGAGCTCGCGGATGAACTCGATGTCGATCTTCAGGTGCTGGATCGGGAGTTCTTTCAGGTAGCTGAACGAGCTGAAGCCGGTACCGAAGTCATCGAGGCCGAGCCCGCAGCCCATCCCGGTCACCGCCTGGGAGAAGGCCCTGGCGTGGTCCATGTTGGAGATCGCCGCCGTCTCGGTGATCTCGAAATCGAGCCAGGCCGGGTTGAGCCCGTCGGCGATCGCTGACCGGACGTCGGCGATCAGCCGCGGGTCCGAAAGCGAGGCGCCGCTGATGTTGACCGCGATCGGCTGCGAGCGGCCGGTCAGCTCGATCGCCTTGGACAGGACCAGCCGGTCGATATCGGTAATCAGCCCCAGCCGCTCGGCGGTCGGCAGGAAGGAGGAAGGGGGGATGATGTCGTCGTTCTCGTCGAGCATCCGCACCAGCAGCTCTTCCCGCGCCACGCACTCTTTGCGCAAATCGAAGATCGGCTGCGCGTAGACAACGATCCGCTGCTGGTCGATCGCCTCGCGGATACGGTCGGCCCAGGTCAGTTTGAGGTTGGGGCCGCTGGCGGCTTCGACCGCGTGCCCACCGCCCGCTTCCTTTGCTTCGCAGAGGGCGATGTCGGCGGCGATCATCAGCCCTTCGGCGGTGACCTCCTCGCCGCTGCCGCCGAAGGGGACGACGCCCACACTTGCTCCGACCGCCGGCTGGCCGCGTTCCCGCACCAGCGCGATCAGTCGTTCTGCCGCGGCAGTCGCCTGCTCCGGCGTCGCCCGCTGCAGCAGCAGGCCGAATTCGTCGGCGCAGATCCGCGCCGGCAGGTCTTCGGCTCGTGCCTCTTCGCGCAGTAGCAACGCCACCGTTTCCAGGAGCCGATCGCCAGCCTCGTGGCCCAGCGAGTCGTTGACGAGGCTGAAGGAGTCGATGTCGAGCAGGAGCAGCGCCCCTGACTGCCCTCGGTGCCGCGGGTCAAGGAGGCGCTCTTCTACCTCTTCAACGAAGCTATCTCGATCGATCAACCGCCGCTTGTTGATCGGTTCGCGCAGAGTTATCGCCTAGTGCCCGGATCCATTGATTGAAAACGATTGTACAAAGAATTAAGTAGGCGCTTGGGAAAAGCGCTTCATTGGCGCGGGGACGCTATCCTTGCCGCAGCCTCGCGCTTCGGCCCGGGGTTTGTTTTTTGTAACGGCTTCTGTAACGACTACCTCTGGCACGGAACGAGGGAGAAGATGGCTCGCGGAGATGTCCGCATTGCGGTGACGATGGCTTGCGAAGAGTGCAAGCGTCGTAACTACCAGACGAATAAGTCGCGGCGGAATACGCCGGACCGCATCGAGATGCGAAAGTTCTGCCGCTGGTGCGGCCGTCACACCCCTCACAAAGAGACCAGGTAGTCCCCGATGGCGAAAACCCGTGCACAGCGCAAGGCCGAGCGCCGGGCTCGGGAAGCCGAACAGCAGAAACGCTCGCCCGGCCACGACAGCCCCGCTGAGGCGCAGCGGGATACCCAGATCGGCGTCTCCGGCGAGGTAGCCGAGGCCGAGGCGGTGGAGATGGGGATCGCCGCCGGCGCCCCCGAGTCACAGCTCGAGACGCCCGACGCGCCCAAGCCCCGCAGCTCCCGTCGCGCCGAGGCGAAGGTCGCCAAGGAAGCCGAAAAGCGCAAGCGCGAGGAGCAGAAGCGCCGCGAGCGCGAGCAGCTGACGAAGAAACAGAAACAGGCGAAAGCCGAACGGCAGCGCGGCGGCTTCATCGGCTTCCTCATATCCTGTTGGCAGGAGCTGAAGAAAGTCCAGTGGCCGGACCGGGAGACCCTGGTTCAGGCTACGGCCGTCACCATCCTCTTCGTGGTCGTCGCAGCTGCCTACCTGGGCGCCCTCGACGCGGCCTTCAACTGGCTCATCAAGCAGATCCTTTAACGGGATCCCGAACAAAGGCTTCTAAGAGAGATGTATCGCTGGTACGTGATCAACACTTACTCCGGGCACGAGAACAAGGTCAAGCACAACCTCGAGCACCGGGTGCAAACGATGAGCCAGAACCGCAACGTGCGGCAGGTCGTCGTCCCCACCGAGCAGGTCTCGGAGATGAAGGACGGGCAGAAAGTCCAGACCGAGAAAAGGACGATGCCCGGCTACGTCCTCGTCAACATGGAGATGACCGACGACGCTTGGGGCCTGGTCAAGAACACCCCCGGTGTCACCGGCTTCGTCGGCTCCCGCAACAAACCGGTGCCGCTCTCCAAACCGGAGGTCGACCGCCTGCTCCATCGCGAGACCGCCGAGCGGCCGCGCACCCAGGCACAGTTCGCGATCGGCGAATCGGTCAAAGTCATCTCCGGCCCGCTCTCGGACTTCTCCGGCGAGATCGCCGAGATCAACGAGGACGCCGCCAAACTCAAGGTGCTGGTCTCGATCTTCGGCCGGGAGACCCCGGTCGAGGTGGGCTACGACCAGGTCAAGAAGATCTAGGTCGCGGAAGAAAAGCCGCTACCCTCCTCAACCCTTATGGCACGGAAAGTACTCACGGTCATCAAGCTGCAGATCCAGGCAGGCAACGCCAACCCGGCGCCGCCGGTCGGTCCGGCGCTGGGTCAGCACGGCGTCAACATCATGGACTTCTGCAAAGCCTTCAACGCCCAGACCCAGGGCGAAGGCGGGACGATCATCCCGGTCGAAATCACGGTCTACGAGGATCGCTCCTTCACCTTCGTCACCAAGACGCCGCCCGCCGCCGTCCTGATCAAGGAAGCGATCAAAATCTCGAAGGGATCGGGCGAGCCGCATGTGAACAAAGTCGGCACGATCTCGCAGGACCAGATCCGCGAAATCGCCGAGCGCAAGATGCCCGACCTCAACGCCAACGACATTGACGCCGCCTCGAAAATCATCGCCGGGACCGCCCGCTCGATGGGCGTCGACGTCGCTTAGGAGATTTCAAATGGCCCACGGCAAACGATTCCGCGCGCAGTACGAGAAGGTCGACCGCGATCGCGCCTACCCGCCGGCCGAGGCGATCTCGCTGATCAAGGAGACCGCCAGCACCAAATTCGACGAGACCGTCGAGCTGCACGTCCTGCTCGGCGTCAACGTCCGCCACGCTGACGAGCAGCTGCGCGGGACCCTGGCGCTGCCGCACGGGCTTGGCAAAGACGTCACCGTTGCCGTCTTCGCCCAGGGTCAGCAGGCCCGTGACGCGGAGGCTGCCGGAGCGGACTTCGTCGGTGGGCAGGACCTGGTCGAGAAAGTCCAAGAGGGCTGGACCGACTTCGACGTCGCGATCTCGACCCCGGAGATGATGAAAGGCGTCGGCCAGCTCGGGCGCGTGCTCGGCCCGCAGGGCTTGATGCCGAACCCCAAGGTCGGCACCGTCACCGACGACGTCGAGAAAGCCGTCGGCGACTCGAAGTCGGGCAAAGTCGAATACCGGACCGACCGCCAGGCGATCGTCCACATGGCGATCGGCAAGGCCAGCTTCGACGAAGACAAACTGCTCGAGAACTACCAGGCCGTGATCGAAGAGATCGTCCGCGCAAAGCCCGCGGCGGCCAAGGGCAAATACATCCTCTCGGCCACGCTGGCGACGACGATGGGGCCCGGCATCCGCGTCGACGCCGCCGCCAAAGCCGACCGCGACGGTACCGGAACGACCGCATCTGCTGACGAGACCGCACCGGAGCCGGTGAGCGCCTAAACTGCGTCGCCGCTAACCGCAGACCACCGGCGGAGCGCAAGCTCGATAAGCCCGGTGCAGGTGAGACCATGAACCGCGAGGAAAAGTCCGCAGCCATACAAGAGATCGCCGCCCAGATCGAGGAATCTGAGGCGATCTTCGCTGTCGATTACCGCGGCATCAGCGTCCCGCAGGCCGCCGAACTGCGCTCGAAACTTCGCGAAGCCGACGCCAGCTTCCGCATCGTCAAAAACCGGCTGACGAAAATCGCCGCCGACCAAGTTGGCGAGGAACGGTTGCCGGAGCTGCTGCAGGGGCCGACCGCGCTCACCTTCGTCCGCGGCGACACCGCCCAGGCCGCGAAAGCGATCACGACCTTCAACAAACAGCACGACGTCCTCACCTTCAAGGGCGGCTTCATGGACGCGACCTCGCTCGACGAGACGGCGTTCAAATCGATCGCCAAACTGCCCGCCCGCGAGGTTCTCAACGGCCAGCTCGCCGGCGTCGTCGCCAGCCCGCTTACCGGCCTGGTCCGCGGCCTCGGCTCGATGATCCAGGGCCTGGCCCTGCAGCTCGGCCAGATCGCCGAGAAAGGATTGGTGACGGGAGAGGCTCCGGCGGAGGGGGCCGCGGGTCCTGTCTCCGATACGACCTCGTCGCCAACCGGCGACGATCCCGCATCGTCGCCACCCGCGGCAGAGGCGGGGGAGGCGGACGAGGCTGCTCCCGAGGAGGGAAAAGCAGATAAAGCCGAAGACGCGGCGGTCGAGGACGAGCCGACGGAGGCTTCCAGCGGCAACGAGCCACCTGCCGACCAGGCAGACGCTCCGGATGTAGAGACTTCAGATGAAGAGACTTCGAATCAGGATTCAAACGAGGAAGAGGGGTAGGCACAAAGCATGGCAACCAAGACTTCAACCGAGGACTGGATCGAGGAGCTGAAAGGCATCTCGGTCCTCGAGCTCTCCGAGCGGATCAAAGCGCTCGAGGAGGAGTTCGGTGTCTCCGCGACGGCTGTAGCGGCCGCGGCTCCGGCCGCTGCCGGTGGCGGCGGTGGCGAAGAAGGCGGCGGGGCAGAAGAGTCCTCGACCGTCGACGTCGTCCTCAAAGAGGTGGGCGGGCAGAAAGTCCCGGTCATCAAGGTGGTCCGTTCTGCGACCGGGCTCGGCCTCAAAGAGGCCAAGGCCCTCGTTGACGAGGCTCCGAAAGCGATCAAAGAGGGTGTCGACCGCGACGAGGGCGACAAACTCAAAGCTGAACTCGAGGAGGCAGGGGCCACGGTCGAACTCGCCTAGAGCGGTTCGGCTGGCTCCCCTGATCCCACTGGGGGAGCCAAACTTGAAGACGCCGGCGGCGTTGTGTTATTTTCCGCCGTCGCGCGCTTTTTGAGTGCCCCTGCCCAGATTTGCGCAGTATCCACATCCCTCTGACCGTCCGAGGAGTCGCCGACTTTGGCACGTTCTAACGCTGCCCCCGTAACCCGTAGGAGCTTTTCCCGCCTAGATAACCCTCTCGAGGTCCCACACCTGATCGACATCCAGCGACGTTCCTTTGAGGAACTGACGGATCCGAAAAGCGGTGGCCTGAGGGAGACGATCAACGACATATCCCCGATCGAGGACTACACGGGGAACCTGCAGATCGTCTTTGGCGATTTCAAATTCGAGGAGCCGCCGCACTCGATCGAGGAGTGCCGTGAGAAGGACATGACCTACTCGCGGCCGCTGACCGCCACGGTCGCCTTCCAGAACAAGGAGACCGGCGAGATCCGCGAGCAGGCCGTCTTCATGGGCGACTTCCCGTGGATGACCGAGCGCGGGACCTTCATCATCAACGGCACCGAGCGCGTCGTCGTGACGCAGCTGGTCCGCTCCCCGGGCGCCTACGTGATGGCGCCGAAGGACCCCGAAAAGCAGGTCTTCATCGCCAACCTGATGCCGGCCCGTGGCTCCTGGTTGGAGCTCGAAGTCGACAAAAAAGGCAAAGTTTTCGTTCGCATCGACCGCAAGCGGAAACTTCCGGTCACCGTCCTGCTGCGCGCGATGGGCTACGTCGAGGACCAGCAGCTCCTCGACATGTTCGACAACTCGGTCTACATCCGCCACACGATCGCGGCGGACACCGAGGCGACCCGGACCGAAGAGGGCGCCCTGATCGAGCTGTTCAAAAAGCAGCGACCGGGCGAGCCGCCGTCGGTGGACGCCGCTAAAGCACTGCTTGAGCAGCTCTTCTTCGACCCGAAGCGCTACGACCTCACCCGCGTCGGCCGTTACAAGCTCAACGCCCGTCTCGATCTCGACATCGACCTCGAGACCCGGGTGCTCACCCACGACGACATCATCGCCCTCGTCAAGGAGCTCACCTCGCTGCCGAAACTGCTCGGCATCCCGGAGGAGATCGACGAGGAGAACCCGATCAAAGATTATGCCGCGGAGGCGATCACCTACCCCCGCGAGCAGGTCTACGACCACCTCGACGAGTACGAGCACTTCGGCAACCGCCGTCTGCGCACGGTCGGCGAGCTGATCCAGGAGGCCTTCCGGATCGGCCTCTACCGGATGGAGCGCGTGGTCCGGGAGCGCCTCACCACCGAGGACTCCGACGCGATCACCCCGCAGACGATCATCAACATCCGCCCGGTTGTGGCGGCGATGAAGGAGTTCTTCGGCTCCTCGCAGCTGTCGCAGTTCATGGACCAGACCAACTCGCTGTCGGGGCTGACCCACCGGCGTCGCCTCTCGGCGCTGGGTGCTGGCGGTCTGACCCGCGAGCGTGCCCCGATCGAGGTCCGTGACGTGCACCCGACCCACTACGGCCGGATGTGCCCGATCGAGACCCCGGAGGGACCGAACATCGGCCTGATCGGCTCGCTTGCCTCCTATGCCCAGATCTCCGAACACGGCTTCGTCACGACCCCTTACCGGGTGGTCGAGGACGGCGTCGTCACCAAAGAGATCGTGCACTACGACGCGACCCAGGACGAGGACAAGGTGATCGCCCAGGCGAACTCCGAGTTCGACCCCAAGACCGGCAAGCTCAAAGGCCCGACGGTTCTCGTCCGCGCCGGCGAGCAGGAGTACGCAACCGCCGCTCCTAAAGAAGTCGACCTGATGGACGTCTCGCCGTCCCAGATCTGGTCGGTGGCGACCTCGCTGATCCCGTTCCTCGAGCACGACGACGCCAACCGGGCGCTGATGGGCTCGAACATGCAGCGGCAGGCCGTGCCGCTGCTGAAACCCGACCCGCCGCTGATCGGGACCGGGATGGAGCGCCGTGCCGCGGTCGATACCGGCGACGTCGTTCTCGCCGAGGAAGACGGCGAAGTCGTCCACGTCGACGCCGAGCGGATCATCGTCAGCAGCGGCGCCAAGAAACACGAGCACAAGCTGCACAAGTTCATGCGCTCAAACCAGGGGACGATCATCCACCAGCGGCCGATCGTCAATAGCGGCCAGCAGGTGAAGGCCGGCGACGTCCTCGCCGACGGCTCTTCCACCGGCGGCGGCGAGATCGCCCTCGGCAAGAACTGTCTGGTCGCCTTCATGTCCTGGGAGGGCTACAACTTCGAGGACGCGATCATCCTCTCCGAGCGCCTGGTCAAGGACGACGAACTCACCTCGATCCACATCGAGGAGTACGAGATCGACGCCCGCACGACCAAGCTCGGCGACGAGGAGATCACCCGCGACATCCCCAACCGCTCCGAGGAGAGCCTGCGCAACCTCGACGAGCGCGGCATCGTCCGCGTCGGCGCCGAGGTTGTCTCCGGCGACCTCCTGGTCGGCAAGGTGACGCCGAAGGGCGAGACCGAGCTGACCGCCGAGGAGAAGCTGATCCGCGCGATCTTCAAGGAGAAGGCGCGCGAGGTCCGCGACACCTCGCTGAAAGTGCCGCATGGCGAGGGCGGGGTCGTCATCGACGTCCTCACCTTCAGCCGCGACGACGGCGACGACTTGCCGCCCGGCGTCAACGACCTGGTTCGCGTCTACGTCGCGACCAAGCGCAAGATCGCCGAGGGCGACAAGCTCGCCGGCCGTCACGGGAACAAGGGTGTGATCTCGAAGATCGTGCCCGAGGAGGACATGCCTCACTTGGCTGACGGCACCCCCGTCGACGTCATCCTCAACCCGCTCGGCGTGCCGAGCCGGATGAACATCGGCCAGATCCTCGAGACCCACCTCGGGTGGGTTGCGGCGAACGGCTGGTACGACGACGGCTCCGAGGCCTACAAACAGGCCCACTCCGAAGGCGACGGCCGTGTCTACGTGGCGACGCAGGTTTTCGACGGCGCCACCGTCGAGGACGTCGACAACGCACTCGTCGCCTGGAACGAGGAGAACGCCGAGCGCGGCGTCGACCTCGGGGTCGATACGAGCGCCCGTCCGGGTGCTCGTGCCTCCGGCACCGCCCAGCTCTACAACGGCCGCACCGGCGAGCCGTACGAGGGCAAGGTGACGATCGGCTACATGTACATCCTCAAGCTGCTGCACCTGGTCGACGACAAGATCCACGCTCGCTCGACCGGCCCCTACTCCCTCGTCACCCAGCAGCCGCTGGGCGGCAAGGCGCAGTTCGGCGGCCAGCGCTTCGGCGAGATGGAGGTCTGGGCGCTGGAGGCTTACGGCGCTGCTTACACCCTGCAGGAGATGCTCACGGTCAAGTCCGACGACACGGTCGGGCGCGTCAAGGCCTACGAGGCGATCGTCAAGGGCGAGAACATTCCCGAGCCCTCGATTCCGGAGTCCTTCAAAGTGCTTTTGAAGGAGATCCAGAGCCTCTCGCTTGACGCCAACGTGGTCTCCGAGGGGTCAGACGTCGAAATCTCCGACGAGGAAGACGACCTGCTGAAAGCAGCCGAGGAGCTGGGGATGGACCTGACCGGCGTCCGCGCTGACTCCTCCAACGGAGCCGCGGACGAGCAAGAGGAGCAGGTGGTCGCCGAGGGCGAGGCTGGAACTGATGGTGATGGTGCTGGTAAAGCCGAAGAGGCCGCGCCGGCCGAGGTGGAGGACTGATGATCGACATCAACAATTTCGACGCGATCGAGATCGGGCTCGCGTCTTCGAAGAAGATCCGCTCCTGGAGCTGGGGCGAGGTCACGAAGCCCGAGACGATCAACTACCGGACGCTGAAGCCCGAGAAAGACGGGCTCTTCTGCGAGCGCATCTTCGGTCCGACCAAGGACTGGGAGTGCTACTGCGGCAAGTACAAGCGGGTCCGCTACAAGGGCATCGTCTGCGAGCGCTGCGGCGTCGAGGTGACCCGCTCCAAGGTCCGCCGCGAGCGGATGGGGCACGTCGACCTCGCCTCGCCGGTCTCCCACATTTGGTTCTTCAAGGGCGTCCCGAGCCGGATCGGTTACCTGATCGACATGGCTCCGAAAGAGCTCGAGAAGGTTCTCTACTTCGCTGCCTCGATGGTCACTTGGGTCGATGAGGAGGCCCGTGACAAAGACGTCGGGAAACTGGAGAAAGAGGTCAAAAAAGTCGTCGACTCCTACGAGTCCGAAAAACAGAAAAGGACCCAGGAACTGAGCGAGTCCCTGGAGCGCCGGATCGCCTACCTGGAGAACGGCACCCAGGACAAGTTCGACGACGAAGACCACATCTGGGCCGACTCGCTGAAACTGACCGCGGCGCAGCTGCGCAAGCTCAAAGACGACGACCGCGCCAAAATGATCAAAGAACTGCGCAAACAGTTCGACGCGGAGATCTCCGACACCGAGGCCTACCTCGAAGAGGCCGCGGAGCGGATGCAAGAGGTCTGGAAGATCTTCACGGAGATGAAGCCGAAGGACGTCATCAACGACGAGACGGTCTTCCGTGAGCTCAAGGACCGCTTTGGCTCCCCGTTCGGTTGGGGTGAGTACTTCCGCGGCGGCATGGGCGCCGAAGCGGTGCGCGACTTGCTCGAGCAGGTCGACCTCGCGGCCGAAATCGAGGAGCTCGAGCAGACGATCAACAGCTCCAAAGGCCAGAAACAGGCCCGCGCGGTAAAGCGGCTGAAAGTCGCCAGCGCCTTCCACAACTCCGACAACAAGCCGGACTGGATGATCCTCGACGCGGTGCCGGTGATTCCGCCGGAGCTGCGGCCGATGGTGCAGCTGGACGGCGGCCGCTTTGCGACCTCCGACCTCAACGACCTCTACCGCCGGGTGATCAACCGCAACAACCGGCTGAAAAGGCTGCTCGACCTCGGCGCTCCCGAGATCATCGTCAACAACGAGAAGCGGATGCTGCAGGAGGCCGTCGACGCCCTGTTCGACAACGGTCGTCGCGGTCGTCCGGTCACGGGTCCCGGCAACCGGCCCCTGAAGTCGCTCTCGGACATGCTGAAGGGCAAGCAGGGTCGCTTCCGCCAGAACCTGCTCGGTAAGCGTGTCGACTACTCCGGCCGCTCGGTGATCGTCTCCGGCCCGAGCCTGCGGCTGCACCAGTGCGGTCTGCCGAAGCTCATGGCGCTGGAGCTGTTCAAGCCGTTCATCATGGCCCAGCTGGTCGAGCGCAAAGCCGTCCAGAACATCAAGGCTGCGAAGAAGATGGTCGAGTCGATGATCCCGGAGGTCTGGGACGTGCTGGAGGAAGTCATCCACGAGCACCCGGTCCTGCTCAACCGGGCGCCGACCCTGCACCGTCTCGGCATCCAGGCCTTCGAACCGGTTCTGGTCGAGGGCAAGGCGATCCAGGTCCACCCGTTGGTCTGCCACGCCTTCAACGCCGACTTCGACGGTGACCAGATGGCGGTCCACGTGCCGCTCTCCGCCGAGGCTCAGGCCGAGGCGCGGATCCTGATGCTGTCGGCCAACAACATCCTCTCCCCGGCTCACGGGGCGCCGCTGGCGACCCCGACCCAGGACATGGTGCTCGGCATCTACTACCTGACCTACGGTCCCGAAGAAGCCGAGCTGCAGAAGATCGACGAGGAGCTGAAGGCCGGCAAGGGCACGAATGGCTCGGGCTCGAACGTGAAGGTGTTCCGTTCCTCACAGGAGGCCGAGCTCGTCTACGAGAACGGCGGCTGCAAGCTGCACGACCAGGCCGAGTACCGGCGGGCCGGGCGTGGGCACTTCCTGACCACGGTCGGGCGGATCATCTTCAACGAGAAGATCGAGCGCGCCCTCGCCGAAGCACTGGAAGACGACTTCGATCCGGAGCAGTTCGAATTCGCCAACCGCTCGCTGAAGAAGAAGGACATCAACCAGATGGTCTCCGACCTGGTCGAGGGCTACGGGGCGCCGGCGGTCTCGCAGGTGCTGGACGCCTTCAAGGACCTGGGCTTCCAGTACGCCAGCCAGGCGGGGATCACGGTCGCCAAGAACAACGTCGTCTCGCCGCCGGAGAAGGCGGAAATCCTCGATCGCTACGAGAAGGAGACCGAAGCGATCCAGCAGCAGTACGACGAGGGCTACATCACCGCCGAGGAGCGTCACGAGGCGGTGACCGCTCACTGGAACCGCGCCACCGACGAGGTTGCGCAGGCGATGGAGGACAACCTCGACGAGCTCAACCCCATCTTCATGATGGCCAACTCGGGCGCTCGCGGATCGTTCAAACAGATCCGCCAGCTGGCCGGGATGCGCGGTCTGATGGCCAACCCGAAAGGGGAGATCATCGAGCGGCCGATCAAGGCCAACTTCATGGAGGGTCTCTCGGTTCTCGAGTACTTCATCTCCACCCACGGCGCCCGAAAGGGCCTCGCCGACACGGCGTTGAGGACGGCCGACTCCGGCTACCTCACCCGGCGCCTGGTCGACGTCGCCCAGGACGTGATCGTGCGTGAGGAGGACTGTAAAACCAAAGACCACATCGAGATGGACCTCCGCAAGGACGACGGCTCTCTCAACGACAACCTGTTCGGTCGCCTGGCAGCGAAAAAGCTGGAAACCAAACGCGGCCGCGATCTGCTCAAGCGCAACCAGGAGATCACCCAGGCCGACGTCGAAGAGATCGCCGAGGCCTTCGGCGACGAGGAGGGCGTCAAGATCCCGGTCCGCTCGGCCCTCAAGTGCGATGCCGAATCCGGGGTCTGCCGCTCCTGCTACGGCGTCTCGCCGGCAACCGGGTTCACCGTCAACATCGGTGACGCGGTCGGCATCATCGCCGCGCAGTCGATCGGCGAGCCGGGCACCCAGCTGACCATGCGCACCTTCCACACCGGAGGTGTCGCCGGCCAGGACATCACCCAGGGTCTGCCGCGGATCGTCGAGCTCTTCGAGGCTCGTAAACCGAAGGGCCTGGCGCAGATGGCCGAGGCCGCGGGCAAGGTCTCGATCGAAGAAACCGACAAAGCCCTGAAATTGATCGTCACCGAGTCAAGCGGCGAGGAGCACAGCTACAGCTTCCCGCTGCGGACCCGGTTGCACGTCGCCGACGGCGACCGCGTCGAGGTCGGGCAGCAGCTGAACGAAGGCTCGCTCTACCCGGCTGACCTGCTGGCGATCCGCGGCCGCACCGCGGTCGAGCTCTACCTCGTGGCCGAGGTGCAGAGGGTCTACCGCGCCCAGGGCGTCGACATCAACGACAAGCACATCGAGCTGATCGCCCGCCAGATGCTGAAGAAGGTGCGGATCGAGTCGAAGGGCTCGACCAGCCTCCTTCCGGGCCAGCTCGAGGATCGCGGCAGCCTCAAACGGCTGAACAAAAAAACCAAGGAAGAAGGCGGGACCCCGGCCAAAGGCGAGGAGGTCATCCTCGGGATCACCAAGGCCTCGCTGGCAACCGAGTCCTTCCTCTCGGCGGCCTCCTTCCAGGAGACGACGAAGGTGCTCACCGACGCTGCCCTCGAGGGCAAACGGGATCGCCTCGTCGGCCTCAAGGAGAACGTGATCATCGGCAAGCTGATCCCGGCCGCGACCGGCCTCAAGCACTACCGCACGGTCGCGATCGAGCCCGCCGAACCGATCGAACCGCCGGCCGACGACCTGCTCGAAGACGACGAGCTCGCAGCCGAACTCGGCGTCGACGGAGTCGAGGCACCTGTTGAGGGCTTCGGCACCTCCTTCGCGGAGGAGCTGGAGGAGCTGGCGCAGGAGATCGAGTCGAGCTCCGAGGAAGCTAAATAGTTCGAGTGGTTTAAAGCCCGAGAAGTGGGTAGATAGAGAGTACCCCAAGACAACGAAGAGAGCTTCCGCATCTTGAGGTACTTCATTTCTCCTTGAGCGCCGAGAGGTTGGGACCCCAATCCCGACCTCTCGGCGTTTCAAGTTGTAGGCACGGGTTTTGGCCGGGCAGCCAGTCCGTTAGATTGCGGCCATGCCCTCGACGCAGAAGGTCTGCATCATCGGAGCCGGCGGCTCCGGGATCATCGCCGCGCAGGTGCTGGACGCCCGCGGTATTCCCTTCGACTGCTTCGAGAAGGGCTCCTACGTCGGCGGCAACTGGCGCTACGAAAACGACAACGGGATGTCGTCCGCCTACCGCTCGCTGCACATCAACACCTCACGGCGGGTGATGGCCTTCAAGAGTCTGCCGATGCCGGATCACTTCCCGGACTACCCCGACCATTTCCAGATGGCCGCCTACTTCGACGAATTCGTCGACCACTTCGGGCTGCGGGAGAAGATCAGCTTCCGCACCGAGGTAACGAAGGTGGAGCCGGCCGACGGCGAGTGGGCGGTGACGACGAAAGCCGAGGGCGGGCCGCAGACCACCGAGCGCTACCGCGCGGTCCTCGTCGCCAACGGCCACCATTGGGACCCTCGCTGGCCCGAGCCTGCATTCCCCGGTGCCGACGAGTTCGAGGGCGAACAGCTTCACGCCCACCACTACCGTGAGCCCGACGTCTTGCGCGGCAAGCGCGTGCTCGTGCTCGGGCTCGGCAACTCGGCGACCGACATCGCGGTCGAGTCCTCGCGAATCGCCGAGAAGACTTTCCTCGCGGTAAGGCGCGGCGCCTACGTCCTGCCGAAGTACATGAACGGCAAGCCGATCGACGAGGTGACGACGCCGCTGATGGCGCGCCTCCCCCTGCCTGTGCAGCGGTTTCTGGCGATGAAGGGCCTCGAGATCGCCGCCGGCGACATGGAGACCTACGGACTCCCCAAGCCCGACCACAAGCTCTTCGAGGCCCATCCCACTGTGTCATCCGAGCTGCTGCCCCGGCTCGGCCACGGCGACATCACTGTCAAGCCCAATATCGAGCGCTTTCTCGGCGGCCGAAAGGTTGGGTTCGTCGACGGCAGTCCCCCCGAGGAGATCGACCTCGTCGTCTACTGCACCGGCTACAAGATGACCTTCCCCTTCTTCGACCCGAAAGTCCTCTCCGCACCCGACAACCGGCTGCCGCTCTACCGGCGGGTGGTCTCGGTCGAGCGCCCGGGTCTCTACTTCATCGGCTTCATCCAGCCGCTGGGGCCGATCATGCCGCTGGCCGAGGCGCAGGCGGAGTGGGTCGCCGACTTGCTTGCAGAGCGGGTGGCGCTACCGCCGGCGGGAGAGATGAAGCGGGAGATCGCGAACGAGGAAAAGAAGATGCGGAAGCGCTTCGTTGCCTCTAAGCGTCATACCGTCGAGGTTGACTTTCATCCCTACCTGCGCGAGATCCGGCGCGAGCGAAAGCGGGCTGTGCAGCCGGCTTGACGACGCGGGTGCGCCCGCCCGGTGGGCAGGGAGGCGCCGGAGCTGCGGCACCGCCACCATGGGGTCCCCGGCGCGGGCCGCGGGGCAGCTTCGGCCGCGGCCGGCGCTTGTAGCCGCCACTGCCCTCGTCGGTCGCCGCCTCCGGTTCATCGTGCTGCTTGGCCGCCCAATAGACGAGCCACATCGATGCCAGAACCGGGATCTTGAGGACCACGGCGAGGAAGAAGATCGGCCAGAACCCCGTCATCTGAAGCAGTGTAGAGACCTCCGTCAGGGCACCCGTCAGCGCAGCGAGAGCGCCCAGGCTTCGAGCGCCGCGACGTGTCCCTCCTCGAGTCCGAGTTGAGGTTCAGTGGGCACGAGCAGGGTCGGCCACTCTCGCCGATCCGCCCAGTCGTAACAGCTCTGGTCGAAGTTGTCGTCGATCCAGGCGATTGCCCGATCAGCGGCGTAGGCCTCCACCGCGGCCAGCTTCCAGTGGGCACCGCCGCTGCGAGGGGAGACGTCGAAGCCGATGTGAGGGAGCTCCGGCAACCCCAGCAGCTGGGGGAGGTAGAAGTTCGCCTTGTCCTCCCAGCCGCTTGCCCAGACCATCTCGAAGTGCTCTGAGAGCCGCAGCAGTCGGTCGCCCACCGGCAACGAGATGCAGTGCGGCACCCCGTCAACCAGCTGCAGCCGCGAGTGCGGCGGTTGCTCCTCGTAGCCGAAGAGGCTGATCACACCGTCGATGTCTACGGCCAGCAGCGGCCGTGCGGCCGGATCTACCAGCGGTAATGCGCGAAGGCTTTGTTGGCCTGGGCCATGCGGTAGATGTCGTCTTTCCGCTTCCAGGCGCTGCCTTGCTGCTGGTTGGCGTCGAGGATCTCGCCGGCCAGACGCTCTGCCATCGAGTACTCGCGGCGGGCCCGGGCGAACTGGACGAGCCAGCGGACTGCCAAGGTGCGGGCGCGGCGGGCCGGGACCTCGACGGGCACCTGGTAGGTGGCGCCGCCGACGCGACGGGAGCGGACCTCGAGGACCGGGGTCAGCTGTTTGATCGCCGCCTCCAGCGTCTCGACCGCATCGTCACCGGTGCGCTCGCCGACGATCGCCAGGGCGTCGTAGACGATCTGCTCAGCGCGGCTCTTCTTGCCGTCGCTCATGACCTTGTTGATCAGCTGCTGGACGAGGCGGTTACGGTGCCTGGCGTCCGGTTCGATCGGCCGGATCTGTGCTGCGGAGCGGCGGGGCATTACGAAGCTTTGACGCCGTAGCGGGAGCGGGCCTGTTTGCGGTCCGAGACGCCGGCTGCATCGAGGGTGCCGCGGACGACCTTGTAGCGGACGCCCGGCAGGTCCTTGACGCGACCACCCCGGATCAGGACCACGGAGTGCTCCTGCAGGTTGTGCCCCTCGCCGGGGATGTAGGTGGTGACCTCCATCCCGTTGGTCAGACGCACACGGGCGATCTTGCGCAGGGCCGAGTTCGGCTTCTTCGGAGTCACCGTGGCGACACGGGTGCAGACGCCGCGCCGCTGCGGGGCGGCTACGCGCTTCTTGCGGCCTTGGCCCGACTTGAGGCCCGGGGTCGTGGTCTTCTTCTTCGGGCGCTTGCGGCCCTTCCTGACAAGCTGATTCGTATTCGGCACGGCCGCGCATAGTAGAGCAGTCCGGCCAAAACCATCCCCCCGGCCGCCGAGAGCTCCGCGAAGAAGCCGTCCTCGAGCACCGCGGTTGCCCCCGCGAAGCGGGAGGTTTGGCTGCCCTCGTCGAGGCCGGCAGGGAGGTCGACGAGGAGGATCACGCCGATCGAGAGCACTCCGAGGGCGGCGACCAGGAGGCCGAAGTTGCGGCGCTCCCGGACCAGCGCCAGCAGCCCGAGGACGACGGCAGCGATGCCGATTGGAACCAGCAGGTACGCATGGGCTGCGCCGGCGGTCCGTGCTTCTACCGTCGGCGCATGCGCTACCTGGGGGAGACCGGCGTAGCCGGGCTGTCCGATCTCGACCGCGCGGTAATCGATGAACTGGGAGACCACTAGGCAGAAGCCGATGGCAACGACGACAACGGCGGCGGCTCGCGGCGGCGTCAAGACCCGACTGGCGGCGGTCGCCAAGCGCACCAGCAGGCGGCAAAGCGAGCGGATCCCTCGCTCGAGCAGGGCCACCCCGCGGAAGAAGAGTGCGAGCAGCGGCCGCAGGCGCGGCCAAAGCCAGGCCCAGCCGCGGCCCCCGTAGTGCCGCACCCGCACGACCCCCGGATGGGCCCGCTCCAGGCAGCGGTTGCCGGTCCGATCAACCTGTCGCGACCAGCGACGAAGCGCTGCTATCATCGCCCGTCGCTCAGGCAGTTTTTTCGCAGGACGCTTGGCCGGGCCCATTGGGGCCTTTTTTTGCGGCTTACTACGACTACTTGACTTAGGGACCATGGCACGCAGCTTTCCACTCGAAAAAACCCGGAACATCGGGATCATGGCGCACATCGACGCCGGTAAGACGACGACGACCGAGCGCATCCTCTACTACACCGGGCGTACCCACAAAATGGGCGAGGTCCACGAGGGCGCTGCCGTCATGGACTGGATGGAACAGGAGCAGGAGCGGGGGATCACGATCACCTCGGCCGCGACCGCCTGTGAGTGGAAGGACCACCGGATCAACATCATCGACACGCCCGGCCACGTCGACTTCAC
>DASZEL010000012.1:0-140714 GCA_035940865.1 Solirubrobacterales bacterium
GAGCTGGATCCGGCGCGTCTCGGCGAGAAAGGCGGGGATGGCGGAGGCGATGAACTGCTCGCCCTCTCCCACGCCGACGACGAGCGGGCACTCCTTGCGGGCACCGACCAGGACCTCGGGCTCGTCGAGCGACATCGCGACGAACGCGTAGTGGCCGCGCAGCTCGCGGATCGTCGCGCGCACGGCTGCCACGAGGTCGCCCGCGTAGTGCGTGGCGATCAGGTGGGCGACAACCTCGGCGTCGGTCTCGGAGGTGAAGGCCTCCCCTCCCGCCTCCAAACGTCGACGCAACTCCGTGTGGTTCTCGACGATCCCGTTGAGGACGATGTGGACGCGACCGGAGCTGTCGTCGTGCGGGTGGGCGTTGGCCTCGGTGACGCGGCCGTGGGTGGCCCAGCGGGTGTGGGCGATGCCGGTCTCCGAGGGCGGCAGCGGCCCGGCGCCGTTGTTGGCCCGCTTCTCCACCGCTGCGCGCAGGTTGCCGAGGTTGCCGACCGCGTGGACGCTCTCCACCTGCCCGTCGGCGAGCACGGAGAGTCCGGCCGAGTCATAGCCTCGGTATTCGAGCTTTTCCAGGCCTGAGAGCAGCAGCTCCTCGCAGGGCCTGGAGCCCACATATCCGACGATGCCGCACAAGAGGCGAGTAAGGCTAGCTGGAAGGTGGTTCGCGGCCGCTCAGGCGAGCTCGCGCCGCACGACCCCGACCAGCCGCTCACAGATGGCCTCGGCTTCCTCGTCCGTCGGCGCCTCAACCATCACCCGCACCAAGGGCTCGGTCCCCGACGGCCGCAGGAGGATGCGGCCGCGACCCTCGAGCTCCTGGCCCTCCCGCTCGACCGCCTCCCAGACCGCGCCCGCTTCCTGAATCGCCTCGCGGTCGGCGACCTCGACGTTGACCAGGACCTGCGGCAGCTTGCTCATCGGCACCGCGTCGTCCAGCGGGGCGCCGCCCAGCTCGCGCATCGTCATCAGGGCCGCGGCGATGCCGTCGCCGGTGGAGACGAACTCGCTGCAGATGATGTGGCCCGACTGCTCGCCGCCGAGCTTCCAGCCGCGCCGCTGCATCTCGTCGATCACGTAGCGATCGCCGACTTGAGTCACCGCGACGTCGATTCCCTCGGCCTCCATCGCCTGGTGGAAGCCGTAGTTGCTCATCACGGTGACGACGACGCCGCCATCGAGCTCACCGCGCCCGGCCATTCCCCGCGCAGCCAGGGCGATCAGCTCGTCGCCGTCGTGGACGCGGCCGGAGCCGTCAGCGACGAGGACACGGTCGCCGTCGCCGTCGAAGGCGAAGCCGATTTCGGCATCAGAGGCGGCAACGCGCTCGGCCAGGGCCTCGATATGGGTCGAGCCGCAGCCGGCATTGATGTTGCGGCCGTCAGGCTCGACCCCGATCGCCTCTACCTCGGCGCCGAGGCGCTCGAAGATCGCAGGTGCGGCCTCGTAGGTGGCGCCGTTGGCGCAGTCGAGGACGACGCGGCGGCCGGATAGGTCGAGCCGGAAGGCCGACTGCAGCTCCCGCAGGTAGTCCTCCAGCCCCCCGTTCAGCTCACGCACATGCCCAGGGTGCTCGGCCGCCGGCGCCTCGTCGATCCTCGCCTCGATTTCCGCCTCGACCTGATCGGCGAGCTTGACGCCTCTGCCGTCGAAGAACTTGATCCCGTTGTCGGCGAAAGGGTTGTGGGAGGCGGAAACGACGGCGGCGAGGTCAAGCCCGAGGCGCCTGACCAGGATCGCTGCGGCTGGCGTCGGCAGGACGCCGGCGAGCAGCGCGTCGCCACCCGCGGCGGCGACCCCGGCGGCCAGGGCGGCCTCGAGCATCGGACCCGACTCGCGGGTGTCGCGGACGATCAGGACCTGCGGCCGCTCGGCCTCGAGAGTCGCGGTGGTGGCGCGGCCGAGGGCCGTGGCCAGCTCGGCGGTGAGGAAGGTGCCAGCCTCTCCTCGGACCCCATCGGTTCCGAAGAGCTTGCGCGCGGTCTTCACCCCGTCCAAATCAGCGCTTGGAGAACTGCGGCCGCTTACGGGCCTTCTTCAGACCGGCCTTGCGCCGCTCCTTGACCCGGGCGTCACGAGTGAGGAAGCCGCGGCGCTTGAGCTCGCCGCGAAGCTCGGCGTCGATCTCGGTCAGGGCGCGGGCGACGCCGTGGCGGACCGCGCCGGCCTGGCCGCTGATGCCGCCGCCGTGGACGCGGACGCGGACGTCGACGTTGCCCTCGTAGCCGGAGACGACGAGCGGCTGCTTGACGATCGTCTGGTGCAGCGGCCGCGGGAAGAACTCCTCGAGGTCGCGCTTGTTGATCGTGATCTTGCCGTTGCCGGGCAGCAAGGTGACGCGGGCGATCGAGCTCTTGCGTTTGCCGGTGGCGAGGAAGCGGGCGCCTTTCTCCATTTTCGCCGGCGCCCGGTCGGCAACCGCGGTGTCGGTCTCCTCGGCGGCGGCGAGCTCGGCTTCGCGACGGGCTTTCTCTTCTTCCTCGGCTTCGAGGCGAGCGCGCTCCTCCGCGCTCAGCTCCGGCCGGTCCGGCTCAACCAGGATCGGCTCCAGGTCAGCACCGGGAATGACGTCTTTTTTCTTCTCCGCGGCCTTCGGCTCCTCGGCGGGAGCCTCAGCCTCAGGCTCCTCGGCGGCCTCAACCTCTTGGTCGGCCTCGGGCGAGGTGACCTCCTCCGCTACCGGATCCTCGCTGACCTCCTCGGACGGCTGCTCCTCTGCCCCCTCCTCGGACGGCTGATCCTCAGCGGCCTCTGCCGCGGGTGGCGACGATGCGGGATCGTCGCCGGTCGGCGACGAGGTCGTATCGGAGACAGGACCCGCGGCCCCAGCCCCCTCGTCCTGACCCTCAGTCGTCTGGTCTTTTTTCTGCTCGTCGTCCATCAAGTTCAGTCGGTCTCCATCGTTTTCGGCTGCTGGGCCGCGTGCGGGTGGTCGGGCCCGGCGTAGACCTTCAGCTTGGTCAGCTGCTGGCGGGCGAGGCGGTTGCGCGGCAGCATCCCCTTCACTGCCTTGCGGATCACTTCCTCGGGCTTGCGCTCGAGCATCTCGCTGAGCGTCCTGGACTTGATCCCGCCCGGGTAGCCGCTGTGGCGGTAGTAGGTCTTCTGCGCCAGCTTGTCGCCGGTGACGCGGATTTTCTCCGCATTGACGACAACGACGAAGTCGCCGGTGTCGACGTGCGGGGTGTACTCCGGCTTGCGCTTGCCGCGCAGGGTGTCGGCGATCTGGGTTGCCAGACGACCGAGGGTCTTCCCCTCGGCATCGACGACGTACCAGTTGCGCTGGCGGTTGGCTGGAGTGGCTACAAAGGTCTTCATCGCGCAAAAACCGCGCGGATTCACCGACGCGGCCGGGGGATGATAGCCATCTCGGGCTCTATACTGCCGCCCGAGCAAATGCCTAATCCCGTGCAGGCCACTGTGCGGGAGCGGAGGAACCGAAGGGGCCTTGCAGGTCCCAGGGGCGAATCGGACGAAAAGCGTCCGTAGCGCGACTCTTTCAGCGCGAGCCCGTCAGCTAACTCCGCAGGCGACGGAAAGAGAGGCTAGCGGTGAGCAGCACTGGGTTCGTCCGGCCTGCAATGGCCGGGAATATTGGAATAGCGGTGATGGTGTCGGTGGTGACCTTGCTGCTGGCATTCTGCGCCAGCGCTTCTGGCGCGGCCGGAGGGGCCGCCACGCCCGGAGCAGCGCCGACCGCCAAGGGCAGCCCACCAGGCGCCCCCTCGGGTGTCCCGAGTGCCGGCGCCCTCTCGCTGGTCGCCGCCGAAACGACCCCGCACAAGTCCTTCTACTTCGGCTACCGCTATCCCAAGCTGACCTACACGATCGGCAGCAGCCAGCCGGAAAACGACCTGCGGATCGAGGTCGTCAACTCTGCCGGGGAAGCTGTCAAGACCTTCTACCGGGAAAACGTGGCCCCGAACGTGGCCGGAAAAATCCGCTGGGACGGAACCACCGACGAAGGCCGGCCGGCCCGCAACGGCCGCTACAGCTTCCGGATCAGCCCGCAGTCGCCGGCCGCGACCGCCCCGGCCGCGCGTAAGGCGACCGCCTCCACCACCCTCAGCCTCGGCTTCGCCTTCTACGGCTACGCCTTCCCGATCCTGGGTGGGCACGAATACGGGATGAGCGCGGGTCGCTTCGGCGCCGCCCGCTCCGGCCACACCCACGAGGGCCAAGACGTGATGGCTGCCTGCGGCGTCCCCCTCGTCGCCGCCCGCGGCGGCACCGTCCAGTACTCCGGCTACCAGAGCGCCGCCGGCAACTACATCGTGATCGACGGCCGCGGCACCCCCAACGACTTCATGTACGCCCACCTCGCCGAACCCTCTCCCCTGCACACCGGCGACACCGTCCGTACCGGCCAGCCGATCGGGATCGTCGGCGACACCGGCGACGCGTCTGGCTGCCACCTCCACTTCGAGATGTGGGGCGGCCCCGGCTGGTACGAGGGCGGCTCGCCGTTTGACCCACTTCCGTTTTTGCAGAAGTGGGATGTCTACTCGTAGGTAGTTCCAGCGGCTGGGGGCAGTAGTTCTAGCCGCTGGGGGTAGCCAATCCCCCTCCTACAAGCTTGTGCGAGGGGGATTTGGCCGCCAGTTGCGGCTAGGAGCTACGGGGGATGGCACCAGGAGATGGTGAAAGGCGGGCGGCGATGGTGTCTGCAATTGCCTCGGTTTCTCGTTCGGCTTGAAGGCTGGTGACGCGTAGACAGGAGTAACCGGCGCGAAGCAGTTCCCGGTCGCGCCAGCGGTCGCGCTCGAAGGCAACGTCAGTGCCATGGAAGTCGCGGCTGTCGGCCTCTAGGACGAAGCGGTGGTCGGGCCAGAGGAAGTCCACCTCGATGCAGCCGTGGGCGATCTGAACAGGGGCGTTGAAGAGCGGCGGGGGGAAGTCGCGCTGCAGGACCAGCGGCAGCACTTTGGCCTCCAGCGGGCTCTTGAGCTTGCCGCGCTTCGTGAGCAGCGGTGCCGCCCCGCGCCACTCGTCGATCAGCTTCAGCAGCACCTTCATGCCCCGGCGCCGCGGATCGATCGACCGCTCGATCGCCGGGATGTCGAGCATCCTCCGCCGCCGAGACGCCGCCCGCTCGAAGGCGCTGCGCAACGTCCTTTCGCCGACGACGCCCGCCAGGTCCACCAGCGTCCGAGCCGGGCTCGTGCAGGGGATGCCGTCAAAGGTCCCAGCCTCGTCAAGTCGCGGTGGCCGCACCAGGTGCAGCCGGATGCCGTCGATCTTGCGTCCGCGCGACGGCGGAGCAATGACATCAATCACCACGGGCCCATCGTCGAGGAGCCCGAAGAGGGCGGCGGCGCTGCGGTGCGACACGACGGCGCCCTTGCCGCAGGCGAGAACCGCGGCCATGAGGCGGCTGCGCTCGTCTCGGGGTGGGTGCCCGACCGCAAAGACTCCGCGGAACACCCGGTGCAGCCGCCCGATTTCTGCGGCTCTGGAGATCGCCGTGTGGCTCATGCCTAGCTGGCGCAGCTGGTCTCTTGACACCACCCCGTGCTGGCGGGCCGCCAACACAGCCAAGGCGTGGTGGCGAGTGATGTTCCTTTTGCCCGCTATGCGGTTATAAGGCGCACCGCTCGCTCGATTCGCCCCCCGTAGGCAGAAATCTTTCTAGATAAGAACGGGTCTCATTTTCATGTAGGGTGCTTGCGATGAGTTGGGCCGAGCGAGCTAGGACGCGGTTGAACGAGGCGGGATTCCGGGCCGGGGCAGCGCGGTTGAAGGTGATCGAGCTGCTGGGGGGCGAGAGCTGTGCGGTGACGGCGTTGGAGATCGACCGGCGGCTGCCGAACGTCGGCCGCGCCAGCGTCTACCGCACCTTGGAGCAGCTCGAGCAGCTGGAGCTGGTCCACCGCGTCGATGTCGGCGGCGAGGTTGTCGCCTTCGAGCGCAACGACCCCGGCGGCCATCACCATCACATGGTCTGCGTCCGCTGCGGACGGTTGGTCCCGTTCTCGGACCCCGCCCTCGAGCGGGCGATCGAGGGGATCGGCGAGCGCGCAGATTTCGAGATCACCGCCCACGACGTCCTCCTCCGCGGCGTCTGCCCGCGCTGCAGCGAGCGGGACAACTGAGATGCCCACGATCGCGATCCCGCTGGCGGGACTGACGGTGCTGGCGACCCTGATCGGCGGCCGGATCGGGCTGCGCTTCTCCGATCGCCTCCCCACCCTGCTGGCGCTGACCGGCGGCGTCGTCGTCGCGGTCGCACTGCTCGACGTCCTCCCTGAGGGCCTCGACGCCGTCGACGACACCAACCTCGCAACCGTCCTGGTCGCGGCGGGCTTCCTCGGCTTCTTCCTCGCCGCCCGGCTCCTCGTCCTCCACGACCGCGACGAGGCGGTGGCGGCGCTGGGCGGCGAGAAGGTGGGCGTCCTCGGCGCCGCCGGTCTCTCGGCCCACAGCTTCCTCGACGGCCTCGGCATCGGCTTCGCCTTCGGCGTCGACTCGGCGACCGGCCTGCTCGTCTTCCTCGCCGTGATCAGCCACGACTTCGCCGACGGGCTCAACACCGTCAGCTATGTGCTGCGCCGCTCCGGAGACCGCCAAAGCGCGGTGAAATGGCTGACGATCGACGCGCTGGCGCCGCTGCTGGGAGCGATCGTCGGCACCCAGGCCACGATCTCCGACCACGCCCTCGGCTACGTCCTCTGCGTCTACTGCGGGATCTTCCTCTACATCGGCGCCTGCGACCTGCTGCCAGAGGCCCACGCGCAAGGGTCCGCGGTGCGGGTCGGCCTGACTGCCCTCGGTTTCCTCTTCGTCTTCGGAATCACCCGCGCGGCCGGCATCTGAGTTCTCAACGCCGGGCGGGAACTTTCCAGATAACCAGATGTTCTGGATTAGACCACTCAAATGGTCTATACCTATGCGCAAGCGGCGAACAGGGACGTATCGCCAAGCGAGCATGCGATGAGAGAAGAACGCCCGGAATCGATCGACCAGCGCCTCGTCAGGGCGCTGGCGCACCCTGTCCGCATCCAGATCCTGGAGGTTCTCTCAGAACGCGTCGCCAGCCCCAACATGCTCGCCCTCGAGCTGGAGACAGGGCTCACCCACGTCGCCTACCACACGCGGACGCTCGATCGGTGCGGCTGCCTCGAGCTCGTCGAGACGGCTCAGCGACGGGGCGCGACCGAGCACTTCTACAAGGCGCGGCCGCAGGCGTTCATCGGCAACCAGGCCTGGCGGCAGGTGCCGCGGTCGGTGCGCAGCGGCGTCACCGCCGCCGCGCTGCGGACCTTCGTTGACAAGGCGGTGACAGCGTTGGAAGCGGGCACGCTCGACGATCGTGAGGACACGACCTTCAGCTGGATGCCGCTCCACCTCGACGAGCAAGGTTGGCAGGAGGTCAACTCGGCCTTGCGGGAGGCCGCGAGCCGCGTCCTTGCGGCTCAGGAGGCGAGCAATCGCCGGGCCACCGAGGCCGAGCGAGACGAGCGCAGGATCGCGGCGGTGGTGGCGCTGGTGAACTTCGAAATGGGACGCCCCGAAGCGGGCGGCGCCGCCTAGGGCGCTACTCCCACTCGATCGTCGCCGGCGGCTTCGAGGAGATGTCAAGGGCCACCCGGTTGACGTCGCGGATCTCGTTGATGATCCGGTTCGAAACCCGCTCCAGGAGGTCGTAGGGCAACCGCGCCCAGTCAGCGGTCATCGCGTCGTCGGAGGTGACGGCACGGATCACGATCGGGTAGGCGTAGGTGCGCCCGTCGCCTTGGACGCCGACCGAGCGCACCACCGGCAAGACGCAAAACGACTGCCAGAGCTGACGGTAGAGCTCGGCGGCGCGGATCTCCTCCTGCAGGATCGCGTCGGCGGCGCGGAGGATGTCGAGCCGCTCCTTCGTCACCTCGCCGCCGACGATCCGGATCCCGAGGCCAGGTCCGGGGAACGGCTGGCGCCAGACCATCCGCTCCGGCAGGCCGAGCTCGGCGCCGACGGCGCGGACCTCGTCCTTGAACAGCATCCGCAGCGGCTCGACCAGCTCGAACTCGAGGTCGTCGGGGAGGCCGCCGACGTTGTGGTGGGACTTGATCGTCGCCGCGTGGTCGGAGCCGCCGGACTCGATCACGTCGGAGTAGAGGGTGCCCTGGACCAGGTAGCTGACGTCCTCGAGCTTCGCCGCCTCCTCCTCGAAGACGCGGATGAACTCGGCGCCGATGATCTTCCGCTTCTCCTCGGGGTCGTCCTTGCCCGCCAGCTTCCCGAGGAAGCGCTCTTCGGCTTCGACGTGGACGAGCGGGATCCCGAACTGGCTGAAGGCCTCGACCACCTGCTGGGCCTCGTTGAGCCGCATCAGCCCGTGGTCGACGAAGACGCAGGTGAGCTGGTCGCCGATCGCTTTATGGACGAGGAGGGCCGCGACCGAGGAATCGACGCCGCCGGAGAGGCCGCAGATCACCTTGCCCTCCCCCACCTGCGCCTGGATCTTCTCGACCTGCTCGGCGATCACCGACTGCGGCGACCACTGCTCCTTGCAACCGGCAACGTCGCGCAGGAAGCGGGTGAGAATCTCGGTCCCGTAGGGGGTGTGGACGACCTCCGGATGGAACTGGATCCCGTAGAGGCCGCGGTCGGGCAGCTCGTAAGCGGCCACCGGCGAGCTGGGGCTTGAAGCAAGCGCGGTGAAGCCCTCCGGTGCCTCGAAGACGGCGTCGCGGTGGCTCATCCAGCAGCTCTGCTCGTCCGGGAGCCCGCCGAGCAGCTTGCCGCCGCCCTCGCGGAGGACGAGGTCGGTGCGGCCGAACTCCCCCGTCTCCGCCGTCTCCACCCGGCCGCCGAGCGCCAGAGCCATCGCCTGCATGCCGTAACAGATGCCCAGCGTCGGAACGTCGAGATCGAGCAGCTGGGTCGGGAACCTGGGGGCTTCCGGCTCGTACACCGAGGCCGGTCCGCCGGAGAGGACCAATGCCTTCGGGCGCCGCTCGCGGATCTTCTCCAGCGAAGTGCTGGCCGGCAGCAGCTCGGCGAACACCCCGCATTCGCGGATCCGGCGGGCGATCAACTGCGAGTACTGGCCGCCGAAATCGAGGACCAGCACCTCCTCGACCGCCTGGGTGTCCTCTACAGGCAGCTCGCCGCCAGGCTCGACGATCGGTTCGTCGCCGATCCTGGCGGCTACCTGCTCAGTCATCCGAGACGGCAACTCCCGTGGAGACGGCGGCCCGACCGTTCGAGCCCATCCCCACCGACTGCTCGTTCTGGAGCTTCTTGCCCTCGCTCATCAGCGCGGGGGCGACCATCACCTCGGCCCGCTGGAAGGAGCGGATGTCCTCGTAGCCGCAGGTGGCCATCGAGGTTTTCAGCGCCCCCATCAGGTTGAAGGTGCCGTCGTTCTCCTTGGCCGGCCCGAGGAGGATCTCCTCCAGCGTCCCGTCCTGCTTGGTCGAGACGCGGGTGCCGCGCGGCAGCGAGGGATGGAAGGTCGCCATCCCCCAGTGGAAGCCGCGGCCGGGGGCCTCTTTGGCCCGGGCCAGCGGCGAGCCGATCATCACCGAGTCGGCGCCGCAGGCGATCGCCTTGGAGACGTCGCCGCCGGTCCGCATGCCGCCGTCGGCGATCACGTTGACGTACTCACCGGTCTCGAGCATGTGCTGAGCGCGGGCGGCCGCGACATCGGCGATCGCCGTCGCCTGCGGGACGCCGATCCCGAGCACGCCGCGGGTGGTGCAGGCGGCGCCGGGACCGACCCCGACGAGAACGCCCACCGCTCCGGTCCGCATCAGGTGCAGCCCGGTCGAGTAGGAAGCGCAGCCGCCGACCACGGTCGGCACCGGCACCTCGGCGATGAACTCCTTCAGGTTCAGCGGCTCGACCGTGGTCGAGACGTGTTCGGCCGAGATCACCGTCCCCTGGATGACGAGAATGTCGAGCCCGGCCTCGACCGCAACCTCGTAGTGCTCGCGAACTTTCTGCGGCGTCAGCGAGCCGCAGACGACGGCGCCGCGGGCCTTGATTTCTTCGATCCGCTTAGCGATCAGCTCCGACTTCACCGGCTCGGTGTAGATCTGCTGCATCAGGCGCGTCGCTTCGTGCTTGGGAGCGGAGGCGATCGCCTCCAGCCGCTCCTCGGCGTCCTCGAAGCGCGACCAGATCCCCTCCAGGTTCAGAACCCCGAGGCCGCCCAGCTCGTTGACCCCGACGGCGGTGTCGGGGCTGACAACCCCATCCATCGCCGAGGCCACCAGAGGCAGCTCGAAGCGATAAGGACCGAGGGTCCAGCTGATGTCGATGTCGTCAGGATCGCGCGTCCGGCGGGAAGGAACGATCGCGATATCGTCGAATCCGTAAGCGCGGCGACCCTTCTTGCCGCGGCCGATTTCGATTTCCAAGTTAGTCCTCCAAGGCGTGGCGTTGAATTAGCCAGCCTACACTTCGGCGGGGACCTCCAAGTCGTGCACGGAGACCTCGCCCAGCAGTCTCTCGACCTGGTTGCGGTCGACGGTGCCGGCGCCGAAGTGCTGCGTCGACTCGGCTCCACAAGCGACTCCGTAGGCCAGGCACTCCTCAGGCGAGCGCCCCTCGTAGCGGGCGGCGACGTAGCCGGCGAGGAAGGCGTCGCCCGAGCCGACGGTGGAAACCGGCTCCAGCGGCTCAGTGTGAACCTCCAGCAACCTGCGGGAATTTCCTTCGCCCACTGCGGCCACGCAGCCGTCTAGCCGGGTGATCGCCGCCTCGCTCGCCCCCAGCCGCACCAGCTCGCGCAGGCCCTGGGCGAGGTCGCCGCGGTCGGCGAACTCCTGCCCGACCAGCTCCTCGGCCTCGCGCTCGTTGGGCGTCACCATCGAGGCGCCGGCGCGCACCGCCTCGAGCATCGCCTCGCCCTCGGCGTCGAGGACGACCGGGACGCCGCGGCGGTTGAGGTCGGCGACCAGGCGCGCGTAGAGATCGTCGCCGGCCCCAGGGGGAACCGAGCCGGCGAGGACGCAGAGCTTGGCGCCGCCGGCCAGGTAGCCGATCCGCTCGAAGAGATTCTGCACCTCCTCGGGGCTGACGGCGGGGCCGCGCTCGTTGATCTCGGTCTGCTCGCCCGAGGTGGGGTCGATGACGGCAAGGTTGATCCGGGTCTCGGCGGCGATCCGGATGAAGTCGGTGAGGACCGATTCTTCGTGCAGCTGTTCGAGGACCCGACGGCCGGTCGGGCCGCCGACGAAGCCGGTTGCGATCACCGGGCGGCCGAGCAGGTTGAGGGCCCGGGCGACGTTGATGCCCTTGCCGCCGGCGACCGTGCGGCTCTCGACCGAGCGGTGCCGGTGGCCGAGGCGGAAGTTGGGCACGGCGACGGTGCGGTCGATCGCCGCGTTCAGGGTCACGGTGAGAATCACTTGGCGATCACCAGACTTCTCTCCTCGGGTCCTTCCTGCGCAACAACTGGTACCGCAGGATCAACGCGATCATGAGTATCACGAACGCCCCCGCAGCGATAGGGATCCAGTTGTCTGCGAAGAAGCCGCGGGCCCGGTCGAAGGTGCTGGCCTTCTCGACCGAGCGGCCCGCGCGGAGGGTGACGCTGCCGACCTTGCGACCCTCGACGAACACGCTCGCCCGCCCAAGCTTCGCCCCCCGCCGCAGCGGGCCCTCGACCTCGTGCGGCGCCTCGACCCGCACCTGCAGCCGTTGGCCGCGGCGGATGCCCACCGCCAGGGTCCGTTCGGCCCGCAGCGGCAGCTGTCCGCCGGAGTAGCGGATCTGCGGATCGGCGAGGTCTTGGCCGGCCCGAACCGGCCGCTTGCGACGGTACTGGGAGAAGCCCCATTCGAGCAGCGCCAAGTTGCCGTCGAAGCGTTCTTCGTCGGTCCAGGCGCCGACCACCGCCGAGATCAGGCTGATGCCGTGACGCTGCCCCGAGCCGACCTCTACATAGAGCGCCCCGAAGGTGTGGCCGGTCTTCACCCCCGTTACCCACGGCGCCATCTCCAGCAGCTCGTTGATCGACTCGATCCGCCGCCGCGGGTGGACGCTGCGCAAGACGGCGCTGCGCGAGTCGGCGATCTTGGCGAAGGCCGGCTCCCGCAACAGGTGCCGGGTCAGCGTCATCAGGTCGCCGGCGGAGGAGTAGTTGCCCTTTTCGTCGAGCCCGACCGGGTTCGCGTAGTGGGTGTGGGAGAGGCCGAGCGCGGCGGCGTAGCGGTTCATCTGGGCGACGAAGCGCGCTTCTGAGCCGGCGGCGGCGATCGCCAGGGTGTGGGCGGCGTCGTTGCCGCTGAGCAGGATCAGGCCGTAGAGGAGGTCGCGGACGCTGATCCTCTGCCCCGGCCTCAGGTCCATCAGCGACTCGCCGTATTCGGCTTCGTAGGGCTGGGCGCGGACGATCTTGTCGAGTGGCAGGTCCTTCATCGCCACGTAGGCGGTCATCAGCTTCGTCGTGCTGGCGATCGGCAGCTGCTCGTCGAGGGCGTGGGAGGCGAGGACGTCGCCGCTACGCGCGTCGATCACGCCCCAGGAGCGGGACTGCAGCTGCGGGGGCGCGCCGCCGGCAACGGCAGGGAGAAGCAGACAGCCCAGAAGCGCGAGCAGGAGCGCGGCGCCGTTGCGCCGGCGACTCACTTGAGCTTCAGCGTCTGGCCGGCGATCAGGATCTGCGGATCCACTTCGGGATTCAGCGCCAGGATCTCGGCGACGGGAACGCCGGTCCGGTGGGCGATCGCGGTAAGCGTGTCCCCGGTCTGGACCGTGTAGGTCTTGGCCTTGGTCCGATGGCGCTTCTCCTTCTGGGTGTGCTGCTTGGAGCGGTGGGGGCTGCTGGAGTCGCTGCCGTTCATCGCCGTGGCGGCGACGACCACGATCACGACCACCGCCGCGATCAGGGCGAGGGCGGCGGTGATGCGGGTGGCTGCGCTGGTGCGTTTATCCATCGAACTGGGGTTGAGCTGAGTGGGGAACCGGGTTGGGGCGGCCTGATCGTATTCGCGCCGGCCCTCGTCAGTCGGTCGATATCTCCCAAACGGCGCTACGCAGGCGCTCGGCGGCGGCGGCAGGGTCGGAATCGGCGGCGATCCCACGCGAGGCGGCGACGAGGCCAGCGGCGCGGCCGGCGGCGAAAGCGGCGCCCAGCAGCTCTGGCCGGCCACCCTGGGCGCCGACCCCCGGGATCAGGAAGATCGAGCGCGGCATCAGCTTGCGCATGCGGGCGAAGTGCTTCGGCTCGGTCGCGCCGACGACCGCCCCCATCCCGCTCAGGCCGGCGTCGCCGGCCAAGCGCTCGGAGAGCTCGTCGACGATGGCGGCAAGGCGCTCGTGCAGGGGCGCCTCCGGCGCCGGCAGATCCTGGAGGTCGGCGGCGCCGGAGTTGCTGGTGCGGACGAGGGCGAAGATCCCAGCTCCCGCCTCCTCGGCGGCGGCAACCAGCGGCTCCAGCGCGTCGCGGCCAAGCAGCGGATTAGCGGTGAAGGCATCGGCGCCGAGACCGCTGACGGGTCCCCAAGGGGTCGGGGTCTCCCCCACCATGGCCTGCGCGTAGGCAGCCGCGGTGACGGGGACGTCGCCGCGCTTGCCGTCGGCGACGACGAGCAGCCCCGCCTCACGGGCGGCGGCGCAAGTTGCCTCCAGAGCCGCCCAGCCGGGGGCGCCGAGGCGCTCGAAGCAGGCGAGCTGCGGCTTCACCGCCACGCAGGCAGGACCCGCTTGCTCGATCAGCGAGCGACAGTGGTCGGCGACCGCGGCGGCTGCCAGCTCAGCGGCCGGCGCCTCGGAATCGCCTCGCTCCGGCCCCGACTCAGCCAATTTGGCCGGGTCGGGGTCGAGGCCGAGACAGATCTGACTGCGGCGCTCCTCAACGAGCGCCGCAAGTCGATCCGCGAAGCTGGTCAGGGCGCGTCAGCCGCCTTTGACCTGGGTCTTCAGAGCCGAACCAGCGGAGAACCGGGGCACCTTGCCACCCGGAATCGTGATCCTTTCGCCGGTGCGAGGGTTGACACCCTGGCGCGGGCCGCGCTCGGCGACGTGGAATTTGCCGAAGCCGGTGAAGGCGACCTCCTCGCCGCTGCTCAGTGCGTTGGTGATGGCCTCGAGAACGGCATCCACTGCATCGCTCGCAGCTTTTTTGCTGCCGAGCCGCTCGTCGCCGGCAAGTTGGTCCAGAAACTCAGCCTTGGTCACGTCTTAAGTCCTCCTCGGGGGTTGAAGATCGGCGCAATCTAACAGCGGCTACGGCGTAAGAACTTGCGCTCTGGAGCCAAATGTCACGAACCACTGATCGCCATCTCGGCGATCAGCAGCGGCGGGGTGCTGACCGAGCCCCCGAAAGGAACCCAGCGAGCCTCCGCTCCGGCGGCGCTGACGGCGCCCAGCATCGCCACCAGCTCGCCGGCGATCGTGAACTCGCGCACCGGCTCAGCGAGCCGCCCGCCGCGGATGATCCGGCCCGAGGCGCCGACCGAGAAGACGCCGGTAACGGGGTTGACGCCGGAGTGGAGGCCGGCGACGTCGTTGACGAAGACGCCCTCTCCCGCCTGCGCCAGCAGCTCCTCGAAGGAGTGGGTGCCGGGGGCGACGACGAGGTTCGAGGTCGAGACCGTGGGCAGCGAGCGGTAGCTGCCGCGCGCGGCCGAGCCGGTCGAGGTCCCGCCTTCGCGGTTGGCCGTGTAGGTGTCGTAGAGGTAGGAGTGCAGGCGGCCGCCCTCGATCAGGGCGGTGCGGCGCCGCGGCACCCCCTCGCCGTCGAAGGGAGCCGAGGCGGGCCCGCTGGGCTCGCGGCCGTCGTCGTGGAGGGCGAAGGCCTCACTCGCCACCTCTTCCTCGAGGCGCCCCGCCAGCGGCGAGCGACCGCGCTGGACGGCTTTGGCGCCGAGGCCGCCGCCGACCAGGCCGACGAAGCTGGCGGCAACGGTGGCATCGAGGACGACCGGGCAGGAGCGGGACTCGGGCTTGCCGGCGCCGATCATCTCCAGCGCCCGTTGCGCTCCCTCGGCGCCGATCTCCTCCGGGTCGAGGCCGCGGGGTCCGCGGGCGAGGCCGAAGCCGAGGCCGGTCTCGCGCGCGCCCTCGCCCTCCGCCAGCGCCTGCAGGTAGGCGTAGCAAGTCGAGGTCTCGTACTCGCCGGCGACGCCGGTCGAGGAGGAGATCGCCACCCGCTCGGCGGCATCGGCGTAGACCGCCTGCTCGACCCCGACCAGGCGAGGGTCGGAGTCGAGCGCGGTGCGCTCGACGGTCAGCGCCAGCTCGGCCAGGCGGGACGCCTCCCATTCGGCGACCGAAGGGTCGCTGAGACCGGGCAGCGCCTCGATCTCGGCCGGCTGCGGCGGCGCCGCGAACTCGTCCTCGTCGGCGACGTCGGCAGCTTCGGCCGCGCGGGCGGCGATCGCCGTCACGCCTGCCTCGGAAAGGTCGGTGCCGTAGGCGTAGCCGACCCGCAGGCCGCTCCAAGCGCGGATCCCGACCCCGGTCTGCACCGCCGCGGTCAGGCTCTCGACCTCGCCGCCGTGGACCCGCACCTCGCGGCCGCTCTCGCGCGAGACGTAGGCCTCGGCGTCGCTTGCCCCGGCCCCGGTCGCGGCCTCGACGGCGCGGTGGGCGACCGCGCTCAGCTCAGACATAAAACGCTCTCGCTGCCATCAAACGCTTCCGCTGCCATCACCGCTCGGTCCCTCCCACGGTGAGGGCGCGGAGGCGAACGTGCCCTTGGCCGGTGCCGACCGGCACTTTCTGGCCGCCCTTGCCGCACATCCCGGTCTTCATGAAGAAGTCGTTGCCGACCGCGTCGATCGCGGCGAGGGCGTCGAGGCAGTTGCCAATCAAGGTGGCGCCACGGCATGGCTTCGTCACCTTGCCGCCCTCGATCAGGTAGCCCTCGTTGACGCCGAAGACGAAGTCGCCGGTGGCTGGATCGACCTGGCCGCCGCCGAAGGAGACCGCGTAGAAGCCGCGAGGAACATCGGCGATCATCTCCTCGGGCGTCGCCTCCCCGGGGGCGATGTAGGTGTTGGTCATCCGCGGGATCGGCAGGTGGCGGAAGCTTTCGCGACGGCCGTTGCCGGTCGAGGCCGCACCGGCGCGCTCGGCGGTGAGGTGGTCGTAGAGGTAGGAGGTGATGCGGCCGTCCTCGATCACCTGCGTTTTCTGCGTCGGCTGGCCCTCGTCGTCGATCGCGTCGCTCCCCCACTCGCCCGGCAGTCGACCGTCGTCGTAGGCGTTCAGCAGCGGCTCGGCGACGCGGTCGCCGAGCTTGTCGAGGTAGACGCTGGCGCCCTTCTGGATGTGATCGGCCTCGAGGCCGTGGCCGGTCATCTCGTGGAAGAGGACGCCGCCGAAGCCGCCGCCGACGACGACCGGCATCGATCCCGACGGCGCCGGCACCGCGTCGAGCAGGGTCAGCGCCTTCGCCGCCGCCTGCTCGGCGATCTGCGCCGGGTCGTCTTCGAGCAGCTCAAAGCCACGGTGGGCGCCGAGCGTCTCCGCCCCGGTCTCGACCGAGCCGTCGCGACGGGCGACCGCCTGGGCGCCGATCCGCACCCGGGTGCGGTCGTCGCCGGTGAACAATCCGTTGGAGTTGGCGAGCGCGACCTCGCGCCTGGCCTCGGCGTAGGAGGCGGTGAACTGGGCGATCTCGGCTCCTTTGGCCCTCCCCCGCTCGTCGAGCTGGCGCAGCATCGCCGCCTTCTGCGCCGCCGGGACCGCTTCGGGGCGATGCTGGACCGGCAGCGGCGTCGTCTCCCGCGCCTGCAGCGGCTGTGGCTCGCGGCGGTCGCCTTTGAGCGCCGCCGCGGCTTCGTCAGCGGCGCGCTCGAGGTCGGCGGGGTCGAGCCCGTCGACGTGGGCGAAGTAGGTGGTGCCTCCCTCGACGACGCGGACGCCGGCGCCCTCCTCGGCACCCGACTGCACCGACTCGATCCGCGACTCGTCGATCGCCAGCACCTGGCCACGGCGGCGTTCGGCGAAGACCTCGGCGAAACGGCCGCCACTGGCGAGGGCGCGCGAGAGGACGCGGGCGGCGACATCCTGGTTGAGCAGCTCGCTCATCCCTTGGGCTTTCTCCCGGCGACCTCGATCAGGCGGCCGGCGGCGACAAAGAGCTCGGCGCCGCTGCTCGAATCCTGGGCGTGGTCGGCGCTGCGGCCACCTGGGTAGTAAAGCCGCGCGAAGGGGCGGCGGGCGACCCGGCGGCGGCGCATGAAGGCGGCGGCCTCGTCGGCGTAGGCGGAGACGCGGTCGAGCAGGATCCGATGCGGCTTCTGCATCAGGAGGCTCCCTTTGCCAGCTCGCGGAGCATCGAGCGCATGTCGAACAACATCAGCGAGGCGAGCGCGAAGCGATCGGCCACCGCGACGGCGGCTAGACCTTCGTTGCGGATCGCGAAGACCTCCCCCTGCTCGGTAGCGATATGGACCTGCTCGACGGGCGCCTCCTCGGCGGCGTCGGCGGCGGCGAGCAGGGCCGCCGCATCCTCGCCCCAGCGCTCCGGTTCCTCGCCGGTCGCGGCCAGGACCTCGCCCCCCGGCGCGAGGACCGCCGCGCCCCGCAGGTCCGGCGACATCTCGGCCAAGAACGCCAGCGCCGCCTCTGCGGACTCCTCCGAGGGAGCGGTTGCTGCGGCAGCGTCGGGCATCTACGTGAAAATACCGACCGTGTCCCTCGCCCGAGCCTCCTGGATCACGGTCGTGGTCGTCTGCGCGATCGCCGCGGTCCTCTTCGCCTTCAGCGGCTACACCGGCTACGCGATCACTTTGGTCGCCGTCGGGCTGGCGGCGGGCGTCAACCTGCTGCCGCCTCCGTAGGCCTGTCGACTTATGCGTCCATATGGACGCATAAGTCGACACTAGCCCGAGCGGTACGGGCCTTCTTCGCGCTCGCGGAAGGAGGTCTCGGGCTCGGCGTGGATCAGGACCTCGGCCTGGGGAATCTCTGCCTCGATCGAATCGCGCATCTCGTGGGCGAGCTCGTGGGCGCGCTCGAGGCTGGTCCCGGAGCGGTACTGGACGTGGAAGTCGATGTGGCGACGGCTGCCGGCACGGCGGGCGCGGAGCTTGTGGTAGCCGGCGACCTCGGGGGTGCGGGCAGTGGCGATCGCCGCCTCGATCCGGTCCATCTCTGCCTCCGGCAGGGTTTCGTCGATCAACACGCCGGAGGAGCGGCGGACGATGCTGAGGCCGGCCCAGACGATCGCCCCGGCGACGATCAGCGCCGTGATCGAGTCGAAGGCGGCGGCACCGGTGATCTGGACGAGGGCGAGACCGACGAGGACGCCGAGCGAGGTGAGGGCGTCGGTTCGCAGGTGGGCGGCATCGCCTTCCAGCGCCGGCGAATCGCTGGCGCGAGCCTGGCGGGAGAGGACCGTCGAGACGATCAGATTGGCGATGACCGATATGGCCATCACGGCGATGCCGACGCCGAGCGTCTCGACCGAGGAGCCGGCGACCAGCCGGTGGGTCGCCTCGTAGACGATCACCGCGGCACCGACGAGGATCAGGATCCCCTCGATCGTCGCCGCCAGGTTTTCGACCTTCTCGTGGCCGTAGGGGTGCTCCTCGTCGGCCGGCTCGTCGGCTTTGCGGACCGAGATGAAGGCGATCACCGAGGCGACGAGGTCGATCAGCGAGTGGATCGCCTCGGTGATGATCGCGATCGAGCCGGTGATCGCCCCGGCGGCGAGCTTGAGCGCGATCAGGATCGCGTTGGAGGCGATCGAGAGCGCCGCGGCGCCGCTTTTGGTGCGGGTCATGGCGCCGCCTCTGCCTCCAGGCCGAGGTGGCGGGCGAGCATCCGCGCCGCCTTGCCGCGATGGCTGACCGCGTGCTTCTCCTGCGGGCTCAGCTCGGCCATCGTCCGCCCGTCGGCGTGTCCGGTCTCGTCGGGGACGAAGGCCGGGTCGTAGCCGAAGCCGCCCGTACCACGGGGCTCGCGCAGCAGCGTCCCCTCGCAGCGCGCTTCGAAGACGTACTCGTGGGCCTCCTCGTCGATCAGCGCGATCGCGCAGACGTAGGCAGCGCGCCGATCGCCGTCGGCAGCGTTGACTTCGCGCAGCAGCTTCTCCAGGTTGGTCTCGTCGCTGGCACCTTCACCGGCGTAGCGAGCCGAGTAGATGCCGGGGGCGCCGCCAAGGTCGGCGGCTTCGATCCCGGAGTCGTCGGCGATCGTCACCTCGCCGGTGGCGGCGTGGGCAGCGCGCGCCTTGATCAGCGCGTTGGCCTCGAAGCTGTCGCCGGTCTCCGGCGGCAGCTCCACATCGTCTGGCAGCGGCTGCAGGTCCGCTCCCGGCAGCAGCTCCGCCATCTCCCCCACCTTGTGGGGATTACGGGTGGCGAGGATCACTAACGCGCTCCTGCACCTCCCGCAGGCGGCCGATTCCGTTCTCGGCCAGACCCAGCAGCTCGTCGAGCGAGGCGCGCGAGAGCGGCGTCCGCTCCGCCGTCGCCTGCACCTCGACCAGGCCGCCGTCGCCGGTCATCACCACGTTGGCGTCGACTTCGGCGTTGGAATCCTCGCCGTAGTCGAGGTCGCAGAGGGCGCGGCCGTTGACGAGGCCGACGCTGACCGCCGCGACCGAGCCGGTCAGCGGCAGCGCGTCCAGGGCTTTCTTGTCGACCAGCTTCTGGAAGGCCTGGCGCAGGGCGACGTAGCCGCCGGTGATCGCCGCGCAGCGGGTGCCGCCGTCGGCTTCGAGGACATCGCAGTCGACGTAGACGCTGCGTTCGCCCATCGCCCGGAAGTCGACCACGACGCGCAGCGAGCGGCCGATCAGCCGCTGGATCTCGACCCCGCGCCCGTCCTGTTTGCCCTTCGAGATGTCGCGCTGCTTACGGTCGCCGGTGGAGGCGGGCAGCATCGAGTACTCGGCGGTCACCCAGCCTTTCCCCTTGCCCATCATCCACCGCGGCACCTGCTCCTGAACCGAGGCGGTGCAGATCACCCGCGTCCGCCCGATCGAGATCAGCGCCGACCCGGCGGCGCTTTCCACGAACCCCGGGTCGATCGTCACCGGCCGGATGTCGGCCGGCGCCCTGTCGTAACTGCGAGAAGCTGGCATCGAGCGAGTTTCTCATGCGGGCGCGGAGGGTGGCTGTCGCCTTTGTTCGGACATGCCGAACAAAGGCGACACGGCACCTATTTGAAGGCGACTTTGTCGACCGCCTCCTTGATCTTGTTGACGATCACGTCGGCGAGCTCGGTTCCCTGCTTGCCGTTGAAACCTTTCATTGCCGCGACCATGCCGACCATCAGCAGCGAGACGAGCAGGATCAGGCCGACGTACTCGACCGTCCCCTGGCCCCTCTCCCCCGCCAGCCGGCGGATCTCCTGGACCCGCCAGAACGCGTGCGCGTGCAGGTAGCCGAACACCTTGTAGAGCATGGATTGCCTCCTTTGGAAGTGATTGGAGGCGCGGATGCTCAGCGGCCCGGGCGCACGGAACAAGACGCGGAAGTGCCAATTGACGCGCGCCTTTGCAAAGAATCTGTGACGGCGCGCTTCTGTTGGACTGCGGCGACTTTCTCAGTCGCCGACGCCGTTGTGGAACCACCAACGCGCCTTGCGATGACCGTTGACGGTCCACTTGACGATGTACTTCCCGACGTGGTCGGGCGCGGCGGTGAAGATCCGGTCCTTCTTGCCCCGGGGACCGGTTTCGCCATGCCAGCATCGGTGATGCGCGTGGTGCAGGCGGTGCCAGCAGACGCGGTAAGGCGTAAAGGACTGGCGGTGATCGACGAAGACGAGGTCGAAGCCGTCGCCGACCACGAAGCTGTGGTCCGGGCCGATGTAGCCCTTGGCGTAGCCCTCGAATCGCTTCCCCTGCGCGGAGGCCGTGCCGAGCAGACCCAGCAGAACCACCGCCACCGAGAGGAAAGTCACTCGCGCTCGCACCGCCACCAATATAGGCGCAGGTCGGCAGTAGGCGCACTTGAATACTGCCCGTTACTCCAAAACGGGGATGCTGTAATCAGCAAGTCCTGACGATCCAGCGCCTGTGGACGGGCATGGAACGGTCCCCATAACTTGGTTGAAGGTGGCGATCCTGCTGGCGAACCTGGGGGTGTGGCTGGAGGCTGCGCTGCGGGTTAGCGGCTGACTTCAGGTTTCGCGGCCCCGTCAGGGCCGCGGCACTTCGCCCGTGGTGAGCGCCTTGACCACCGCCGCGGTGCGGGTCGGAGCGCCGAGCTTCTCCATCGCGTTGCGGATGTGAGTGCGGACCGTCTCCGGCGAGAGGACGAGGCGTTTGGCGATCTGCTCTCCCGTCAGCCCCTCGGCCAGCAGCCCGAGGATCTCCGACTCGCGGCTGCTGAGCGCTTTGACCGCTCCAGCTCCGGCCCCGTTGCCGTTCGGGCTGCCTCTGCGGAAGCTGGGGTCGAAATACCGACCGCCGCGCCATACCTCGCGCAGGGCGTCCACCAGGACGGAGAGGCCCGCCGGCTTGGCGACGAGGCCGCGGGCGCCGGCGCGGTAGGCGGCCTCGAGCAGGGCTGGGTCGTTGAGGCCCGTGTAGATGAGGCACTTCGAGCCGACGCCGTTGCCGCTGATCCGCCGCACCAGCTCGGTTCCCCGCTCGTCCGGGAGGTCGATCCCCACCACGGCGACGTCGGGTTCCTGTTCGCGGATCACCTCCTCGCCGTGCGCGGCGGTCGTCGCGCAGCCGAGGATCTTGAAGCCCCGCCGTTCCAGAAGCACCGCAAGCCCATCCCGTAGTGCCTGGTGCTGCTCGATCAGGACCAAAGAAGGATTCCCGCCGGCCTCCTCCATTTCTTCCCTCCTAGCTCGGATGCCAAAACTGACTGGCTAGCTAGCCGAGAGATTACCCAAAAGGTTTTTGAGAGAAACGCGGCGTGCTATCGGAACGCCTGGATGCCCGTAACGGCGCCGCCGACCACCAGCGCATGCACGTCGGCGGTCCCCTCGTAGGTGACCACCGACTCGAGGTTGTTCATGTGCCGGATCACCGGATACTCGAGCGTGACGCCGTTGGCGCCGAGCACCTGGCGGGCGTTCCGCGCCACCTCCAGCGCCGCGTTGACGTTGCCTAGCTTGCCGAGGCTGACGTGCTCGGGCCGCAGCGTGCCGGCGTCCTTCATCCGCCCGAGGTGGATCGAGAGCAGGGTTGCCCGGTTCACCTCCAGGACCATCTGCGCCAGCTTCGCCTGCTGGATCTGGAAGGAGCCGATCGGACGGTCGAACTGGACCCGCTCGGTCGCGTACTCGAGCGCCGATTCGTAGCAGGCGCGCATCGCCCCGGCCGCGCCCCAGACGATCCCGTAGCGCGCCTCGTTGAGGCAGGAGAGCGGTCCTTTCAGCGAGCTCACCTCCGGCAGTACCGCTTCGGCCGGCAGCCGCACGTCGTCGAGCAGGAGCTCCGAGGTGATCGAGGCCCGCAGCGAGAGCTTCTTGTGGATGTCCTGGGTCGTGAACCCCTTCGTCCCTTTCGGGACGAGGAAGCCGCGGACTCCCTCGTCGGTGTGCGCCCAGACCACCGCCACCTCGGACGCCGAGCCGTTGGTGATCCACATCTTCTGCCCGTGCAAGATCCAGTCGGAGCCGTCGCGCCGCGCCCGCGTCCGCATCGAGCCGGGGTCCGAGCCGGCGTCGGGCTCGGTCAGGCCGAAGCAGCCGATTGCCTCGCCGGCGGCCATCCGGGGCAACCACTCTTGCTTCTGCTCCTCCGAGCCCCAACGCCAGATCGCGTACATCGCCAACGACCCCTGCACCGAGACGAGGCTGCGAATGCCGCTGTCCCCCGCCTCCAGCTCCATGCAGGCGAGACCGTAAGCGGTGGCGCTGGCCCCGGCGCAGCCGTAGCCCTCGAGGTGCATGCCGAGGACGCCGAGCTTGCCGAGTTCCGGCGCCAGCTCGGAGACCGGCACCGTCGCCTCCTCGAACCACTCGCCGACGTTCGGCACGACCTTGTCGCGCACCCAGGCGCGGACGGTGTCGCGGATGTCGCGCTCCTCGTCGGAGAGGAGGGAGTCGAGGGCGAGGTAGTCGGAGGGCTTGATCGGCGGCGCGGCGGTGGTGGATGACATCGATGCGTCCTTGGCGTCGGGGTGCGGGTCCTAGGATCGTGACCTAATGGGCGACTCGGCGCTAGGACGGCTGCGGATCCTCGACTTCTCGCGGGTCCTCGCCGGGCCGTTGGCGACGATGACCCTGGCCGATCTCGGCGCCGAGGTGACAAAGGTCGAGCGCCCGGCCGGCGGCGACGACACCAGGTCCTGGGGACCGCCCCACGACGCCGAGGGAGAGGCGACCTACTTCCAGGCGGTCAACCGCAACAAGCGCAGCATCGTCCTCGACCTCACCGATCCCGAGGACCTGGCCGAGGCGCGGCGGCTGGCGCGCGACAGCGATGTCGTCGTCGAGAATTTCCGGCCGGGGGTGATGGCGAAGCTCGGGCTCGACTACGAGAGCCTCGGGGCAGAGCACCCCAGGCTCGTCTACTGCTCGATCACCGGCTTCGGCGGCTCGGGCGCCGGCGCGGAGCTGCCGGGGTACGACCTCCTCGTACAGGCGCTCGGCGGCCTGATGAGCGTCACCGGCGAGCCCGAGGGCGAGCCGCTGAAGGTCGGGGTGGCGCTGGTCGACGTGATCGCCGGCCTCTACGCCGCCGTCGGCATCCTCGCGGCGCTCGAGTACCGGCGCGAGAGCGGCGAGGGACAGCTGGTCGAGGTCGACCTCCTCTCCGCCCTGCTCGCCGGGCTCGTCAACCAGTCCTCCGCCTACACCGTCGCCGGCGTCGTCCCCGGTCGGATGGGCAACCGCCATCCCAGCATCGCCCCTTATGAACTGCTGCGCTGCGGCGAGGGCGAGCTTGTCCTCGCGGTCGGCAACGACCGCCAGTTCCGCGAGCTCTGCGCGGTGCTCGGCGAGCCGGGGCTGGCCGACGACGAGCGCTTCGCCACCAACCCCGCCCGCGTCGCCAACCGCGATGAGCTGAAGCCGCTGCTGGAGAACGCCCTCGCGACCCGTCCCGCTGCCGAGTGGGTGGAGCTGCTGAGCGTCCGCCGCGTCCCCGCTGGAGTCGTCAACGACGTCGGCGCCGCCTTCGAGTTCGCCGAGCGGATCGGCCTCGACCCGATCGTCGAGGTGCCCCGCGACGGCGGCCCGCCGGTCCGCCTCCCGCGCAACCCGATCAGGCTCTCGAAGACCCCGGCGAGCTACCGCTCGGCGCCGCCGCGCCTGCCGGGCGCTTGATGCGTCGTTCCCGCGGAGCGGGAACGACGATGATCACTTGCCGTTGATCGATTCGACGACGTAGGCGGCGACGTCTTCGATTTCCTTCGTCGAGAGCAATTCGGCGAACGCCGGCATGCCGCCGCCGCCTTCGGTGACCTGTTCGATCGCGCCGTTCAGGGTTTTCGCTTTCGGCTGCGTGGTCAGGTCGGGGCCGCCGTTGCCGCCGTGTCCGCTGGCGCCGTGGCAGACCGAGCAGTTTTCGGAGAAGACGGCCTTGCCCGCCATCGGATTGCCGCCGGCCGATTCCTCTTCGACGTTTTCCTTGCCTTCGGTGCCGCCGCCAGCCGCTTCGGCGGGTTTGCCTTCCGATTCCTCGACCTCGACCTGCGGCGCTTCCTCGCCGGCGTGCTGGCCGGCTTCTGCTTTGCCGCCCCCCTTCACCTCTTCCATTTCGCCTTCGAGCGAGAAGAGCCAGAGGTTGTCGCCGTGGGCGCTTGCCGCCAGCGAGTTGCCGCCGGCGTAGAAGGCGACGTACTCCTTGCCTTCCCATTCGAAGATCGCCGGGGTGGTGTTGGCACCGGCGCCGGTCTGGAAGGACCAGAGTTCGTCGCCGTTCTCGGCGTCGTAGGCGACCAGCTCGCCGCTCGAGTGACCGACGAAGACGAGGTTGCCGGCCGTGGTAGTGGTGCCGCTGTAACAGGATTCGCCTTCGAGTTCGCGCTGCCAGTCGATCTCACCGGTGTTGACGTTCTGCGCCGTGATCGTCCCGTTGTAGGTGCCGAAGCCGGTGATCGTGAGGACGCTGGAGAGGTAGGTCTGGCCGACCTCGGCTTTTTCGAGCCCTTTGGTCAGGTACCCCGAGTAGCCGGAGATGCCGCAGATGTAGACGTCTTCGGTGTTGCGGTTGTAGCTCGAGGGCGGCCAGTTGTCGCCGCCGGTCGGCCCCGGAGCCAGCACCTTCATGTCGTGCCCGAAGGGATCGAAGATTTCGCCCTGAGTGATTTCGACGTCGGTGAGCCCCTGGCTCTTGAGGGTGCCTTCCGCCAGTTCCTTGATTTCTTCGAACTGGCCTTCGCTCACGTCCTGGGGGACGAAGGAGTCGGTCAACGGATAGGGCTGGGTGTCCCAGGTCGCCTGCTGCTTTTTGTCCTGCGGCACTTTTTTCTCGACGATCTGGTGGACCGGCTTCCCGGTTTCGCGGTCGAGCATGTAGAGCCAGCCGGTCTTGCCGGGCTCGCTCAGGCCCTTCACCTCTTCGCCGTCGATCTTCGCGTTCCAGAGGACTACCGGGCTCGGCGCGTCGTAGTCCCAGATGTCGTGGTGGACCTGCTGGAAGTGCCACTTGTATTTGCCGGTGGTGGCGTCGACGGCGACGACCGAGGCAGTGAAGAGGTTTTCGCCGGGGCGGCCGCTGCCGTTGAGGTCAGGGGAGGCGTTGCCGGTCGAGAAATAGAGCATGTTCAGTTCGGGATCGACCGCAGGCGTGTTCCAAACCGGGGCCCCGCCGTGTTTCCAGGCGTCGCCGCCGCCTTCCCAGGTCTCGTGGCCCGTTTCGCCGGGCCCCGGGATCGTCCAGAATTTCCAGTCGATTTTGCCGGTCTTCGCGTCGAGCGCGGTAAGGCGGCCGCGGATCCCGAACTCGCCGCCCGAGACGCCGCTGTAGACGCGGCCGTTGTAGTAGAGCGGCGCCGAGGTAACGGTTTCGCCGTTCTGCCATTTGCCGATCGTCGCCTTCCATTTCACTTCGCCCGTTTTCTGATCGAGCGCCACCAGCGTGCCGTCGAGCTGGCCGAGGAAGACCATCCCTTCGCCGAGGGCGACGCCGCGGTTGGTCCAGCCGCAGCAGATCGTGTCGATCTCCGGGGGCAGGTGCGCTTCGTAGACCCAGAGCTTCTTGCCGGTGGCGACGTCGACGGCGAAGACGTCGTCGGCGCCCGTCGGCACGTACATCACGCCCTGGTAGACGATCGGCGTCGACTCGGCCGAGTATTTGGTCGCCTCGCCGGAGCCGTTGAGGTGGGTGCGCCAGACCCCTTTCATGTCCTCGACGTTGTCCGTGTCGATTTCGTCGAGCGGCGAGTAGCGGGCGTTGGAGAGTGAGCCGCCGTTGGTGATCCAGTTTTCGCGTGGGTCGGCGGCCAGTTCTTCGGCGCTGAAGGCGGGGGCTGGGACGATGTTCCCGACCGCCTCGCCGCCGGGTGCGGCGGCGCGTGCGGCGACGGTTTCCGTCGTCGTCTTGGTCGGCCCGGTCTCGTGCCCGATCAGGTAGCCGACAACGAGAGCGACCACGAGTCCGGTGAGCGCGGCGCCGACGCCGGCAAGCGCGAGAACTTTGTTCGAGGGGCGGCCTTCTCTCACTTCGACACGCCGTCTACCCAGGGGTGCGGCGCTCCAACCATCGAAGAACAAAATCGTCTCGCGCTCTGGGAGGCGCCGGGATAGCCTGCCTGCGGTGCGGGTCCTCGTCGTCCACAACTTCATGCCGGACGCCGCCGCGCCGCAGCGCGGACGCTGGGTCAGAGACCAGGTCGACGAGGTGCGGCAGCGGGGCGTCGACGTCGACCTCTTCGTCTTCCCGCCGGGACGCGAGGAGTACGTGCCGGCGACGCGGCGGCTGCGGGCGCTGCTGCGGCGAGAGCGGTTCGACCTCGTCCACGCCCACTACGGCCTGGCGGGATGGGTGGCACAGCTGGCCGGGGCGCGGCCGCTGATCGTCACCTTCCACGGCACCGACGTCCGCCACCATCTCGTCGGGCACCTCTCGCGCCGGCTCGCCTGGCGGGTCGCCCTCGTCGCCGGCGTCTCCCGAGCGCTCTTCGAAGACGAGGACGGGCGGCCGGGCCTTCCTTCTGTCCCAGGTTCTGTCGTCCTCCCCTGCGGGCCGGACCTGCGGCGCTTCGGCCCGCGGCCGCGGGCGGAGGCACGGCGGGCGCTCGGACTCGATCCCGACGGGAAGTTCCTCTTTTTCCCCGCTAACCCAGCGCGCCCGGAGAAGCGCCACGACCGCGCCGCCGAGCTTGCCGCCGCCTGCGGCGCCGACCTCCTCAGCGGCGGCTCGATCGAGCCCGAGCAGATGCCGCTCTGGATCAACGCCGCCAACGCGGTCCTCGTCACCTCCGACTACGAGGGCTTCGGGATGGCGGCGGTCGAGGCTCTCGCCTGCGAGGTTCCGGTCCTCTCGACGCCGGTGGGCATCGCCCCCTACGCGCTCGGCGGGATCAACGGCTGTCTCAGCGCGGACTTCAGCGTCGCTGCATGGGAGGCGGTTGCCAGAGGTCATCTCGAAGCTGCCGATCCCAGAGTGAACGGTGCCGCGCGGGCGGCGACCCTCTCGGCCGCCGCGATGGCGGAGCGGGTGATCGAGGCCTACCGCGCAGTACTGGCGGAGCAGAGATAGATTGAGACGCGATGAGCGCTGAGACCGGTCCCGCTGACAGCCTCGAGAGCCGGATCCGCGAGGCGGAGGGGCGGCTGGAGGAGGCGGCAACGCTGGCAGCCGAGGCTGAGCGCCGAGCCGAAGAGGAGATCAAGGCGCTGGAAGCCGACCTCGAGCGCGAGCGCGACGAGAAGGAGCAAGCGCTGGCGGCGGCCGAGCAGCGCCTTGGCGAGATCGAGGCCCAGGTCGAGGCGGCGGAGAAACGGGTCGAGGCGGCGGAGAGCCGCGCCGCCACCGTCGAGGCCACGGTCGCCGACGAGTTGGCGCGGGCGCGAGAGAGCGCTGCGCAGTGGCTGCAGGAGCAGCTCAACACGCTGAGACGAGAGGCTGAGGGGCGATAACTGTCATCAACAGAATCAGTCGGTGAGTTCGACGTCGCCGTGGTCGGCGGTGGCGCCGCCGGCCTCTGGAGCGCCCTGCGGGCGGCCGAGCTCGGCGCCCGCGTCTGCCTCGTCTCCCGCACGCCGCTGAGCGAGAGCGCCAGCTTCTGGGCCCAGGGCGGACTGGCGGCGGCGCTCGAACCCGACGACTCCCCCGACCTCCACGCCGCCGACACGATCGCCGCCGGCCGCGGTCTCTGCCGCACCTCGGCGGTGCGGGCGCTGGTCGAAGCGGCGCCCGCTGTCGTCCGCGACCTGATCGCCCGCGGCGTCGTCTTCGACCTCGACCACGAGGGACGGCTGGCGCTCGGGCTCGAGGGCGGCCACACCCACCGCCGCATCGTCCACGCCGGCGGCAGCCAGACCGGCCACGAGATCACCTCGAAGCTGGCGGCGATGGTGGCGGCGCAGGAGCGGATCGAGGTGATGGAGCGAACCTCGGCGGTGGCGCTCTGGAGCGATGCCGAGTGCTGCCATGGAGTGATCACCGACCAGGGTGGGATCGCCGCCCCGGCGACGATCCTCGCCACCGGGGGTGCGGCGGCGCTGTGGCGGCGGACGACCAACCCGCGCGGTGCGATCGGAGCCGGCCCGGTCCTCGCCTCCCTCGCCGGCGCCGACCTCGCCGATCTCGAGTTCTGCCAGTTCCACCCGACCGCGCTGGCGATCCCAGGCACGCCACACGACGGCGTCCTGATCACCGAGGCGATCCGCGGCGAGGGAGCGAAGCTGCTCGACGCCGACGGCGAGCGCTTCACCGACGAGCTCGCTCCGCGCGACGCGGTGACGGCGGCGATCCTGGAGAAGATGCGCGCCGAGGGCAGCCCCAAGGTCGACCTCGACCTGCGCGAGATCGACCCCGCCCGCTTCCCCAACGTCTTCGCCTCGCTCGCCAAAGCGGGGCTCGACCCGCAGGCGCAACCGGTCCCGGTCGCCCCTGCCGCCCACTACACGATGGGCGGGATCGCGGTGGACATCGACGGCCGCTCCTCCCTGCCTGGCCTCTACGCCGTCGGCGAGTGCTCCTGCACGGGGCTGCACGGCGCCAACCGGCTGGCCTCGAACTCACTCAGCGAGTGCTTCGTCTTCGGCGAGCGTGCCGCGACCGCAGCGCTCGGAGAGGAAGCGGCGGCAGCGCGTCCCGACCCGCCCGAGTGGCGCTTCGACCCGCCGAGCGAAGAGACCCGCGATGCTGTCTGGCGCTACGCCGGGCCGATGCGCAACCCAGACGACCTCGCGCGGCTGATCTCCAACCCTTATCCCCTGGCGCGGGCGATCGGCGCCAGCGCCCTCGACCGCCGCGAGTCGCGCGGCGGCCACCTGCGCCGCGACAGCCCCGACCTCGACCATGCGCTCGACGGCATCCACGTCGTCGTTCATCCGGACGGCAGCGTCCGCGACGAGGAGTGGCACTAGGTCCATGCTCCTGGGCGTGGACGTCGGCGGCACCTTCACCGACGCGGTCCTGCTCGACGGCGGGGCCGTCCACACCGCCAAGGTCCCGACGACGCCGCGGGAAGAGTCGACCGGGGTGATGCAGGCGGTCGAGGCGGTGCTCCGTCGGGCCGGCGCGGCGCCGAGCGATGTCGAGGTCTTCGCTCACGGGATGACCGTCGGCACCAACGCGCTGCTGGAGGAACGGGGGGCGCGGACGGCGCTCGTCGCGACCCGCGGCTTCGCCGACCTGCTCGAGATCGGCCGCCAGGACCGGCCCCATCTCTATCGCCTCTGCGCGCCGAAGCCGGCGCCCCTGGTCGAACCCGAGTTGCGCTTCGAGGCGGCGGAGCGGGTCGGCCCGGAGGGGACGATTGAGCCGCTCGCCGAAGACGAGCCGGAGCGGCTGGCGGCGGCGATCGCGGCAAGCGGCGCCGAGGCGGTGGCGATCTGCCTGCTGTTCTCTTACCTGGACCCGAGCCACGAGCAGGCGATCGCAACCGAGCTGCGCAAGCGCCTCCCCGACGTCCATATATCTGCCTCGCACGAGGTGCTGCCCCGGTTCCGCGAGTACGAGCGCTGCTCGACCACGATGATCGACGCCTACCTCAGCCCTTTGCTCGGCCGCTATCTCGGCCGCCTCGGCGAGGCCGCGGCAGAGGCGGGGGTCCCACAACCGCTGGTGATGAGCTCCGCCGGCGGCGTCGCCCCGGCCGAGGAGGCCGCCCGCGCCGGGGCTTGGAGCGTCCTCTCCGGGCCCGCCGGCGGCGCGGTCGGCGCCGGTCTACTGGCTCAGTTGAGCGGCAACGGCAACGCCCTCGGGTTCGACATGGGCGGGACCTCCTGTGACGTCTGCGTGGTCGAGGACGGCGAGGTGCGCCGCACCGACTCGCGCAAGATCGAGGGGCGGCCGATCCAGCTGCCGATGGTCGACGTCCACACCGTCGGCGCCGGCGGTGGCTCGATCGGCTGGCGCGACCCCGGCGGCGCCCTGCGCGTCGGTCCCCGTTCCGCCGGCGCCGACCCCGGCCCCGCCTGTTACGGCCGCGGCGGCAGCGAGCCGACTGTGACCGACGCCAACCTCCTGCTCGGCAACCTCGCCGGCGACTCCGAGCTGGCGGGCGGCGTCGCCCTCGACGCCGAGGCCGCCGAGCGGGCGATCGCCGAGCTCAGCGGTTCGCTCCACCTCGACCCAATTGAGACGGCTACTGGGATCCTCCGCGTCGCCAACCAGGAGATGGTGCGGGCGCTGCGGGTGGTGACGGTCGAGCGCGGTGTCGACCCGCGTGGGTTCGCGCTGCTGCCGTTCGGCGGCGCCGGCCCGATGCACGCGGCGGCGATCGCGGCCGAGCTCGGAATCGAGACGATCCTCTGCCCGCGCGCCGGCGGCGTCCTCTCCGCCTTCGGCCTCTGCGCCTCCGAGCGCCGGCGCGACACGGCGCGGACGGTGATGCTGAGCGGCAGCGAGCTGACCGCGGAGCGGATCGCCGCCGAGGTGGCGGCGATGGTCGCGGCGGCCGGCGCCGGCCTCGACGCCGACGCGGAGGCGCGGGTCGTCTACCAGCTCCGCTACGCCGGCCAAGCCTTCGAGCTGCCGGTGCCGGGGCCTGTCGATCCCGACCCCCTCGAGCTGATCGAGGACTTCGAGCGCGCCCACGAGGAGCGCTACGGCCACCGCGACCCCGAGGGAGAAGTCGTCCTCGTCGACATCGGCCTGGCGCTGGTGGTGCCGGGCCCGACGCCACGACCGACGGCGGCAAACGAGGCCGCACCGGAGCCCAGCTCGCGCTCCGTTTACTTCGACGGCAAATGGATCGACACCCCTGTTCTCCGCGGCGAGCCCGCCGCCGCCAGCGAAGCCGAGGGTCCCGTCGTCTTCGAGCTGCCCGAGGCGACCTTCGTCCTCCCGCCCGGCTGGCGCACTCGCGTCGACCAGCAGGGCACGATCGAGGCCAGATGGACCCGATAGCCCTTCAGGTCCTGGTCGGCGGGCTGCGCGCTGCCTGCGACGAGATGGGTGCGACGCTGATCCGCTCCGCCTACTCGGCCAACATCAAGGAGCGCCACGACTGCTCGACCGCGCTCTTCGACGCCGCCGGCGAGTTGGTGATGCAGGCCGAGCACATCCCCGTCCACCTCGGGTCGATGCCCGATGCGGTTGCCGCCGTCCTCGACGAAGAACAGCAGCCGGGAGCGAGCTGGATCCTCAACGACCCCTACCGCGGCGGCACCCACCTGCCCGACATCACCCTCATCTCCCCGGTCTTCGCCGGCGGCGAGCTGCTCGGCTTTGCCGCCAGCCGCGCCCACCACGCCGACGTCGGCGGCCCGACCCCGGGGAGCATGCCGGCGTTCTCGAAGACCCTCGAGGAAGAGGGGGTGGTGATCCCGCCGACGCGCGCCACCGAGGAGACGCTCGAGCACCTCGCCTCGCAGATGCGGATGCCGCGCCAGCGGCTCGCCGACCTGCGCGCCCAACAGGCTGCCAACCGGATCGGCGAGTTGCGCTTGGGCGAGCTGCGCGAGCGGCTCGGGATCGACGCCCTGCGCGAGGGGATGGCCGAGATCCTCGCCTACACCGAGCGGCGCACCCGGGCGGCGCTGGCCGAGCTGCCGGACGGCACCTACGAAGCCGAAGACGCGCTGGAGGCCGACTGGGACGGCCACGAGCGCGACCTTCGCCTGCGCCTCGCGGCGACGATCGAGGGCGATGCGCTGCGCCTCGACTTCGGCGGCAGCGAGAAGCAGGTCGAAGGCAACCTCAACTGCCCGCTGTCGGTGACCAAGTCGGCCGCCTTCTTCGCCGTCCGCGTCCTCACCGATCCCGAGGCGCCGCCCTCGGCCGGCGCCCACCGGCCGATCGCGGTCACGGCGCCCGCGGGCTCGATCCTCAACGCCCGCTTCCCCGCCGCGGTCGCCGCCGGCAACGTCGAGACCTCGAGCCGCGTCGCCGACCTCGTGCTCGCCGCGCTCTCGCAGGCCCGACCGGGTCCCGCCCAGGGCCAGGGGACGATGAACAACCTCACCCTTGCCAACGAGGACTTCACCTACTACGAGACGCTCGGCGGCGGCCAGGGCGCCTGTCCCGACGCCGACGGCCCCAGCGCGATCCACGTCGCGATGTCGAACACGCTGAACACGCCGACCGAGGCCCTGGAGACCGAGTTCCCGCTGCGAGTGCGCGAGCTCTCGCTGCGGCGCGGCAGTGGCGGCGCCGGCTCCCGGCCCGGCGGCAACGGGATCGTGCGCGAGATCGAAGCGCTGGCGCCGCTGCGCTTCACGCTGATAACCGAGCGCCGCCGCCACCCGCCGCGAGGCCGCGAAGGGGGCGAGGACGGCGATCCAGGCCGCAACCTCCTCAACGGAGAGGTACTTCCGAGCAAGGCCGCCGGTGCGATGGCGCCGGGCCACCGTCTGCGAATAGAAACGCCGGGCGGTGGCGGGCACTCCTAATGTGACGTTGCCCACGCTCAGGGGACAAAAGGGGACAAAACCGCATATTTCGCGGTTTTTTAGTTGAAATTTCGCTGCACCTCTCTAGAATGCGCGCCCTCGGGCGGGTGCAGACGGTCTGTACAAGGCCGCGGAATCGAATGCCTACCCAAGTCGAACACGTAACTCACTAAACCTTCGCAGGACTACTTCAATGCCGATCGCTCTCAAGGAATGGGCAGTAACCGTTCGCGCTCTCGCGGAGGGTGAGCAGCTGCTCACCATGCGCAAGGGCGGGATCCGCGAGGAGAACAAGCACTTCGAGCTCGAGCACGAGCGCTTCTTCCTCTACCCGACCTTCGACCACCAGCGGAACGATCTGGTTCGCGAGTCCCACCACCCGGAGCTGCGCCGCGCGCTCGAGGAGGGTGTCTGGCCCGACGAGGAGCCGCCGCCGAAAGCGCTGCTCCAAGACGGCGGCATCCCCCAGCCCGACCGCGTCCGCCTGCGCGCCTGGGCTGAGGTCGTCGATCACGTGACGATCAACGACCGTCGCACGCTCGATTCGCTCTCGCCGTACTACATCTGGACCCCCGACTACGCCGAAAAGCGGCTCGCTTGGAAGCGCCGGCACCCGCTCCACGTGCTGCTGCTGCGGGTGCACCGGATCCCGCGCCCGGTCACCGTGCGCGTCCGCGACGAGTACCACGGCTGCCGCTCCTGGGTCGAGATCGACCGCGAACTGCCCTTCGAGGGCACCCCGGTGATGGCCGACGAAGAGTTCGACCGCGCTCGCGAAGAGATCATGCAGCGCTGCGGCGCCGGCGAGCCGGTTCTCGCTTAATCCACCTCCTCTCGCCTCGCTAGTCTCGCCACGATGTCCTGGGTCGAGACCGAGTCGCTGAGCTTCACCGCTCGCCACGACTCCGACGACTCCTCGTATGCCGAGCGGACGCTCGACCGGTTGGAGCACCTGCGGCTGCGGCTCGAAGACCGCTTCGACTTGGTCCCGGAGGAGGTGACGATCGTCGTCCACACCAACCCCCTCTGGCTGACTGCCGCCCACCCCTTCCTCCCCGCCGCCCGCTGGTCGGCCGCCCCCGCCGGCCGCCGCTACCTCGCCGGCTGGCCGATGTCGACCGAGCTGCACGTCCTCAACGACACCCACATGGAACGCCGCGCCGCCGGCGACGACTCCTACGAAGCCCTGCGCGGCACCGCCGAGCGTCTCTACGCGCAGATGACGATCGCCGCCAACAACACCTCCCTCCCCCCCTCCTGGACCCCCCGGCGCTTCGGCCGGTATCTGCGCTGGGCCTGGTTGGTCGAAGGCGGCGCCCAGTATTTCTCGCGCCAGGTCGGCCTCTACCGCGCCGCGGTGATCCGCCGCCTGCGCGAGAGCGCCCGCCCCTCCTTCCCACCCTCGCGCCGCGACGCCGTCATCCTCGGCGGCACGATCTTCGACCTGCTCGAGAACGAGCGCGGCCCCGAGGCCTGCGAGCGCCTCGTCGACCGCCTCCTCCCCCAGGGTCCCGAGGTCCAGCTCGAAGACGCCTTCGACGCCCGCTTCCGCGAAATCGAGGAAGCCTGGCGGGACTACCTGCGCGAGATGGTCCGCGGTCCCGTCGCCGTCAGGTAGGCCTCAGAAAGCGCGCAGGAGCATGAAGACGCCGAAGGCAAGCGCCATCGCGGCGAACGACCAAAGGAAGGCCCGCGCGAAGCCGCCGACCAGGCCGTAGTTACGCGGCCCTCGCCCTTCGGCCTCGGCCAGGTATTCGGCGTTGACGGGTTCGGGGATGCCGTCTTCGTCTTCGACCATGGTCTCCTCGAGCAGCGCTCGAGCCTCCTCGGCCCGGTGGGCGTGCACCATCACCCTTTGCGATCCGCCGCTGGGGTTCAGCAGGCCATATCCGAGGAACGGCCCGTTGGGAGTCACCTGTTGCTTGAGGCTGGGAATCCCGTGCTCCTCGAGCAGCGCCTGGATCATCAAGGCCTGGGGCTCGTCTCCGACAAAGGCGATCTCGACCAGCTCGCTAGCGCCGGGCATCAGGTCGCTTGGTAGAGCAGCCAGGAGAGGAGGAAGGCGCCGATAACGGCGATGCCGATCCAGAAGGCGAGCTTCGCAGGCGAGACGATGCCGGTTTCGCCGCGAGCCAGTCGCCGTTGCTCTTCGAGCTCGGCCCGCTCGTCGCCCTCGTCCTCGATCATCGTTTCTGCGAGCACCTCGCGCGCCCGCTTCGCCGCCCCCCGGTTGACCATCACGTCGCGCGGCCCGCTGGCGAGGAAGTCCGGGTTGTCGAAGCCGAAGCTGCGCTTCAGCACACTGGGGATGCCGGCCTCGGAGAGGAGACCCTGCAGCATTTCCGCTTCGACCTGGTTGCGAGCGAAGGCGACCTTGACGAGCTTGCCGTCGCCGCCGCCTCCGCCGCCGCCGCCGCCCTCGTCGTTGCCGCCGCCCTCGCCGCCGCCGCCGTGGGCGCCGCGCTTGTGAGCGCTGTCGCTGGACCTATGCGACGTCGAGGTCGACATCGGCGATCTTCATGTCGGCAAGGTTGAAGGCTTTGATGTCAGGGGCGCTTTCGTCCTGAAGCGAGACGATCACGTAGACCTGTTCGGGCCACATCACGGCCTCGTTGACATCGGTCTGCGAGGGATAGGCGGCGCTACGGGTGTGGGAGTGGTAGATCCCGATCAGCTCGTCCCCCCCGCCTTCGATTTCTTTCAGCGCGTCGAACTGCCCCTGCGGGTCCATCTCGTAGCGCAGCGGGCTCGCGGCGGCGTTCTCCACCCGCACCACGCTCGTCGCCTCACCGTCGCGCCCGCCGATCATCCCGCAGCACTCGTTCGGCAGATCCTCGCGCGCGTGCGCGACCATCTCGTCGATCAATCGCTGCGAGATCTTCATGGGCCGAGCCTAGTGAAGCGTCGCCGCTGCGACTACCACCAAACCGTCGAATCGAGGTTTTCGATCTCCTCGATCGGTTTGGTGTAGACGCCCGACGAGAGGTACTTCCAGCCGTCGTCGGGGATGATGAAGACGACGTTGCCGCCGTCGAGCTCGCCGGCGATGCGGTTGGCGATGTAGGCGATCGCGCCGGCCGAGACGCCGGCGAAGACGCCCTCCTCGTGGAGCAGTTTCTTGGTCCAGACGATCGCGTCGCGGTTGGAGACCATGATCTTGCGGTCGAGCAGCGAGAGGTCGATGATGGGCGGGATGAAGCCGTCGTCGAGGGAGCGCAGGCCCTGGACGAGCTCGCCCTGTTTCGGCTCGGAGGCGACGATCAGCGTCTCCGGATTCGCCTCTTTGAGGCGGCGGCCGTTGCCCATCAGGGTGCCGCCGGTGCCGAGCCCGCCGACGAAGGCGGCGACCTCGCCGAGCTCGTCGAGGATCTCCACCGCGGTGCCGTTGTAGTGGGCCAGCGGGTTGGCCTCGTTGCCGTACTGGTAGGGCATGTAGTAGCCGGGTTCCTCGGCCATCTCCAGCGCCACCTCGACGGCGCCGTTGGAGCCTTTGGCGCCTTCGGAGTAGACGATCTCCGCCCCGTACATCCGCAGCAGCTCGGTCCGCTCCTCGGTGACGTTGTCGGGCATCACCACCTTGAGCGGGTAGCCCTTGCGGCGGCAGATCATCGCCAGGGCGATGCCGGTGTTGCCGGAGGTCGGTTCGAGGATCGTGTGGCCGGGTTCGATCGCGCCTTCGGCCTCGGCCGCCTCGATCATCGATTTGGCGACCCGGTCCTTGACCGAGCCGGTCGGGTTGTGGCCCTCGAGCTTGGCGTAGATGCGCACCTCGGGCTTCGGCGAGAGCCGCGGCAGCTCGACCAGCGGCGTATTGCCGATCGACTCGACGATGTTGCCGAAGCGCCCGCCGCAGGGTTTGTTGAGTAGATCGTCGCGCATGGCCCGCCCTTTACTTCAGAAAGTGTAGCGAGGGTCTGCTACCCCGGGAGCGGGATTCGGAAGCCCCTGCACTGGGCATGTAACAGCGCAGCTTGTATGTTCGGCACGTCCGGCAACACGGGAATCGGAGGGAATCGAATGAGAAACACCCGGTTGGCCGCGGTCTTCGCGGTCCTCCTGCTCGCACTCGCCTCGGTCGCAGCGATCGGCTGCGGTGGCGGCGATGACAGCACCACTGGCGGTGGCAGCGGAAGCGAAACCAGCGGCGGAAGCGGTGGCGGTGAACCGCTAACCATCGGCTCCGACATCCCCTATCCCCCGTTCGAGCAGGGGAAACCCGGCAGCTACACGGGCTTCGACATCGAACTGATGGAAGCAATCGCCGAAAAGATGGGCCGCAAAGCGGAGTTCACGGACACCTCGTTCGAAACGATCTTCCGCGACGTCGCCCAGGGCAAGTTCGAAGCCGTGGTCTCGGCCGCGACGATCACCGACGAACGCGAGAAGGCGGTCGACTTCTCAAACCCCTACTACCTCTCCGAACAGGCGGTTCTGGTCAAAGAAGGCAGCGACATCAAATCGCTTGAAGACCTCGATGGCAAGACCGTCGCCGCCCAGCAGGGGACCACGGGTCTGGAACTGGCCAAGGAAAAACTCGGCGGCAGCGAAATCCGCCCCTACCCGGAAGGACCTGACGCCGTCAACGCGCTCAAGGCCGGCACCGTCGAAGGCGTCGTCATCGACGCCCCGGTCGCGCAGAACGCGGTCGAAAAATCGGGCGGCGTCGAAATCGCCGAAAAAGTGCCGACCGAAGAAACGTACGGAATCGCCGTCGGGCAGGGTGAAACCGAGCTCCTCGACGAAATCAACAAAGCGCTGAAAGAAGTCGAGCAGGACGGCACTTACAAAACGATCTACGAAAAGTGGTTCCACCTCGAACCGCCGAAAGAGATCGAAAGCGAAACCCACGAAGCCGAATAAGCATGCGGCTGACGAGTTGAGATGAAGCGGAAGGGGCGCCATGATGGCGCCTCTTCTTTTTCCACGGGGACTTAAGGGAGCCAGCGGGAGCGAGAGATGAGCGAATTCTTCCATCAGTACTTCGACTTCACGGTGATGGGGGACCACTTCAGCGAAGTGCTGGAAGGGTTCTTCAAAAACCTGCTGCTGTTCGCCGTCGTCGTCCTGCTGGCCCTGATCTGGGGGCTGGTCCTGGCCCTGATCCGGCAGCTGCCCGGGAAAAAGTTCGCGCCGCTGCGGTTCCTGACGATCGCCTACATCGACGTCCTCCGGGCGATCCCGATCCTGATCATCCTGCTGCTGATCTCCGGCGGCATTCCCTACCTGAACTTCATCCCCAAAGACATCCGCATCCCCCACTGGTTCGGCCAGCCCGACCCCTTCTGGTACAGCGTCCTCGGCCTCACCTTGGTCTACGGCGCCTACATGGCGGAGGTCTACCGCGCCGGGATCGAAGCAGTGCCGGGAGGGCAGTTCGAGGCGGCACGGTCGCTGGGGATGAGCTACGGCAAGGCGATGCGCCACGTCGTCGTTCCGCAGGCAGTGACGAAGATCCCGGCGCCGATGCTGAACGAAATGATCTCGCTGCTGAAGGACACCACCCTGGCCAGCGTCGTCGCCCTCGGCGAGTCGGTTCTGGTCAGCCGAGAAATCCTCGCTGAAAGCTTCAACAGCTCGGCTGTCATCCTCGCCGGCGTGATGTTCCTGGTGATCACCCTTCCCGCCGCCCGCCTGGTCGACGTCCTGATCAAGCGCAACCAGGCGAAAGTCAGCCGCGGCGCCCACATCGAGGTGGCATGACGATGACCGACCCGATGATCAGGCTCGACGGGATCCACAAGCGCTTCGGCGCCCTCGAGGTGCTGAAAGGAGTCGACCTCCACGTCGCCAAAGGCGAAGTGGTCTGCATCCTCGGCCCAAGCGGCTCGGGCAAGAGCACCTTCCTGCGCTGCGTCAACCTGCTCGAGCCGCCCGAGAAGGGCGACATCTTCATCGAAGGCAACGACATCTGCAAGGGCAGCGGCACCGGCGAGGAGAGCTGGAAGCTCGACTTCGTCCGCCAGCGGGTCGGGATCGTCTTCCAGCAGTTCAACCTCTTCCCGCACAAGACCGCGATGCAGAACGTGACCCTGGCGCAGGAAAAGGTTCTCGGCCGCTCGGGCAAGGAGGCGCGGGCGAAAGCGACCGAGCTGCTGGAGCGGGTCGGTCTCGGCGACAAGCTCGAGCAGTACCCCGAACGGCTCTCCGGCGGTCAGCAGCAGCGGGTGGCGATCGCACGGGCGCTGGCGATGGATCCGCAGGTGATGCTCTTCGACGAGGTCACCAGCGCGCTCGACCCCGAGCTGGTGAAGGAAGTGCTCGACGTGATGCGCGAGCTGGCCGAAGAAGGGATGACGATGATCGTCGTCACCCACGAGATCGGCTTCGCTCGCGAGGTCGCCGACCGGGTGATCTTCATGGACCAGGGCGTGATCGTCGAGGAAGGCCCGCCCGCGGAGGTACTGGAGAACCCGCGCGAGGAGCGGACCAAGCAGTTCCTCGGGCTGGTACTAGAGCGCTGAGACGCTGAAAATCAAGCCTGCCAAGGACGCAGGGAGCGTGGCGTGCTCTGCACGCGAGCGACCGAGGACGCCGGCAGGCGCCGATTTGCAGGCGTCTCAGCCGCCGGCCATCGCCGGGAGAATGACAACCGTGTCGCCGTCTTTGACGGTGGTCTCGAGACCCTGCAGCACCCGCACGTCCTCGTCGTTGAGGTAGACGTTGACGTAGCGGTTGAGCTCGCCGTCCTCGCCGAACAGCTGGTCCTGGGTGTCCGGGTAGTCGCCGGTCAGCGACCGCAGGACCTCGCCGACGTTGCCGCCGCCGGCTTCGACCTCGGCCTGTCCACCCGTTTTCGGGCGCAGGACCGGGGGGATGCGAACGTTGGCCATGAGGCGGGTGATCCTACCTACGCGATCGACTGCCGGTCGCCACCGGCTCCGGCGCAGAACTGATCGTAGTCCGGGAACTGACCCATCTCCGACTCCGGGATCTCCTCGGCGTGCTCGCCGCAGATCGGGCAGTCGGGATCGCGGCGGACCTTGAGCTCGGTGAAGCTGGTGCCGAGCGCCTCGTAGAGGAGCAGGCGGCCGACCAGCGGGTTGCCTTTGCCGAGCACGAGCTTGATCACCTCGTTGGCCTGCAGGGTGCCCATCGTTCCGGCCATCACCCCGAGCACGCCGTTGGCGGAGCAGCTCGGCGCCAGCTCGGCCGGCGGCGGGGTCGGATAGAGGCAGCGGTAGCAGGGGCCCTCGAAGGGCACGAAGGTCGAGATCTGGCCGTCGAAGCCGAGGATCGAGGCGGAGACGACCGGCTTGCGCAGCCTCACCGAGGCGTCGTTCAGGAGGTAGCGGGTGGGGAAGTTGTCGGCGCCGTCGACGACGATGTCGTAGTCGGAGATCACGTCGAGGATGTTCGAGGCGTCGAGGCGTCCGTTGTGCTCAACAACTTTGACGTCGGGGTTCAACCCTTCGATGAAGATCCGCGCCGAGGCGGTCTTCGCCATCCCAATCCGTTCGGTGTTGTGGATCACCTGGCGCTGCAGGTTGGAGGCGTCGACGACGTCGTCGTCGACCAGACCGATCGTGCCGACGCCGGCCGCGGCGAGGTAGAGCGCGGTCGGGGCGCCGAGGCCGCCGGCGCCGAGCAGCAGCACCTTCGCGTTCAGCAGCTTCACCTGACCGTCGACGCCAACCTCGGGCAGCAGCGTGTGGCGCGAGTAGCGCTCGCGCTGCTCAGGGGTCATCCCAGAGGGAGAGACAACCGGCAGACCCTGCTCCTGCCACTGCAGGATGCCGCCGCTCATCGAGGCGACGTTTTCGTAGCCGAGCTGCTGCAGCTGGGCGGTGGCGAGGGCCGAGCGGTTGCCGGAGCGGCAGTAGACGATCGTCCGCGCCGCCTTGTCGGGCGCGGCGGTGGCGATTTCGTCGGCAAGCAGGCCAGGCGGCACCAGTTTGCCGCCCTCGAGGTGAGCCTCCTGGTACTCGTGGGGCTCGCGGGTGTCGATCAAGACGACGTCGCCGCCGTTGATCTCCTCCGCTGCCTCGAAGGGTTCGATCTCCTCGATCGTCTGTGCGCGTTCGGTGTCGATGGCCATTTGAAGTAAATCCCCTGAAATCGGATCAGCTTTTACTTCAAAAAGTATAGCGAGCGATGAGCCCGTCCCTCAACCCTTTCAAGTAATGGCATCAAAAATATGGACCATTTACAGAGACTTTCGCCGGTAGACTCCGCGATTCCCATCTAGCAACCAGGGAGGAGGAGCCACAGGGTGACCATCGTGGTTGGAATCGCAACGCCAGAGGGTCTAGTCCTAGCGGGCGATAGTCGTACCACCCAGACGTTCGGTGACAACGACCGTCATCGCATTGCCAGTGACAACGCCCAGAAGCTTTTCGCCGTGGAGGGCATGGGAATAGCGACCTTCGGCCAAGCCTTCATCGGCCGCGACACGATCGCTGGGGTAATGGATCAATTCGCGGCGCACATCTCAGGGGAGGAGTTCAGCGTCGAGACCCTCGCAGTCGCCCTTGGCGAGTTCTTCGATTCCCGCTTCAGCGAGATGCTGCAAGCGGTCGGAGAGGAGTGGGATCCTGCGAATGGGTTTGCGCTGGGGTTCCTCGTTGCTGGCTATGACGAAGAAGGCATCGGCACGATCATGGAGGTTCTAATCCCTAGCGGAGAGATCGCTTCCTTCAAAGCAACCACCACGGATGGGGGAATGATGTGGCGCGGTCAGACGGATGTGATTGGTCGCCTGCTCAAGGGAATAGATTGGCCGTGCCTCGACACGTTGGATGTGCAGCTAACCCAAACTCAGGTAGAGAAGCTCAGCAATCTCGAGTACGTAGGCCTTCCCCCTATAACTCTCCAAGACGGGATCGACTATGCATCTTTCCTGGTGCGCACCACCATTGACATGCAGCGCTTTAGCGACGGAACGCAATCTTCTCCTGGCGAAATCCCCGGATGCGGTGGCCCCCTTCAGGTGCTTGCGATCGAGCGAAGTCGGCACGTCTGGATCAAAGCGCTGACCCTTCACGGACCGAGCCAGCCTGGACTCGCAGAGGGTGCAGCTCCCTAACTAGAGGGCGACCCGATTGGCGGATTCGTGCTGCCGAGGGGATCCGCTCACATGCGGACTAGGAACGTACGTATCTCGCCGTAGATCATCGTGCGTGAAAGTGAGCTCTCGCTGGTTCCTGCATGCCCGCACGCTGTCTTCAGTGTTCTTGCTAGATCTGGTGCTGGAGGTCTTCTTCTTCATCTGCTCACCTCTCCGTAGACAAGGTTGCCATAACACAAGCTTCCTCAGAGGTCAAGTCCTTTGGGTATCGAGGGAGTCTATGGCTAGATACCACCGAATGTCAATTGTCAAGCAAAATCTTTACAAAAATTTATTTCGGCTAATCCGGAGGAGTCTCTGTCCGCGGTCGCGACCAAGTTGGAGAGTGGCCCCGGAAAGCTTCCCGGGGCCACTCTTATCGGACGAGAGAAGGGCGGTCTAGAGGCTGGGGCGCATCTGGCGGAGGCGGCGAACGCGCTCCTCAATCGGCGGGTGGGTCGAGAAGAGGCCGGCTATCCCCCCGCCCTTGAAGGGCTTGACGATGTAGAGGGGCTCGGCCGCCTGGTTGACCTTCATCGGGATCGCCGCCGCCCCCTGCTCCAGCCGCAGCAGCGCGCTCGCCAGCGACTCGGGGTTGCCGCAGATCGCCGCGCCGCCGGCGTCGGCCGCGTACTCGCGCTGGCGCGAGATCGAGAGCTGGATGATGCTCGCCGCGATCGGGGCGAGGATGACCATCCCCAGCGCCGCGACGATGCCGAACGGGCCGCTGTCCTCGTCGCCGCCGAACCACATCAGCATGTAGGCGAGGTAGGTGATCGCGGCGCCGATCGCCGAGGCGACCGACTGCAGGAGGATGTCGCGGTGCTGGACGTGCGCGAGCTCGTGCGCGAGGACGCCGCGCAGCTCGTCCTCGGAGAGCAGTTTGGTGATCCCGCGGGTCACCGCCACCGCCGAGTGCTTCGGGTTGCGCCCCGTCGCGAAGGCGTTCGGCTGGTCCTGGGGGATCATGTAGAGGCGCGGCATCGGCAGGTCGGCGCGGGTGCTCAGTTCCCGCACGATCTGGTAGAGCCGCGGCGCTTCGGCCTCCTCGATCGGCTTGGCGCGACTCATCGCCAGCGCCATTTTGTCGCTGAAGAAGTAGCTGAAGAAGTTGATCGCGAACGCCATGAAGAGGAAGACGGTCGCGGTCCCGATCCCGCCGATCCCGTAGCCGATGGCGACGAGCAAGCCGCCCAGCGCGGCCATCAGGATCGTGGTGCGGAGGGTGGCGCTCCAGGTGGATTGCTTGGTGGTGGTCATCGCGTAGGTCGCTCCTGAGTTCGGTTGGTCCTCTCAGTATGCGACGAAAGTGTGAAATTCCCTATAGGTGCCAGCCCCCTTCGGGGTCAGGGCGAGCCCCTAGGCTGGGCGGATGACGCTCCTCGTAATCGGGCTGGCGCTCGTCGTCTTGGCGCTGGCGGTTGCGCTGGCGCGGGAGCGGCGGCGGCTGCGGCCGCTCGAGGACCTGGTCGAGGCGATGGAGAAGGTCGACCTCTCCCGGCCCCGCCCCCTCCTCCCCGCCTCGATCGACGGGGTCGGCGAGACCGAGGAGGTGGCGCGGATCGAGCTCGCCTTCCTGCGGATGATGCGGCGGCTGGAAGCCGAGCGGCGACGGGCGGGGTCGGCGGCCCTGCATGCCCAGGAGGAGGAGCGCGCGCGGGTCGCCCGCGACCTCCACGACGAGGTCAACCAGTCGCTGACGGGCTTGCTGCTGCGACTCGAGGCCGCGCGCGAGGCGGCACCGCCGGAGCTCGAGGACGAACTGGCGGAGACGAAAGCGCTGGCGAACCAGGCGATGGGCGAGCTGCTCTCGCTGGCGCGGCAGCTGCGGCCGACCGCGCTCGACGACCTCGGCCTGGCGGCGGCGATCGAAGGTCAGGTAGAGCAGTTGCGGCGCGGCGAGATCGACGCCAGCCTGGACGCCGACGGCGACTTCTCCGACCTCGGCGATGACGCCCAGCTCGTCGTCTACCGCGTCGCCCAGGAGGCGCTCTCCAACGCCGCGCGGCACAGCGGCGCCGCGCGCGTCGATGTGCGCCTGCGCCGAACCGAAGACGGCGGCGTCCTGCTCGAAGTGGGCGACGACGGCCGCGGCTTCGCCTTCGACGAGTCCGAGCGCGGCCTCGGGATCGGCGGCATGCGCGAGCGCGCCCTGCTGATCGGCGCCGAGCTGACGATCGAGTCCCGCCCCGACAAAGGCACCATGGTCCGGCTCGCCGTCCCGGGAGAATCGACCGGATGAGGGTCCTGATTGCCGACGACCATGGGATCGTCCGCTCCGGCCTGCGGCTGCTGCTGGAGCGGCAGGCGGACATCGAGGTCGTGGCGGAGGCCGCGGACGGGGCCGAGGCTCGGGAGCTGGCGGTGCGGGAGCGGCCGGACCTGGCGATCCTCGACGTGAAAATGCCGAAGCTGACCGGGCTGCAGGCGACGCGGGAGATCAAGAAGCAGGCGCCGGAGGTCTCGGTCCTGATCCTCTCGATGCACGACGACGAGCGCTACCTGTTCGAGGCGCTGAAGGCGGGCGCTTCGGGCTACGTGCTGAAGGCCCAGGCAGATACCGATCTGCTGGCGGCGATCCGGGCGGTCGAGCGGGGCGAGCCGTTCCTCACCCCCGAGGCGCAGCGGACGCTGATTAAGGACGTGCTCGAGCGTGGCTCCAGCGGCGAAGAGGAGCTGACGCCGCGCGAGGAGGAGATCGTCAAGCTCGTCGCCGAGGCGCACACGACCAAGCAGATCGCCGAGCTCCTCCACCTCTCCGAGAAGACGGTCGAGAACCACCGCGCCAACGCGATGCGCAAGCTCGGCATGCGCGACCGGGTCGAGCTCGTCCGCTACGCGATCCGCCGCGGCCTGATCGAGCCGTGATCAGCAACAGGGTCCGGCATAACCGACCTCTTCAGTAGGATTTGGATCGATGCTGTTTTCGACCAAAGCCGAGTACGGCGTGCGCCTGATGGTCGAGCTGGGCCGCCAGCCCGGCTCGCAGCCCGTTTCGCTGGGCTCGGTCGCCGAAGCCGAGAACCTGCCGCTCTCCTACCTCGAGCACCTGGTGGCGAAACTGCGCAAGGCGGGCCTCGTCACCTCGACCCGCGGCGCCCATGGCGGCTACCGCCTGGCGAAGCCGGCGGCCGAGATCAAGATGGACGCGGTGGTCGAGGCGCTGGAAGGGCAGATCGCGCCGATGGAGTGCTTCCACGACGCGCCGGAAGGCAAAGTCCTCTGCTCGCATGAGTCAGACGGCGACCAGGCCTGCTCGACGAAGCTGCTGTGGATGCGCGTGCAGGGCGGCGTCACCAAGGCGCTCGCCGGCACCACGCTGGCGGAGCTGGTCGAGTTCTCGACCAAGAGCGAGCCGACCCGCGCCGCGGTACTCGGCAGCGTCGCGTAAGACCGGCGCCCCGCGCCACGCAAACAACTTGAAACCCCAGAAACGGAGCGAAATTGGCTGAGCTGGAGATCCGCAACCTGCACGTGAAGGCCGAGGACAAGGAGATTCTCCGCGGCCTCGACCTCGACGTCGAGAAGGGCAAGGTCCACGCCCTGATGGGCCCGAACGGCTCTGGCAAGTCAACCCTCGCCAACGTGATCATGGGCCACCCCGCGCTCGAGGTGACCGAGGGCACGATCACCTTCAAGGGTGAGGACATCACCGACGCCGACCCCAACGAGCGCTCGCAGGCCGGTCTCTTCATGGCCTTCCAGTACCCCGTCGCGATCCCGGGCGTCTCGGTCTCCAAGTACCTGCGGATGATCATCAACGCCCAGCGCGAGGCTCGCGGCGAAGACCAGATCAAGATCAAAGACTTCGCCCGCACCGCCCAGGAGGCGATGGAGCTGGCGAGCATCCCCAAAGACTTCTCCAGCCGCTACCTCAACGACGGTTTCTCCGGCGGCGAGAAGAAGCGGATGGAGCTGCTGCAGCTGGCGTTGCTGCGACCGGAGATCGCGGTTCTCGACGAGACCGATTCCGGCCTCGACATCGACGCCCTGCGGATCGTCGCCGAAGGCGTCAACAAGTTCGCCGGCCCCGACATGGGTGTCCTGATCATCACCCACTACCAGCGCATCCTCCACATGGTCAAACCGGATTCGGTTCACGTCATGTACCAGGGGCGGATCGTCAAAGAAGGCGGCCCCGAGCTGGTTGGCGTCCTCGAGGACAAAGGCTACGGCTGGATCAAAGAGGAGGTAGAGGCAGGCGCGGCAGCCGCCTGACCTCTCCCGACATGGAGCCGGTGAGCGCAAAAGGCCCTGCCGCGGCGCCACCGTTCTCCCTGGAGAAGGTCCGCGCCGCCTTCCCGGCGCTCGAGCGCGAGGTCCACGGCCAGCCGGTCGCCTACCTCGACAGCGGCGCCAGCTCCCAGCGGGTGCTGGCCTCGATCCAGTCGGTCGACCGCTACGAGCGGCGCCACCACTCCAACGTCCACCGCGGCTCCCACACCCTCTCGGCCGAGGCGACCGAAGCTTACGAGGGGGCGCGGGCGACGGTCGCCGACCACATCGGCGCCGCCGATCGCCGCGAGGTCGTCTTCGTCCGCAACGCGACCGAGGCGATCAACCTCGTCGCGCGAGCCTGGGGCGACGCGAACGTCGGCGCCGGGGACCGCATCGTCCTCACGGAGATGGAGCACCACTCGAACATCGTCCCCTGGCAGCAGCTGGCTGAGCGGGTCGGTGCCGAGATCGACTGGGCGCCGATCGACGACGAGGGACAGCTCGACATGGACGCCTTCGCGACGCTGCTCGAGCGCGGGCCGAAGCTGGTCGCGATCACGCACGTCTCCAATGTGCTCGGGACCGAGAACCCGATCGCCGAGATCGCCCGACTCTCGCACGAGACCGGCGCGCTGGTGCTCGCCGACGGCGCCCAGTCCGCGCCGAAGATGCCGCTCGACATGGCCGAGCTCGGCGTCGACTTCTACGCGATCACCGGCCACAAGCTCTACGGCCCGACCGGGATCGGCGTCCTCTGGAGCAAGCTCGACTTGCTGCGGGAGATGCCGCCCTTCCTCGGCGGCGGCTCGATGATCCGCAAGGTCACCCGCGACGGCACGACCTACGCCGATCCGCCCGCCCGCTTCGAGGCGGGGACGCCGGCGATCACCCAGGCGATCGGGATGGCCTCCGCCCTGCGCTGGCTCGACTCGGTCGGCATGGACGCGGTCCGCGAGCACGAGGAAGCGATCGCCGACTACGCGCTCGAGCGCCTCGTCGAGGTCCCCGGCCTGCGCGTCTTCGGCCCGCCGCGCAGCCCCGGCCGCCTCGGCCCCGTCTCCTTCGAAGTCGAGGGCATCCACGCCCACGACATCTCCGAGATCCTCGACCGCCACGGCGTCGCCGTCCGCGCCGGCCACCACTGCGCCCAGGTGCTGATGGACCGGCTCGAGATCGCCGCCACCGCCCGCGCCAGCTTCGGCGTCTACACGACCACCGAGGAGATCGACCGCCTCCTCGACGGGCTCGAAGACGCGCGGCGGGTCTTCGGGCTCTAACCGCGCGCCGGCATGTAGCGCATCGCCCGGAACGGGATCGGGCCGGTGACGCACCTCTGTCCGCTGGGCTTCGAGGTGCGGACCCGGAGGTAGCTGCCGGTTACCGCCTCCCGCTGGACGCGGCCGGAGAGGGAGATCGTTTCCTCGTAGCGAGTCCCGGACCGAGCCTTGCCCTTGTGCACGACCTGGCGCCTAAAGCTGCCCTTCTCGAGCTCGGCGAAAGCGGGGCGGCGGAAAAGCGCGTGACGAGCGGGGACCGCCTTTCCCTTGCCCAAGGGACAGCGGGGCGCGAAGGTCCCTCGGATGCCGCCGACTTCCTCGCCAGGCTGGCGAAGGAAGAGCTCGATCGGACCCCTCTTCCCGTAGTAGACCCGTCTTTCGCCTCGCTCCGGCGGCGCGGTCCCCGGGGTCCCGAGCGGCTGGTAGCGCGTCGCCTCGAAAGGCTTCTCAACGAAGCCGGTGTCGCAGTGGAAGCTTTCCAGGCTGTAGTCGTAGGAGAACTTGCCGGTCACTCCGTCGCCGTCGAATTCCGCTCGGATTTCGGCGATCGAGGACTCGTACATGCCGCCGCCGTATTCATGGGCGACGTAGCTCCGCGGCCCTTTTCGCATCAGCTTCGGTGCCGGGAAGGCACTGAACCCGCCCCCGCCCACGGCTTCTTCCGGTTCGGTGTAGTAGCAGTGCGTCCTGCCGGCGAACTGCATCACGTAGCGCTTTGCGCCTTCGGCTTTGAAGGCGACCGAGTACTTTTCCGTGCCGCCCGCGTAGAGGGTCGCCGCGACAGCCGGGGCGGCACCGGCCGATACCGCCGCCAACGCCAAAGCAACCGCAAGCACCCACTTCCGGTTCATCGCTTCGCTAGCCTCGCATCATGGACGAGCTCTACCGCGACCAGATCCTCGAGCACTACAAGCGGCCGCACAACTTCGGCCGGATCGAGGGTGCCGACCTCGAGTTCGAGGACACCAACCCTTTCTGTGGCGACGAGCAGCACGTGACCATCAAACTCGACGCCGACGACAAGGTTGCGGAGATCGCCTTCGACGGCAAGGGCTGCGCGATCTCCACCGCCGCCACCTCGCTGCTGACCGACGAGCTGGTCGGGATGAGCCGCGAGGAGCTGCTGCGGCTGCCGAAAGACTTCGTCCTCGAGCTGCTCGGGATCGACATCTCGGCGACGCGGATGAAGTGCGCGATGCTCGGCCTCAAGGTCGTCAAGAGCGCCTCCCTCGGCAAGTCCGCCGAATGGGAGGACGAGGGCGAGGCCGGCGATCCCGCCGAGGCGGTCGCCGACCTCGGCCAGCTCTAGACGAGGCCTTCCTCTTCGGCTCGCGCGATCGTCTCCTCGCTCGGCTGCATCACCGCGAAGAACGCTCCGAAGCTGTCGCGGAGGACGGCGAAGCGGCCGGCCGGGATGTCCATCGGGCCGAAGACGACGTCGCCACCCAGTTCTTTGACTTTGGCCATGGCCTCGTCGGTGTCGACGCTGCCGAAGTAGACGAGCCAGTGCGACGGCACCTCCGCGGGAACCCGCTCGCGGATGTCGAGCATGCCGCCGACGCGCTGTTCGCCCAACCGCCACTCGACGTAGGTGCCCATCTCCCCCATGTCCCGCTCGTCCGCGGTCCAGCCGAAGACGGCGCCGTAGAACTGCTTGGCTCGCTCGGGGTCGCGGGTGTTGAGCTCGTTCCAGCCGACCGTGCCCCTCTCGTTGACCAGTTCGGCGCCGGCGAACGTGCCCGACTCCCAGATCCCGAAGAAAGTGCCCTCGGGATCGGTGAAGAGGGCCAGCTTCCCGTAGTCGGCAACCGTCATCGGCGCCGCGATCTGGGTGCCGCCGTTCTCGGCGATCGCCGCCGCGGTGGCCTCGGCGTCGGCGACCGAGATGTAGGTGTTCCAGGCGGGCGGCTGCCCCTCCTCCATCAAAGGCATCACCCCGGCGATGTCGTAGCTGCCCATTTTCGCCCGCCGGTAGCCGCCCATTTCGGAGGAGTCGGGGAGCTCCGGGATCTTCCAGCCGTACAGGCCCCAGTAGAAGCGCTCGGCCTCCTCGAAGTCCGGCATCGCCAGGTCGACCCAGCAGGGGGTTCCGGGGGCGTAACTGGTCCTCTCGCTCATATTCGAAGATCCTTTCGTCGTCGGAGTTCTGTAGATAAGACCAGACCTGCGGGCCGAGCTCGTCGCCCCGCTAAAATCCGACCGTAGAAGTAGGATTAAGTTTCGAGCCGCACGAGCGGCTGAGCGACGTAGGAGCAACCCCATCCTCTTGACCGACACCGCAGGAATCAAGATCCCCGTATGCCCGGCAGCGGAGCTGCCGCCGGGCGGCATGCGCCTGGTCGAGCACGACGGGACGAAAATCGGTGTCTTCAACTGCGACGGCGCCCTCTACGCGATCGAGGACCGCTGCTCCCACGACAACGGCCCGCTCGCTGAGGGCGAGCTCGACGTCGCGGCCTGTACGGTCGAGTGCCCGCGCCACGGCTCCCTCTTCGACCTCGCCACCGGCAGGCCGAAGACGCTCCCCGCTTTCCAGCCCGTCCAGACGTTCCCGGTTGCGATCGAGGACGACACCATCACTTTGGAGGTCAACTGACATGGCAACGCCCGAGGTTCTCGCCGAGAAACGCGAGCTGGCCGGCATCAACGCCGACTACAAAGAGAAGTTCGGCTTCAACGACCCCGAGGCGGGCTACGCCTACAAAGCTCCGAAGGGGCTGACCCGCGAGATCGTCGAAACGATCTCCGACTTCAAGGAAGAGCCGCAGTGGATGCGGGACTTCCGGCTCAAGTCGCTTGAACATTTCGAAAGCCGCCCGACCCCGAAGTGGGGCGGCGACCTCGACCAGATCGACTTCAGCGACATCCACTACTTCGTCCGCGCCTCGGACAAGAACAGCCGCGACTGGAGCGAGGTCCCGGAGGACATCAAAAACACCTTCGACCGGCTGGGGATCCCGGAGGCGGAGCGCAAATTCCTCTCCGGCGTGGGGGCGCAGTACGAGAGCGAGGTCGTGTATCACCAGGTAAACGAGAAGCTCGAGGCCCAGGGCGTGATCTTCACCGACATGGACACCGCCCTGCGCGAGCACGAGGACCTGGTGCGCGAGTACTGGGCGACGGTGATCCCGCCCAACGACAACAAACTGGCGGCGCTGAACAGCGCGGTTTGGTCGGGCGGGTCGTTCGTCTACGTGCCGGCGGGCGTCAAAGTCGAGATGCCGCTGCAGGCTTACTTCCGGATCAACACCGAGAACATGGGCCAGTTCGAGCGAACGCTGATCATCTGCGAGGACGGCGCCGACGTCCACTACATCGAGGGCTGCACGGCGCCGGTCTACTCGAGCGACTCGCTGCACTCTGCGGTCGTCGAGATCGTCGCCAAACCGAGCTCACGGGTCCGCTACACGACCGTCCAGAACTGGTCGCAGAACGTCTTCAACCTCGTCACCAAGCGCGCAGTAGCGCACGAAAAGGCGACGATGGAGTGGGTCGACTGCAACCTCGGCTCGAAACTGACGATGAAGTACCCGTCGATCTACCTGCTGGGCCCCGAAGCCCACGGCGAGATCCTCTCGATCGCCTTCGCCGGCGACGGCCAGCATCAGGACGCCGGCGGCAAGATCATCCACGCGGCGCCAAGGACGTCGTCTTCCATCTTCTCCAAGTCGATCTCCAAAGACGGCGGCCGGGCGACCTACCGCGGCCTGCTCGAAGTAGCCGACGGGGCGAGCGAATCGCGCTCGAAGGTCGTCTGCGACGCGTTGCTCCTCGACGAGGACTCGCGCTCTGACACCTACCCGACGATCCGGATCGACGAGAACGACGCCGACATCGGCCACGAGGCGACCGTCTCCAAAATCGGCGACGAGCAGCTCTTCTACCTGCAGAGCCGCGGCCTCGACGAGGAGGAGGCCTCGAAGATGATCGTCAACGGCTTCATCGAGCCGGTGACCAAGGAGCTGCCGATGGAGTACGCAGTCGAGCTCAACCGGCTCATTGAGCTCCAAATGGAGGGCTCCATTGGCTGAGGTAGCGACCGCACCGGCCTGGCTCGAGGAGAGGCGCCGCAAGGGCGCCTCTCTCGCGCAGGAGCTCCCCCTCCCCGACCAGAAGGCGAAGGGCTGGGAATTCACCGACCTCTCGCGGCTGGACCTGGGCGCCTACGAGGAGGCCAGCGCCGAGCCGGTCGTCTCCGGCGCCGAGGGCGCGGTCGTCGTCTCGCTGGCCGAGGCGGTCTCGAGCCACGGCGATCTGGTCAGCGAGCGGCTGGGGTCGCTGGTGCCGGCGGAGGACCTCTTCGTCGCCCTCAACGAGGCGCGCTGGCGCGACGGCGTCCTCGTCTACGTCCCAAGCGGGCTACGGCTGAGCGAGCCGATCCAGATCGAGGTGCCGATCGACACGTCCGGCAACGCGGTCGACTGGCGGACGCTGGTCGTGGTCGAGGACGGCGGGGAGGCGGAGGTCTGGGAGCACTGGTCCTCGCCGAACGACGAGGTCGACGCGATCCTCAACTCGGTCGTCGAGCTCCATGTCGGCCAGGACGCGACCCTGCGCTACGTCAACACCCAGGACATCTCCGAGAAGTCGTGGATCTTCGCCACCCAACGCGCCCAGGTCGAGCGCGATGGCCGCCTCGACTGGGCCGCCCTCGGCTTCGGCTCGGCCAACGGCAAGGTGCGGATGGAGACCAAGCTCGCCGGACCGGGCTCCGAGGCGCGGGTGACCGGCGGCTACGCCGGCGGCGCCGGACAGCACCTCGATTACGACACCCTTCAGGAGCACGCGGCTCCGAACACCAACTCCGACCTCGCCTTCCGCGGTGTCCTCGCCGCCGGCTCGACGGCCGTCTGGCGCGGGATGATCAAGGTCGATCCAGGGGCGCAGCAAACTGACGCCTTCCAGGAGAGCCGCAACCTCCTGCTCAGCCCCGAGGCCCACGCCGACGCGATCCCCGGCCTGGAGATCCTCGCCGACGACGTCCGCTGCACCCACGCCGCCGCGATCGCCCAGGTCGACAAGGACCAGCTCTTCTACCTGACCTCTCGCGGCATCAACGACGAGGACGCAAAGGCCCTGATCATCGAAGGCTTCCTCGAGTCCCTGGTTGAACGCCTTGCCGAGGGCCCGGTCCGCGACAGCATCTCCGAGGCGCTGGAGACGCGCCTGGCGGAGATCCTCTAGCGGGCGTCGCCGGATCGGCGCGCGCTAGGGGTGGACGAGCCGCTCGCAGTCCGCGCCCGGACGATCGCGCGGTTCGGTTTCGAATTCGTCGATTCCCGACCCGCAGCGCAGCACGTCCCGGTGGCGGTTTTCGTCGCTTAGGCGGTCGGCACCGGGCCCACCGAAGACCCTGTCGGACATGTCGGTTGGGTCGAGCCCGGCGAAGCGTTCATAGACCGCGAAGTACAGGCTGTCGCGTCCGCGGCCGCCGAACACGGTGTCGTGGCCGCGCCCGAGCAGGACTTCGTCGTCACCGCCGCCCGTGCGGACGAGGTCGTCTCCCGCCCCGTCTTCGATCCGCCACTCGTCGCGAGGCCCACCGAGGATCAGGTCGCTCCCGTGTTTGCCGTAGAGCCGGATGACATGCCGCTGGCGGTGATCCCCCATGTTGGTGATGCCGCGGGTGTCGAGCCGGTCCCGGCCCCTGCCGCCGATCAGCTTCAGCGCGTAGGGCGACCGCGGGACCACGATCTCGTAGTCGCGCCTTTGATTATGCGCGGCGCCATCTAGGTCGACGCCGATGTGGCCGCCGCCCAGGGTGCGGGCGACCATCGCGTCGGCTCCCTTTTCGCCTTCGACTTCGAGGGCAAAACCGTCGGCGAGGATCTCGATCTGATCCCGCGACGGCTCCGGAGTCGCGCCGGGCTGGAAGGGGCCGCCGCGCAGGTCGATCCTGACGGGTTCACTTTCGGGGGGTTTTTTGGTGACGCGCAGAACGATCCGGTCGAGGTTGTCCACGGTCGGTTGGCCCCCCGTGCAGCGACCCATGAAGAGATTGACGACGCGAATTTCTCTTCCTTTGCGCCTGATCCGGATCCCGCCGGAACGGTTGAAGACGACCAGCTTGTTTCCTCGCGGGCCGGGCGGGCCAGCCTCCACGTAGCGACAGTATTCGCCGAATGGTCCCTTGCCTCCCCCGGCTGCCCCCGCCAGAGCCGCCGTTGCGAGGAAGCACCCGCAGGCGGCGAGAGCGACCTTCACCTGCAGGTTCATCTCACGGATTTTTGCGGTCCGCCCGCCGCTGGGCGATCGCGTTGCGGAGGATCGCTCCGGCCACAATCAAGATCGGGACCACGTAGAGGGTCCAGAGGTAGTGCCCGACGTGGGCCAGCGGGAGCATGTTTCCCCCCTACCCGTTCGAGACCGAAAGCAGGTAGAGCCCGAAGCAGGTGAAGGCGACCATCACCGCCAGCATCCAGTACTGGGAGGCGGTGGCCTTGCGGTAGTCGGGCCAGTAGACGAGGGCGCGGTCGTGGGCGAGCATCAGTCCGATTACGTGTCCTACGACGAGGGCGGCGACCTGGACGTACCAGATCGCGTTGGCGCTGAGGAGGTTGTAGTCGACTTCGTTGTTGACGGTGCCGAAGAGGTCGGTGTGGCCGGTGCCGAGCGGGTCGGAGAGCAGGTAGCCGAACTGGGCCTGCTCCTGGAAGACGAAGAGGCTGAAGTAGTGGGCGAGGAGGTAGGCGAGGGCGATCGGGATCAGGGTGTGGGCGAAGCCGGCGCGTAGCTTGGTGAAGGACGGCGCCTTCGGGACGGTGCGCATGCCGCGGACGCCGAGCAGGTAGACGAGGGCGACGCCGGCGAAGCAGAGCAGCATGAAGACGGTGTCGGTGAGGCGCAGCGAGGCGGTCAGCCCGATCCCGCGGTCGACGAACCATTCGAAGCTGCTTTCGATCGCCTCCTTGAAGGCACCCTCCTGGGCGCCATCAAAGCTGGTGGTGGCGATCGAGGCGATCACGACCGCGGCCGAGCCGGGAACGGTTGCCCAGCTGGTCGCGGCCGAGAACGGGCGGCGGCGGACGAGGTGGCCGTCGTGGACGCCGAAGATCCCCAGCCGGCCGAACATCCCGAAGTAGACGGAGAAGATCTCCCCCCGCTCGCACCAGGTCTCGACGCCGAAGACGGCCATCATCGCCAGCGTGTAGATGCTGTAGAGGAGGGCGGCGACCGCGGCGGCGTGCGGGTCGAGGCCGACGGCGACGCCGCCGCTGGAGCCGTAGACGACCTCAAGCCAGACGACGGCGAGGAGGCCGACGGCGGCGGGCCAGCGGCCGAGGCGCTCGGGGTAGGGCAGGTGGGCGGGGCGCTGGCCGGCGATCGTGGCGAAAGTGCCACCCGCCGCGCGGCCGACCGCCCGCCAGGGGTTGAAGGGGCGGAAGAGGTCGCCGAAGATCGCCGAGAAGAACGGGAAACCGAGCCAACAGGTGACGAAGAGGAAGGTGAGGGCGAAGTTGCGATCGGGCGCTTCGGTGCCGCGCAGGCCGGCGTAGATCGCGACAGCGAGCAGGAAGACGCCAATCGCGCCGCAGGCGATCTGCGCGGGCAGGCTCAGCAGCGCGCCCGAAAACCGCTCCCCGAACGGCCGCGCCTGCTCGTCCTCGAATTGCGGCTTGCGCCAGGCGGCCGAGAGCGCGAAGAAGGAGACGATGAGGACGATCGAGGCCGCCCACGCGAACAACCAGGCGGGGATCGGGAGATCCTGCCTGGATGCAAGCGCGTGGGCAAAGGGGACAAAGCTCACGGTTCGACCTTGAGCTCCACGATCTGTTCGCCGCGGCCCTCGAGCTCGGCCTCGAAGATGCCTTCGGTGTCGGCCGGGAGGTCGTAGGTGACGGTGCCGCCGCCTTTCGGGACCTCCTTGGCGACGTCGTAGCCGTGCAGGTGGATCTCTTCCTCGAACGGGACTTTGACCCTGAAGTGGATCTGGTCGCCCTTCTTGTAGACCAGTTCCCGCACGCCGCCCACCGGTTTCCCCTGCTTGTCGACGACGACCGTCGGCACCTTGCCGGCCTCCGTCGTGCTGCTCGCGTCATCGCCACCACTGCTGCTGAGGACGATCAGCAAGACGACGGCAGCCACCACCAGGGCAGCGCCGATCAGCGCGGTTCTCGTGTTCATCTTTCGCTCCTTTTCTCGAAATTGCCGCTGCGACTACGCAGCAATCGGCGGCGGGCGCCGAGCGAGGCCGAGGGCGATCAGGAGACCGCCCGAAGGTGCGAACGAGCGAGGAGGCGGCGGCAGAGCTGCCCGCCTGAGCCCGCCATGACTTGCCTCACCGTGACTTGCCAGCCGCTCGGAGAGGCGGACGATCGCCTCGCAGCCGGGGTAGCGGCCGAGCAGCAGCGTCAACAGGAGTGCCAGCAACGGCAGCGCCGGCAGCAGGAACGTGGCGAGCTGAGCCATCGCGCGCCAGGATAACGTCCGCCTTAAATGCGCCCTCAACGCGAGAACATCGCCGCTCCCGACCTGCCCGGCAGCCTCACCTGGGTCGGGACCGAACCAGAGTCGATGCCGGCGTTGACCGCCGGTGGCCCGGCGCTCGTCCACTTCATCGAATACGCGCAGCTGAACAGCGTCCGGACCCTGCCTTACCTGGCCGAGTGGCAGCGGCGCTACCGCGAGGCGGGGCTGAGCGTAATCGCGGTGCAGGCGCCCCGGTTCCCCTTCGCGGCCGAGCGCGACAATGTCGCCGCCGGCCTGGCCGAACTCGGGGTCGAGTTCCCTGTCGCGATCGACGCCGAGCACGACCTCTGGGCGGCCTACGGCTGCGAGGGCTGGCCCAGCCTCTTCCTCTGGAGCCTCGGCGGCGCCCTCGCCTGGGCCCACTTCGGCGAGGGCGAGTACCGCGAGACCGAGGAAGCGATCCAAGCCGAGCTGCGGGAGATGGACGCTCTGCAGGACCTTCCCGAGCCGCTGGCGCCGCTGCGCCCGACCGACGCGCCGGGCGCCCGCGTCATCCCCCCCACCCCCGAGGTCTTCCCCGGCGGCTCCTGGGAGCGGCCCTGGATCGCCGGCGAAGACGGCGAGGACCTGGCGCTCGACTACCAGGCGGGCGGCGCCTACGCGACGGTCGAGGGCGACGGCGAGCTGCATGTGGAGATCGACGGCGATTGGCGGACGATCCCGGCCGCCACCGCCCCCGGCCTGCGCACTCTCGCCGAGCACCCACGCCACGAGGCCCATAGCCTCGTCCTGCGGCCAGCCCCAGGCGTCAAGATCTGGTCACTCAGCTTCGCCGCCGGCATCCCCTAACCAGTCCCGAGGAGGAACCATGATCACCAAGCTCGATTTCATCGGCATCCCGTCCACCGACGCCGAGCGCTCGCGCGCCTTCTACGTCGACACGATCGGCCTGCGGCCCGACGAAAACGGGCGCTACGAGTTCTGGGCCGGCGAGACCTGTTTCGGCATCTGGGAACCGGCGAAACAGGGAATGGAGTTCGCGCCACAGAAGAATGCTCATCCGGCGCTCCACGTCGAGGACGTCAGAGCCGCGCGCGAGGAACTGGAAGGCAAAGGAGTCCAGTTCAACGGCGAGACGATCGACACCGGCGTCTGCCACATGGCGCTTTTCACCGACCCCGACGGCAACGACCTGATGCTGCACAACCGCTACGCGCCCTACGAGTGAGCAATTGGTGAGTTAGACCGCCTATAGCCGGGTTAACTCACCAATTGTCAGGCGCGCGCCGCGAGCTCCTCGCGGATCTCCTTCGGGAGCATGAAGCGGACGTCCTCGTGGACGGTCCGCAGCTCGGAGACGTCGTCGGCACCGCGGTCGCGGAAGAAGGAGACGAGGCTCTCGACCAGCTCCTCGGGGGCGGAGGCGCCGGAGGTGATGCCGACGGTCTCCACGCCCTCGAGCCACTCCTCCTGCACCTGGGTGTGGTTGTCGATCAGGTGGGAGGCGGCGCCGTGTTCGCGCGCGACCTCGACCAGGCGGTTGGAGTTGGAGGAGTTGGTCGAGCCGATCACCAGGACCAGGTCGCACTCGCGCGCCAGCTGCTTGACGGCGATCTGGCGGTTGGTGGTCGCGTAACAGATGTCGTCTGACTTGCTGGAGACGATGCCGGGGAACTTGGCCCGCAGGGCGGCGATCACCTCGGCGGTCTCGTCGACCGAGAGGGTCGTCTGGGTGATGAAGGCAACTTTGGTCGGGTCCGGGACCTCGAGCGTCTCGACTTCGTCGGCGGTTTCAATCAGGACGATGCTGCCGGGCGCCTCGCCGGTCGTCCCTTCGACCTCCTCGTGGCCCTCGTGGCCGATCATGATGATCGTGTAGCCCTGAGCGGCGAAGCGGCGGGCGGAGACGTGGACCTTGGTGACCAGCGGGCAGGTCGCGTCGATCGTCTGCAGGCCGCGGGCGGCGGCGTTCTCGTGCACGGCCGGCGCCACGCCGTGGGCGGAGAAGACGACGATCGCGCCCTCGGGCACCTCGGTCTCCTCCTCGACGAAAATCGCGCCACGCTTGGCCAGCTCCTCGACCACGTGCTTGTTGTGGACGATCTCCTTGCGCACATAGACGGGGGCGCCGTGGAGCTCGAGCGCGCGCTCGACCGTCTGCACGGCCCGGTCGACGCCGGCGCAGTAGCCGCGCGGCGCGGCAAGCAGGACCCGCTTGGGGGCGATGGCGGTGGCAGGCATTCCTTCAGGGTACAAGGCTTGATGACCCGGAAACTCGGGCATAAGTAGCCTTGCTGGATGGCCACTTCCGGACGCCACTTGGACCGCCTCACCGCCGTCGACGCCTCGTTCCTGACCAACGAGAGCTCGAGCAGCCACATGCACGTCGGCGCGATCCTGATCTTCGAGGGGCCGCCGCCGCGCTACGTCGATCTGGTCGAGCACGTGCGCAGCCGCCTGCCGCTGGTGCCGCGCTTCCGCCAGAAGCTGGTGGTGCCGCCGCTGGAGGCCGGACGACCGCTCTGGGCCGACGACGTCAACTTCAACCTCACCTACCACATTCGCCACACTGCGCTGCCCGATCCGGGCGGCGAGGAGGAGCTGAAGAAACTGGCGGGGCGGATCTTCTCCCAGCAGCTCGACCGCCTGAAGCCGCTCTGGGAGCTGTGGCTGGTCCAGAACCTCGAACGCGACCGCTTCGCGCTGCTGACCAAGACCCACCACGCCATGGTCGACGGCGTCTCCGGCGTCGACATCGGCACCGTTCTCTTCGACGTCGAGCGCGAAGCCGAGCCGCTGAAGCTCGAAGACGACTGGGTGCCGCAGCCCGAACCGGGGACGACCGAGCTGGTCGCGCGCGGGATCGCCGACGCGGTCGCGGCGCCGGTGAAGCTGGCCGAGCGCGCCGTCGAGGTGGTCCGCAACCCCGAGACCACCGCGCGCAAGGCGGTCGAGGCGCTCGAGGGCGTCGGCGAGATCCTCAGCGCCTTCGCCGACCCCGCCCCCGACATCCCGCTGAACGAGGAGATCGGGTCTCACCGCCGCTACGTCTGGGCGCGCTCGGAGCTTGCCACCTTCAAACGGATCAAAGACAGCCTCGGCGGCACCGTCAACGACGTCGTCCTCGCCGTCGTCACCGGCGCCCTGCGTGAGTGGCTGCACGGCCGCGGCATCCGCACCGAGGGCCTGGAGCTGCGGGCGCTGGTGCCGGTCTCGATCCGCAGCGAGGACGAGCGCGGCAACCTCGGCAACCGGATTGCGCTGATGCGCGGCCCGCTGCCGGTCTACATCGAGGATCCGGTACGGCGGCTGCGCACGATCAGCGACGCGATGGCGGGGCTGAAGCGCTCCAAACAAGCGCTCGGGGCGGAAGTGATCTCCCGCTTCAACGACTTCGCGCCGCCGACCCTGCTGGCGCAGGCCTCGCGGATCAACTTCTCGACCCGCCTCTTCAACCTCATCGTCACCAACGTGCCGGGACCGCAAATGCCGCTCTACGTCCTCGGCAAGGAACTGGAGGACGTCTTCCCGGTCGCCTTCCTGCCGCAGAACCACGGCTTGGCGGTGGCGATCATGAGCTACAACGGCAAGGTCGGGTTCGGCCTCCTCGCCGATTACGACGGCGTCGCCGACGTCGAGGTCGTCAGCACCGGGCTCAACGCCTCCCTGGCCGAGCTCGAGGCGGCGGCCGGCAAGGCGGTCAAAGCGGCGTAGCCCCGCCCGGTGTCGGGTATCGAGAAGCCGACCACGTCTCGTCCCTAGGCTTTCCGCATGCCTCTTCTCCTGATCCTCCTCTTCATCGTCGTCCCGGTCGCGGAGCTCTACGTGATCATCAAGGTCGGCGAGCTGATCGGCGTCTTCCCGACCCTGATCCTGCTGCTGGCCGACGCACTGCTCGGCTCGATGCTGCTGAAACACGAGGGGCGCGGGGCCTGGCGGCGCTTCAACGAAGCGCTGGCGGCGCGGCGGTTCCCCGGGCGCGAGGTGGTCGACGGGGCGCTGATCATCGTCGGCGGCACGCTGCTGCTGACGCCGGGCTTCCTCAGCGACATCGTCGGCCTCTTCCTGCTGCTGCCGCCGACGCGGGCGGTTGCGCGACGGCTGCTGAAACGGCTGACGATCGGCCGCTTCGCGATGATCGCGATGCCCGGCGGCGGCCGGGGGACGTTCGGTCCGCCGCCGACCGGGGGCGGCCGGCGGCCGTCCAAGGACTACGACTTCGACGCGACCGCCGAAGAGGTCTCAGACGACGAGGGCCACGACCCGCGGCTACCGCGGACCGACCGGCCCTGATGGCGGCGGGGGAGCGCCAGACCGAGCGGCTCCTCGCCCGCAGGCCGACCCCCGACGACCGCGCCCTCTACCACGCCCACTTCACACAGCCGGAGATCGAGGCCTGGCTGCGCCCCTCCCCCCTGCCGCCCTTCAGTGCCCAGGTGATCGACGAACTGGTCGACGGCGACCAGGTGCACTGGCAAGATCACGGCTTCGGTCCCTGGATCCTTATCGAGCAGGAGACGGGAGCCTTCGCCGGCCGCGGCGGCCTCGCCTGGACCTCGGTCGAAGGGATCGCCGAAGTCGAGCTGCCCTGGAGCATCGAGCCCCGCTTCCACGGCCGCGGCCTCGCGACGGAGGCCGCGATCGCCGCCTGCGACTATGCCCGCCAGCTCGAGCTCGAGCAGGTCATCGCCCTCGTCCTACCGACAAACGTCCCCTCCCAGCGGGTGGCCCAGAAGGCCGGATTCGAGGAGGACGGCGAGGTCCTCCACGCCGGCCTGCCTCACCTGCTCTGGCGCCAGCAGTTCAGCTAATCCAAGACCGTCGGCGTACTGGCTAAAGGTCTCAGGAGGCCGAGCCGATCTCTGGGAAATGACGGGTTCTTCAGTGACCTACGCGAGCGAGCAGGCCTCGGCCGAGGAAGCGCTCTCGACTCTGCTCGGCGCGGTGCAGGACCTCTCGCTGGCGCACTCGGTGGAAGACGTGCAGAGGGTGGTGCGGGTGGCCGCGCGGCAGCTGGCCGGCGCCGACGGTGCGACCTTCGTTCTGCGCGACGAGGACCGCTGCTTCTACGCGGACGAGGACGCGATCGCCCCCCTTTGGAAGGGGCAGCGGTTTCCCCTCGAAGCGTGCATCAGCGGCTGGGCGATGCTCAACCGCAAGTCGGTCGCGATCGAGGACATCTACGCGGACGAGCGGATCCCCCACGACGCCTACCGCCCCACTTTCGTCAAGAGCCTGGTGATGGTCCCGATCCGTCGGGTCGACCCGCTGGGAGCGATCGGCATCTACTGGGCCGAGCGCCACCGGCCGACCGAGCAGGAGATCGGCCTGGCCCAGGCCCTCGCCGACAGCACCGCGGTGGCGATGGAGCACGTGCGGGTGCTCGCCGAGCTGGAGGAGGCCGCCGCCCTCGCGGAAACCGACGCCCTGACCGGGCTCCCGAACCGCCGTGCCTGGGATGAGGTGCTGGCCGCCGCGCTCGGCTCCGGGGTCCAGAAGCTCTGCGTCGCCCTCATCGACATCGACCACTTCAAGGCCCACAACGACTCCGAGGGCCACCAGGCCGGCGACGAGCTCCTGCGCGAGGCGGCCGTCGTCTGGCGAGGGATCGTCCGCGGCGGCGACATCGTCGCCCGCTACGGCGGCGACGAGTTCGCGGTTCTGATGCCCCAATGCGACGCGGCGATGGCGCGGGGGATTGCCGAGCGTCTCTGCCAGGCCCTTCCCGCCGGGCGGACCAGCTCGATCGGGGTCGCGCAGTGGGATGGCCGCGAGGGCGCCAGGGGGCTGATTGCCCGCGCTGACGAGGCGCTCTACGAGGCAAAGCAAGCCGGCCGCGGCTGCGTCTCCGTCGCTGCCTGAAATCAGTTCCAGCCAGAGGTAAGAACTTGCGCGCCGGCGACGCGAACCTGGCATGACTGTCATTCAGGGTTCCCAAAGCAACGGAAACGGCCACCTCCCCGAGACCGGCAGGAAGATCGACCGCGCCACCGCCCAGCGCGCCGCCGCCGACCTGCTCACCGCGCTCGGCGCCGACCTCGAGTCAGACGGCCTGCGCGAGACGCCGCGACGGATGGTCGACGCCTACGCCGAGCTGCTGACCCCCCAGCCCTTCCGCGCCACCACCTTCGCCAACGAGGAGGGCTACGACGAGCTGGTGCTGGTGCGAGCGATCCCCTTCCACTCGCTCTGCATGCACCACATGCTGCCCTTCCACGGCGTCGCGCACATCGGCTACCTGCCCGACGAGCGGATCGTCGGCCTCTCGAAGCTGGCGCGCGTAGTCGAGCTCTTCGCCCGCGACCTCCAGGTCCAAGAGCGCCTGACCACCCAGATCGCCGACTGGATCCAGGAGCAGCTGGCGCCGAAAGGCGTCGGCGTCGTCCTCGAAGCCGAGCACCTCTGCATGTCCCTGCGCGGCGTCCAGAAGTTCGGCGCCACCACCGTCACCTCCGCTCTCCTAGGTCAGGTCCGCGACGACCCGCGGACCCGCCAGGAGTTCCTGGCGCTGACCAAGAGGGGCGAATGAGCTGCGGAGCCACTCCGACTCAGGACGGCACCGGCACGGCAACCACCTCGAGCCCGTCGATGCCAGTGAAGTCGTCAGGGTTGCAGGTATAGATCGGCAGACCGTTGGCGAGTGCAATCGCCGCGATCATCGCGTCATAGGCGCGGGCAGCGGCCTTTCGGCCCGAGCGCCTCAGGGATGCAGCCACCCCCCCGAAGGCGCGGGCGGCTTCAGCGTCGAACGGCAGTGGCACGAAATCCGCCTCCGCTTGCTGCAGGTGTGCCTGGCGTCGTGCGGGCTCCTCTTCATCGGAGGTCACCAGAGGCCCCACCGCAAGCTCCGCCAGCGTCACAGCGGTAATCAGAGGCTCGGCCGGGAGTGAGGACGCATCCGGGATCTTGCCGAGGAGAAGAAGGGTCGAAGTGTCGAGGATCCCGCTGCCGACCTCTTTGCCAGGCTTGCTCAAAGACTCGCGTCGAGCTGACGATCGACATCCTCGCGCAGTCGAGTCGGATCGACCTCCGGCAGTTGGCGTCGCCGATCGAGCAGAACCTCAACTGAAAGTCCGGGGCGGACCCCCCGCAACTCCGCGACCGGAGTTCCTGCGCGCGTGATCGTGATCCTCTCTCCGCGCGAAGCTCGGTCGACAACCTCGCCACCGTGGTTGCGGAGATCGCGGATGGTCACGTTTGACATGGGCAGAGTGTATCACGCGTGATACACGCCCAGGTCGTTAGAACCCCAGCGCGAACTTGGCATCCTCGGTCATCATTTCCGGGGACCATGGGGGGTCGAACACCATCTTCGGGTGGACGGCGGTGACGCCGGGGAGGTCGCCGACGAACTCCTTCATCTGCTCGGAGACCTGGGGGCCGATCGGGCAGGCGGGGGTCGTCAGGGTGAAGGTGATCAGACAGGTAGTAGGTTCTGCTAGATGGAATCTTCGATTACCTCGAGCTTGCCGTATTCGTCGGCCTCCCGGGGCTTGAGTTCTATGCCTGGTTCACCGCATCTTGGTGGCACAGCGACAGGTCGCCGCAAGACCGCAGAAACGGGCTTTAGGAATACCGTGCGTGCCGGAGTGTCCAGGCTCATCCCCTTCATCGGGTTGATCCTCCTGCTTTCGATCGTCGGTTGCGGTACGGAGTCCGCGAGGCAGCCCAAAGCCTTGAAGGGCGAAGGGCAGATCTCCACCTGTGGGGTGCGCGGCGGATTCGAGTTCAAGCTCCAAAAGGTCGATTGCGAAACCGCCAATACCCTGATCGTGATGCTCGACGGTCGGGCGCTTCATCAGTCGGTGGTTCTTAAGGCAGAAGGCAAGCTGCGCGGGGCGTGGGTATGCGCTTCACCAACCCACTCTCTCATTGATCGCCTGCATTGCCGGCAAGGCACTCGGTCCTTCACGGTCACCCGCGCGCGGTGACTAGCGAGTCATACGACGCTCAGACCAAAGCCATTTTCGAAATATCCGGGAGGCCATTCCGACAACGGCCGTCAGCGCTGCGACCAAGTCAGCGTCTAGGCCACAGACACTGACACTGCTACCTGCTTAATATTTTTTCTTCCCGGCCAACGCCTTATTACGAAATGAAAGCTTCCATCGCCCATTGCCATACCAGATACGTTCCCTCTCCCTGAAATCCAGAATTTCCCACGCTTCGGTTTTGCCGAGCTTGGCTTCGGTCGCTGCTAGTGAGGTCCCCAATGCCAAGTCGCGAATCTTGCGGTCGAGAGGAGCAAAGGGTCGGCCATGTGGCCAATACCCCGCCTTATAAAAGCGCTGGCGGATGATCAGATTGGGTTCGAAGACTAGTTGCCAAGGACCGTAAATGGCAGCGACTACACCGCCTTCGAGCTCCCTGACGTCCCGAGGAGCGCCAAGGCGCTGTTCGACCTCTGCAATCGACACACCCCGAGGGAGCCGAGGGATCACGCGGTCTAGCTTGGCTAGATCCGAAGCAGCGACTCGGCTTTGACCACAGGCGAAGCTGCCCACGAACACAACGGCGAGACAAAAGCAGACGGCAATGTTCCTAGCAGGTCTCATCAGAGGCAAAGCTCTTGCGCCTTCACGGTCAGGGTTTGTACTTCGCCCACTTCGACGCCGGTATTGTACTTGTATTGCCACTCAACGCCAATCTGGTACTCCCAGCCGGGATGACACGCAAAGGTGCCGGAATGATCCCAGTGGTTCTGACACGGGTCGGTAGGTCTACAGCCAGGGTCGCCGGGGTAGTGATTCAGATAGTGGGGCGGGTACATTTCGACGAATCCGTACCCAGTTTGTTCATCCACCCAGTACCAGAGGTGCCAGGCGTACAAATCTATTCCCCCCGTGCGGTTGCACTGGCGAATGAAGCGAACCCCCATCCTCCAGGATCTCGGAGACCACATCTTGATGTGGAGCGTGCACTGACAAGCGATGATACCCCTGTCACAGGCATTATCGTAGGGCTTCGCGCCCGAAGGGTCGGACTGGTTCACCGGATCGGCGTTTCCATAGTCATAGGCGTTGGCAGAACCCCCTCGAACGGGATCAGCCGACAGGAACCGGCCGAGCTGCGGCACGTAGCTCCGGGCGCCCATCTGCATGACACCCGAGGCCAGTTCGGTTCGGCGCAATGAACCTCCGAGCCATCCGAAACGAGTCTCGGTTCCCGAGGTGCGGTTGCCGAACTCGTCGTAGCTGGTGGTTCCTTTAAGGCTCGTCACAGCAGAGCTCAGCGCCGCAGTCGCAGAAACGTCGCCATGGAGGTTGGTCAGCTGCAAGGTTACTTCCGAACCGCTTTCCTGGATGGCGGCCAATTCCCCGTCGATGCCCACGATATTGCGGAACCAACTAGTGCCGCGTTGCATCCATGCCGGCGCATCAGACGCCCCGTCGTAATGGAAGACTTCGGTTCCTTCAAGGCCTCCAGCCTGAAGCCTTTGGCGCTGACGCATCGAGGCGTCGAGCTGGAAGGAGTTCGTCACCCCATTCTGGCTCTGGCTCGCGACCATGTCGTTGCTGAAGTAGCTCGTGGTAAGCGTTTTTCCGCCGGCAAGAGCAGGGGGAAGGGTCGTGATCCGGCCGAGTCCGTCGTAGGCAATGTTGCTCGCTTCGAGGCGGTCGGCGGCATCGTATTTGTAGCTCGTGCTCGTGCCTCCTGATTCAGAGCAGGCACCGCCCAGGCCCGGCCGAGTGATCAGTCCCGTGCGGTTGGAGTCGAGGTCATATTGGTAGACCCGCGTCGTGCACGAGCCGGCGGCGGGGACTTCCTGAGCGGAGACAAGTCGACTCGCCTTGTCGTACGCGTAGCGGTGGGTGCCGAGGGTTCCGCTTTCGCTGAGGATCTGCCCGTTGATCGATCGTTCGAGGCCAAAGTCCAGCCAGGTGCAGCTGGTGCCGCAGGAGCTCGCCTTCGTGTAGGTGAGATGGACCGGCACTCCCGTCGCGTCGAAGGTAGTTTCCGCGGTTAGGCCATCCGGCAGCCCTCGTCTGATCATGCTGCCGTCTGCGTCGTAGCTTGCGGTAAAGGTGCCTGCGGCCGAGTCCTGGAGTTCGGTCAACAGCCCACTCGTAGCGTCGTATTTGTAGGTCTGGCTCCCCTTTCCGTCGGAGACGGTAACCGGCCGGCTCAACAGATCGTAGGTCGTGGTGGTTTTGTTTCCATCGGCATCTTCGTAGGAAGTGGGACGTCCCAGGGTGTCGTAGGAGCTGGTGGACGCTTGGGTGTCGAAGCCGGTGCATTCGGCTTCTTCACAGACGAATTTTTCGGTCGACGGGAGCCCGAGGGTCGAGCTGTAGAGCGTTTCCACCTTTGGAATCGGTGCGCCCCCCCCTTCGATCTTCCTGCTCGTCGGACGCCCGGCAGCGTCGTAGGTGAACCTGGTGGTCCGGAGCGTAGTCGGGCTTTCCTTTTCGCCAAACGGTCCGATCGTTTCCTTGACAATCAAGGGCTTGCTTAGCTGGTTGTAGGAGACAAATTCCTTCGTCGGCAGGTCGGACAGGCCGCTAGATGCTGCGGGCTGGGCCGCGGGCATCAATTTGCAAGGAAGACCCGCGTACGCTTTGCTTTCGCACCCTGGCGCAGCCCCTGAGACCGCGGTGTAGTAGACCGTCTTCCTCGTCCCGGCACCCTTGCCTTCTGGGTCTGACGGCTGCCGCCGCGCCACGACCAAGCCGGTCGCAAGGTCGTAGGAGGTGCGGGTCGCAATATTGAGGCCTTCGGGGTTTCCTTCCGTTTTCGGGTCTATAACCTTTTCGGTGGGCATCCGAAGGTTCCAGTTGTAGGCGATCTTCGTGATGCGTTGATCTTTGTCGATACCCTGCCCCGCAATACTCGCTCCCGTCATTTCAGTCGTGGGGAGCCCTGGTTTGGGATCCTTGGCATCCCAGATCCCAGAAGAGAGCTGGTCGTAGACGACGACTCGGTGGACCCTCGCCGGTTCCGTGCCTCCGCTTTCGAGCGCGATCTGATGGACCGGGCCCCATTCCTCAAGCATTTCGAAACCGTCAGCGGAGAACTGGCGGTGCGTGTCCAGTTCCCTCGCCCGTGCCGCGGATTCGGGCGCTTCGAGCGCTCTCAGCCGGTTCTGGGGAGTCAATTCCCGTACCACGTTCCCGAATTCGTCGGTTTCGGTGGTGCTGATCGACGCCGAGGTCGTGCCCGCTCCCGCAGGCGTAGCGATATTCACCGCCGTCCCAACTGCGTCCATGTAGTAGACGGTGGCCTTGGCGTAGCTGTTAGGAAGGCTGGCGGGTATTTCGGTCGGCGGGAAGATCGCAGTCGCATCAACCGGGATATCTTGCTGGGCCCATTTGCTGATTTCGGTGGCGCTCAGGTCATAGGGAGCCGTCGATCCGCCCACCGGAACCCCATACTTGATGGTGGTCTGCGCGATCGTCGGGCTCGAGAGCAGGCTCGGGCGCTTGACCGCCACCAGCCGGCCTGCTCCTTCCTCTTCATCGGCGAAGCCGTATTCAAGGGTCCACGGCTGCTGCCCGGGCGGCGTGATCGTTTTCAGCTGCCCAGTCGAGGTGTAGGTGTAGGTCTCTTTCAGGAACGGCGAGATCCGCGGGTCCCAAGCTTCTGAAAGGAAGCCTTCGGGGTTGTAGGCGAACTTGGCAACTTCCCAGCTGCTCTTGTTGTCGTAATAAGTGATCGCGGTGAGTCGTTCACCGAAGGCAAGGGGGGCATAGGTGAACTTGAGGGCTTTGCAGCCCGCAGCGGAGAGCGGTTCCGCTTCGCAGTTGATTCCCGGCGGGGTAGGGGCGACGATGGTGTTGAGACGGCTCCGACCGTTGACGACGTCGTAGATCAGGCGGGTTTGACCGGCGCCACTCGACTGCGTGACCGAGACGGGCACGTATTCGCTGCCGATGCCACTCCCGAAAGTGGTTTTTTCTCCACCCGGGGTGGCCAGGACGAACTGGCCGGAGCTGTTTTTCGAGAGGCCGTCGCCAGTGAGCTCATCAGGGGTGACAAACCCTTTTTCGATCGGTTCGCCACATTGTTCTTTCAGAGGTTCGCAATCAGGATTCTGGAAACGTTCTCTCCAATCGAAGGCGTATTCCACGCCGTCGATCCCCCTCAGGAGCGCGTACTTGTGGGTGAGGGTGAACGTATAGGTATTGAGAACTATTTCGCCGGTTTCAGTTTCTTCTTCTTCTACTTCTTCGACGGTTTCGTTTTCTTCCACCATCTTGATGCTCGCCCAAGGACTTCTCCCGCCCTCGATCGCTCCGCTGGGTTCCCATCCCGGCCCGAGCACCTTTTTCTCTTCTTCTTCGTAGGGCGTCACCTTGCCGCCTTCGGGTGCGATTTTGCTCATGTTCACCCCCCGAGAGCTGAAGGCGCGCGAAAAGGTCAGCGGCATGTTGTAGGCGGGGATCGATGCGTCCATCCGAGACACTGAGAAATTCCCGGTGATCAGGTCGAGCATCCCCGGTCCCACTTCCGCCACTTCGTCCGTAGGCCCGCCAAGTTCCCGATCGACAGTCGCTTCAACAGGTGCGCTGACGCCATCCGTGGTTCCCAGCGTATTGAAGAGAGCGCGGATCTGAATCGGGCCGCCTTTCTTCTTCAGGGTGGTAGTCGCGTGCGCAGCGTCAAAGTAGAGCGTTTTGGTTTCTTTAACACCTGACACTGCCACCGGCCAAGACACAGGCTGGTTATTTGCGTCGCGCACGAGGTTGGCTGGGATCAGCTCGAAGGGTCCTTTACTGCCTTCCCGGTAGAGGAAGCTGACGCCGGTGACGCCGGCTTCAGACCATGAAGCTTTGAGCTTCAGGCGCCGCGCAGTAACGGACCCTTCGCTCGGCAAAGTGACCTTGCTCGAAGCCGGTGCTGAGTTGTAGTACGTCAGGGTGAGCTTCGGCCTCGTTTCAGTCGGCGAACTCGCAGAAGAGCGGAAGGTAACGAGGCGCCGGGGGCAGATCCCGTTCTGCACGCATTCGGTGGTTCTGGCCTCGTTGTCTTGTTTGACGAGCAAACCTTGACTGGGAATCGATCCCGCTGCCCAGCCAGCCACGAGCTTGCGCAGACTTTCGGATTCGAAGTTCCACCATCCCGCCTGGGAGCCCCGTTTGCTGGTCTGGACCTGCGCAAGACCTTCAGAGTTGAAGTCGCCTCCCGGAGTGGTCCACGGGTTCTTCGGATTACCGGTCGGAGATTCCCAGTTAAGGGCGGAGGTCCAATCCTTGGTTACGCGACGAGTTTCAAGGGCAGTGGTGTTTTCTGCGGCCGCACCGGAATACAGACTCAGCACCGCTTTCTGGATGTAGGAGTTGCTGCTCAGGCTGGATACCTTGCTGCTGGGTCCGACGGGGAACTTCAAGAAGGTGCGAGACGGCTTACTTTCGACCTGGTTGTAGGCGGCAAAGAGTTCTGCCTGCCCGGTGGTCCCGCAGCCGTGCGTGCCCAGCGGAGCCGGCACGCTCCCCAGCCAGCAGTCGAGGCTTGACGAGAACAGATGAATTGAGGGGTCGATCGTCACCGGAAACTGGCGCGCCGGGTCTGAGAGCCAGTCTTTACTGACAGCCACCTTCAGCAGCCACCGCCCTCCGGTGGTCTTTTCCAGATCGAACCGGACAGTCCCGCTGGGCCCGGAATCCCCCGAGCTGTCGGAAATGACCGGGGCGGGCAAGGCCGCAAACACGCTGCCGCCCCCCTCTCGGACGACAACGGAGCCATCTTCGGCAAGTTCGGGTTCTAGCCGGGAAGCCATCAGCATTTCAAAGCGGTATTCGGAGGAGGGTTGCGAAACATCCTCGAGGACGATGTTCTCCTTCACCCCGTCGCTGAGGCTGTGGAGCTCGAATTCAAGTTGGCCGTTGGACGACGGGTAGCTTGCGGTGGAACCTTCGACGTCGGCGGCTTCGGTTGCCGGCCCGAGGAAGCGGTAGGAAAGCCAACTACCTTCTTCGGACAGCCGCACAGCTTCAGGCCCCATTTCCTGCGGTAGTTGCAGGTCGAAGGAGTTTGCTCCGTTGCTGATCGTGCCGTCAGGCGCTTCTGCGAGGCCTTCATCGATCGGCTCCCATTCCCCCTCATCGGTTTCGTAGTTGACCGACGAAGCGAAGATCTCGGTCTTGAGGGATCCGTTCGGAAGGCTGTAAGTGTTGGAGGTGGCGGTGCGCTCCTTCGGCAGTTCGACCGCCACGGGTGGGGCAGTGGCTTGCCCGGCTTCTTCCGACTCTTTGCTCTTCGCCTGAGGCGTTCGGGACAGCGCGGAGGCTGCAAACGCCGTTAGAAGTAGGGCAAAAAGCATTCCGTACTTGAGTCGCAAGGTTCCTCCCACTGTCAGTTTGCCGAGACGGAACCCGCGATACCTAGCGCGTACCGATTGAGTGACGCACCCTACATCAGCTTGCGCACCAACGAGTACTCAGAATTATGAAAATGAAAGCTCTGCCGGTATAGAACTCTGAACCGGAAGCTCGATTGTCCTCGGAAAAAACGAGCAGAGAACTGTGGCATCCACTAGCCTGGTCATCCTGAGGAGCCCTGCTCCGCAGAACGGACCAGTGAATTACGTGACGCTCCAATCTGTGGAGACGTCCTAAGAGCATCTGCGCCTCAGTCCTCTTTTGCTGGAGACTCATAGGACAGAAGAGACGCCGTCATCCGGAAGGTGGTAGCGCCGTCAGCTTTTCGGTTAGCTGCTTCCTCTTGAATCTCGCCGAGCCGGTCGTATGCCTCCCTTACAGCCTTGTTGGCCTCCACCCAGCCCAACTCGTCGACGTCCATTTTCATCGTCGCGAGGATGCGGTCCTTCCTCCTGTCAAAGGTTCCCTGCTCGACGGCATCTGAAGCTCGCCTGATCACTTCGTTGATCGCGTTGATACTTATCCCCGTTCGGGTCGCCTGCGACAGCCGCCCCCAGTCCGCGTGGTCGAGCAGCATCTTGGTCGTGGCTCGATATCGCGTCTTCCGTGCCCCACGCACGTGTTCTTCGTCCACAACTTCGACGCATTCGAACTTCAGAAGCTCTTTGGTGTGGTACGAGACATTCGGCAGCGCCTCACCGAGGATTTCGGCCATTTCTTTGGGGCTGGCACAGCGATCGCTCAGGATGGCGATTATCTCGGTACGAAGCGGGTGGCTTAGCGCCTTGGCAATGCGTTTGTCGAGCCTCGGGAGATGGCCGGTCTGGGGGCACTGCTTCTTGGTGGGGGGCACGTCTTCGATCCTCTCTATGCGTTCCTTGTGGCCGACTGGTCGAGAGTGTTAGCGGTTTTCCACAAGTCACGAGAATGGGAATCTGAACTGCTCTAGAACCCTTAAGTAATCCTACGGGCGGCGTAAACGCAACTCGTAGGAAGGGGGTGGCAGACTGATGACGATCAAATCAGCGTCGGTGATTCCAACCGTGTCCCTGACGAAGCAGGGCTAGATGCGAACGCTGGGGGTGCACCGTCACCCCCAGCGCCATCTCACTACGGACCCCCTGACCTCGAGTTCGTGCCTAGAACCCCAGCGCGAACTTGGCGTCCTCGGTCATCATTTCCGGGGACCATGGGGGGTCGAAGACCATCTTCGGGTGGACGGCGGTGACGCCGGGGAGGTCGCCGACGAACTCCTTCATCTGCTCGGAGACTTGGGGGCCGATCGGGCAGGCGGGGGTGGTGAGGGTGAAGGTGACGTAGACATCGGATTTGTCCTCGATGTTGACGTCGTAGACGAGGCCGAGGGAGACGAAGTCGAGACCGAGCTCGGGGTCGATTACCTCCTCGAGTGCCTCGTAGACGTCCTCCTCGGTCAGGGTTTCGTCGTGGGTCACCGGCGGGGCCGCAGGTTGCTGGTCGGGCGTGGTGATCTGATCGTCGGGCATGGCTTCATGGTAACCGGGCGATCAGCGCGGCTCCGGTGGCGGGCCGTCCCCCGCCGGCGCCAGCTCGAGCTGGTACCAGCCGACGTCGCGCCAGGCGCCTTCCTTCCAGCCGATCTCGTGGTTGACGCCGACCAGCTCGAAGCCGAGGCTTTCGTGCAGGCCGACGCTCGCCTCGTTCGGCAGCGTGATCCCGGCACAGGCCATGCGGAAGCCGCGCTTGCGCAGGCGGTCGAAGAGGGCGCTGTAGAGGGCGCGGCCGACACCCTCGCGGCGGACCTCCTCGGCGATATAGACCGAAACTGAGGTGCTCCAGCGGTAGGCGGGGCGCTCGTTGAAGGCGGTCGCATAGGCGTAGCCGACCACCCTCCCCTCCCGCTCGGCGACCAGCCAGGCGTAGTCAGGGCCGTAGCGCTCGATCCGCGCCGCCATCTCCGCCGCGTCCGGCGCTCGTTCCTCGAAGGAGACGGGGCTGCTCTCCACATGCGGCGCGTAGATCGCCGCGCAGGCGGCGGCGTCCCAGGCGGGGTCGGCGTCTCTGATCTGAAAGTCGGACATGGGGACGGCAATCTAGAGTGCCGGGGCATGAGCGAGCAGGGGAACGTGGTGCGCCGGTCGATCGGGATCGTCTTCTCCGATGGCGGCCTGCTGGCGCTGACTTCGCAGCTGCCAGAGCGCGGCGCGGACATCGACGAGGAGGAGGTGACCGCGGTCCTCTGCGAGGCCGACGGGGCTCCGCTCACCTTCGAGGAAACGCTGCTCTCGACCGAGTACGGCGAGGACGGCGTCCAGCGCCGGGCGACGCTGGAGCTGTGGCCGGACGTCGAGGAGATGCGGCCGCTGCGCGGCGCCGGCTCGCTGATCAGCTCCGTTTGCGTGCGCCGCCAGAACCTCGACTCGCAGATCGCCTTCTTCCGCTGGTCGGTCGAAGGGCGTGAGGGCCTCGGCACCTACGAGGTCGCCCGCCGCGTCGATGAGTGAAGTCCGGGCGATCGTCTCCGACTTCGGCGGCGTGCTGACGACGCCCCTGCTCGGCAGCTTCGAACGCGTCCAGGACGAGATCCAGATCCCGGCCGAAAGCCTCGGCAAGGCGCTGCGCGCGGCGGCGAAGGAGCGCGACGACAACCCGCTGTTCGAGCTGGAGCGCGGCGAGATCGAGGAGTCTGAGTTCCTCGAGCTGCTGAGCACCCACCTGGAGCCGCTGCTCGGCCACCGCCCCCACCTGCACCGCTTCCGCGAGGTCTACTTCGACGCGCTCGACCCGAACGAGCCGATGATCGAGCTGATGCGAGCTCAAGAGCAGCGGGCTGAAGATGGCGATGCTGACCAACAACGTGCGCGAGTGGGAGCCGCTCTGGCGTTCGATGATGCCGGTCGACGAGATCTTCGAGGAGGTCGTCGACTCCGCCTTCGTCGGCTGCCGCAAGCCGGAAGGAAAGATCTACCGGCTGACCCTGGAGCGGATCGGACTGCCAGCCGAGGCCTGCCTCTTCGTCGACGACCTCCAGGTCAACTGCGAAGGCGCCGAAAAGGCCGGCATGAAGGCGGTCCACTTCCGCGACAACGAGCAGGCGTTCGCGGAGATCCGGGCGGCGGTCGGCCAGCCCGTCAGTGACTAGGAGCGCTCGCGGGCGGGCGCGGCGGCGCCGTTGCCGTCGCTGCCGCTGACCGGCGCCTCGCGCCAGCGGCGGGCGAACGGCAGGCGCCAGCTGTGCGGGGCGATCAGGGCGCCGATCTCCGCCGGCCCCCATGACCCCTGCGGGTACGGTTTCACCGGCGGCGGGTCCTGCAGTAGCGGCTCAGAGACTTCCCACAGCCGCTCGATCCCGCTGGCCGTGGTGAAGAGGGTGCGGTCGCCGATCATCGCGTCGCGGATCAGCCGCTCGTAGGCCTCGACCGCGTCGCCGCGGTAGCCGGTTTCGTCGAGCGAGAACTGCATGCTCGCCTTGTCTAGCACCATCCCCATCCCGGGTCGCTTGCCGTAGAAGGAGAGCGAGACGCGGGAGGACTCGTCGAGGTCGAAGGTGAGGTGGTCGGGGCCGTAGCGGCCGACCCGCGAGTGCTCGGGGAACATTGCGTGCGGCGGCTCGCGGAAGGCGATCGAGATGATCCGCGCCCCTTCGCCCATCCGCTTGCCCGTGCGCAGGTAGAAGGGAACGCCGCTCCAGCGCCAGTTGTCGATTTCGCAGCGCAGGGCGATGAAGGTCTCGGTGCTCGAATCCGGCTCGACTCCCTCTTCCTCGCGGTAGCCGTCGTACTGGCCGCGGACCGCCTGGCGCGGGTCGAGCGGCTGCAGGCTGCGGAAGACTTTGTTCTTCTCCTCGGTGATCGACCCTGGTTCCAGCGCCGTCGGCGGCTCCATCGCAACGAAGCCGAGGATCTGGAACAGGTGCGTGACGACCATGTCGCGGAAGGCACCCGTTTTCTCGTAGAAGGGGGCGCGCGAGCCGACCCCGAGCGTCTCCGGCACGTCGATCTGGATGTGGTCGATGTGGTTGCGGTTCCAGATCGGCTCGAAGAGACCGTTGGCGAAGCGCAGCGCGAGGATGTTCTGCGCCGCCTCCTTGCCGAGGAAGTGGTCGATGCGGAAGACCTGGTCCTCGTCGAGCACTTCGTGGACCATCTCGTTCAGCTTCCGCGCCGAGGCGAGGTCGGTCCCGAACGGCTTCTCCATGATCACCCGTGAGCGCTGCGAGAGCCCGCAGGTTTTCAGCATCTGGATCACGTCCGGGGCGGCGTTCGGCGGCACGCTCAGGTAGTGGAGCAGCCGCATCTCCGAGCCGAGTTCGCCTTCGGCCCCCCGCACCGCCTCGGCCAGAGCCTCCGGCGCCTTCGCGTGCGGCACGTAGGACAGCTTGCCCGAGAACTCGTGCCATTCCTCGCCGCCGAAGGCGCTCCGCGCGAACTCGCGGCACGCCTTTTCCGCGATCCCCCGGAACTCGGCATCCGAGATCTCCTCCATCGACACCCCCACCACCCGAAACTCCGGCATCAATCCCGCCTGGAACAGCCGCAGCAGCCCCGGCAGCAGCTTCCGCCGCGCCAGGTCGCCGGTGGCGCCGAAGATGACGATCGTTTGCGGGGGAACGTCCACTGAAGCGAGGTTAGCCCTCACAGTGGAAGACCAAACAGGGCGGGACGAAAGCGGAGTGGAAGCTGCGGAGCGGACGACTAGTTGTCGGAGCCGGCGCGGTCCCAAACGTAGAGCTCCATCGCCTCGCTGGCCAGCTCCATCAGGCGGGGTGGGCTGAGGAGGTTGAGGACCAGCTCGAGGGCGTCTTCTTCGGTGACGCCTGAGTCGACGGCCTCCTCGCCGCGGAAGCCGGCGGCTAGCTTGAGGGCCTCGCGGCGGTTTTCGCCGAGGGAGTTGAAGGCGCCCATGAGGAAGTCGCGGTTGGGGACCGGGTGGCCGACCTCGAGGGAACCGTGCCAGGCGGCGAGCATCGAGAGGTCGTGCTCGTCGAGCTCGGAGATCGCCTTCGCGTAGTGGACTTCGAGCTCGTGGTCGGGAATCTCGTCCACCCAGGCGCGCACCGCCTCGCCGAGGAGCTGGCGGCGCGCTTCGCGGCCAACTGAGTCGGCAATCGCCCGGATGGCGTCGGCTGGGTCTACAAAGCAGAGGGACATCGGCTGCCGAGAAAGGTAGAGGGGGGCGACGACGCCAAAAGATGCCCGCTAATCCCCCAGTTTGCGGCGTCGTGGGCGGCGGTGCGAAGAAGGCGCCGGACCCGTCCCTAGGCTCGGTCGCGTGCCGCTGAAACTCGTCTACGGACCCCCCAACTCGGGCCGCGCCGGCGTCATCCGCCGCGACTTCACCGCCGCCCTGGATCGCGACCCGATCCTGGTCGTACCGACCGTCGACGACGTCTTCGCCTTCGAGCGCGAGCTCTCCGGCGGCGGGGCGCTGCTGGGCGGCTCGGCGATGACCTTCGGCGGCCTCTTTCGCACCGTGGCGACGATGGCCGGCGCCCCCGCGGGCGCCGAGCTCTCACCGCCGCAGCGGCTGCGGGCGGTCTCGGTGGCGATCGAGGCGCGGCGCGAGCGGCTGCGACCGCTGCGGCGATCGGCCGGTCGGCCTCGCTTCGCCCGCGCCCTCGAGCGGCTGCTCGGCGAGCTGCAGGCGGCGGGAGTCGAGCCGGAGGAGGTCGAGGCAAGCGCGGCGACGCTCGAGGGCTCCGCCTACCTCAGCGACATCGCCGCCCTCTACGGCGGCTACGAGGAGGTGCGGCGGCAGACGCGGCGCGTCGATTCCCACGGCATCGCCCGCGAGGCGATCGCCCAGCTGCGCCGCGACGGCTCCTTCTGGGGCGAGCGGCCCGTCCTCCTCTACGGCTTCGACGACCTCACCGAGGACCAGTTCGAGCTGGTCGCGGCGCTGGCGGAGCGCACCGAGGTGACGGTCGCGCTCCCTTATGAAGAGGGAAGCGCGGCGCTGGCGGCCCGCGGGCGCCTCCTGGGGAAGCTGCGAGAGCTCCTGCCGGCGCAGGAGCTCGTCACCGAGGCTGACCCCGGCAACACCTTCAGCCCCCTCCTCTTCCACCTGACGATCGGCTTCGGTGCCGCGCGGCCGAAGCGCGCCGAAGCCGACGGCAGCCTCACCCTGCTGCGCTCGGCCGGCACCCGCCCGGAGGCGGAGGCAATCGCCGCCCACGTCTCGCGGCTGGTCTCACGAGGCGCCGACCCGGCCGAGATTGCAATCGCCCTCCGCGATCCCTCCCGCCGCGGCCCGGAGATCGCCGCGGCGCTGGAGCGCAACGGGATCGCGGTGGCGCTCGAGGCCGAGGTGCCGGTGGCGGGGACGAGCGTCGGCGGGGCGCTGATCGCTCTGCTGGAGGCGGAGTTCGGCGCCCGCCGCGCTTCCGACCTCCTCCGCTACTTGCGCGGCCCCTCGGGCTTCTCCCCCAACCGCGTTGATTGGTTCGAGCGCAACCTGCGGCGCCGGCGCGTCCGCGACGCCGAGACCGCGCTGCTGCTCTGGCAGGGCGAGGACGGTGAGCCGCCACGCGACCTCCGGCGCCTGCGCGAAGCCGCCGGGCGCGGGCCCGCGGTGCTGGCGGCGGAGGTCGGGGCGCTGGCGGCCCGGATGGCCTCGCGACCGCTGCGCGACGCCGGCGACGGTCCGGCGCTCCCGCAGGGCGAAGGGCTGGAGCTGCGCGCCGCCTCGGAGATCGCCTCCTCACTCGCGGAGCTGGGTGAGCTGGGAGTGCTGGCGCCGGAGCCGCAGGAGCTGGCGCCGCTGATCGAAGAGCTCGACTTCCGCGTCTGGTCGGGGCCGGTCGAGGGCCGGGTCCGGATCGCCGACCCCTACCGCCTCCGCGCCGCCCGCTTCGACCATGTCGTCGTCGGTTCGCTGCAGGACGGCGAGTTCCCCCGCCGCGACCGCGGCGCCGACCCCTTCCTCTCCGACAGGCAGCGCGAGACCCTCGGCCTCGACCCCCGCCGCGAAACCGAGGCCGAGGAGCGCTACCTCTTCCACGCCTGCCTGGCGCTGCCGCGGCGCAGCCTCGTCCTCTCCTACCGCGACAGCGATGAGGACGGGAGCGCGACCGCTCGCTCGCCGCTGATCGACGACGTGCGGGCGCTGCTCTCCCCCGCCCCCGACGGCAGCTCGCCCGACCCGCTCGAGGAGGAGATCACGATTACGCGGGACCTGGCGCAGGTGGTCGCGCCGCTCGCCGAGGCGCCCTCGGCGGACGAGCTGGCGCGGGCGCTCGCCGCTCACGGTCCCGGCGCCGAGGCGCCGCTGCTGCTGGCGCGGGTCGGGGTCGAAGCCGAGCTGGCGGCGGAGATCGTCGCCCGCGTCGGCGCGGCGCGACGGGCCGAGGCGGCCTCCCGCGCTCCCGGGCCGCTGGCCAACCCGGCGGCGCTGGAGTCGCTCGCCGCCGTCGCCGCCTACGGCGGCACCACCCTGGAGGAGTTCGACCTCTGCTCCTACCGCTGGTTCGCCGGCCACGAGCTCGACCCGCAGCTGCTCGACCCGGTCCCCGACCCGCTCGTCCAGGGCGGGCTCATGCACGAGGCGCTCGAGCGCCTCTACCGCGAGCGCCCCGGCGGGGAGGACCCGCTGCCGCGCCCCGAGACCCTCGCCGCCTGGACGGAGCGCGGACGGGAGCTGCTGGCGGCTGTAGTCGCCGAGCGCGAACTTGGCTCGCATCCGGCCGAGCGGGCGATGGCGCGGCGGGTCGAGCGCCTGCTGGAGCGCTTCCTCGCCGAGGAGGCCGAACGCGAGACCGGCGGTTTCGAGCCCTGGCTGCTGGAGGCGCGCTTCGGCGAGCACCCCGACGCCGAGCGGCCGCCGCTCGACCTCGGCGGCTGGGGGCTGCACGGCGCCATCGACCGCGTCGACCGCGCCGCCGAGGGCCGCGCCGTCGTCATCGACTACAAGCTCGCCGGGCAGGTCACGCCGCGCGACAAGTTCGAGGAGCGGGCGAAGCTGCAGCTGCCGCTCTACCTGCTGGCCGCCGCCGAGCACTGGGGGGCGGAGCCGGTCGGGGCGCTCTACCACCCGCTGAAGGGGACCTCGTCGCGCCGCCCGCGCGGGGTGGTGTCGGCCGCGGTCGCAGGAGACCTCGCCGGCTACGGGCTCTACAAGACCGATGTCGTCGAGGCAGAGGAGCTGGAGGAGCTGCTGGACAACTCGCGCCGGCGCGCGGGCGCGATCGTCGCCCGCATGCGCGACGGCGATATCCGCCGCGACCCCGGCCCGCGACCAGGGCTGCGCGGCCACGACGTCTGCCCCACCTACTGCACCTTCGCCTCGATCTGCCGCCGCGACCGCGCCCCCCAGTACATGGACGAAGAGGGAGAAGACGAACGGTGACGGTCGAGCAGCGCACCCAGGCGCCGTCGCGCCAGCCGACCCCCGAGCAGGCCGCGGCGATCGCCGTCCGCGGCAAGGACGTGCTGCTGGAGGCGGGCGCGGGCACCGGCAAGACGGGAGTGATGGTCGATCGCTACTGCCGCCTCGTCTGCGACTCGGGCCTCTCCCCCAACGCCGTCCTCGCCTTCACCTTCACCGACAAGGCCGCGGCCGAGCTGCGACAGCGGATCCGCACCGAGCTGGCACGGCGGGCCGAGCGCGGCTCCGAGCGCGCCGCCGCGGTCCTGGCGGGGATCGGCGGCGCCTGGATCACGACGATCCACGGCTTCTGCAACCGGGTGCTCGCGGCGCATCCGGTCGCCGCCGGAGTTGACCCGGGCTTCCGCGTCCTCGACGCGCCGGAGACGGCGCGGGCGGCGCGCGAGGCCTTCGACGACGCCCTGGTCGAGTTCCTGAAAGCGGACGAGGGCGCCGCGGGCCCCGTCCAGGGCGACCCGGCGCGCGAGGAGACCGTCGCCGCCTATGACGTCGAAGGCCTGCGGGGGATGATCATCGGGATCCACGATGAGCTGCGCAGTCGCGGCATCGTCGACCCGCAGCTGCCGCAGCCGCCGCAGGCGGACCCGGAGGCGGCGATCCGGCGGGCGGCCGAGGTGGGCGGCGAGTGCATCGAGGAGCTGCGGGAGCGCGGCGGCAAACGGGCCGAACGCGAGCGCGAGCTGCTGGAAGAAGCGCTTGGCCGAATGGAGCGGCTCGGCGCCGAGCCGGACCTCGAGGCCCTGCGCGCGGCCGCGACCGGCAGCGGAGCGAAGTCCCTTGCTCCCTATGAGGAGGCACTGGAGGCGGCAGTCGCCCGCATCGCCGAGGCCGGCGAGGGCGGCACCGTCTACCGCCACTTGGCCGAGCTTCTGCGCCTCTTCTCCGCCCGCTTCGAGGCGGCGAAGGAACGCCGCGCCGGGATCGACTTCGAGGACCTGCAGATCCTCGCCGCGCGGCTGCTCGAGCGGGCCGAGATCGGCGAGCACTACCGCTCCCGCTTCCGCCAGATCCTCGTCGACGAGTTCCAGGACTCCAACCATCTACAGCTGCGACTCATTGAGGCGTTGCGTGGCCCGAAGACCGAGCTGGTCGTGGTCGGCGACGAGCTGCAGTCGATCTACGGGTTCCGCCACGCCGACCTCGACGTCTTCCGCCGCCGGCGGGAGGAGATCGACCGCCGCAGCGACGCCGAGCTGATGCGCCTCAGCGGCAACTTCCGCTCGCGGCCGGAGGTCGTCGGCGCGGTCAACCTCTTCGGCGAGGCGCTGCTCGGCGCCGCTTACAACCCGCTGCGGGTGGGCACGCCGCCGCCCGAGGAACCGGCGCCCGGCCAGGGACCGCCAGTGGAGCTGCTGCTGACCGCCCGCGAGGGCTGGGACGCCGACGGGATCGAGCTCGAGCCGGCGATCGACGGCGCCACCCCGCTCAACTGTCTCGCCGAGGCGCGTTCCGTCGCCGAGCGGCTGCGGTCCCTCGCCGATGAGGGAGTCCCGCGGGGCGAGATGGTCGTGCTGCTGCGCGCCTTCTCCCACCTCGACGCCTACGAGGACGCGCTCGAACGCGCGGGACTACGGCCTTATGTCGTGGGCGGCCGCGGCTACTGGTCCCAACAGCAGGTGGCCGACGTCTGTGCGCTGCTGGCTGTGATCGCCAACCCGCTTGACGACCACGCCCTCTTCGGCGCCCTCGCCTCCCCCGCCTGCGCGGTCGCGCCGGACACCCTCTGGCTGCTGCGCGCCGCCGCGGGCAAGCGGAAGCACGTCTGGCCGGCCGTGGAGCGGGCGGCGGGCGCGGGCGCGGCCGAGATCGCCGATCCGGGCCGGCTGGAGGCGATCCCGGAGGCCGAGCGCGAGCTGCTGGCGACCTTCGTCGCGCGGATCGCCTCGCTGCGCGCCCGCGGGCCGCGGCTCTCGCTGCCGGAACTGATCGAGGCGGCGGTCACCGAGACCGGCTACGACCTCGCCGTCCTCAGCCGTCCGGCAGGTGAGGCCCGCTTCGCCAACGTCCGCAAGATGGCGCGGCTGGCGGCCGAGTTCGAGCAACGCGAGGGACGCGACCTCCGCGGCTTCCTCGACTTCCTCGCCGCGCGGGCGGAAACCGATGCCGAGGCGCAGGCGGCGACCGCCGCCGAGGGCCACGACGGCGTCCGCATCATGACCGTCCACAACGCCAAGGGGCTCGAGTTCGGCGTCGTCGCGGTTCCGGACCTCTCGCGCCGGCTGACGGGCGGCGCCCGCTCGCCGCTGCTGGCGCTCGGCCGCGAGGAGCAGCCGCGGGTGGGCCTGCGGCTCGTCCGCCTCGGCAGCCCGAAGATCGACCTCTTCGACTATGGCGCCCTCTGCGAAGAGTCCGCCGAGCGCGAAGCCGAAGAGGAGCTGCGGCTCTTCCACGTCGCCGCCACCCGCGCCCGCGAGCGCCTGATCGTCAGCGGCGTCGTCAACCCCAAGGAGGGCAAAGAGACGAAGGGAAAGCCGGTGATCGAGCGCCTAGTCGAGACACTCGGGGTGCCGCGGGACGAAGACTCGAGCGTGCCGGTGGCGGCGCCATCGCCGCGCCCGGGGCTGGAGGCGGAACTGGCCCCTTCAGAGATCCCGGTGCGGGTCAACCTGCCCTCGCCCGAGCGCGCCGCCGAGCTGCGGACGCTGCGTCGCGCAGGCGCCGCTACCCGTGAACTCGGCGAAGGCCCGCCCCCCCTGGTCGAGCGCAAACCCCCAGCCGTCCCCAGTCGCCCCCTCTCCTACACCGCGATCAGCGCTTACAAGGAATGCGCCTACCGCTTCTACATGGAGCGCGTGCTGGGCCTCTCCCCTACCGACCAGGAAGCCCCCGACGACGAGCTCGCGCTGAGCCGACCCGAAGAACGAACCGCCCGCGGAGCGGCGGTGCACGCGCTGCTCGAGTGGAGCCAGGCGAACGCGTGGACGGAGCCGTCGCTGGAGCTGGCCGAGCGGCATGCGGTAGCCAACGGGCTCGAGGCTGCAGCGGGACCGGAGCTGCTGGTGCCGGTGCGCCAGTGGATCTGCTCGCCCCTTCGCGAGCAGATCGGCGCAGAAGGGTGCCGGGCCCGGGCCGAGGTGCCATTGCTGCTTGGCATCGGCGAGACCGTCCTGCGCGGTTCGATCGACCTCCTGGTCGAGCGCCAAGGGGCGCCGCCGCTCGTCATCGACTACAAGACCGACCGCCTGGACGGCGCCGACCCCGCCGAGCGCGCCGCCCACTACGAGGTCCAGCGCTCGATCTACGCGCTCGCGGTCGCCGAGGCGCTTGGCGTCGAGGAGGTCGAGGTCACCTACATCTTCCTCGAGCGACCAGCCGAGCCGGCCGCCTCCCTGCTCGGGCCCGCGGAGATGACCGCCGCCCGCGCCTCCCTCGCCGAGACGATCGCCCGGATCGAGAGCGGCGATTTCCCGGTCGCCGCGCCCGAGGAACGCGACTGGTCCCTCTGCCGAGGGTGTCCGGCGCTGCGGGGCTTGTGTTCAGGCCCGCGCGAGGACTAGCTCTGCTCGGAGCCGACCTCTAGCCGCGCTGCAAGATCGTCGAGGCGGAGCTCTTTTAGCCCCTCGCCGACCTCGTCGAGCTCGGCGGCGCAGAATTTGACCAGCTCGCGGCCCTCGCGGCAGAGGTCGAGGGTCTCGCGCAGGCCGGATTGGCCGGAGTCGAGCCGATCGATGATCTCCTCGAGGCGCTCGACCGCGGCCTCGTAGCTCTCGGGGCTATCGGTCACGCTCGACGTCTCCCTCGCCGGCTTCATTGATCTTGGCTCGGACGCGTCCATCGGCAAAGCGCAGTTTGACCTCCCCGGCGGCGGCTGCGGCCTCGGCCGAGGTCACGGGTTCCCCCGCCTCCCCCTCGACCAGGGCGTAGCCCCGCTCCAACGTCCGCTCGGGTTCGTGCGCGCGCAGGGCAACCGCCGCCCGGTGCAGGGCCGCGCGCCGTTTCTCCATGTCGGCCCCAACCGCCCGGTTCCTCGCCCGCTCCAGGACCACGGTCCCGATCCGCTTCTGCGAAGCGGCCCGTTCGGCCAAGCCGCGTTCGGAGGCGGCGCGGATCTCGCGAATCTTCTGGTTGAGCTTGCTGCGCTCCCGCTGCAGCGCCCGCGCCGGCCCCCGCGCCAGGGCGCCGAGGTGCCGCGACCGGGTCCCGATCGCCCCCTCCCCCGCTCGCCGCAGCGCCACCGCGCAGCGCTCGAGGCTCTCGCGGGCGGCGACGCAGTCGAGCGGCACCGCCGCCTCGGCTGCATGGGTGGGGGTTGAGCAAGCGACCGCGGCGACGTCGTCGATCAGCGTCTTGTCGCGCTCGTGGCCGACGGCGCTGACCACCGGCACCCGCAGCATCGCCACGGTGCGGCAGAGGGTCTCGTCGCAGAAGGCCCAGAGGTCGGCGAGGCTGCCGCCGCCGCGCGTGACCACGATCGCCTCGACCTCGGGCCGGGCCGCCAGGTCCTGCACCGCCCGGCCGATCGCCGGCGCCGCGTGGCGGTCCTGCACCGGCGCAAAGCCCCAGATCACCGAGCCCCCCCAGCCGCGCCGCTGCAGGCCGGCGAGCAGATCCCGCCGCGCCGCTCCCGTTTCCGCGGTGACGACGCCGATCGTTTTCGGCAAGCGGGGCCGGTGCAGCTGCTTCTGCAGCTCGAACAAGCCCTCGGAGCGGAGCTGCTTGCGCAGTGCCTCCAAGCGCGCGATCAGGTCGCCCTCGCCGGCCAGACGCACGTGGGTCGCGCGGAAGCAGAAGTTGGGCGAAGCCTGACCGCCGCCGGGGTAGTAGTCGAGGCCGCCGGAGATCACGACTTCGGCGCCGTCACGCAGCGCCCCGTCGCCGAGCCCCGCCTTTTCGAGGTCGTTGAGCCAGATTGCGCAGGGGATCGCCCCATCACCGTCGCGCAGCTCGAAGTAGGCCTGGACTTTGCTGCGTCCAACCCCGGTCACCTCGCCGATCAGCTGCACCCGCGCCCGTTCGCGCATCCACTCCTGCAGCTTGCCGGCGTAGCGGCCGACGGCGTAGGGGCCGGGAAGCCCGGTCCCGGCTTGCTTCTGAGCTGGTTGCTCCATCACATCCAAGTTAAAGAACGGTGCGGGTGGCGAATCGGGCGTCAGCCCGTTTTCTTCCAGCGGCGCGCCCAGGACTTGAGCTCGGAGAGGACGGGGTCGAGCTGCTGCCCCGCCTCGGTCAGCGAGTAAGTGACCCGCACCGGCGTCCCCGCTTCGACCTGGCGTTCGACCAGCCCTTCCTCCTCGAGCTCGCGCAGGCGCTGGGAGAGCAGCCGGTCCGACAGCCCCGGCACCGCCTTGCCGAGCTCGGCGTAGCGCATCGGCCGTTCGGTCAGGGCGCAGACGATCGCGCCGGTCCAGCGCTTCCCGATCAGCTCGATCGCATGGTGGAAGTGGGGGCAAACCGCCCCCTGCGCCTCCTCCTGGACCTGGGTCGAACTCACCGGTTCCATGGCACGAGCTTACTGAACGTAAGTGACCGGCAATTCGCCTGTCGACTTATGCGTCCATCTGGCGCCATAAGTCGACACTCACCCCGTGCAGGGCCCCGTGTCAACCGCTTCGGCCGTATGCCGCAGCGCCGAGCGCACCTGCTCGGCGGGGATCGCGAAGCCGCCGCGGGGGCCGCTCGTCGTCGCCGCGAAGACGGTCCCCACCGCGCGGCCCTGAGCGTCCACGAGCGGGCCGCCCGAGTTGCCGCTGCGCACCGCCCCGCTCAGCGCCGTGATCGTCCGTTCGATCGGGCCGTTGCCGTAGGAGTCCTCGCTGATCGTCACCCGGGTTTCGCCGATCCGCGCCGGCTCCAGAGCGTAGGGACCGTTTTCGGGATATCCGAGCACGGCGGCGCCCTCCCCCTCCCGCCGCTGCGTGCTGATCGGCAGCGGCGGCAGCGCGGCGCCGACGCGCAGCAGCGCCAGGTCCTGCTTGGGCTCGTAGTAGATCGGCGTCGCGTCGAGCTCGGCGCCGTCTTGGGTGGTGACGGTGGTGTCGTCGGCACCGGCGATCACGTGCGCGTTGGTGACGACGATTTCGGGTTGGACCGCCCAGCCCGATCCCTCGATCCCCAGCCCGCAGGCGGTGCTGAGCACGCGCACCACCGAATCCCCAGCGTGCAGCACGTCTGGATCGGAAGCGATCTTCGAATCGGGCCGGGCCACCGGCGCCGCCGGGCCGAGCACGGTCGGGGCGGGATCGACGCGATCGAGGGCGTTCAGCAGCGGCCCGGTCGGCGGCAGGACCTCGTTGAGGCTGCGCAGGATCAGCGACTGCTGGATATCGGCCCGCAGCCGCGCGGTCGAGGGCGCGTGCAGGAGGACGGCGCCGAAGACCCAGGCGATCCCGAGCGCAACCGAGGCAACCAGGGCCGCGCCGCCGGCGCCGTCGGCCATGTGCATAAACGGCCGCCGGACCACCTTTTCTCGCAAGCCGAGGGCGAAGCTCTCGACCGTCACCGCCATCAGTGCCCCCGCCAGCAAGGCGCCGAGCGCGCCGCAGAGCGGCGCGTAGGGCGAGTCGGCCCCCTTCGTCAGCAGCAGCGGCCCGATCCGGCTGCCGACGAAGGCGCCGACGGCAAAGCCGATCAGGGTGAGAGCGCCGACGATCAACCCCTGTCGATACCCCCAGAGGGCGAGGGCGAAAGTGAAGGCGAGGATCGCCCAATCCAGCACGGTCACCCGTGAATAGAAGCATGCCGGGAGAGCCTCCTTTAGCTTTCGCCTGGTGAACGGAGCCCCCACCGAGGCCGAGCGCAGGCGCCGCCTCCTCACCCGAACCTTGCCGCTGGCGCTGGTCGCGCTCGTCGCCTTCGTCGTCGGCGTCACCGCCGGCTCCCCCGGTTCGCCGGAGAAGGAAGCCGCGAGCCGCTTCACCGAGGCCTGGGAGGCGAAGAACTTCAAGGCGATGTACGCGGAGCTGAATGACGCCTCACGGGCGCGGGTCAGCCTGAAGAAGTTCGAAACCGCCTACCGCGAAGCCCAGGAAACGGCGACGCTGCGCGGGATCGACGCGGGGTCGGTTGGCGACTCACAGTCGACCGATACGGCGAAGGTGGTCCCGGTCGAGATGTCGATCCAGACCGTTGCCTTCGGCACGGTCGAAGAAGAGCTCAGCGTCCCCTACGCCGACGGCGGGATCGAATGGGACGAGAGCCTCGTCTTCCCCGGCCTGCGTCGGGGAGAGGAACTGGCGGCCGACGTCGAGCTCGCCGAACGGGCGCCGATCCTCGCCCGCGACGGCACGCCGCTCGCCGAAGGCCCGGCCGAAGAACGCGAACACCCGATCGGCAGCGCCGCGATCGACGTCACCGGCGAAGTCGGCGAAGCGCCCGAAGAAGAGTGGCCGGAGCTGGCGCGGCACGGCTTCTCGCCGGAAACGCCGGTCGGGATCAGCGGCCTCGAGCTCGCCTTCAACGCTCGCCTCGCCGGCAAGCCCGGCGGCAAGCTGCTGGCGGTCGCCGAAGACGGCTCCGCCGTCCGCACCCTCTCGCAAGGCAAGCCGCAGAAGGGCGCGCCGGTGAAAACGACGATCGATCCGGAGTTGCAGGAAGTGGCGGTCTCGGCGCTGGCCGGCCGCGTCGGCGGCGTCGCCGTGCTGGACGCGCAGCGGGGAGATGTCCGCGCCCTCGCCGGCCAGGCCTTCTCCGCCCCGCAGCCCCCCGGCTCGACCTTCAAGATCGTCACCACGACGGCGGCCCTGGAGGCCGGCAAGGTCAGCCTCGACGACGAATTCGAAATCAGCAGCGGCGTCAACGTCGGCGGCCGCTTTCTCAACAACGCCAACGGCGAGTACTGCGGCGGCACCTTCCGCGAGTCTTTCGCCGAGTCCTGCAACGCGGTCTTCGCCCCGCTGGGCCCGGCGGTCGGCAACGACAAGCTGGTCGAAACGGCAGAACTGTTCGGCTTCAACTCGCCGCCGGCCCTCTACGCGCCGGAGATCATCAACGAAGTCGAACCCGAGGAATCGTCGATCCCAACCGAGATCGGCGAAGAAATCGACCTCGGCGTCTCCGCGATCGGCCAGGGCGAAGTGCTGGCGACGCCGCTGGAGATGGCGAATGTGGCCCAGGCGGTCGGCAACAACGGCGTACGGATGCCGACCTCGATCGTCGCCAACAAGAAGCTGCGGCCGGAGGCCGAGCCGGTGCGGGTGATGTCGCCGAAGATCTCCGACGAGCTGACCGAACTGATGATCGGCGTCGTCAACGAAGGCACCGGCACCGCCGCCGACATCTCCGAGGCGCAGGTCGCCGGCAAGACCGGGACCGCCGAGCTGGGGCCGAAGCCGGGCGAAGAGGAATCGGAAAACCCGGTCCAGATCAAGGACGCCTGGTTCGCGGCCTTCGCCCCGGCCGAAAAGGCGAAGCTGGCGGTGGGCGTGCTGCTGATCGAAGCCGAAGCGGCGGGCGGCGAAGTCGCCGCGCCGATCGCGGCCGAAGTGCTCGCGGCGGGTCTTGGGTAGGGGATCGGGGGTCCCCTCCGTCGCAGATCGGGGAGGCCCCTCCGGGGGCCCCCAATCCCTACGCCTAGAGGTCTAGCGTTACTTCGCCCTTTTCTTCAGCGCCTTCTATATGAAGAGTTAAAGGGCGATTCTCGGAGGCTTCTTCGGGCAGGATGAAGAGCGCGACCGAGCCTTCGATCGGGCCCGTCTGGGCGGGTGAATCGAGCTCCGGGACCTGTTCTTCGGCCCCGACCGTGCCTTCGAACGGCAGCGCGAAGATGCTGTCGCTCGGGACCACCTCGTACTCCTGGTCGTCGGCATCGGTGATCGTCAGCGTCGAGGGCAGCTGCTGCGGTTCCTCGCTCTTGTTCTGGACTTCGAAGAAGACGCCGAAGTAGCTTTCGCCTTTCGGCGCTTCTTTCTGGCCTTCCAGGAACGCCGCGTCCTCGGTGTCGTTCGGGTTGAGGTAGCGCGAGAAGGTGACGTTGTACTCCAGCTCCCCCAGCTCGAGGGGCTCACCCTCGTTGGTGTGCTTGGAGTCGCTCGAGTAGCCGCAGGCGGAGACGCCGACGGCGAGCGCGAGGAGCGCCAACAGGGCTAGGAGGGGAGGCAGTGCGCGGCGGGTTGGGTGCATCGCGGCGAGGAGTCTATATAGAGGCGGTGGACGCCGGTCAGCTCGGGAGAGACGCCTACGGGATGCCGGTCGCGTAGCGGTTGCCGCCGGCGACCGCTATCCGTTCCGCGACGGGCTGATCGGACTCGATGTTGTCGCGGAGGCGGCGCAGGGCCCGGCGCCAGCCGCGCCCCAGCCAGATCGAGCCGCCGCTGAGGACCTCGAGCGCGCGGTCAACCGCTGCGGGTTCGGTCCAGTGCGAGACGCGGACGCAGGTCAGCGATCCCGGCGCCTCCTTCAACTCCCAGACGATGTGGCTGCGGATGCGGTTGCCGCGGCCGGCCTCTCCCTCCTCGACGATCTGGAACGGCGGCTCGGTGGAGACGATCGTCGTGTCCATCCAGATCTTGCGCATCGGCCCCTTGACGCAAAAGCGGGCACCGGCGCCGAGGCCGACCGGGTCGATCCTGGTGAGGTGGAAGTCGGTGAGGAAGTGGTCGGTGAAGGAAGGGCGGGCGGCGAGGTCGAGCAGCTCGGCGAAGATCTGCTCGCGCGGGGCGTCGATCTCGATCTCAGTGCTGACGGGGCCCATCGGGCGGGAGTCTAGATGGGAGTCCGCCCGCGGATGTCGCGGCTCATCACCCGGGCGCTCAAGAAATTTCCAGTGACAAGCCTTAGAGGTCACATTAGTATCGACTGCAACCAGTTAGAGAGGAGAGGTTCCCATTTTCGAGAGTGCCGGCACCAGCCCAGCCGGCGAGGCGTTCGCTACCGGCTCAATGCCCGGCGAGGGGACGTACTTCTGCCTTGTCTGCGGCACACAGCTCGCCCTCCGCGAGACCGACCCCCTGCCCGAGTGCACGGTCTGCGGAACCTCGCGCTTCCGCCGCGACTCGATCTTCGCCGGGCTGCAGGAGCACGGCTCCCCCACTCTCGAATTCGCCCTCAGCGAGCAGCGCCAGCCGCAGGCCTGGCTCGATGATGCGCGCGAGCGGCTGACCGAGCCCGGCTACCACCTGGCACTGCGCGACCGAGGCGAGATCAAGACCTTCCACCTAAGGATCGGCTGGGCCAAGATCGGCCGCTGCGAGCGGGCGGAGATCTACCTCGACGACCCCAGCGTCTCGCGTCGCCACGCGATGATCGCCACCGATGAGGGCCGCCCCCCACGAATCCTCGACGACCGCAGTCTCAACGGCGTGCTCGTCAACGGCCGCAAGGTCGACTGGACCGAGCTGGGCGACGGCGACGAGCTGGCGATCGGCCGCTACCGCCTCTTCTTGCTCCACGTCTAACACGAGTCCGCGAAACCCGCGTTCTGTACGGGTTTTCGCGGCCTCGCGAGACAGCCTTTCTCGCGAGACCGCGAGGAACCGCAATTATTCGGGTTCTTCGCGGTCTCGTGAACGCGAAGCGGCTCCGCAGGCGGATTTGCCGCCACCCCCGCCCGTACAGTTCGAGCCGGTGAGCGACCCGACGCATCCGGAGGATCCCTCCCGCCCCACCGGCGAGGAGTCGATCTCCGCAGCAGCCGAGCGCGCCCGTGCGCAGCTCCACGAAGAGATCGAGCGTGTCCGCCGCGGCGTCGAGCAGATGCTCGACGAACAACAGGCACCCCTCAACAGCGACCTCCGCCGCGAGCTGGACACGATGCAAGACGACCTCCGCCGCTACGTCAAAAAGCGCATCCGCAAAAGCGAGAGGCGCACCGACGAATCCCTCAGCCGCCTCGAAGCCCGCACCACCGCCCTAGAGCTGCGCCTGGCCGGCTTCGACGCCGAGCGCCGCCTAGCCGAATGGCGCATCCACACCGACACCGAGCGCATGCTCGACGGGCTCCTGCAGGAGACCCGCACGATCGCCGATCGGCTGGAGGCGAGAGCGCCCTAGCGGTGCGCCTTATCCGCACATATCGCGGATAAGGCGCATCACACGCAGGATCACTCGGTGCTGATGCTCGGGTCTGCCTGGACCTTGAGCGGGACGATCATCAGGAAGTTGCTGGTGGCGTCGTCAGCTAGGGCTTCGACGCGGTCGGCCTCTTCGGTTTGATCGGTTGCTCTTAGTTCGTCGGCGTAGCCGTGGAGGAGGTCGTCGATGTCGATTAGGGCCTCGGCGTCGAGGTCCTTGAGTTCGACTTTGGCGCCTTTGCCGAGGCGGCGTTCGATTGCCGCTCGGTCGATGCCGAAGGCGTTGTGCCTGACGTAGACGCGGCCTCCGGTCATGCCGGCGCAGGCCCAGGGGCCGATGTCGCCGAGGACGACGGCGCGGCCGCTGGTCATGTACTCGAAGGCGAAGCCCTTGACGTTGGCGCGGTCGGCCAGCGCACCGCGGCTGTCGTCGATGTCCTGCTCGGGCTCGCCCGCCACTACCACGTCCGCCCCGGAGAGGCGGATGCAGAAGCGCGAGTCGGCGCTGCCCTGGACGTAGAGCTTGCCGCGCTGGGCGCCGTAGGCGAAGGACTTGCCGACGGAGCCGTTGAGGCGCTTGCCCTTCGCGCCCTTGCCCTTGAGGATCGCGATCTTGCCGCCCAGCATCGTCTTGCCAACGCCGTCCTGGGCCCCACCCTCGATGCGGATGTCGACGCCGTAGGAGTTGAAGGCACCAAGGCCCTGACCGGCGACCGAGCCGCCGTTGAACTCGAGGCTCGCCAGGTGGTCGCCTTCCTCGCCGGCCGGGCCGCCGTCGAAGATCCGCCAGCGCGCCAGCGCCCCTGCCAGCTCGGTCCCGAGCACGCGGTCGTTGGCGTCGGTCGCGCGCGGGAACTGGCTGCGGACAGGGCCATGACCGCCGCCGCAGACTTCCGGCGCCAGCGCCGCGATCTGGCTCGAGGCCTCCTTCGCCTCCATCCGGATCGGCCGCGCCATCACCAAGCCTGCTTCGGCCCGCGCCTCGGCCTCTTCGGCCACCGGCAGGTCGAGCGGTTCGAGGTCGAGCTGCTCGTCCAGCGGCGTGATCAGCGGCGCCAGATCGATCGTGTCCTTGGCCGCGACCTGCTCCAGCAGGTCGTAGCGGCCGACCAGGTCCTGGGCGCGGTCGTAGCCGAGCGAGGCGACGACCTGCTTGACCTCCTCGCCCATCGAGGAGAAGAAGCGGGCGCAGCTCTCAGCGGCGCGGTCGACCTCCTGCGGGGTGAACTTCTTCAGCCCGTGCGCCTGCGCTTCGTCGGGCGTCTCGATCTGGGTCGCGATGCCGACGTGACAGGTGTCGAGCTGGCAGCCGCGGCAGATCGTGCAGCCGAGGCTGACCATCGCCAGGGTGCCGAAGCCGACCCGGTTGGCGCCGAGGCAATGCAATTTGACGATGTCGTGGCCGGTCCGGTAGCCGCCGTCGGCCCAGATCTCGACCCGGTTTCGCAGCCCGGCCTCCATCAGCGCCTGGTGCACGGCGCGGGTGCCGATGTCGCTCGGCAGGCCGACGTGGCGCAGCGCGTGCTGGCGCGCGGCGCCGGTCCCCCCCTCGAAGCCCGAGAGGGTGATGATGTCGGCGCCGGCCTTGGCGATCCCGAGGCCGATCGTGCCGATGTTCGGCACCACCGGGACCTTGACCGAGACCCGCACGTCGGGGTTGACGGTCTTCAGCTCGTCGATCAGCTCGGCCAGGTCCTCGATCGAGTAGAGGTCGTGGTTGTTGGAGGGCGAGATCAGGTCGGTGCCGGGGGCGGCGTTACGCGCGGCGGCGACCTTCTCGGAGACCTTCTTGCCGGGCAGGTGACCGCCCTCGCCGGGCTTGGCGCCCTGGCCGATCTTGATCTCGGCAACGTAGGAGCTGTTCAGCATCTCCGCGGAGACGCCGAAGCGCCCCGAGGCGACCTGCTGCCCGCGCCAGTTGCGGTACTGCCCGTACATGTCGCGGATCTCGCCACCCTCGCCGTTCATGCAGAGGATGTTGGTCGCTTTCGCCGCGTCCGCGTAGGCGCGGAAGGCGGGCTCGGACTGCGAGCCGAAGCTCATCGAGGAAATCACGATCGGGTAGTCGTGGTGGCCGACGCCGGCGTCGACGTCAGCCGGATCGACCGCGGGCCGGTCCCCCTTCAGCGCCATGATGTGGCGCATCGAGATCGGGTTCTGCTTCTCCAGGTCCCGCACTTTCTCCGAGTACTCCTCGTAGGTGCCGGAGCCGTTGGCGGTCGCGATCGCCGCCTTGTAGACCTTCGGGTAGAAGCGGAACGTCTTCGCCGGTTTCGCCGCCGCGTCGTCGCCTGAGAGGGCGTGGGCGCGGGCGTTGGTGTCCTCGTCGAGGTCGGCAAAGCCGGTCCCCGCCGCCTCAGAGGCGGCGTAGTGCACGGTCTGGAAGATCTCCGCCAGCTCCGGCTTGATCCCGATCGAGCTGAACTGGCGCGCGTAGCCGCGGACCTCGTGGATGCCGATCGTCGAGATCACTTTCTCGATCCCTTTGCGCAGGGCGGCGCAGAGGTTGGAAACGTCGTTCTCGTAGTCCTCGACGCAGATCACCTCGACCATCACGTACGGGCAGACGCCGTTGGCGCCGAGCCCGAGGGCGAGCATCACGTCGTGGACGTTGCGGGTCGCGGCCGAGCGCAGGACGATGCCGCAGCGCCGCCGCAGGTTGACTTCGCCGGGCTCGACCTTGAACTGCTTCAGCGCCTGGTCTACGGCCGAGACCGCCAGGTGCGGGTCGAGGTAGCGGCGGTCGGCTTCGTAGACGGTGCGGTCGGTGAGGACCAGCAGCTCGCAACCGTTGCGGACCTTCTTCACCGCCTCCTGCTTGATCCGCTCGATCGCGCCCTTGGTCGTCTCCGACTCGAGCAGGGAGATGTCAACGGCGGCGTTGCGGCCGCTGAACTCCTCCCAGAGGTCCTCGAGCAGGTAGGTGTTGTGTTCGCGGGCGATCTTGCGGTAGCACTGGTCCGAGAGCGGCGCCAGGCCGTGGTGGCCGCCGAGGATCACCGGGAAACCGGTTTCGACGGTGCCGGTGTCCTCCCCGGCGTTGCCCGGGGAAGGCCGCCTTCCGAACAGGGTCCGGGTCGAGAAGTGCTCGAGCTCTCGTTCGCGGTCGAGCGCCGGGTTGGTGACGACGGCGACCGTCTCCTTGAAGTAGTCGGCGAGGTTCTGCCGCTCGGGCGAGAGCGCCGCCAGCGGGCCGTCGTAGCCGAGCGAGCCGACCGGCTCGGCCCCGTTGGAGGCCATCTGCTGGACGAGTTTGACGTCGTCGCGCTGCCAGCCGAAGCCGGCGAGGACGCGGTCGGAGACCCGGACCGGCTCCTCGGGACCGGCGTCGGTGTAGCCGGGGACGTCCTTGCCCTCGAGCGGACCGCCGGTCTCCAGGGCGCGGTCGTAGCCGGCCGCGGCCTCGATGCCGTTGCGCGCCAGCCAGCGGTCGCGGACGATCCGCAGCATCTCGGCGTGGTCGTGCAGGCTCGTCGCCCGGGCGGCGCGGTCGATCAGCACCAGCGCTTTCTCGCCCGGGGCGAGCGGCTTCGGCTCGGAGACCATCTTGTTGACCGGGACGACACCGGGCTCGGAGCTGAAGACGAAGTCGTCTTCGGTCTCCACCTGCCAGAGCGGGCGCAGGCCCATCGCGTCGGCGGAGAAGACGCACTCGTCGGCGTGACGGGCGATCAGCGCCACCGGGCCCTGGGCGAACGGACCCATCGTCTGGTGCAGGTAGAGGTAGAAGCTGTGCAGGTCCTCGGGGAGGTCGCGGATCTCGGCGACGATCGGCGGCACGACCATCTCCATCGCCTCGGCGAGGCTGAAGCCCTCGCGGCTGACCAGGGTGTCGATCGTGCGGTTGAGGTCCTGCGAGTCGGAGGAGTCGGGCTGGATCGGAACCGCCAGCATCTTCGCCTCCTGGCGCAGCTGCTGAATCGTGTTGATCTCGCCGTTGTGGCCGAGGATCGTGAACGGCTGCACCCGCTTGAACGAGGGCCAGGTGTTGGTCGAGTAGCGGTTGTGGCCGAAGCAGCCGATCGTCTCGAAGCGCGGGTCGAGCAGGTCCGGGTAGTACTCGCCGAGCACGTTCGGCGCCCCCATCACCTTGTAAACGCAGGTCGTCGCCGAGAAGGAGGAGACGTGGACCTCGAGCTCTTTCTCGAGGTCGATCATCAGGTCGAAGAGGACGTCGTCGCGGGTCTGCACATCGGGGACGAGGCCGGCGATCTGCCAGAAGACCGGCTCCTCCTCGCGCGCGGTCGGGCCGAGGGCGGGCGAGTTAACGACGCCGACCCGCTCGGCGAGGACGCGGAAGCCGCCGGCGGCGAGCAGCTCACGGGCGTCGTGCTTGACCTTCTCGACGTTCTGTGAGCGCTCGATGAAGACGTGGGCTACGGCGAAGGCATCGTCCGTGGCCAGGGACGGGTCGTGACCGCCGGAGCGCACCTCCTCCGCCCAGATCTTGCGGGGGATGTCGAGCAGGAGACCGCAGCCATCCCCCTCGCCGTCGACGTTGCCGGCGCGGTGGAGCATCTTCTGCAAGGCGGGAATCGCCAGTTCGATCGGTTCATGGCTCGGCGTCGAGTCCTTGCGGACGGACGCGTAGATGGCACAAGCGTCTTTGTCCTCGACGGACGGCGGCGAGACGCGCGGTCGGTAGGGACGCTCTGGCGAATAGCGCTCGACGCGAGCGCCACGATCGGACTGGGTCTTCAATTTTGACCTCCCGGGTTCCACGCCTTCTTCGAGCGGGCGCGCGACGGGGTTGACGAGTTACGGAATTATAGGCGCGGGGGTCAAGTCGCCCCCCTCTTGCTCGGTTTTTCCTGCGTTATGCGGGAAGTTCGCGCTCTGCGCTACCCCGGGCCGACGATCGCCGCGACCACCAGGCCTCCGCTGACGCAGATGAATGAAACGGTGGCGAGGGTTCGGTACCAGAGGCGCTTATCCACCTCGGGGTCGAAGGCGAGCGGGACGAAGAGGAACGGGTTGACGATCGTGCCGAAGACGAGGGCGATCGCGACGGCCTTCGGCAGGTCCGGCACCGCAAGGCCGACGCCGATCAGGATCAGGCCCATCATCACGTAGTCGAGGTGGACCTGGCGGATCCGCTGCGGCGCCACCACGCCGATCCGCCGCAGCCACTCCGGCCGCTCGTCGCGGACCACCATCGCCCAGCCGAGCAGGCCGCCGAGCGCCAGCTCGATCAGCCCGAATCTGACGACCCAGTCCATCAGGGCCTCAGAGCTCGGGGACGTCGGCGCCGAGGGGGCTGAACGGCAGGCGCTTGACCTCGGCCCAGCTGGCGCAGCGCCCCTCCAGCGCGGCGGCGACGTTGCCGGCGTCCTGCCAGGTGGTCCAGACGAGGACGGTCGGCCCGGCGCCGGAGATCGTCGCTCCCAGCGCCCCCAGCTCGCGCGCCGAATCGACGATCTCCATCGAGCGTGGATAGAGGTCGCGGCGGCGGTCCTGGTGGAGGCGGTCGTGGAGGCCCCGGGCGAGCAGGTCGAGGTCGGCGCTGCGCAGTCCCAGCACCAGCATCGCCGCAGCGGAGACGTTGGCGACGGCGTCGGCCAGCGGCACTTCGGCCGGAATCGCCTCGCGCGCGCGCTCGGTCGAGACCTCGTCGGGCGGGATCACGACGATCCCCTCGAGCCCCTCGGGCGGATCGAAGCGCGCCGCGGTCGGCCCATCCTCGCCCATCCCGCAGACGACGAACCCGCCGTAGATCGCCGCGGCGACGTTGTCGGGATGCCCCTCGATCTCCGTCGCCCGCGCCAGCATCTCCTCTTTCGTCAGCGCCAGCTCGTACAGGTGGTCGGCCGCGTAGAGGCCGGCGACGATCGCCGCCGAGCTCGACCCCAGCCCCCGCGTCAGCGGGATCTCGCTGCGCAGCCGGAAGGCGATCCCGTCCGCCGGCCGCAGGCTCTCGAACGCCCGCACGATCAGGTTGTCGCGCCCGGTCGGCACCCCCAGCCCCCCGTCGTCGAAGGAGAACTCGCCGCTCTCTTCCACCTCGAGCTCGAGATGCAGCGCCATCGCCGCCGCCAGCGCGTCGTAGCCGGGGCCGAGGTTGGCCGAGGAGGCGGGGACGCGGACGAGCCGGTGGCGCGCGGTCACGCTGCTGAACCTAGTCGAAGACGGCCCGCTCGACCGCGCTCAGGTCGTTCTCGCAGTTGATCACCGAGGGAGCTTTGGAGAGGGCGGTGTCGGGGTCCTTGAGGCCGTGGCCGGTGAGGACGCAGACGACGGTCTCGGGGGTCGGCGCGTCCTCGACGGTCGGCAAGCCGTGGGCGAGGAGGCCGGCGACGGAGGCGGCGCTGGCGGGCTCGCAGAAGACGCCTTCGTTGTCGGCGAGCCAACGGTAGGCGTTGAGGATCTGCTCGTCGGAGACGGCGGCGACGCGGCCGCGGGAGGCGGTGAAGGCGGCCATCGCCTCCTCCCAGCGCGCCGGGTTGCCGATCCGGATCGCCGAGGCGACCGTCTCGGGATGGTCGACCGGTTCGCCGCGCACCAGGGGGGCGGCGCCTTCGGCCTGGAAGCCGTAGAGGACGGGCTTCTCGCCCTCGAGCTTGCCCAGCTCGGCGTCCCCGGCCGAGGCGAGCTCGCGGAAGCCGCGCCAGTAGGCGGTCACGTTGCCAGCGTTGCCGACCGGGATCGCCAGGGCGCCGGGCATCCCGCCGAGGTCCTCGACCACCTCGAAGGCGGCCGTCTTCTGGCCTTCGATCCGGTGCGGGTTGACGCTGTTGACCAGCTCGATCGGATACTTCTGCGAGAGCTCGCGGACGATCCGCAGGGCGTCGTCGAAGTTCCCCTGCAGGGCGACGACGCGGGCGCCGTGCATCAGCGCCTGCGCGAGCTTGCCGATCGCGATCTTCCCCTCGGGGACGATCACCGCCCCGCGCATCCCCGCCCGCGCTGCGTAGGCGGCGCAGCTGGCAGCGGTGTTGCCGGTCGAGGCGCAGATGATCGCCTCCGCCCCGCGCCCCTTCGCCCGCGAGACCGCCACCGTCATCCCCCGGTCCTTGAACGAGCCGGTCGGGTTCAGCCCCTCGAATTTGAAATAGGCGCGCGCCCCGATCCGCTCCGAGAGGCGCGGCGCTTCGATCAGCGGCGTCGATCCCTCGTTCAGGGTCACCACCGGGTCCCCCGGCTCCAGCGATAGGCGGTCGCGGTAGCGGTCGATCAGTCCGGCCGCCACTAGTACTCCTCCTCGATCACCCGGATAGCGCGGGGAGCGGCGCGCAGCTCGTCGAGCCCCTCCAGGGCCGCGATCGCAGCCGCGAACTTCGACTCCAGGCACTCGTGGATCACCATCACCAGCCGCGCCTCGTCGCCGATCCCGCGCTGGACGACGCTCTTGACCGAGATGCCGTGATCGCCGAGCACGGTCGCAACCCGCGCCAGCACGCCGGGCTGGTCGGCGACCTCGAGGTAGAGGTAGAAGGACGAGCTGACGTCCTCGACGATCGGCAGCTCCACCCGCGTCTCGTGCACCGGCGCATCGCCGGCGAGGATCGAGACGACGTCGCCGAGCACCGCCGAGGCGGTCTGCAGGCCCCCCGCCCCCGGTCCCGACATCGTCACCTCGCTGATCGCCGGGGCCTCGACCATCACCGCGTTGAACGGCCCTTCGATCGGCGCCAGCGGGTGGCCGCGGTAGAGGAAGCAGGGGAAGACGCGGACGCTGATGCCGCCGTCGCGCCGTTCGGCGATGCCGAGCAGCTTCAGCGAGAGGCCGAACTCCTTCGCGTAGGCGAGGTCGTCCGGAAGCACCCGCTCGATCCCCTCGTAGGTGACCTCGTCGAGGGTCACCGGCGTGTGGAAGGCGAGCCGGGCGAGGATCGCCATCTTCGCCGCCGCGTCGGCGCCGCTGACGTCGTCGGTCGGGTCGGCCTCCGCGTAGCCCAGCTCCTGCGCCTGGGCGAGGACCTCGTCGTAGCCGGCGCCGCTCGCCGCCATCTCGGTGAGGATGAAGTTGGTGGTGCCGTTGACAATGCCGAAGACCTTGGAGATCTCGGTGACGCCGAAGCTCTCCTGGATCGTGCGGACGATCGGGATCACCGCCGCGACCGCCGCCTCGAAGCGCAGCTGCACCCCCGCCTCGCGGGCGACCGCGAAGAGCTCGTCGCCGTGCTGGGCGAGCAGCTGCTTGTTGGCAGTGACCACCGGCTTGCCGGCCCGCAGCGCCGCGAGGACGTACTCGCGTGCCGGGTCGGTCCCGCCCATCAGCTCGACGACGAGGTCGGAGTCCGCGAGGATCGACTCGAAGTCGCCCTCCCCACGCGTCAGCACGCCGCAGATCTGTGGCCGCAGCCCCGTCGCCGCCTCGACCGCCTCGCTCCGCTCCGCCACCAGATCGGCGAAGGCAGCGCCGACGGTGCCGCGTCCAAGCAGCCCGATGCGAACCGGTTTGGAGCCCTCAGAGGCCATCGCCCCTAGACGTCCCTCGCGGTCAGGTCCTCGTAGGTCTCGCGGCGAACAACCACGCGCGAGCTGCCGTCGCGGCAGAAGACGACCGGGGGACGCGGCACGCCGTTGTAGTTGCTCGCCATCGCGTAACCGTAGGCGCCGGTGGCCGGGGTGACGAGGACGTCGCCGACGGCCGGGTCGGCCAGCATCGCGTCGCGGACGATCATGTCGCTCGACTCGCAGTGCATGCCGGCAACCGTCACCAGCGTCTCGGTCGGGGCGGCGGCGCGGTCGGCGATCCAGGCTTCGTACTGCGCCCCGTAGAGCATCGGCCGCAGGTTGTCGGACATGCCGCCGTCGACCGCGACGTAGGTGCGCACGCCGGCGATCTCCTTGACGGTGCCGACGCGGTAGGCGGTAACGCCCGCGTTGGCGACCAAGGAGCGGCCCGGCTCGACCAGGATCCGCACGCCTTCGCCGAAGACCTCGGCGACGCCGCGGACCTTGACGTCGACGTAGGCGTCGATCGAGGGCGGCTCGTCCTCAGCGGTGTAGGCGACGCCGAGGCCGCCGCCGACGTTGACGACCTGGCACCAGTCGCCGGCCAGCTCGCCGAGCGCCTGGATCGCCAGCGTGTAGGGCTCGAGCTCGAAGATCTGGGAGCCGATGTGGGCGTGCAGTCCGACCAGCTCGAGCTTGTCGGAGGCCAGCACCCGCTCGACCGCCCGCGCCGCCAACCCGTCCTCCAAGCCGAAGCCGAACTTGGAGTCGAGCTGGCCGGTGGTGATGTAGTCGTGGGTCGAGGGCTTGATGCCCGGCGTCACCCGGATCAGCACCCGCTGCGGTTCTTCGAACAGCCGCTCGCAGCGCTCGATCTCGTCGAAGGAGTCGAGGATCAGGTGGCGGATGCCGGCGCGCGCCGCGAAGAGAACCTCCTCGTCGGACTTGTTGTTGCCGTGCATGTGGATGCGGTCGGGATCGAACCCGGCCTTCAGCGCCATGTGCAGCTCGCCACCCGATGCGACGTCCACTGACAGGCCCTCTTCCGCGAAGAGACGGTAGGCAGCGGTGCAGGGCAAGGACTTGCTGGCGAAGAGGACCTCGTAGTCGGCGCCGCGGCTCTCAAAGGCCTCGCGGTAATCGCGGGCGCGAGAGCGAATGTCGTCCTCGGCGTAGATGTAGGCCGGCGTGCCGTGCTCTTCGGCCAGCTCGACCACGTCACAGCCGGCGATCTCCAAGTGCCCCTCGTCATTGACGCGGCTGCCACGCGGGAAGACAGCCGATCCCGCGATCGGATCGCCGCTTGCCACCGCCTGTCCCTGCTCAGCCATCGGACCGGCATTGTGGCCGATCAGCCATGGAGCAGGCGCTGACGCGCTATTTACCTAAGCCTTCGACGGTCTTGCCAACACCTTCGACGGTCTTCGTGGTTTCGTCGACGACACCACCGACCGTCGATTCGGGACCGGCGACGCTTTCGGTGACTTCTTCGGTCGCCCCCGTGACGCCGGTTTCTTCGAGCGACCCCCCGGTCACCGTTTCGTCGACCTGGTGGACGGTTTCGTTGACCGTGCTGGTCGCTTTCCCGGTCGTCGTGGGGGTGGTCGTTCCGCCGCCGGTTTCGCCACCACCGCTCGTCCCGCCGCCGGCGCTGCCACCGCCACCGCCGCCGCCCGAGGCCGCGCCGCCACCAGAGCCGCCGGTCGAGCCGCTGTCGCCGCCCGGAGCTGAACCGCTGCCTTCGCCGCCGCCCGGGCCGCCGGAGCCGCCTGACCCTCCGCCACCGCCGGGCTTCGAACCACCGCCTTCGCCGCCGCCGAGGGCAGCCGATCCACCGCCGCCACCGCCACCGCCGCCGGCGGCTTTACCCACGGCGCCATCGCCTTTACCCGCGGCGCCTGCAGCTTTCGCGCCGCCGGCCTCGTCTCCCGCGCCGCCGGTCCCAGCAGCGACAGGCGCGGCTGCCTCCTTGGCGCCCGCGACGCCGGCGTCACTGCCCCCGCCAAGCAGTCCCGCGATCGGGAAGTCACCGAAGACCTGGGTCGAGACGAGCACGGCAAAGACCGCGATTGCGACGGCGATCAGTCCCGCCCCCGAGATCGCGCCAACCAGGTAATTGCGGGCCTGGCGAATCATTAATAAGGATTGTTGCTCACAAGTAGCCCATCGGGTCGGTCACGGAGCCGTTGATACGTACCTCGAAGTGCAGATGCGGTCCGAGGCAGTACCCGGTGCAACCGGTGTACCCGATGATGTCCCCTTGGCTAACCGACTGGCCAAAGGTTGCAACGAAAGAGCTCTGGTGGGCGTAGCAGGTGGAGAGCCCGCCGCCGTGGTCGATGCAGGTGTAGTTGCCGTAGCCGCCGCTTTCGGCCTCTGATTGCTGCAGGCTGACGGTGCCGGTCATCGCGGCGCGGATCGGCGTGCCTTCCCCCACCGCGATGTCGATGCCCGGGTGGTACTCGTAGCTGCCGTTGATCGTCCGCGAGCCGAAGCCGGAGACGACCGGCCCGTCGACCGGCCAGATCATGCTGCCGCTGCCGCCTTTGATCGGACCGGCGGGCAGCGGCGTCGCCCCCGTTTCCGCCAGCTGCGCCGCGATCTTGCCCTGGATTTCGCTGAGGTCGCCGTCGAGCTCCTCCTCGTGGGAGCGAATCTGGCGCAGCGCCGCTTCGCGATCGGCGCGGGCGCCGACGAGTTCCTGCTGATGGCTCTGCAGGGTCGTCCGCGTCACCGTCAGCGCTTCCTTTTCGGAGGCGATCGCGTCGCGCGCGCTTTCGATCGTGTCCTTGCTGTCGCGCAGCCGGCTGACCAGGTCCTTGACTTCGTCACGCAGGTCGCGCACCCGCCCGACCACGGCCTCGTCCATCCCGTGCAGGCGATTGAGGTATTCGGTGCGGGCAGCGAGGTCGTCGAGGTCGTTGGAGCCGATGATCACGCTGATCAGGTCGGGGCTGCCCGTCTCGTACATCGCCACCAGCCGTTCGCGCAGCGCCACCAGCGCCCGTTTCAGCTGCGCGCGCACGCGCGCCAGCCGCTCGCGGGCGGCGTCGAGCTCGGCCACGGCATCGTTCAGTTCGGCCTGCTTGACGGCGAGCCGTTCGCGCACCGCCGCCTCGCGGGTGCGGATGTCGGCGACCTCAGCGGTGAGGCGGTCGATCTCGTCGCCGTAGTGCGAGATCGTCGTCGTCAGAACGCCCTTGCGTTCTTCGACCTTCTCCAGCTGCGACTGCTTCGCTTCCAGTTCGGACTGGAGGTCGGCTGCGGGCGCCGCCGGGGCGGCTATGAGCAAGATCAGGAACGCTGCGACGGCAGCACAAAGCGCCGGCACAACGGAACGGTTGAGAAGCATCGAAACGAGGCTAGCCAAGCGTCGATTTTGGCTCGGCTACACAAAAGTTCCTGCAATTAGGGTTGCGCGGGCGTGGGTGGAGCCGAGGTGGGGTCCGGCGGACAACAGCGGGGAGGGTCCGGCGGACCCCACCCCGGCTCCCCTAGGCGTTCGGGGCGTTCTCCACGTGGAGGAGGTCCTGCGAGGCCTCCTCCTCCATCTGGAGAGTGGTGTGCTCTATGCCGAAGTCCTCGTGGAGGGTGAGCTCCAGGCGGCGGCGGATCAGGTCGCGGTCGGTGTCCTCGGCGACGACTACGTGGGCAGCTAAGGCTCCGAAGCCGGCGGTGACCGTCCAGACGTGGAGGTCGTGGACCGAGCGGACCCCCTCCTCCTGGCAGATCGCGCGGCCGACGCCTTCGACGTCTACGCCGGCGGGGGCGGACTCCATCAGCACGTCGAAGGGCTCCTTGATCAGGCGCCAGGAGGAGGCGAGGACCAGCCCCGCGATCAGCAGGCCGACGATCGGGTCGATCACCGGCGAGCCGCCGCCGAGGACGAAGGCACCGGCGATGACGACGCCGAGCGAGCCGACCGCGTCGGCGGCCGAGTGGCGCAGGACCCCCTCGAGGTTGATGTCCTCACGCTCGCCGCGGGCGAGGACGAAGGTGGCGGCGAGATTTCCCGCGAGGCCGAAGAACCCCAGCGCCAGCACCCCCCAGCCGTCGATTCCGGGCGGGTCGGAGAAGCGGCCGATCGCGGCGATCGCGACCCCGATGCTGACCGCGACCAGGAGCAGGCCGTTGACCAGCGCCGCCAGCACCTCCGAACGCTGGTAGCCGAAGGTGCGCTGGCCGGCGGCGGGCATCGTCGCCAGACGAGCGGCGATCAGAGCGAGGACGATCGAGCCGACGTCAGAGAGCAGGTGGCCGGCGTCGGCAAGCACCGCCAGCGAACCGGTGATGACGCCGCCAATCGCCTCGGCGAGGAAGAGGGCAACGTTGATCCCCAGCGCGATCCCCATCCGCCGCCGGCTGTCCTGCCGCCGCGCGTCCAGCGAATGCGTGTGGCTATGCCCGCCAGGTCCGTGCACGGACCCGAGCTTACGCCGCGTCGGTAGCGTTTCCACCTCGTGAGCCCCAAGCGACCGATTAACCGCGACGTGCCGCCCACCGAGGAGACGGAGGCGGCGCAGCCGGAGAAGCAGGAGGCGGAGGCGCCCGCTCAGGCGAAGCCGCCTCGCGAGCCGAAGTCGCAAGCCCCGAAGCTGCTCGCCGGCCTCGTCGCCCTAGCCCTCGTCTTCATCGTCGTCGCGATTGTCTTCAGCAGCGGCGGCGACGAGGAAGGGAGCAGCGAGGTGACCACCTCGGCCCCGGCGCCCAGCAATGCCGGCGACAACAGCGACGGCGACGAGACGCCGCCGCCGCAGGTCGCCGAAGCCCTCGCCTTCCCCGCTTTCGCGACCAACAACACGACCCGGATCGGCGGCCCGGATCCGGTTGCAAACGCGGCCGGTGTCGCTCTTGCCGTCTTCCCCTCGACGAGCGAAGCCCAGCGGCCGGCCGCCGTCACCCTGGTCGGCGAAGAAGACTGGGCCGGGGCGATCGCCGCCTCCGTCCTGACGGCGCCGCCGGTGCGCGCGCCGATCCTCTTCTCGGCTGCCGACGCGATGCCGGAAGACAGCGAAGAAGCGCTGGCAGCCCTCGGGCCGCAGGGCGACAAGACCACGGGGGGCGCATCGCTGTTTGCGATCGGCGCTGTCGCCTCTCCCAACGACGCCGGCAAGGTGACTCGCGTCGACTCCGGCGATCCGGCCGCCACCGCCGCCCAGATCGCCACCCTGCGCGACCGCCTCTTCGACAAGCCGCCGGCGCACCTCCTGATCGCCTCCAGCTCGAAGCCCGAGTTCGCGATGCCCGCCGCCGCCTGGGCGGCACGCTCCGGCGATCCGGTCCTCTACACCGACGGGAAGAAGCTGCCTACCGCGACCGCGAGAGTGTTGAAAAAGCATCCGAAGGTGCCCGTCTACCTGCTCGGCCCTACCTCTGTAATCGGCAAGGGCGTGGTGAAGGAAATCGGCAAAATCGCCAAGGGCGTCAACCGGGTCGCCGGCAAAGACGCGGCGGCGAACGCGGTCGCCCTGGCCCGCTACCGCGACGGCAGCTTCGGCTGGAACGTCAACGACCCCGGTCACGGCTTCGTCCTCGCCCGCGCCGACTCCCCCGCCAGCGCGCCTGCGGCGGCGGCGCTCTCGGCCTCCGGCACCTGGGGTCCGCTGTTGCTTACGGAAGACCCCGGTAGGCTGCCGCCGGTGGTCCGCAGCTACTTTCTCGACGTCAAGCCCGGCTACACGACCGACCCCACCCGCGCGTTTTACAACCACGTCTGGGTGATCGGCGACCAGCAGGCGATCGACGTCGTCCAGCAGGCCGAGGCGAACGAACTGGCGGAACTGACGAAGATCGGCGGCGGCGAATGAGCGAGTCCGAGAACCCCCAGCTGCTGGGGCAGGCAAAGGAGATCACCGCCGAGGACATTCGCGCCCTCGCCGGCCCGGTCACCCCTCACTTCTCGCTGCAGATCCGCAACCGCATCCGCCGCCTGATCGAGCCGCTGCCGGGCGGACATCCGGCGCGAGTGGAAGGCGAACGGCAGATCGCCCGACTCGAAGAGCTCTCGCAGTACAGCGGCGAGCCCCGCGGCGGCCTCGGGATCTCGCATTGAAGTACCTGGCGCCAGGCGTCTGGCGGCTGAAGGAATTCCCCCGCCCGCTGATCAACGTCTACCTGGCCGAAGACGTGCTGATCGACGCCGGCCGCCGCTGGGATCGCGGCCGGATCTTCGCCGAGCTCGAGGGGCGCGAGATCTCGATGCTGGCGCTGACGCACGTGCACCCAGACCACCAGGGCTGTGCGAAGGCGGTCTGCGAGGCGCGCGGGGTTCCGCTCGCCTGCCACGAGGACGACGTCGACGCGATGGAGGGACGGCGCGCGGTGGCGGCCACGGCCAAGCCCGGCGCCAAGGTCTTCGCCCGGATGTGGGAAGGGCCGCCCCACAAGGTCGACCGGGTCCTCCACGAGGGCGACGAGGTCGCGGGCTTCCGCATCGTCCATGCCCCCGGGCACGCTCGCGGCGAGGTGATCTTCTTCCGCGACTCCGACCGAGTTGCGATCTGCGGCGACGTGCTCCGCAACATCACCTACGTCTCACTGCGGACGAAGCTCGCCGAGCCGCCTGACGACCTCACCCCCGACCCGGCCGAGAACCGCCGCTCGATTCGCAAGCTCGCCGAGCTCAACCCTTCGCTGATCCTCCCCGGCCACGGCCCCGCTGTGACCGACCTCGGCGCCTTCGAGCGCTTTGTCGCCTCGCTTCCTGGGTAGCACCGCAGCAAGCCGCGCCGCGGCGGGTTTCGAAGTGTGGGTACGCGAATGAAACTGGAGGCAGGTAGATGAACAAGCTTTGGAGCAAGCGGCCTTCGCCGGCGATGGTGGTCGCGGTGATCGCCCTGATCGTCGCCCTCGCGGGCACGGCGTACGCGGCGCAGAAGATCAACGGCAACCTGATCGAGAAGCAGACGATCGGCGCCGGCAAGCTGAAGAAGAAGACCCTGACCGGGTTCCAGATCAACACCAACAAGCTCGGAGCGGTGCCGTTCGCGAAGGTGGCGACGCACACCTTCTGGGCGGTCGTCAACAACCCGGCGAGCCCCGGCAACGCCGCGCTCACCCGCGCCAGCGGCCCGAACATCACCGCTGCCGAGGGAGGCGGTGCGGTCACCGTCACCTTCCCCTTCAACGTGACCGGCTGCGCCGACGTCGCCGCCCGCAACAACGCCGGCATCTCCGTGCCGCAGGCGGGCTACGCCCAGACCAACAACTCACCCGCCAACGCGAACGCGATCGAGGTGCGGACGAAAGACAAAGACGGCAACAACGATGACGCTGATTTCCACCTGATCGTCATCTGCCCGTAGGATTGCGGGCGTGGAACGGCGCAAGGTCGAGGAAGGGATCGCCAGGCCCGAGCAGGCGCGCGAGCTGGCGGTCCAGCGACTGAAGATGAAGCAGGACTTCAAGGGCATCGCCGCCGGCGGTGCCCTTGCGGTCGCCATCTGCTTCCTGATCTGGCAGTTCGGCGACGACAGCTTCCCCTGGCCCGTCTGGGTCGCCTTCGGCGTCGCCCTCCTCCTCGTCGTCCAGGGCTGGAAGGCCTACGGCCCCAGCAACCGGATCACCGACGCCGACGTCCAGCGGGAGATGGAACGGGGCTAGTCCGGGAGGCGAGCGCGGGTCATCTCGACCCGGGCGCCTCGGAAGGGAACCCCCTCGGCGCGAAGCAACGCGCGCTGGCGGTCGCCCTTGGGGAACGAGCCGTCGGCACGGACGACGCGCCACCACGGCAGGTTCGGATCGTCGGCGTGGAAGAGGACGCTGCCGGCGAACCGCGGCGCCCCCGGCGAGACATCCCCATAGGTCCGCACGAACCCCTCGGGTATCCCCCGCACCCGCTCCAGCACCTCAAGCTCGCGAGTCCGTGAAAAGTCAGCTTGAGCCAGCCTTTTCACGGACTCGCGGCTCACGCCCCGGGACCGAAGGCGTCGATGATGCGGTTCTGGAACTCGCTCAGCTCCTCGGGGGAGATGAAGTAGGTGGGCGGGGTGAGGAAGAGGCCGTCGGCGCGCTCGGCGGTCGCCTCGACGCGGGCGCGGACCTTGTCGAGGGGACCGGCGGCGCAGTAGGCCTCGACCATCTCGTCGCTGATCGCGGCGGGGACGGCGGCGAGGTCGCCGCGGCGGAAGGCCTCGCCGGCGGCGACGGCGTTGTCAGCGAAGCCATGCAGCTCCCAGAGCGGCATGTAGGTCTTCACCGTCGCGTAGAAGGAGATCGTGCGGCGGGCCATCTCAAGCGCCCGCTCCTCGTCGTCATCGATCGCGCAGCAGACGGTCGGCAAGTAGTCGAACGAGGAGCGCTCGCGGCCGGAGCGGCGGAGCCCCTCCTCGAAGGCCGGGACCACCACCTCGTCGATCCAGCGCAGGCTCTGGATCGGGTGGCCGATCAGCCCGTTGGCGACGTCGCCGGCCATTCGCGCCATCCCTGCCTGCACGGCGGCGGTGTAGATCGGCACCGCCGCGCGCGGCGCCGGGTGCGGGCGCACCCAGCCCTTGATGTCAATGTCGTAGTACTCACCCTCGTAGCGGATCGGCTCCCCCGCGCTCGCCTGCTGCATGATCAGCCGCGTCGCCTCGATCGCCTCGCGCAGGTGCGGCGCCGGCCGGCCGTAGTCGGCGTTGTGCCAGGTCTCGTTCAGGCGTTTGACGCCGGCGCCCATCCCGAGGCGGAAGCGACCACCTGACATCTCGTCGATGTCCAGCGCGCTGACCGCTTGGATGAAGGGGCTGCGGGTGAAGGCCCAGACGATCCCGGTAGCGACGCCGATCCGCTCGGTCTTCGCCGCCAGGTAGGTGGCCTGGGTGACGGCGCTGCGGAAGAGCTCCGGCGCCCACACGCACTCGACTCCCGCGGCCTCGGCCCGCAGCGTCTCCGCCTCCATGTCCGCGACCGAGGTGCCGATCGCGGCGACGGAGATGCGGTCGAGGGCGCCCACCGCCGCGACCCTGGCTCAGTCGTCGGCGGGGGCGCTGGCGCCGGCGAGGACCGCGTCGGCGACACGTTCGCGGTGCCACTTGGCGTCGCCGAGCGAGGCGGCGTTGGCGCGGCCGCGCTTGAGGAAGAAGTGGAGGTCGTGCTCCCAGGTGAAGCCGATCCCGCCGTGGACCTGAATCGCCGCGTCGGGAACCCGCCAGCCGGCGTCGGAGGCGTAGGCCTTCGCCGTCGCAGCGGCCAGCGCCAGCGACTCTGGCTCGGCGTCGGCCGCCCAGGCGGCGCCGTAGACGGCCGAGCGCGAGTTCTCGGTCTCGAGCAGCATCTGCGCGCAGCGGTGGGAGACGGCCTGGTAGGCGCCGATCGGGCGGCCGAACTGCTGGCGGTCTTTGGCGTAGGCGACCGACATGTCGAGCGCCCGCTGGGCCAGCCCGGTCGACTCCGCCGCCAAGGCGACGCAGGCGCGCAGGAAGACGGGGATGTAGCCCTCGCCCGCTCCCGGCAGCGTCGCCTCGGCCCGAACACCCTCGAAGCGGACCGAAGAGAGGCGGCGGGTCGGGTCGATCGACTGCTCGGGGATCACGGTCACCCCGCCGGCGCCGCTCTCGACGATGTGGCGGCGGCCGTCAGAGGTGGCGACGAGGAAGAAGTCGGCACTCGCGGCGTCCATCACCAGCGTCTTTTCGCCGTTGAGGACGACGCCGTCGCCGCTGGCCTCGGCCGCCATCGCGAATTTGCCGATCTCCACCGGCAGGCCGGCGTCGAACAGGGCCGGGGTGCCGCGCTGCTCACCGGCCGCCAAAGGCGCCAGCCAGCGCTCCTTCTGCTCGTCGGAGCCGCCGGCGGCGAGAGCAAGACCGGCGATCGTGTTCGAGAGCAGCGGCGAGGGAGCGCAGACGTAGCCCATCTCCTCGAAGAGGACGGCGAGATCGACGATCCCGAGACTCTGGCCGCCCCACTCTTCGGGCAGCGCCAGCCCGGCCCAACCGAGCTCGGACATCTCTTTCCAGCCGCTCTCGTCGAAGCCGGTGTCGCTGGCCGCGATCTCGCGCAGCCGCTCGGATTTGAAACGGGAGGCGAGGAAATCGTGGGCGGTCTGCTTGATCGCCTGCTGCTCATCGGTGAGGTCGAAGTACATGAGGAGGCCCCTAGGTCAACGCAGCCGCGGCAGGCCCAAGACCCGCTCGGCGATGATGTTTTTCAAGATGTCGGTGGTGCCGCCCTCGATCGAGTTGGCGCGGGAGCGGAGGAAGCTGTACTGCCAGGCGCCGCCGGCGACCGCATGCTCGGAGCCGCGCGCCAGCGTCGAGTAGGCTCCCTCAATCTCGAGCGCGAGCTCGGTCAGGTCCTGGTTGATGTCGGCCCACTGCCACTTGCCCAGCGACCCCTCGGGGCCGGGGATACCCGACTGCATCGTCTTGGTCAGGCCGCGATAGGCGTTCAGCCGCATCGTCTCCACCTCGATGTGGAGCTGGGCGATGCGCTGGCGGAAGTAAGGATCGTCAGCCGCGGTGCCGCCGTTGGACGGCGTCTCCTGCGCCAGCTTCGAGAGCCGGGCGAGGCTGTTCTGGATCTGCGAAATCGCCCCGAAGGCAAGCCCGGCGCGCTCGTTCATCAGCGTCGTAATCGCCACCGCCCAGCCGTTGCCGACGCCGCCGACGACGTTCGCATCGGGCACCCGCGCCTCCTCGAAGAAGACCTCGTTGAACTCGCCCTCGCCGGTGATCTGGACCAGCGGCCGCGTCTGCACCGCGTCCTGCTCCATGTCCATGAGGAAGTAGGTGAGGCCCTGGTGCTTGGGCGCGTCGGGGTCGGTCCGCGCGACCAACATGCACCACTTCGCGTACTGGGCGAAGGTGGTCCAGACCTTCTGGCCGGTGACCACCCATTCGTCGCCGTCCTTGACCGCCCGCGTCTTCAGCGAGGCGAGGTCGGAGCCGGACTCGGGCTCGGAGAAGCCCTGGCACCAGATCTCCTCGCCGGTCAAGATCGGCTCCAGGTAGCGGGCCTTCTGCTCGTCGGTACCGTGGGCGATCACGACCGGGCCGCCCATCGCCAGCCCGAGCACGTTGGCCGGCGCCGGCGCCTCCTGGCGCGTCGCCTCGGCGGCAAAGATCGCCTGCTCGATCATCGTCGCGCCGCGGCCGCCGTACTCCTTCGGCCAGGAGATCCCGGCCCACCCGGCCTCGTGCAGCTTCAACTGCCACTCGCGGCGGAAGCTCATCACCTCGTCAAGCCCCGCCCCCTCGGGCTCCGGTCCCGGGTGGTTCGCCTGCAGCCAGGCGCGAACCTCGTCGCGGAACTCCTCCTCCGATGGCGACAGCGTCAGGTCCATCGCCGCGCAGCATATAGAGGTGAGCTGGCCGGCTGGCCAATGACCGATACGCGGCTCAGCCCAGGAAGCAGCTCGAGAGTTCGTGTTTGTTGGCGATTTTGTAAGCCTTCTCGAACGCGTATGACGCGCCGCCGGAAGCCCGTAGGGACGGGTGGTTTCTTTCTCCCCGTTCGATGCCTTCCTTCAAAGCGACGAGGAAGGCTTCAATCGTCTCCTCGTTCCCCGCGGGCAGCCCCAGTGCCCTGATCTTCCGCAGCTCTTCTCTCCTCACCGGGATCACGATCCTCGCCGCTGCCTCATTCATGAAGTCTTCGTTTTCCGCCCCCTTCGGGACGTGTTCGCCCGCCCTGCCATAAGCGGCATCGATCCTGTCCGTGCCCCGTTCGCAGATCGCGTTCGCCTTTTTCAGGAACTCCGCCTTGCTCAGGGTCGCAGCGGTCCCGGCCGTCGCACCCTCATCACTGCCGCCACAGCCGGCAAGCGCCAACAGCAGAAGAATGCCTGCCACAGCCAGATATCTGCCTGCTGCCATCGCCTACCCCCTCACGCCTGCCCGCACAAGGCCGTTCCGAGCTTCCCGGAGAGCACTCGGGCTTTCATGAAGGGTTCCGGCTCGGCGTCGATCACCCAGCTCGGATCGCGTTCGCTGTAGGCGATTCCGTGTTCCAGCGCCTTCAGGAAGGCGTCGAAGTCCGCCTCCTGCTCCCGCGGGGGCCGAAGCTGTTCCAGGTCGCGGATGTTGTCGCGGACGATCGGGAGGATCACCTTGACGAGCTCTTCTTCCACCTGCCCGTCGGTGGCGTCTTCGTGGTGGATGCCGTACGGGATGCCGTGAGCTTTGTCGAACTTTTCGATCGCCACCACTTGCCGGTCCGTGTGTTCCTGGCAGACGGCGCCGAGCCTCTTCACGAGTTGCGGTTTGGTCAGCCGCGGCGCGGTTTCCGCGGCTTCGTCGCTACCGGCGCCGCAGCCCGCGAGCGTCAGCAGCAACACGAGCGGCCCACCGATCACGATTAGATTCTCCCTGCGTCCCATTGATTACTAAAAAGCCTAAACCAAAAAAGAGGGCGCCTCTGTGGGCGCCCTCTGGAGCGGCTAATGCCGACGGATCATTCTTCGCCGCATTTCGTGAGACCGAAGTCCCTTGCCTTTTTGTTGGCGTCGGCGAACGGATCATTCTTTTCGCTCGCCAGCGCGGCGGGATCTTCTTCGCCCTTTTCGATCGCTTCTTCGGCGGCCTTGAGGACTTCGTCGGCTTCCTTGCCGCCTTCCTTCGGCAGGCCGAGGTCGCGGATCGATTCGACCTCGTCGCTAACCGTCGGCAGCACGACTTCTTCGACGGCTTCGGTCAGCTGCGCCTGACTCGGCTGCTTGTTCTTCGGCAGGTTGTTTTCTTTGGCGAATTCCTCGAAGCCTTCTCCGATTTCTTTTTCGCCCTTGGCGCAGATCGCGTTGCCCTGCTTGACGAATTCCGCCTTCGTCAATGAGCCGGTGCTGTCGGTGCTGTCATCACTGCTGCCACACCCTGCCGCGATCATTGCGATCGCGACAACGGCGGCGAGCAGCCCTGCGAGCGGCTTGGTCACCTGTTCTCCTCTTGCCTCGTATTTGCCGGACTAGGCGCGGGACGCTAACCGGCGCACCGGCTGCCTAGACCCGCTGGATCAGCGTCCCGGTGCCGAGGCCGCCGCCGCAGCACATCGTCACCAGGCCCATCTCCTTGTCGGAGCGCTCCATCTCGTGGAGGAGGCTGGTGATCAGGCGGGCGCCGGTCGAGCCGAGCGGATGACCGAGGGCGATCGCGCCGCCGTTGACGTTGACCCGGTCCATGTCCGGTTCGAGCTCGCGGCGCCAGGCGCCGACGACCGAGGCGAAGGCCTCGTTGATCTCGACCAGGTCGATGTCGTCCATCTGCATCCCGTTGCGCTCGAGCAGCTTCTGGGTCGCCGGGATGGGGCCGGTGAGCATGATCACCGGGTCGACGCCGACCGTGGTCTGGTCGAAGATCCGCGCGCGAGGCTTAAGGCCGAGCGCGTCGGCCTTTTCGCGGCTCATCAACAGCACCGCCGCGGCGCCGTCGGAAACCTGGGAGGAGTTGCCGGCGGTGATCTTGCCGTCCTCCTTGAAGGCCGGCTTCAGGTTCGAGAGGCCCTCGAGCGTCGTCTCCCTCAGGCCCTGGTCGGTGGCATAGGTGTCGCCGTTGACCTGCATCGGCACGATCTCTCGCTCGAAGCGGCCCTCCTCGGTCGCCTTCGCGGCCAGCTGCTGGGAGCGGGCCCCGAACTCGTCCATCTCGGAGCGGCTGATCTCCCATTGGTCCGCGATCATCTCCGCCGAGAGGCCCTGCGGGATCAGGTCGTAGCGCTCCATCAGCTCCGGCGAGAAGGCGATGCCGTGCTCTTCCATCACCTTGTAGGAGTCGGCGAAGGAGATGTGGCCCATGTGCTCGACGCCGCCGCCGATCGCGACGTCATGGACGCCCGCGGCAACCAGCGCGGCGGCGAAGTTGACCGCCTGCTGAGCGGAGCCGCACTGGCGGTCGACGGTGGTCGCCGGGACCTCCTGCGGCAGGCCCGCCTCGAGCCAGGCGTTGCGGCCGATGTTCAGCCCCTGCTCGCCGAACTGCTGCACGCAGCCGGCGATCACGTCGCCGACCTCGTTGGGGTCGAGCCCGGCGCGATCGATCAACTCTTTGTAAGTGCGGGCGAGGAGGTTGGAGGCGTGAAGGTCCTTGTAGTAGCCCTTCTCCGGGTGGCCGCGGCCGATCGGCGTCCGCACCGCCTCGACGATGACGACTTCGCGCCCTCCGAACTTGCCGTTGCCGTTATCCATCGCCAGCCTCCGTTCCGTTCAAGATCGACAGCGCTTGACGCGTGCCCTCTGCCTCCAGGGTAGCCGATTGACTGGTCAGTCAGCCAAGGCTGGAGGCTCAAGTCACCAGGGCATTGATGCGTGATAGAAGCCCCGGCCAATGAGCGCTAATCAGGGGTACACGAGTCCGGGGATCGCGGGCAGCGGGGCGATTGCCACCGGCCTTGCCGCGGTTTCGACCACGACCGCAGACACGATCCTGCTCGCCCGCAGCGAGGCTTCAGCCTGGCGCGCCGAGGAGAAAGTCGTCGCCGCCTGCACCAAGCTCGAGGGGGGCGATCCCTCGCGACTGCGGGTCACCACCGATCCCGCCGACCTCGCCGACTGCGACATCATCGTCGAGGCGATCGTCGAGGAGGTCGAGCCGAAGGCCGAGCTGCTCAGTCGCATCGCCGAGGCCTGCCCGAACGCCGACCTCGCCACCACCACTTCTTCGCTCAGCATCGGCGAGATCGCCGCGGCGGCCGGCACCCCCCAGCTCTTCGGCTTCCACGTCTTCAACCCGGTCCCGCGGATGGCCCTGGTCGAGGTCTGCGTCCCTGACGGCGCTGCCGCCGCCCGCGAGAAGGCGCTCGCCTGGTGCGCGGCCCTCGGCAAGACCGCGGTCGAGGTGCCAGACGAAGCCGGCTTCGTCGTCAACCGCCTTCTCTTCCCCTACCTCTTCGACGCCGCCCGCATGGTCGAACGGACGGGGATGGAACCGGGCGCCGTCGACACCTGCATGAAGCTCGGCGCCGGCCACCCGATGGGACCGCTGGCGCTGCTCGACTTCGTCGGCATGGACGTCTCGAAAGCGATCGGCGACGCCCTCTACGCCGAATCGAACGAGCCCACCCACGACCCGCCGCCGCTGGTCGTGAAGATGGTCGAGGAAGGAAAGCTGGGCCGGAAGTCCGGCGCCGGCTTTTACTCCTACGACTGATTCAGTCGGTTTTGGCGGTGCTGCCTTTGGCGGCGAGATCCCAGATCACGTCTGCCTCGCTGATGCCCTGACGGCGGGCGACGATCTCGATCTCGCCCCAGGGCAGTTCGGCGTCGGGCAGATCGTCCCAGCGGGCAAGGTCTAGGGCCTCGACCGCGCCCTTCAGCGCCGGGCCGAGGTGTTCTTCGGATCGCAGCAGCGCCCTCAGGACCTCGAGCTGCTTGTCGGTCAGGCGTACAACCCACATCGGGGTACCTCCAGCGGTGGGGGGAGCGCGGGTTGCCCGAAGAAGTTAGGCCGCGGGACGGACGGAACCGCCGCTGATCCGTACCGCCTCGATCCGGTTCTCCCGCACCGCCTCGACCCGGATCGTGTAGTCGTCGACGCGGACCGAGTCGCCGCGTTTGGGCAGCCGGCCGAGCTCGCCGAAGACGTAGCCGCCGACCGAGTTGTAGGTGTCACCCTCGGCGGGCAGCTCGATCCCGGCGTCGGCGAGGTCGCCGAGCGAGACGTGTCCGCGGACGAACCAGTCGCCGTTGGTCAGCTTGCGGACGGCGGCGGCGCGGGGGTCGGTCTCGTCCTCGATCTCCCCCACCACCTCCTCGAGGATGTCCTCGACGGTGACGATCCCGACCGTGCGCCCGTACTCGTCGACGACGACCGAGAGCGAGGTGCGCTGGACCTGGAGGTCGTGCAGGAGGTCGTCGAGCGGGCGGGTCTCGGGGACGATCAGGGCGTCGCGGATGACGGTCTCCAGCGGCGCTTCGGGCCCGTCGCTCATGTAGAGCCGGGCGAGGCTGTTGTTGTGGACGATGCCCTTGACGCGGTCGCGGTTGTCGTCCTCGATCACGACCAGGCGGGTGTGGCCGGAGGTGACGCAGCGCCGCAGCGCCGCCTCGACGGTCTCCGAGGAATTGACGGTGATCACCGCCGGGATCGGCGTCATCACCTCGCGCGCCTCCTGCTCGTGCAGGTGGAAGACGCCGCCGAGCATCCCCGCTTCGCCCGGGTCGAGGTGCCCCCCCGTCCGCGAGCTGTCGATGATCTGCTTCAGGTCCTCGGAGGTGTGGTGCTCTTCGAGGTCTTTGGGATCGACGCCGAAGAGGCGGACGACGCCATTGGAGACAAGGCTCAGCGCTTTGGTCACCGGCTTGGTCGCGACGGCGAACCAGCCGAGCGGACGGGAGACCCGGCGGGCGGTCTTCTCGGCGTTGGCGATCGCCATCATCTTCGGCACCTGCTCGCCGATCGAGATGTGGACCGCGGTGACGAAGGTGAAGGCGATCGCCAGCGAGAGCGCGGTGGCGGCGCCGTGGGAGAGGCTGCCGAAGGCGGGCTCCAGCAGCTTCGCCACCGCGGGCTCGCCGAGGAAGCCGATCCCGATCGAGGCGATGGTGACGCCGATCTGACAGGCGGAGAGCGATTCGTCGATGCGGTCGAGCTGCTCGACCACCGCCTCGGCGCCGGCTTCACCCTCCTCGGCCGCCTGTTCGAGTTTGCCGCGACGGCTGCGCACGAGCGCGAACTCGGCGGCGACGAAGAAGCCGTTGATCGCGATCAACAGCAGCAGCAGGACGAGCAGCAGGACGCTCATCGGCTATGCGGCCCGATTCTTCGGGCTGGGACGTCCTCGGCCATGCAGCTACCTGAATATAGCTATCCGCACCGCTGCTCTTTCGTCCAGGAACCAGCCGCGGCTGCGATATTGACTGAGCAATGCGAATCGCCACGCTCAGCGAGATGCTCGAAGAGGTCGTTCACCTGGGCGAGGCGACAGGGATGGAAGAGCACGCGCACGAGCTGCGGGGCGAGCTCGAGGGACGCCTGGCGACGGTGCGCGCGGCGGTGGCCGGGACCGGCTCCCCGCGGGTGATCGCCCTGCAGCGGCTCGACCCGCCCCGGGTCGGCGGCTTCTGGATCCCGGAGATGATCTCGATCGCCGGTGGCCTGGACGTCGCCGGGGACCCCGGGCTGACGCCGCCGAACGTCAGCTGGGGCGAGCTCGAAAGCCTGCGCTCCGACGTGATCGTGGTGATGCCGGAAGTGCCCATGGAGGACGCGCGGGCGCAGGCGATGGAGCACTGGGAGCGGATCGCCGCGCTGGGGGCGATGCGCGTCTACGCCGTCGACGGGACCGTCTTCGGCGACCCCGGCCCGCGCCTGGTCGACGCCGTCGAGCTGCTCGGCCACATCCTCCATCCCGACCTCATCGATCCGCCCGGGGCTGTGGAGTTCATGGCGCTGCGGGCGCCGGTGACGCGGCCCGCAGCGGACGTCTAGGCGAGGGCGTCTACGCGATAGCCAGCGAGGCGACGACGGCGACTACGCCGACCGCGACCATTGCCGCGATCTCGAGCGCCCGGTGATTGCGACCGAGCATCCCTTTCTCGCCGGCGACGATGATCAAGGCACAGATGACCCCGCCGATCAGTCCGCCGATGTGCCCGCCGACGCTGATCCGCGGGGAGACGAAGCTGAAGAAGAGATTGAAGAGGATGAGGAAGCCGATTTGGCTGGCGAGCGCGTCCATGCCGCGGCCGCGGGCGATGATGAAGGTGGCCCCGGCGAGCCCGAAGATCGCCCCGGAGGCGCCGAGGGTAAGTGCGTTGGGCTCGACGACTAGGGCGCCGAGCGAGCCGGCGAGGAGCGAGGCGAAGTAGAGGGCGAGGAAGCGCGGCGTCCCCAAGGCCGGCTCCAGCAATCGTCCGAGCATGTAGAGCAGGAACATGTTGAAGCCGATGTGGATCAGGCTGGCGTGGAGAAAGCCGCTGGTCACCAAGCGGTACCACTCGCCTTCGGCGATGAACGGGCCGTAGAGGCCGAAGTCTTCCGACACCTGGCCGCCAACTCTCCCCAGCCCCCCGCCGCTGGAGGCGATCTCGACGAGGAAGACGATCACGTTGATCGCGATCAGGACGTAGGTGGCCGGTGCGGCATCAAAGCCGGGGGTGCCGGTCGGGTTGCGCACCACCCGCGTCCGCTGGCTGGCGCACTCCGGGCAGCGCATCCCCACCGGGGTCGGGGTCATGCACTCGGGGCAGATCGGGCGCCCGCAGGAGGAGCAGGAGACGCGCGTCTCACGGTTGGGGTGCCGGTAACAGGTTTGGGTCTCGGCTTCGGCCATCGGCCTGCGGAGCCTACAATCGCGCCCGATGGAGCCCGCCAGCCCTGCTCGTCTCTATGCCTCCGCCGCCGGCGCCCTCCTCGTCCTCCTCGGCATCGTCGGCTTCTTCTACGACGCCTCCTTCACCGCGCTCGACAACCTCCAGCCTGCCCTCGGCGCGATCGACGTCAACGCCTGGTTCAACCTGCTCTACGTCTTCACGGGCGCGGTCGGCGTGTTGGTGGCCGGGGCAGCCTCGGGCCAGTACTCGCTTGCGGTCGGCCTGCTCTACACCCTGCTGGGGATCTTCGGCCCCGGGACCGAGTGGCTGCACCTCGCGATCGGCGTGCTGGGCCTGGCGGCGGCGGCTGGCACTCCGAAGCGGGGCCAGGTTAAGCCCAAGGGCGGTGGCTCAAAGCCGCGAGCGAAGACCGTTCGCAACCGCGCGTAGGCCGCTCTCGCCCTGGCGACGGCTACGGCGGCGCATCTCGAGCAGGACCAGGGCGCCGGTCGCCACCCCGCCGGCGCTGACCGCGACCACCGGCCGCACCCAGTTGCGCGGATCGCGCAGCGCCCGCAGCTCTTCCTCGGAGAACTCCTCGGCCCAGTCGGAGAGCTCCTCGGCGGCAGCCTGGGTGATCGCGGCGAGGGTGTCCTCGAAGCGGCCGGCGAGCCGCTGCGGCGGCTCGATCGGGCGCAGGGCGTCGGAGAGCAGCTGCTCGACGTCCCAGGTCGACCCGCTCAGGGTCTCACTCGGGTCTCTCATCTTCCATCTCCTCCTGCAGCTGCTTGATCGCGCGATGGATCAGCACCTTGGTGGCGCCGTCGGAGCGGCCCAGCGCCCGCGCGATCTCGCGGTTGTCCATGCCGAGGGCGAAGCGCATGATCAGCGCCTCGCGGCGGTCGTCTGAGAGGTGCTCCAAGTGCGCCATCACCTGCCGCAGCTCCTCGCGCCCCTCGGCGATCGCCTCGGTGTCGTGGCGGGTGGCGATCGGGTCGGCGTTCTCCAGCGTCGTCTGCGGTCGCCGCGAGCGGTCGCGGTAGTAGTTGGAGGCGAGGTTGTGGGCGATCCGGATCACCCACGGCCGCAGCGGCCGTCCGTCGGACTCGCGCCGCGCCCGGTCGAAGTGCCGGTAGGCCTGGAGGAAGGCCTGCTCGGTCAGGTCCTCGGCGTCGTGATGGTTCCCCACCCGGTAGTAGGCGTAGGAGTAGACGTCGCGCAGGTGGGCGCGGTAGAAGTCCGCGAAGGCGCGATCGAGCTCGGCCTTTGCCGCCGGAGCCAGCTCGGCCGGCTCGACGTTCTGCTCGGGGCCGCTCACCGGCCAAGCCTACGAGGGATTGGCGAGGGCCGCGTGAAGTTTCGCCAGCCCCGGTGCTCATCAGGCGGCTCGTTTCTCGCGCTCGACCGCGCGCAGGGTGGCGATCCACTCCTCGGAGTCGCATTCGCCACGGATCAACGCCGCCAGCCCGGCGAGCGCATCGGCCTCGACCCCCGAGGCGGCGACCGTTTCCGCCAGCAACGGCACCGTGTCCAGCCCCTCCGAGGCCTGGCCGATCTTGCCGGGGATCTCTTTCGCCGGGGTGCCGGTCCCGAGCAGCTCGCCGGCGCGACGGTTGCGGCCGGTCGGCGCCATCATCGTCGCGGTCAGGTCGCCGACCCCGGCGAGGCCGGCGAAGGTCTCAAGCTCAGCGCCGTTGCGCAGCGCGTGGTCGATGCACTCGCGCCAGATTGCGGCGACGGCGATCCCGGCCGCGTTCAGCCCGTGCGGCTCGGCGGCGGCGGCGGCGAGGGCGGCGGCGTTCTTCGCCGCGCCCGCCATCTCGACGCCGGTGACGTCGGCCGAGCGCTCGCAGACAAGGCCGGCGCGGTGGAAGACCTCCCCGACCTGGGTCCGCAGCTCCTCGTCAGCCGAGCCGAGGACGAGCGCCGCTGATCCCGACACCGCCTCCCGAGCGTGGGCGGGTCCGCCGAGGCAGGCGATTCCGCGCGCCCGCACCCGCTCGCCGACGTAATCGGAGGGAAGGTCCCCCTGGGGAGCGATCAGGCCCTTGGTCAGCATCAGCACGGCGCTGCGGGAGCTGACGCGGTCGGCGATCGCACCGACCGCCTGCGGCAGTTGGGCGGAGGGGATCGCGAGGCAGATCAGGTCGAGGCCGGCGAGCTCGATCGAGGAGGCCGGTCGCACGTCGATCGCCTCCGGCAGTGGCACGCCGGGCAGGTAGCGGCGGTTCTCACCATCGGCGAGCATCTCCTCCGCCCGCTCCGAGGTCCGCGCCCCGAGCTGGACCTCGAGACCGCCGCGGGCGAGCAGAACGGCGACCGCCGTCCCCCAGCTGCCGGCACCGATCACCGCGGCACGGCGCATCGGCGGCAGGCCGCCGAGGTCTTCCCACTGCAAGAGCACGTTCGGCCAGATCCGGCCCGTCACCGTTTCCGCCAGCGCCGGCGAGGGCTCCTCGGCGCGCGGGAAGGTCATCGGCGGCCCCAACCGCACCCTGCACTTGCGGGGCCGGATGCGCCAGCCGCGGCGGACGTGTTCGGTGCCGAGCACCGCGGTCGGGATCACCACCGCTCCCGTCTGCAGGGCGAGGCGGCCGACGCCGCGCTTCGGGTTGGCGAGCGTGCCGCGCCGGATCCGCGTCCCCTCGGGGAAGATGCAGACGGCGCCGCCGCGTTCGGCGATCATCCGCGCGGTCAGCATCGCGTCCTCGTCGGACTCGCCGCGTCGGACCGGGAAGGCGCCGAGGCGCGAGAGCACCCACCCCTGCCAGCGCTTCTCGAACAGCTCGACCTTGGCCATGTAGTTCATCGGCCGCCGCCAGGGCAGGCAGGCGCCGACAACGAAGGGATCGAGGAAGCTGCGGTGGTTTGCCGCCACGATCACCCCACCCTTCGCCTTCCCATAGTCCCGCCCCAGGCGAGCGAGCCGGAAGTAGACGAGGAAGAACGGCACCAGCAATGCCCGCGCCACGTGGTACATCGGCCAGTTGACGCTGTGCTTGCGCGTATAGGCGTGGTAGGAGGCGAGCCGCTCCGCACTCAAAGGTTCAGGGGTCACGCGGGGGGCTACACGCCGGAGCGTTTCGGGTTACGGCACACAGACGTTCCAGAAATTTCCATCGGTGCGCGCCATACGTGCGCCGCAACCCGAAACGCTCCGGGCATGGGCATCGAGTCTGTGAAAAAGCCGCTTGAGGAGGCCTTTTCACGGACTCGCGATGACGACCGGGGACTAGCAGAGCTAGCGAGGCGGCAGCATGGGATGGCGGCCCGGCGGCAGCTGGCAGAAGCGGGCTTCCTCCGAACCGCGATCGCGGTTCGGCTGCGCACCGGCCGGCTCCATCGGATTTACGGCGGCGTTTACTCGGTAGCGCCGCGCACGTTGACCTCACACCAGGGGCATTGGATGGCTGCAGTGCTTGCCTCAGGTCCTGACGCTCTGCTCAGCCATCACACCGCAGCGGCGCTCTGGGGCATTCGCGGCTACTCGGGCGGCGCGATCCACGTAACCGTCCCGCACAAGAGCACCTCCACGAAGCGGTTTCGCCGGCACTCCTCCCGCGTACCGGAGGACGAGCGGGCGGTGGAGGAGGGAATACCGGTGACCTCGGTTCACCGGACGATCTTCGACCTCGCAGCCCACGTTGACGTCGATGGGGTAGTCGCGATGATCAAGGAGGCCGAATACCTGAACCGCTGGGATCGGCTCTCGCTCCCGGATCTTCTGGAGCGCTATGCAGGGAAACGGGGGTCGCGAAAGGTGCGATTCGTTCTCCAACGGCTGAAGGAAGAGCCTCCTGGCCGCAAGCGCTCGATGACCGGGGGCGGGACCGCCGATTGACCGCCGCCGGCTACACGGTCACGCGCCTCACCTGGAGCCAGCTGGACGATGAACCCGAGGCGGTTGCCGCCGACCTCCGAGCCCTCCTCCTGAACAACAGAGCCGCTCCTGCCGGGCCACATCCACCTCTACCTGCTTAGTGGAGTTGGATGTGGCCCGGCCCGAAGCGCCCCGAGCGGAACTACCAGGCGGCCTCGACCAAGGCGCGTAGTTCCCCCCGCCCCGGCGGCCGCGGAACGCGCTGCAGCTCCGGGCGCTGGAGCATCGCCTCGATCGCCTCGTCGAGCTTCGACGTGTCACCGCCGACCTCACCGAGGCGCGGCGGGTGGCCGAGCCCTTCAATTCGCTCCGCCAAGCTGGGGCGGTCGGTGCCCAGCGCGGCGGCCAACCGCTCGTAAGCCTCCGGCGCCCGCTCCGCCAGCAGGGCGACGGAGTGCGGCAGAATCGCCGCGTTGGTCTCCGCGTGCGGAGTCCCGCACAGCCGGACCAACGTCTGGCAGATGAGGTGGTGGAGGCCCATGCCGGCGGAATCGATCGCGTAGCCGCAAAGGATCGAGCCGAGCGCGAGGGCGCTCCGGTCCCGCTTCTCCCGCCCGTCGTCCAGCGCCGCGCTGATCAGCCCGGCGCCCCGCAGCGCCGTCATCTCCGACACCGGGTTCGACAGCGGCAGGTAGAGCGTGTCGGCGCCATGCGCCAGCGCGTTCATCGAGCTCGCCCGCAGCTGCTCCTCCGGCTGACTCGTCATCGCATCCGGATCGGCGATCACCAGCGCCGGCCGCACCGTCCCCCGCATCCGATCCTCCGCCCCTTCCGGCAGCCGGTGCGAGCCCGTCATCTCCGCCCCCGACATCGTCGTCGGGATCGCCACCACCTCCTGACCGCCTACCGAAGCGATCGCCTTCGCCACGTCCACGACCCGGCCGCCGCCCAAGGCGACTAGGGGACGCGCTCTCTCCCCCTTACTTGCTTTGCGAGGGGGAGAGAGCGCGTCCAGGAGCATCGCTGCGGCGGCCGGGACCTGCCCCGGCTGAACCTCGTGCACGCCGCTCGCGCCCGCGGAGAGCTCTCCCGCTCCCGCCAGCGCCCGCGACGTGCTCAGCAGCTCGAACTCCTCGACCCCCTGCTCCCGCAGGATCTCGACCACCCCCCCGACCCCACCGCGCCGGAAGACGACGGTCCGACCGGCGTCACGCCAGGTGAAGTCGCCGATCAACCGCCGGTTTGGACCCGCGGGTTCTCGACCGGTCGCAGGCGGGGTTCGACCTCCTCGCGCAGGTGCTCGTAATCCGGCGGCAGCGAGAGCTTCTCGCCGAGGTGCTCGAGCGGCTCGTCGACGGTGAAGCCGGGGCCGAGGGTGGCGATCTCGAACAGCACTCCGCTCGGCTCGCGGAAGTAGACCGAGCGGAAGTAGAAGCGGTCGATCTCCGGCGTCGGCTGCGCCCCGCCCGCGAGCGCCTTCTCGCGCCAGTCGAGCAGCTCCTCCGGGGTCGAGGCCCAGGCGACGTGATGAACGCTGCCGGCGCCCTGGATCCCGCGCTCGGCCGGTGCCTCGTCGTAGATGTAGAGGCCGCCGCGCTTCTCGCCGCGCGCCTCCCACGCCCCGTCGACGACCTGCTCGAACTGCAGCGCCTCGAGCAGGCCGCTGCTCGCCTGCGGCGAGGCGGCGTAGGCGCGCACGGCGTGGAAGCCCTGCAGCGCCAGCTCTGACGGGATCTCCGGGTGGTCGGCGATCAGCGGCGCATCGGGCACGTCGACGACGAGGAGCTCGTGGTCGAGCCCCTCCGGGTCAGAGAAGATCAGGCTCTCGCCCTCCCGCCGCGACTCGGTTCCGTTGGCACGCAGCCGCTCCTCCCAAAAGTCGAAGGCATCGGTCGAGGCGACGCGCCAAACGACCCGGTGCACCATGCCGGCGCCAGGCCGTCCCTGGGCCGCGCCGGGGTACTCGAAGAAGGTCAGGTCAGACCCCGGATCCCCGCCCTCGTCGGCGAAGAACAGGTGGTAGACGGTCGGGTTGTCCTGGTTGACGGTTTTCTTGACCAGCCTGAGGCCCAGGACGCCGGCGTAGAAGTCGACGTTGCGCTGGGCGTTCTCGGTGATCGCAGTGATGTGGTGAATGCCCTCTAGCTTCATTGCTCACGTATACCATCCGCCGATGAGCCGCGGACGCCGACGGACGGTCAGAGCGCTCGTCATCCTCGGCTCCCTCCTCGCCTTCCTCAGCGTCTTCGCGATCTGGACCGAGCGGCAAGCGCTCAACACCGATGACTGGGTCGCCACCAGCGGCCGCCTCCTGGACAACAAGACGGTCCGCGCTGCGGTCAGCGAGTACCTGGTCGAACAGCTGTACGAAAACGTCGACGTGCGCAAGGAACTGGAAGACGTCTTCCCCGGCGATGCCAAGGACCTCGCCGGGCCGGCGGCCGGCGGCCTGCGCCAGGTAGCGGGCCAGGGGGCCGAAAAGGCACTCGAAACCTCGACCGCCCAGGACCTGTGGGAAGAGGCGAACCGGACCACCCACGAACAGCTGCTGGCGGTGCTGGAAGACAAGAAAGAAGCGATCGAGACCGACGAAGGAAACGTCCGCCTCAACCTCGGCAGCCTCCTCACCAACCTCGCCGACCAGGTCGGGATCGGCGAAGACCTGGCCGAAAAGCTGCCGCCCGACGCCGCCCAGATCCAGATCCTCAAGTCCGACCAGCTGAAGACCGCGCAGAACATCGCGGTTGCGGTCAAGGGCCTGGCGCTGCTGCTCTCGATCCTCACCTTCGCCGCCTTCAGCGCCGCGATCTACCTCTCGCGCGGCGGCCGCTGGGTCACGGTCCTGCTCAGCGGCATCGGCCTGATCGCGGCCGGCTTCGCCGTCATCGTCGCCCGCCACATCGCCGGCGGCATCGTCGTCGACAACCTGGTGCGAACCGAGAACGTGAAGCCGGCGGCCGAAGCCGCCTGGTCGATCGGCACCTCGCTGATGGTCAGCATCGCGACGACGGTGATCATCGTCGGCGTCCTCTTCGCCGCCGCCGGCTGGCTCGCCTCCCCCACCCCGGGGGCGCGCAACACTCGCCGCTACATCGCCCCCACCCTCCTCCTGCACGTCGCCTACGTCTACACCGGCCTCGCGGTCCTCGTCTGTCTCTACTTCCTCAGCGGACCGTCACAGGGTCTGCGCGCCTTCCTGACGACGCTGATCGTCGCCGGCATGGCCGCCTTCGGGATCCACGAGCTGCGCAGGCAGACCGCCGAGGAATTTCCCGACGCCAGCTACGGCGACGTCTTCGGCCGCACCCGCGACAAAGTCGTCACCGCGGTCAAAGACGCCCACATCTCCGAGCGGATGGGAGAGCAGGCTTCAAAGCTGCGGCTGCCGGAGGTGCGGCGGCCGCCGCACAACGGCGAGCGGGAGACGCCGCCGAGCGCCGCCGAGCCACCCACCACGACGATGCCCGTCGACGCAGAGGACGCCCGCCTGCAACGCCTGGAAAAGCTGGGCGAGCTGCGCGACCGGGGCATCCTCACCGAAGAGGAGTTCGCCGCCGAGAAGACCAGGCTCCTCGGCGGCGGTTCGAACTCCTAGTCCAACAGGGACTACTTCCCGAGCTGGATGCGGACCCGCGCTCCCGGCGCCAGGACTTTGCCCGGCTTCGGAGCCTGCTTGAGGACCTTGCCGACCTTCTTCGGCTTCGGCGCATCGACTTTCTTCACGTGGCCGAGCTTGCAGCCCGAGCGACGCAGCATCGACTTCGCCACCTTCAGGGTGCGGTTCTTGATTTTCGGCACCACGCACGCCGTGTACACGTAGTCGTCGAAGTGCGTGTTCGGGTTGGTGCCGGCGAAGGTGGTCACGCTGACGTCGACTTTGCCCGGCCGCAGCGCTTTCGGAGCGGTCGTGGTGATTTCGGTGTCCGAGTCGACCGTGAAGCCCGTCGGGGTGCTGCCGAACTTGACTTCACTCGCGTTGGTGAAGTTCTTGCCGGTGATGGTCACCACGGTGCCGCCGGTGACCGGACCGAACGGAGGCGAGACCAGCGTCACTTCCGGCTCGGGCTGGATTTCGGCGCTGAGCTCGATCTCTTTGCCGTCGCGCGCTTCGCTCGGAGCGACGACCGAACCGTCGAAGGGCGGTGGGAAGATCGTTTCGTACTTGGCGCCAGATGCCTCAGCAACGCCGATTTTGTCGGTCACGTTGGTTGGGTCGATCCCGATCAGGTCACCGGCCCTGACCTTCAGGTTGGTGGAGAAGGTCTGCAGGGTTTCGTCCACAGGCGTCGCGCCCTGACTGGTCCCGGCCGCTTCGTAGCCACCTTTGCCGTTGGGATGGAGGACCCGCAGGAAGAACGGCCCGCCGCTCGCGCCCTGCACTCGCCAGCGCACGATCGCGCCGTTGACGGGCGAAGAGAGATTCGCGCCGCTCTCCGGCAGGGCAGTGTTGAAGAAGGTCTGCACCCGCCCGAATTCCGTCGCTTCGAATTTCTGCGGCAGCACGCTGCCGATGCTGATCACGGACGCCTGCACGGTCCCGGCGAACGCCAGGCAGACGGCGGCGACGGCCGCGATCACCATCGCCAACCGGCGTACCGGCCCTCGTTCCGAAACTCCATCCCCCTGTTGCCGCATCTGTCGTGCCTCCTTGGTGGTTTGCCTGCCTGCAGCGGATGCGCTGCTTTGCTGGCTAAACGTCCACTAAAAGGCAAAGTTGCGGTGAGATGAAGAAGAAGCCCGCCGCCGGAATCGAACCGGCAACCTCCTCATTACAAATGAGGTGCTCTCCCAGGTTGAGCTAGGCGGGCGTGGTGGCGATGATGTCCGTAATGGACGTGACGTTCAGGTTCTTGGGGTCCGACGAGGGTACCGTGCTGACGGGCGCAATCGAGGCCGCTTATGGTCAAAGTTATGACGTGCGGTGGGTGTACGACCCGGACGAGGTCGGGCGCCGAATCGCCGCCGGCACCTACGTCTCCTGCGTCGCCGAAAGCCCCGCAGGTGAGCTGCTTTGCCACATGGGGATGAGCCTGGCGGCGGCGGGCGACGCGGTCGCCCACTCCGGTCAGGCGGTGACCTTGCCGGCCGCTCGCGGGCAGCACCTGTTCACCCGCACGAAGAAGTGGCTGATGGACTGGGCCCGAGAGCGCGGGCTGGCCGGGATGTACAGCGAGGCCACCGCCGCCCACCCCTACAGCCAGAAAGCGAACATCGACCTGGGCGCGCACGAGACCGGCTTCCTGCTCGGCTGGATCCCCGCCACCGTTAGTAACGACGCCGCTGCGGGGCGGCGCGGGCGCCAATCGGCGGCGCTCTTCTACACGAAGCTGAACGACGGGCACGAGCGCGAGGTGTACGCGCCCGAGCGCCATCGCGAGATCGTGGCCCAGACGCTCGCGCTTTGCGAGCTGCGCGGGGAGCTGGCGAATCCGCCACCCCACTGCGAGCTGGAGGAGCGCAGCGAGCTCCGCATCGAGATCGACCGCGACCACAACCTGGCGCGGATCACCGTCCACACGCCCGGCGCGGACCTGGAGGAGGCGATCGGCGCCGAGCGCCATCACCTCTTCCACCACGCCAACCTCGACGCGATCTACATCGACTTGCCGCTGGAGCGGCCGGCAACCGCCCTCGTCGCCGACCACCTCGAGCGTCTAGGCGTCTCCTACTCGGGGATCTTCCCCAACCACCACTGCGACGGCGACGTGCTGCGGATGCAGTCGCTGCACCGGGTCCGAGTCAAGGCCGACGACGTTGCCGTCGCCTCGGACCACGGGCGCGAACTACTGCAGTACGTGCTATCCGATCTGCCGCAGAGCGGTTAGAGCGGGACCTCTCGCGAAGCGAGGTGCGAACCGACCTTGCGCTTCACCCGCTGCAGGGCGTTGTCAACCGTCTTGGTGTCGCACTCGAGGCGCTCGGCGATCACCTCGTAGGAGTAACCGTCGAGGTAGAGCGAGAGCACCCGGCTCTCCAGGTCAGAGAGCACTCCGGAGACGCCCGAGAGGCAGGAGACGAGGCTCTCCAGCTCTTCGGAGGCGATCACCTGGTTGACCGGATCGTGGACGCTCGGTCCCGGCAGGATCTCGTCCAGCGTCGTTTCCGAGTCGCCGGCGGCTGCCGGCGTCTGGCTGAAGGAGACGTACTGGTTAAGCGGCGTGTGCTTATTGCGGGTCGCGGTCTTGACCGCGGTGATGATCTGACGGGTGATGCAGAGCTCGGCGAAGTTGCGGAAGCTCGACTCGCGATCGGTGCGGTAGTCGCGGATCGCCTTGTAGAGGCCGAGCAGGCCCTCCTGAATCAAGTCGTCTGACTCTCCCCCGAGGAGGAAGTAGGACGAAGCCTTGAGGCGGACGAAACCGCGGTAGCGCTTGACGATCATGTCGTAAGCGTCGGTCCGGCCGTCCTTGGCTAGGGCGACGAGATAATGATCATCAAGCTCAGCTTGAGGGTTAGACGTCGAGACGCGGACGGTGCTCTGCGCAACCGGTAGCGGCAGTTCCTGCGTAGGCGTAGATAGAGCCACAGATCCTTCTCCTTGCTGAAGGGTCGTGGCGCCGCTTACCTCCCCTGGCAGGCGCCTCTACGAAGTGAGCCTCAAGTTGAGGTTCACCCTTATTTACAAGGCGCACTCTTACTGGTCTGCGGTGTTCTGTCAACCCCCAATTTCCGGAAATGCAACCGCCGTTGCATTTGCCGGTGATTTGCAGGGGTCTCAGACGCGCTGACGGAGAGCCTCGAAGAGCAGCGCGGTCGCGGCCGCGGAGACGTTCAGCGAGTCGACCTTGCCGAGCTGGGGCAAGGCGATCAAGCCGTCGCAGCTGTCGGCGACGCGGGGGCGGAGGCCTTTGCCCTCGCCGCCCAGGACCAGAACGGTGGAGCCGGTCAGGTCGGTTGACCAGGGAGCTTGTTTCGCCTCGGCGTCGGCGCCCCAGATCCAGAAGCCTTTCTCCTTTGCCTCCGAAAGCCAGTCGGCGAGGTTGCGGACGTGGGCTACTTCGATGTGCTCGACGGCTCCGGCGGAGGCCTTGCAGGTAGCGGGGGTGATCGCGGCGGCACGGCGCTCTGGGATCACCACGCCGGCGGCGCCGGCGAACTCGGCAGAGCGGCAGACGGCGCCGAGGTTGCGGGGGTCCTGGACCTGATCGAGGGCGACAAGCAATACGCCGTCGCGCAACATCCCCCGGGCATCGCCGTAGGGATATGGATCCACCTCGGCCACCACGCCCTGATGGTCCGGCGAGCCGCATAGCCGCTCCAGCTCCTCCGCCGATGCCTCTGGAGCGCGCCAGACCCGGTGCACCCGCCGCCTCCCCCGCTCCGCCTCGGCAACCGGCCGACGCCCGTAGATGAACTGATTCGCCATCAGGCCTTGGGGACGAGGCTAGGACCCTCAGCTGAGTCCCTGACCTCCCATCCCATCTCGGCCAGCTGATCCCGCAGCTCGTCAGCACGAGCAAAGTCCTTCTCCCCCCGCGCCTCCTCCCGTTCCTCCATCAGCTGCCGAGCTTCGTGGTCGGCCTCAACACCCTCATCTGGCTGAGTAAGGGTGCTGAGGCCGACCAAGTCGAGCATCACCGCGATGGCCTGAGCCGCCTCTCCCCCATCGACCTCGCCGCGATTGGCTTCCGCCACGAGCTCAAACACCTCGGCGAGGGCCCTGGGCGTGTTGAAGTCATCAGCGAGCGCAGTCCGAAACGCCTCGAGCCGCCCAGGCGCCCCGGCGAGAGCGCCGGGGGAGGGGTCCCCAGACACTCCCCGGCTGTTGTCTGGGGACCCCTCCCCCGGCGCTCCCAGCGGGTTGTCCCTAAAGAAATTCCGCAGACGCTCGACCCGAGCAACCGCTTCCTCCATCTGCTCCTCCCCAAACGCAAGCGGCTGCCGGTAATGCCCAGAGATCAGGTAAGCGACAACCGCCTCGCGCCCGTAGCGATCGAGCGCCTCTGAGAGCTGGAAGATGTTGCCCTCCGATTTCGACATCTTGGCGTAGCTCGTCTCGATCATCCCGTTGTGCATCCAGATCCGAGCGAAGGGGCGGCCTGCTGCCTCGGACTGGGCGATCTCGTTCTCGTGGTGGGGAAAGACGAGATCGGAGCCGCCGCCGTGGATCGCGAAAGTGGCGCCCAGCTCCTGCTCGGCCATCACCGAGCACTCGATGTGCCAGGCGGGACGGCCGGGGCCCCAGGGCGAGTTCCAGCTGGTGTCCTCGTCGGGCTTGTGGGTCTTCCAAAGGGCGAAGTCGAGTCGCTCCTCCTTCAGCGAGGCCGAGCCGGCATCCTCGCCTTGGTCCATGTCTTCCGGGCGGCGGTTGGAGAGCTTGCCGTAGGGGCCGAAGCTGCGGACGCGGAAGTAGACGTCGCCGCCGGACTCGTAGGCGTGGCCCGAGTCGACCAGTTCCTCGATCAGGGAGACGATCCCACCGACCGTCTCCGTCGCCAGCGGCTCGGAATCGGGGCGCCCCAACCCGAGCCGGTCAGTGTCCTCGAAGTACAGATCCCGCATCTCTTCCGCGAATTTCGCCGACTCCTTGCCGGCATTCCGCGCCGCGACGTAGATCTTGTCGTTGATGTCGGTGACGTTGACAACCAGCTTTGGCCGGTAGCCCTCGCTGCGGAGGAAGCGGGCGAAGAGCGAGAAGACGACGAACGGGCGCGCGTTGCCGATATGGATGCGGCTGTAGACGGTCGGGCCGCAGGCGTAGATGCCAACCTCGCCGTCTTGCTCCAGCGAGCGCAGATCGCCCGTCAGCGTGTCCCTGATCCTCACCTCGCGCATTGCGCAGGCGAGGTTAGATCAAAAAGTCCGGTAGCCGGCGGTTGATGCTTTGGACTCGCTGCGCAGCCAGGTGGGGGCCGTCTCCTCGGCCGCCGCTTCGGCCTCACGCCGCGCCTTGCTAACGCTGGCTTTGATCTCGTCCTCGGTCGCCTCCCGCACGCGCTCCTCGCGCTTCTGTGCTTGCACGCGGATCCGATCCGACTCCACCCGCAGCTGATCCTCGGCGCGGCGGCGGGCTGCCTCCTCGGCCTCGCGCTCGACTTTCTCGAGCAGGCGCTTGACGCTTTCCTCGGCTTCGCGCCGCACGTCCTCGGTTCCCTCCATCACCCGCCGCTCGATCTCGGTCTCCAGCCGCACCGCGGCCTCGTGCGACTCGGCCGCTGACCTTTCGGCGTCGGCGGCCCGCTGCTCGGCGGCGGCGATCCGTTCGTCGGCTTTCGCCTGGATCTGCCGGCGAGCCTCCTCGAGCCGCTCCTTGAACTCCGCTTCAGCGGCCAGGCGCTCCTCGGCGATCGTCTTCTCGGCTGCGGATCGGGCCGCGGCGACCGCGCTCTCGGCTTCCGCCTTCGCCTCGCGCGCTGCCTTCTCGGCGTCGGCGCGCGTCCGCGAGGCTTTGGCGACGATCTCTTCACGTTCTTTCTGCGCCCGCTTCTGCAGCTCTTCGAAGCCCCGCTCGGCCCGGTCCCGCGCCGCCTCGGCGGCGGCGATTCGCGACTCCGCCTCGGTCCTCGCCGTGCGCTCGGCGGCGATCCGCTCCCGCGCCTCGGCGGAGACCTTGCGCAGGGTCAGCAGCGCCCGCTCCTTGACCTGGTCCTTGACCGCGTCGGCACGCTTCTCGGCCTCGGCCACGCGCCCCTCGCTGACCCGGACCCACTCGAGCGCCTGGTCGGCAACGCCGCGCATCGCCCGCGTCGCCTCACCGACCTGCTGCAGCTGCCTAGCTGGCTCGCTCATTCCCCCGCAACCTACTAGCGGGATCGGCGGCCAATCCCCCTCTCAAAATCGAAGCCCGCACTTTGGGCAACGCCCACGTGGAGCGCCGGGAGGGTTCGCCGGACCCTCCCCGCTGTTGTCCGCCGAACCCCTCCCCGGCGCCCTAGGCAGACGTCTGGCCGTCGCGGGCGCGCAGCTCCCGCTTCAGCACCTTCCCCGTGGCATTTCGCGGCAGCTCGTCGAGGAACTCGACCTCGCGCGGGGTCTTGTAAGCGGCGAGGTTGGCCTTCACATGGGCGGTCAAGTCCTGCTGGGAGACCTCGGTACCAGAGCGGGTGACGACGAAGGCCTTCAGCCGCTGGCCGAACTCCTCGTCCTCGACTCCGATCACCGCCACCTCCTCGACCGCCTCGTGATCGGCGAGCAGGTCCTCGACCTCGCGCGGGAAGACGTTCTCACCGCCGGAGACGATCATCTCGTCGTCGCGGCCGTCGATGAAGAGGCGCCCGTTCTCGTCGAAGTGGCCAACGTCGCCGCTCGAGTAGAGGCCGTCGATCATCTCCTTGCCGCCGCCGCCGGTGTAGCCCTCCATCGCCATTTCGTTGCCGACGAAGATGCGGCCGACCTCTCCCCGCGGCACCTCCACCCCGTTCTCGTCGTAGAGACGGATCTGGGTACCGCGCGGCGGCTTGCCGGCGGTGCCGGGGGCGGCGCGCAGGTCCTCGGGGACGGCGATCGTCGCGAAAGAGACCTCGGTCGAGCCGTAGAGGTTGTAGACGTTGTCGCCGAAGCGGTCCATCCAGGCGATCGCCAGCTCGCCCGGCAGCGCCGAGCCTGAGAGCGAGGTGATCTTCAACGAGGGCAGCCTGTAGCGGTCGAGCGTCTCCTTGGGCAGGGTGAGGATGCGCTGGATCATCACCGGCACCGCCGCCAGCACTTCGGCACGGCTCTGCTCGATCGCTCTCAAGGTGTCCTCGGGGTCGAATTTGCGCCGCAGCACCATCGTCGCCGCGGTGGGCAGGCTGAGCACGAAGTGGAGGAAGCCCCAGGAGTGGAAGAGCGGCGCGGCGATCATCATCGTCATCCGGCTGCGGAAGGGGATCTTGTCGATCAGCGAGGCGATCGGCATCAGACCTTCGGGGCTGGAGCGCTGCGCGCCCTTCGGAGTGCCGGTGGTGCCGGAGGTGAGGATCACGAATTTCGGGCTTTGGGGCGGCGGCTTCAGGTCGGACTCGTCGCCGCCCTCGATCAGGCTCTCCAGCGTCGGCTCAGAGGTCTCGCCCTCGCACCAGCCGACGATCCGCTTGACCGACGGCTCGACTTCGGAGAGCAGCTCGGTGAACTCCTCGTCGTAGACCAGCGCCTTCGGCCCCTCGCGCTTGGTCACCTCGACCAGCTGCGGACCGGCGAACATCGTGTTCAGGTAGAGGGCGCTGGCGCCAAGCTTCGCCGCCGCGAGGGTGGTCTCGATGAAGCCGCGGTGGTTGCGGCACATGATCCCGACGCCGTCGCCGGGGCCGATCCCCATCTGCGCCAGCGAGTGAGCGAGCGCGTTGGAGCGCAGGTGCAGGCGCTGCCAGCTGAGGGCGCCGCGTTCGTCGACGATCGCCAGCTCGTGCGGGTGGTGGATCGATGCCGTCGCGACCCCGGTCGCCGGCGAAGCCCCCCAGCGCAGAAAGGTGCCGCCGATCTTCAGCGCCTTGTCGGGGCGCATCGGCTCGAGGATGCCCGCCTCGCGCAAGACCTTCCCCTGGAAGGCCAGGTCGGAGATCGAGCCGCGCACGGCTGCCGCATCGAAACGTTGAGGCATAGGGCGGGAAGACTATTCGGATTCGACGCTGGCCACCGCGATGCAGGCGATCCCCTCGCCGCGGCCGACGAAGCCCATGCCCTCGTTGCTGGTCGCCTTGACGCTGACCCGGGCGGAGGTGGCGTCGGCGAGGATCCGCTCCATTTCCGCCTTGTAGGGGCCGAGGCGGGGTTGCTCGCAGATCAGGGTCGCGTCGATGTTGATGACCGGGCCGGCGATCGTGCCGACGACGGTGCGCAGGAGGTCGATCGAGTCGGCGTCTTTGAAGGCCGGATCGTCGTCGGGGAACATCTCGCCGATGTCGCCGCCGCCGGTGGCCCCGAGCAAGGCGTCGATCACCGCGTGGGTGAGGACGTCGGCGTCGGAGTGGCCCTCGAGGCCCTGGTCGTGGTCGATCTCGACGCCGCCGAGGATCAGCGGCCGCCCGGCAGCGAAGCAATGGCTGTCGTAGCCGAGGCCGACCATGGTCAGCGGACGCGGCTGCCCAGGGGCGAGAGGCTCCTCTGGCGCTGCTCGAAGACGCATATCTCACCGACCCCCAGCTCGTCGAGGAACTCGATCGCGCGGTCGTATTCGAAGCCGATCTGCTCCGGCAGGTGGGCGTCGGAGGAGAGGGCGAAGGGCGCCCCGGCCTCGATGCACATCTCGGCGAACTGGCGCGAGGGGTAGATCTCGCCGACCGGCTTGCGGATGCCCGCGGTTGAGACCTCGACGGCGATCCCGCTCTCGGCGACCGCTTCCACCGCCGGCTCGTAGAAGGCGCGCAGGTCGCGGTCGGGCAGCGGCGTCGCCCGCCCCCACACCTTGACCAGGTCCGGGTGGGCGAGGATGTCGAAGAGGCCCGAGCGGGCGGCCTGGGCGAGCATCTCGAAGTAGCGGCGCCAGACCTCGTCGGGGTCGCCGCCTGCCTCCCAGACGTCGAAGCCTTTGTGGTCGATTGCGGCGTCGCCGTCGCCGATGAAGTGGACTGAGCCGACGACGTAGTCGAAGTCGCGCGCCTCCAGCAGAGCCGCGGTCCGCTCCTCGGCACCGGGGATGTAATCGCACTCGATCCCAAGCCGCAGCGGCGTGCCGCGAACGAACTCGCAGTAGGCGTCGAGGTCGTCGACGGCGTTCTCGACCCAGAGCGGGTGCTGCCAGAGGTCAAGCGCCGCTCGGAAGCGGTAGACGTGCTCGGAGACGCCCAGCTCCTCGACCCCGACCGCCGCGGCGGCCTCCAGATAGCGCTCGACGTTCTCGGTCGTGAAGTAGCGCTCGAAGCTGGTCCCCTCCTCGTCCGGGCGCAGGTGCAGGTGGTAGTCGGTGAGCATGGAGGCGAGCATAAACTTCACGCCGAATGAGCCGTCAGCTCGCGCTCCTCCTGCTCGGCTTCGTCGCCGGTGTCCTCATCGCCGTCGCGCTCGGGGCGAAGAACTTCGGCACCGCCCTCGGGGTGGGACAGGTCTGCTTCGCGGTGGTGCTCGTCTACGTGCTGATGCGCGACTAGCGCCGCTTCAGGCGCGTTCGGCAAGCAGCAGCTCGGCGACGCGCAGGTCGAGCGGCGTCGTCACCTTCAGGTTCTGCTCGGCGACGGGATGAATGAGGACGGTGCCGCCCGTGGCCTCGACCAGCATCGCCTCGTCGGTTGCCTCCTCCGGCCGCTCAGCCGCAGCCAGCGCCTCGCGCAGCGCGACCGTCCGAAACACCTGAGGCGTCTGCGCCCGCCAGAGGCGCGACCGGTCCTCCGTGGTCAGGATCTTCAGTGCGGAATTCGACACCTCTGAGGTGCTCAACTCCGCACTGGATTTCTCGAGCGCCCGCTTGATCGTGTCGGTGACCGGGGCGGCGGCGATGACGCCGGCGGCGCCCTCGTCCGCATCGAGGTCGGCCACCAACGCTTCGACCAGCTCCGGCGTCAGCAGCGGCCGGGCGGCGTCGTGGATCGCGACGTAGGCGGTCCCGACCGCCTCGAGGGCGTTCGCGACCGACTGCGCCCGCGTTGCCCCCCCGGCGATGACGCCGAGGTCGTGCTCGCTGCCGCGGGCCACGTCACCGACGTGCCCCGGCGGCGCCGCGACGACGATCGAGTGCACGCTCTCGCACCCGCGGAAGGCCTCGATCGACCACTCGATCATCGGCCGCCCGGCAACGGAGACGAATGCCTTCGGGCCGCCGGCTCCGAGACGCTCCCCGGAGCCGGCGGCCGCGATGACGGCGGTTACTGCGGTACTGTTAGGCGGTCGCAGTGGCGGCGAACCGCTCCTCGAGAAGGCTGTCGAGGTATTCCTCGGCGCCGTCCTCGTCTTTGTCGAGCGCGTACATGAACTCGGAGGCGAGGATCTTCTTCGCCCGGGTGTACATCTGCTTCTCGCCCGTGGACAGGCCCTTTTCCATCTCGCGGATGGCGAGGTTGCGGACGACCTCGGCCAGCTCGAAGACGTCGCCGGTCTTGATCTTCTCGCGGTTGTACTTGAAGCGCCGGTTCCAGTTCTTCGGCATCTCCGACACGTCGTCGGTGAGGACGTTTGTGACCTTTTTAATTTCCTCCTCGTCGATGATGCGTCGCAAGCCCGCCTTGCCGGCGTTTTCGCAGGGCACCATCACCGTGAGCTCGTTGTGGAGGATCTTGATCGTGAGGTACTCGCGTTCCTCACCCATCAGCTCCCGGGTCTCTTTGGTCATCACCAGACCCGCTCCATGATGCGGGTATACGACCTTGTCGCCAATCTCGAAGTCGCAGACGTATTCCACGTCCTCCTCGAAGACTGCCTCCACGGTGGCCTCGTCTAGCTCGGAAATCGTGACTCCTTTCGTTTTCGACGGCAGGGGTTTGCCGTCAGCTCTGCAAATACCGGTCGACCAGATCAACCTCTTGGAGCCGCCGCAGGCCCTCGCGGATGTCCTTGGAGCGCTGGGCCCCGACTCCGTCGACGGCGGCGAGCTCTTCGTCGGAGGCCGCAAGGACCTCCTCCAGCCCGCCCAGCTCGTGGGTGATCTTCTGGACGACAAGCTTGGGGATGCGCGGGACCCGGCCCAGCACGCGATAGCCGCGCGGGCCGACCGCGAAGTCCAGGGTGTTGACCTTGCGGTCGTAGCCGAGCAGCTCGGCGAGACGACCGAAGTCGAGCACGTCCTGGTGGGGCATCCGGCCCAGCGCCTGCAGCACCGCGGTCAGGTTCTGCTCGGAGTCCTCGACCGAGTAGTCCCGGATCAGCGCGGTCTTGTCAGCGGCGACGCCGACCATCGTCTCCTCCAGCTGCATCTCGATCAGCCGGCCCTCGGTGCCGAGCTCGACGATGTAGCGCTCGACCTCGACCGCCATCCGCGTCACCAGCTCAGCCCGCTGCAGGACCGAGAGCGCGTCGTGGAGGACGACGCCGCCGTCGAACTCGAGCTGCGTCAGCCGCGCCGAGACCTGGTCGAGGCGCTGACGGTACTTGTCGAGGGTGGCGAGGCCCTGGTTCGCCTTCGCCAGCACAGCCGGAATGTCCTGGAGGATGTACTTGGTCCCCTCTACGTAGAGGGAGACGACATCGCGCCGCTGCGAGATCGCGATCACCAGCGCCGTCGTCTGTTTGGAGACGCGCTCGGCGGTGCGGTGGCGGGTGCCGGTCTCCGAGCTGAGGATCGTCGGATCCGGCATCAGCTGGACGTTGGCCCAGGCGATCTTCGTCGCCTCGCCGTTGAGGACGATGGCGCCGTCCATCTTTGCCACTTGGTAGAGCATCGCCGGCGTGTAGTCGACGTCGAGCTTGATGCCGCCCGAGAGCAGGTGGGAGATGTCGTCGAGGTCGCCGACGACGAGCAGGCCGCCCGTCCGCGAGTGGACGATGTTGTCGATCCCCTCGCGCAGCGCGCCGCCAGGGGCGACTACGTCGAGTGCTCTGAGGAGCCGGGGATCTTGACGTTCTGAAAGCTCTTGTAACTCATCCCCAGGCAAAGAAGGCATCCACAAGAGGATGGCAGAAACGGCTCTGGAATGCGGTCTGCTCGATTCCGAGTGGACAGGTCGGAATAGGGTTTGTCAAGTCTTTGCTGCTGGCGTGCCTAGAGATGGAAGCGACGGTGGTGCATGTGGTGCTGATCTTCCGGCGCCGGCTTGTCCGGATCGCGCACGTAAGCCCAGGTGAGGGCGGTGCCAACGGCCGTCAATGCTACGGCTACCCAGGTGGATCCGGCGACCGATGCGGCGAAGGAGCGACCGTCACCGAGGAGGGCGTGGAAGACGGCTCCGGTGGCGGCAAGCGCGACCGCGCCGGCGAGGACCCGGTCCATGGCGAGGACGCCGGAGGCGATGCCCGCCTTGTCGGCTGGCATCGCCGCCATCGCGGCGGTCGACATCGGCGCGTAGACGAGGCTGAGGGCGATGCCGAAGGGCAGGTAGCCGGCCAGCAGGAGGAGGTAGGAGCTGTCGGTCTGCAGGCGGGTGAGGACGAGGAGTCCGGCGAGGCCGAAGACCATGCCGGTGGTCATCAGCCGGCGGGCGCCGAAGCGGCCGATCAGCCGCCCCGAGAAGGGCGAGACGAAGATCATCGGCACGGTCACCGGCAGGATCATCAGGCCGCTGAGGATCGGCGAGTGGCCACGAACGTCCTGCAGGTACTGAGGCTGGAAGAACATCACCGCCCAGTAGGAGCCGACGAGGCAGAAAGCAGCGGCGCTGGCGCCGAAGTAGGGGCCATTGCGAAAGAGGTCAAATTCGACGATCGGAGCGCTCACCCGGTGCTCGATCGCCCAGAAGGCGAGAAGGGCGAGGAGGGCGAGGACCCCGATGGCGATGACGGTCCTGCCGCTCCAGGTTTGGGCCTGGACCAGCGCCAGGACGACGGCGGTGAGCCCGACGCTAAGCGCCGCCAAGCCAGGCCAGTCGAGCCGACTTCCCGCGCCAGGGTCAGTCGACTCGGGCGCCGCCGCCAGGGTGATCGCGATTCCGAGCACCGAGACCGGCAGGTTCATCCAGAAGATCACCCGCCAGTCGAGTTCGATTAGGACGCCGCCGGCTAGCGGCCCGATCGCCAGCGCCACCGCCGAGACCGCCGCCCAGACCCCGAGCGCCCGCGGCTGCTCCTCGGCCGAGAAGACGTTGCAGACCAGCGCCAGCGAAAGCGAGAGCATCGGAGCCGCCCCCGCCCCCTGCAAGACCCGGCCGAGGATCAGTGCGTCCTGATCGCCCGCGGCCCCGGAGACCACCGAGCCGATCGCAAAGAAGACCATCCCGACGAGGAAGAACCGTTTGCGCCCGAACATGTCCCCCAGCCGCCCGGCGGTCACGACCAGCACGGCGATCGTCAGCAAATAACCGTTCATCACCCACTGCAGCCCCTCCGAGCTGGCATCGACGTCGTGCCGGATCGCCGGCAGCGCAAGCGCTACGACGGTCGAGTCCAGCATCAACAGGAACAACCCCGCGCAGGCCCCCGCCAGCGTCCACCACTTCCGGTTCCCGTCGTTGATCCCCATGCGGGCGCGAAGCTATAGACGACTCAGGACGAAGCGTCCCTCGCGAGACCGCGAAAAACCACAACTATTGAGGTTCCTTGCGGTCTCGCGAAAGATGTCTGCCAAAGCGTGTGGTTAGGAGGGGTGGGTGTCCCTCTCGGGACCGGCGTCCTGTTCCTCGCACAGACCAGTTAGCGAGAGACGGCCAACTTAAAGGCGAGGAACCCAGGTCTCGAGAGGGACACCCACCCCTCCCTACAGGGAAACCGTCGTCCTGAGCGACTAGTGAGACGCGGCCAGGTCGCGCTCGGGGTCGATGCCCCAGCGGCTGCCGACGGCGGCTAGGTCGTCGGTGAGGGGCCAGCGGTCGGGGCGCTCTTCGCCCTCGTGCTCGGGGTTGGCACCCTTGAGGGTCATGCAGCCGGTGTTGTCGCCGATCGCGCGGATCTCGGCTACCTCCTCGTCGCTGAGACGCACCTCGGCGGGGACGGCGGCGAGCTCGGCGCGCTTCTCCTCGATCGGGCCCGCCTCGGGGCCGATCTCCTGGATCAGGGTCGGCGCCACCGACTCGACCGCGGGGTGGGCGAGGTTCCACTGGCAAGCGAGGTGCATCGGGGTGAGGCCGTGGCGCTCGGCGATCGGGCGCAGGCGGTCGAGCTTCTGCAGGCCCTCCTCAATCCAGTTCCCGGGGCGGAACTTGCGGTGGTCGTGCTCGGCCATCTCCATCCCCGGCTGCACGTCGCCCCAGAAGAGGCCGCCGTAGTCGACCACCCGGGTCAGCACCTTGACGTCATGACGAGCCGCCGCGTCGAGGCAGAGCTCGCCGGGCCAGGGCTCGAGCGGGTTGAGGATGATCATCGCCCAGTCGATCGCCTCGCCGAAGCGCTCCAGGCAGGAGATGAGATCGAGGGTGAAGCCGTTGGCCGGCCCCGGCGCAACCCCGATTCGCGCCGTCAGACCTTCGTCGCGCAGCGTCGCCATCGCTTCCCAGACGACCTCGCTCGAGTAGCCGATGCGGTCGGGGTTGTGGAGCAGCAGCAGGTCGAAGGAACTGGCGCCGGTGCGTTCCAAGCTCTTCTCGGTTGCCATCCGCAGGTAGCCGGCGTATTGGTCGGGACCGCGCAGGCGCGGGTCGGTGAAGCGCGGGAAGCCTTTCGGCCCGTCGCGCTCGCCCTCGTAGAAGTCGTGGCCGACCGCGCCGATCAGGCAGTACTCCTCGCGCGCCACGCCCGCCAGCGCCCGCCCCAGCACCCGGTCGGCCTCGCCCTGGCCGTAGGCGTCGGCGCTCAGCAAAGTGTCGATGCCACTTCCCGGCCGCAGCAGCGCCTCCAGCCGCTCCTCGGCGATCGCCTCCCCGAAGCGGAGGAAGCGCCCTCCGCTCCAGGTGCCGATCGCGGCCCGGCCCGGCTCTCTCACAACCAACTACCTCAGGTCAGGAGGCTAGGACTCGTCGCCGGCGTCGTCAGAGCCCTCGTCGTCGGGCTCGCCCTCGCCGTCGTCCTTCTTCGCTCCGACGCCGACCTTCTCGCGCTCCGGCTCGGCTTTGCGCTTCGGCTTCTTCGGGGCGATGATCTCGAGGTCGAGCGGTTTGTCTTCCTCGTCGCCGGCGGCGTTGCGGGAGACCATCACCGTCGAGCCGGGAGTCATTTCGCCCTGGCGCAGGACTTCGTCGGCGAGCGGGTCCTCGATGTAGCGCTGGATCGCTCGGCGCAGCGGCCGCGCGCCCATAGACGGGTCCCAGCCTTTGTCGACCAGCAGGTCCTTGGCCTCGTCGGTCAGCTCCAGCTGCAGTTCGTGCTCGGCGACCTGGACGCGGACCCGGTTGATCATCAGGTCGATGATCTCCTTGACCTCTTCCTTCGCGAGCTTGTGGAAGACGATCACCTCGTCGATCCGGTTGAGGAACTCTGGCCGGAAGACTTTTTTCAGGTCGGACATGATCCGGTTCTTCATGTCGTCGTAGGACATGCCGGTCTCATCAGAGACGGTGAACCCGATCGAGGTGTTCTTGGCGATCTCGCCGGCGCCGATGTTCGAGGTCATGATCACGATCGCGTTGCGGAAGTCCACGGTGCGACCCTGGGCGTCGGTGAGGCGCCCGTCCTCGAGGATCTGCAGGAGGATGTTGAAGACGTCCGGGTGGGCCTTCTCGATCTCGTCGAGCAGGAGCACGCTGTATGGCTTGCGGCGGACGGCCTCGGTCAGTTGGCCGCCCTCGTCGTAGCCGATGTAGCCCGGAGGCGAGCCGACCAAGCGGCTGACCGCGTGCTTCTCCATGTACTCGGACATGTCGATCCGGATCATCGCCTCCTCGTCGCCGAAGAGGAACTCGGCGAGGGTGCGGGCGAGCTCGGTCTTGCCGACCCCGGAGGGGCCGAGGAAGATGAAGGAGCCGGCCGGTCGCTTCGGGTCCTTGATCCCGGCGCGCGAACGGCGGATTGCTTTCGAGACGGCGGTGATCGCCACCTCCTGGCCGATCACCCGCTTGTGGAGTTCCTCCTCCATGCGGATCAGTTTCTTGGTCTCGGCCTCGGTCAGCTTGAAGACCGGGATGCCGGTCCACATCGAGACGATGTCGGCGATCTCCTCCTCGCCGACCTCGGGCCGCTCGCCGTTCTCGCCCTCGGCCCACTCGTCTTCGAGCTGGCGCTTGCGGGTGGTCAGCTGGCGCTCGGTGTCGCGCAGGTTGGCGGCCTTTTCGAACTCCTGGGCCTCGATCGCGGCCTCCTTCTCGCGCCGCGTCGTCTCGATTTCCTCCTCGAGATCGCGGTAGACCGGCGGGGTGCTCATCGACTTGATCCGCATCCGCGAGCCGGCCTCGTCGATCAGGTCGATCGCCTTGTCGGGCAGGAAGCGGTCGGAGATGTAGCGGTCGGCGAGCTCGGCCGCGGCTTCGAGGGCGTCGTCGCGGATCGTCACCCGATGGTGCTGTTCGTAGCGCTCGCGCAGCCCTTCGAGGATCTTCACCGTGTCCTCGGGCGAAGGCTGGTCGACCCTGATCTGGGCGAAGCGGCGCTCCAGCGCCGAGTCGCGCTCGAGGTACTTGCGGTACTCGTCGAGGGTGGTGGCGCCGATCGTCTGCAGCTCGCCGCGGGCCAGGGCCGGCTTCAGGATCGAGGCGGCGTCGATCGCGCCCTCGGCGGCGCCGGCGCCGACCAGGTTGTGGAGCTCGTCGATGAAAAGGATGATGTCGCCGCGCTGGGTGATCTCTTTCATCACCTTCTTGAGGCGCTCCTCGAACTCGCCGCGGTACTTGGAACCGGCGACGAGGGCGGCGAGGTCAAGCGTGTAGATCTGCTTGTTCTTCAGCAGCTCCGGGACTTCGCCCTTGTTGATGCGGGCGGCGAGGCCCTCGACGACGGCGGTCTTGCCGACGCCCGGCTCGCCGATCAGGACGGGGTTGTTCTTCGTACGGCGCGACAGGATCTGCATCAGCCGCTCGATCTCCGTCTGGCGCCCGACGACAGGGTCGAGCTTGCCCTCGGCGGCGAGCTTCGTCAGGTTGCGGCCGAACTGGTCGAGGAGCTTCGAGCTCTTCGCCTTCTCGCCGGTCTGCCCGCCGCCGCCCTGCTGGCGCCGGCCGGGGCCCGACAGCATGCGGATGATCTCGTTGCGGATCTTCTCGGCGTCGGCGTCGAAGTCGAGCAGGATGCGGGCCGCCACGCCCTCGTTCTCGCGGACGAGGCCGAGCAGGATGTGCTCCGTGCCGATGTAGTTGTGACCGAGCGAGAGCGCCTCCCGCAGGGCGAGCTCGAGGACCTTCTTGGCCCGCGGCGTGAACGGGATCTGCCCGGTCGTCACCTCGTCGCCCTGGCCGACGATGCGCGCGACCTGCGCGCGGACCTCCTCGACGGTGATGTCGAGGGACTCGAGCACCCGCGCAGCGAGGCCCTCCTCCTCGCGGAGCAGGCCGAGCAAGATGTGCTCGGTGCCGATGTAGTTGTGTTTCAGCGCGCGTGCTTCGTCCTGGGCGAGGACGACGACCTGCCGTGCCCGTTCAGTGAACCGCTCG
>DASZEL010000013.1:0-71132 GCA_035940865.1 Solirubrobacterales bacterium
CCGATCAGGCCGGTGAACTCGAGCGGGCCGAGCGGCCAGTTGAAGCCGAGCCGCATCGCGGTGTTCATGTCGGCGGCCGAGGCGATCGCGTCTTCGCGCGCGAAGGCCGCCTCGTTGGCGATCTGGGCGACCAGGCGCGGCAGGATCTCGGGCCCGGCCGGGTCGATCCGCGACAGCTCCTCGGGGTCGAGCGTCGGCCCCTCGATGCCGAGGTCCGGGTCGCGCTCGCGGTGGCGGCCGGCCCCGTACTCGTAGAAGCCCCGCCCGCTCTTGCGGCCGAGGCGGCCCTCGGCGACCATCCGCTCCTGGACCGGGCTCGGCCGCCAGCGCTCGGGCCGGCCGCCCTGCTCGTAGAAGGAGCGGGCGATCGTCAGGTTGACATCGAGGCCGATCAGGTCGAGCAGCTCGAACGGTCCCATGCGGAAGCCGCCGCTGAGGCGGACGATGCGGTCGATCGTCGCCGCGTCGGCGACGCCGTCGCCGAGCATCCGCAGCGACTCCAGCGAGAAGGGGCGGGCGAGGCGGTTGGCGACGAAGCCGGGGGAGTCCTTGGCGCGGATCGGGGTGCGACCCATCCGCTCGCCGACTTCGGTCGCCGCCGCCAGCGCCTGCTCGGAGGAGCGCTCGGCGGCGACGATCTCGACCAACTTCATCAGCGGCGGCGGGTTGAAGAAGTGCATGCCGACGACTCGCTCGGGCTGCGGCACCCCGTCGGCGATTTCCGAGACGCGCAGCGAGGAGGTGTTGCTCGCCAGCGTCGCCTCCGGCCCCAGGGTCTCGGCGAGCCGGTTGAAGATGTCGCGCTTCAGCTCCAGCCGCTCGGGCGCCGCCTCGATCGCAAGCTCGCAGCCGGTCAGCCGCTGCGCGTCCTCGGCCGGCTGCACCCGCTGCCCGGCCGCCTCGGCGTCCCCCTCGCTCCAGCGCCCGCGCGCCGCACCCTTGTCGAGCGCTTTCCGCAGTTCCTCCGCGCTCGAATCCGCCACCCCCGGCAGCGGGTCGTAGAGGACGGTCTCGTAGCCTCCGAGCGCCGCCAGCTGGGCGATCCCGCGACCCATCGTCCCGGCGCCGACGACGCCGACGCGGGAGACGCTCACCGGCCCTGGAAGCGGGGCTCGCGTTTCTCGAGGAAGGCGGTCATCCCCTCGACCCGGTCCTCGCTTGCCATCGCTTCGTCGAAGAGCTCGCGCTCGGCCCGCAGCCCCTCGGCGAGGCCGGTGTCCTCGGCCACTTGCACGGCGCGTTTGCCCAGCCGCACCGCCAGCGGCGGCCGCTCGGCGATCACCCGCGCCAGCTCGACCGACTCCGTCAGCCAGGCGCCTTTACCGACGACCTTGTTGACGAGCCCCCACCGCTCGGCTTGCCGCGCGTCCCAGCGCCGGCCGGTGAGGACGTACTCCATCGCCCGCTGCTTGCCGATCGCTCGCGCCAATCGTTGAGTGCCGCCGCCGCCGGGGATGATCCCGAGCGTGATCTCCGGCTGGCCGAAGCGGGTCTTCTCGTCGCAGACGATCATGTCGCAGGCCATCGCCAGCTCGCAGCCGCCGCCGAAGGCGTAGCCGGAGACGGCGGCGATGACGGGCGTTCGGACCGCAGCGATGCGGGTCCAGAACCGCATCCCCTCCGGATCGGGCGGGGCGTCGAGCGGCCGCTCGGCCATCGCCCGGATGTCGGCGCCGGCGGCGAAAAAGTCATCACTGCCGGCGAGGACGATGCAGCGGACCTCGGGGTCGGCGTCGAAGCGCTCGAGGGTGTCGGCGATCTCGGCCCGCATCTGCGGCGAGAGCGCGTTGCGCGCCTCCGGCCGGTTCAACCGCAGCAGGCCGACGTGGAACTCGTCGACCGAGACCTCGACCTGCGCCACCGTCAGCCCCTGACGAGGGGCGTCATCGCGTTCTCGCCGGTGGCGGCGCGGCCGATGATCAGCTTCTGGATCTGAGAGGTGCCCTCGTAGAGGGTGGTGACGCGGGCGTCGCGCAGGTAGCGCTCGACCGGGTAGTCGTCGACGTAGCCGGAGCCGCCGTGGACCTGGATCGCCAGGTTGGCGCACTCGACCGCCGCCTCGGTTGCGTAGAGCTTTGCGACCGAGGTCTCGGTCGCGTTCGGCTTCTTTTCGTCCTTCAGCAGGCCGGCGCGCAGGACCAGCATCCGGCTGGCGTCGCGCTTGAGGATCATTTCGGTGATCATCTCCTGGACCAGCTGGAAGCGGGCGAGGGGGACGCCGAACTGCTTGCGTTCCTTCGCGTACTCGACTGAGCTCTGGACGCAGCCTTCGCAGATGCCGACGCAGCCGGCGGCGACGCTGTAGCGGCCGTTTTCGAGCGCGCTCATCGCGACCTTGAAGCCGTCGCCGACCTCGCCGAGCATCGCCTCGTCGCCGACTTCGACCTCGTCGAGGGAGATTTCGGCGGTGTCGGAGGCGCGCAGCCCGAGCTTGCCGTGGATCTCCTGGGTCGTGAACCCCTCTGATGCCGTGGGGACGATGAAGCAGGCGAGGCCGCGGTGCTTCTTCTCCGGGTCGGTCTGGGCGAAGATCAGGGCGAAGTCGGAGTGGTTGCCAAGGGAGATCCACATCTTCTGGCCGCTGATCGACCAGCCCGAGTCGGTCTTGGTCGCGCGGGTGCGGAGGTTGGCGGCATCCGAGCCGGTGTCGGGCTCGGTCAGCCCGAAGCAACCGAGGCCCTCGCCCGAGCAGAGCCGCGGCAGCCATTTCTGCTTTTGCTCCTCGGTCCCCCACTTCTCGATCGGCCCGCCGACCAGCGAGGTCTGTACCGAGACGACGGTGCGGGCGGAGGAGTCGGCGCGGCCGATCTCCTCGGCGATCAGGCCGTAGCCGATGTAGTCGAGGCCGCGGCCGCCGTACTCTTCGGCGATCGGCGCCCCGAGGAAGCCGACCTCGCCGAGCTTGCGGGCCAGCTCGCGGTCGAAGCGGCCGGCGCGGTCGTTCTCGCGTGCCGTCGGCAGGATCTCCCGCTCGGAGAACTCGCGCGCGGTCTCGCGGATCAGCTTCTGCTCGTCGCTCAGCTGGAAGTCCATAGCCCTCCGTTCCTCCTCGTCTTCCGTCTCAAAGCTCGCGTAGCTCTCTACCCAGCGTCTCCGCGAAGGCATCCTGGGCCTCCCGGGTGCGTGGGCCGGGAGCGGCCTCGAAGCTGCGGCCGTCGACGACCGAGACCGCCTGGATCTCACGCGTGGTCGAGGCGAGGAAAGCCTCGCCGGCGCTGCGCAGGTCCTCGACGTCCCAGGTGCCCTCTTCCACTTGCAGCGCCTCGATCATCCGACCGCGGGTGATCGACTCGAGGACGCCGTCGGAGAGCGCCGGCGTCCGCAGTTGGCCCTCCTGGGAGACCCAGAAGATCGAGGAGGTGGGCGGCTCGAGGACGGTCCCGTCGGGGCGGACCAGCACCGCCTCGTCAGCGCCCTGCGCTTTGGCGATCCGCGTCGCCTGCATGTTGGCCGCGTAGGAGAGTGACTTGACGCCGTTGAGGATCACGGTCGGGCAGTAGGTGACGGTCTGCAGGCGGACCGCCTCGGGGTGGGGCGGGATCGGCTCGGTAGCGGCGATCCGGCGGCCGCCGCGGGTGACGATCAGCCGCAACTGCCCTTCGACCGGTCCGGCCTCGGCGAGCAGGGACGCGATCTCCGCCTCGAGGGCGCCGCGGTCGAACTCCATCTCGATCGCCGCCGCGGAACGGCCGAGGCGGTCGAGATGGTCGATCAGCGCAAACGGCTTGCCGCCGTAGAGGCGGATCACCTCGAAGGCGCCATCGCCGCGGTAGAGCCCGTCGTCCTTGAGGCCGATCGTCGCCGCCGCGGTGGGAGTGATCTGCCCGTCGACGCTGGCCAGCTCTGCGAAGCCCTCGCTCACAGCTGCCGAGGCTACCTGTTGCCCGGCTTGGTCGTTATCCGCGCTTGCTGTGGATCGGGCAGCGGCGCGGATTCTCGCGCAGGCACTTGAGCGCGCCCCAGCGGACCTGGTAGTGGCTGTCCCAGACGACGGCGTTGTCGCGGCGGACGTAGAAGGGGGAGACGATGCCGCCGTAGACGAGGCGCCCGGAGATCCAGGCGATTTCGCAGTTGAAGCGGGTGCGACTGGCGCGGCGGCAGTTGCCGGCGATCCGCTGCGCCCGCTCGAGGCTCTTGCCGAAGTGATCGCGCAGGGTGCCGACGGCGAAGACCTCCGCCACCGGCTCGGTCATCGCCGGGAAGGGCGTGTTCGGGTCGAGGACCGGCCGCGGTCCACCGGCTTCGGTCGCAGCCACCCATTCGGCGACCCAGCCCGAGACGAGATCGACGCGGGTCATCACATTCGGACGTTTGGTGCTGCAGAAGTCGCCGCCGGTGCTGATGATCCCCAGCTCCACCGGGGTGCCGTCCGGGCGCTGTCCGATCACCGGCCCGCCACTGTCGCCGAAGCAGCCGCCGCTTTTCCTGCGCGGAAGGTCGAGCGTGCACATCTGGGCGGTCGGCGAGAAGGGGCTGTAGTAGCCGTGGGTCTTCGCTTTGCATTGCGCGGGCGGCTCCACGACCATCGAGGTCGTGCGCAGGCCGCTCGGTCCCTTCGTCGCGTTTGCCTGCGTCACTCCCCAGCCCGCCAACTGCACGGTCGCGCCGCCTTCGTAGAGGGCGGCGTCGCCGCTGCCGGCCAGGGGCAGCGCAGGAGCCGTGGTCGGACGGTCGAGGATGAGGATGCCAGCGTCGCCGTGGATGGTGCCGGGGTCGAAGCCGGGAAAGACGTGAGCTTCGGCGACCCGGAAGATGTTCTCGGCTTTCGCTTCTTCGGGGCTGGTGACGCCGGTCGCCAGCGCGTACTGGTTCGCCGGCGTGAGACCGCCGCGCTCGAGGTTCTCGACGCAGTGGGCGGCGGTGAGGACGACTCGCGGCGCGACCACCGTCCCGGTGCAGGCAAAGCCGTGTTTGCCTTCGCGCGCTTCGATGAAGGCGAGCGAGGGAAATTCGGCGATCGAGCCAGCACGGCCACCGACGATCGAGGCCTGCGCGGTCGGTTCAGCGCCCGCCGCGGCGGGCAGCGCGAGCGACGCGAAGATCGTGCAGGCGAAGGCGAGCGAGAGGGCGCGCCCGCGGGGATCTCTCCATGCCGTCACTCCTGAATCCTATTGATCCTCAGCGGTCAGATCGACGGTTTGGACGTCTAGACAGCTTCGAAAACGGTGGCGAGTCCCTGGCCGACGCCGACGCAGAGGGTCGCGATCCCGTACTTGCCGCCGCGGCGTCGCAGCTCGCGGCTGAGGGTGCCGGCGAGGCGGGCGCCGGAGCAGCCGAGCGGGTGGCCGAGGGCGATCGCGCCGCCGTTGACGTTGAGCCGCTCCTCATCGATGCCGAGTTCGCGGGCGCAGGCGAGGACCTGGGAAGCGAAGGCCTCGTTGATCTCGATCAGGTCGATCTGCTCGAGCGAGAGCCCGGCGTTGGCAAGCGCGTTGGGGACGGCCTTCAGCGGCCCGACGCCCATGACCGCCGGGTCGACCCCAGCGACGCCGGTGGTGACGACGCGGGCCAGCGGCTCGGCGCCGAGCTCTTCGGCGCCCTTCTCGGAGGCGAGCAGCAGGCAGGCGGCGCCGTCGTTGAGGCTGGAGGCGTTGCCGGCGGTGACGGTGCCGTCCTCGCGGAAGGTGGCTCGCAGCTTCGCCAGCTTCTCCAGCGAGGTGTCGGCGCGTGGTCCCTCGTCGGCCTCCACGGTCACCGTCTCGCGCCCCTGCCGTGCCTCGACCGCGACGATCTCCTCGTCGAACTTCCCGGCCTCCCGCGCGGCGACCGCCCGCTGGTGGCTGCGCAGGGCGAACGCGTCCTGGTCCTCGCGGCTGATCCCGTAGCGCTCGGCGACGTTCTCGCCGGTCTCGCCCATCGACTCGGTGGAGACGCCAAGCCCGGCCATCCGCGGGTTGATCATCCGCCAGCCGAGGGTCGTGTCGTGCATCGTCTGGGGACCGCGGGGGAGGCCGCGTTCGGGCTTCTCGACCACCCAGGGCGCCCGACTCATCGACTCGACCCCACCGGCCAGGTAGAAGTCGCCCTCGCCCGCCTTGATCGCGCGGGCTGCGTTGTTGACCGCCTCCAGCCCGGAGGCGCAGAGGCGGTTGACGGTGGCGCCGGGGACGCTCTGCGGCAGGCCGGCGAGCAGGGCCGCCATCCGGGCGACGTCGCGGTTGTCCTCGCCCGACTGGTTGGCGGCCCCGAAGTAGACGTCGGTTATCCGCTCGGGGTCCACACCGCTGCGCTCGACCACCGCGCGGATCACGTGCGCGGCGAGGTCGTCGGGGCGGACGCCGGAGAGGGCGCCGCGGTAGGCGCCCATCGGGGTGCGGAGGGGTTCGATCAGGTAGGCGTCAGGCATCGATGTGAACCGTATCCTTGTCGCGTGCTCTTCATTCTGGGGACCTTGGGAATCATCGCCTTCATGATCGGCGTGCTGGTCGTGGTCGGGCACTTCTACCCGGGCAGCTCGGCCAGCCTCGTCGACTGGTACCCGACCCGCTCGCCCGAGGTCGAGGCGCAGAACGAAATCGACGACGTCCGCCAGATGATGGAGGCGCAGAACGAAATGCGCCGGCGCCGCGGCGTCCCCGAGATGACCGAGGACGAGCTGCACGCCGGAGTTGCCGAGGACGAACGCCTGCGGATGCGTGGCCGCGGTCCCTTCGATCCGAGCTGAGCTCACGAGTCTGTGAAAACTCCGCCTGAGGCCGACTTTTCACGGACTCGTAGTGTTCCGGCATGGCGAGAGCGCTGATCGTCGGCTGCGGCTGCCGCGGCCGGGAGTTGGGGGAGAGGTTGTTGGCTGAGGGCTGGGCGGTGCGTGGAACGAGCCGTCGCGAGGAGGGGATGGCGGCGATCGAAGCCGCGGGGATCGAGCCGGCGCAAGCCGACCCCGATCGGCCGGGGACGATCCTGGAGCTGGTGGGCGACGTCGCGATTCTGGTCCTGCTGCTGGGCGGCGCTGAGGGTTCCGACGAGGAGTTGGCGGCGATTCACGGGCCGCGGCTGGAGCGGCTGATGGAACACCTGGTGGAAACGCCGGTTCGAGCGGTGCTCTACGAGGGAACCGAGGAGGGCGCGGGCGTGGTCGAGGCCGCCGCCCGGACCTGGCGGATCCCGGTCCGAGTGCTCGTGCCGAGTCCGCGTCAGGTCGGGCACAGCCCGACTTCACGCGGACTCGCCGAGGAGGTGCATGGTCTGCTGGCCGGCGAACCGAAAGAGCTAAACTCCGATAAGAATTTAGGTAATTAAGAGAAGCGCGAGAGGAGTGGTGTCGATGGGCTTGCAAATTGGTGATGAAGCACCCGACTTCCAGGCCGACACGACCCAGGGTCGGATCAGGTTCCACGATTGGATCGACGGTTCGTGGGCCGTCTTGTTCTCCCACCCGAAAGACTTCACGCCGGTCTGCACGACCGAGCTCGGCTACATGGCGCGGATCCAGCCCGACTTCGAGAGCCGCGGGGTGAAAATCATCGGCCTCTCGGTCGACTCGCTCGACAAACACGAGGACTGGGCAAAGGACATCGAGGAGACGCAGGGCGCCAAGCCCGAGTACCCGATCATCAGCGACCCGAGCCTCGCGATCTCGAAGGCGTGGGGGATGCTGGCGGCGGACGTCGACGGCGACGCCGCCGACCGCACCCCGATGGACAACCAGACGGTGCGCAACGTCTTCGTCATCGGCCCCGACAAGAAAATCAAACTCATCCTCGTCTACCCGATGACCGCCGGCCGCAACTTCGACGAGGTGCTGCGGGTGATCGACTCGCTGCAGCTGACCGCTAACCACAAAGTCGCGACCCCGGCGCAGTGGAACCGCGGCGACGACGTGATCATCTCCGGCTCGGTCAAAGAGGACGAGGCGAAAGAGCTGTTCCCGGAGGGCTGGGAATCGCCGAAGCCCTACATAAGGATCGTGCCCGAACCGTCCTCCAAGTAGGTCAGCCGCCGAAAAGCAAGCCTGGGCAAGGACGCAGGAGCGTGGCGTGCTCTAGCACGCGAGCGACCGAGGACGCCGTCAAGCGCCGCTTTGCAGGCGGCTGAGCAGGTCGCCGAGGATGCGGGCGGTGGCGCCCCAGATGAGGTGGCCTTCGACCTCGTAGGTGGGGGTGTGGACGGGGACGCCGCGGCGAATTAGGCGGCGCATCTCGTAGCTCTCGCGCAGCAGCTCCAGCGAGAAGGTGAGGACGGTCTCGACCTCGGTCGGGTTCGGCCGCAGGTCGAGCTCGCCGGGGTGGGGGACGGTGCCGACGAAGGGGTGGACGCGGTAGTTGGTGACGAAGGTCGAAACCGGCGCCAGCGCCCCGGTCAGCTCGACTTCGGCCGGGTCGAGCGCGATCTCCTCCTGCGCCTCGCGCAGCGCCGTCGCCGCCAGGTCCGCGTCATCGGGATCCTGGCGGCCGCCGGGAAACGAGATCTCGCCCGCGTGCCGCCGCAGGTCCGCCCGCCGCTCGGTGAAGATCAACCCCGGTTCGTCCGGCCAGCCGTAGAGCGCCAGCAGCACCGCCGCCTGCGTTCCCCGCCTCCCTGCCATCGCCGCCGCCTCCTTGGGCGAGAGCAGCAGCCCCTCAAGGGGAGTGTCGCTTTGGTTACCCATGAGGTAACTAAATCGCCACGCCGCTCAGATGATCACTTGGACAGTGCCACCGTCGACGCCCCAGGCGGCGCCGGCCACGTAGGAGGCACGCTCGGAGCAGAGGAAGACGATCGCGCTGGCGATCTCCTCGGGCTGGGCGAGGCGGCCGATCGGGCGCTTCGAGCCGGCTTCGGCCAGCGCCTCCTCGCGGTTATCCGCGCCCGACATCTCGAGTGACTGGTCGAGCAGCCCGCCCGGCTCCATCCACATCTCCGCTTCGACCGGGCCGGGGGCGACGGCGTTGACGAGGACCCCGGTCTTCGCGTAGCGGTCGGCGAAGAGGCGGGAGAGCGAGAGCTCGGCGGCCTTGGCGACCGAGTACTCGGCCATCGCCGCCGAGGGGCGCTTGCCGGCGGTCGAGCAGACGTTGACGACCCGGCCCCAACCACGCTCGACCATCGGCGGGATCGCCGTGCGCATCGCCCGCAGCGGCGCCATTACGTTGAGCTCGTACTGGGCGCGCCAGTCCTCGTCGGGGACGTCGTCGAGGTCGCGCCACTTGGCGGCGCCGGCGTTGTTGACGAGCACGTCGAGGGAGCCGAAGTGGTCCTCCGCGGCGGCGAGCATGTGCTCGTCGGCGCCTTCGTCGGTGACGTCGAGGGCGAGCTCCGCCGCCGCGCCGCCGGCCGGCTCGGCCACCCGCTGCGCCTCCGCAGTGACCGCCGCGAGCCGCTCCTCACCCCGCGCCACCAGCAGCACCTTCGCCCCCTCGGCGCAGAGCTGCAGCGCTACCTCGCGGCCGATGCCGCTGCTGGCGCCGGTGACGACGCAGCCGCGACCGGCGAGGCCGAGGTCCATCAGGCCGCCTCTTCTAGGCGCTCGACCACGTTGACGTGCGCCTCGCCGGCGAGGACCTTGTGGACGGGGCACTTGGTGGCGATGACCAGCAGCCGCCGTTTCTGCTCCTCGTCGAGGTGGCCGGGCAGCTTCAGCCCGACTTCGAAGCTGGCCGGCACCGGCCCCTCGTAGGACATCTCGACGTCGACCTCGACCGCGCCGACGTCCCAGCCTTTGCGCTCGGCGTACATCTCGACCGTGATCGCGATGCAGCCGGCGAGGCTGGCACCGAGCAGCTGCGTCGGCCGGGGGCCGGTGTCGGTGCCGCTCTGCTCGGACGGCTCGTCGACGCGCACCGCATGGCCGTCGACCTCGACGTCGTGGGCGTAGCCCTCGCGGCGGCGGGCGACGATCCGCAAGCTCAGCTCCGACGCCGGCCCTCGAACAGGGCGGGGTCGTCGACGTCGGCGTAGCGCGCCATCGCGTAGACGAGGTCGGAGGCGCGGTTGACGAAGTGGATCACGGTCTCCGAGGCGAGCTCGCCCGCTTCGTTCAATTCCGAGATGCGGCGCTCGGCGCGGCGGATCACCGTGCGGGCGACGTCGAGCTGGGCCGAGAGCTGATTGCCGCCGGGGATGACGAACTGCGGCGGCAGCTCGACCTCGGACATGTAGCGGTCGATCAGCCGCTCGAGCTCGGCGACCATCTCCTCGGTGGCGCGGCTGATGCCGTCTTCGAGCCGCCCGGCGGCCTCGGGCGCGGTCGCCAGCTCGGCCCCGGCGATGAAGATGTCGTCCTGGAGGCGGAGAATGTCTCCTGCCAGCTCCTCGTGCTCGGGCCCGCAGAGCGCGCGGGCGAGGCCGAGCTGGGAGCAGGCCTCGTCGAGGGTGCCGTAGGCGTCGGTGCGGCCGTGGTGCTTGGGAATGCGGCCGCCGTACCAGAGGGAAGTGGTCCCGTCGTCGCCCTTCTTGGTGTAGATCTTGACCATCAGCGCACCGGGTTGAAGGCGAAGCCGGTCATCACCTTGGGGAAGAAGTAAGTGCTCTTCGGCGGCATGTTCTCTTCAGTCTCCGCTATCGCCTTCACCTGCTCAACCGGGACCGGCCGCTGGATGAAGGCGAGGTCGTAGTCGCCCTCATCGACCATCTCCAGCGCCGCCGGCACGCTCTTCGCGTATTCGAGTCCGTCGCGCTCGTCGATGTCGTGGTCGCTCATCCTGACGAGGCCCTTGAGGACGAGCGTCTCGAGGATTGCCGAGTCGAGGCGGCGGTAGGCCTCGGGCTTGCCCTCGAGGCGGCGGTCGAGCTCGGCGACGTCCTTCAGCCGCAAGCGGAAGGCGCGCTTGTGAAAGGAGTCGTAGAGGCCGAAGACGCCGACGCCCTCGGTGCCGTTCGGGTCGATCTCCTCGCGGCTCACCTCCTCGACCTCGAAGAGCTCGCGCAGCCCGTTGCCAAGGCGCCCCTGCTTCTCGTTATCTCCTGCGAAGCCGGAGAGCAGGCGGTGGGTCGGGAAGACGGTGAGGCCGGGATCGTCGAGGCCGGTGAGCGACATCAGCGTGTAGTTATGTGGGCTGTACTTATCGGAACCCTCGCCGCCGACCTCGTCGCGGAAGGCGCGCGCGGTCTCGTAGCGGTGGTGGCCGTCGGCGATCAGCAGCTGCGCGCCGGCGAGGCACTCGGTGACCGCCTGGTGGACGGCCGGGTCGTCGACCTTCCAGAGCCGGTTGACGGTGCCGTCTTCGTCGCGCGCCTCGCCCCATGGCTGGTCAGGCAGGGCGGGCGCGACCAGCGGCCAGGCGTCCTCGGTCGAGAGCGAGAAGATCGGCGAGAGGTTGTAGCCGCTGGCGCGGGTCAGCTCGAGGCGATCGAGCAACGGGCCGGGGTGGGTGCGCTCGTGTGGGCGCACGGCGCCGCTCTCGTAGTCCTCGACCCGGACCCGGACGAGGATGCCGTTGCGGCTGTAGCTGTTGCCGTCGGGGGCGACGTAGTCCTGGGTCAGCGCCCAGATCGAGGGCGCCTCGTCTTGGACCAGCGCGCCGTCCGCGCGCCACTGCTCGATCCGCGCCGCCGCCTCGGCGTACGGATCGCCGCTGGGGTCGCTGTCGGGGTCGGCGGGGTCGAAGGGTTTCGGCAGGTCGATCGCGACCGCGTTGTACGGCGAGCGCTGCAGCAGCGCCGCCCGCTGCGCGGCGTCGATCACGTCATATGGAGGCGCCGCAACCGCATCAAGCGAGCCGACCTCTCCGAGGTCGTAGTGCAGCGCGTTAAAGGCAAGCACCTCCGCCATCGCCTTCAGAACCTACACTTGCCTCAGTCGGGGTGTGGCGCAGCCTGGTAGCGCGCCGCCTTTGGGTGGCGGAGGTCCCCGGTTCGAATCCGGGCACCCCGACTTCCGCGGATGATGATCCTGCCGATCGGGTAGGGAATCTGCAGAGTCAGTTCGCGAAGGAGGCTGCAGATGGAGAGTTGGGACCTGAAGACGGTGGACGTGGAGCCGCATCAGCCGCGGATCCTCGCCTCGGCTGATGACGCACGGATGATCCTGTTGCACCTTCCCGAGGGGGAGGAGATGCAGGAGCACGAGGTGCACGAGCGGGCTCGGGTGATCGTCGTCGACGGCGACGTCGAGGTGTCGGAGCAGGGAGGCGACCCCGCCAGCGCCGGACCCGGTCACCTGTTCGAATTCGAGCCGGGGGAGCGGCGGGCGATTGTCGCCCGCTCAGACGCCCGGCTGCTGATGCTCCTCTCTCCGTGGCCCGGCGAGGGTCATCCCGGCGCGATGAGCCTCGAGGAGAAGTCCGAAGTGCGGGAGAAAGCCGCCGAGCACACCCGTTAGAGGCATTTAAGCCTTCGGGGCTTCAAGTTCTCCTTCCGTCGAGCCGAAAAGCTCTTGTAGAGGCTATGGAGGACTTGCTGCAAAACCAGGCTGGCGATGCGACGGAGAAACCGACGCGGCGGCGGGTCGAGCGCGCGGTGTTCGAAACCGACCGCCAGCTGGTGGAGGGGGATCTGACCCTTCCGCCTGCCGGCTACCAGAGCCGTTTCTCGGACTCGCTCAACCGCGGTGAATTCGAGTTCGTGCCGCTGACCAACGCCAAGGTCACCGCGCTCGACGACGGCAAGGTGAGCGAGCTGCCGTTCGTGGTGCTCTCGAAGCGCCACATTCGCGTCGCCTACCCCAGCGAGCGCTGAGCTAAGAAGCGGGTGGAATGCCCTTGCCGCTCAGGCCGAGCACGGTGCTCGGCTGAAGTCCGTCCGGGCGCGAGAGGGTGAGCGAGCCGGTTGCCGGCCCCAGGGCCGCCGGCGTGAAGTCGAGCCAGAAGCGGCGGGTTTCCGCCGGGGCGACCGAGAAGTCGATCTTGCCCGCGTTGGCGTTGCGCAGGGAGAACCAGGGCGAGCCAGCGAGCGCGAGCGAGGCTTTGATCCATCTGCCGGCGCTGTTGTGCACGCTGACGATCCGGGTAGCCGTGCGCCCGACCGTCACGTTGCCGATGCTGCCGGTCCTTTCGATTGCGATCGAGAGAGGGCCGGGCCGACCGGCAACCGAGAAAGTCCCGGCGCTGTCGGAGCGCTGCTGGCCGACGTCGTCTTCGCCGTAGACCGTGACCGGGTATTTCTGCGCGGTCGTGCCGTAGTTGGCGGGGGCCTTGTAGTAGCCGACGAAGTGCGAGGAGCTGACCGGTTCGAGCGGAACTTCTTTCAGCGTTTCGTTCTGGAGCATCACGTTGGCGAAGGCGTAGGTGACGCTGCGGTTGTCGCTGATATCAGCGCTGATCGTCACCCAACCGCCTTCGCTGCCGAGGCTGCTCGGGGTCACCGTGGCGTTGGAGACGTAGGGAGCTTCGTCGAACTGGGGAGTCGGGGCGACTTCGGTCTCGCCCCAATACGCTTCCGTGCCGCCTTCGAAATCGTCCAGCGCGCGGACGGTGAACTGGTAGCCGAACGAGTATTCCTGGTAGTTCGGCGGGGCGGCGATTTCGGCTTTGTAGGTGCGCAGGTCGCTGTTGAGGTCTCCGGTCGGCAGCACCTGGAAGCTCCATTGAAGCCCTTCGCTGGTGCTCACTTCCGCGTAGACCTCAACGCCGCAGTCGCTTTCGACTTCGGCCGTGAGAGTGATCGTCCCGCCTTCCCAGGGAAGGGCATGCGGGGTCACGTCCGCTGACTTGACCTGCGGTGGGGCGCTTTCGCCGCAGGCCGCGGCGGTCGCCGGCACTGCCAGCAGCAGCGCCGTCAGCAGCGCGAGCCCTCCCAGTACGGCACGGTGTGAAATTAGGGTCCGACTCCCTGGCCGCTGAGGCCGACCAGGACATTCGGCTGAGCGCCATCCGGGCGAGAGATGATCACCGAACCGGTCTTGTATCCGAGCGAAGTCGGGTTGAAGGCGGCGACGAAGGTCTTGGTTTCGCCGGGGGCGATGGTGAAGTCGACTTTCCCGCCGATCGCTCCCTGGATCGAGAAGGGGGCGCCGGAGGTGGTGATCGAGGCTTCCACCGGCAGCGTTTTGGGCCCGCCGTTGTTGTGGACCGCGACGGTCCGGGTCGCGGTACCGCCGACCACGACGCGGCCGAAGTAACTGCCTTCCGTGGTCCAGGCGTTGAGCTGGCCGGTAAGCGGCGAGACCGTGAAGCTGCCGGCTTCTTCCCAGTCCCTGAGGGCAGATTCGTCTTCGGCGTAGACGACCGCCGTGTATTTCTGGGGAACGGCCCCGGGGTTGGCAGGGGCTTTGAAGAAGCCTTCGAAGTGGGTGGGGGTGACGGGTTTGAGGGTGACGTCTTTGATCGTTTCGTCGGGGAGCATCACGGCCGCCCAGGCGTAGAAGACGCCGTGGTTGTCGGTGATGTCGGCGCTGATCGTCACGCCGCCGCCGCCGGACCCGATGCGGAGCGATTTCACCGTCGCGTTGGAGATGACCGGAGGTTCGTCGAACGGGGGCGCGGCCCCGACTTCGGTTTCTCCCGCGAAGGCTTCGGTGAAGCCACCTTCCTGGTCGGTCGCTCGGATGGCTACCTGGTAGTAGACGGGCGATTCCTGGTAATTGGCGGGCGCTCCGAATTCGGCTCGGTAGGTGCGTGGGTTGTCGTTGCTCGTCTCTTCGGTCGGCAGCATCTGCGAGGGGTAGTGGCTGCCGTTGCTGCTGGTGATTTCCAGCCAGACCCCGACACCGCAGCCAGGTTCGGTCACTTCGGCTTCGATCCGGATCGTGCCGCCTTCCCAGGGAAGGGTGCTAGGAGTCGCTTTCTCGTTCGTGATCACGGGCGGCGCTTCGGGCCCGCAGGCGGATGCGGCGGCCGGCACCGTCAGCAGGGCCACGAGCACGGCGAGGGCCGCGATAACGAGTTGGCGTCGACTGGTAAACCCGCTCATCTGTCCGACTATATGGACCCGTTGGGCGAGCGCAAGGGGAACGGTCCGAATTTCAAACCTTTAGCCCCGCTAGGACCGACGCCTGCGCTCGCGCCGGCCACGCGCGTAGGAGCCCATGTCGATCGCGAAGGCGAGGATGACGATGAACCACTCGAAGCCGACGACGCGGTCGGAGCTCGCCCACATCACCGCGTAGGCGAGCGTCGTCCAGGGCAGCAGGAAGAAGCCGAGGAACGGAACGAGCCAGCTGTCGAAGGCTTCGCTCAGCAGGTCGGAGAAGAGGAAGATCGCGAACAGCGCCAGCCGCGGCGAGAAGAAGGCGAGCAACACCACCAGGCAGGCCATGGCCAGACGCTACCTTCTTCATAGGCGGCCACGACAAGGACGGGCTCAAATGAACAGACTCGGAAAGCTGATGGAGATGATGCAGCCGGAGAAGACGAAGTTGGTCGCGGCGGCGGAAGCGCTGCCCGGCCGCAGCGAGCGGACCTTCCCGGTGCCGGACGTGCACGCGGTCCTGGGGACGCCGCTCGAGCCGCCGTTCCCGGACGGGATCGAGGTGGCCTACTTCGCGCTCGGGTGCTTCTGGGGCGCCGAGCGCCTTTTCTGGGAACTCGACGGCGCTTACACGACGGCGGTCGGCTACCAGAACGGAACCACGCCGAACCCGACCTACGAGGAGGTCTGCACGGCGAAGACCGGTCATGCCGAGGCGGTCCTGGTTGCCTTCGATCCGCAGAAGATCTCCTACGCGGACCTGCTGAAGGTGTTCTTCGAGGAGCACGACCCGACCCAAGGGATGCGCCAGGGCAACGACGTCGGCACCCAGTACCGCTCCGGCATTTACTTCACCAATGACGCGCAGAAGGCGACGGCCGAGATGGCGCGCGACGCCTACGACAAGGCGCTGCGGTCCGCGGGCAAGGAGCCGGTGACTACCGAGATTGCGCCCGCCGGACCCTTCTACTACGGCGAGGATTACCACCAGCAGTACCTACACAAGGTCCCGGGCGGCTACTGCGGCCTGAAAGGGACCGGGGTCGCCTGCAGCATCCCCACCACCGCGGCCTAGTCGCGGCGGTGCCCGCCGGGCGCGCCGAATAGCATCCCGCCCTCTGTGGCACCGTCTTTCGGCTCCTACATAGTCGGCTGCCTCGCCGTGATCGGCATCGTCGCGGCGCTCGGCCTCGGCGGCTACTGGCTGCGGCGCTGGATCGTGCCCGAATTCACCGGCGCGCTGGCGCGGCTCGGCGACGCGGTGATCGCGGTCGCGCTGCTGCTGGTGACGCTGGAGATCCTCGGCACGCTCAGCATCCTCCGGCTCGGCTGGGTGGTGCTCGGGTGCATCGGCGTCGGCCTTGGCGCAGCCTGGCTCGGGCGCTCGAAGGCGGTCGGCGGCGGGCGCGAGGTGGCGGCGCCGCCGGTGGAAACGATCGCCATGTTGATTGCGGTCGGCGTCGCCTCCTTCGTCGTTGCCGAGTGGACGTTCCCCTCGCAGTCGAGCCTCGACTTCGGCATGTTCGGGGGCGATACCACCTGGTACCACATGCCCTTCTCCGCATGGATGGCCCAGACCCACTCGACCATCCATCTCCACTTCACCGATCCGCTGCGCCTGGCGGCCTGGTTCTATCCGCAGAGCTCGGAGCTGGTCCACGCCGCCGGCATCGTCGTCTTCAAGAGCGACTGGCTCTCGCCGCTGATCAACCTCTTCTGGCTGGCGATCGCGCTGCTGGCCGCCTTCTGCGTCGGCCGTCCCTACAAGGTCGGGCCGGCGACCCTGGTCGCAGCGGCGATCGTCCTCGACTCCGGGGTAATGATCGAAACCCAGCCGGGGGAGGGGCGCAACGACATCATGGGCCTCGCCTTCCTGCTCGCCTTCGTCGCCTTCCTGATCAACGGCCACCAGCGGCGGGCGCCGGCGGCCGGCGCGGCGGTGCAGGACGCGCCCGAGCGCGACGCGGCGCTGCTCGACAAGGGGCCGTTGGTGCTGGCCGGGATCGCGGCCGGCCTGGCGGCTTCGGTGAAGACGACCTTTCTCGTCCCGGTGGTGGCGATTGCCCTCGGCGTGATCCTCTTCAGCGGGCGCGGGCGGCGCTGGACCACCGCCTGGGTGATGGGTCTGCCGATGCTCGTCGTCGGCGGCTACTGGTACCTGCGGGCAGCGATCAAGAGCGGTGGCAACCCGATCCCGATCACCAAGTTCGGGCCGCTCAACCTGCCGATGCCTGACCAGATGCCGCTCGACCCGCGGCCCCGCTTCGCGGTCGCCCACTACATAACCGACCCGACGATGTACCGGCGCTGGTTCTTCCCGGAGCTCGACAACGCCTTCGGCCCGCTCTGGCCGTTGATCCTGATCTGCGCCGTCGCCGCCGCGGTTTACATCGCTTGGCGCTCGCGCAACAAGATCCTGCGGGTGATCGCCGTCGCTTCGCTGCTGACCGCGGTCGTCTACGTCTTCACGCCGCTGACCGCGGCGGGGCAGGAGGGCTCGCCGACCGGCTTCTTCACCAACACCCGCTACCTGACGCCGGGACTGGTCTTGGCGCTGACGATGCTGCCGATCGCGCGGCCACTGCGGGCGCCGGACCGGCGTGCCTGGCTGACGCTGCTGTTCTTGACCGTGGTCTACGCGGTCACCGTGGTGACGACGCCGCGCTGGTTCACCAGTTACATCCTCGGCACCGTCTTCTTGACCCTGGCGCTGGTCTGGGCCCCGGCAGGACTCTCATTGGCGCGGTCGCGGCTGCGGGTCAGCCGGGCGATGGTCGCCGGCGTCGCGGCGGTGGTGGTGTTGCTGGCGGTTGTGCTCGGGCGCGCGCAGCAGGTTCAGTACGCCGACCAGCACTACGTCAACCCGAGCCCGTTCCTCGCCGAAGGCGGCCCCTGGGCGGCCTACGAATACACCCAGAAACTGCAGGACAAAAAGATCGGGATCGTCGGTGCGAGCCAGATCATCTTCGGCCAGTACGGCTTCTACGGCAACGACGTCAGCAACACGGTCGAGTTCATCGGCAAGAAAGGCCCGCACGGCGCCAACCGGCTGCCGACCAGCTGCCCGCAGCTGCGCCGCCTGATCAACGAAGGCGGATACGAATACCTGGTGATGAGCCAGTACACCCAGGACACCGGTCCGTACAACACCGGCACCCCGAACCCGTACCAGTTCCCGGTGTACGGTTGGGTGAAAGGCGATCCCGCGGTGAAGTTAGTTGTCAACGATGTGAAATACGCCTCACCGGAGCCCGACTACGTCTTCAAGGTCAACGGCAAGCTCGACCCCGGCACCTGCAAGCCGGAAAAGCGGCCGTCGGTGCCGGGCGAATTCGAAGAAGCAGGCTAGGTTCGGCTGACTAAGCGCTGCTGGCCACGAGCGCGTGCTCGCGGATCAGCTCGCCGGAGCGCTCAGGCTGCTCCCACCAGAACATGTGACCGACGTCCTCGAGCCTCTCCAGCCGGGCGGCCGGCATCAGCGAGGCGATCAGCTCGCCGTTGGGGTAGGGGAGGACGCCGTCGTCGGTCCCGTGGACGATCAGCGTCGGGGCCGAGATCTCGCCCAGCCGGCCGCTGGTGTCGTGCCCGAAGATCGCCTGCGCCTGTAGTTCGATCGTCCGTTTCGCCGCTGGCACCGAGGTGGCCATCTCGTGGAAGGCGGCGTAGCGGCTCTCGTCGGCGCGGAAGGCGGGGGAGAGGTTGACTTCCCAGCTCGCCCGGATCGCTTTGTCGCGGTTGCCAGACATCATCCCCGCGGCGAGAATTTCCACGTTCTCCTGCGGCATCAGCTGCGAACCGGGCCCGCCGCAGTAGCTGCAGCCGAGCGTCAAAGACCGCAGGCGGTCCGGGTGGGCGAGCGCCAGCTCCTGGGCGATCATCCCTCCCATCGAGATCCCGACCACGTGCGCGCTCTCGACTCCGAGCTCGTCCATCAAGCCGGCGGCGTCTTCGGCCATCTCGACGATCGTGAACGGCCCGTCGATTGGCGCCGAGAGCCCGATCCCCCGGTTATCGAAGGCGATCACGTCGAAGCTCTCGCGCAGCGGCCCCAAGAACGGCTCGCCCCAGGCAACGTGCGTCCCGCTCATCCCCTGGATCATCAGCAGCGGCTCCCCGGCACCGGCCCGCTCGTAATGCAGTTCGTTATCCCCGACACGGATCTTGGGCATCGGCCGATCCTACGCCAGCGGCCTCCTCAGCCCCTAACCTTGGTCCTCTGCGCCCGTAGCTCAGCTGGATAGAGCATCGGACTTCTAATCCGACGGTCGCTGGTTCGAATCCAGCCGGGCGCGCTAAAACCAGCTTTCGGCCACGATTAAGCCGCTAGAGAGGCGGCAGTTGCTTCGAGTGCCTCCGCGCTCAGTAGGCGGTCCGTCATCGGGTCGAGCACCACGCGGCATCGATGCTCGACAAGTCCGTCGAATTCAACTCCGTCGATGAGATCATCGAGCGGTTGGATGGTTCCGATTCCTTTGAATTGCTCACTTGCAGGAGTGGGCAAGTAGACGCTTATTGGCTGCCGTACCTTTAGGTGGATGGTTGCCTCAATGGCCCCGTTATCTGCCATGCGTGCCTCCTCGACCGTGGCGCTAAGAAGTTTCGCGGGCACTCCCAAAGATGCTTCTGATGCGAGGAACGGATTGATTATCTCCTTCGTGATCCAAGTGTGGATCGGGTGGATCAACTCAGTCTCGAGTCGATCGAGAAGCTGTTCGCCAAAGTCATCGCCGAGTCGCTCGATGACAGCTTCCGCAGCAGCGAGTGCCTCTGGTGCGACTAAACCAAGTTCTGCTATCGCCGCTTTGATTTCTGGGACCAATTTCACAGAACCCTCACCACTGATCTCGTCAGCGAGCGACGACGCAAGCGGCATTCCACCCTTGCGGTCCTGTGCGAAGGCTGCGGGGTCGTTCGAAACGAGAAGGACCTCGCTGCCTCCATCGGCCACTTCGCGAGCGATTTGCCACAGCAGTGCGTCCCGGTAGCCACTGCCATTCTTGTCGAACGGCTGTCGGCGTTTGATCGCGCGATCGATCAGGTCCTCATGGTCGGCTGACGGGGTGCCAGGCATTCTCACGTTTGCCGCTTCGAGCGCCTGCGACAGTTCGGTGAGTAGATCTTTGGCTGCTTGTGCGTGATCCAACACCGGGAGTGACGGTTTGTATGAAGGGGCAAGTTTGGCCAGTTTTTGACGGGTGTCGCGGAGCTTGGCGTACTGGCTCGTCAAGCTCCGCTGCCAGCTGCCTACGGCCTCCCTTAGGGCAAGGTGCGGAACTACCAGCACGATTCCGTCGGACCGGTGGGCATCCAACAGGACCCGGTGTTCGATCTTGCCAAGGGGGGGATCGACGCCGATCGCGTTCGCATCAAGCAGAACATGGGTCATGGAGCCACCATACGAGGCTGGCTAACGGGGGCTGTCTGGGGTCGGCACGTCGAGCTGCTTGCAGATCGCGCGCACGAGTCCGGGCCCGATCTCTTTGTGCCGAGGGATAGCCGAGACCTGATCCTGGGGACCGCGCCACTTCGCGTGCTTAGTGCCGCCGATCTCGCGGCAGCCGTGGGAACGGAGATGTCGTTCAAAGTCGCGGCGCTTCACGCCGCGGCAGTAAACCGCAAGTGCTCTCGGTCAGACTGCGCGGCTTCGCCGGTCAATTCCTCGTCGGGGGTCAGGACCGTCTGCAGCGCGTCGAGCACGTTGTCGCGGGCCTCCCCACGGGTCCGTCCCTGGCTGACGGCACCAGGCACCTCGAGGACGCGCGCGACGATCCAGCCCGCCTCGTCCGGGCGGTCAAACGCGATCGTGAAGTCGACTGATGCCTCCATCGGTACAAACGGTAGCGCGCCGCTAGGGCGCCGGCCAGCCACCTCAAAACTTGGTCCCGAAATTGGTCCCCGACTCCAGCGAACTCAGCGGAACACTGTGGACAGGATCGCGCTCCTCGGACGGGATTCGTCTCCATGGACGTTTTCCCGCTGAACTTCTAATCCGACGGTCGCTGGTTCGAATCCAGCCGGGCGCGTTTTCTGCCTATCGCAAGGAATGTAAGGGGTTCTTCGGAGTTGGCGTGGGTGAGTGCAGCTACGGCGTCCATGTCGCATATGTGCTTTATCTTGATGGCTACAGCGTGGTTTCCTTACTTTGCAATAGTCCTCTTCTAATCAGGAGATTAGAACCAATATCGGTCTTTGGGGATCGCGATGGGAGGCGGGATGCGGGGTACGGAGCAGCTTCGGATGCGGGATAAAGAGGTGGGTCCGGTCGAGTGCCTTCGAAGGTGGCGGTTGGCGGTGGCAGCGGGGCTCCTGGCCCTGGTCTCGTTGCTGGCCATGCTCACCGTGGCACCGGCAGGGGCCGAAGAAGCTCCTTGTGTCGGCGGTCAGACGATGAGCGCTGACGGATCGATCATCTACGGCGACGCCTGCGCTGAGACGATCGTCGCCACCTCTCCGGAAGTCGAGGAGATCTACGCGGGTGGCGGCGATGACCTGATCTACGCCAATCCCAACGTCGAAGTAGTCGTCGGCGGGGCCGGCGACGACGTGATCTACGGTGAGCTTCCGAACGGCGAAGTCGAGAGCGGCGTGTCGTATGTCCCCGGCGAAGCTGAAGCCGGTGCCAGCCGCTCCTTCGGGGCCGCCAGGGCAAGCGGTTGGGGGCTATTCGCCACTGCCAGCTACACCCCGCTCAACTGCGCCGAAAAAACCGCTGCAGGCCAAACTTGTTACGGCGGTATCGGCAACCAGGAACTCAACGGCGGAGGGGAAGATGACGTGATCTTCGGCCAGCGCGGCAACGACCTGCTGCTGGGCGAAGGCGGTAGCGACACCCTCTACGCCGGAATCGGTGACGACACGGTGAAAGGCGGAAGCGGAGCCGACCTTGTCTCCGGCGGTTACGGCAGAGACCTCGTAGACGGCGAAGAAAACTCCGACTTGGTGCGCGGTGACGGCACCACCGACACGATCAACGACACCGGCACGACCGGCGTCGACACGCTCAGCTACGCAACGGCCTCGACGCCGGGCTTCCACGGCGAACCGGGGATCTCGAACTTCCCCCCTGACACCGACAGCGAAGAGCGCGGTGTCGAGGTGCACCTCGACGGCACCACCGCCTGCGAAGGGATCGGCTCAGCCGCAGGCATCCTCTATCAGGGTTGCAACAACGCCTCCCGTTACGGAGGCGGCAGCGACCTGGTCGAAGGGAGCAAGTTCGAGAACTTGATCGGATCGGCGTTCGCCGACGTCCTGGTCGGCTCGGGCGGCGCCAACCAGATCTTCGGCGGTGGGGGCACCGACGTGATCAAAGGCCTCGCAGGTAACGACACCCTCTACGGCGGCGCCGAAGGCGATTACCTCGATGGCGGCGCCGACACCAACACCCTCGTAGGCGGGTCCGGCAGCAACAACTGCTTCAACGCCAACGGCGGCACGGCCTCCAACTGCATCGCCAGCCCGAGCACGAGCGTGCAGCCGCGCAATCGCAAACTCATGAGCGTCGGATTCATGTCGACGAACTTTCCGGCCAACCCACAGTGGAGCGAGCTGTACCTGCTCGGCAGCGAAGGTGCCGACGCCGTAACGGCGCGCTACAGCGTGGTCGAAAACGTCGCGCGGGTCACGTTCACGGCGACCAGTGGAGCGTTCAGCACCGAAACGTCAGTGACCACGGCGAACTGCACTTACGGCTCCACCAGCGTTGTGTGCACCCTGCCCCGGCCACTCGACACGATCGTGCTCGCCGGGCTCAAGGGAAATGACACGCTGAGCATCGAAAACTTCCGCGAGACGACTACGCCCATCCTCCTCGGTGGAGAAGACGGTGACACCCTCCGAGGCAGCAGCACGGAGGATCTGCTCGTCGACGGCAACGCCATCGCCAACGACACCCTTGCCGGCCTCGCGGCCGACGACGCCCTCGTGAACAACGAAGGCCTCGACCACCTCGAAGGGGGCGACGGCAACGACCTGCTCGTTTCCCTCGGTACCTGCGAAGGAGACGTCCTGCAGGGGGCGGCAAGCGGGAGCGGAGACAACGAAGCCGAGAACAACGCATCTTGGGCGCCAGCTCCGCAAGGCGCGGGGGTGGGGGGCGTCACCGTCGATATCGCTGAAAAACGGGAAGTCGCCGGTAATACCTACGGGACCGCCCCCGGTTGCGAAGTGGCGGGCACCTCCCTCGACGAACTCCGCAACATCGACGACATCGAGGGCTCGGCATTCACCGACCTCCTCTACGGCAACAGCCTCGACAACAGCCTCTTCGGGCGTGACGGGGAAGATCGGCTCTCTTCTCGCGGCGGCGAAGACTACATCGACGCTCGCGACCCGAACTCGGCCAAGAAAGATGAAGTCAACGCAGGCGGAGCCGAGACAGACTGGTGCGACCTCGACAGCAAAGACTCGGCGACCTTCTGCGACGATTAGTGCGACAGGTCGGGGCGCCGTGGTGGACCATGACGATCGCCGGCACCTTGGCGATCGTCAGCTTCTGCTGCTTGGCGGCGATTGCCGTGGCGAGCCGCTCGGCGTTGCGTCTGGACCCCTCCTTCGGCGCGGGAGGGGTCGCGCGCACGGGTGCCACGCAGCTGGATTCAGGCTTCGAACGCAGCGCCCTCGTCGCGGACTCCCGGAGACGGCTCCTGGTCCTCGGCGCGAGCAGGTCAAGCTTCACCGTCACCCGTTATCTGGCAAACGGCCGCTTGGACAGAGGGTTCGCGGGAGATGGGGTCGCAGAGGTGGTTGTGCCCGGGCTCACCAGCCCTCCTGTGCCGGAAGAAGGGCAGAGCGGCGCCGGGGAACCAGAGCCGACGGCACTGGCGCTTCAGCCCGACGGCGGCATCCTCCTCGTCGGCAGCTACCACGCAAACTTCGGTCCGGGGCCTGCTTCGGTGGTGGCGCGGCTGCAACCCAACGGGCAGATCGACCCCACCTTCGGCGGACCGGGTAGCGGCGGGGAAGCTCCCGGACAGGTGGTACCACGGGACCCCGGCATCCTGACGATCGCCGCCCAAGGCCGCCGCATCCTGATCGCCGGAGGCGGCGGCGGGGCCTACGTCACCCGCCTCAACCACGACGGCAGTCTGGATCGCAGCTTCGGAGGGGACCACAGCGGCAGAATCGATCTTCCCCCTCCACCTGCCGGGCAGACCCGGCTCGGCAAGGGGCGGATCGGCTCGCTGGTCGTTCTCCGCAAAGGCGGTTTCTACGCCGGCGGCTACCACAAAGGGCGCTTTTTCCTGGCGAGACTCGGGCGAAACGGCACGCTCGACCGCAGCTTCGGCGAGGAGGGCTGGGTCGAGACGTCGCTCTCCCGCCAAGGAGGTTGCCACTGCTCTTTCGGTCGGAGCCTCACCCGCGACAGGCGCGGCCGCCTCCTTCTGGCGGGCACCGTCTCCTCCGCGATCGCCGGCCTGGGGTCGGCCTTCGGGCGCTTAAGCGAACCGTCGAAGATCGCGATTGCCCGCTACCGCCCTGACGGCTCGCTCGACCGCAGCTTCGGGAATGACGGAACCGTTCTGACGCGCGTCGCCTCCGCTGCCTACGCGCACGACATCGCGGTGGCACCGGGCGGGGCGCTCTTCGTCGCCGCGACCAGCACTGGCAAGGATTCGCCGATGGGGGGAGCGGGAGAGCGCTTCACCGTCCTTCGTTACGGAGCTGACGGTCGTAGGCAGGGTCTTTTCGCCGCCCGCTTCGGCGGGATACTTGCCACGGCGTGGGAGGCGCTGGTGGATCAGGCCGGGCGGGTCGTCGTCGGGGGAACCGTCGCCTATGGTTCGCCGCGGCGGGTAACGGCCCTCATCGCCCGCTTCGAGGGATGATCAGCTTCACGCAGGCCTGATGATCGCCAGACAGACGGCGGTCGCGTCGTCGTCGAGCTCGCCGCCGGTGGACTCGAGGACGGCGGAGTGGATCGCGCGGACGGTGGCGGGGGCGGTGGCGCTTTGGGAGCGTTGGGCTGCCTCGATTAGACCGTCGATGCCGAGGCCGGCTTTCTTCTTGCCTTCGGCGACCACGCCGTCGGAGACCATGATCAGGCGGTCGCCTGCGGCGAGGGTGGTGGAGCGCTCTGCTGGCTCTGGGGCGGAGCGGCCGCCTAGGCCTCTGACTTTCGGGACTTTGAGTTTTTCGGCGGTGCCGTCGTTGCGGATGACCACCGGGGGGACGTGGCCGCAGTTGGCGATCGTCAGCTCTCGGGTCGCCGGGTCCCAGTGGGAGACGACAGCGCTCATCTCGGCTTGGGGACCGGGCATCTCTTTCAAGGTCCTGTGCATGACCATCAACGCCTCTTTGATCGTGCCGTCGCTGCGACGACTTGCGCGCAGGGCTCCGAGGGCGACGGCGGCGCTCGCTATCGCCCTGGTGCCGCTGCCGAGTCCGTCGGCGATGGTCAGCCAGATCCCGTCCTGGTTCTCGACCACGTCGTACCAGTCGCCGGCGACCTCGTAGCTGGGCAGGACGTTGCCCGCCACCTCGGCGCCGGTGAAGCGGGCGACGCGGGGAGGCAGGAGGCTTTGCTGGATCTCGGCCGCGGCCTTCGGTTGCTTGCGGCGCTGGGCGCGGGCGAAAGCGTCGGTGTAGCGGTCGGCCATCGCGATCGCCGCGGCGGCTTGTGGGGCCAGCTCAGCTAGTCCGCTGCGCGGCTGTCCCAAGGTAAGGAGCACTCCGATCGCTCGCCCGCGGAGCCAGAGCGGGACGATCTCGACGCCGGCGTATTTGGCGAGCCGCCTTCGCAGCAGCGCCAGGCCCTCGCGGTCGAGCTCCGGGCCGACTGCCAGCCCGGCCTCGATCTTCTCCGGCAGCCGCGTCGGTCCGGCCATGCGCAGCAGGTGCGAGCCGTCGATGTCGATGACGTAGAGGGCCAGGGGCACGCCGGCGATCCGCTGCGCCTCGGCAACCAGCTGCTCGGGGAGCAGCGGTGCCGCGACGGCGTCCAGCACCTGGACGGGGTCGAGGGGAGTCGGCTCCTCGCGTCCGAGCTCCCCCGCGGGCAGCAGGTCCTCGGTCTGCTGGTGCGCGGTGCGTGGCCGCTCGCCGATCTCCTTGACCAAGCCGTCCCGATCGCTGAAGTGGCGGTAGATGGTCGAGCGGGACACCCCGGCGGCGGTGGCGATTTCACCGAGGGAGGCACCGGGCGACTGCTCGAGCAGCTTGCCAGCTGCCTCGAGGATCCGCTCGCGGTTGCGGGCGGCGTCGGCGCGTGCGGTCGCTACGACCTCGCTCTTTTCATCCTGAGATGCCATCTGTCACATCCTGTTTCCGAACTATGTGTCACTTAGCTGGTGACTGTTTCTAATGGGACATACCCGGCAACTTCCAAGACACAACGCCCTGCCCGGCTTGATCCAGACTGAGCGAAGTACGTACGGGTACTAAGCCTGTACAGGGAATTTCAGCAATCGAGAGGAGAGCACCAATGGCACCTACCGGAATGACGGAGGCATACGACTGGCGGGACCGCGAGGTCATCGGCAGCGACGGAGACAAGATCGGGACGGTCGACGAGGTCTACCTCGACACCGCAAATGGCGAGCCGGAGTGGCTGGCGGTCAACACCGGGCTCTTCGGGATGAAATCGAGCTTCGTTCCGCTGCAGGGGGCCGACCCCAGCGGAGGAAGCGTGCGCGTCGCTTACACGAAGGAAGAAGTGAAGGACGCTCCGAACATCGCCCCTGACGCTGAGCTCTCGACCGAGGAGGAGCAGCGGCTCTGGTCCCATTACGGGCTCGACTACGACTCCGGCTACAGCGGCACCGACGAGATCCAGGAGCCGGTCGGCCGCGACACCAGCGGTCCCGAGACCGACAGCGCGATGACCCGCTCCGAGGAGGAGGTCAACGTCGGCACCCGCCAGCGCGAGGCGGGCCGGGCCCGGCTGCGCAAGTACGTCGTCACCGAGGAGGTCACGAAAACGGTTCCGGTGCGAAAAGAGAAGGCCGTGCTGGAGCGTGAACCGATCACTGAGGGCAACGTCGACGCCGCCATGGACGGCCCGGCGATCTCCGACGAGGAGCACGAGGTAACGCTCAGCGAGGAGGAGGTCGTGGTCGAAAAGAAAGCCGTCCCGAAAGAGCGGGTCCGGCTCGACAAGGAGACCGAGGTCACCGAGGAGCAGGTCTCCGAGGAGGTCCGCAAAGAGCAGATCGAGGCCGAGGGCGACATCCGTCGCTGAGGGTCGCGCGCTGAAGAGGGGCTCGGGCTCGGTGGCCCGAGTCCTCTCTTTGCTTTGCGGGTAGCGCCTATGGATGACCGAGGCTCGACCGACCCCGCCGCTGCTGCCGTCCCTGCTGCTGGGGATCGGCCTCGGCGGGTTCGTCGACGGGATCCTCCTGCACCAGGTGCTTCAGTGGCACCACATGCTGAGCAACGAGGGGTGCTGCTCGACCTCGACCGTCGGCGGGCTCGAAGACAACACGCTCGCCGATGGGCTCTTCCACGTCGCCACCTGGATCGCGGTGCTGGTTGGGACGGTGCTGGCGACGCGGGCCTGGCAGCGGGGCGAGCTAGCGCCCCCCTGGCTGGCGCACTTCGGCGGGCTGCTGCTGGGGTGGGGGCTCTTCAACCTGGTCGAGGGGATCGTCGACCACGAGATCCTCGGCATCCACCATGTGCGCGACGACCTCGGCGGTCCGATCGGCTGGGACCTCGGCTTCCTCGCCTTCGGACTGGCGCTGGCGCTCGTCGGCTGGGCGCTTGTTCAGCGGGGCCGCAAGTGCGCGACCCCGGCAGCGGTGCCGGAGTCGCGCCAGCGAGCTATTTGACGAATTCGCGGACCTGGGTGTAGACGGTGCTATCCGTCGTCAGGGCCGCGTGCGTCAGGCATGCGGTTTTCGTATTCGTCGCGCCGGTGAGGGCGACGCTGGAGTCGGGGTTGATGATTTCGTCGCAGGGCGACCACCAGGTGCCGTAGTTGACCGCGCCCGGCGTCTCGTCGGTTGCGTTCAGTTCGCTGAGGAATTTCGAGCCGACCCGCATCTCGATGCAGGAGGTCTGGCTGCAGGTGTTGGCGGTTTCGGTGCCGTGGTTCGGGCCGCCGAGGGAGACCCAGTCATCGACCTTGGCTTCGCCGCCGACGAACTTGATGTACCAGCGGGTGTTGAGGCTCCCCATCGAGTGGGCGATGATGTCCACCTTGGTCGCGCCGGGGTTGTTTTTGAGCAACGTTTCAACCCGCGATTTGACTTCGGTTTCCGCCAGGGTCTTGTTCGAGGTGGCGGTGTTGTAGCTGTAGGCGCTCAGTGCCGATTTCGCGTAGCCGTCTTTTTCGAAGTTCGCGATCATCGTGTTCCAGAGGCTTGCGCTCTCCGACCAGCCGTGCACGAACAGGATCGGGTCCTGGGCAAGCGAGCTAGCAGGGGCGATTCCCGCGACGCCAACGAGGATCGCGGCGGTGGATGCAAACGCCAGCAGGCGTTTTCTCATCGTTTCTCCTATCTGTAGAGGCCAGGCGCCTCCCTCGAGCGCCCTGCCGAATGAAGGCTTTCGAGCTAAGCAGAGTTCTTGAGCAATTCAAAGAGCGCGCGGGTGACTGCGTCAACCCCTCAGGCGTTGGCGGAACCGGCGCACTTCGACCCGCGGGCCATACGGGTCCTCTTCTCGGGTCGCGCCGTCGCGGCGCCAGCCGGCGCCGAGGTAGAAGCGCTCGGCCGCCTCGTTGCCGAGGAGCACCCAGAGCACCGCTTCGGCGAAGCCGGCCTCTGCGAGGCGGTCGCGCGAGTCCACGAGCAAGCGGCGGCCGACGCCTCCACTCCAGCGCTTTGGGTCGACGTAGAGGGCGTAGATCTCACCGGCGCCCAGCGCGTCCGCATCGCGGGTGGGGCCGAAGGAGGAGAAGCCGACGATCCGCTCCTCCTCGACCGCGACGATCGTCTGCGGGTCGGCGGGTGTTGCGGGGTCGAAGTGATACCACCCGACTCGCTGCTCCGGCTGCAGCGAGTCGAGGACCTCGTCGTCGATCAGGCCCCGATAGGCGACCTGCCAAGAGCGGACGTGGACGCGCGCGATGTCAAGACGCTCGTCCGCTCTGGCGGGTCGGATTAAGAGCTCTGGCGGCCCTTCGGGTTCGGCATCTTGAAGCAGGCCTGCGATGAGGAGACGTTAATGCCCTCCTCGCCGGACTCGACCATGCGTTCGGCGCTGCGGGATGCGATCTCCATGATCTCCAGACGCGCCTTTTCGTGTGCCTCGAGGGCTTCTTCCAGTCCCGTCTGATCGACCACCAACGGGGTGCGGGTGAGATGAAACTCAGCGTTCTCGCCGATGGTACGGGCGCGTGCAGCTGCGACGAAGTCGTCGAGGATCTTCTGCACGATTTCGGAGAGGAGGTTCTCGGCCATCATCGGATCGAGCTCAACCCATTCCTCGGTATCTACGAGATGCCGTTCGGTTGCGCGGTAGAAGTGCTCGAGGGCGCCACGAACTGGTCGGGTGCTCACGAGCTCGGCGCACTCGAACTCGACAAGTTGTTTGGTGTGGTAGCTGACGTTCGAGAGATCCTCATCCAGCTCGCGAGCCATTTCAGCGGGGCTGGAGGTGCGTTCGACGAGGATTCGAAGAAGAGCCGCCCGGAGCGGGTGGTTCATCGCTTTGATGCGGTTTTGCGTCGTCTTTTGACGCTCGATCTTGGTTGACATCGCTTTTCCCTTAATCCGTAGCTGATTAGTGCCGGTCCCTTGATCGTAACTGCTCTATTGGACAAGTTGTTCAAAAATCCGGATTCTTTTCCTGCGTCGGATTCAATTGGTGGAACCGTCCACACCATTGCACGGTCGGTCTGATCGTCAAGTAGATAGCCGGGGAGGAGGTGAAGACGTATGAATCTCCACACCGAGCGCATGGTGCCTCTCGACTCAATCGCGAAGGGCGCCTAGCCACCCAAGTGGGCCGGCCTCCGCCTGGGGGGCCGGCCCTTTCGTTACAGGCCGGGCGGATGCCGGGCGACGAAGCCCGCCGTCGAAGTCGAGGCGAGATGCCAGCGCGGGCCGGTTCCCTGCTCATCGCCGACGGTGTCCCAGCGCAGGCCGGCGATCTCGGCGAAGGTGTGGCCGGCGTTGGCGTAGACGGTGATCCACTTGCCCGGGCCCGGCGCCCCCCAGTGCTCGAGGTCGCCCGAGGTCAGGGGGCGGGGGATGAGGCCGCCGCCGAAGAGGGCGAAGCTGACCGCTCCCGAGCAGTCATAGGAGTTGTCGTAGAAGGAGGCGTGGCCGCCGCCCCAGACGTAGGGTCGGCCGACGATCGTGTTGGCGGCGTTGATCGCTCCCTTCACCGCTTCGGGAGCGGTGGGCGGGGGAAGCGCGACGCCGGTCAGGAGGATCGCGGCGTCGGGGTCGCCACCACGGCGGTGGGCGAAGATCTCCTCGCGGCTGAGGTTCGAGTGGTGGGGGACGGTGGTCCCGTTGCTGCCGGCTGAGGCCGGCGGCAGCTTCGAGGGGTCGGCGGCGATTTCCTCGGCGGTGGGGACGGCGGGCGCCGTGGCTTCCGGCGCCGGCTTCACCCTGGCGGGGGCGGTTTCGAGCTGGTGGCGCACGCTGATCAGCGCCAGGCTGTCGCTGATCGTCTCGATCGTCTGATGGCCGCCGCTGACGCCGATGCCGACGTTGCCGAAGGCGATCGCGACGGTGGCCAGTGCTGCCGTCATTCCCATTGCCATTGCAAAGACTACGGAGGCGGGAAATTCGCTTCGTTCCGACCCTTGGCGGCCGCTCCCGCAGGGCCTGCATAGGGATCCGTTCGGCGTTTGCGATCCCCCACAAAGGGAAACTTTTCCTTTGGGAAGAGCATTTGGGAAGGGCAACTACGCCAACGGCGAGGAGAGGTGGATCACGTGGCTCAGCAGACCAAAAGCAAAGGCAAACGGAAATCGAGATCTTCCGCAAGCAAAAGCGGCCAGTCCGTCCACCAGAGCACTGCGGGCAGCGGGCGCAACAAAAGCCCGCGCGAGAAGAAGGACAAACAGGACAAAAAGGAACAGAGCTCGAACGGCGGCGCGAGTGCCCGTAATCAGGGCGGCGACAGGACCCGCCCGGAGCAGGTGTACGAGGACTACACGGTCATCGACCCGGGCGAAATCAGCGACACCGACGAGCCCGACGTCGTCGTCGACATCCCGGTCGTCAAAGTCGACGAACTCCATTTCGAGCTCGACAACCTCGTCGCGCGGCTCTCGCTGCACGCGGAGGTGCTTGACCTGGTGAAGCTGAGCGTCGGCGTCCACGCGGAGCTGGGCAAGGTCGAACTCAACATCAAAGGGGTCGAAGCGCAGGCGCTGATGCGGGCGCGACTTGACCACGTCACCGCGATCATCGATCGCGTCCTAACCACGCTCGACCGCAACCCCGAGGTCCTGCAGAACATCGCCAAGGCGCTGCAGCCGGTCACCGAGGGTGCCGGGAAAGCCGTCGGCGAAGTTGGCGAGGGTGCGAACAAAGCCGTCGGCCAGATCGGCGAAGGCGCCGGCAGCGCGGTCGAAGACGTCGGCGAGGGCGCCGGCGGGGCCGTGAAAGATGTGGGCAAAGGCGCAGGCGGTGCGGTCGAAGACGTCGGCGGCGGTGCCGGCAAAGCGGTTGGCGAGGTCGGTGAAGGCGCCGGGGACGCAGTTAGCGGCGTCGGTGAAGGAGCGGGTCAGGCCGTGGGCGGCCTAGGCGAAGGCGCCGGCCAGGCGGTCGGCGGCGTCGGCCAGGGCGCTGGCGCGCTCGGTGCCCTCGCCGGGGGCGGTGGCGGTGGTGGTGGTGGCGAAGGCAACGGAGGCGGAAATGGCGGCGGTGGTGCCGGCGGTGGGATCGCCAAACAGATCGCCAAAATCGTCGCCGCCGAGATCAAAGCCGCGGCCAGCGACGAGGTCAAAGACATCGGCCTCGGCGCCGCTCACAAGGCGATGGAGATCGGCGAGAAACGTCGCCAGAAGCGGGCACAGAAGCACAACGCCACCGAGGCGGCGATGCGCAAGGCCGAGGAGGCCGGAGTCGACGTAGACGAGGTCGAGGGGACCGGTGCCGAAGGCCGGGTCACGGTCCACGACGTCGAGAAAGCGGCGGCGGCCGCGTGAAGGGCCGCCCCGACCTCGACTTCTTCACTTCGGTGAAAGCGAAGGAGGTGACCTTCGGCAAGCTCTCTGTCGAGCGCAAGGTCACCTACTACGGTGAACCCGACCACGAAACCGAGGCGACGGTCGAGCGGGAGAACATCCCGGAGAACCCGGAGGTCGGCGCCACCTACCGCGACGTCAAGGTCGATTGGACGGTCGTGCAGCGGATCGTCCACCCGATCGAGGACGAGGACGAGTGAGGCGTGCGACCGCGCGTCCCAGACGCGCGGTCGCAGCCATGTCCTCAGGGCCAGCCTGGCGTTAGCGCCTCGCGGTAAGTCCCTGTAGAACGACCTCTACCGGCGAACGGTGCTTTCCGTTTCCGTTCGACGACGCTTGGGCGCGCTCGATCCCGCTGGCGATCTCGCCTACCTGCGCGCTGACTTTCCCCACCTCTTTGGCCGCCTTCATCAGGTCCTTCGACTTGATCTTGACCTTCGGTTTGCGCGGCATCGCGGCCTTGAGGCTCTTCATGCCTTTTTTGCTTCCACCTTTGGACGCGGCAAGTGCCATCGCGCCGCCTGCTCCGGCGATCGCAGCCCCGCCGGCGACGAGCGGCACTTTCGCTTTGCTCGCTACTTTGCCGACGCCCTGCCCGGCGCTTTTGCCGGCGCTTTTGGCTTTGTCGCCGACCCCGCCGACCGCGTTGCGAACGGCCTCGATCGGGCTGGAGCCTCCGCTCGATCCGTTGCTCGACCCGCTCGAGCTGGGGGATTTAGCTTTCGGTTTCGATTTCGAGCTCGACGATTTCGATTTTTTCGTCGCTTTCGCTTTCGACGATTTCGGTTTTGCCGTTTTGGATTTCGTCGATTTCGGTTTCGCGGCTTTCGATTTCGAAGCTTTGGGTTTGGCTTTCGATTTCGACTGCGATTTCGGTTTCGAGCGTGAGCTCGGTTTCGATTTGCTCGAAGCGCCCGCGCTTTTCGACGCCGACTGTTTTTTCGATTTCGTCTCCGCCATTTTCCTCTCTCCTCGGGTGGTTCCCTATTAGGTCAGGTACCCAATCCAATGAGGGCAAATCACGCTGAGTGCGGCGAAATCAGCATGAATGGACGCTTGCGGCGCTCTTCACGACCTCGAAGGCGCTGGCGGGGATCCGCTTCAGCTGGTTGAGGTTCTCGTCGCGCCAGCGGCGGTCGCTGGTGCCGGAGAAGAACCAGTTGGAGCCGTTGTCGGCGACGATCAGGCCGTAGCGCTTCATCGCCCCCGCGATCGTCTTAGCCGGCCCGCTGAAGCCTCCGAGGCCGTAGCCCGCCTTCAGCCGCAGGCGCAGGCCCATCGGCGGCGCGCCCGGGTTCGAGGTGTCGCCGGCGCAGTGGGATGCGGGGTGGACCCAGGCGTCGCCGGTGCTCTCGAAGGTGACGCGGATCGCGTGGTCGAGGTGGCCGGCGGCGACCTCGTCGTAGCGGACGAGGCCGGGGAAGATCGGCAGCCCGGCGGCGTCGGCCGAGGTCCAACCGTCCGGACGCCGCGCCGCCGAGCGCAGGTCCCACGCGGTCCCCGAGTCGGCGTTCCAGTGCGGGCGCGGCTCGGCGACGTAGAAGGCGCGGTAGAGCTCGTAGAGCATGCAGGCGGAGCGGTCGACGACAAGCACGTGGCGGTCGCCGTCGCTGCCGCTGCCGCCCTCGACCGGCGCTCGCGGCGGCATCGGGAACGGTCCCGCGTCGCTCTCGTCGCCGTAGGCGGTGTAGTGGATCGGCAGCTTGGGTTGACCGGCGGAGACGACCGAGTAGGGGAAGCCGTAGGCGCGGGGTGAGCCGAAGTCGGGGTGCAGATGATCGCCACCGTGGGCGTTGATGTAGGCGATGTAGGCGGAGGAGCGCGGGTCCCGCGGCGCCTTCGAGATGTCTTGGTCCCAGGCGGCCTCGGTTGGTAGGGACGGAGCGCGCGGTGAGAGCGAGGCGGGTGGGTCCGGGAAGACCGAGCACGGGGAGAGGGCGGGGTAGGGCCCGACGGCCGAGGCCTGGTCCGTCAAAGCGACCACCCCGATCAAGAGCGCGACGAACCCTGCCCCGGTAAGCCACCGCATCCGATTTTGGGCACAGCCCGCTGTGTCGAAAGTCGGATGTGCCGCTGCCGCAGGGCCTCGTCGCTCTGGCATGGCCGCAAGCTACCTGGGTAGGTGCCGCGCATGGACGTATGCCTGAGGTAAGGCCGCAGCTCTACACCGTCGGTCACTCGACCCTCTCGATCGAGGAATTCCTCTCGCTCCTCACGGGCGCCGGCGTCAAGGCTCTTGTCGATGTGCGGCGGTTCCCCGGCTCCCGTCGCCACCCGCAGTTCGGTGCCGACGCACTTGCCGACTCGTTGCGCTCCGTAGGCATCGACTACGAGTCCTTTCGCGAGGAGCTCGGGGGCAGGCGCTCACGGAAGGACGTCGAGGGAACGAGTGTGACGCTTCCCGACAACTCGGCATGGCGCAACTCCTCCTTCCGGGCCTACGCCGATTACATGTCGACGCCTGCTTTCGCCACGGGTCTGGAGCGGCTGGAAGTCCTTGGGCGCGAGCGGCCCACCGCGTTCATGTGCGCCGAGGCGCATCCCAGCCGCTGCCACCGGCGGCTGATCGCCGACACGCTCCTCGCCCGTGGCTGGCGGGTGGTCCACATCCTCTCCGGCGGCCGCGAGCAGGAGCACACCTTCACCCCCGACGCGGTGGTGGACGGCGACCGCGTCCACTACCCGGCGCAGCCCTCCCTCGACCTGTAGCCCAGCCTCGCTAATTGGGCTCGGCGGTGCCGTAGATCGCGCGCAGCCAGATCTCGACGAGGACGTCGAGGACGCGGTCCTGCTCCAGCGAGGGGGACTCGTCGGCGAAGGTCGCGTACTGGACGCGCTCGTTCATCTGCACGAGGGCGATCGCGAGGTCGCGGGCGGGCTCGCCGGGCGGGGCGGCGCCGCGGGCGCGCTCGGCCTCGATCACCAGGGCGACGTCGGCGACCCAGCCCTCCATCACCTCGGCCCAGAGGGCGCGCGCTTCGGGGTTGGTCATCCGCAGTTCGGCGGCGGCGAGGGTGACGGCGCGGCGGGAGCTGAAGGCGGAGTAGAGATCCTCGAGGCCTTGGCGCAGGCCGGCGCGCGGGTCCCCTGCGGCCAGCGTCTTCAGCGCCTGCTCGCGGCTGCCGGCCGCGGCGGCGACGAGGCGGTCGATGATCGTCAGCACCACCGCGTCCTTGGAGGGGAAGTAGAAGTAGAAGGTGGGGCGGGAGATGCCGGCGCCTTTGGCGAGATCGTCGACCGAGATCTCGCTCAGCGGCCGTTCCTCCAGCAGCTGCTCGGCGGTCTCGAGGATCGCTCGCTCGCGGTCGTCGCCGCTGGCGCGGGTGGCGCGGCGGCCGCGGGCATTGGCGGCAGGACTGGGTTTTGCGACGGCGGGCACCCTTCAACCATACATCGCGTCGACAGATTCGACAAGTGGTTGACTTACTCGACACAGTGTTGATAAAGTTCTCCCTGTGAGCCACCCGCCCCAGGAGATCCCCATGCCCAACATCAGCACGGAGCGCGAGCACGTCAACGTCTTGATCGTCGGCGCCGGCCTCTCCGGCATCGGCGCCGCCGTCCACCTTCACCAGAACTGTCCGGAGAAGAGCTACGCGGTCCTCGAGGCGCGCGACTCCGTCGGCGGCACCTGGGACCTCTTCCGCTATCCCGGCATCCGCTCGGACTCCGACATGTTCACCCTCGGCTACTCGTTCAAGCCCTGGCGCGGGGAGAAGTCGATCACCGATGGCGAGTCGATCCTCGACTACATCAAGGAGACCGCCGAGGAGTACGGGGTGGAGGAGAAGATCCGCTTCGGCCACAAGGTGCTCGCCGCCGAGTGGTCGAGCGCCGAGGCGCGCTGGACCGTGCGCGCCGAGCGCGACGGCGAACCGGTCGAGCTGACCTGCGACTGGCTCTACGGCTGCACCGGCTACTACCGCTACGACGAGGGCTTCTCGCCGAAGTTCGAGGGCACGGATCGCTTCGAGGGGGAGATCGTCCACCCCCAGCACTGGCCCGAGGACCTCGACTACGCGGGCAAGCGCGTGGTCGTGATCGGCAGCGGCGCGACCGCGATGACGCTGGTGCCGGCGATGGCCGAGCGCGCCGCCCAGGTGACGATGCTGCAGCGCTCGCCGACCTACGTCATCTCCCGCCCAGCGGCCGACCCGGTCGCCCGCGTCCTGCGGCGCCTGCTGCCCGAGAAGCTCTCCTACTCGCTGACCCGCTGGAAGAACGTCTTCCTGATGCTCGGCAGCTACAAGGTCTCCCGCCGCTGGCCGCAGCTGATCAAACGCGTGGTCCGGCGCGGGCTCGAGCATCACCTGCCCGAGGGATACGACATCGACACCCACTTCAAGCCGCGGTACAACCCCTGGGACGAGCGCCTCTGCGTCGTGCCCGAGGGCGACCTCTTCCAGGCGATCAAGAGCGGCAAGGCCTCGGTGGTGACCGACCGGATCGAGACCTTCACCGAGAAAGGGATCCGCCTCCAGTCGGGCGAGGAGCTCGAGGCCGACGTCGTCGTCACCGCCACCGGCCTCAACCTGCTCGTCCTCGGCGGGATGCAGATCCTCATCGACGGCAAGGAGAAGCAGATCTCCGAGACCGTGGGATACAAGGGGATGATGTTCAGCGGCGTCCCCAACATGTGCCTGGCGCTTGGCTACACCAACGCCTCCTTCACTCTGAAGACCGACCTCGTCGCCGACTACATCTGTCGTCTGCTCAAGCACATGGACGCGCACGGCTACCGCGTCGCGACGCCGCGGGGGCCGGACCCCTCGGTCGACCTCGAACCCTTCATCGACCTCAAATCCGGCTACGTCCTCCGCTCGCTCGACCAGCTCCCCAAGCAGGCGACGACCCACCCTTGGCGCCTGCACCAGAACTACGCCCAGGACATCCGCCTCCTGCGCAAGGGCCCGATCGACGACGAGATGGAGTTCTCGCGCGGGGTGGCCGGCGCCGAGGCGGATCGCGACCGCGCCGGGGAAGTCGCCTCCGTCGCCTGATCAGTCCTCGGCAGGCATCTCGAAGAGGTAGGAGACGTTGCGCACGGAGAGCCTGCGCCCGGTGCTCTCCTCCAGGCGCCTGGCGGACCTGTCCTGCACCTCGAGCACCCCGTCCATCATCTCTCCGTGCAAACGGCTGAGTTCATCCCAGCCCTCCTCGTCGACGATCAACGGCGTCCGCAGCAGGGCGCGGTCCAGCCGCCGGTCGAACATCCCGCTCTGCATCGAGATGGCGACGTCTCCCTCGATCAGCTCGTGGATCTCCGCTGACACCGCTTCGCGCTCGCCACGTGGGAGATGGTTCCAATCCTTTGAGCCCATCAGGCCCATTCGGGTCTGGAAGAGCTCCTGGTCTCGATCCCCGTCGGACCCGCGGCCGGCAGGGATGACGATGCCCATCTCCACGAAGTCCTCGACGTGCGCGCGGACCTCGTCCTCGGGCAGGTCGAGGTGGGCGGCGACCTCGGCGATGCCGACCGGACGCGGACTGAATCCGCTGAGAACCCTTTGGGCCACTGACAGGAGGGCGGCAGGGTTCGCCTCGGAGCCCGGAGAGCGATCCGACCGCCCGGTGTGCGCCAGCTCCGAGGCGACCTCCGCGCCGAGAAACGGGGCGAGGGCGAGGTAGGCGGCGATCGGCGCAAGGGCGGGGAGCTCGGCCGCCTCCCCTCTTTTCAACGTCGTGTAGGCCAGGTGGTAGACAGCCCCCGCGATCGCCTCGAACCACACCGGCGGCGCGTGCGGCGCCCGGACCGTCGCTCTGCTGAAGATCTCGAACAGGGGACGGAGGCCCGCCTCCCGCAGCTCGAGGGCGCGAGGGCCGACGGCGTTGGCACCGACCATCACCAGGTGCCCGAGGGCGGGGCGGAAGGCGAGGAAGTTGAAGAACGCCGTCAGCGCCGCAGGGACTCCGTCAGGCCAGTCGCCGCTCCGCCGGAAGACGGGAAGCACGGCGGCCGCGATCTGCGCGCAGCCGCTCTCGACCGCCGCCAGCGCGGCCTCCTCCTTGTTGGCGAAGCTGCCGTAGAAGACGGAGTTGGAGACTCCCGCTCGAGCGACGACGTCTCCCACGGTGGCCTCCGCATAGCCCCGCTCGGCGACGACGAGGGCAAGCGCTCGCAGCAGCCGCTCGACGCGGTCGGAAGAGTCGAGCGATTCCGAGCTCACCGGCCGCCGGACGCTCGCGCGCAGGGACTGGGTGGGGGGCTCGTAGAAGGGGGTCAGCGCCTGCACGGTCTCGAGCAGGCGGGGGATCTCCTCCTCGCGCCCACCGCGAAGGCGGCTGCGGACGACTTCGACGATGCCGCCGACGTAGGCGCGGCTCATCGCCTCCCGCGCCTCACCGGCCGGCAGGGAAGCCGGGGAAGCCTCGCGCGCCCGCTCCTCGAGGTCGACCAGGAGCCGGTCGAACCGCTCCAGCCCTTTCGCCCCGGCGGCGGGGACCTCGAGCAGGCAGAGACGCGCCGCCGCGGGGTGGGCCGCCACAGCCTCGGAGGTCAGGCCGAGCCTCTCCAGCGCGGCGTCGACCGTCGCCACGAGACAGGTCTCCTTGTCGGGGAAGTGGCGGTAGAAGGTCTTGCTCGAGACGCCGGCGGTGGCGGCGACGTCGGCAATGCGCGTTTCGGCGAATCCGGCCTCGGCGGCGCAGGCGACCATCGCTCCGAAGATTCGCTGCCGCTGGTTCGCCGCCACCCGCTCGGGGCTGCGGCCGGGCCCCGGCGGCAGGCGGCGGGCACGGAGCGATCTCGAATCTCCCCAGGGGGTTGCGACCATTAGAAAACGAGGATAAACGATTTTCTATCTCTCATTCTTTATGCCATAAATTCTGCTTGTCTAAGCGGAATAAGGGAACACCCTCGATCTACACCCTGTCCAATCCTCCTTGACTCCGGTAGACAGGCATGTCTATCTTTCCCCCTCACAGGGACGAGTTCCGCCAGGGGCTCGAGACAGCAGGAGAAGGAGAAGCTTTTGAGGAGACTGGGGCTGTGGATGCCGCTGGTGGCTGTGGCGGCGGCGTGTTCGATCGGGACCGGCGGCGCTCTCGCGGACGAAGCGCCCTGTCCGAACGCCGAAGTGCGGACCGAAAAGTCGGTGCTGCTGCCGGACTGCCGCGCCTACGAGCAGGTCTCGCCGGCCGACAAGGACTACAACGTCGGCTTCCCGGAACCCTTCGCCGCCCGCAGCGCCGCCGCAGGCGACGCGGTCACCTACAGCGTCAACGGGCCGCTGCCGGGCTCCGCCGCCGGCGCGATCCAGAACATCTACGTGTCCCGGCGCGGCGCGAGCGGTTGGGACCTGACCCCGCTGTCGCCGCCGCAGACGCCGATCCCCGGCTCCGAGACCGTCCCCAACTTCGACTACTTCTCGCCCGACCTGCGCTACACGGTGGTGGCGACGGTGAACCCGACGCTGCTACCGCAGGCCCAGCCGGACATCGCGAACCTGTACATCCGCGACACGCTCACGGGCGAGTACCGCCTGCTGACCGTCCCTCAGTACGAGGCGACCTACCGCACCTTCGTCCAGATCGCCGGTGGCACCGCGGACTTCTCCAAGGTCGGCTTCAACTCGAGCGAACCGTGGACCTCGGATGGCATCCATGGCGCCGCCTATGAATGGGACGAAGGCGAGATCCGGCTGGTCTCGATCCTCCCGAACGGCGAACCGGCCACCGGTTCCATCACCGACAGCTTTGACCGCTCCTTCCACGCCTTCTCCGACGACGGCTCGCGGATCTACTTCACCAGCCAGGAGCTCTACCTGCGGAAGAACGGGACGGAAACGGTCCTGGTCTCTGCCTCGCACCGGGCGACGCCGGACCCCGGGTTCGGCAGGCCCCATTTCTGGCAGGCCGGCCCGGATGGCAGGGTCGCCTTCTTCACCGACGGCCGCGCCCTGACCGAAGACGCCGAGCTGGGCAGCGGTGACAACCTCTACGCCTTCAACGCCGAGACCGGCGGGCTGACCGACCTGACTCCGGCGCCGCAGGCCGAAGTCCTCGGCCTGGTCGGCGCCGCCGACGACGGCTCCTACGCCTACTTCGTCGCCCGCGGCGATCTCGCCGCCGGCGCGGTCGCCGGCGCGCCGAACCTCTACATGTGGCACAACGGGGAGACCAAGTTCCTGGCGACCCTCGACGAGGGTGACACGGGCGACTGGACCCGGGGCCTGAGGGAACTCACCTCGCAGGTGACCGCCGACGGCCGCCACCTCGTCTTCACCTCGCTCGCCCAGCCCACCGGCTACGACAACACCGACGCCTCCGGCGGGCAACCCGATCCGGAGATCTACCTCTACTCGGCCGACGAGGGGGAGCTCGCCTGCGTCTCCTGCCACGCCGACGGCTCCCAGCCAGAAGGCGGAGCGAGCCTCTACGCGCTCTCGAACCCGATCTGGACCAGCGACTACGTCGAGCGTTTCATCAGCGACGACGGCAGCCTCGTCGTCTTCGACTCCCTCGACCCGCTCGTCGCCCGGGACACCAACGGCAAAGCCGACGTCTACGCCTACGAGGACGGGCGGCTCAGCCTGCTCTCGACCGGCAGCAGCGAATACGCGAGCAACTTCGCCGACATGAGCGCCGACGGCAGGGACGTCTTCCTGCTGACGAAAGAGAAGCTGCTGAAAACGGACGACGACGGCTTCACCGACCTCTACGACGTGCGGATCGGCGGCGGCTACGCCGAACCGCCGCCGCCGATCCCTCCCTGCGCGGGGGGCGAATGCATCCGCAATGCCAGCACCCCGCCGGCGGCGCCGAACCTCGGCAGCAGCACGTTCCAGGGCGGCGGCAACGTCAAGCCGACCCGGCGCTGTCGCAAGGGCCTGCGGCGGGTGCGCAGGCACGGGACGGAGAAGTGCGTGAAGAAGCACCACCGGCACCACCGCAAGGCACGAGGAGCCGGTCCCAACCAGAAAGGTGGCAGCCGATGAGGCGCTGGACGACCCTGCTCTGCGCCCTGGCGGCGGTGGGCCTGATGGCCCCGGCCGCCGCGAGCGCCGACTTCCGGATCTCCTCGTTTGAAGGGGTCACCCTGAACGAGGACGGGACCGTCGACACCCGCGCCGGCGGCCACCCGTTCGAACAGCGGTTCAGCTTCGACGTCTCGACCAAGGAAACGAACGGCAACGTTGAACCGGACGGGAACCTCAAAGACGTCGAGATCGACTTCCCGCCCGGCTTCGTCGGCGATCCCTCCGCGGCGGCCGTCTGCTCGGAGGCGCAGTTCGCCGAATTCGACGAAACCCTCACCTCCCACTGCCCGGACGGCAGCCAGGTCGGCACGGTCGAACTGCGGGCGGCGACCGGCGGCGAAGCGGTGACGACGATCCTGATGCCGCTCTGGAACATGGGCTCCCAGGACAACGTCCCCAGCGAATTCGGCTACTCGCCGCTGATCTCCTTCCTCCACACCCGGGCCTACATCCGCACCGGCCGCGACAACGGGATCACGATCGTGACCCGCGAACTGCCGCAGCCGAGCGCGATCGTCGGCGCCACGGTGACGCTCTGGGGTGTTCCTTCGGACCCGGCGCACGACCAATGGCGCAAGCGGACCTGCTTCAACGAATCCTGCTTCAGCGAAGGCGCGAAAACCCAATGGCCGCGCCTGCCGTTCATCTCGAACCCGGGCGACTGCAGCCAGGCCGGTCTGACCAGCGTGCTGCGGGTCGATTCCTGGCAGGAACCGGGGAACTACGCGACCGCGGAGTTCACCTCGCCCGGCCCGACCGGCTGCGGGAAGCTCAACTTCACGCCGACCTTCAGCTGGCAGGCCGACAACCAGCGCGCGGGCGCTCCGAGCGGCTACTCGTTCGACCTCGCCGTGCCGCTGAACCGCAACCCCGACGGGGTTGCGGTGCCGCCGGTGAAGAAGGTCGTGGCGACGCTGCCGGAAGGAGTGACGCTCTCCCCGGGCGGCGCCGACGGGCTCGAAGCCTGCACGGAAGAGCAGGTGGGGGTGAGGAACGCCGAGAAGTCGGCCTGCCCGACCAGCTCGGCGGTCGGCGACGCGACCCTGGACACGCCGCTGCTGCCGAAGCCGATGAACGGGACGATCTACCTGGCGACCCCGCACGCCAACCCGTTCGACTCGCTGTTCGCGATCTACCTCGTCTTCGAAGGCTTCGGCGCGCGGGTGAAGCTGCCGGGCAAGGTCGAGGTCAATCCCGAGACCGGCCTTGTGGTCTCGACCTTCGACAACGCGCCGCAGCTGCCGTTCTCGAACATGCACCTGCACTTCGGCGGCGGCTCGCGGGCGGTGCTCTCCAACCCGATGGACTGCGGGCGCAAGACGATGACGATGCAGATCGACTCCTGGGGCGGGCAGTCGGTGGCGGCGAGCAGCTCGTTCTCGATCGACCAGCGCTGCGACCATCCCTTCCAGCCGCAGCTCGACGCCGGCGCCAGGAACCCGGCGGCCGGGACCAGCTCGCCCTTCGTCTTCCGGCTCAATCGCGGCGACGACGAACAGACGCTGAAGACGATCGACATCTCCCTGCCGCCCGGCCAGCTGGCGCGGCTGCGCGGGGCGTCCTACTGCCCGGAGTCGACGCTGGCGGCGATCTCGCCGCTGGAGGGGACGGCGGCCGGCGAGCGGGCGGCGCCGAGCTGTCCCGCCAACTCGCAGATCGGCACCGCCACGGTCGCCGGGGGCCCCGGCCCGACGCCGCTCTACATCTCGAGCCGGGTCTACCTCGCCGGTCCTTATAAGGGGGCGCCGCTGAGCCTGGCCGTGGTGACGCCGGCGATCTCGGGGCCGTATGACCTTGGCAACGTGGTCGTGCGCAGCGCGCTCCGGCTCGATCCGGTGACGCTGCGGACGGAGGCGGTCACCGACCCGCTGCCGACGATCATCTACGGCGTGCCGCTCGGGCTGCGGCAGGTGTGGGTCAACCTCGACCGTCCCGACTTCACCCTCAACCCGACCAACTGCCGCCCCTTCGCGGTGGAAGGGCTGATCGGCAGCTACGAGGGCGCGACGGCCCCGGTCTCGAGCCCCTACCAGGTGGGTGAATGCGGCTCCCTGCCGTTCAAGCCGCGCCTGGCGTTGCGGCTGACGGGGCCGACGCGGCGCGGCGACTACCCGCAGCTGCGGGCGGTCCTGCGGGCGCGGGAGGGAGAAGCGAACATCCGCCGCGTAAGCGTCACGCTGCCGCACTCGGAGTTCCTCGAACAGGCCCACATCCGCACCATCTGCACCCGGGTGCAGTTCGCGGCCGACGCCTGCCCGGCGGCTTCCGTCTACGGCTACGCGAAGGCCTTCTCGGCCCTGCTCGACGAGCCCCTGCAGGGCCCGGTCTACCTGCGCTCCTCCGACCACCCCCTGCCCGACCTCGTGGCTTCCCTCCACGGCCAGTTCGACGTCGACCTGGCGGGCCGCATCGACACCGAACGCGGCGGCATCCGCACCACGTTCCCCCAGGTGCCCGACGCGCCGGTCTCGAAGTTCGTGCTCAGCATGAAGGGCGGGAAAAAGGGCCTGCTCGTCAACAGTCGCAACCTTTGTCTAGGCGTCAACCGGGCCAAGGTCCAGCTGAGCGGCCAGAACGGCAAGGAGCTGACGCGGCGCCCGAAGCTGGCGAACTCCTGCAAAGGAAAGCGCTAGCGCCCGCCAAAAGCTGCCCGCGCCCCGTCTGTCGGGCCGGCAGAGGATGGACCGCGGCTTCCCCGGCCGAGGCCCACCAGCGGATCGGCCCGGAGCCCCGCGCTCCGGGCCGATCGCACCTCCACACCCCGCCCCAACCGGCTCCCCGAACCCGCCCCAAGCCCGGTAGATTGAGAGCAGCGCGGTGGCAGTAGCTCAGTTGGTAGAGCTCCGGCTTGTGGTGCCGGCGGTCGCGGGTTCGAATCCCGTCTGCCACCCCTCTTGAAGTCGCTGGAAATGGGCGGGTTTGGGTCGCAGTGGGCGTTTGAACCGGGACCTAAATTTCGCTCCTGATCAGGCAGTAACTGCCTGATGGGCGGCGGATAATCGGGGATATGCGGCGTTGGGTGCCGATTCCGCCGACATAAGACGTCATTGGCTACGGTCAGGGCATGCTTAGGGCAAACTCGCGATCAGGTCTTCTAAGTGGGCCTGATCAAGGGCGAGCCATTCGCAATACTTCCAGCCGAGGTAGTTCTCGGGGGAGCGAATTACCAAGGCCCTTTTGTTCTCGGCCATCGTCTTTAGCTTGGCCTGGATGGCGGCGGGATCTCTTGGGGTACCAGGGGGAAAGTCGGTTTTCAGGTCCTGGTGGACGGCTGCGTGGATTGCGTTGAGCCTGCGACTCCACCTGGTCGACACTTTGAACAGCCGATCGAAGTTGATCGCCTTGTCTTCGTAGCCGGGATTCCCCTTCAGCGTCACGGTGCGCGTGATCTCATTGGTCACCTGGAAGACAAGGTCGGCTTCCTCTATTCCCGCCGCTTCGTAGGGGAACCAGATACTCGGCAGGCGTCCTTTGCCGGGGGTAAGGGGATCCTGCTGTCCCTTCACCGGGCTGTTGCAGTCCTTGCAGAGTGGAACCAGGTTGAGCCCGTGGACCGCCAGCTGCGGATAGATCGCTTTCGGCAGGAAGTGGTCAAGATCCGCCATCGAGCGGTCATCAACCGGTTCCTCCCAGATCGACATCAGGCAGGCAGGGCAAAGTTCGAGCTCGCCGTTAGCGTCCCTGACCGCCTGCTCCCAGCTCCTCCTGTTGACAAGCGAAGAATCGTCGAGTTTGAAGCCTTCGCTGCGGAAGACCTGGTCGTACATCGAGCAGAGCAGCTTTTTCCCGGCCTTGCGAACCTCTGGTTCGAGGCTCTGGAACTGGAACTCGAAGCTGCCACCGGTGCGGTATGCCTCGAAGCCGATGTCGTGGCGAACCGCGGCCAGGAGGTCGCATCGTTGCTCGGGTGAGAGGCGCAGCACCCCTTTTATCGATTTCTTCGTCGGGTGTTTGGGGTGGGTCCAGGTTTTCAAGATCGGTTTTACGTCTTCGTCGCTGGCTTCGGCGATTACTTCCAACAGGGCGACAATCGACTGGTTGGCGCGAACCAGCTCTGCGGACAGGGAGGGGACTTTCAGCTCAACCAGCATCGCCCCGTGCTTCCCGCAGTGCCTGGTGCAGTCGAAACTGCTGGTAGCCAGGGCCGACGCGTTCGAGGGTTTCCAGGATGGCGACGCGGTCCTTGCTCGTGATCGCCTCGTCGATTTCCTCCATCGCCTTTTTCCCCATCGCCGGGTCGATCCCGAAAACGGCGGCGCTGATTCCGCTGCGTTCGGCCCCCAGCGGCGAAAGCGGCGGCCTCCTTCCCCTCATCACCGGACCATCGCCTCGCCGAGCGGGGTCGAGGATGCTGACCGCCTCCCGATCGGCATCGCTGAGGGTGATGTCGGAATGGGTGGCGATCACGACCTGGGCCGGGGTGGAGTCGAAAATCCGAGCGAGGTCGTAGACGAGATTCACTTTCCACTGGTCGTTGAAGTGGGTCTCCGGCTCGTCGAAGAGGACGAGGCAGTTCTCGTGTTCGCGGAGGAGCAGCAGCAGGCCATAGCGACCCACCAGCAGGAACTCGCCGTCGGAGAAGTCGCTGTCAAGCAACAGATCTCTGCTCCCCTTCTTGCGCAGCACCATCCGCACCGATCGCAGCGCCCCGGCCTTCAGCCAGCGCAGAAGCTGGCGGAACCAGATAAACGGGGTATCGGCGGAGCCGCTCACCCAGCTCCGCAGCTCGGGCGTGATCTCGAAGACGATTCGCTCGTCCCGCTCGGCTTCTTCTTCCGATTCGGGGTCGGTCTGCGCGGCCAGCGCAACTCGGCGGACGGACTGCGAGAGCAATTCGTCGAATTTGTCCCGCGAATCCGGGAGCAGTTCGGCGCGCTTCTGGGCCGAGACTTCGAAGGTAAAGGCGAGGAGGCTGCTCTTGGCGTTGAGGCCGACTCGCTTGAGCAACTCATCGCGGATCTTGGTCCCGGCGCCGAGGTCCGAGGGGTGGCAGAGGATCGTCAAAACGGCCAGCGCTAGCTCCTCTCCGGAGAGCGCGACGCAACGGGACCACGACCCCGCGAGGCGCCGTTCTCGTGCGGCCTGGAGCCTCTCGGCTTTCGTGTAGGACTCCCACTCGGCGGGAGAGATCCCTGCCGCGGGTTGCTCGGCCTCGGACTCTTGGCGCTGCGCCAGCGAGTCGGCGACGGCTCCCCGCAGGGCCCAGTCGAGGCGGCTGGCGGGGCCGTTGGAGAGGCCGATTACGTGGCTGGGAAGAAGGCGGCCGAGTGAGCTGGCCCCCCACTCGGTGCTGACGTGCGCGGAGCGCCAGGCGCCGGTGTTCTCGTCGTCGACCAAGACCCAGGCGTTGATCCGCTCCAGCGGCGGTGGCGCCTGCTTTGGATTGTCTGCGAGCTCGGGGAGGCGGGTCGTGACGAGGATCCGGCGAAGGCCGAGCTCGTATTCCAGGTCGAAGTCGAGGCCGACCGGCAGGCCGGCATCGAGGTGGCTGGAGATCCGCCCCAGCGCCTCCAGCACCCGCGACTTGCCCGATCCGTTGGGGCCGACCAGGAAGGCGAGGTTCATCTGGTCCTTCGACGGCTCGCCGAACTGTAGGAGCAGCTCCTGCCCGGGGTGGAAATCCGCGATGCGCAGACGTATGAGCCGCATCTACTCCTCAAGCTCCACGTCGAGCTCTAGGTCGAGCAGGGGCCGCCTCCAGCGGAAGGTCTCCTCGGATTCGTCCCGGATCAGGACCCCGAGCTGTTCGAGTACCGCCAGGGTGTGCTGGAGGGAGGCGAACTCGCTTTCGGACCCGAGGCCAGCGAGCCCGAAGGCGTCGTCTCTGTGCTGGACCTCTTGCCATAAGCGCTTCTGACGAGCCGATGCCGCTTCGAACACGCGGGGAAGGAAGTCCACCGGGGCGGCCTTCGCGGTTGCCGTGGCCTCTGCCGCCCTCGCTTTTTCGCGGCTCAAGATCCCGCCTTGGAAGACGGATGCGAGATGATTGGCCACCGAGATCTCGAGCAGCCGCCGCTGCTCGACGGAGGTGGCAGCGAGTCTGCGAGCGTGGCGGGCGACGGCCGCGATCGCCATTTGGGAATCTCCGTCGAGGTTGGGCACCGGCAGGTTCCGGAGCATCGCGACGCTGATGTTGTACTGGCCGGCGGTGGTCCTGGTCTGCCCGATCAACCTGCTCCTCGCCTCGGCCGATTGCAGCCAGGCCCAGAGGAAGTCGGGGTCGGCCTCGCGGCTGCGAATGCGGATCAGGTAGGAGGCATAGGTCGCCGGGTCTGGATGGGCTTCGTAGACGGCGACGCTGCCTAGCCGCTCGATGTTGCCGTTGGTTCTGATCATGAGGAGGTCCTGCGGCTGGAGGAAGTCGATCCGTCGATCCGATTTGAGGTTGACGAAGCGGAGGTCGTCATCGGCGATCCTGCCAGTGACGACGTTGGGGATGCGGAGGACCGGGGTCATGCCTTCGGGCGCGGATCGCTCGCTGGTCCCGTAGTGAAAATCCACATCCAGTTCCCCCAGCCGATCGCGGGGCCGCTTCTGGCTGAGTAATTCGGCGGCGGCCCCGGGAAGGCGCTCGGCGAGCTCCTGCATCTGCAGGCTGAGCCGGGCCGCAGCGTCGAAATGATCAAGAATCGCGCGTGCGCGTTCCCAGGTCTCGGGGGGAAGCTCGGGGACCTGGACCCGAAACAGGACGTCGGCGTTGAGTCGCTGGTGTCCCGAGCTGCCGGTCATGAACGTTTTCAGTTCTTCCCGGATCGGGGTTTGTCTGAGGAATGCCCAGATCAGGCCCGGGTCGATTCCCGGTCGCGGGCGCAGCACCAAAAGCTCCCCGGAGACGACAATGTCGTTCGTCTCCACCTCCGGCACGATCGCGACTTTCCCGTTCTCCATTGACGGTGAGATTCGCGCAAAGACGACGTCTCCCGGCTGCGCCTGCCGCCGGGCGGAGCCGGCCTCTTCGAGGCTGGCGACGGTTCTTGGGTGAGCGGTCCCGCTGAGCAAATCGATATCGGGGAGGGCAATCACGCTGAGCGGCCCCTCGGGCCGGGGGCCGGTTGCTGGGGGGTTGATCTCGACGAGTTCGCCGAGGGGAATCATTTGCCGCGCAGGATCGATCGAGCGCCGGCCAGCTCCGCCCGCAGCTGCTCCTCCAGCCCCTCGAGCTGGTCGAGTAGCGCCAGGGGGTCCTGCAGGGAGACGTCGCTCTCCTCGGGGGGCCGGTAGATCGACGGCGCCAGGCTCCAGTCGTTTTTTTCGATCTCCTCGATCGAGACCGACCACATCCGGTTCACCAGCTCCTTGGCCGCTTTTTTGCGCGGCTGTCGTCCTGCCAGCTTTTTGGTCACGGCTTCGGCCATGTGGTCGAGATCGCTTCTCCCCGGAAGCGCCTCGCGGCGGTCGTCAAGCGTGAACCCGTCGGACTCCACGGGGCAGAACCAGACTTGCTCGGTTCCCCCGGAGCCGGCGCCTAGGATGATCGCGGTCTTGACGTTTGCGTAGGGGCGGAAGACGCCCGCGGGAAGCGAGATGATTGCCTGGACGCCTTGATCGAGCCAGCGCTCGCGGACCTCCCGGTGCGCTCGCGAGGTGCCGAAGAGGACGCCCTCGGGGACGATCACCGCGGCTTGGCCGTCTGGTCGCAGCATCCGCCGGCACAGCTCGAGAAAGAGAAGCTCGGTCCGATTGGTGTTGAGCTGCAACCGGGCATGGACATCGTCCCGATCGAGGCTCCCGGTGAAGGGCGGGTTCGCCAGCACCACGTCGACAGTGGGCCATTCGAAGCTGGAGGAGAGGGCATCCATGTACTTCATCCGCGGTCGCTGGATGCCGTGCAGCAGCATGTTCATCTGACCGAGTCGGACCATGGTGGCGTCGAAGTCGTAAGCGACGAAATGATCGTCACGAGGGCTTTCTTCCTGTTTCTTCAACTTTCTGTGGGCGGCGACGAGAAAGCCGGCGGTTCCGGCTGCCGGGTCGCAGATGACCTTGTCGGCGTCTATGTCGAGCAGATCGACGATCGCGCGGATGATGTGGCGGGGCGTCCGGAACTGCCCGTTCCGCCCTGAGAGCTGGAGCTGCCGTAGCAGGTCCTCGTAGACGTCTCCTTGGAAATCGAGATCGTGTTGCCCTAGTTCGAGTTCGTCGACCGCCACCATGCAGTCGCGAGCGAGGCTCGGCTTCTGGATCATGAACGCTGCGTCCTTCATCGCTCGGCGAAAGTCATCCCCCTCCGCCGCCTCGGTGAGGAGCGTGATCAACCTCCGCTCCAGTACCTTCAGCCGCTCCGGGTCGGACATCTGGAGCAGCGTTTCCCAGCGCAGTTCCGGGAAGCGCGCGAAAAGCACACCGATGTCTCCGTTCGGTTCCTCCTTGGCGAGTTGGTTCAGCCTGCGCAAGAATATGAAGTAGGAGATCTGCTCGATCGCCGTCAGAGGGTTGGCGATCCCGCCCGCCCAGAGCCGGTCCCAAAGCCTGTCGATCACCGCCCTCGGATTAGCTGCCACGACCGCCACCTTAAGCCGTCTTGAGGATGTCCCCTAGACAGGCCGGAGCGCGTCTGACGCAGTCGGCGCCTCTACCTCTGCCGGTGCCCCCTCCCCTGTTGTTAGCTGCGCTTGGTTCCGGGTCGCCGTGAGGGTTCTCCGGTGGACCGCTGGGCGCTTAAACCGAGGGTAGGCCCGAGCAGGCAGAAATCTGCATTTCTGCCAGTACAGCCGACAATCGCCGAATATCCCCGCATATCGCAGTTCTTTTCTATATCTAGAGGGAGGCGTGTAAAACCGCTTGTTGATGCGGTTTCCAGGCTTTCTTGAACCAGCGGTCGCCTAATTGTGGTTCCGGCGGTCACCGGTTCGAAGGCGCTAGAGCGCCCGCGGAACGTAGGTCTCAGCGGCGCCGACGATGAGCAGGGCGGCGAGGGTCAGGTAGATGGCGGCGACGGCGAGCTTGGTTCCCGTCGGAACCGAGTGGAAGGCGCGGCTTTCTTCTGAGTCGCGGTTCTTGAAGCGGTGGTAGAGCTCGGGGCCGCCTAGGAGGAGGACGAATAGGAGCATGAAGGGGCCGAGGAAGATGACGGTGGCGGCGACGGCTATGAGGATGCCGGCGATCCAGACCTTGGGACCGAGGACGGCCATGGCTCGTCCGCCGTCGAGGGGGAGGACGGGCAGCAGGTTGATCAGGTTGATGAAGAAGCCGAGGTAGGCGAGGGCGCGCCAGAGGTCGCTGCCGGTCGCCAGGTAGATGGCGAGGGGGATCAGGGTGCCGATGGTGCCGAGGATCGGGCCGGCCAGGCCGACGCGAGCCTCGGCTGCGGCGTCGTCGCCGAGGGACTTGGCCGCGATCATCGCGCCGAGGAAGGGGATGAAGATCGGGGCCGAGGCCTCGACTCCCTCGCGGCGCAGCTGGATGACGTGTCCCATCTCGTGGACGAAGAGCAGCAGGACCAGGCCGACGGCGAAGGGCCAGCCGAAGGCGAGGGTGTAGGCGGCGATCGAGATGAACATCGTCCCGAGGGTCGCCACGGCCTTAACCTTGATCAGGGCCAGGAAGAGGAACTTGGCCTTGCTCGCGAGGACGGCGAGCGGGAGCAGGAACCCGCCGAGCTTCTTGAGCCGCGACCGCTGGCGCTCCTTGTCCAGCTCCTCGGCCGTCGGCGGCTCGGGTGCGACGAGGGGTTTGGTCAGCTCCATGCCCCGGACGATAGGGACTGGCGGCCGCAGGCCTGCCGCTTTCCTCAGCCGCGGCCTCGCTCGGCCTCCCACTGCTCCCGCGCGTAGCGGTTGATCTCGTCTCCCTGGGAGCCGGTGCGGACGACGAGGCCCTCGAGGGCGTCCCAGCCCTCGACCTCGCGCGCGGCCTGGGCGGCTCGGCGGCGGAGGTCGCGGCGGGCGAGGGCGGGGAGGAGGTAGGCGATCGTGGCGAGGCGGGGGTAGATGACGCGGCGCTTGCCGCGCTCGAGGCCGGTGACGATCCTGCTCGCCATCGTGGGGGCATCGCCGAGGGGCATGCGGCCGAGCATGCGATCGATGCCGGGCGCGAGGCGGGTCTCTCCCTGGACGGCGGTGTCGACGGGGCCGGGCAGCACCTCCATCACGTGCACGCCGGTGCCGGACATCTCCATCGCCAGGGTCTCGGTGGCGACGGAGAGGGCGGCCTTGGTCGCGGCGTAGGCGCCGAAGCCGGGCCAGGTGGTTATCTGACCCATCGAGGTGACGTTGACGATCGCGCCGCTGCCGCGCTCGCGCATCGGCGGCTCCAGCGCCTGGACCAGCGCCAGCGGGCTCCAGTAGTTGACCTCGAAGGCCTCGCGGGCCTCCTCGCGGTCGCCGACCGCGGCGATGCGCCCGCCGACGCCACCGCCGGCGTTGTTGACCAGCACGTCGACCTGGTCGAGGGCGGCCAGGGAGGCGCGAGCGAGCTCTGCGGCGGCGCCTGGCCTCGAGAGGTCGGCCTCGATCACCGCCGGCGCCGGCTGCCCGCTGGCGGCGATCTCCTCAGCGAGGGATTCCAGCTGCGGCCGCCGGCGGGCCGCTACTGCCAGCCGCGCGCCTCTCGCCGCTAGCTGCTTTGCCAGCTCGCGGCCGATCCCGCTCGAAGCTCCGGTCAGCAGCACCCGCTTGCCCGTGATCGTGAACGAATCCATGTTCCTCCTTCTTGAGAGCCTCTCAACAACCTGTTGGGATGGTATCAAGAGGTATGGCGAAGACCCGCACGGACCGCGACCGCGAGGCGAAGGTGGGGGAGATCGTCGAGCTGGCTGAGAAGCGTCTGCGCGAGGACGGCTACGACGGCTTGTCGGTCGCGGCGCTGGCGCGGGAGCTGGGGCTGGCGCAGAACGCGATCTACTGGTACTTCCCCTCGAAGGACCACCTCTTCGTCGCGGTTCTGCGGCGGATGCTCGAGCAGCTAGCCGCCCGCAAGCCGCGCGGGGACGTCAGCCACCGCCAGCGGATCCTCTGGTTCACCGACCAGCTCGCACCGCTCTCGCGGCTGCGGCCGGCGCTGCGCGAGCGCGCCCAGCGCACCGCGGTCGTCGCCGAGTTCCTCGCGGAGCTGGAAGAGCTGCTCGCGCGCATGCTCTCCAACGCCCTCCGCGCCGAGGGGGTCGCCGAGGAGGAGCTGCCGCTCGCCGTCGAGGCCTTCCGCGCCGCTGTCGAAGGAACCTACGCGAAGGGGATACCGCGCGCGCGCCGGCGCAATGTGCTTGGCTACGTTCTCGACCGGCTGACCGGCTGAGCGGCTGAGCGGCGGCGGGCCTACGCGGCGAGCGCTTGGCGCAGCGGCGTGGCGAGGTCCCCTTTGCGCGCGACGGAGACGCTGCCGAGGCCGAGCCACTCGCTGAGCTGCCGCAGTTCCCTGGCCAGCTCGGTTGCGACGTGGCCGCGGTCGGCCTGGGGCTCGGCGAAGGCGCCGCGGACCCTCAGGACGCCGGCTTGGCGGTCGCTTTTGAGATCGACCCTCGCGACCAGGCGGTCGTCGAGGAGGAAGGGGAGGACGTAGTAGCCGTAGGTGCGTTTCGGGGCTGGGACGTAGATCTCGATGCGGTAGCGGAAGTCGAAGAGGCGCTCGGTGCGCTCGCGGGCCCAGACGAGGGAGTCAAAGGGGGTCAGGAGGGCGCGGGACGAGGCGGCTCGGCGCAGGCCGGTGGGGCGGTCGGTCGAGAGGTAGGCGGGTTGGCGCCAGCCCTCTGCCCGGACTGGGATCAAGGCGCCGTCCTCGGCGAGCTCGGCGACGCGGGCTTTTGACTCCTTGCGGGGGAGGCGGAAATAGTCGCCTAGGTCGGGCTCGGTCGCCACTCCAAGTCGTTTGGCGGCGATCAGGAGCAGTTGGCGCTGCGCCTCCTCCTGCGTGGGGGTCGGGGCCGCGAGGACTTGCTTGGGTAGCACCCGCTCGGGGAGGTCGTAGAGGCGCTCGAAGTTGACCCGGCGCGCCGCGCACAGCTGGCCGGAGAAGAACAGGTACTCGAGCGCGGTCTTCTCTTCGCTCCAGCTCCACATCTCTCCCGGCGTTCGCCGGCGTCCTTCGGCGGCCAGGTCGGAGGCGCGGAGCGGGCCGCGCTCCCGTACCTCGTTGAGCACGAACTCGAGCAGCTGCGGTTGCTCCCGCGCGATCCGCGCTACGCCTTTCCACGCCAGCGAATCGGCCCGCGCCATCCGCCAGCGCAGCAGCGGCTGCAGCTCGACCGGCAGCAGCGAGGCTTCGTGCCCCCAGTACTCGAACAGGTCCCGCCGCCGCGCCCGGCGGCTGTTCCCGCTCCCGTCCTCGTGCCAGGCGAGCTGGTCCAGGGCCTGCTGCGGGTAAGGGCCGAGGCGGGAGAAGAGCGGCATGTAGTGGGAGCGGAGGAAGACGTTGACCGAGTCGAGCTGGAGGAGGCCGACGTCGTCGATCGCCCGCCGCAGGTGCCTGGCGTCGACCCGCCCACTCGGCCGCGGGCGACCGAACCCCTGGGCGGCCAGGGCAAACCGCCGCGCCTGCTCGGCGCTGAGGTCGAATTCCGGAGGGGGCATCAATCTCCGCTTCCTCTAATCCTGTAGTACGTTGTATTACAAATGGCAGCTCGGGATACGCGCACTTTTTCCGCCCGTTGGAACAGCGACGTGCTCGACCGCTTGAAGCATCGCAGTGACCTCGCCGGCACCAACAAGTCGCGGCTTGCCGAGCGTTATGTCGACGAGGGAACCCGAATGGACGAACACCCCGGCGTCATCTTCCGTGACGGGCCGACCGGCCGGCGCGCCGCGCTTCCCGGCGGACCTGACGTGTGGGAGGTGATGGCGACGCTGAAGGGCGGGGAGGCCCGCGGGCAGAAGGCGATCCCGGCCACGGCCGAGTTGCTGAACCTCACCGACCCGCAAGTCCGCGCCGCGGTCCGCTACTACGCCGTCTTCACCGACGAGATCGATCGCCGTATCGCTCTGAACGCCGAGGACGCCGATGAAGCCGAAGCGGCCTGGCAGCGCGAACAGGCCGCGCTCGGGTGAAGCTGCTCCTCGACGAGCAGATCAGCGGAAAGGTCGCCGTTCGGCTTCGCGAGCGCGGCCGCGACGTCATCGCTGCCGCCGAGGATCCGAGCCTGCGCGGCTTGAGCGACCCCGACCTTTTCGAGGTGGCCCAAGAGCAAGGCCGGGCTCTCCTCACCTACAACCGGGCTGACTTCGAACCGGTAACTCGTGAATTCGCTCAGGCGGGCCGTGAGCATCACGGCTTGGTGCTCATCCATCCCACGCGCTTTCCCAGTTGGGAATTCACGCGACTGGCCCGGGCTGCAGAGGGTCTGCTCGACGGTCCTGACCTGGGAACGAGCTCCCTTGTCTGGCTGCAGGAAGCCCCGACGGAAGCCGCGCGCTAGCGCAGCTCGTCGAGCGATTTGACCTCGATGTCGAAGGGCTCGTCGGCTGCCCGCCGGCGCCGGTAGGGGGAGACGGTGACGCGGTGGGTTTCGCCGCAGGGGCAGGGGATCTCGACCGGGCTGGTGTCGGTGGAGGGGTCGGTGTCGACTTTGAGGCGGCGCAGGGTCCCGGTCGTTTTGCAGCCGAAGGAGATCACCCAGCCGTAGTCCTGGCGTTCTTTCGGTTTTCCGGCGCGACGTGGCTGGGGCATGCCCACATCCTGCCTGTTTTCGTCGATGTGTGACCGGGCGCCGGGTCAGTATCAGTGACGAATCTACGGTACGTGAGAGTATCTGAGGAGAAGTGGCCGGAATTGCGCGAACGTCGATCCAGGGGTGTGCTCTTCTGTTGAGCGTCGGCTTGCTGAGCGCGTGTGGCTCTTCGTCAAGCAGCGCTTCTGGTCGGGCGGGGGAGCAAGGCGATTTGCAGTCAGTGAATCGCACTCGAGTGGTGCAGCGAGAGTCTTCGGTGCGGGGGGTTGAGCCTGCCGTCAGAGACCCGAGCGCGGCCGGGGCATGCGCTTCCAGCTCCGGAAGGGTGAGGATCGAATTTGCGCCTGACGTTCCCGTGCCGCGGTGCAGCAAGGCGGCCGCGGCCTCGACGCTGGAGCTCGTGAACCGGACGGGGGACCATGGGGCGAAGGCGCGCACCATCGACTTCGACTTCGCCGGCTTCAGCGGCTCGATCCGGCCAGATGAAGCTGTTCGCCTGGCAGGTTCGATGGGCAGCTACCTGAAGCCGGGACGGCACTTGATCAAGCTCGAGGGTGCTCCTGGTCCTGCGGTGGTCGAGCTCGTCGACGGAGCCTAAGCTCAGCTCGAGTGGTTGGCCTTGCGGCGCGAGCTCATCGCGCGTTCCGTCTCCAGTTGCGCCTCGGTCAGGCGCTTGGCGCGGCGGCAGACCTGGCGGTAGAAGCGGAGCTGCTGGGGGCGGCCGACGAGGCGGAAGCCGAGGCGGGGGATGAGGGGGCCGCTGCGGGCGGCGCGGGAGGCGCCGTGGACGCGGAACTCGACGTCGCCACTGTCGAGCCACTTGCGCAGCTCGTAGCGCATCTCGCCTTCCTCGAAGTGGCCCTGGAGGGTGCGGTAGGACCAGCCGTAGCGGAGCAGGGGACGACCGTCTGCCTCGACGGTCTCCTCGCGGGCGTCGCCGACCCGGACGCCGACCTTGAAGCGGAGCGGGCCGTAGCGGATCTTCAGCAGCATGTCGCGGCCCGAGAGGGGGGAGGCGGGGTCGAAGACGCCCTCGACGATGCGGGGGTCGGCGAGCTGGTAGCCATCCATCATCCGTTTCGCCACCTCCCAACTGCCGCCGGGCTCGGGGGCGCCGGGCTTCTCATGGGGCAGCGCTTCGATCGTTTCGTCGAGCCGCCAGCGAGAGGGGTCGACGGTTTGCTCGAGGACGCCGGGGTCGTGGTTCACCGGCCGGCCGGCGAGGTCGGCGAGCGCGCGCTCGTCCTTGCGACCGGGGCCGCTGTCCTCCTCGCCTGACCGGGGGATCGCCTCCGGGTCGACGCGGCGGGTGGTGATGACGATGCCGCCGTCCATCTTGCCGCCCGCGAGGTCGACGACGTTGCGCAGGACCGAGGCCCACATGTGCAGCTGGACCTCGCGGGAGATCTGCACGTGGGTATAGAGGAGGTCGCTGAGCCGGTCACCGCTGCGCGCCCAGGACTCGATTTCGAAGACGACGCCGCGGTGGTCCTCTCGCGCCCGGTATTCGATCTGGCCGGCCTCGAGGTGTCCCTCCAGCGTCGCCAGCCGGATCGAGCTCTCGTCGAGCGCGGCGACGGCGACCGGCCCGTCCCACGGTCCCGGCATCCGCACCACGAACTCATCGCCCTCGCGCATCGGCCCCTCGCCCTCGGCCTTTTGGAAGGTGGCGAACTCGGTCGGCGCGACCTTGTCCATGTCCTCGCGCAGCTCGGCGATCAGCTCCCGCGCGCTCATCGGCGAGGCGGTGAAACGCGTGCGGTAGATGCGGTGGAGGAGCGGCCCGACGCCGTCCTCCCAGCCCTGGAGCTCGGGATGGTCGAAGCCGGGCGGCAGCGGCGGCGGCGCGTCTTCGCGCCAGGAGCCAGTCATCACCCAGCGGTGGACCGGCGTCGTGCTCCACATGTAGCGCCAGGAAGCGAGCGCGACCCCGTACGGCCAGCGCAGGGCGGTGGACCAGCGCCGGTGGAGAGGAATCGTCGTGCTCACTCTCCAGTCCTACCCCGAGGCCGAGGCCGGGAACGCCGCAACCCCGATCCGTCACACTGAGCCGATGTTCGCGTTCCTCCCGCGCCGGCTGCGCCCGCGCAGCATCCACTTCTACTTCCTCTCGATGGGCTCGATCGGCCTCTGCATCGTGCTCTGGATCCGGGCGAAGACGATCGGCGAGGACGAACGCGGCAACGCCGAACGGCGGGCGCTCTTCGTCGGCCTCTGGCCGCCGATGTTCTGGCTGATGGGGGATGCGCTGCACCGCCGCGAGCTTCTGGAAGCGAACCGCCGCCGGCGTTTTCGCCGCTAGTTCCCGGGGCGGCGCTACTCCGAATCGAGCCGCCCCCGAGCTCGGGGGCGGCTACGTATGGTCGAAGGCATTCGGCGCGGCCTATGGATGGACGCTCAGCGCGTGCGGGCTTGTGGTGATGTAGGAACCGGTCAGCTTCGCCGAAGGTAGAAAGAACCCGCAGTTCAGCACTGCGTTGACATCGAGTTTCGCGTTGCCGCTGGAGACCCCTGTGAGGGTGCCGATGTCGGTGCCGGGCGAAGCTGCGGTGGTGCAAGTGAGAGAGCCGAACGGCGAAGGCGTTGTGAGTTTCATGCCGATCGATCGCACTGTGCCGTTACGCGTGCCCGAGATGTTTGCGACCGATAGAGAGCCGGCCGTGTCGACCACGACTGGTTCTTCGCTGCACTGACTGAATGAGACGGTCGTGAGCGGGATGAAGATGAACGAGCTGGAGTAGGGCGATTGGGTGGTGCCATGCAGGTGGGAAGCGGTGCATGTGTTGGCGAAGGACCCGCTTGTGTCCGAGATCACTATCGAAGTGCCCGTTGCGAGGCTTTTTGTCACTGTGATCGCATTGTTTTGTGTCACCCCTGTGATCGCGAATGTCGCCCCCGAAGCAGTGCCGGCGACCGACAGAGTTAGAGCCAGGGCCGCAATCACAGCGAGGCTCAGGATCTTAAGTTTCATGGTCTCTCCTCTTCTTTCCAGGCGGTGCGCCCGGAGATCTCGGTTACAGCCATTACTACCGCTGCAGGAGCGAATGATCAAGAAGAACTTTGTAATAGGCCTGGCCGCCCGAGCTTGGTGAGGTTTCAGGACCGGGCCCTGTGGCTATAAGCACATAATCTTGGGTAGAGGCAGATTTACGTTCGGCTGCATGCTTCTCGTGCTGCTGTTGGCCCCCGCCGCCGCGTCCGCTGCTTCTTTCGACGCGCACGGCAGCGTCGAACAGGTCTACGCGACGGGGCTGACGCCCGGCGCGCAGGTCTCGCTCCTGGACAGCGAAGGCCACGAAGTCGCAACGAGGACCGCGAACCCCCTCGGTGGCACGCTGTTCCGCAACGTCGCGCCGGGCAGCGGCTATACCGTCGCCTCGGGAGGAGAAGAATCGCCGCCGCTGCAGGTCCTGACGACCCAGTCGGCGCCGCCCGATGAAGGGATCTACGACCAGCCGATCAAAGAAAGCGGCTACCAGTACCTGACCACCCGCGACGGGACGAAGCTGGCGATCGACGTCCACCCGCCGTCTGACGTCACCCACGCCCTGCCCGGGGCCGAGTTGCCGCCGATCCCGACCGGGCCGACGCCGACCCTGATCGAGTACTCCGGCTACGGCTACGCCAACCCCGACGGTCCCGAAAACGGGATCTCGATCATCGCCAACCTGATGGGCTTCACGGTGGTCGACGTCAACATGCGCGGCACCGGTTGCTCGGGCGGCGCCTATGACTTCTTCGAGCCGCTGCAGAACCTCGACGGCTACGACATCGTCGAGACGATCGCCAACCAGCCCTGGGTCCTCCACAAGCAGGTCGGGATGATGGGCATCTCCTATGGCGGCATCTCCCAGCTCTTCACCGCTGCCACCCAGCCGCCGAGCCTGGCGGCGATCTCGCCGCTGTCGGTGATCGACAACACCCAGACGACGCTCTATCCCGGCGGCATCCTCAACACCGGCTTCGCCCTCGAATGGGCGAAAGAGCGGGCCCAGAACGCCGAAGCGGCGGACCCCGACTCCGGTCAGCACTGGGCCCAGGAACAGATCGAAGCGGGCGATGAAGTCTGCAAAGCCAACCAGGCGCTCCATCCAGAGGCGGTCGACCTGCTGAAAAAGGTCGAAGAAAACAGCCACTACAAACCCGAGGTCGCCGACCCGCTCTCGCCCGTCACCTTCGTCGACAAGATCAACGTCCCGACCTTCATGGCCTGCCAGTGGACCGACGAGCAGACCGGCGGCCACTGCCCGACGCTGGCCGAGCACACGTCCGGCACCGACAGAAAATGGTTCACGTTCACCAACGGCACCCACATCGACTCGCTCGACCCGGAGACGTTCAACCGCTGGTACGACTTCCTCCAGATCTACGTCGCCGAACGGCCGCCGATCTCGGGAGCGGCGGCGATCCAGGCCGCGGCGCCGGTGATCTTCAAAGAAGCGATGGGGATCGACGGCGTGACGCTGCCGCCCGACCCGATCCAGGCCCAGCCGACCTATGAGACGGCGCTGGCCGCCTTCGAAGCCCAGAAGCCGATCCGGATCCTCTTCGACAGCGGCGCCGGCGCGCCGCCGGGGCAGCCGAACCAGCCCGGGTACCCCTACCCCGGCTTCGAGCAGTCCTTCGACGCATTCCCCGTCCCCGAGACGCAGGCCCAGCGCTGGTACCTGGCGCCGGGCGGTGGCCTCAGCGAAGCCGCGCCGGCCGGCTCCGAGGCCGACGAATTCACCTGGAACGCCAATGCGCTGCCGAAGACCGACTTCAGCGGCAACACCGGAAGTGGCGACGGCGGTCTCTGGACGGCGACGCCCGATTATCACTGGGAACAGAACCCGGCTGGGAGCGCGGTGTCCTACCTGACCGCCCCGCTTGCCGCCGACACGACCGTGATCGGCGCCGGCGCCGTCGAAGTCTGGGTCCGCTCCTCGACTCCGAACGTCGACCTGCAGGCGACGATCAGCGAGGTCAGGCCCGACGGCAAGGAGACCTTCGTCCAGAACGGTTGGGTGCGCGCGAACGAGCGCAAGCTCGACGCCGCCAAGAGCACCCCGCTCGAGCCGGTGCTGAGCCTGCGCGAAGCCGACGTCGAACCGATGCCTGCCGGCGAATTCGTGCCGGTGACGATCCCGCTCTACTACGAGGGCCATGCCTACCGCGCCGGCTCGCGGATCCGGGTGACGATCGCCGCGCCGAACGGGACCCAGCCGATCTGGGCGTTCGACGAGACCGAACCGGAGGGCACCGCCCAGGTCGCGATCGCCTACGGCGGCGAGACGCCTTCGAGCCTCCTGCTGCCTGTGATTCCCGATGTGAGCGTGCCGACCGGCCTGCCGCCCTGCCCGGGCCTGCGGGGCGAGCCCTGCCGCGACTACCAGGAGCTTGCGAACCTGCCGGCCACGCCGTCCGGGACGGACGGGACGGGCGAAGTCCCTCCGGAAACCCCGGGCGATCCGGGCGGGACTGTCGGCACCGGTGGGGGAGGGCCCACGACCACGCCGGCAACGCCTCCGGCGAAGCACCTGAAGTGCCGCAAAGGCTTCAGGAAGAAGAAATTGAAGAGCGGGCGGAGGGTCTGCAAGAAGGTGAAGAAGCACCACCACAAGCACCGCTCTGGGCACCACCGCCATTAGGCAGTAGGTCCTGAAACGCGAAGCCCTCGCGCATCACGACCTCGCCTAGTTCGACCTCGATCGGCGCATCGAAGATCGGACCGGCGTGGACGAAGGTGTGGAACTCGCCGTTCTCACCGCAGGGGTCGACGGTGGGCGGGAGGTCGGCGAGCAGCGCTGCGTCGAAGCGGCGGCCGACGAAGGCGGGATCGAGTTGGGACGGATCGACGCAGACGAGCGTCGCCTCGAAGCCGGCCGCGATGAACTCGCGGGCGAGGGCGGCGGTGTCGCGGCCCCAGAGCGGGAAGAGGCCGGTGCGGCCGCTGGCGGCCAGGCGCTCCTCGCGATAGGCACGGACGTCGGCGAGGAAGAGGTCGGCGAAGGCGACGGTGCCGACCCGGTCCAGGGGCGGCCGCTCGAACGCCTGCGCCATCCGCTCTTCGTAGGTCGCGTTGACGCAGGCAGCCGGGATTCCGATCTCCACCAGCTCAACACCGGTCGCCCGGGCCTGGGCCCGCAGCAGCTCCCCGCGGACGGCATGCATGCTGATCCGGTCGTAGTCCTCGGTCAGCGTCGTCAGCAGCGTCACGGGCTCGATGCCCAGCTGCTCGCGCAGGGTCCACAGGGCAAGCGCCGAGTCCTTGCCGCCGCTCCAGGAGAGGGCGACATCTCCGTCGAAGGTGGGCTTCTCGGTGTTTGGCATCCGGGTCTCCTTCGGCTATGGTCGAGAAAGGTTGTCTATTTGGACAGCCAGCCAGCTCCGGGTTGAGCGACGGCATATGCCTCCGCGGCAGGGGCTCCCGCTGATCTCTAGGAGGAGCATCATGAAGTGGAGGCGCATCTCAGCAGTTCTCTGTGTGGCGGCATTCTGCCTCGCCCTCGCCAGCCCAGCGCTTGCGACCAAGTACGTCGCCCTCGGCGACTCGTATTCGTCGGGAACCGGAACCCGCACGTTCTACGAATCGACCTGCCAGCGATCGGTCTACGCGTACCCGTACCTGCTGCACAACGCCCACCCGGAATGGACGTTCGTCAACGCGACCTGTTCGGGGGCGAAGACGAGCGACCTGATCAACACCCAGGCGGCCAGTCTGACCTCTGACACCAACTGGGTCACCTACACGATCGGCGGCAACGACGCCGGTTTCTCGAGCGTGATCACCGAATGCGCGCAGCCCTCGTGGTCGTCGAACTGCGAAGGCGCAATCAACACCGCTCAGTCCTACATCCAGAACACTCTGCCGGGCCGGCTCGACCTGGTCAACAACACGATCAAGTCCCGCTCGCCGAGCGCGAAAGTGGTCGTCCTCGACTATCCCCGTCTCTTCAACGGCGAAGACTGCAACGCGTTCACCTGGTTCAGCCCCAGCGAGGAGACGCGTCTCAACCAGACGGCCGACATGCTGAAGAGCGTGGTCAGCGCGGCGGCGACGCGGGCGGGGGCGAACTTCCTCTTCCGCGACGTGATCCCGTCGTTCGTGGGGCACGCGGTCTGCGACGGCGGCGGCGGCTCCTCGACGGAGTGGATCAACGGCCTCTCCAACCCGACGGGCGAAAGCTACCACCCGAAGGTCACAGGTCATGCGGACGGCTACTACCCCGTGGTGCGGGGGGTCACCGGGTAGGCCAGGAGCACTCTCGGCGGACGGGGAACGCTGCTCCTCGTCCGCCGCCAGTGTCGGTCAGCAGGGTTTCGTGTACTGAGACCCGCAGATCGCCCAGACGTAGTACCCGCCGATGTAATCCAGCGCGCGGTGATCGTAGGCCCACCGATGCTGGTGCCTGAACTTGATGGTCATGCGGGTGTAGAGGGCGTGCCGCGGGCGCCGTACCCGGACCGTGGCGCGATGAGGGTGGAAACGGCCGCGCGCGCAGTCCGGGCGACAGTCGTTCAGCCAGGCGTAGCCGCGGGCAACGGCTGCGGACCCGCCCCAGGAAAGCCAGTGCAGGCCGCCATTCTCGAAATGACCGGGGGAGGTTTTGCGACCGCCCAGGTAGCCGGTCCCGTCCCCGGTATAGGCGACGACCGCTGGTTTCACCTGCAGCGGGTCTTCGGTGTCCTGAGTCGCCAGCCTCAGGCTCTGCTGGGCGACCGCGCCGGGGGGTACCAGGAGGCACAGCAGGGCGAGGGCCAGCGGGACGATCATTCGCACGGTGCTGCCTCCATTTCAGTAAGTGCTCTGGCGCTCGGGGACCCTGCTGGCCTCGAATCCGTGACCGCTTCCGCTGTCGGAGCAGGTAATGCCGCGCGGTTCGCTCGCCTGCGGGATCGAGCAGGTGACTGAGCCGGTTGAGATCGTCTCACCGTACGGTGCCAATTCGCCCGCGCCCTCGGGCAAGGCCGCTCCCGCTTCGACGTGGGCTTCTTCTCCGTTCATGAAGGTGAAGGTCTCGTCGAGGGAGGCGACTGAGCAGAGTGCACCGTGCGGGAAGACCTCACAGGAGACGTTTCCACTGGGAGCGTGGAACGTCCTCGCTGCGCCCTGGTAAGTGCTCACGGGCGCGTCTGCGCGCGGTGATCCCGCGTTGGTGACGACAGCGGTGGGGCGGGCCCGCCGGTGCACTTCCTTCTGCAGGTGATTCACCTGATGCTGGAGACGCTCGATCCGTGCCGTCTCGCGTGCGGCTTCTTCGCCTTCCTTGTGCGCCGACTCGAGCTGTTGCGCGGATGGTGCGCCCGAACCGGTGTTGCCGCAACCGCTGATCGTGATCTGGGCCGCAGTCACGCATAAGGCAACCGCGGCGATCATTCCCGCTCGTTTCATTCTATCCCCCGTCTAAGAAACCTTGAACGGTGAGTAACCCTATAGGTGTTTCTTCGAGTCGACCGTTCGGCCCACTCTCTTCCGGTAGGCCCGAGCTGCCGAGCCCTACCCCTCGGATGTCGCCTCTATGCGGGTTGGGGTGTTTCCCAAGCTTTGGAGCGGCCAGACGGCTTGGGGCGCGCTTTCGGCGGTTCGGGGTTGAAGGATGCCGCGCTCGCGAGGCTCGTAATTTGCCGAGTTGAGACAGCACTGATCTGCGCAGCGAGCAGCTTCTCCGCATCGCCTGGCCCGACTTGAGTTCTTCTCTATTCCATTTTTGGTCAAAACCCAATTCGATAGTGGAACGTTGAGTTCTGCTCTAAGAACCCCACGCGCCCCGCTCGGAAAGGCCGTCCGTTTCCTTCGGGAACCCGGAACATGAGCCAGCGCGAGCTCGCTGCGAACAGCGGGATCGACGCAACCGAGATTTCCCGCCTGGAGAAAGGCAAGAGCAATCCGACCCACGAGAGCCTGCAGCGTCTCGCCAAGGGTTTCGGCGTCCCCTGCTCGCAGATCCTCACCCTCGAAGAGATCTTCGCCAGCGCGCCCGACTGCGAGCGGCCTTAACGGTGCTGCACGGCCTCGGGTGAGGCCTCCCAGAAGTCGTCGACCTTCTCGCCGCCGTCGCTCTCGCTCTGGCGGGAGATCGCCCACATCTCGACCGGCTCGTCGCCCTCGTTGCGATGCGAGCGGACCGTTTGCGGGGGGACCCGGACCGCCGAGCCCGGCCCGACGGTCTCGATCTCGTCCCCGAAGCGCATCGTCAGGGTGCCGCGGGTGACGAGGTAGATCTCCTCGATCTCGCTGTGCCGGTGGCCGCTCCCCTGCTCGAAGTCGGAGTGGGGAGGGATCCGGAGCAGCGTCACCGCCAGCTGCTCGGCCCCCAGCGCATCGGTCAACGAGCGGAACTCGCCGGGGACGTCGCTGTCGGCGTAGGCGTCCTTGACCTCGTCTGCTTTGGCGATCGAGTAGTCGGTCATCGGCGGGCGATTACCCTCGTTGCGTCCGGCTATACCCGTACGGGTCTTAGGTCCCGCTACGGCCGCTTCTGGGAACGAATGCAGTTCCGCAAAGAGCGGCTTTTCCAGCCCGTACTTGTAGTTCACTCTATGGAGAGAGAGGGCGAAGTGCAGTTTTTCTCTTTGGGCTTTGACTTCGCCTCAAGAGCCCAAGCACCCTGCGATCGCCGAGACGATCAGGTCGTACCGCCTGAAAGGGGGGTTCACGCAGGAAGAAGTCGCTCTCAAGGCGGGCATCAACAACAGCGAGATCTCCAACCTCGAGCGGGGTATACGCAACCCCAAGTGGGAAACGATGAAAAAGGTGGCGAAGGGGTTGGGCGTCCCCTGCTGGGAGATGGTGAAACACGCGGAAGAGATCGATCGCGAGCAGGAGGCCGGGGCGGACGAGTAGAGGCCCGTCAGGCAGAATCGGCTGCGATGCTGGAAGCCGTCACCTTCGACTTCTGGAACACGATCGCGCGGGTCCCGGGCGGGGCGATGACGGAGGCGCGGCGACGGACGGTTGCGGCGGCCTGCGAGGAGTGTGACGTGGAGGTGGAGCCGAAGCTGCTGGCGGCGGCGCTCGAGGAGGTGGGGCTGAGCTGGGAGCGGTCGTGGGGGGAAGGCGTGCACCTGCACCCGCGCGAGGGGGCGGAGATGCTGGTGCGGGCGCTCGGCGTGGATGACGCGGCCGGGCGGATGGTCGCCGAGGCGTTCCTCGACGCGGGAAGGGGGGTGGATTTGGAGCTGGCGCCGGGGATCGGCGAGGTGCTCGAGGCGCTGAACGAGCGCGGCGTCCGCGTCGGGATCGTCTGCGACGTCGGCTTCACCGGCGGCGAGGTGCTGCGGGAGCTGCTTGCCCGCGAAGGCTTGCTGGAGCACTTCGACGGCTGGTCCTTCTCAGACGAAACCGGCCACTACAAGCCCGCTCCGCAGGCGTTCGAGGCGGCGCTCACCGCATTAGGTGTGCGGCCCGAGGAGGCGCTGCACGTGGGCGACCTGCGCCGCACCGACATCTTTGGCGCTGCCGGTCTCGGCATGAAGACGGTTCGCTACCGCGGCATGCACGACGATTCGGACGAGACGAGCGGGCCGGAGGCCGACTTCGTTGTCGATAGTCACCATCAGTTGCTCGATGTCCTCGACCTTCTCGCTCGAAACTAAGCGACTGCGCCTCCGCCCGGTCACCGCCGACGACATCGACGATCTCGTCGCCCTTCATGACGACCCGCTCGTCGCCCGGTACCTGGGGGTGCGGGATCGCGGCTGGTACGAGTGGCGCATCGAGGCCAGCGCGGAGGAATGGAAGCAGCGTGGACATGGGTTCACGGCGATCGTCGATCCGGCCGACGGACGGTTCCTCGGTCGCACCGGCCTCAAATACTGGCCTCAGTTCGACGAGACCGAGCTCGGCTGGGTGCTGCGGCCGGAGGCCCACGGCAAGGGCTACGCCGCCGAGGCGGCCGCCGCGGTCTTGCAGTGGGGCTTCGAGCGATTCGACCCTCCCTACTTGACGGCGATGATCCGCCCCGACAACGTCGCCTCGATCGCGGTCGCCGAACGGCTCGGCATGCATCCGATCCGGCGGGACGAGTTGCTCGGCGATCCGGTGGCGGTCTATGCGAGCGGCCCGGCCGCGCCGCCGGCGACGCGCCTTACCGAGTAGGCGCCGAGGTCCTTCGGCGCGCCCTTGGCGCGGAAGCGGCGGTTCCTCCCCGCGAACTCGTTCGGGTCGAGCTGCAGCAGCACCCGGTCGGAGACGAGGACCTCGCCGGGCTTCGCCGCGTCGCAGAGGCGGGCGGCGATGTTGACGTCGACGCCGAGGTAGTCGCCGCCGACCTTGCGCGGCCGGCCGAGGTGGATGCCGGTGCGCAACTGGGGGCGGAAGCCGGCGACCTCGACGGCGGCGATCCGCTCTTGGGCGGCGAAGGCGGCCTCCGCTGCGCTCCCGGCGTCCCAGAACGCAGCCATCAACCCGTCGCCGAGGCGCTTGACGATCTCGCCCTGGCGCTCGGTCACCGGCGGCTCGATCGCCGCCGCCACCTCCCGCAGCAGCCGCAGCGCCGGCTCGTCGCCGGCCTCCAGCGCCCAACTCGAGAAGCCGACGAGGTCGGTGAAGAGGATCGCGACGTCGACCTTGCCGCGGCCGCGGTCCTGCGACTCCGCCAGCCGCTGCCAGGCCTGCAGCGCCGTCAGGCCGAGCTCGCCGAGGACGCCGTGCTTCTCCCCGCGCAGTTCGACCAGCTGCTGGGCGGCAAGGTCGGAGGGGCGGCCGCGGGCGGTGGAGAGGTGGTCGACCAGGGCCTCGTCGCCGAGCAGCCGCTCCCGCGTCTGCCGCGCCGCCCGCAGCAGCTTCGGCTGGCGGTTAAGCCGGCGCACGGTCGCGGCGAGGCGCTTCGCTCGGTTTTCCTCAGGCTCTGCCGGCACCGGACCTTCGCGATCAGGCGGGCTTGCGCGCGGCGGCGCCGACGATCGCGGCCGGGAAGACGGCTTTGCCGTCCTCGGCGAGGAAGGCGTCGGCCGCGGTAAGCACGTCGGCGCGGATCTTTTCGCGGTCCTCCTCGGGAAGGGCGCCCAGCATTGCCGCCAGGGGGCCGCTGACCTCGAGGATCTCCTCCCACCACGCGGCGGGGGAAGGGTAGGTCTGCTTCGTCTCGATCTCGGCGACCTCTACGTCCGCCAAGCCCGCCTGGTCCACGAGCCCCCGCAGCCGCTCGGGATCGCCGAGCGAGAAGGGGCCGGGCGTGCCCGGCTCGGGGGTCGGCGCGCCGAGGTGGCGCATCACCGCTTTCAGGATCAGCGAGAGCCAGGGGTTCTTCTCGGCGCCGCCCCAGACCGCCAGGACCAAGCGTCCGCCGGGCCGCAGGACCCGCGCGCTTTCGCGCAGCGCCCGTTGCTGGTCGGCCATCAGCATGTAGCCGAAGCGGCAGAGGACGAGGTCGAAGGGCTCCTCCTCCGGCAGGTCCAGCTCTTCGGCGTTGAGCACCCGCGCGCTCGCGTTCGACACCTCGCGCCGCTCGATCCGCTGGGTGACGGCCTCGACCATCGCCTCGGAGAAGTCGGAGCAGAGGACGGTCCCAGCCGGCTCGACCCGGCTCGCTACCTCCAGCCCGACCCGCCCTGCGCCGCAGGCTAGCTCGAGCACCCGCTCGCCCGGCTGCGGGTCCGCCGCGCCGAGCATCCAGACGGTGGCGTCGGCCGAAGCGCCGGTCTCTTCCTCTTCGGCTTTGCGCGCCCACTTCGCCGCCGCATCGCCCCACTGCTGCCGGCTTGCCTCGCGGTACTCGGAATCGCTCATCTCAAGGCAAACTACTGCGCGGGGCCGGGTCGAGCGAGCACGATCACCGGCAGCTGACGGTCGGTGCGGTGCTGGTAGTCGGCGTAGGCGGGATAGAGCGCGACGGCTCGCTGCCAGAGCGGCTCGCGCTCCTCGCCGGTCACCGTCCGCGCGAGGACTTCCTGCCGCCGTCCTTCGATCTCGATCTCGGCGCGCGGTTCCGCCTCCAAGTTCAGGTACCAGGCGGGGTGGGAGGAGTTGCCGCCGTCCGAGGCGACCAGGATCGGCTCCTCGCCCGGCACGTACATCACCGGAACCGTGCGCGGCTGCCCGCTGCGCCTGCCCACCGTGGTCAGCAGGAGGATCGGCACGTCGCCGATCCGCCGCGCCAGGCCGAAGCGCCGCACGAGGGCGGTGTGGGCGGCGGTGAAGCCGAGCTGCGCCGCTCGCCCGGCGCGGAAGCGGGCGAGCGGCGCGACGGCGTAGGTCACCGCCCCGAAGGCGCGGCTGCCGCGGGAGCCGCGGCGGTCGGCGGCTCGGTTCATCGGTCCTCCAGGAGGCGCTTGACCTCCTCCATCTGCTCGCCGATGTGACGGCGGACGAAGAGCCGCTCGGCGAGGCGGCCGACAGCCCCCGGGACCTTCCACTCGATCGTGTCGCGCTGGACGAACCGGGCGCCTTCGCCCGCCGGCTCCACCGCGTAGGTGATGTGGAAGACCCCGTTGCCGTCCTCCTGGCGCCAGCGCAGGAGGCGCGGTGCCTCGTACTCGACCACCTCGATCGAGCGCGGCATCACCCGGTGGAAGGGCGTCGGTTTGTGGCGCGCGAGGTAGCGGGCGTCGGGACCCGGCCCGTCACCCGCCTGTTGCTCGCAGGCGACGACGCTCGCGCACCAGCGGGGGTCGTTGCGGGCGTCGGCGAGGAAGGCGAAGACCTCCTCGGGCGGCCGCGCGATCTCGATCGAGCGCTCGACGGCCATCGCTCTAGGCGACCGCGCCGCGGCGGGCGAGGAGGCCCGCGATCGCGCTGCGGGCTTGTTCGGAGACGGGCGTCTGCGGTGCCTCGGGGGTCGCCGTGGCGACGATGTCCTCCATCCGGAAGGTGGTCCCCATGCCGCCCCAGTAGCCGTCGCTGACTTCGCGGACGATGCAATAGACGCGGCCGGCCTCGGCGTCGCTGTACTCGCCGCCCTCGGCCTCCAGCAGGATCTCCGCCACCTCGCGCACGAGGTTGCGGCGCGAGGTGGAGCCGACCGGCCCGGGCCCCTGCAGCAGGGTTCCTTCCGGCACCGTTACAAGGACGCGGTAGATGGGCTCCTCCGCGGCGGTGCCGCCGACGTTGAGGGCCCCGTCGGCCAGCTCGTGGACGAGGGTCCAGGACATCGCCCGGGTCTGCTCGTTGTCGGTGGCTCCCTCGTGACGGAGCAGGGCGGCGGTGAGCCGCTCCACCGCTTCGGCGCGCGCGTCGGGCCCCAAGGCGCCTTCGGGATAGGTGAGGTCGATCATGGGCATGGCGGTTCCTCCTACCAAATGGTCGTTTGGTTGCAATATGACTATAACCGAATGTCCATTTGGTAAAACCTCACGGTGGCTGCACCTGCCCAGAGACGCCGCCGGCTCAGCGCCGAGGAGCGGCGCGAGCACATCCTCCGCGCCGGGATGGAGGTATTTGCCGAGCGTGGATACCAGGAGGCCTCGATGGCCGAGATCGCCCGCGCGGCCGGGATCACCCCGGCGGTGATCTACGACCACTTCGCCTCGAAGGCGGAGCTCCAGATCACCCTGCTTGAAGGCCAGACCGAGGAGCTGTTGACCTTCGTCGGCACTGCCGTTGCCGGCGACTTCGATGACATGGCAACCCGCTTCCGGATCGGCGTCGACGCCTTCTTCACCTTCGTCGAGGAGCACCCTTATGCCTGGCGGATGCTCTTCCGCGATCCCCCGACCGACCCGGCGATCCTCTCGACCTACCGCCGCATCCACCAGCAGGCGACGGCTGGAATCGCCCTTTTCTTACGCGCGAGCGCGCCCCCGGAGCTGCTGGAGAGCCCCGGCGCCGACCGCGATCTCGAAATGTTCGCCGAGATGCTGAAGATGGCCCAGAACGGCCTCGCGGTCTGGTGGTACGAGCACCGCGAGGTCCCGCGCCGTGAGCTCGTCGACCGCGTCCTCGAGTTCGCCTGGGTCGGCTTCGAGCGGATCGCGGCGGGTGAGCGGATCAGTCCGTAGTCGACACTGCCTCAGCGCACCGCTGTCGCTGCGAACCAGCGAGCTAGGCGCTCCTGGGTGAAAACGTCGCTGCGGGGGCGGAGCTGGCGGCTGAGGGCGTCGCGGAGGTTTTGGCCGGCCTCGGGGTCGGCGGCGACGCCGCGGAAGATCGGGCCGGAGGTCTTGGGGTTCGGGAAGCGGGCGAAGTCGAAGGACCACTCGTAGTGCTCGCGGGCGCGGTCGTCGCGCCATGCTTCGTAGCCGTCGAGGCTCTCTCCGTCGAGTAGCTCGCCGGCGACGTAGAGGGACTGCTCGATCGCGTCGGAGATTCCCTGGGCCGTCGAGGGGTTCTTGAAGTGGCAAGCGTCGCCGACCAGAGCCCAGCCGGGGCCGGTCGGCTGGCGGAAGAAGCCGCGCAGCATCGTCTCCGGGGCGACGCGGAGCGGGCCGACCTGCTCAGCGGCCTCGAGCTGGGCCGGGTCGAACCAGTCGAAGTTGCCGGCGCCGGCGCAGAACTGACGCTGGTGCTGCGCTTGGTCGCCCTTGGTCAGCTCCGGTGCGAGGCCGAGGACGAGGATCGTGAGGTCGTCCTCGCAGGGGACCGCGGCAAGCGACCCTTGCTCGATTACGTCGATGAAGAAGCGGTCGCTCTCGGGGAGGCCGCGCCAATAGCCGAACATGAACGCCATCTCGCCCGCCAGCGGCCGCTCCTTCTCCAGTTCGAGCAGTTTGGCGACGGTCGAGGCGCGGCCGTCGGCGCCGAGGACCCAGCGCGCCTCGATCTCCTCGGCCCCCTCGAGGACGATGCCGCGGACCGGGTCCTCGTCGCTGCCGGCGCCGAGGAGGCCGGTGACGCGCTCGCCGAAGCGGGGCTCGGCCCCCGCCGCGACCGCGATCTCCAGCAGCGCCTTGTCGAGCACCGGCCGGGTGATCGCGCACATGCGGTCGAAGCCGTCGATCGGGGTGAACTCCCCGACCGCTTCGGCGCCGAGGATTCGCACCGCGTAGCGCACCGGGTTGAGCCGGTGCTCGGCTTCGATCCGCTCCAGCGCTCCGAGCTCGCGCAGCCGCGCCAGCGTGTTGGGGAAGACCATGTGGGTCGAGAGCGTGTCCGCGGGCGGCGGCTCGCGATCGACGAGCAGGACCGACCAGCCCTGCTCCGCCAACCGCGCCGCCAGCGGCGAGCCGGCGCAGCGGGCGCCGACGACGACCGCGTCGTAGCTCGTGCGCCCGTCGCTCACGCGCTCTTCTTCCCGACCGCGACCAGGTACTCCTTTTCGAAACGGGCGTCCTCGGCGCTGCCACGGTTCCACTCCTCGCAGAAGTCAACGACCGCTTGGTCGAACTCCTCCTCGCGGCCCTCTTTGACCGCGTTCGCGCGCGCCGCGATCGTCGGCCCGTAGCGGCCCTTGAAGTGCTCGCCGTAGTCGTTCGGGCGCTCGAAGGCGGTGATGTCGAGCATCTCGCGCTCCAGCTTCCCGAACTCGACCCGCTCGCCGAAGAGCTCGGCCAGGTGCTCCTCGCTGCCCCACAGCGGCGGCGGCTGGGCCCCGGGCGGCGGCGGTGCCGCGAACGGCCGCATCATCCGGAAGAGGGCGCCGAGCATGCCCTCCGGCGTCCAGCTGAGCAGCGCCACCGTGCCGCCGGGCCGGCACACGCGGACCAGCTCGTCGGCCGCGGCCTGGTGGTGCGGCGCGAACATCACACCGATCGCCGACATCACGACGTCGTACGAGCCGTCCTCGAACGGCAGGTGCTCGGCATCCGCCTCGACCCACTCGATGTCGAGACCCTGCGCGTCCTCGCG
>DASZEL010000014.1:0-323782 GCA_035940865.1 Solirubrobacterales bacterium
CCCTCGAGGCCGGAGTTCTCGGCGATCTGCCGCACCGGCTCCTCCAGCGAGCGGTGAATGATCCGGGCGCCGGTGATCTCGTCCGGGTCCTCCAGCAGCGAGTCCGGGTTGAGGCCGGCCTGCGCGTTCAGCAGGGCCACGCCACCGCCCGGCACGACGCCCTCCTCGAGCGCGGCGCGGGTCGCCTGCAGCGCGTCCTCGACGCGGTGCTTTTTCTCCTTCATCTCGGTCTCGGTGGCGGCGCCGACCTTGACGACCGCGACACCTCCGGCGAGCTTGGCCAGACGCTCCTGGAGCTTCTCCCGATCGAAGTCGGAGTCGGTGTTTTCGACCTCGTTTTTGATCTGGTTGATCCGGCCTTTGATGTCCTCGCCCTCGCCGGCACCGTCGATCACGGTGGTGTTGTCTTTGGCGACGACGACGCGACGGGCCTTACCGAGCTGGGCGAGCTGGGTGTTCTCCAGTTTCAGGCCCATCTCCTCGGTGATCACCTCGCCGCCGGTGAGGATCGCGATGTCCTCGAGCATCCGCTTGCGGCGATCGCCGAAGCCCGGGGCTTTGACGGCGACGCCGGTGAAGGTGCCGCGGAGCTTGTTCACAACCAGGGTCGCGAGGCACTCGCCCTCGACGTCCTCGGCCACAATCAGCAGCGGTTTCCCTCCCTGCATCACCTGCTCGAGCACCGGCAGGATGTCCCGCACGGAGCCGATTTTCTGGTTGGCGATGAGGATGTAGGGGTCGTCCAGCACCGCCTCCATGCGGTCCTGGTCGGTGACCATGTACGGCGAGATGTAGCCCTTGTCGAACTGCATCCCCTCGGTGAACTCGAGCTCCATCCCGAAGGTCTGGCCCTCCTCGACGTTCACCACGCCGTCTTTGCCTACTTTCTCGATCGCGTCGGCGATCACATTGCCGATCTCGTCGTCACCGGCGGAGATGGCGGCGACGCGGGCGATCTGGTCTTTGCCCGAGACCTCCTTGGACTGCTTGTTGCGGAGGTTGTCGACGACGTCCTCGACGGCCCTCTCGATGCCGCGGCGCAGGGCCAGCGGGTTGGCGCCGGCGGCCACGTTCTTCAGCCCCTGGCGGACGATCGTCTGCGCCAGCAGGGTGGCGGTGGTGGTGCCGTCACCGGCGACGTCGTTCGTCGCCGTTGCGACCTCGCGGACGAGCTGGGCGCCCTGGTTCTCGAAGACGTCCTCGACCTCGACCTCGCGGGCGATCGTGACGCCGTCGTTGGTGATCGTCGGGGCGCCGAACTTTTTGTCGAGCACGACGTAGCGGCCTTTGGGGCCGAGGGTGACCTTGACGGCGTTGGCGACGGAATCGACGCCGGCCTGCAGGGCCCCTCGCGCATCCTCTGCGTACTTCAGCTCCTTGTGAGCCATTTCTTCTGGTCCTCCTTGGTTACGTAAGTCTGGGGTGGAGAGCTAGGCGACCTTGGCGAGGACGTCTGACTCGCGCAGGACGAGCACCTCTTCGCCCTCGACGGTCACCTCGGTGCCGCCGTATTTGGAGTAGAGGACTTCGTCCCCCTCCGCGACGTCGAGCGCACGGCGAGTGCCGTCCTCGTTGACCGCGCCGTCGCCGACGGCGATGACCTTGCCCTTCTGCGGCTTCTCTTTGGCCGTGTCGGGGAGGACGATGCCGCTCGCGGTCATCTCCTCCTCCTCTACCGGCTTGACGATCAGCCGGTCCCCGAGGGGCTTCAGCTTCATCCGTGAACCTCCGTTATTCGGTCAGTGTGTAGGTGAAAGTCGAGAATCGCCGCTCTAGAGCCGAATTCCGGCTTCGGCGGCGTTTGGCACTCTCAGGGTCGGAGTGCCAATGAGAGAAAGATAGCGAACCTCTAGTCGCTCGCCAAGAGACGGCAGCCCAAGAGTTGCGCGATTCCCTCGCCGCCGCGCCGCATCACCCAGTCGTGGTTCCACTCGAACACCGGCCGCAGCAGCGGCGCCATCAGGTTCATCCAGGGCTTGGTGGTGCGGACGTTCCACTCGTAGAGAACGGCGGTGACCCCCTCCTGCTCGTAGAGCCGCCAGCGGCCGACTCCTTCGAGCTCGCCCACCGCCTGCCCCTCCATCAAGGTCGGGTGCTCGATCCGGGTGATCGTCACGTCGAAGCAGATCCGGTAGGGCAGCAGGCTCCTCCAGACCATCCGCGAGACACTGCCGAGCCCGTTCTCCTCCCCGTGGCGCAGCTCCTTTGCCTCCTCCACACCCCGCCACCAGCTCGGCCAAGCCGCCTGATCGTGGATCGCCTCCCAGACCGGCTGGCGCGGGGACTCGAGCAGCCAGGTGGTGAGGAAGGCGTATTCGGCCATCGCGCCTAGCCTACGGCCACGGCGCTTGGGCGGTTCAGTTGTGGTGCGGGGTCTCGCCGTTGCCCAGGTGGGTGGTGGGCGGCTCGACGATCTGCGAGAAGCGGATCACCGTCACCTGATCGTCCTCGGAGACCGGGCGACTGTAGATCTGCTCGAGGAAGCGGAGCTCCTCCTCCAAGCGGCGGAACTCGGGGTTGTCGTGCTCGATGTCACGACGGCTGAGGTCACCGGCGCGCTTGACCTCGACGTCGTCGATCACGGCGGTGAAGATCTTCTCCCGCTGGCTGTGGCGGAAGCCGACCGTGACCCAGACGACCTGGCCGCGCTCGTACTTGTTGCTCTTGTCGCCGAGCCGGATCGTCGCGGTCTTGCGGCCGCGCTTCAGCTGGTCGATGAAGACCGCTGAATAGAAGTTCAAGACGTAGATGCCACCCCGCATGAGGGTGCGAGCGTATAGGAGAGCGGTCGTTCTCGGGGCGGGGGCGCGGCGATCCGGCGAGGAGGGTGGTCGGACGTTCGTACTACGGAGGCGTCCCCAATTCCGGGGAGGCGTTCCAGTTTCCGTGCCTGCCTTCCGATCAGAGGACCGTGGCCGGACTTTCTCCCCTTCGCTCGATGCCGGCGGCGCTCGCCGCTGCCGCCATCCTGATGCTGTTCCCGCTCGCCGGTCAGGCGCTGGCGATGAAGTGCGACGGCAAGAAGGTGACGATCAAGGGCACCGCCGGCAACGATCACATCGTCGGCAAGAAGGCCAGCGACGTGATCTACGGAGGTGGCGGCGACGACGTCATCACCGGCGGTCCCAACGGCAACGACACGATCTGCGGCGGTCCCGGCGACGACACGATCGTCGGCGGCCGCGGCTTCGACAACCTCAACGGCGAAGGCGGCAACGACAACCTGCAGGGCGAAACCGGCTCCGACAACCTCGAGGGCGGCGACGGCGACGACAATCTCTCCGGCTCCAAAGGCGCTGACGGACTGAACGGCGGCGGCGGCAACGACTACATCACCGGCTTCAAGGGCCCCGACAAGGTTGACGGCGGCGGTGGTGACGACTACGTCGACGGCCAGCAGGGCAGCGACAAGCTCGGCGGCGGCGCCGGCAACGACAAGCTTCTCGGTGACAAGGGCAACGACGAGGTCGACGGCGGCGCGGGCAGCGACCACATCGAAGGTGGACCGGGCGACGACAGCGACTTGAACGGCGGCGGCGACGGCGACGAAGTCTTCGGCGGCGCCGGCACCGACCACGCCGACGGCGGGCCGGGCGACGGGGACATCGTCCGCGGCGACGCCGGCACCGACAGTCTCTCCGGCGGCGAAGGCGGCGTCGACATCGTCTCCTACGCCAGTGCCACCCGCGGCGGCATCCAGGTCGAGCTCGGCGCCGGCAAGGCCAAAGGCGACGGGCATGACGACCTCAACGGCTTCGAGGACGTCGTCGGCTCGCCGCAGGCCGACACGATCGTCGGCGACGGCCAGGCCAACCGGATCGACGGCGGCGTCGGCAACGACACGCTCGACAGCGGCGGCGGCGGCGGCCAGGCCTTCGGCGGGCCCGGCACCGACAGCTGCGAAGGCTTCGACGCGGAGACCTCCTGCGGACCCGAAGTTTCCCCACCTTCCAGCCTCGCCTACGGCACCCTCAACCAGGGCCTCGACGGCGCCAGCCTGATCATCCAGGGCAGCCCCCAGAACGACGACATCCGGATTTCGCGCGGCCCCGACGCCTGGGTGGTCTCCTCGGCGATCCCGATCTTCGCTGGCGACGGCTGCCAGACCCCGCCCTCCAACGGCAGCGCGATGGTCTGCCCGGACTCTGGCCCGGCGCCGATCATCGTCGTCACCGGCGGCCCCGGCAACGACTCGATCGTCGTTGACCCGAGCGTCCCGGCCGGCGCCAAAGTGCGGATCAACGGCAACGCCGGCGACGACGCGCTGGCCGGCGGCGACGGCGACGACGTCCTCGAAGCCGGCGAGAACTACAACGGCCCCGACTTCGGCCACGACCGGCTCGAAGGCAACGGCGGCAGCGACGTCCTCTACGCCGATCCGGGCGGCGACGACCTGCTCGGCGGCAACGGCAACGACCTGCTCGTCAACTCGGTCGTCACCTGCCAGGGCCAGAAATTCGACGGCGGCAGCGGTGAGGACACGGTCTCCTACGCCCGCTCGAAGGACAACATGCGCGTCGCCCTCGGCGGCACCGGCGCTCCGGCCGGCTGCGGCAACCCCGACCAGGTGCTCGCCGACAACGAGAGCCTCGAGGGTTCAGACGGCCCCGACGTGCTGGTCGGCGACAACGGCTCCAACAGCCTCATGGGGCACATCGGCGCCGACGTCCTGGTCGGCAAGGGCGGCGACGACTTCATCGAAGCGATCGACGGCCAGCGCGACAAGCAGATCGACTGCGGCGGCGGCAACGACGAAGCCGCCCGCGACGGCAGCGATCCGTCGGGCAGCAGCTGCTGAGCTGCGGTCTCAGCCGCCGAAGCCCTCCTCCCCGATCAACGGCACGAAGCGACAGGGGCCGAGCTCCGTGGTCTCGACGCGGCCGCCGACGCGGCGCAGGACCGTGAGCACGTCGGCCTCCTTCCCGGACACCGGGACCACCAGGCGGCCGCCCTCGGCGAGCTGATCGATCAGCGCGGAGGGCGCGGTCGGAGCGGCGGCGTGGACGGCGATCGCGTCGAAGGGGGCGCGCGCGGCGACGCCGAGGCTGCCGTCGCCGACGACGATCTCAACGTTCCCCACCCCCAGCGAACCGAGAACCTCCGCCGCCGCTTCTGAGAGCTGCGGGTGGCGCTCGACGCTGACCACGTGCGCCGCCAGCCGCGCCAGCACCCCCGCCGAGTAGCCGGACCCCGTTCCGACCTCGAGCACCAGCTCCGACCCGTCCAGCTCGAGCGCCTGGCAGATCGCGGCGACGATCCACGGCTGCGAGATCGTCTGCTCCTCCCCAATCGGCAGCGCCGAATCCGCATAGGCGCGCTCTCGCAAGGCCTCCGGGAGGAACGCCTCCCGCGGCACCTCCCCCATCGCCGTCAGCACCCGCTCGTCCTCGATCCCCCGCGCCCGCAACTGCCGCTCGACCATGCGACGCCGGGCCGGGCGGAAATCGCTCATGGCTCTAACGGATCGTCTACAAAACCGGGCGCAAAGGTCCAAGTGGGGTACGTCCGCGCCAGACACTCGCGTTGTCTGTCCCAGCTCGCGGCCGTCAGCGCCTGCGGTTCGAACAACTCGATCTCAGCGCCCCGTTTCCGACAGCCCCAGCTGAAGCCAAGGACGGCGCGGGCTTCCTGGCGGAATTCGAGGAGCTTGCCGCCGAGACCGCAGAGGAAGGTGTGGGCGAGGAAATCGAAGTTCTCGCCGTCGAAGTGGGGGGCGTCGAACAGGGTCGGGGAAACCCCGTAGTAGCTGAACGGGTGCGGAAACTCGCCGAAGGGTTCGAAACCGTCGGCGTGAAAGCCGCCGCCGTGGTAGCTGTCGTCGACCAGCTGGATCCAGCCGAGCATGTCGGCGTAGCCCTGCGACGGCGGCGTCAACTTGGCCCGGCAGACGGGAAAGCCGCGGGCGAACTCCTCACAGCCGAGGGCGGCGGGGTCGTCGTTCTCGCGGATCTCGATCTGCACCTCGCCGGCGTGGCCGGCCCAGCGAAAGGGCAGGGCAAGTGTCCCGGCAGGCTGAGGCAACTCGCTCAAGGAGACGCTCAGTAGATGTAGTTGCGCAGCTTCTCGGGCTCGAGCACGGTGACGCGCCCGCGGCCGGAGCGGACGACGCCGGCGCGCTCGAGCTCGGCGAGGAAGCGGCTGACCGACTCGCGCGAGGTGCCGGCGAGCTGAGCAAGGTCGGTCTGGTTCATCTGGATCGTCACCTCTTCGCTGCCGTCCCCATCTCCGTCTTGGCCCTCGCGACTGAGCTGGGCGAGGATGCCGGCGACGCGGCTGGGGACGGTCTGGAAGGACTGGCGGGAGAGGCGGACGTTGGCGGCGCGGAGGCGGCGGACGAGGCCGGCGACGAGCTTGAGGGAGATCTCCGGGTGACGTGCGAGCAGCGAGCGCACGTCGCTGGCTGGCAGTGCCAGCAGCTCGCCCTCGCTCAACGCCTCGGCGCTGGCCGAGCGCTTGTCGCCGTCGAGCATCGCCAGCTCGCCGAAGATCTCACCGGGGCCGAGGGTGGCGAGGGTGATCGCGCGGCCGTCGGAGTGTTCGCGGGTGACGCGGAAGCTGCCGTCCTTGACGATGTAGCAGGCATCGGAATCGTCGCCCTCGTGGAAGACGCGGGTTCCGGCGGGGAAGGTGCGCGGCACGGCGACGTGCGAGAAGCGCTCCAGCTCCCCCTCCTCCAAGTCGGCGAAGAGCGCCACGCTCTTCAGCAGCTCAACCGCGCTCTGATCTGCCTCCGGCACTACATCGATTATGGCAACGGTTCGGAGGACCGACCAAATCCCCCCGTTAAGACCGCGCGTTCCCAGATCAGGCCGAGGCGGTCAGTTTCCGCGGACCGCGGCTGAAACCGGCGCCGACCAGTGCCTCCTCGTGGCCGGAGCCGATCACCGGCTCCCCGTCGAGTTTCTCGACCGCGAGTTTCGGCAGGTGACCCTCGCCGACCGCGTCGGCCAGGGCGCGCATCGCCTCCTCCAGCTCAGCCTCGGCGAGCGGCTGCAGGCGGAGGAGGCCGCGGCCGCCGCGCTCGACGAAGACGACCGGCTCGCCGTCGCGGAGGAGGATGTGCGCCCCCGGGGTGCGGCCGGGGCGGCGGCCGCTCTCCAGCTTCGGCCAGGGCAGCGAGGCGCCGTAGGGGTTGGCGGGATCGGTGGCGGCGAGGACGAGGTAGGAGCCGTCGGCTTCGGGCAGCGAGCGCAGGCGCTCGACCGCGCCAGGGAGGGCGAACTGGGCGCCGCCGAGGCCCTCGACGAAGTAGCCGCGGCGGGCGGTGCCGAGCAGCTCGAGGTTGCCGAGCTCGCCGTAGAGGGTGGAGAAGCCGCCGGGGATGCCCTCAGCGAGGACGGTCTCGCGGGTGACGATCCCGTAGCGCTCGAGCATCAGCTCGGCCTGGGCGCGCAGCTTGGCGCCGGGGCCCGGTGCATGGGCGAAGAGTGGCGCGGTCAGCGACCAGCGGCCCTGGACGGCGGCGCCGGTGGTGCTGCGGCGGCGGGCGAAGCGGCGGCCGGCGCGTTCGGAGGGCGGCACCGCTCGCAGGCGCGGCGCCCGCAGCGGCGCGAAGGCGTCGTTGGTCACCTCGCCGGTCCAGACCAGGTCCCAGAGGGCGTTGTGGAGGTCCTCGGCGGGATGGTCGAGCTCGACCACGAGGTCGAGCCAGAACGAGGGGCCGGCGGCGAGCCGCTCGCGGATCGCGTCGTGGACCTCGCCGGTCGCCGCCTCCAGCTTCGCGTTGGCGGGCGGCGGCCCGGCGAGGCGGACGTCCTCGCGGAAGTAGAGGGCGACGCGACCGTCGTTGCGGCCGAGGGCGCCGGCGCCGATCCAGACCAGCTCGCCGCTGGTGCAGAGCTCATCGAGCCAGTTCTGCGAATAGGCGCCGAGCCGGCGCGGGAGCACGTCCTGCTCCCAGGTTTTCGGCGTCAGCACCATGCCCTGCAGCGGCACCAGCGCCTCGCGCAGGCGATCAAGGCCGGCGCCGGTGCGGCGGAAGGCGTCGACGTTCTGCCAGCTCGGCAAAAACCGGGCGAGCTCGCGGGTGTCGGCCGCCTCGACCTCTTTGCGCAGGCGGGCGAGGCTGGCGCGGCGGACCCGGCGCAGGACTTCGGAGTCGCACCACTCGCGCTCGGTCCCCCCCGGCGCCAGCTCGCCGCGGACCAGCGCCCCTTCGGACTCGAGCTCGCGCAGCGCCGGCGAGGGGTCGACCCCGTAGCGCGCCGCCAGCTGCGCGGTCGGGAACGGTCCGTGGGTGCGGGCGTAGCGGCGGACCAGCGCCCGCATCGCGTCGGGGTGCTCCTCGAGGAAGGTCTCCGGCAGCCCGGGCGGCTCCGGCACGCCGAGGGCGTCGCGGTAGAGGCCGGCGTCCTCGGCGGCGATGTAGCGCTCTTCGCCGGCGACGCGAACCTTGGCGACCCGCCGCTCGGCGACCAGCTTCTCCAGCATCGATTTCGCCGAGTAGCCCTCGGCGACGCGCTCCTCGCACTCCTCCGCGGTCAGGTCGCCGAGGTTGCGCAGCAGCTGCTGGAGGGCGTCACGGTCGCCGGCGCGGCCGGCCTCGGTGCGGTGCTGCAGCTGCGCCTCGACTTCTTCCAGCGCCTCGGGGTCGATCAGTTCGCGCAGCTCCTCCTGCCCCAGCAGCTCGCGCAGGAGGTCGCGGTCGAGTGCCAGCGCTGCCGCCCGCCGCTCGGCGTTCGGCGTGTCCCCCTCGTACATGTAGGTGGCGACGTAGTCGAAGAGCAGCGAGGAGGCAAACGGCGAGGCGGTCGGCGTCTCGACCTCGACCAGGCTGAGCGCCCGCGAGTGCAGCTTTTCCAGCAGCTCGGCGAGGGCGGGCAGGTCGAGGACGTCGCGCAGGCACTCGCGGTAGGTCTCAAGCACGACCGGGAAGCGGGGGAAGTCCCGCGCCACTTCGAGCAGGCTCTGCGACTTCAGCCGCTGCTGCCAAAGCGGGGTGCGCTTGCCGGGATAGGCGCGCGGGATCAGCAGCGAGCGCGAAGCGTTCTCGCGGAAGCGGGCGCCGAAGAGGGCCGAGCCGGAGAGCTCGCCGACGACGAGGTCTTCGATCTGGTCGGGGTCGATCAGGACGAGGTCGGCGGGCGGCGGCTCGTCGGCGTCGGGGAGGTGGATGACGATGCCGTCGTCAGACCAGATCGCATCGGCCTCCAGGTCGCGCTCATCGCGGATCTTGGCGGCGAGGGCAAGGCCCCAGGCGGCGTGAACGCGGCCGCCGTAGGGCGAGAGGATGCAGAGGCGCCAGTCGCCGATCTCGTCGCGGAAGCGCTCGACCACGATCGTCTCGTCGGAGGGGACGACGCGGGTCGCCTGCTGCTGCTCGCGCAGGTAGGAGACGAGGTTGTTGGCGGCGCGCTCGTCGAGGTCGTACTCCTTGGCGAGCTCTGCGGGCTCGCGGCTGACCGCCTCGCGGGCGAAGGCGCCGATCGCCCGGCCCAGCTCGGCGGGGCGGCCGATCCCGTCGCCCTTCCAGAAGGGGACGGCGCCGGGGGCGCCGGGCGCCGGGGTGACGATCACCCGGTCGCGGGTGATTTCCTCGATCCGCCAGGTGCTCGAGCCGAGCAGGAAGGTCTGCCCCGGGCGCGCCTCGTAGACCATCTCCTCGTCGAGCTCGCCGACCCGGCGGCCGTCGGGAAGGTGGACGCCGTAGAGGCCGCGGTCGGGGATCGTGCCGGCGTTGGTGACGACCAGCTGGCGGGCGCCTTTGCGGCCGTGGATCGTGCCTTCGGTGCGGTCCCAGACGATCCGCGGCCGCAGCTCGGCGAAGCGGTCGGAGGGGTAGCGACCGTCGAGCATGTCGAGCACGTTCTCCAGCTGTTCTCGGGAGAGATCATGGAAGGGTTGGGTGGAGGTCAGCAGGCGCTCGACCTCGTCGACCTCCCACTCTTTCTGCGCCGCGATCGAGACCAGGTGCTGGGCGAGCACGTCGAGCGGGTTCTGCGGGATCACCGTCTCCTCGATCTCGGCCTCGCGCATGCGGCGGGCGACGACCGCGCACTCGAGCAGGTCACCGCGGTATTTGGGGAAGATCCGGCCTTTGGAGACTTCGCCCATGCGGTGGCCGGCGCGGCCGATCCGCTGCAGGCCGCGGGTCACCGACTTCGGCGACTCGACCTGGATCACCAGGTCGACCGCCCCCATGTCGATCCCCAGCTCCAGCGAGGAGGTGGCGACGAGGCAGGGCAGCTGGCCCGACTTCAGCATCTCCTCGACGTTCGCCCGCTCCTCGTGGGAGAGCGAGCCATGGTGGGCGCGGGCGATTTCGACGTAGTCCTCGGGCTCGCCGGTGTCCTCGTGGTGGCCGGCGTGCTCGGTCGCCGGCAGCTCCCCTTCGCCTTCGCCATTGGCGAGCTCGTTCAGCCGCTTCGCCAGCCGCTCGGCGGCGCGGCGGTTGTTGACGAAGATCATCGTCGAGGTGTGTTCCTGCACCAGCTCCAGCAGACGTGGGTAGATCGCCGGCCAGATCGACCTCACATGCGCAGAGGGCTCGACTTCGGTCGGCGGCGGCCCGTCCTCGCTCGGATAAGCCGGCGCCCCCGGATCGGCCATGTCCTCAACCGGCACGACGATCTCCAGATCAAGAGCCTTCTTCTGCCCCGCATCGACGATCCGGCACTCCCTCTTCGGCCCGACCAGGAACTGCCCGATCCGCTCCAAAGGCCGCTGCGTGGCGGACAAGCCGATGCGTTGGATCGGGGCCCCGCCCTCTTTCGCCACCAGGTGATCGAGCCGCTCGAGGGTCAACGCCAGATGCGATCCCCGCTTCGTCTGCGCGACCGCGTGGATCTCGTCGACGATCACCGCTTCTACCCCGGTGAGGATCTCGCGGACGCTCGAGGAGAGCATCAGGTAGAGCGACTCAGGCGTGGTGATGAGGATGTCGGGCGGTTCTTTGGCCATCGCCCGCCGCTCTTTCTGAGGCGTATCGCCGGTCCGCAGCCCCACTGCGATCTCAGCGCCGATTCCCCGCAGCGGTGCCCGCAGGTTGCGCTCGATGTCGTAGGAGAGCGCTTTCAGCGGCGAGACGTAGACGAGCTTGACCCCCGTTCCCAGCTCTTTCGAGCGCGCCAGCTTGTCGATCCCCCAGAGGAAGCTGGCGAGCGTCTTTCCCGACCCGGTCGGGGCGCAGATCAGCGCATGAGCGCCGCTGGAGATCGCCTCCCAGCCACCGGCCTGAGCCGGCGTCGGCCCCTCGAACGAGGCCTCGAACCACCTCCGCGTCGCCGCCGAGAACGGCGCCATCGGATCCTTCTTCGTACTTGCTTTCGCCTCAGTTGCCAACCCACCGATCTTACGCAGTGCCATCACCCTCCTTGGCAACCATGCCGCAAAGAGGCACTACCGTGGCCGCATGGCAGATAGAAGGCTGACGGGCGATGAGCAGGAACTGCGACGGGCACGGGAACTCCGACGTGAAGCCGATCTGAAGGCTCCTATGAGCGACCGCCTGGCCCGAGTTCATCGGCTTTCCAAGCAAATGAGCGCGATCAAAGGCGCAGCATGTCCGCGCTGACCTCATTCTTCAACTGAAGGAGGGGAGGCGGCTGGCGGGTCTGGAACGGCGTCAGCGTGTGCGGCTGGCGAGCGCCGGACCAAGCGGGGCTAGGACGCAGGGAGCCTGAATAGCAGCGCTATTCAGGCGACCGAGGACAACGCCCCGCGCAGCGTCCGCCGCCGGCAGACGTGCGCGGGGAGGCCGTTCCAGACCCGCCAGCCGCTACGGGGTGCCGCCGGCGAATTTCACGAACGAGTACCAGGCCGGCTTCGGGGTGAAGCCGGGACCGAAGAGGCCGGAGCCGTCGCAGAAGTTGCAGGCGCCGGGGTTGTCGTCGACCGAGAACCAGTAGACGCTCTTCAGCTTCCATTTCGCCTGGTTCTTGCGCAGCTGCGTGAAGGCGGTGCGCAGTTCCTTCGCCTGGCCCGCGGGGCCCTTGGCGAAGAGGTTGCCGCTGTTCTTCGGCCCGGAGCTCCAGCCGAGCTCGGTGATCAAGAGCCGCTTGCGCGCATCGTGGTTGACGCTCAGGGTTTTGCGGAATTCACTGACGACTTCCGGCAGTTCCTTGGCGAAGATCGTGTACGGGTGCAGCGCCGCTCCCTGGAACTTGGATTTGATCGCCGGGTTGCGCTTGTACATCACGTTGACGAAATCGCTCGCGTACCAGTTGAGGCTTTTGTGCTTTTTGGTGCGCGCGTCCCTCGAGCCCTTCGGCCGTGAGAACAGGCCCGCGAGGACGACCTGCGCCCCCGGGTCCGCCGCGTGCAGGGCGTTGTAAGAGAGCTTCACCAGCTTTCCGTATTCAGCCGGGTTGGGCTTGGCGATGAAGTACTTGAAGTTGGGCTCGTTCCAGATCTGCCATTCGCGGATCGGCCGTGCCGGCACGCCGGGGTGCTCGGCCCAGAAGCTGCCGGTGGGGCCGTAGCGGGCGACCGCGGCGGTGAGGAAGTTGACCCAGCCGGTGCGAGCGACACCGCTGACCGGCAAGCGGGCGGGGGCCATCAGGCCACCGGCGCCGGGAACCCGCTTGGCCGGGACCGCCCATTCGGGGGCGCCGGTGAGGAACGGCAGGACCCTGATCCCGGCTTTCGCGGCCTCTTCGACCTGGTTGTCGAAGCCGCTCCAGTCGAAGGCGCTGGTTTGACTCGGCTGGACCGAGGGCCAGCCGATCGAGATCCGCATGCTCTCGACGCCGCCGGCGCCGAGCCGCTGGAACTCCGCAGAGCTCGGCGTGTTCTGCGGCACCACGCCCCAGAAGCCCGGCGGCAACGCCTGTGCCGCCGAGGCGAAGACCGCGAAGAAAGTCGTCAAGGCCAGTGCCAGCGTCCAGGCACGCAGAATCCTGCTCATGTACTCGCTCCTTTTCGACATCGGGTCAGCTCGCCTTTGGCGAGACGGAAGAGCCGGCGCCCTGACGGCGCTGCCGGTAGTAGAAGGCGCCGATCGAGATCGCCGCAAGGACGACGATCGCGATCAAGATCGGGACCAGCGGCGAGGAGGAATCGTCTTCGCTCGCGTTGGCGGTGTTTTCGCCGAGGTTGACGATCGGCTTGCCTTCGCCGATCGAGCCGGCTGCACCGTTGGAGCCGCCTTCGGGCTGCCCCCCGTTGCCGGTGGGGCCTTGGTTACCCTGGCCACTGTGGGAGCCGCCGCCCTGCGAACCGCTGTCGCCGCCGCCCGAGCCGCCTCCGGGTACGTTCTGCTTTTCGGCTTCGGCACCGCTTTCGTCGCCGCCGGTCCCGCCATTGTTGGAGCCTCCGTGATGGGATCCACCGGGACTTTGTTCCTGCGGGACGGTTGGTACTTCGGGTTCGTACTGAAGTTCACTCGCTTCCCGAGCCTGAGCCGGAGCGCAAGCTAATGCCAGCACAGCAAGCACTGAAAGAAGCAAGACGACAGGTAGGCCCGAGCTACGGGGGCGGAGGCGATGGGGCTGAAACATGGCGCGCAAGGTTAGAGGAATCAGCGGCGTTGATAAGTCCGCCGCTCTTGATCCTCGGCCTGCTGCTGGCCGGAGGAGGCTTCTTGCTGGGCGAGCGTCACATCGCCGGCCTCGCCGTATGGCTTGTCCTCGTGGGGATGCTGGCGCTTGGCGCAGCGGGAAAGGCGACGCTTGGCCGACCCTTCTGGTGGGGGACGGGATTGCTCGGAGGACTGGCGCTTTTTTCGGCATTCTCATCTCTCTGGTCAGGGTCAGTAGAGCTCAGCGTGATCGAAGCCGACCGGGTTCTCGTCTACCTCGGCTTCTTTCTCACCGCGTTCCTGATCACCCAAACCGATCAGAGGCGCCAACGTTTCGCTGAAGGCATCGGAATTGCGCTGATTGGGGCCGCTTTTCTCGGTCTGGCCAGTCGCCTGCTGCCCCCTGTCTTCGAGCTCGGAGCGGGTCTCGGCCACGGGCCGCGCCTCGCCTACCCGTTCGGCTACTGGAACGCAAACGGGATGGCGTTTGGGATCGGGGCCGCCCTCTGCCTCTGGATGAGCCGTCGCTCGCTGACCACCGCGCTGCGCTGGCTTGCCGTCGGGGCGCTCCCCGCGCTCCTGCTCGCCCTCTACTTCACTTATTCACGCGGCGGCCTGCTCAGCCTCCTGATCGCCTGCGGCTGCCTGATCGTCCTCTCTCACGACCGCCTCTGGATGCTGGTGACGCTGGCGATCGGAGCGCTCGGGGCGGTACCGGCGGTGCTGGCCGTGCAGGCGAGCCGCAGCCTCGCCGACAACCACTCCGATGGGGTCGTGATCGGCCAGGGGGTGAAGGTCTTCCTGATCCTGCTCGCCGGGATCGCCCTCTCGCTGCTGCTCTTCGCCCTGCTGCGGCGGCTCGAGCGTCGGGGTGGCCCCTTCACCGGGCGGGCGCTGGAGCTCTCGCGCGACCGCCGCATCCTCAGGGCGGTGGCCCTGATCGGCGCCCTGATCGCACTTGCAGGGGCGATCGCGATCGGGGGCCGCGCCTGGGACCAGTTCTCGAGCCCCGACCAGCAGTTCCCGGCCAACCCGGCCGCCCACTTCTCCCAGCTCTCCGGCGCCAACCGCCACGAGTTCTGGCGGGTGGCCGTCGACGCCTTCGAGGAAGAGCCCGCTCTCGGCCACGGCGCCGGCACCTACCGGTTCTCCTGGGACCAGCAGCGCCACATCAAAGCGCCGGTGCTCGACGCTCACTCGCTCTACCTCGAGGCCTTCGCCGAGCTGGGGGTGATCGGCGGGCTCATCGTGCTCGCCTTGGTCGGGGTCTTGCTCTGGACCGGCTTCGCCGCCTGGCGCTACGCCGGTGGTGCCAGGCGCGAGCTATACGCAGTTCTCTTCGCGGCCTGTCTCGCCTTTGCCGTGGGGGCGGGAATCGACTGGTTCTGGGAGATCGCCGCCGCCGGCGCGATCTTCTTCCTCGCCGCCGGCGCCCTGGTCGCGGCGCGCTGCAGCCAGCTTGCGCAAGCGCGCGCGAACGCCAACGGCAGCGGCGAGCGCCGCCGCTTCGGCCTCACCGTCGCCGGCCTCGGGCTCGCCTGGATCGTGGCGCTGGCGCTGATCGGCCCGCTGTTGGTCGACCGCGAGATCGACACCAGCAACGCCGCCGCCGCCGACGGCGATGTCACCGCGGCCGTCGACCACGCCGAAACCGCCCGCTCGATCGAGCCGTGGGCCGCCAGCCCGTATCTCCAACTGGGGCTCCTTGCCGAGTCGCAAGGCGATTACGCCACCGCCGGGAAGCGGTTGACCGAAGCGATCGAACGCGAGGACGGCAACTGGCAGCTGCTCTATCTGCGGGCGCGGATCAAGCACGAGGCGGGCGAAGAAGCGGCGGCGAAGTTCGATCTTGAAGAAGCACTGCGACTCAACCCCGAAGAAAAGTGCCTCGAAGAAGGTTTCAAAGGATGCGGATGAGCCAGGCGCCAGACATCAGGCCGGAGACGGCCAAAGCGGCAGAGCCACCGATGCTCGGCCCGATGCCCTTTGACCCTGAGGGTCGTGGGCCGAGCGAGTTCCGCCGCCGCGGAGCGGTGCTGCGGCGGCTGCTGGCGATCGGCGACTGGGGGGCGCTGCTCGCCGTCCTCTCCCTGATCACCGCCTCCAGCTCCAGCACCGACATCGGCGACCTCTTCTGGATGGTGCTCTTCAGCCCCTCCTGGGTGATCGTGGTCAAGCTCCAGGGCCTCTACGACAACGACCACCGCCGCCTCCGCCACAGCACCCTCGACGAGCTCCCGTCGCTGGTCACCGCCACCGTGCTGGCGACGCTCGTGCTCGACGCGCTGATGGCGATCAGCCCGGTCGGGCCGCTTTCGCCGGCGGCGGCGATCGGGGTCGGCGTCGGCACCTTCCTGCTCAGCTTCGTCCTCCGCGGCGTCCTCCGCTTTCTCTGGCACCACCTCACCGCCCAAGCCACCGGCCTCGTGATCGGCCCGGCGAAAGCGGCCGACCTGGTTGCACGCCGGGTCTCCACCCACCCGGAGACGCGCCTGGCGCTGGTCGGCTATCTGGCGCCGGAGTCGGAGCTGGCGGCGCGAGAGCTGCCGCGGCTCGGCTCCCCGGCCGACATCTCCCGCGTCGCTCGGGAACACGCGATCGAGCGGGTCGTCGTCACCGAACCGGAGATGAGCGAGGACGACGCCGAGCGGCTGATCGAAGAGTGCAAGGTCGAGGGCCTGGCCCTGACCTTCCTCCCCCAGCACTACGGGCTGCTGGGGCCGGGGATCGAGCTCAACCGCCTCGCCGAGCTGCCGGTGCTCGACTTCCGCTTCAGCGACCCGCCGCGCTCAACGGTGGCGATGAAGCGAGCGATGGACGTCGTCGTCTCCGCCCTGCTGCTGGTGTTGCTCTCCCCGTTCCTGCTTGGAGTGGCGATCTGGATCCTGCTCGACGACGGCCGCCCGGTCTTCTTCCGCCAGCGGCGAGCCGGCAAGGACGGGGCGCCGTTCACGATGGTCAAGTTCCGGACGATGGTCACCGACGCCGAACAGCGGCTGCCGGAGCTCGTCGACATCGAGAGCCTCGACCAACCCGCCTTCAAGATCCCCGACGACCCGCGCGTCACCCGCAGCGGCCGCTGGCTGCGCCGGACCAGCATCGACGAGCTGCCGCAGCTGTGGAACGTGCTGCGGGGGCAGATGTCGCTGGTCGGGCCGCGCCCGGAGGAGGAGAGCGTCGTCGCCCTCTACGACGAGCGCCAGCGCGGCCGTTTGGCGGTGAAGCCGGGGATGACCGGCCCGATGCAGGTCTACGGCCGCAGCGACCTCACCTTCGAGGAGCGGCTGGCGATGGAGCGCGACTACCTCGACAACCTCTCGCTGCTGACCGACCTGGCGATCCTGCTGCGCACGCCGCGGGCGATGGTCCGCGGCGAAGGCGCCTACTAACAGCGTCGGCTCCGCCGGCACCGGAAACATGGGACCGCTCGCGCTCGAGATCGTCATCGTCAGCCACGGCGCCGAAGCGCTGCTGCGCCGCTGCCTCCGCTCGCTGGCCGAACACCCGATTTCAAGCGGCGAGATGCGGGTCACCGTCGTCGACAGCGGCAGCCCCGACGGCACGCCGGACATGGTCGAGGTCGAGTTCCCCGAGGTGCGGCTACTCCGGCGCGACAACATCGGCTTCTCCGCTGCCAACAACCTCGTCCTGCGCCAGAGCCACGCCGCCGCGGTGCTGCTGCTGAACCCCGATACCGAGGTCTACGCGGGGGCGCTCGACGCGGCGCTGGCGCGGCTGCAGGCCGAGGAGCGGATCGGGATGGTGGGGGTGAAGCTGGTGACCGAGAGTGGCGAGCTCGACCATGCCTGCAAGCGCTCCTTTCCGACGCCGCTGAGCGCGCTGGCGCACTTCACCGGAGTCGGCCGCGGCGAGGACGCGGGTGCCTCGCTCAGCCAATATCGCGCCACCCACCTCGGCGACGACGAGCCCGGCGAAGTCGACGCCGTCAACGGCGCCTTCATGCTCTGCCGGGCCGAGGCGATCCGCGAGGTCGGACTGCTTGACGAGGGCTACTGGCTCTACATGGAGGACCTCGACTGGTGCCACCGCTTCTGGGATGCCGGCTGGAAGGTCTTCTACGAGCCGGCGGGGGTCGCCCTGCACGTCAAGGGGGGCTCGAGCTCGCGGCGGCGCGCGCCGCGGCAGGAGATCGCCTTCCACCGGGGGATGGGCCGCTTCTACCGCCGCTTTGACGCGCCGCAGCACAACCCCCTGCTCAATGCCGCCGTCTACGCCGGGATCGGCGCCAAGCTCGGAGTGAGCCTGGGGATCACCGCCCTGCGCGGGCGTGGCTGAAACTCAGGCGGCGGGGCGTGCGACGACGATGTCCTGCCCCGCGGGACCGTCCTGATGGTTCGACCAGAGCCCGAACCTGATCGGCTCTTGAACCTCCAGCCCCGCCGCGGCCAGCATCTCCTGTAGGTCCTCGGCGCGGAAGGCGATTGCTTCCTCGGGCTGGTTGGGGTCGGTGGTGAAGCCGCCGCTGATCGGGTGGCGGAAGTCGAACGAGGCCCGGCCTGCCGCCACCTCCCGTTCGGCGTGCTGATCGAGCAGGAAGAAGGTGAGCAGGCAGGTGCCGCCAGGGCGGAGCACCCGCGCGGTCTCCCGCAGGTAGTGCTCGGTCTCCGCCCGCACCAGATGGGTGAAGAGCGAAGTGGCGAAAACGAAGTCGAAGGAAGCGTCCTCGTAGGGGAAGCGGAACTCGGCGCCGGAGATCGTCCCGAAGGGGTTGTACTTCTGGTTGTAGACGGGCGCCCAGGCAAACTCAAAGTCGGGCCGGCGGGCGGTGATCTCGCGCTGGCACCAGCGGATCATCGCCCGGCCGACGTCGAAGCCGGCATAGGAGCCCGAGTTGTCGAGGTAGCCCATCAAGGGGATCGCCATCCGCCCGATCCCGCAGCCCATGTCGAGGACGCGGTCGCCCGGTTGCAGGCCGCCGAGCGCGCGGAAGTGGGCGAGGTACTCGTTGCCAGTGCGCTCGAAGTCGCCGCGACCGACGAAGGAGAGCCGGCGCGGCGGCATCAGCCCGTCGGCGTCGCCATGGCGCAGATCGGTGGGCATCCAGCGCAGGTAGCGAGCCACCGCCTTGAGCAGGTAGATCAGCTGCGCGCGTGCCTTTGCGCCGGAGGAGAGCACGGCGGCGCAGCCTACCCTGCAAAGCCCAGCCACCCGGCCCGCTACCTTTCTCCGTCGAGTGCAGCGCCTCCTCACCGCCATCCTGCTCTGCTCCTGCCTGACCGCCGTCCTCGTCGTCGAGGCGCAGACAGGTACCGCGAAGCCGCCCGTGCCCGCACCCCGGGGATTCTTCGGGATCGACCCGCAGGCGCCGCTGAACGATGCCGATGCCCGCTACATGAAGGCGGGCGGAATCGAAACCGTCCGCTGGCCCCTCTCCTGGATGGCGATCCAGCCGACCCGCAACGGCGGCTATGACTGGGGAAGCTTCGACCCGGTGGTCGAAATCGCCGCCCGTCACGGGATGCAGGTGCTGCCGATCCTCTACGGCGTCCCACCCTGGCTCAACCGCAAGTACACGCGGATGCCGATCGACAACGGCCGCTCCCGCAAGGCCTGGATCGGGTTCGTCGAAGCCGCCGTCAAACGCTACGGGCCCGGCGGCGACTTCTGGAACCAGCACGCTCCAGGCGTCCGATACGAAACCGTGATCCCGCGCCCGCGGCCGATCCGCAACTGGCAGGTCTGGAACGAGGCCAACTTCTTCTACTTCGCCTACCCGGTCTCCCCGCAGCGCTTCGTCAGGCTGCTGAAGATCACGACGCCGGCGATCAAACGGGTCGATCCGAGCGCCAAGGTCATCCTCTCCGGCCTCTTCGGCGAACCGACCGCCACGGGCAAGAAGGGGATGCCGGCGGCGAAATTCCTTGCCGCCGTCTACCGCACGCCCGGGATCAAGCGCTTCTTCGACGGGATCGCGCTGCACCCCTACGCGGCCTTCCCCGAAGACCTCGAAGAACTGGTCGAGGCGCTGCACGACGTCACCGTCGAAAACCACGATCGCGTGCCGATGTACATCACCGAGATCGGCTGGGGCTCGCAGAACAACTTCCAACAGGTCGCCTTCGAGCAGGGCATCCGCGGTCAGGTCAAGCAGCTGCGCGCCGCCTACGGCTACCTGCTGGAAAACCGCAGCCGGCTCGACATCAAGCAGGTCTACTGGTTCTCGTGGCGGGACCTCGCTGACTCCTGCAGCTTCTGCGACTCGGTCGGCTTCTTCCGCGAAGGGACCAACTTCAGGGCAAAGCCCGCCTGGCGCGCCTTCGTCGGCCTCACCGGCGGCCGCGCCCGCCCGTAAGCCCAGGAGACCTTCGCAAACAGGGCCGTTGCGTCCGGTCTGAAGGGGAGAGATCAGCGCTTCCGATTCTTGCCACACCAGAGTGGGGCCGAAACCGGATACGCGCAGCGCCCAGGCGTGGCAGCTCGCTGGGAGTCAGCATGGGATCGTGACCCGCCAGCAGTTGCTGGCGCTGGGGTTCAGCCCAAGGTCAATTGAACATCGCGTGGCACGTGGGCGCCTCTTCCCCATGAGCCTTGGTGTCTACGCCGTCGGGTGGCCCGCACTCAACCAGAAGCGGCGTTGGATGGCAGCAGTTCTGGCAGGTGGAGAGGGGGCAGCCCTGAGCCATCGGAGTGCCGCATCGCTCTGGGAAATCGGGAGGGAGGAAGACGGGATGATCGACATCACCGTGCGACGACGTTGCGAACTGCGGCGTCCCGGGATCCGTTTCCACGGTCGGCCGCGCCTTCGGGCAGATGACATCCTGCGCCGCGAGGACGTTCCCGTCACCTCGCCCATTCAAACTCTCCTCGACCTGGCGACGGAACTCGACCCGATTCGGCTCGAGCGAGCGGTAAATGATGCGGACAAGCGCGGCCTGATCGACCCTGAAGCCCTTCGAGAGCAGCTAGTTCGTTATTCCTGCCAACCAGGAGTGCGCCCGCTGCGCGGCCTCCTCGACAAGCTCTTCTTTCAGCTCTCTGACTCAGACCTAGAGATCTACTTCCGCCGGATCGTCAGAGGGGCGAAGCTGCCGGTGCCGCTCAGCAAACAGCGTGTCAACGGCTTCGAGGTCGACTTCTACTGGCCAGAGCTCGGGCTGGTGGTAGAGACCGACGGGCTCCGTTACCACCGCACGCCCTCGGCGCAGTTGAAGGACGCCCGCCGCGACCGCGCCCACGTCATGGCCGGGATGACCCCGCTCCGCTTCACGCACTACGAGGTTCGCTACGAACCGGCCCGCGTCCGCGATTCCCTCGCCAGGACCATCGACCTGCTCCGACGCCGCATCCGACTTTGACCACACCCCGCTGTGGCAAGAATCGGCTACGCCTTCGGCGGCTATACGCGGAAGGGCAGCTCGTCGCGGATCTCGGCGAGCGTCGGCGCGTTCTTGTCGCGCTCGGAGAGCAGCGGCTCTGAGACCTGCCAGTCGACGCCGACCTCGGGGTCGTCCCAGGCGATGCCGGCCTCGGTGGCCGGGTCGTAGTAGCTGGAGACCTGGTAGGCGACGTCGGCGACGTCTGAGAGGACCGCGAAGCCGTGGCCGAACCCGACCGGGACGAAGAGCTGGCGGTGGTTGCCGTCGTCGAGCACGTGCGCCTCCCACTGCCCGTAGGTCGGTGAGTCGCGGCGCAGGTCGACGGCGACGTCGAGGATCTCGCCGCGGGGACAGCGGACGAGCTTTGCCTGCCCCGGCTCGGTCTGGAAGTGGATCCCGCGCAGGGTCCCTTTGGAGGAGCGCGAGTGGTTGTGCTGGACGAAGTCGACCTCGACGCCGAGCTCGCGCCAGGCCTCGCGGCTGTAGGACTCGAGCATGAAGCCGCGCTCGTCGCCGTGGACGACCGGCTCGATCAAGACGACGCCCTCGAGCTTCGTCTGCAGACGCTCCGCCATCAGCCGAGCGCCTTGCCGTACTGCTTTTCGTAGTAGGAGCGGTACTCGCCGGAGCGGATCGGGCCCCACCACTCCTCGTTGTCGCGATACCACTGCACGGTCCGCTCGAGGCCCTCGGCGAAGTGGACCTGCGCCTCCCAGCCGAGCTCCTCCTGCAGCTTGGCCGAGGAGAGCGAATAGCGGCGGTCGTGGCCGAGGCGGTCGGCGACGTACTCGATCAGCGACTCGTCGGCGCCGACCAGCTCGATCACCCGCTTCACCACCTCGATGTTCTCGCACTCGTCTGGGCCGCCGACGTTGTAGGCCTCGCCGGCCTTGCCTTTCGCCAGCACCGTGTGGATGCCGCGGCAGAAGTCCTCGACGTAGAGCCAGTTGCGGACCTGCTTGCCGTCGCCGTAGACCGGCAGCGAGTCGCCGTGGAGCGCGTTCAGCACGATCAGCGGGATCAGCTTCTCCGGGTACTGGCGCGGGCCGTAGTTGTTGGAGCCGCGGACGATCGAGGCGTCGAGGTTGTAGGTGTGGACGTGGGCGGAGACGAGCAGGTCGCCGGCGGCCTTCGTCGCCGAGTAGGGCGAAGAGGGGTCGAGCGGCGAGGTCTCGGTGAAGGAGCCGGAATCGATCGAGCCGTAGACCTCGTCGGTGGAGACCTGGACGTAGCGCTCGATCCCGAGTTCACGGACCGCGTCGAGCAGGGTGCCGGTGCCGACGACGTGGGTGCGGGCGAAGGCTTCCTGGTCGTCGATCGAGCGGTCGACGTGACTCTCGGCGGCGAAGTTGACGACCGCGTCGACGCCCTGCATCGCTTCGCGGACCACGTGCGGGTCCTCGATCGCGCCCTCGATCAGCTTCGTGCCCTCGGGCAGGTTCTCGCGCCTCCCTGCGTAGGTGAGCTTGTCGAGGACGACGACGTCGTGCTCGTCCTGAACGAGCCGCACGTAGGTGGAGCCGATGAACCCTGCCGCTCCGGTGACCAGAAGTCTCATTCGGTTGCCTCCGCTTGTCGTTGGGCGAGATAGCCTGCCAGCCCGTCCTGCCAGCTGGGAAGTCGAATCGCGTGCTCGCGCTGGGAGACGAGCGCCGAGAAGGCGGGCCGCGGCGCCGCGGCGCCGAATTCCTCGCTGGTGATCGAGAGGGCTCGGCACTCGACCTTGGCCTGCTCGAAGATCTCGTTGGCGAACTCGTACCAGGAGCACTGCCCGGCGGCCGCCATGTGGTGGATGCCGTACTCGATCCCCTCGATCAGGCGGACGATGCCGTAGGCGAGATGCCAGGTGTAGGTAGGCGAGCCGATCTGGTCGCGGACCACGGTGACCTCGCTCTGACGCTCGGCGAGGCGCAGCATCGTGTCGACGAAGTTGCGACCGCCGAGCCCGTAGAGGCCAGCCGAGCGGACGATGAAGTGGCGCTTGTTGGCAGCGGCAACCGCCTCCTCGCCGGCGAGCTTGGTGCGGCCGTAGGCCGAGAGCGGCGCCGGCTGGTCGCTCTCTACGTACGGCGCCCCTTTGGCGCCGTCGAAGACGTAGTCGGTGGAGACATGGAGGATTCGCGCTTCGATCTCGGCGGCCGCGGCGGCGACGTTGCCGGCGCCTTTGCCGTTGATCGCGAAGGCCGCCTCCTCGGCCTCCTCGGCCCCGTCGACGTCGGTCCAGGCGGCGCAGTTGATGACCACGTCGGGCCGCTCGAGGTCGAAGCGGCGGGCGACCGTCTCGGCGTTGGTGACGTCGAGCTCGGCGCGGCCGTAGCCGACGACGTCGTGGCCGGCGTTACCGGCGGCGAGCAACACGTCACGGCCGAGCATCCCGGCGGCGCCCGTTACGAGCAGCTTCACGACCCTGCCCTCACTAGACGAGTTTGATCTCGGATTTGTCGCCGACCAGGAGGCGGAGCGTCTTCGGCATCCCCTCGCTGCGGGTCAGCTTCACTTCCTTGCCGAGCAGGCTCGCCTCCATCCGCGTGCCGAGGTCCTCGACGACGGAGCCGGAGAGGACGATCGAGTTCTCGACTTCGGAGCGGCGGACGTGGACGCCCTCGCCGATCGAGGTGTAGGGGCCGATGTAGGCGTCCTCGACGTGGGCGCCGGCGCCGATCACGGCCGGGCCGCGGACGACCGAGCGCTCGAGCCTGGCGCCGGGGCCGAGGACGACGCGGCCCTCGACCTTCGAGCCCTCGTCAATCTCGCCCTCGACCGAGGTGACCAGCTCCTCGAGCACGAGGCGGTTGGCCTCGAGCATGTCGGCGAGCTGGCCGGTGTCCTTCCACCAGCCGCGGACGACCTCCGAGCGGACGTTGCGGCCCTCGTCGATCAGCTTGTCGATCGCCTCGGTGATCTCGAGCTCGCCCCGCCAGGAGGGCTCGAGCGAGCGGGCGGAATCGAAGATCAAGTTGCTGAAGAGGTAGACGCCGACCAGGGCCAGGTTCGACGGTGGGTCTTTCGGCTTCTCGATCAGGCGCACGATCCGCTCCCCGTCGAGCTCGGCGACGCCGTAGGACTGCGGGTCGTCGACCGGCGTCAGCAGGATCAGGGCGTCGGGTTCGTGCTCGGTAAAGGCGGAGACGAGGCCGCGGATGCCATCGCGCAGGAGGTTGTCGCCGAGGTACATGACGAAGGGCGAGCCGCCGATGAAGTCCTCGGCGGTGAGGACGGCGTGGGCGAGGCCGGCCGGTTTGTCCTGGACGATGTAGGTGATCTCAGCGCCGAACTGGGAGCCGTCGCCGGCGGCCTCGCGGATCTCGTCCCCGGTCTCGGGGGCGATGATGATCCCGATCTCCTTCACCCCAGCGTCGACCAGCGCCTCGATTCCGTAAAAGAGCACGGGCTTGTTGGCAACTGGGACCAGTTGCTTTGCCGAGGTGTGGGTGATGGGGCGCAAGCGCGTGCCGGCGCCACCGGAGAGGATCAGTCCCTTTAAGGGCTCCATGCGAGGCTGCAACCCTACCGAGCGGCAAAGAGACCGGTGCGACCAACTGTTTACATCCCCAACTTCAACGGCGCGGCCCGGCTGGGCGGGGTCCTGCGCGCCCTCGGCGAGCAGACGACCGACTGCGATGTCGTCCTCGTCGACAACGGCTCCGACGACGACTCGGTCGAGCGGGCGCGGCGGGCGCTGCCGCGGGTGCAGGTGGTGGAGCTGAGCGAGAACCTCGGCTTCGGGCGGGCGATCAACCGTGGCGTGGCGGCGGTGCCGGGGGACCCGGTGATCCTGCTCAACAACGACGCCGTGCCCGAGCCGCGCTTCGTCGAGGCGCTGCTGGAGGGACTGGGCGCGGGCGTCGACTCGGTCGCCGGGGTGCTGCTGCAGGAACGGGCGCCAGAGCTGATCGATTCCGCCGGCGTCGTCGCCGACGCGACGCTGATGGGGTTCGACTACCTGCACGGGGAGCCGGTCGAGGCTGCCGAGACGACGGCGCCCCCGCTCGGCCCCACCGGCGGCGCCGCCCTCTACCGCCGCGACGCGTTCGAGGCCGTCGGCGGCTTCGACGAGCGGATCTTCCTCTACTTCGAGGACCTCGATCTCGCCCTGCGGCTAGCCGCAGGGGGCGGGTGCTGCCGCCTGGCGCCCGCGGCACGGGCACTGCACGCCTACTCGGCCAGCCTCGGCGCCGCCAGCGCCGGCAAGTACGCCTGGACCGGCTGGAGCCGCGGCTACATGCTGCGCCGCTATGGCGTCATGCGCAGCCCGCGGCTTGCGCTGCGCGCGCTCGCCTGCGAGGGCGCCCTCTGCGCCGGCCAGCTGCTCCGGGACCGCACCGCTGCGGGCCTGAAGGGCCGTCTGCGCGGTTGGCGCGATGCCGCCCGGCTCGAGCCACGAGACGTCAGCGCGGCGCCCGTGCTGGACCTCGGCCTGCGCGAGGCGCTGGCGCTGCGTCGCCGGCGCAGGGGTTGAGCCGGCACCCGACCTTACCGCAGACAATCAGTTACGCTATCCTCATGGTCACGATGATGCCGAGAGAGACCTGGACCGACGAGCGCCTCGACGACCTCAACAAGAAAGTCGACGATGGCTTCGCCCGCCTCGACGGCAACATCCGTGACCTCCGTCAAGAGGTGAAAGCCCAGGGCGCAAGCCTCCGAGCGGAAATCAGGGCAGAGGGAAATCAGCTGCGCGCGGAAGTCAAGGCGCAGGGAGATGAGCTACGGGCGGAAATCAAGGGGCAGGGAGATCAGCTGCGAGCCGAGATCAAGGGGCAGGGAACGGAACTGCGGGCGGAGAGTGCGGCGTTAGGCCAGAGCCTGCGGACCGAGATGAGCGAGCTCCGCCGGGAGATGAACGAGCGTTTCGATTCCCTCAATCACACTCTGATCGGAGCCGGCGCCGTGATCGTGGCCGCCATCCTCGGAAGCAACGTGTTCTAAGGGCGACTTTTTACCGGCTCGACAGGCGCCCTCGCAGGCGTCGCAGAATTCCCCGCCAGCCGCGCCGCAGGCGTACGACCTCGTTGGCCAGCTCCTCGTTCTCGCGCCCGAGCCGCTCCCGCTCCGCGCTCACCTCGTCCAGCGCCGCCTGCACCCCCTGCAGGTGCTCGAGTGCTGCCTGGGTCTCCGCCAACTGAGTCGTGAGCGCCTCGCGCTCGGCGTGGAGGCGAGCGATGCCACGGGCGGCCGGTACCCGTCCGCGGCGCGGGGCCTCCGCCTGGCCGCCAGCGAGAGCGCGCAGCTCAGCGGCGAGCTCGGCGTTGACCCGCAGCAGTTCCTCGATGCGGGTGTCCTCCCCCCGCTGCCCTCCACGCTCGGTCATCGGCTTCGGCTCGTCCAATCGATCGTCGCCAGCTTGCGCCAGTCGCGCCCTTCCTCCCAGCTACGGACGTGAAGGCGCTGGTCCGAGCTCCTCAGATTCGAGTCTGGGTGGACGCGGTACCTGACGAGGGGCTCCGGAATGACCGCACCGTACTCCCCGCGTTCGCGCAGGCGGCGGTAGAAGAGCCAATCCCCCTGGATCGACCGTTGCTCCGGGAAGGGTTCGGGCAGCGCCTCGAAGATCCGGCGCGGCACCAAAGCGGCGGTGTCGCCGTCCCAATTCTCCTCCTCGCTGCTGAGGACGCGGTTGCCCAGGGGGGCGTAACCGCCCCCGTCCAGCTCCTTCCCGTCGGGATCGACGTAGCGAAGCCAGCAGGTGACGTAGGCGAGCTCGGGCCGGTCGCGGAACATCGTCAGGGCCCGGGCGACGAACTCGGGCTCGAGGATGTTGTCGGCGTCGAACATCAGCACGTACTCGCCGCGGGCGAGCCGGATCCCGAGCCGGCGGGCCATCATGTCGCCGCGCTGGAGCTGGGCCACCACGCGGACCCGTGGGTTTTCGGCGAGGCGGTCGAGGACGACGTCCTCCGGCTCGAAGGAGCCGTCGTTGACGACGATCACGTCGAGGTTGCTGTGGGTCTGGGCTAGCAGCGATCCCACCGCCTCCTCGACGTAGAGGTGCGCCCGGTGGTAGGGAATCACCGCGGTCACCGCAGGCTCCTCCGCCGGCGCTGCAGGCGCTTCCAGCGTGGGCTCGAGCACCGTCTCGATGGCATCGAGGAAACGACCCGGATCGGTGTAGCGGCAAAACGCCTCGAACACCTCGCCGGAGGCCCGGACCCGCTCGACCTCCTCGCGGTCTTTCAGCAGCCGCGCCAGCACCCTTCCCAGGGCGGGCGCGCCGACGTCTTCGGCAATCCAGCCGCTGACGCCGTCGCCGACGATTTCGGTCCGCGCTCCCACCGGCGTCGCCAGCACCGGCACCCCCGCCCGCATCGCCTCGAGGACGACGTTGCCGCAGACCTCGAAGGTGGAGGGGTGAGCGAGCAGGTGGTATTCGGGGAACCGATCCTGCAGGTGCTCGTGCGGCACCGCGTCCTCGATCCGCACCCGCGGATCCCCTTCGCACATCCTTTCGATCGTCAGCCTCACCGACTGACCCAGTTCAGCGGTTTCAGTGTCGGCGCCGATCAGCGTCAGCTCCCAGTCGTCCTCCGGCAGACGCAGACAGGCGTCAACCAGGTCCATCACCCCCTTCAGGCGCTGCAGCCTGCCGACGTAGAGGATCCGCAGCGGCGAGGTGTCGAGCGGCGGGACCCGCGGCGGCTCTGCTGACGGAAAGGTGTAAACGGCCCTGGTCGCAGGGGGCAGCAGATCCTCGCCGTAATAGCGCTGGTAGACGCCGAGGGTGTCCCCACCCGGCGAGAGCAGCCTGTCGGCGAGGCGGAATTGCTCCCGCTCCAGCTCTCCCACCCGCCGTTCGCCCGGCAACAGCGAACGCCCGTCGTGCAGGGCCAGCAGCTCGGCGGTGGAGGCGAGCCTCACCGCGATCGTCGTACGCCGCAGCAGAGGGTGCCCCGCCGCCCGCGCCTGCAGCGCCACCAGGCCGAGCGCCCGGTAGTCGCTGAACTCGAGCAGATCCGGCCCCTCGGACCCCTCGTATGCCCTCTCGATCTCCTCGAGCGCGGCGGCAGAGCGCAGATGGTCCTCGGAGGCGAACGACATCCGTGCCAGCCGCGCGCTCGGCTCCGGCCGCTCGATCAAGACGACTTCGTGTCGGCTCGAGATCACCTCGACCTGCCGCCGCAGCGCCTGGCCGATCCCGCCGTAGGGAGAGTGCTCGGCGGAGACGAGGCAGATCCTCACGCCCCGCTCCTTCCCAGCCAGCGGCGCGGCCGCTCGAGGTCGCCTTCGCGGGCGAGGCGGCGCCGCTCGCGCAGCATCGCCGGCAGCCAGCGCAGCCCTTCGAGCTTGCCGCGCAGGGTGGCGCGGAAGCGTCCCTGGCGCGCTGCCCGCGCCAGGGCTCCGAGCTCGACGAGGAGGATCCGCGGCAGCGCCCGCAACGGCATGAACTTCGCCTGCGTGGCGATCCGGTTGCGGGCGACCAGGCGCGCGTTCCAGGCGCCGGGCCGCGACGCCGCCGCCATCCAGGAGGCGTTGCCGAGATGCCAGACCACCGCCTCGGGAAGGTAGGCAAACCGCCATCCCGCGGCCTGCGCCCGCGCGTTGAGGTCGACGTCCTCGTAGAAGGCGAAGTAGCGCTCGTCGTAGCCGCCCAGCTGGTCAAACAGCTCTCGCCGCAGCAGACAGGCGGCGCCGCAGACGCCGAAGACGTCTCGTTCCTCCAGGTAACCCGGCCTCTGCTCCTCCCCCGCCCCCAGCTCGACCGCCCGGCCGTCGGGCGTCAGGGCCTGGCCGGCGCTGTAGAGACGTGCCCCCTCGGCGTCGCGCTCGCCCTCCTCCAGCTGCAGGATCCGGGGCTGGACCCCGCCCAGCTCGGCGTCGGCCTCAAGTGCCGCGAGCAGCACCGCCACCGCCCCCGGCTCCACCACCGTGTCCGCGTTCAGCGCCAGCACCGCCTCGGCCCCTACCCGGGCAACGCCGAGGTTCATCGCCCGCGCGAAGCCGACGTTCTCCGGTAGCGCCAAGTGCGGCACCCCCTCGCGCTTGAGATAGGCGATGGTGCCGTCGCTGGAGCCGTTGTCGACGACCAGCGTCTCCAGCTCCACTCCCTGGTCCCGCAGCGAGCCGAGGCAACGCGGCAGCAGCGCCAGCGAGTTCCAGCTGGGGATGACCACGGCGACCGTGCTTTCCCGCTTCATCGCCCGGGAACACTAAGGTGCCCGCGATGCGCAGCCGGGCAGGAACCGCCGTCGGGCGGCTACGTGAGGAGCTCGACCGTTCGCTCTTTCTTCCCTCTCCCCCAGGGGGTGGCCCCACTCGCGCCTGGGAAGGGTTCGCGGTGGTCGCCGCCTTCCTCCTGCTGGCAACGACGCTGCAGCTCTTCCGCGCCGGTCCCTCGGAATCCCTGCACTCGCTCTGGGCCGAGGACGGGCCGATCTTCCTGCACGGGGCGCTGACCCAGGGCTTCTTCGAGGACATCACCTCCACCTACGCCGAATACCTCGTCCTCGTCCCCCGCCTGATCGGCGAGGCGGGGGCCGCGGTCCCCCTGCACGCCGCGCCGGAGGTAATGAACCTCACCGGCGCCTTCGTCATCTCCCTCGCCGGCCTTGCCGTCTGGTTTGGCAGCGCCGGCCACATCCACCGCCCCTCCCTGCGCGGCCTCCTCGTCGCCCTCACCGTCCTTTGCCCGGTCTCCGGGCTCGAGGCGGTCGTCTCCGGCACCTACGTCGCCTGGTACCTCTCCTTCGCGGTCTTCTGGATGCTGCTCTGGCGACCGGCGACCACCTGGGCCGCCTGCCTCGCCGCGCTGCTGGTCCTCGCCACCGGCCTCAGCAGCCCGACGGTCTTCTTCTTCGTGCCGCTGGCGGCGCTGCGGGCGATCGCGATCAGGGATCGCCGCGACGCCCTCATCGTCGGCGCCTTCGCGATCGCCTTCTTGGTCCAGGTGCCGGTGACCGCGCAGAGCAGCGAAGAAATCGCCAACCCGACCTGGACCCATGACATCTGGACCACCTTCCTGCAGCGCGTGGTTGACGGCTCGGTGCTCGGGCTCGAACTCGGCGGATCGGCCTGGGAACACCTCGGCTGGCCGTTCCTGATCGCGCTGACGATCGGCCTCGTCGCCTACCTCGCCGTACTGGCGGTTCGCGCCACCTCCGGCCGCCTGCTCGCCGCCATCGCGATCGCGATGGCGGCGGTGATGTTCGTCGTCTCCCTCTACCAGCGCGGCCTCGGGACGACGATGGTCTGGGGCGAGGGGATCCACAACGGCCTCGGCGGCCGCTACTCGATCGTTCCCGCGCTGCTGCTGATCAGCGCCGCCTTCGTCCTGCTCGAATCGCGCAGTCGCGGCTCCTCGCGCTCGCAGCTCTGGCCGCTGGCGGCGACGGCGCTGGTGCTGTTCGTCGCCCTCGCTACCTCCTTCGACGTCAAGACGGGCCTCGGCCGCTCGATGCCGCCTTGGGACCTGAGCCTGCAGGCCGCCGCCGACGGCTGCCGGGCCGAAGGATTGACCGAAGCGCCGATTGAAGTGACGCCTCCGGGTAGCACCATGGCCATCCCCTGCGACCGCTTAGAGTCCGAATACGCGGCACCGAGCCGGTAGCCGAGCGACCACCCATGCCCGACGAGACGACGCCCCTCGCGATCCAGGTCGATGACCTGCACAAGTCCTTCCGCATCCCGAAACAGCGGGTCACCTCGCTGAAAGAGCGGGTGGTGCGCCCGTTCTCGGGTCGGGAATACCGCGAGCTGCGGGCGCTCGACGGCGTCTCCTTCGAGATCCAGGAGGGAGAGTTCTTCGGCATCGTCGGGCGCAACGGCTCGGGCAAGAGCACGCTGCTGAAACTGCTCGCCAGCATCTACCGCGCCGACTCGGGAACGATCCGGATGGCCGGGCGTCTCGCCCCTTTCATCGAGCTCGGCGTCGGCTTCAACCCAGAGTTGACGGCGCGCGAAAACATCGTCCTCAACGGGGTGATGGTCGGGTTGACTCCGCAGGAAATGCGGGGGCGGATCGAGTCCGTCCTGGAGTTCGCCGAACTAGAGGAGTTCGCGAACCTGAAGTTGAAGAACTACTCCTCGGGAATGCTGGTCCGGCTTGCCTTCTCGGTGATGATGGAGGCCGACGCCGATGTCCTCTTGATCGACGAGGTGCTCGCGGTCGGCGACGCCGCCTTCCAGCAGAAGTGCGCCGACGCCTTCCATGACATGAAGGCGGCGGGCAAGACGATCATCCTCGTCACCCACGAGATGACCACGGTCGAGCGCTACTGCCACCGGGCGATGCTGATTGACGGCGGCCGCATCCGCCACATCGGCGACCCCGGCGACGTCGGCCGCCACTACCTGCAGCTGAACTTCGAGGAAGCCAGCGAGGCCGGTCCTCCCCTCACCGAGGGCCCGGCAGACGAGCTGCGGCTGCTCGACATCTGGCTCGAAGACGACGACGGCGACCGGGTCGCCAACGTCGAAGGCGGCGACAAGATCAGGCTGCGGGTGGAACTGGAAGCAACCAAGGAGGTGGAGGGCGCCGGGATCGGGTTGATCGTCGCCAACGCCGACGGCGTCGGAGTCACCGAACTGGGCGGGCCGATCGTCGAGGGGGACTGGTTCGCGCCACTGCACCCCGGCACGCGTGTGACCGTGCGGGCGGAGGTCGAGAACCTGCTCACGCAGGGACGCTACTTCGTCCACTGCGGCGTCAACCGCAGCGACAACAAAGGCGTTGCCCTCTACGTCCACAACGCTTTCGATTTCGTCGTCTACGCCGGCGAGGACATGCCGAACGGGCTCATCGCTCTGCCCGCCGCGGTCGAGGCCGGCGTCGACAGAACGGGAGAGCGATGAGCGCCCAGCCGCAACCACTGCGCGAGGTCCGCGGCCCCTCCGCCCTCGGCGGCGGCGTCCGCCGTTTTTTCGACCTGCTCTGGCTGATGGCGGGCACGGAGTTCAAACGGGTCTACTTCGGCACCTTTCTCGGCTACCTCTGGTCGCTGATTCGACCGCTTGCCTTCTTCGGCGTCCTGCTCTTCGTCTTCACCCGGATCTTCAAACTCGGCGCCGGCCTCCACAACTACCCCGTCCTCCTGCTGCTGGGAATCGTCCAGTACACCTTCTTCCAGGAAGCGACCACGAATGCCGTCACCTCGGTCGTCGCGCAGGAGGGGATCGTCCGCAAGACGCAGTTCCCGCGCCTGGTGATCCCGCTCTCGACGGTGCTGACCGCCTTCTTCAACTTCTGCCTCAACCTGATCGTCGTCTTCGCCTTCCTCCTTGCCTGGGGCGTCGAACCGGCTTGGACCTGGCTGCTCTACCCGGTGGCGCTGGCGGCGCTGTTCATCCTCACGATCGCGATGAGCATGGCCTTCTCGGTCCTCTACGTCCGCTTCCGCGACGTCGCGATCATCTGGGCGGTCGGCGCGCAGATGCTCTTCTACGCGGCGCCGATCCTCTACCCGCTGGGCAAGGAGGGGCTCAATGACCCAGCCATGGAAAAGCTGCTGATGATCAACCCGCTGAGCGTGATCTTCGAGCAGGCCCGGGTCTGGGTCCTGCACGAACCCGCCGAGCTCGCACCGACCCCGGCGACGGCCGCCGGCGGCTGGGTCCACCTCCTGCCCGCCGCCGTCATCTACGTCGCGATTTGCGTCTTCGGGGTCTGGGTCTTCAACCGCGAGGCGCCGCGAGTCGCCGAGGAGCTGTAGAGCCCCTCAGCGGCAGACGCGGATGCTCTGCGCCGCTTCCGCGTGCAGGTACCACGGCCGCGGCGATTCGTCGCGGGGGACGCGGAGGACGACGGTCGAGCCGCCGGGAGCGCCCGCGGTTGGGACCGGGTATTCGCCTTCGGCGAAGCGGCGCAGGGTGAAGTGCGCTTCTGCGCCGGGCGCGACTTCGATCCGGGTCGGCCCGGGATGGAGCGCCACCTCACTGTCGGGAGGCGCGCCGCCTGGAACCGGGAGGCAGTTTTCCCGGCCGCCGGCGCCGTCGTAGCCGTTCGGCGTCACCGCGGTCCGCAGCGGCAGCGCCTGCGAGAGGACGATGTCGGCCTGGCGGCGGAACTGGGGCGGTGCGGCGAGGAGTTCCGCTTCCGAGTAGGCGGGCGAGCCGTAATCGTCGACGGCTTCCAGATAGCGGCCGGCGAAGATGTCGATCAGGCCCGGCGTGCCGGCGACCTCCGGCGTCAGCTCGAATTCCGCCGGGACGCTGCGGCGGGCGATTTCGATCGCGGCGGTGTCGGCCCGGGTGAGGACGCTCTGCGCTTCGAAGCTGTCGCGGCCGTCCTTCAAGACCACCAGGTTGGGTGCGACCGCCAGCACCGTGACCGCCACGCCGACCAACAGCGCCCGGCGGCTGAAACGCTCCCGCGCCAGCAGGTTCGCCAGCAACATGACGATGAAGACGCAGCTCGCGTACTGGTAGCGGCTCGAGGCGGGGTCGCGGCCGGGAATCTGGTTGAAGGCGGTGAGGAACCAGTTGACCGCGGCCGCCGCGGCGACCGGCCAGAGCCCCGGGTCGAAGCTCGGTCGCTGCCATTGGCGATAGCCGAGGGCGGCGACGATCGCCACCACCAGCGCCGCTCCCCAGAAGAGTTCGGTGGTGCCGCTAACCGGGCTGGTGCCAAGGCCGAAGAGGTTGCCGACTCCCGCCGCCAGCGATTCGGCGACGAAGCGAGGCGAGGCGAGGACGTTGCGCAGGCTCAGGTGCGATTCGGCTTCGTGGCCCCAGCCGAGATACCAGAGCGCGTAGAGCAAGACCGGGATGACGAAGACGAAGGCGCGTCTGCGCCAGCGCTCCCGTGGGGACTGGAGGATCGCGACGAGGGCGGCAACCGCGAAGGGGATTCCCAGGCTGGAGAAGCCCAGCGAGATCGCGAGGGCGAGGCAGGCGAGGATGTCGCCGCTGCGGTCATCGCGCTCGAGCGCCAGCAGCATCGCCAGGCCGAAGAGAACGGAGCCCAGCAGGCTGATCTCGAAGGGCCAGAGCAGGAGCTCCCAAGCGGGGCCGAGGAAGAGGATCAGCAGCGCCCCGAAAAGCGCCAGCCACGGCCCGACCCGGCGGCGCAGATAGACGAACAGCAGGTAGTCGGTGACGAGAAGCCCGATCGTCAAGAGGACGTATTCGGGGCGGGCGGTGTCCATCCCGAAGAGGTGGAGGAAGAGCTGCTGGATCGCAACCGGGATGACGACGATGTGCTCGTTGTGCGGCTTGAGGAAAGCGTCGGCATCGAAGCCGCGCCGGTTCATCAGGAACTCCCAGCTGTCGAGCAGGAAGGTGAAGTGCCAGGTCAGCGCCAGGAGGAGCACCGCAGCGGCGACGAGGGCCGCGGCAAGCAGGAGGCTCGGCGCTTTCCGCAGGGTCCACTCCATCGCGGGGCGGGAGTGTATTGGCGGGGTCAGGCGCCGCGGCGCCGGCGCACGGCGGCGAAAGCAACGAGGGCAGCGCAGGCGCCCAGCAACGAGAGCAAGCTGATCCAGCGGGCGACGGTCACCGCCGGCCCGTCCTCGGCGCTGACTTCGACCACGCGGGGGCGGTCGGGGGAAGCCGGCAGGCGGACAACCATCTGCCCGGCCGGTCCCCGTCCCGCCGCCGCTGCGCCTCGCAGGTCGACCAGATAGCTGCCGGTGGCGATGTTGGTCTGCACGGTCCCCGCCGGCCCCGGCGGGTAGGTGACCCGGTAGCTGTCGCGGATCCCTTCCTCGACCGGGACGATTAGCTGCCTGTGCAACGTCGGCGCCACTTCTGGCGTCGAGCCGTCGGCGAACTGCAGGGTCGCGTACCAGGTGGGGGGCGGCTGGACGGCCGAGCTGAGGGCTTCGCCGCGACCGCCACCCAGCCAGGAGCGAACCTCCTGGTTCTGCACCACCGAGAGCACGAGGTTGAAGGCGGCGATCGCGGCCAGCGCGTAGGTGGCCAGCCTTGTCCGCGTGCGTTCTTCCGTCCGCTCCAGCGCCGCCAGAGCCAGCGTCACCAGGCCGACGATGCAGAGGTCGGCGTAGGTGACGAGCCGGTAGGGGAACTGGACGAAGCGGAGGGCTTCCGGCAGCTTTTCGATCATTCCCGGGTTGAGGATGAGGACGACGAGAGCGAGGAGGAGCGTGGTCAGGCCAGCGGCGAGCGCCCTGCTCCGCGGCGCCAACCAGCGCCAGAAGACCGCGCCGCAGACGAGGGCCCAAAGCAGCGCCAGGACGGGCAGCGCGGCGTTGATGTCGGCCTTGATCGGGAAGACGTAGGGATCGCCGGCGTTGCGGAAGAGGCTGAAGAGGTTGCCGGGGTTGGTGTAGGCGCCCTGGCTGATCGGGTCCGGGTCTTGTTCCATCAAGCGCCCGTGGTAGAGGATCAGCGGAGCGAGGACCCAGGCGTTGATGCAGGCGCCGAGGACGCCGAGCCAGGCCAGCCCGACCAGCCGCATCACCCGGTCCTTGAGCGCCGACCAGTAACAGACGACCAGTAGGACCGTGACCAGCGCGAGGAAGCAGCTTCCCCAGACGAGGCTGAGGGTGTGGGTGCCGGTGAGGAAGACGATGCCGACGACGAAGGCCGCCATGTCGCGCAGCCGCGCCCGCGGCTCCCGCACCAGGCTGATCGCAGCGGCGGCGATCAGCGGCAACATCGCCGTCGCCACCACTTCCGGGATGCCGCCGCGCCCGTAGAGGTTCGTCACCGCGAACGGCGCCGTCACCGCGATCGCGCCCGGCAGCTGGGCGCGCCAGCCGCGCACGCCCGCCTGCTTCGCCAGCCAGGTCCAGCCGAGGTAAGAGGCGGCGAGAGCGCCGAGATAAACGGCGGCGGCGGCAACGTCGGGGCTGATCGCGGAGGAGATCGTTCCCGCCACCACGTAGAAGGTGCCGCCGTAGAACGCGTAGTAGGGGTAGAAGGCGCCGAGCGTCGACTGCAGGTAGTAGCTCGGCTCATGCAGGTGGCTGATGTCCAGCCCCTGCATGTAGATCAGCCAGTAGTGGTTGCCCCAGTCAGTGGAGAAGGTGCGGTCGCTGAGCAGCACCGGCGCCAGCAGGCAGAGGATCACTACCGCCGGGATGGTCCAGTACCAGCGCGCGCGCATTGGCCGGACAGCTTCCCATCGGTGTCAACCGTCGGGACCGTGCGGATAGACTGCGCCTGCGTGTCTGAGCAATCGAGCTCCCCCACTCCCGTGCGGCAGGAGCCCCAGAACGTCGAGTACGGGCGGTACTACTACCGCCACGACTGCGGGGTCCCCTACGAGCGCAACGAGCACTGGCTCGGCTTCTTCGGCGCGATCGCCGATGCGATCGTCCGCGACCTGCGGCCGACGACGGTGCTCGACGCCGGCTGCGCGATGGGCTTCCTGGTCGAGGCGCTGCGCGAACGTGGTGTCGAGGCCTGGGGGGTTGACGTCTCCGAGCACGCGATCTCGCAGGTGCACGAGTCGGTCGCCGAGTACTGCCAGGTCGCCAGCCTCACCGAGCCGCTTCCCCGCCGTTATGACCTGATCGTCTCGGTCGAGACGCTCGAGCACATCCCGCCGGCCGAGGCCAACGCCGCCGTCGCCAACCTCTGCGCCGCCACCGACCGGCTGCTGCTCTCGACCACGCCCGACGACTTCGGTGAGGCAACCCACCTCAACGTCCAGGCGCCGGAGGCGTGGTCGGCGATGCTGGCGCAGAACGGGTTCCTGCGGGAGACCGAACACGACGTCTCCTACGTCACCCCCTGGGCCGCCCTCTACGGGCGCAGTGCCGAGCCGCTGCCGGAGGCGGTGCGCCGCTACGACCGCGCCTGGTGGCGCCATCGCCGCGAGACCGAACAGCTGCGCGACTCATTGCTGACCGCGCACAACCGGCTGGCCGAGCTGGAGCAGCAGGCAGAGGGAGGACCGGCGCAAGCCGAGACCGAGACCGAGCTCGACCGTCGCGAGGAGGAGATCCTGCGGCTGCGCGACCTCTTGATCGGGATGGAGCACGAACTCGGTGCCGCCCGCGGCCGCCTGACGATGTACGAAGACCGCTCGAAACGGATCGAAAGCGCCAAAGCCCAGCTGGCGGCGAAAGTACCCGGCTCGGGCTTCATCCTCTCGCTGATCCTGCGCCTGCTCCGCGGCCGGCGCTGACCCGCTCCCCGGTGCCCCGCTTCTCGATCATCACGCCGGTCTACGAGACGCCGGCCGACGTCCTGCGCAAGATGCTGCTCTCGGTCCGCGGTCAGAGCTTCGGTGACTGGGAGCTCTGCCTCGCCGACGACGCCTCGCAAGGGCCGCACGTGCGGGAAATCCTCGAGCAGGCAGCCGCGGGTGATCCCCGGATCCGGGTCGAGCACAGCGGGAAGAACGAAGGCATCGTCGGCGCCTCCAACCGGGCGCTGGCGATGGCCGGCGGCGAGTTCATCGCTTTGCTCGACCACGACGACGCCCTCCACCCCGATGCGCTGGCCCACGTCGCCGAGGCGATCGACCGCTCGCCGGAGGTCGACTACCTCTACACCGACGAGGACAAGATCGACCGCCGCGGGATGCACTCCGGCTTCTTCTTCAAGCCCGACTGGTCGCCGGAGCGGATGCGGACGCAGATGTACACCTGCCACTTCAGCGTCTTCCGCCGCTCCCTGGTCGAAGAGATCGGCGGCTTCGACCCCGAGTTCGAGGGCTCACAGGACTGGGACCTGGTGCTGAAGGTGACCGAGCGGGCCCGGCAGGTCGTCCACGTGCCGCGAATCCTCTACCACTGGCGAACCCTGGAGACCTCAGCCGCCGGTGGCGGCGAGGCGGCCAAGCCCTACGCCTTCGAAGCGGGCAAGCGGGCGGTGCAGGCGCACTGCGACCGGATCGGCCTGCCGGCCGAGGTCGAGCGCGACCCCGAAGACCCGGGGGTGCTCCACCTGCAGCCGCGCCTGCGCGAGCAGCCCCTGGTCAGCATCGTCATCCCCACCGCCGGCCAGCGCCGCGAAGTGCGCTTCGAGGAGGTGGTGCTGGTCGAGAACTGCGTCCGCAGCATCGTCGAGCGCTCCTCCTATGAGAACTACGAGATCGTCCTCGTCTACGGCGAAGCGGCCCCACCCGAGGTCCTGGAGCGGCTGTGCGAGATCGCCGGCGAGCGCCTGCGCCTCGTCCCCTACGAGGGCGCCTTCAACTTCTCGAAGAAGATCAACCTCGGCGCCGTCCACAGCCGCGGCGAGCAGCTGCTGCTGCTCAACGACGACATCGAGGTGCGGACCGACGACTGGATCGAGCGGATGGTGATGTACGCCGGTCTTGACGGCGTCGGCGTCGTCGGCGGCAGGCTGCTCTGGGGAGATGGGCGGCTGCAGCACGTCGGGATCGGCTTCGACGGCGGCCTGCCGGGCCATCCCTACCGCGGCTTCCACGAGGACTACCGTGGCTACGCCAACGCCGTCGTGATCGCCCGCAACTGCCTCGGCGTCACCGCCGCCTGCCTGATGACGCCGAAGCAGACCTTCGAGGAAGTCGGGGGGCTGGCGATGGCGCTGCCGGTCAACTTCAACGACGTCGACTTCTGCCTCAAGGTCCACGTACGCGGGCAGCGGATCGTCTATGACCCGGACTTGGTCATGTACCACTACGAGTCCTCCAGCCGCGACCCCGAGGTGAGGGAATGGGAGGTGCACCAGCTGGAAGACCGCTGGGCGGCCATCGCCGCGGTCGATCCGTACGGCAATCCGAGCCTGCGCTACGGCCTGCCGCGGATCCCCTCCTACGTCTCCTGGGCGAAGCGCCGCCCGAAACCAATGCTGCGCCGTCAGCGCCTGCGGCTGGGGCCGCTCCTGCGCTCCGCTGGTTAACGCGCCGACCGTGAAATAATCGGCGCGATGGGAGGTCGCCCCCGAGTCTGCGTTGTCTCGGCGAGCCGGCAAAACGTCTTCTTCTCGGAGATGCTCGAGGCGTTCGCCGAAATGCTCGAGGCGGCCGGTATCGCCGTCGAGGCGTCAGTCGATTGCTTTCCGCCGCTTGCCGACGACCTCGTCTACATGTTCGTGCCGCACGAGTACAGCGCCTTGGTGGAAGAGCTGGCGCATCCGACTCCCGCCCAGTTGCAGCGTTCGGTGGTGATCGGGACCGAGCAACCCCGTACGCACTGGTTCGACCTCTCCGCGAAAGTCGCCGAGCGCGCCGGCGCGGCTTTGGACATCAACGCGCTTGGCGTCACCGAGCTGCGAGCGCGGGGCATCAAGGCCGAACACCTACCGGTCGGCTACGTCCCTTCCTGGGACTCATGGGGTGGCGACGAGGAGCGTGAGCGCTCGCTCGACGCTGTCTTCCTCGGCGGCTACGCGGAGCGACGAGGGCAGGCGCTTGCCCGCTGTGCGGCTCATCTTGAAGGGCGGCAGGCGGCGCTGAAGCTGATCGAGAACGATCTGCCCCAGTCGGGAGAGAGCGAGTCCTTCTGGTCCCGCGGGCGCAAGTGGAAGACGCTCGCCGAAACGAAGCTGCTGTTGAACATCCACCGCAGCCCAGTGCCTTACATGGAGTGGCACCGCATCCTCGGAGCACAGCTGAACGGATGCGTGGTGGTGACCGAGCACTGCGTGGAGATCGAGCCGCTGGTGCCGGGCGAGCACTACATCTCCGCCGGCTACTGGCAGCTGCCGGAAGTGATGGGAGGCCTGCTCGAAGACCCGGAGCGGATCGAGAAGATCCGCCAACAGGCCTATTCCTTCGTCCGCGAGGAGATGCCGGCCGAGCGGACGCAGGCGAAGCTGCTGGCCGCCGTCGAACGCGTCGCCCGCAACTCCCCCGCCTCCGCGGCCCCGGTCTCACCGGACCCGATCCCGATGCCGGCGCCGCCGGAACAGCTGAAACGGCCGTGGGAGGAGTACGCCGAGCACGCGGGGGACTCGCTGGCCACGCGGATGGGGCTCAAGCACCTGATCGTGCGGGTCCACAACCTCGAGCACCATCTGGAAACGCTGATGCGGCGCGACGGCAGCGGCGAGGAGGAGTCGATAGTCCGATTCGGCCCACCGCTCGAGCAGCCGAAGGTGAGCGTCCTACTCACGGTGCACAACTACGCCGACTTCGTCGGCGAAGCGATCCGCAGCGTCGCCCTCAGCACGCTGCGCGAGGTCGAGGTGGTCGCGATCGACGACGCCTCCAGCGACGACTCGGTCGCCGTCGTCGAGGCCGCCTGCCAGGAGTTTCCATGGCTCACCCTCACCCACGTCCGCCTGACCCGAAACCGCGGCCTCCCCGCAGCTCGCAACCTCGCTGCTGAGCACGCCAAGGCCGATCTGCTCTTCATCCTCGACGCCGACAACAAAGTCATGCCAGAAGGGCTCTCCCTGCTCTCCCAAGCGCTGGAGGACGAGCCGGAGGCAGGGTTCGCCTACGGGATCGTGCAGTCGTTTGACGCCAACGGGCCGGTCGACCTGATGAATTGGCTGCCCTGGGACCCCGGGCGCCTCCGGCAGGGGAACTACATCGACGCGATGGCGCTGCTGCGGCGCTCGGCCTTCGAAGCCGTTGGCGGTTACTCCACCGAACCAGCTCTATACGGCTGGGAGGACTATGCGCTGTGGCTGGCGATGGCGGATCGGGGATATGACGGGGTCCACGTTGCCGACTTCGTCGGCCAATACCGCAGGAGCCCGCAGTCGATGATCGCGCTCGCCAACGTCGACAGCAGCGCCGCCTGGGGGGCGCTGCTTCGCCGTTATCCCAGCCTCGCCGGCGATCCCGCTGAGGCTTCCGCGTCCGGGGACTCCCAATCGCCCTGATCCATGCGTTAGGTTTCCGCGCGTGAAGCGACGGCGGCGTTTGACGGCGGTAATCCTGGGCTTGACGGCGCTTGCCTTAGCCCTCGCCCTTGGCGCCTGCGGCAGCGGCGGCGAAAAAACCGTGACGGTGACCGAAACGGTCGGCGCTCAGCCGCCGCAGAGCGGTGGCCAGGAAAAGCCTGGGGCAAAGAAGGAAGTCGCCGCGGGGCCTGGCGCGATCGCCGGCTACGTTGACTTCGCGAAAGCGGAATCCGACTCGCTGGTCCTCGATGGCTGGGCCGCCTCCAAGGACTTGAGCGAACCCGCCGGCCTCGTGGTCGCAGAAGTCGGCGGCCAGACCCTCGCCGAAGCCGTCCCCGCCTTGAAAAGGGAAGACGTCGTCGATGCGCTGGGAGAGTCCGGCCTGCTCGAAAGCGGCTTCGAACTTCGGCTGCCGCTGGATTCCCTCGACTGCGGGGCAGCCGCTGCCGGGGTCAAGGTCACCGGCTCGCTCGACGGGAAGTCGAGCGAGCTCAGCTTTGCGGAAGGAATCAAGGAAACGATCGCCGAAGCGTGCTGACGCATCTGGGGGATTCCTGATGCTCGATCGCAGCGAGCCGGTCGTCGATTTCAAGCTCGCCGTACTCGCCAAAGCCCTGCCGGATTGCGACAGCGCCGTCCTCTTCGGCGACATGTGGCGCGTCGACGGCGGCTACAGCATCGAGTGCGCCCAGCACTGCGAGCGTGTTCTCCTGATCGACAGCTTGGAGACGGCGGCCTGGCAGCAAGCCCGGATCGCGGAGCCGAAGATCGACTTCCGCAAGGGGGACTTCTCCGACCCCCTCTTCATGGCCGGCATCCGCGACAAGTTCGACCTCGGCGTCGTCTACGACATCCTCCTGCACCAGCCGGCGATGCTCGGCACCCTGACCCTGATGTTGGGACTCGTCGAGAAGCGGTTCTGTGTCGTGCAACCGATGCTGGAAGAGCAGGCCCATCCGGGCACGCTCATCTACCTGCCTGGCAACCCCTCGGTCAAGGACCTCTATCCGCTGGACGCCGAGGCCTCCGACCACAAGCTCTTCGACGTCGACCAGGTCAACCACTCGCACTGGATCTGGGCGATGACGCCATCGTTCCTGACCGCCGCGATCGCCGCCGAGGGGTTCGACCTCGTCTTCGAGCAGACCCTCGGACCGCTTCCTAACCCGAGGTGGCAGTGGTGGGGCGGCGTCTACGAGCGGCGACGGCCGCAATCTCCCGGCCACTGGTCCAAACAGCAGGTCACTCCCGGGATCTTCGCCGGCGAGTGGTAGGCCTCGACTCTTAAACAGACGTCGAGACCCTCGCCCCGTTGTTTAAGCTGTCTCCCGGAGGGCATGGGAAGCCCACGATTCCCCGGCAGGGAGTCTCAGTTTCGTGACGACTGAATCACAGAGGCACACTTCAGCCAGCAATGGAAACGGCCACGTGGCCGAGGACCCCGCACGCCTGAGTGCTCTTCAGCAGCGGGTGGAGGAAGCCGAACGAGAAGCGGCGGAGGCTCTGCGGGCGCTGCGCGAAGCCGAAGCGCGCGAGGCGAACCTCTCTGAGCGGCTGCGAAATACCAGCAAGGCGCTGATCGACGCCAACCAGGAGCTCGCGCAAGCGCCGCTGCTGAAGCACCGGCTGGCGGAAATGTACGACCAGAAAGCCGGCCTGGAGGCAAAACTCCAGGAGGTCCTCCACTCGCGCAGCTGGCAGACCACCGAAGTGCTGCGACGAATCAGCCGCGCGCTCAAGCTTCCGCGCTGACCGGCCGCATGGCTGAACGACCCCGATCGTCCGCAGCGGGCGCGGCGGCTCTTGCCGGCCTGCTCATCCTCCTCGCCGTCTTCGTCTACGGCGACCACATCAGGAGCGGCGGTTGGGTTGGAGACGCCTGGGCGACTAGGGCCTGGTACGCCCTCTACCCCCACACGAACTTCTTCTCCACCGTCGGCCACTTCCTCGACCTCAACACCAGCATGGCGGCCCGGCCTGCCAATGCCGCCTACCGGGTCGCCCTCAATCATTGGTTCGGCGCCGACACCGGCGCCTGGTTCGCCTGGCAGGCTGCCTCTTGCGTCCTCATGTGCCTCGCCGTCTTCGCCCTCTTGCGAGAGATCGGCTTGCGCTGCCTCGACGCCGCCGCGGTCGCCGGGTTGCTGGCCGTGTTCCCCGCCTCGGTCTCACTGTGGCTCTGGTCGCCGATCGTCCACGCCTCGCTGGCGATCACGCTTGCCGCTGCCGGGTTCCTGCTCGCCTTGCGGGGGTTCCGACGAGAGGGCAGGGTGCGTCTCGCTCTCCACGCCGCTTCGCTGCTCCTTTTCGTCCTCAGCCTGCTGCTCTACGAGGTCTGCCTGCCGCTCTTCCTCGCCTCCTTCCTCCTCTACGCGCTGCGAGCACCGCGCCGGGAGGCATGCGCGCGTTGGCTGCTCGACTGCCTCGTGCTGGCGCCGATCGCCCTCATCATCAGCGGCTCGACCGAGGCGAGAGACCAGGGAATCGGGGGGTCGATCGACCACGCCGCGAAGATGGCGGAGCAGCTGCCGACCCTACTCTTCGACCGGCTCCTGCCGTTCGATCTCGCTCCGGCGCTGGGCATTGTCGCCGTGGTTGCGATCTATGCCTGCGCCGTCCTCGCGATCCGCGCCCGGCCGTCCGCGGACCCGGTCGGCGCCCGCCTCCGCCGCCTGCTCGCGCTTACGGCCGCCGGGATCGTCGTGATCGTCCTCGGATACCTGATCTACGTGCCGGGAATCGACTACTACCTGCCGTTGGCGCAGGGGATCGGCGACCGGGTCAACGCCGTGGCGGGGATCGGCTGGGTCCTCTGCCTCTACGCCTTGGCCGCGACGACCGCGACGCTGCTGACGATGCGGCTGCGAAGGCGAGTCCTGGCCGCGGCGCTGGGGACCGCGGCGCTCGCCCTCGCGCTCGGCCTCAGCTGGCTGTCGCCGATCGCCGATGAATCGCGCGCCTACATCGCCGCCGACGAAGAAAGCGACAGGGTGCTCAGCGTGATCCAGCGGGCGATACCAGACCCACCGCGGGGGTCGGCGATCTGGGCCTTCGGACAGCCGGTCGAAGCCGCGGTGGGAGTCCCGGTCTTCGCCAACTACTGGAACATGACCGCGGCCGTCCAGCTCAGCTACCACGACCGCCACCTCCGCAGTTTCGTCGGCCTGCCGGGGACGTACTTCGAATGTCGCGCCGACGGTGTCGTTCCCGGCGGCAACCCGGAATATCAGGCCCCGCCGCTGGGACGGTTGGGACACTTCGGCTCGCGCTACGGCCGCACCTACTTCGTCGACACCGAGCGGGGTCAGTTCGCAACCGTCGATTCGCGCTCCCGCTGCATGGAACTGCGGCAGGCCTTCCGCCTCTCGCCGACGCTTCCGCCTACTTCTTAGAGCGACCCAACCCGCGACGGCCGACCCCCGGGCCGATCCGGTAGTCGCCGCGGCTCAGCGTCATCTCCAGCCAGACGTAGAGGACGATGAACAGGTAGCGGCTGCCCATCTCTTTCATCGCCAGCTTGGCGACGCCGCTGGTGCGGTTGGTCCAGTTGGTCGGAATTACGGCGTAGGTGTGGCCGCGGACGATCGCCTTCAGCGGCATCTCGACGGTGAGGTTGAAATGTTTGGAGAGCAGCGGCTGGATCGTCTCGATGACCTCGCGCCGGTAGGCCTTGAAGGCGTTGGTGGTGTCGTTGTAGCGGTGGCGGAAGAGGATGCGGATGAACTGGTTCGCGAGACGGTTGACCACGTACTTGACGCGCGGGTAGTCGTAGACCTTGGCGCCGGCGACAAAGCGGGAGCCGAAGGCGCAGTCGTAGCCTTCCTCGAGCAGCTGGTGGTAGCGGACGAGGTCCTCGGGGTTGTCGGAGGCGTCGGCCATCACGATCGCCACCGCGTCGCCCGTGAAGACGTCGAGGCCGGCGCGGATCGCGTTGCCGAAGCCGCGTTCGTTGTGGGAGCGGTGGACTTTGATCCGCGGGTTCGACTGCCCCATCGCGGCGACGACGGCTTCGGTCGAGTCTTCTGAGTCGTCGTTGACAACGACGACCTCGTAGTCGATCCCCTCGCGGTCGAGCACATCGGTGACGCCTTCGACGGTTCTGGCGACCGATCCCTCCTCGTTCTGGGCCGGCATCACCACCGAGAGCTTCATCCCATCACTCATGCGGCGGCGACGCTATCGAAAGTCACACAATCTCCACGAAGTGGCGCGAGAGGATTTTGTTTCTGCGCGCCTTCCGTAGTAGCTAAAACATTACGCTATGCTCGATGGCGGTGATGATGCCGAGAGAGAAGTGGACCGACGAGCGCTTGGACGACCTCAGCAAGAAAGTCGACGACGGCTTCGAGGACACCAAAGCGGAGATGCGCGCCGCCTTCGCTCGCCTGGATGCCGACATCCGTGAGCTGCGACGGGAGATGATGGCCGGGTTCTTCGTGATCATCGCCGCCATCGTCGGCAGCAACGCCTTCTTCTAGCGCAGGCCTCAGGCGGGCGTCGCGGTCCAGCGCTCGAAGTTCTGCTCGTACATCTCCTGCAGGATCTCGTCGATCCCGTAGCGCAGCTGGAAGTCGGGGTAATCGGCTTCGAACGGCGCCAGGTCGCTGATCCACCAGCGGTGGTCGCCGATCCGCGGCTCCTCGCCCATCTCCCACTGCAGCTCGCGGCCGGAGATCCGCTCGCAGGCGTCGATCGCCTCCAGCATCGAGCAGTTGGAGAAGCGGCCGCCGCCGATATTGTAGACGGCGGCGGGGCGCGGGGCCTGGCGGTAGGCGTCGAAGGCGGCGATCAGGTCGGCGCTGTGGATGTTGTCGCGGACCTGCTTGCCCTCGTAGCCGAAGACGGTGTAGGGCGTGCCGGTAACCGTGCACTTCATCAGGTAGGCGAGGAAGCCGTGCAGCTTGGCGCCGGCGTGCTGGGGCCCGGTCAGGCAGCCGCCGCGGAAGGCGACGGTCGGCATCTCGAAGTAGCGCCCGTACTCCTGGACCAGCAGGTCGGCAGCCGCCTTGGAGACGCCGAACAGCGAGTGGGTCGAGGAGTCGATCGACATCGAGGTGTCGATGCCCTTGTAGTAGTGGTGGTCCTCCGGCAGCTCCAGCCGTTTCTCGAGGCTCTGCAGCGGCAGCCGGTTCGGCGTATCGCCGTAGACCTTGTTCGTCGAGCAGAAAATGAAGGGCGCGTCGGGGCAGTGGGCGCGGGCGGCCTCGAGCAGGTTCAGGGTGCCGTTGGCGTTGACGCCGAAGTCGGTCTGCGGCTCGCTCGCCGCCCAATCGTGCGATGGCTGCGCGGCGGTGTGGACGACCAACTCGATCTTGCCTGCGTGCTCGCGGAAGATGCGGTCGATCTCGCCGGCGTCGCGGATATCGGCGTTCTCCCAGCGGAACTGGGAGGGGTAGGACTCGACGAGGCGCTGGGTGACGTGGGAGGTCGAGGACTCGGGGCCGAAGAAGCGGGCCCGCATGTCGTTCTCGATCCCGACGACGTCGAAGCCCTCGCCGACGAAGTGGTCCACAGCCTCGGAGCCGATCAGGCCCCCGGCACCAGTGATGATCGCGACCGGCATGCGTTCAGTTGCTCCTTCCAGTTGAGGTGTCGATTTCGAGCGCCTCGGCGATGCGCTCCTCGTCGGCGGCGATCCAGTCGTGGATGTCGCTCAGCACCTGCTCGGCGCTGCGCCGCGGCCGCCACTCGTCCAGGCCGAAGAGTCTCGTGCAGTCGGAGAGGTATATCGGGACGTCGCCCTGGCGCGTCTCCTCAACCGGGGTGATCGGCACCTCGTTGCCGGTCAGCCGCTGGCAGATCTCGGTCGTCTCGCGCAGCGAGAGGCTGCACTCGCGGCCGCCGCCGACGTTCACCGTGCGCCCGTCCCAGCCCGCCGGATCGAGCAACTGGCGCTCGACCAGGTCGACCAGGTCCTCGACGTGGAGGAGATCCCGCACCTGCTTGCCATGTCCCCCGAACCCGATGTAGGTGAGCGGGTTGCGGAAGCGGTGGGCGAGCATCCAGTGCGTGAACACCCCCTGGTCGACCTTGCCCATCTGCCAGGGACCGGCGATGACGCCGCAGCGGTCGATCACCGCCGGCACGCCGAGCGCCTCGCGGTACTCCTCGATCAACATCTCGGCCGCCAGCTTCGTGGCGCCGTAGAGGGTGCGCGCGCCCTCGAGCGGGAACTCCTCGGAGATCCCCTCCGGCCCCACTCCCCGCACCGCCTGCTCCGCGGCGATCTCGAAGCGGGTCTCGGTCTCCTCCAGGTTCAACTCCACCTGCGGGCCGACGGGATAGACACGGCTGGTCGAGAGGAAGACCATGAAGGCGCCGTCGCGGCGCGCCAGCTCGAGGCAGTTGTAAGCGCCGGTGAGGTTGGTGTGGACCAGGTAGCCGGTATCGCCGTTGACGCCGCTCATCACCGAGGGCTCGGCCGAGCACTCGATCAGCGCCGTCAACTCCGGCAGCGCCTGCAGATCCTCAGGCTCGCGGACGTCGCCTTTGACGAACCGCACACCCACCTCCTCCAGCCGCGGCAGGTTCAGTTCCGAGCCGCGTCGGTAGAGGTTGTCCAGCACCAGGACCTCCCACTCGGGATGCCGGGAAGCGAGAGAAACGGCGAGGTTGGAACCGACGAACCCCGCGCCGCCGGTGATCAGGAGGCGAGTCAAGGGGCGCGACGGTATCAGCCGTGCGTGCCGACTCGTTCGCGAGGCGGGTCAGCTACGCCGGACCCACGAACGGCTGGTTCCCGCTTCACCCTGATCCGATAGGAGAGGCCGAAGACGTCCTTCAACATCTGCCAGCTGGCGGAGGCAACCCGGACCCGCGAGCGCGGGTCGTGCAGGTAGATCACCGGCACCTCGACGATCGAGAGGCCGGCGGCGTCGGCGCGGAGGAGGAGCTCGACATCGAAGGCGAAACCGGGGCAGGTCTGCGCCGCCAGCAGCGGTCGGGCCAGGGGGGTCGGCAGCAACTTGAAGCCGCACTGGGTGTCGCGGGCGTCGAGGCCGGTGAGCGTGCGGACGGCGCCGTTGAACGCCTTGCCGAGAAGCTTGCGGTGGGCAGGGCCGCGGTCGACCTCCGCCCCCTCGACGTGCCGGGAGCCGATCGCGATGTCGGCGCCATCGCCGATCGCGACAACCAGCTTCCCGAGCTCGGTCAGTGGCGTCGAGAGGTCGACGTCGGCGATCAAGACGTAGGCGGCCCTTGCCTCGAGTGCGCCGGAGGCGACCGCGGCGCCCTTCCCCCGGTTGTGCTTGAACTGCAGCAACGGTCGCAGCAGGGGATGGGTTTGTTCTGCCTCGGACAGCAACTGCTTGGTCCCGTCATCGCTGCCGTCGTCGACGATCAGGATCTCCTGCAGTTGCAGGCCTGCTTCCTCGACGACGGCGGGGGCGGTCTCGAGGGTCTGCAAGAGAGCGGGAATCCGCTCCTTCTCGTTGTATGCCGGTATGACTATTGAGAGCGTGTTCACGAGAGCTCCGAAGCCCGGCCCCTGCCGGGCTTCCGCATGAAGGAGAGACCATAGGGGATGCCCGAGTCGTCAAGAACCTCCGACCTGTACTGCTTGGCACGCTGGCCGCTGGGACCATCGTCTCCCCATTACCCAGACATGGAGGTGCATGTTTGGATCGGGATGGTGGACCAGAATTGGCCGCCGGCCGAAGCCCTGCCGCAGGCCGAGCGCGAACGGGCCGCCAGCTTCCTGCGCCCGGAGCCCGCCCGTCGTTGGGTCGCTTCGCGCTGGGTGCTGCGAGGGGTGCTCGGGCGCTACCTCGGAGTGGAGCCGGCGGCTGTCGAGCTCTCCGTCGGCGAGCACGGAAAGCCGCGGCTCCGAGACTCCGCCGCTGGGCTTCGCTTCAACCTCAGCCATTCAGGCGAGGTGAGCCTGGTGGCCGTCGCCGCCGAGCGCGAGGTCGGGATCGACGTCGAGGCGGTCGACGAGGGGCGCGACATGCAGGCGCTTGCCGAGCGGGCGCTCCCTGCTGCCGACGCGGACGCGGTGCGCGCCGCCCCGTCGGAGCGGCGCTCCGCCGTCTTCTACCAGGCCTGGAGCTGCCACGAGGCCCGGCTCAAGTGTCTCCGCGTGGGCCTTGGCCGGACTCCGCCGGACGCCCCGGTTGCGGTGCTGCCACTCGATCTCGGTCTTCCCTACGCCGCGGCGGTCGCCGCCGCAGGCGAGGAGCCGCTTTCGCTGCGCTGCTGGACCCTCGGCCCCGGCTAGCGCTTACTCCTCGCCGGTCAGGTCCTCGATGTTGGCGAGCGAGACGGCCCGCGTCTGCGAGAAGAGGACGAAGAGGCTGACGAAGTTGCCGAGCGCTACCAGCGAGACGATCAGCGCCCCGAGGGCAATGTAGCTGGTCCAGCCGGGGATCGCCGAGGAGGTGAAGAGCTTAAGGCAGACGACGACGAGGGCGAGGACGCCGCCGAGGATGCCGAAGAAGACGAAGACGGCGAGGGCGCGGATCGCGATCCGATCGGTGAACGGCATCAGCATTCGCAGGCCGTGCATCGCCAGCTTCCCGTAGGTCATTTTCGAGCGCCCCTTGTAGCGTTCACCGCGCTCGCACGGCACGTACTCGACCGGCACGTCGAGAGCGAGGATCGCCGAGGAGTAGGAGAGGTCGAAGGTCGGATGCAGGAGCACGCGCTTGGCAAGCGCGCCCGGCATCGCCGCGAAGTTGCCGGAGCGCACGGTCGCCCCGGTCAGCGAGCGGAACATCAGGCGGAAGAGGCGGTAGAAGACCTTGAAGCCGAGCGACTCACGCCGTTTCGTGCGCAACGCCAGGACCACCTGCTGCTTCAGGTGCGGCGCGCCCGGCTCGTCCCGCAGCTGCGCCAGCAGCCGCGGCAGGTCGCTCGGCTGGTCCTCTCCGTCGGCGTCGAGGGTGACGATCGCGTCGTCGTCGCCGACCCGCGGCAGGATCTTGCGCAGGGCGTAGACGATCGCCCGCTGGTGGCCGAGGTTGAACGGCGGCCGCAGGACGGTGACGTCGGCGAGCTGGTGCAGCCGCTCGATCTGCTGATCCTGGCCTGCGGTGTCATCGATGACGACGAACCGGGCCCCCGGCGCGTCGGCGCCGAGCACCTCGAGCAGGCGCTCGCGCAAGATCTCGAACGAGCTGACGTCGCGGTAGACCGGGGTCACGATCCAGGTGTTCACGAGGGGCTGCCCGTCCGTTCCCGCCTCAGCAGGCGGTAGTCGCCGAAGGTGCCGATTTCCCTGAAGCCCCGGTGCAGGTAGGAGACCAGCGGCCCTTCCGGCTCCTCGCCGGCGGTCCAGAGCCGCGCCGCCGAATCGTTTTCCAGCAGGCAGAGGTGCTCGATCGGGCTGGTTTCGTCGATCACCCGTTCCTGGTGGGCGTCGTCGAAGAGCGTCGACCAGCCGGTGGCGTTGTAGCCGGTGGGCGGTTCGCGCTCGGCCCAGAGGTAGAAGCTGTTCATCCCCGGCAGCATCAGCAGCGACTGGCAGTTGGCGTCGATCGCTTCCGTGACCTGACGGTAGAGCGCGACTTCTTCGGGTGCAAGATGAACGTCCTCCGCTCCCGGCAGGGCCAGCGATTCGCGTTCGTCGTAGCCGGCTTCGGCAGCGCGCAACGGCTGGCGCAATTGGGTGTTGACGAGCACCACCATCATCACCGCCGCCGCCGTCAGGGCAACCGCCGCCAGCGCCCGCCGCTCCCGCCCGCCGGCGAAGGTGCGAGCGAGCCCGCGGGCGCCATTGGCCACGCAAAGCGCCCCGACCGGGATCAGGAGGAAGGTTGACCACTGCATCTGGCTGCCGGCGACCGGGAACGCGTGCAGCGCCTGCAGCACCGCCAGCAAAGGCAGGAACAGCCGCGGGAACGAGGTGTCCGCGTCCTCCTCTCCCGGCAGCGGGATCAGTGCCACCCAGGCGAAGGGAAGGAGGGCGAAGAAATAGCCCTGGAAGGAGAGGAGGTCGAACAGCACCGTCTTGCCGATTACCGACAGCGCCAGTTCCAGCCCGACCAGGATGCTGAGGACCGAGACGACGGCGACGAAGGCGGGGCTGACCGGGTCCTCGCCGCGGCGGGCGAAGGACCAGAAGACGAAGGCGCCGACGAGGCCGAGCAGGTCGAAGAGGTAGATCCGGTGATCGAGGACCAGCGGGATCGAGAAGGCGTCTGACTGGCGCAGCGGCTGCTGGATCACGCCTTCGATCAAGCCAGCGGGGCTGGTGCCGGCGGCGATGATCGCGAGACATACGGTGATCCCGACCACGACCAGGCCGCCGAGCAGCCACCACAGCTCTTCCGCGGAGCGCGGGACCCTCGTCCTCGCCCGCAGCGCCACCACCACCGCCAGCGCCGCGACGGCGACGTGAACGGCGTACTGACGCGCCCAGGCTTCTCCGAACTTCGAGGTCATCAGCAGGAGCGGGACGGCGACGAAGAGGACCTCGAGCGCGGGCCGCAGCCAGCGCCGCCGCGCCAGCTCCGGGTAGCTGACGGCGCAGGCGAGCGCGAGCGAGATCAGGGCGAAGGCGCCGACGTTGATCTTGACCAGGATCAGCGCCATCACCGCGCCGCCGACCGAAGCCATCGCCAGCGGCGACGGCCGCCGCCGGACCAAGCAGGAGAGCGCGACGATTACCCCCAGCAGCAGGCAGATGATGCCGCCGGGGTGCATCGGCTCGTTGGTCACGGTCCCGATTGCTGCGAAGACGAGCATCTGCGTCGCCAGGCCGAGGAGGATGCTGCGGGTCATCCGCCAGAGGGCGAGGCCGAAGAGCAGGCTCGCCAGCACCCAGGCGACGAGGGCGGCGGTGCGGCCGCCGTCGTGGGTGACGGGGATGCCGAAGATTTCAAAGAAGCCGCCCCAGAACTCGTAATAAAAAGGCCCGTACTGGGTGAAGACGTCGTCGTAGAGGTGCCCGTGGTTGAGGAATGATTTGAGGGCGATCAGCATGTAGCCCTCGTCGTCGTAGCCGGCGAAGCCGGTGAACATCCGCGGATGCCCGATCAGGTACGTAACCGCGGTCACCACGCCGAAGCAGAGGACGGCGACCGCCGCCCTTACCCACTGCCGCTGCCAGATTCGGTTGAGGTCGGCAACCAAGGCGGGCAAGGCTATAGACGGAAGTCCGATGGTGTAGCAACCCGATTGGCTACCTTTGGTCGCGTGATCCGCGCGGTGGGGAAACTCTTGGCGGCCTTGATGCTGCTGGCGGCGGTCTGGGCGGGGAGCGCGCAGGCGCTCTCGCTGCAGCAGATCGGCACCGGCTTCGAAAAACCGATCTACGTCACTTCAGACCCGGGCAACCCGGATCGGCTCTTCGTGGTCGAGCGGAAAGGGGCCGTGCTGATCCTCCAGAACGGCGAAACGAAACCCTTCGCCGACATCAGCTCAGAGGTCTCCTGCTGCGAAGGCGAGCGGGGTCTGCTCTCGATCGCCCTTGCTCCCGATTTTGACCTCAGTGGCCGCTTCTTCCTCTACTACACCGGCAAAGAAGGAGAACCGGGCGAGATCCACGTCGCCGAAATGGTGGCGAGCGGGAACAGCGCCCCCTCTTCGTCGCTGCGCGACGTCATCCCCCCGATCCCCCATGAACAGCGGAGCAACCACAACGGCGGCCAGTTGCAGTTCGGCCCCGAAGGCGCGCTCTTCTTCGGGACGGGCGATGGCGGCGGCGAAGACGACGAGCTGCACAACGCCCAAAAACCAACCAGCGAACTCGGCAAGCTCCTGCGGCTGCCGTTACCCGGCGCTCTGAAAAAACCGGAAATCTGGAGCCTGGGCCTGCGCAACCCCTTCCGCTTCTCCTTCGACCGCGCGACGGGGGATCTCTGGCTTGGCGATGTCGGCCAGGGCGAACGCGAGGAGGTCGACTTCGCCGCCGCGCCGAGCTTGGGCCAAGGCTTCAACTACGGCTGGAACTGCATGGAGGGGAGCGTTCCGGGTCCCGCCACCGATCCCCAATGCGCGACGCCGCCACTCGGTGGCTACGTCCCGCCGATCTTCGAGTATCCGCATGACGATCCCGGTGCTGGGAAAGCCTTCGGCTGCGCAATCATCGGCGGCTACGTCGCCCGCGGCCCAAACCTCGGCGGCCTCTACGGCCGCTACGTCTACGGCGATCTTTGCGAGGGGGCGATTCGCTCGTTCTGCCCCGTCTCTCCCTTCGCCACTGATCGCTCTGAGGGCGCGCACGTCGACAACCTCTACTCCTTCGGCCAGGACTCCTCCGGCCGGCTCTACGCCGTCTCCGGCAACGGGCCGATCTACCGATTGGTAGGACAGGAAGGCGCTCTCTGCCCCGCCCCGGCGCCGATCTCCGCGCCCTCTGCCCCGCAGAAGACGCTGTCGGGGTCCTTCATCGGCATCCGCGCCGTCAGCCGCAAGGTCAGGCGCCATCGCCGCGGCCTGATCACCGCCTGGGTAACGCCCTGCAACGGCCGCCGCGGCGACGCGGTCACGCTCTGGCGCGGGCGCCGGAACATGGGAACCCGTTACCTCGACCGGGCCTGCTCGGTGCGCTTCCGCCCCCGGATCGACCGCCGCTCCAGCTTCCGGGCGACGGTGAGGCAAAGCGACGAATACCTGCCGGCTATCTCGCGCAAGCTGACGATCAAGCCGGTGCGGCGCCACCGGCACCGCTAGCGAGGCTCGCGGCCTAGTAAGTGCCGCCGAGCTTGCGGTGGTCCCAGGTGGCGGTGCGCAGCGCCGGGAAGCTGATCGCGACCCGCTTCGGCGCCTGCGCTTCCAGCGCGGCTTTGGCATCGCCCTCGACCGCGGAGATTCCCTCCGCGTAGCGGACCGTCAGCTCTTCGGCGAAGTCGAGCACCGTCTCGAAGTCGCGGTGGATCACCGCCTCGGACTCGATCATCGCCCCCCGCAGCTCCTCGTAGGAGCGGCCGGACTCGACCAGCACCGTTGCCCGCGGGTCGCGTTCGAGGTTGCGCACCTTTTGCGACTTCGCGTAGGTCCAGATCCAGATCACCCCGTCCCGGGGTACGAACCAGAGCGGCATCGAGTGCGGCCAGCCGCGCGGCCCGAGGCTGGAGACGACCGCGACCCGCTCCTCCCCGAGCAGCTCCCGCAGCTCCTCCTCGCTGAGCTTGATCGCGTCGCGCCGGCTCATATCTGGGACCCTATGCCCTCCCCCGATGAAGACCTCGATCCTGATCTTCGACGGCATCACCGCCTTGGATGCGATCGGTCCCTACGAGGTGCTCAGTCGGCCGCCCGGCTGGGAGGTCGAGTTCGTCGGCAAGCGGCGGGGCGAGGTCCGTAGCGACAGCGGCGCGCTCGGCCTCACCGCCGACAAGAGCCTCGCCGAAGTCGAGCGGGCGGACATCCTCCTCGTCCCCGGCGGCAAGGGGAACCGGCGTCTCCTGCAGGACGAAGAGGTCCTCGAGTGGGTGCGGCGACTCGACGACGGGAGCACTTGGACCACCTCGGTCTGCACCGGCTCGCTCGTCCTCGGGGCGGCGGGGCTGCTGCGGGGGAAAAGGGCGACCGGCCACTGGCTCTTCCTCGAGCAGCTGCGCGACTACGGGGCGAAGCCGGTCCGCGAACGCTGGGTCGAGGACGGCAAGGTCCTTACCGCGGCCGGGGTCTCAGCCGGGATCGACATGGCGCTGCACCTGGTCGGCCGCGGGGCAGGGGAAGAGGCCGCCCAGGCCGTCCAGCTCGGCATCGAGTACGACCCTCAGCCGCCTTTCGACGCCGGTTCTCCCGACAAAGCGCCGGCGGCAATCGTCGCGAAGCTCAGCGGGCGAAGCTGACGAAGGCGCCCCAGGCCGGCTTCGGCCGGAAGCCGCCACCGCGGCGAAAGAGACCGGTCGAGTCGCAGAAGCTGCAGGTGCCGGTCGCGTCTTTCCAGGTGAACCAGTCGACCTGCTGGAGGTTGAGCCGGTGGCGGCGGGAGAGCAGGTAGCGGTAGGCGCGCCGCAGTTCCCGCGCCTGGCCGTGGAGGCCGACCTCGAAGGAGACGACCTGCGGGTCGTTTTGGGAGCCCCAGCCGAGCTCGGTCAGGTAGAGGCCGGAGCGGCGGTCGCCGTGGCGGACCATCGTCCGGCGCACCTCCTCGACGAGGGAGGCAAGGACACCCGTGTCGGCGGCGTAGGGGTGCAGGGCGACGGCGTCGAAGTTCGCCTTGACGCCGCGGACGCGGTAGAGGCGGTCGAGGAAGTCGGCCGCGTCCCAGGCGCGCGGCGGGCTCTCGCCGGGGTCGCCGAAGAGGCCGCCAAGGACGAGGTCGGCGCCGGGGTCGGCGCGGTGCATCGCTCGGTGGGTGACCGCCAGCAGGCGCGCGTAGGCAGAGGGCGAAACTGGACTCGCGAAGTAGAAGAAGTTCTCCTCGTTCCAGATCTGCCAGGCGCGGATCGGCAGCTTCGGCAGCGGCCGCTTCGAGGCGGGTCCGTGTTCTGCCCAGAATTCCCCGCCGCTCCCGTAGCGTTCGACCGCGGCGCCGACGAATTCCCCCCACGCCTGCCGCTGGCGCCGGTTGCGGACCGGCAACGTCCTGAAGTCACGGGAGAGCCAGGGCGGCGTCGCGAAGAGGAACGGCAGCACTTCGAGGTGGTCTTCGGCGGCCAGCGCGATCTGCTTGTCGAGCCCGCTCCAGTCATAGCCGCTGGTCGGCGACGGCTGCACCGCGGCCCAGGAGACCATCGTCCGGATCGTGTCGACTCCGCCCGCCCGCATCCGCCCGGTGTCGCGCTTGCCGATCGCGGTCTGCGGGACGATCCCGAAGAACCCCCGCGGCAGTGCCTGCGCCGCCGCCGGGGCGAGAGCGAGGAGGGCCAGGCAAAGGGAGATGACTCGAGCGGCGCGTCGCACTCCCACCCCTAACCCCACAGCCGTCCCGAAGTCGCGCCTCACAGGGTGCCGGCCTCGGCGAGCCACACGCTCTCGAAGCTGAGGCGGGTGTGCGTGACGATCAGGTCGTAGTCGCGGTCGTAGTGCAGCACCCCACCGCCGACCAGGTGAGCGCAGGCGGCGATAACCAAGTCCGTGGGTGCAAGCCGGTGATGGCCCACCGCCGCGAGCTCCCGCTGCGCGTCCAAGGCGCTCCTCTCGACCGCATCGTCGACGTGCAGCCGCGGCAGCTGCCCGAGCCGACGCATCAGCTTCACGTAGTCGGGAGCCGCGAGGGCCGAATACCCCGCCTCGAGCAAGAACGGCAGGCAGACCGCCAGGCGCCCCTCCTCCACCCAGCGAAGCACAGCCTCCTCCCGGTCTTCAGGTAGATCCCCGGTCAGCAGGCGAGACCAGGCGGAGTTGTCGAGCAGCAGCAACCTACTCGTCGTAGTTGGCGACCAAGCCCAGGTGCTTGACCTCTTCAGCCGCCGCGACGTCGACCTGCGGTCCATTGCCGCACCGAATCCACTCGGCGATGTCTTCGCGTGCCCGACGCGCCGGCTCACTCTGAGCCCTCAACTCGCGGATCTTGTCTTCGGCGCCACGAATTACCAAGTCCGACAACTCGATCTTCTCTCCCCCCTGCAGCCGGCGCAGCTCATCGAGCGCCGCCTTGACGGGGTCGGTCTCGGTCACCATATGACGGGGTCTGGTAGTCGGCACGGAGTAAGTGTAGCACCGTGCAACACCGCCTCCCTAGCCCGTCGACACCAACTCCAATGCCGACCACGGCCCCTCGCCGCGCATCGGCTGCGTGCGTCCCTCCAGCCAGTCGGGCTGGAGGTCGTCGTAGTGGGGGCTGGCGGGGTGGCCGGACTGGCCGGTGAACATCTGCCAGCGCGAGCGGTCGGGGTCGGTCGGGTCGGCAACCATCCGCCAGCTTGGAGCCCAGACCGCGTTGTAGGGATCGTTGGGGTCGTAGGCGATCTGGCTGACCGTCTCCTGGGCGCCGCCGGCGCGGAGGCGGCGGTTGAGCAGGCGGTCGAAGAGCGGGTTGGCGTCGCCGAGCGGGTGCGGGAACTTCATCTCGTGGACGCGGCCCCAGCGCCAGCCCTCGGGGTCGGGTCCGAAGCGATCGCCGAGGTCGTCGAGCGCCCCCGCCAGCGCCTCCGGCACGAGGTCTTCCCAGGGTCGCCCGATCAGCCGCGGGTCTTCTTCCTCCCACAGCGCCATCAGGTGTGAGTGCCAGCGCCAGGGCGAGGTGCTGTGGGCGGTGAAGCCGTTGTCGTTGCGGTCGAGCCAGCGCTCGCAGAGGTCGCGGTCGCCGATCGCCGCCCGCGCCACCTCGCGCCCCAGCCGCAGCAGGAAGGCCTGGTAGATGGTCCCGGCAATCGTCTCCCGGTCGAGGTGGCCGTCCCAGCTGCGCAGCCGCTCGATCGCGCTGCGCTCGCGCTGGCCGCGGGGGTGCAGGCGGCAGAGCCGGCGCGCCGCCTCCAGCCCGGGCAGCGAGAGGTTGTCGGTCTGGATCGCCTCGAAGCTCTCGAGGTTGTGCTTTTCGGTCTCCTCGATCAATTCTTCGATCCGCTTTGCGCGGAAGCCGTCGAGCCAGTCGCTGGTGATGTGGTGGGGGTAGTCGTCGCCGACGATGCGGTTGTTAGCGGTCACGAGGTAGCCGCTCTCGGGGTCGACCACCTCCGGCAGCTCGTCGTAGGGCACCGTCCCCTCCCACTCGAATTCGCCGGTCCAGCCCGGCTTCGGCAGGTCGGGACAGCCGCCGCGCCGCAGCGGCAGGCGACCGATCAGCTTGTAGCCGATCGAGCCGTGGCGGTCGGCCCAGATCATGTTCGAGGCGGGCGAGGTGTGGCCCTCCAGCTTCGCGACCAGCTCCGGGCCGGAGTCGATCTCAAGCAGCTCGAAGATGCCGGCGAAGGCGGTTGGTTCGGCGAGCGTCTGCCAGGCGAGCGCCAACGGCTCCCCCTCGTCGGCGCCGAGCGCCGCGTTGACGATCGGCCCATGGTGGGTGCTCCGCACCTCCAGCTCTACCGGCTGCTCGCGGCCCTTGACCGCGATCTGCTCGCGCACCGTCTCCAGCGGCCGCCACTCGTCTTCGAACAGGTAGCGGTCGCCCTCGATCCGCTCGACGAAGAGGTCCTGGACGTCGGCCATGACGTTGGTGATCGTCCAGCAGACGTCGTTGTTCTGGCCCATATAGACGCCCGGCATCCCCGGCATCGAAGCGCCGCGGACGAAGCGTCCGTCGTGGCGCAGCTCGACCTCGAACCAGATTCCCGGCATGCTCGGCGGCAGGTGCGGGTCGCCGGCGATCAGCGGCGCCCCGGTAGCGGAGCGCTCGCCGCTGACCGCCCAGTTGTTGGAGCCCGAGGCCTCGGCGGCGAGGCCGATCGAGCGGCGCACGGCGTCGATCTGCTCGACCAGCGGCAGCCCTTCGCCGCTGAACGGCAGCTGGTCGACCACCGGGTTGTCGGCGGGATAGACCGGGTCGAGCCGCGCCGCCAGCTCCGGTCCCAGCTCGCGGACCATGTCGGAGCGCAGCAGCTCCCGCTCCCAGTTGGTCGAGAGGCCGAAGGCGAGCAGCTTGCCGAGGCTGAGGATGTCGACCGGGGTCCACGGCTCCCAGCCCAGGCGCAGCACCTGCATCTCGAAGGGGAGTGCCCGCGCGTCGGCCGCGGCCTGATTGACCCCGGCGCAGAAGCGTTCGAGCCGCGCGCGCAGCTCGGGATCCAGCTCGGTCTCCTCGCTGCGAGCGATGCGGCGGATCCCGAGGGTTCGCATCAGCCGGTCGACCGGCAGCCCCTCCTCGCCCGCCATCTCCGCCACCCTGCCCTCGACCACGCGGCGGTAGAAGTCCATCTGCCAGAGCCGCTCCTGGGCGTGGCAGTACCCCTGCGCGAAGAAGAGGTCCCCCCGCACGTCGGCCTCGATGTGCGGGACGCCCCAACGGTCGCGGCGCACCCGCACCGGCCCGCGCAGCCCCTCGACCTCGATCGTTCCCTTCACCTGCGGCAGCGGCCGCCGCATCAGCCGGTGCCACAGAGTGGCGACCCCGACCGCGGTCAAGGCAGCGCCGGCCGCTCCGCCCACCGCCCCGATTCGCACCGCCCGCACCATCCGGCCAGGGTACTGGCCGCTCAGCCAGTTTGCGACCTAGGTAACCAGGTCCCCCGGCAACTGCCCTTCGGCCTCAAGCTTTTCGAGGTGGGCCTCCATCGCCATTGCGGCCATCGGCAGCAGCTCGATCGGGATGTCGTCCCAGACGGTGGCGAGGAGGCTGGCGCGGGAGCGCTCGCCGGCCGCCAGGGTCTCGAGGAGGCGGCGCTCGCGCATCTGGCGGTGCTCGACGTATTCGGCGAGCTTGGCGGCGGGATCGGTGATCCAGGGGCCGTGGCCGGGAGCGATCAGGTCGATCTCCTGCTCCTGCAGGAGCGCCAGCGAATCCATGAAGGCGGCGAGGGAGTTGCCGCCGGGCGGGACGATCGTCGAGCCGAGGCCAAGTACGAGGTCGCCGCTGAAGCAGACGCCGGCTTCGGTAAGGAAGCAGACGTGGTCCTCGGCGTGGCCGGGGGTAGCGAGGGCGCGGAGGCTGAAGTGCTCCTCGCCGCCGCTCGGCAGCACGACCTCGGCGTCGAGCTGGTCGGCGCCCTCGGTGTGGTCGCCATGGGAGTGCGTTAGGAGGACGAGGCCGATGCCGCCGCGCTCGGCGGCGGAGGCACGGATCGCGTCGAGGTGGGACGCGTCCTCGGAGCCTGGGTCGATCACCACGCAGGGATCGGAACCGTAGATGTAGGTGTTGGTCCCTTCCAGCGTCATCGGCCCCGGGTTGGGGGCGACGATCTTCAGGACCTCAGGATGACCCGGCGCCTCGTTCATCTTCAACCTCGCGGACGTTTGGAGAGTTAAGCGTCCTATAGCGAGGTTAATTCACCACTCGTCAGGCTGCCTCGGCTTCGCGGGCAATCGCCTCGCGCGCGTCTTTGGGCTCGAGCACGACCAGATCGCCGGCGCCGCGGAGGATCTCCCGCACTAGCCACGGTTTGCCCGCGTAGGGCAGCTCGACGACGACCGCGCCGTCGGCGAGCTCCTCGACCACGGTCCGCTCCTCGCGCAGCCAGCGTGCCCGCTCGGGCGAGACCCAGACCCGCGCCACCTCGGCCGTCGGCACCTCGCCGTGGGTCATCCAGCCCTCGACCCCGGCGAACTCCTCGACTTCGGGCCGGGGCTCGAACTTCTCGTCGGAGAGGCGGGCCTCCTTGACCCGGTCGAGCTTGAAGTGGCGGACGCCCTCTTTGGTCAGGTCGTAGCACTCGACGTACCAGCCCTCTTTGCCGTTCTCAAGCCGGTAGGGCTCGACCCGCCGCTCGGTGAACTGGTCCTCGTTCTCCTTGTAGTAGCTGAGCTCGAGCACCCGGCTCTCGGCGATCGCCTGGTTGACGAGGCGCGCGACCTCAGCGTCACCGCCCCCGGCCGAAGCGATCTCCAAGCCCTCCTCGGAGGGGTCGTGGCCGAGCGCCTTGACGATTTTCGCCCGGGCGGTCTGGAGGTCGGACTGCGGCAGGTGGTCGCCGAAGAGGTCGATCGCCGCGACCAGCGCCTTTGCCTCCAGCGGCAGCAGGCGGGCCGGGCGGGCAAAGTTGTCGCCATAGGGCTGCGAGTCGACCTCGATCTCGTCGCCGATGATTTCGGCGTAGAGGACGTAGGTGCCGCCGCCGAAGTTGACGACGTTCAGCAGGTCGATGTCCTCGCGCAGCTCCTCGCCAGTCAGCTCCAGCCGCTCGCGCAAGTCGGCGGTCTGCAGCCGCTCGCCCTTTTTCGCCGATTCGATCAGCAGGCCGGCCAGGGTGACGAGGCGGGCGAAGCGCTCGGGCCGGATCGCCGCCTCGCCGCGGCCGTTGGAGCGGCTGCGCTTCGGCTGCTCGTCCAAGGGACGATCGACGATCTTGGCCGGCTTGAAGCCGTTCTCGTGGCGCGCCTTCAGCAGCTCGCGACGCTTTTCAGACTCCTCGCGCAGGTCCTCGGGGCCGAGCACCTCGGCGTTTGCCCGCCAGCGGAGGACCCAAGCGATCAGCTCGCGCTCGGAGGCGTAGCTGGTCTCGAAGACGCGGCCCTTGCCCGGGGCGTTGTCGGACTTCTTGACGTTGCGCAGCTCGCCGTAGGTGCCGTAGTCGCGTTCGATCAGCCAGGCGATCCGCTCGCGGATGAAGATCTTCGCGGTCCCCTTCTCCTCCCCCAGCTGCCAGTCGGCGCGGCTGCCGTAGTCGCGGCGGTCGAAGTCCTCCGGCGGCGAGAAGTCATGCTCGGCCTTGGAGGCGTAGCCGACCTTGCCCTGGATCCGCGAGAGGCGGAAAACCCGTACCGCGTCGCGCTCGTGGGCGTGGCCGATCAAGTAGAACTGGCCGCCGCGGAAGACCAGGTGGTAGGGGTCGACCTTGCGCTTTTCGGTCTCGCCCCGCTCCATCGTGAAGTAGGTGAACTCGATCGTCTTGCGGCGGCTGATCGCGGTCTCGATCTTGGAGAGGCGCTGGGAGAGGTCGCGGCCGCCGGCGGAGGCGGTCATCGCCATCTCGACCGGGGCGCGCTCGCCCTCCTGCAGGGGGTTCGGGTGGCCCCAGGCGACCTGCTGCAGGGCGAGGCGCAGCGGCTCGGCGTAGGCGAAGCCACCGTCGGTGAGCAGCATCAGCGCCGTGCTCAGCGCTGCCAGCTCGTCGTCGGAGAAGGAGATCGGGTCGAGGTAGAAGTTCTCCGGCGGCAGCGAGTAGAGCTCGGCCTCGAAGAAACCCTCGCCCGGCTTCTCGACCCCGAGCTGGATGCCGAGGCTCTCGAGCTCGGCGCGATCGGCGTAGAAACGGCGCGCGAACGCGTCGTCGTTCATGTCGCTGTAGCCCTCCACCTCGCGCTTGATCTCGAGGGCCGAGACCGGCCTTCCCTGAGCCATCAGAAACGAGATGAGAGAGAGCTGTCGAATCAGCTTCTCGGTGTCCTTCGCCACTGGTCGGCAGGATAGTCTCCGAGCGACGCATGGAAGTCCTCCGAAACCTCTTCGGCACCCTAACCGCGGGCATTATCCGGCTTTTGGTGACCGTCGGGATCCTCGCCGCCGTCTATTTCTTCGTCATCAGGCCGGTTCTGGACACGACCGAGAAGATCGGCCACGAAACCAACAGCAACATCCAGAAGTCGATCCAGGAAGCCAACTTCGGCGACGTCAGCAAGTCGATCGACGACACCAACCGCCGGGTTCAGCGCGAAGTGAAGAGGTCACTGCGCCAGTCGCAGCGCCACGGCGCCGCCGACAAGCTGATCCGCTGCATCCAGCGCGCCCACCAGGACGTGCACAAGATTCAGCGCTGCAGCGAGCGGTACTGAGGGAGGCTCAGAAGGCAATGACGCCGATGAGGGCAGCGACGATCGCTGCCATGCCGCCGATCAGGGTCCGGTTCAGGCCATCGAACTTGGCATCGATCCGCTGTTCGAGGCTCTGGAACCGAGCGTCCAGCCGCGCTTCCTGAGCCTCGAAACGAGCGTCGATACGTGCGAAGCCGAGATCGACCTTCTTGCTGAGGTCGTCGAGCCGCTCGTCCGTCCACTTTTCTCTTGGGCTCATCATCACTGCCATGAGCATAGCGTAACTGATTGTCTACAGCAATGCTTGTCTTCAGGCGGCGCGCTGGGCGAAGAAGGCGCTACCGGAGAGGGCGCGGTCGAAGCCCGACCAGGCCTCGCCGGCGGGGAGCTGGCGCTCGAGGCGGTCGAAGCTGCCGAGGCGGCCGCCGAGGTTGTCGATCATGTGGACGAGGACCGCCTCGCGGGTGGCGGGGACGACTGGCGAGCCGTGTTCGAGAGAGCCGTGGTGGCTGAGGATGATGTGGAGGACGCACTGGGCGAGGTGGGGGTCGAAGCCCGGCAGGTCCTCGATCGCCCGGCGCACAGTGTAGTAGCCGAGCGGGATCTCGCCTTGGAGGCGGCCGGCGTCGGTGAGGTCGATCGCCAGCGGGTCGTCGTTGTAGGCGACGCACTTGCCGATGTCGTGCAGGAGCGCGCCGGTGACGGCGACCTCGCGGTCGATCCCGGGGAAGAAGTTGGCCGCGGCGGAGACCGCCTGGGCTACCGAGAGCGTGTGCTCGAGCAGGCCGTGACGGTAGGCCTGGTGGTAGGTCTTCGCCGCCGGCGCGCATCGGAAGCGCTTCCAGGTCTCCGAGCCCTCGCCGAAGAAGAGCTCGAGCAGCTCACGCAGCTGCGGGTTCTGCACCGTCGCCAGCAGTTCGCGCAGTTCGCCCTCGAGCTGCTCAGCCGAGACCTCCGATTCCGCCGCCAGATCCTCAACCGAGTACTCGTGCGGCTCGGCCTCGCGGATCGAGCTGACCTTGATCTTCGCCCCCCAACGCTCGCTGATCTCGAAGACACCGCTGACGAAGACGGGCGAGCCGCCGCAGCAGAGGGCGTAGTGGGTCTCGGCCTCCTCCCAGCAGACCGCCTCAGCGGTGCCGCTGGCGTCGCCGACCGAAAGCCGCAGCCAAGGCTCGCCGTTGCGCTTGCGGCGCAGCTCGCGCTCGCGCACCGCATAGACGCCGCCTACGTGCTGGCCGTCCTCGAGCTCGCCGAGGGGGACGCGGACGGGCGACTCAAGGGCTGCCGGCTCGATCTCGGCGAACGCGTCGATCTGCGTCTGCTCGCTCATCGTTTGCTCAAGGTAGAGAGAGATCCGGACGCCGCTGAAGCCGGCGCTCGAAGCCGCTATGCGACGTGAAATCCTCCGTAGGCGAGCATGAGTCCGCCGAGGGTGAAGAAGCCGTAGAGCATCAGCCTCTGCATCGACTTGATGTCGCCGCGGAGGTCGCCGATTTCTGACTTCATCTCATCGCGGAGGCCGCTGATCCCGGCCTTCGTCTCTCCGCGCAGGCCGCTGATCCCGGAGTTCATCTCCTCGCGCAGTTCCTTGGTCGCTGACTCGATCTTGCCGCCGAGTTCGGTGGTGCTGATTTTGAGATCCCGCCGTATCTCGCGGATGTCCGCTTCGACATTTTGGAAGCGCGAATCAATTCTGCGGAATTCCTCCGAAACATCGTCGAAGCGTTTGTCCACGAGGCCAAATCGAGCATCGACGAAATCGAAGCGTTCTTCCATCCGCTCCTTCAAAGCACCGGTGGCCTCGCGGGCTGGATTCTCTTCCATCGTCTGCATGAGCATAGCGAAACTTATCGTCTGCGGCCGACGTAATGGTTGCGCCGCTGCGACTACGCTCCCGGCGTGGGGGTCGCAGCAAAGGAGACGGCGGCGGCGCTGGCGGCACTGGGTGCCTATGCGATGACCGTGCTGCCGCGGGTGCGACGGGAGCTGCGGCGCTGGCGCAGGCTGGCCGAGGCGATGCCCGATCCCGAGCGGCGACGGCGGGCGCTCGCCGCTCTGGAGGAGAAGCGGAGCAACGTCGAGGCGGTTGCGGTCTTTGCCACCCTGGCGCCGCTGCGAGAGCGACGGGCGGTGTTGCGCGCGATCGTGCCGCTGCAGGTGGCGATCGACTACCGCGACACGCTCGAAGAGGCGGGCGAGCACGAGGGCGACAGCTACCTGACCGCCCTCGAGGCCGGCTGGGTGAGGGAGATCGAATGCCTGGTCGGCTGCAGCGCCGTCGCCCCCTTCCTGCAAGCCGCCGTCGAGCGCTGCCGGGAGGGACAGCGCCAGACGCACGCCGCAGCCGTGGGCGACAGCGCCGAGCTGCGACGTTGGGGTTCCGCTCTCCCTGCGCCGTCGGACTACCGCTGGTGGGAGCTCGCCGCCGGCGCCAGCTCCTCAGTCGCCGCCCATGCCCTGATCGCGGCGGCAGCCGACCCGGCGGTGAGCGCCGAGACCGTGGGCCAGATCGATGCCGCCTACAACCCCCCGGTCGGCGCCCTCACCGTCTTCCTCGACGACCTCGTCGACCGCGAAGCCGACCGCGCGGCGGGTGAGCACAACTATCTCGGCTACTACGAGAGCGCGGCCGAAGCAGCCGAGCGGCTTGCCCGGATCGCAAGCAGGGCCGAGAGTCAGATCGCGCGTCTCCCCCGCGCGCGCCGGCACCGCGCGATCCTCGCCGGTGTCGGCGCCTTCTACCTCAGCGCGCCGACTTCGGAGACCCCATCCGCCAAGCCGATCCAACAGCGCCTGCTCGCCACCCTTGGTCCCAGCACGAGCGTCCTCGCCGTGTTCATGCGGTCGCGACGGTTGCGGGAACGCAAACGACCCGGGCAAGCGGGGAACTCACCCGGGCCGTGAGTTTGCTCGGGGCCCTGCCGCCCAGGGTGGCGGGAGGGACCCCTGACTGGCGCCAGTAACGTCTCCGGCCATGCCGGCGACAACTTCTATAAGAACATAGACGGACCAGACTGTCAAGCGGACGTGGCCCCTAGCCGGCACTCCTGTTCGCCCATCGCTGAGCTTCGGCGAAGCCCAAGTATGGCAATAGGGTCAGCAGCACGAGCTCGGGCCGCAGCTCCCGCAGGCGATCGAGGCGGCCGATCCTCAGGTGGTCTCCCACCAGCCCGACCATCCCCGCTACCAGGGCCTCGTCGGTCGAACCCGGCAGCCTCCGTTGAGCGGGTGCTTTCACGCGCAGGAAGCCGGTCAGCCGGCCGATCACGGTTTCGTAGCGCCGCAGCGTGTCAGCGCCGGGAGGAGCGTCCGCGGCCAGCGTCTCCACCACCTCCGGGTGGGCGATTGCGTAATCGACCCCGGCGTAAATGCCGGCAGCGACCTGCGCCGGCCAGCCCTCCTCGCCCCCGCAGGCGTCGAGCATCGCCGCTTCCAGGTTGGCAAGGGCGAGCGGGTACGCCACGAATTGGAACACTAACAGACCGTTAGGCTACATAAGCGACTACCGCGCGCGGCAGCTGCGGGCGATCCCGGTGCTGATGCGACGGCCGTCGGCGAGGGTGAAGGTCGCTTTCGCGAAGGAGAAGAAGCCGGCGGTGTAGCGCCTGGGAATCGGGCAGGAGGCGCTGAGGTAGCTGAGGCTCTGCCCGCCGGCGACGTAGCGGCGCGAGAAGTCCATCGCAAAGCGGGCGAAGCGCGGCCAGGGGCCGAGGTTCCGCGGCAGGTGGGCGACCAGGACCGTCCCGAATTTCCCCGGCCGCAGCTCGATCAGGAACGGCAGCGCGACGACCGTGGGCGGCCGCGCCGAGATCCCGTGGACGATCACCGCGCGCTGACCATGGACCCTGCCGTTGAAGGCGAGCAGGCGAGCGCGGACGATGAACGGCGCCTGGTGCGGAATCTTCACCTGGGCCACCATCCGCCCCGTCCCGATCAGCGCCGGCCGGCAGAGCTCGAGCGCTCGCTCGGTGGTCGTGTTGCGAAGACGCCGTCGCGTGCAGCTGGGCAGGCCCCGGGTGGTGATCGCGCCCTGTCCGGGGATCCCCAGTTCGACCCGGGTCACCCGCGGGAGAACGCTGCCGTCGGCGGTCTGCAGGCCGGCGTCGAGGTGGACGGAGACGGGCGCTTTGTGATCGCGCGGAAGGGTCAGCGGCGCGAAGCCTCCATCGAGCCGGACGATCAGGTTGCCGCGCTGGACCCGCTCACCGCTTGCGATCCCGGCAAGCACAAGTGCCGTCAGCAAGGCGAGTAGGGCAGCCCGCCTCATCCGTACCTGGAGAACTTGAAGCTGCAGTAGTCGAAGCCGAAGGCAAGGACGACGTTGTTGGCGAGGTTGCCGTTGTGGATGAAGCGCGCGGTCAGCCGCTGCGCCTTGATTGCGTGGTCCTGCCGCAGCTGCGCGGTGATCTGCCGCAGGTAGGACTCCTGCCGCTTCAGGTAGGTGAACCACTTGCCGAGCCTCGTCGCGTCAGCGGGCGGACGCGGGACGGTGGAGATCTGCCTGACGGTGCCGCCGAAGATCGAGGTCGCCTTGGCGAACTTCTTCGTCGCCGCGGCCAGCCTTTCGGCGCGAATGTCGGCGCGCGCTCCCTTCATCACCCGCTGGGTCGCGAGGGCGTCGGGCTTGCAGATCGCCTCCAGCTGGTCGACGTATTCGTCGCGGGTCGGCGCTTCGGCGGCAGACGCCGCCGCGGCGGCCAGAAGCGCCGTTGCCAACAGGATGAGTGCAATCGATCTAGACACTGCTCGGCCTCGTCTCGGGAAGCAACAGGTTACGGCGCGGGAGGATGCGGTCGAGGATCGACGGCACCCGCCAGACGCGGTCTCCGATCAGCAGCATCAGCGCCGGCAGCAAGACGATCCGCACCACCGTCGCGTCGAGCAGAATCGCCACCGTCAGCCCGACCCCCATCTGGCTCACGGTCGCGATCGGGGCAGCGGCGAAGGAGACGAAGACCGCCGCCATGATCGCGGCGGCGCCGGTGACGACGCCGGCGGTGCGGTCGAGCCCATAGAAGATCGCCGCCCGGTTGTCGCCGTCGCGCTCGTAGCGCTCGCGCATCCGCGCGATCAGGAAGACCGCGTAGTCGATCGAGAGGCCGAAGGTGACGCCGAAGATCGCGCCGGCGCCGACCGTGTCGATGTAGGGGTGGCCGCCGAGCGGGTAGCCCGCCGGGATCCTGCAGACGAGCGACATCACCCCGATCGCCGCCGCGACCGAGCCGAGGTTGAGGCAGACCGTGAGCAGCGCCAGCAGCGGCGCCCGCAGGATCACGATCAGGGCAAGCAGGGTGAAGAGGACGAAGGCGCCGATCACCAGCGGCAGCCGCGCTTCGGTCGCTTCGCCGTAGGTGTTGAGGACGGCAGCGCCGCCGGTGATGCCGGTCTCCAGACCGCTCGCTGCCGCCAGCTGCTCCGCCTCGGCCTCGAGCCGCTCGCCCACCCGCCGCGATCCCTCGGTGTTGAAGGCATGGGTGGAGACGACCAGCATCCGCGCCGCCTGCCCGCCGCCGCCGATGCTGATCGCCTCCCCCGCCTGCTCGCGCCGCACCGCGGGGGCGCCGTCGAGGGCGGAGAGGACGAAATAACCGGAGTCGAAGAGCCGCGGCGAGGAGCGCCGCAGCTGCTCGGCGCCGACCGCGAGCGGGGTCGCCACCGCGGTCACCCGGGTGCCGGCGTCGCGCAGCTTCGTCTGCAGCGGGTAGGCACGGTGGAAGCCTTCCGAGAGGCCGCTCTGCAGCGCCCCCGCCCCACCCCGCAGTTCGACCAGGCCGCCGGCGAGGCGTTCCGCGCCCTCGCCGAGACGGTCGAGCCCGCCGCTGAGCTGATCGGTCGCGTCAGCGAGCTTTCCCACCCCCGTTTCCAGCCGCTTGCCGCCGGGAACGAGCCGGTTGAGGCCGCCGTTGACCGCGCCGGCGACGTCGCGCAGGCGGCGGACTTCGTTGCGGTTGGAGGCGATCGTGCGGGCGAGGACGCGCGCCTGGTTGGCGAGCGGCCCCAGCGAGGGGTCGGTGGCGGCCTCGCGTTCGAGCCGGTGGGCGAGCGCCCGCGCCCGCGCCAGCTCGCCGCCGCGCAGCCGCGGCACCAGCGAGCGCAGCCCGAGCGTCAGGGTCAGGCTGCCGACCGAGGCTTCGCGCTGGCCGCGGGAGAGGCGCCTGCTGCCGTCGCGGAGGCGTTCGATCGCGCCCGCCGCCTCTTCGCCTTTGCCGGCGGCGCGCTTCAGCTCTGCAGCGATCGTGCCCGCTCCCGCCGCCGCGCGTTCGGAACCCTCGGCGAGCAGGCCGCTCCCCGCGGCTCCTTCGCCGAGGCCGGAGCGCAGCTCGCTCACTGCATCGGCGGCGCGGCGCAGGCCCGGTCCGAGCTTCTCCAGCTCAGCGGGCGCATCGGCGCCGTCCCCGGTCACTTTCTCCCCCAACGAGCGCAGGGGGAGGGTGCGGCGGGCGATCGGCCCCGGCCCGATCACGGTGCGGATCCCGGGCTCGGCGGCGATCCGCCGCTGCCAGCCACTCAGCAGCGCCAAATCGCGGCGGTTGGTAATCGGGCCGCGGTCGGTGGCTGCGACGAGGACGAACGGCGCCTCCCAGCCGGGTCCGACCGCGCGGTCGATCGTCTCGGCGCTGCGCCGGGCCTCGTTCGAACGCGGCAGCTCGTCGATCCCCGGGGCTCCCGTGGTGAAGCCGAGCACCGGCAGCGTCAACAGCACCAGCGGCAGCGCGACTAGGCAGGCGGCGAGAGCCGGGTTGCGCAGGGCCGCCGCGGCTGCCGCGGCGACCGTCGAGCGCTGCCGAGGCCGCGGCCGCGGGCCGATCCGGACGGCGTTGATCCGCGGACCGAGCAGGCCCAGCAGCGGCGGCACCGCCAGGGTCGAGATGACGACGCTGATCACCGTCACCACCGCGGTCGCCGTCGCCAGCGAGAGCAGCAGCGAGCCGGGCTGGAGGAAGGCCGAGAAGACGAGGGCGACGATCAGGGTGATGCCGGCGAAGAGCGTCGTGCGCCCGGCGCTGGCGCGGGTTCGCGCCGCCGCCCGCCAGGGATCACGATCGCGCTCGAGCTCCTCGCGGAAGCGAGAGACGATCAGCAGCGAGTAGTCAACCCCGAGGGCGAGCCCCATCATCGTGCAGACGACGAGGGCGAGGGCGTCGATCGTCATCGCCCCGGTTAGCAGCGAGAGAACGCCGCGACCCGCGAGGACGGTGAGGGCGCCGAAGAGGAGCGGGATCGCGGCGGCGACCAGCGAGCGGAAGACGAAGAGGAGGACGAGGACCAGCAGCGGCGCCGCCACCAGCTCGGCCCGCTCGGTCGAGCTGAGCGATTCCTCCTGCAGGGCGCGGGAGACCGAAGCGAACCCGGACTGAGTGGCGCGGACCGGCGAGTGGACCCGTGCCGCCAGCGTCCGGTCCAGCGCCGGCACGGTCTCGCGCATAGCTTCCGCAAGCGGTACGCGGAAGTCGACTAAAACAAGGGCCTTGCGGCGGTTCGGGCGAAGCGCGTTCAGCGATCCTTCATCCCAGGGAGAGATGACGCTCGCCCCCTCCTGTCGCCGCAGGGAGACCACCAGCTTCGGTCCCTGTCGGTCGAGCGCCGCCGCCGGGCCGCGCAGCAGGACGACGAACGGCGAAGAATCGCCGAAATGGCTCTCCGCCAGGGTTTCACCGTTTGATGCAGCGGTTCCCGGGACGCTCAGCGAAAGCGGCGAGAGCCGGCCCTCGACGTGCAGGCCGACGATGCCGAGCACCAGGCACGACAGCAGCACTGCCGCCAGTCCGATCAGGGCACCGCGGCGCTTCACCTAAGGGTTCCCTCCCCCATTGGACGCCGAGTCTAAGGCAGACTCGGCGCCCTGGCGGTACGTCTATGTTCTAGTACTTGAACTCGAGCAAAGCGGCGGAGCTACTTCTTCCGGCACCCGATCTTGACGAGCGGGCTGAGGGTCCGGGACTTGCCGTTCTGGCCGGTGAACTGGGCCCTCGCTCGCGGCTTCGCCTTGCAGAGCTCGGTGTTGTTGACGAGCAGGCCCTTGTCGCCGCCCTTCATCGTCAGTACGAACTTGGAGACCGGGGCGTCGGGCACCGCCCAGAAGGTGGTGCGGAGCCGCTGGTTGACCGAATCGATCCGGCCCGCCAGGTCGACGTGGATCTGCCCGTCGAGCGAGGCGACGAGGTCGGGGAGCGTGTGGTTGGAGCTCCTCAGGTAGACCGGCCCCTGAAGCCGCTTATCGAGCAGTGGGGTCCAGGCTTTCGCGTAGCCGTAGATCGAGCCTCTTGGGCAGTTATGCGCCGCGTACTGAACCCGCGTGCAGATGGTCCGGATGTGGGCGTTCTCGAGGAACTCGGTCCGCGGCAGCGTCACCACCGCCTCGTCGATATTGGCCTCGCCCTTCGGCATCTTCAGCACCGCCTTCAAACGCGGATGGGCGCTGCGATGGGTTCGGCCGCCAAGCACCAGTGAGAGCTTCGGCTTGAAGCCGAGCCTGGCGCAGTCGGCTGCCTGAAAGCGAGCCGTGGGACTGGCGCTGGTGCCTTGGGCGGAGACGATCGTGGAGGAGACCTCCATCGGCTCGCAGCTCGTCGGGTTGCGCATGAAGCCGCGGCGGTCGATTTCGACGCGGACCTCGCGGTAGGCGATCGGGATGCCTTCGAGGATCTGGGGCAGCGGGTCGGAATCGACCGATACTCGCGTCGTCACCGGGTCGATGTGGATGGCCGATCTGACCACGACGGTGCCGAGGTCGAAGGGGCCAGCCTGGGCGGGGACCTCCACCACCAGCGAGTAGGGCGCGCCCTTGTATGGCCCGGCGAGGTAGGCGGCGGTGGGCGCCTTGCCGGCTTCGGGGAGGAAGAGGGGGTTGGGGCCCGCGCCCACCCCTACCGTCGCCTTGCCGATCTGGCTGTCCGGAAGGCAATCGGCGGCCGCCGATTCAGCGTCGCCGCAGACCGGCACTCCCGCGAGCTTCGCCAAGAGGCCCTCGGGCAGGTTGGCGTCGATTCGGCCGAGGTTCTGTTCGCCGTCGCCGCGGGTGACGCGGAAAACGAAGGGCGAAGACTTCCCGGCGGAGGGATTTACGGTCCCGCCATCGAGGGCGGGCGCGAACCGCGAGGCCGCCTCGCATCCGTCGTTCACGGAGAACGACGGATTGGAGGGCACCACCACGTCCGGGTGCGCCCAATCGCTCAACTTCGCGTGCGCCGCGTGAATCCCGCAGGCGCTCGGGAGGGCCAGCGGCGCGTTGCTGCCGCCGCGGAACTGGAGGTGAACCGATTCCACCGCCAACTGCGGGTTGTCGTCGAAGGTCGTGATCAGGCGGCCCGTCCGCGGGTCGGGCTCGACCTTTCCGGGCAGCTTGATCACCAAGCCCGTGTCCGGGTCGACGACGACGAGGTAGAAGGCGAGCAATGAGTGGAACGGATTGCTGCCCTGGGTCGCCAGGTAAAGCGACCCTTCGAGGGTGTGGTTGAGAAGAGGCGTCTCGATCTCAACCGAGCCCAGCTTGGACTCGTTCGGACAGCTCGGGACGCTTTCCTCGTCAAGGCCGATCTGCTCGGGCGAGCAGCTGGCGAGACCCGCGGCCGAGGAGGCGTTCACGGTCACTCCCTCAGGGAGCGCCACTTCCGCCTTCTTCAGCGGCGGCGTGATCACCGCGTCGGGGCTCGAGGATTGCGGGATCTCGATGCCGACGCCCAGGCCGGCGGGCGAACCCGCTTTGGCGCTGTCTGGGTGGATTTCGACGCTGGGAGCGAATTGCAGCCTGTCGCAGCCGCTCATTTCCAACGGAGGCGTTTCGTAGGAAAGGAAGTTGCCCGCTTCCTCCCAAGAGTCGACTTCCATGTGCGTCTTCATCGGCACGCCGCAACGCGTCGGCAGGTCCATGAACGGAGTCGGGTTCATCCCCGCCGTGAGCGGGCTGCCGTTGGCGTCGCCAGGAACGAAAGCGCCGGGCAGATACCGTTCGGCGTCGTGCCGCGGGTCCGCCGGGACCCCCCAGAGGTCCATGATCGAGGAATAGAAGTTGACGCCCTGCGAGGTGTTGCGAACGATCGCGGTGACGCCGTAGTCGTCCCCCGTCCGCACCTTGAAGTCAACGACGACCGGCACCGTCGGGACGAAGCCGATCCGGGCGACAACCCCTTCGGGCGGCACCAGGTTGTAGATCGGAATCTTCGCCCGGGAATGCCAGCCGGCCGAGAGGCCGAGGTCGAGGTCGGCGATCCCCACCTGCGACGCGGTCGGGCAATGGGCGAGGCCACCGAAACCGGGGGGCGTGAAGTCTGCAGTCGTGCACTGGGGGATCGCCTGCGGCCTGCCGGCCACGCCGGGCGGCAGTTCGACGCGGACGTCCTTGAGGGTTCCATCCGGAATCGGTTCCGGGCCGAGGCCGAAGTCGCCCCCTTCGGGGAAGGGGCTCGGCTTGGTGTTGAGCGCGAAGCCGAGCCGGTAGACAAACGGATGCCCGCCCGCCTGCGGGGTTGGCACGACGTTTCCGGCGGCGTCGAGGACATCGGTCCGGAAGCTGCCGGGAGTGACTCCGAAGTCGGCCAGTGCCGGCGACGTGAGGGTGGCTGAGAACGAGAGGGCGGCGAGTGCCGCGAGGGCGAGCTTTGCCGCCTTTGGAGCGAAGCGGTTCATGGCTCAGGCCCCTTTCCGGGTCGAGGTGGCGGTTCGGGCGAAGCGCTTCTTCACAGCGCGTTGGCACTTCTTCCGCGCTCGTTTCGTCTTCTTGTGAGCGCAGCGCTTCAGGGCCTGGCGCCGCTTTGCGGCGCGCGAATTCCCGGCACCCTGGACCTGCATGCTGCCGGGCGTGACAAACGGGGGCGCGGCCGGCTGGCCGCCCTGGCAGTCCCCGCCTTCGCACTCCGGCCCCACTTGGGCTTCGTCGAAACCACCGCCGACGCGGGCGTCGTAGATGTCCTGGGCTCCACGGTCGACGTCGCGCGGGACGAGGCTGTCGCTGGTCGAGAAGAAGACATCGCTGCCGTCAGCCGAGTTGTCGACGATTTCCGAGTTCCGCGAGCTGGTGCCGCTGGAGATGAGATGGGTGTGGCCCGTCTCCCAGGCGTAGACGTCCCACTTGCCGTTGACATCGCGTGGGTCGAGGCTGTCGCTGGTCTGGAAGAAGACGCGGCTGCCGTCAGCGCTCATCCCGCGGGGATCGCCGGTCGTCAGCAACCCGTTGTAGGACCCTCCGGTGAGCGGGTCGATTGGACCCGCAATCAGCGAAGCCTCCCCTTCCGCGCTCGACCCAGGGGCACCGCAGGAGGCGCAGGCCAGTGCTTCAGTAGCAAGGTCCCACTTGAAGATCTCCGCGTGCCCTTCTTGGGCGTAGCCGGTCAGCGGGGTTGACCGACTGGAAGGCGAGATGCGCTCCGTCGGGGGTGATGCGGCTGGCCCGGGGATAGAGGAAGCTGTTCCAGTCCTGGCTGTCGTAGTCGTGCAGGGTGGCGATGTAGCGGACCACGTTCCCGTCCGCGTAATAGAGGTTGTGGCCGCCCGGCTGCCCTTGCCCGGCCACCAGCTGCCCGCCGGCGACGAAGTAGATCCGGCTGCCGTCGGCACTGACCCCGGCCGCTCCCTGTATCTGCGGGTTGCCGTCGATCGTGTCAGGGGTGAGGAACTCGAGCTGGTCGCTGCCGAGGTCATAGCGATAGATCCCGCCGCCGGGGGTAGCATCGGCCGTGAGTTCGCCGGTGCTCGAGAAAAGAACCTCGGACCCGTCGGTCGCGGCGCCGAGGAAGGCGACTTCTCCGAACACCTCGTCGCCGACGTTGCCGGGCTTCTGCGAAAGCGAGACCTCCTTGGTCGTGGTGGCGTCTTCGCGAACGAAGAGTTGGAGGCCATTGACCGTCCCAATCGTGAAGAAGACCCGGGAGCCGTCACTGGAGACCGCGGTCGGCTCGGCCAGCATCTGGACCACGGAGGTGCTGCCACTGCCGATTGCGTTGAGCCCGTTGCCGACCTCGGCGTCGACCGCGGACGGGGAGCCGTCGGGCATCACGCTGACCAGCCGCACCTCGCCCGCGTGCCATTCCCAGATCTGCCTTTTGCCGAAAGTGTCGAAGGAGCTGAAGTTCTCGGTCGACTCGAAGAAGACGCGGCTGGCATCGGCGGAGTATCCGACCAGGAAATCGTCGGCCGGCGTCTGGCTCGGCTGGGCCGGTTTCGTCACCCAGGCGGTCGCGCCCCCCATCGCCGTCCTGAGGATGTTCCGCCGTTCCATCTGCTCGCCGTAGGCACGCGACTGCGTCAGCGCGACGCTTAGGGCGGTGCTGAAGTTGCCGGCTTGGAGGAAACCGTTGAGGGCGAAGCCGCCGGCTAGCGGCGGCGCCAGGTTTGCGGTCTCCCATCCCGCCGCCGTGCGGGTCATCACATATGGGGCATTGAGCTCGTTCGACCGCGCGTCGGCGAAGCCGGTGCTGGCGATCGCCGCGACGCGGAGCCCGTCCGGGGTGCTGGTGAGGCCGTAGCTGACGTTGCCGCCGTTCTTGTCGGGGGACGAGACCAGCTCGTAGGCGCGGCAGTCCGGCAGGCTCACCGACCCCTGCCGGTTCCGGATGTCCTGATTCGCGCAGCCGCCGCCGGCGATCGCCGGGTCTTGGGTCTGGAAGGCCTTGTCCGCTCCTTCGGTGGTGCCGAGGGAGTTGCCGACGACGAGCCGCACGTGGTACCCGCTCCCCGGCGAGAGCCCGGTGGCGGTTCCCTTCGCGGTCGTCGGTTCCGAGCCAGCGGGCACGGTGACCTCAGGCGTGCTGTGGCCGTAGGCGGTCGTCGGCCCATACTCGAAGTGGTAGGTCGCGGCGAGACCGCCCGGATTGAAGGTCGCTTCGATGTTCGCCTCCGTCCGCAGCGGGTGGACTTTGATCCCTTCGAGCTCGGGAGCGACGGCGCCGGTGGTGAAGAACTGCGGCCCGGCGCTGGAGGGGCCGCCGGCGTTTTCGGCGATCAGCCGAACTTCGTATTCCTGTCCGGGCAGTAGACCGGCGGCTTCGACGCTGACGGGATGGCTCACGTTGTCGGCCGGGATCGTCCCGGAAAGACCGGGACACGCGGGCGTGCACTCGAAGTGCCAGCTGACGTCGAAGACCGAGGGGTTGCCGGCGGGCGCTTCCGGATCGATCTCACCGGAGAAGGTAGCGGTGTGGCCGGTGACAGCAGTGGGCGGGTCGACCGATACCGAGGCGGGGGCCACCGGATCGGTCGTGAACGAGGGGTTTGGTTCCGGCGAGAACCAGGACTGGGAGAAGTCGGTGGCCGCCAGGCGCACGAAGTACTGCGTGCCCGGTTTGAGGCCGGTGAAGTCGTCGGCGACCGGTTCCACGGTGTGTCCCGGGAGCGGACCCTGGAAGGTGCCGCTGCTCCATTCCCCGAAGACCGGGTCGGTCGTGTACTGGAAGTAGTAGTAGGGCGCGGCGTCCTGGCTGTCGATCGTCCCGGACACGTGAGCGGAGGTGTAGGAGACGGACGACGGGGAGTCGACGGTCACTACCGGTTCGGCGGCCCAAACGGTCGCGCTCAACGTAAAGAACGCGAGCAGCATCGATGGGATCAAAAGGCTCTTCGTACGGCGTATCACCAAAGTCTCTCCTCGTCCCTTGGGATCGGCTCCCGCCCCAGCCCGCACCGCGGGTTCCCTGGCCGAAGCAACCACCCGTTTGTCTTGGGTCGCCTTCCCACATCGCCTTCCCAACCTTCGAGCGATGTCCTCTGGCTCCGAAATAAGAACATATACATACCGTATTGTCAAGAAGTCCAGAATTGCCCCGCCTGGAGAGGAAGGCTGGGCAACAAGATTTTGGCTCTAAGCCAGTGACTCAGGCACTTCTGATTAAGTCGTAACCATCTTCTTTATTGGGCCTTCTGCGTACCGCAAGATGCACGTCTTCCGAGGTCGGCGGCGCCACCTGCCGCATCGTGCTTCGGGACGCCTACCTTTTCCCTTTGCCGCAACTCGTCTTCACCAGCGGTTCGCCCCGGCGCACCTTGCCGTTCTGTCCGGTGAACTCGGCTCTCGCCCGCGGCTTGGCCTTGCAGAGCTCGGTGTTGTTGACGAGCAGGCCCTTCTTGGCGCCCTGCATGGTGAGGACGAACTTGGAGACCGGCGCGTCGGGAACCGCCCAGAAGGTGGTGCGAAGCCGCTGGTTGACCGAATCGATCCGCCCCGCTAAGTCGACGTGGATCTGGCCGTCGAGCGAGGCGACGAAATCCGGCAGTGGGTGGTTGGAGCTGCGTAGGTAGACCGGACCTTGCAAAGGCTTGTCGAGCAGCGGCGTGAACGCCTTGGCGTAGCCGTAGATCGAGTCCTGCGGGCAATTATCCGCTGCGTACCGCACCCGGGTGCAGATGGTGCGGATGTGGGCATTCTCGAGGAACTCCGTTCGCGGCAGCGTTACCACCGCCTTGCGGATATTGGCGTCGTCCTTCCGGGCCTTCAGCACTGCCCGCAGCCTGGGGTGAGCGCTACGGTGGGTCGGTCCGCTGAGGCGCAGTGAGAGGCTCGGCTTGAAGCCGAGCCTTGCGCAGTCGACTACGCGGAAACGGTCGCTGACTTTCGCAATTTGTCCGCGGATGGAGCTGACCGAACCATCTACCGACGTCGCGTTACAGGCAGTCGGCGCCTGGACGAAGTCCTCACGGTCGACGATGACCCTGACGTCGCGGTAGTCGATCGGCACCCCGGCGAGGATCTGTGGGAACGGATCGGACACAGCGGTGACCTGCGCAGTCGCCGGATCGATCCGCAGGGCGTTTCGCACCACCACGGTGCCCAAGTCGAAAGGACCGGCCTGTGCAGGCACAGTCGCGACGAGACTGTAGGGCGCATTCCGATAGGGGCCGGCTAGATAGAGACCCGTCTGAGCCTTTCCGGGCTGGGGCACGTAAAGAGGGTTGCTGCCGGCTCCAGCGCCGACCACAACGCGACCGATCTGACTGGCGCTAGGGCAACTGCCGGCGGTCGCCTCGGCCTCACCGCACAGCGGCACCCCGGCAAGTTTCGCCAGCAGTCCTTTCGGAAGGGTCGTGGCGATGCGGGAGAGGTTCTCTTCGCCATCTTCGCGGGTGATCCGCATGAGGAATGCGGAAGAGCCGCCTGCCGTCGCGTCGACGAGGCCGGCATTGAATCCAGGGGAAAAGCCGGCGTCACCGCAGCCGATGTCGATCAGGAACGAATCCGTGGTCCGCGCATCTTGTCCGCCGTATGCCTTGAGATCGGCTTGGACCGTCTGGACTCCGCAGGTCGGAGCGTTCACCAGCGGAGCGTTAGGCCCGTCGTTGAACCGAACCTCAAGCTGGCTGAACGGCAGTTGCGGATTGTCGAGGAAGGTCGCGGTGATCTGCCCGGTCGTCGGGTCGAGGTCGACCCTTCCCTCGAGCTTCACCCTCACCCCGTAACCCTCGAAGGAGAAGAAGACACGGTAGGGGTTGCCGGGCCGCGGTTGACCGACATAGACAAATCCTTGGAGCGGCCCCGGCAGGAGCGGGCTCTGGATGGTCGCAGTTCCCACTCGCGAGGAAGGGGGGCACTGGCTCGACGTCTGGTCGTGGAGCCCGATTTGCGCGTCGGCACAACCGCTGAGGCCGTTGGCGACCGCCGGCGAGAGGGTGACGCCCTCGGGCATGGTGATTTTTGCATCCTCTACGTGTGCGGTTGCCAGTCCGTCCGGATCCTGATTTTGGGGTACGTCCAGCTGGACGCTGTAGCCGGCGGGGGCTCCCGCCCGGTGGTTGGTCGGACGGACGTCGATCGACGGTTCGAGGCTCAGCTTCTCACAGCCGCTGATCTGCCCTACCGGCACCTCATAGGTCGAGAAGTCAGCTGGGGCTTCCCATGGAGCGAGAGTGAAGCTGCCCGTCAAATCCTCCCCACAAGCAGTCGGATTGGTCATAAAGGGGAGACGCTGGCCGGACCCAGGGCCACCGACGATCCTGCCCCAGCCGTCCGTGAATTCTTCGTCTCCAGGGCGGGGCGGCCCGTTGTGATCGGCGGGAACGCCCCAGAACGTCATTTTGACCGCGGTGACCGGAGCCCCCTCGTTCGCGTTGCGAACAGAAGCGGTAACCCCATAGTCCCCGTCCGAACGGACATGGGTGTCGATCCGGATCGGAAAGTAGGCGAGCGCAGCCATCGCAGCCGGCTCGTCCCGATAAGGCTCGATGTTGTGGATCAGGGCGGTTAGGGTGAAGAAGCCGCTGTTGGGGAAGAAGATCGTCACTTCCGCTTTCCCCACTGCAGTCGAGAGCGGGCAGATGCCCCCTCCAAACGGGTCACCGATGACTTCGGCCATCGTGCATTTGGGGGTGGCGCCGGCGTTGCCAACGAGCCCCGGTGGAAGCTCGACTTCCGTTGACTTCAAATGCCCTTCTGGATTGTTTTCGGAGTCCAGGTTCATTTCGAAAGCCGTGGTGACGTCGGGGTGAGCCCCGGCTTCGAGCGTGCTCAGCCCCAGTTCGAGCGATCCAGGTTTGATCCCGAAGTCGGCCCGCGCCGTTCCGGCGCCGAGGAACAGAAACCAGATCACCAGCGCTGCAGAAGCGGCGATACGCACCGTGTTCGGATGAGTCGGGCGGTTGGCGATCACTTGCTGGAGCCCCCTTTGTGGCTGTGACGGTGCTTGTTCTGGCGCTTGTGCTTCTTGCCGTGGCCGTGCCTGCGACGGTGGCGCTTGTGGCGGTGCTTCACGGCCTTGGGCGCCGCAAAGGTCGCCGACCCCAGCGCGGGCATCTGCGGCGGCGCTTCCGTGCCCTGGCAGCCGGCTAGGCAGGCTGCCGGCAGGTTCGGCTGCGGGAAACCCCCGCCAACACGAGCGTCGTAGACGTCGGCGCCGCCGTCAGTATCAGCCGGATCGATGCTCTCCGTCGTCGAGAAGAAGACATCATTCCCGGACGCGCTGTTGTCGAGGAAGTAGCTCGGTTTGGAGCTGCGCCCGGAGGTAATCAGCGCTACCTGGCCGTCGCGCCAGCGGTAGACGTCGCGCTTGCCATTGGTGTCAAGCGGCGTCAGCGATTGGTCGGTGTCGAAGAAGACCTGCTCGCCATCGGTGCTCATCGCCCGCTGGTTGCGCATCTCCCCATAAGCGGGGGTACTGAACCCGAGCGCGCTCCCCGGGGCGTTGTTGGTGCCCATGAGGGCATTGCCGGTTGCCGCTTGGCCGTCGGGCGGACAAGAGAGGCACTCGAAGCTGTGAGTCGCGCTGTCGTACCGGTACCCCTGCATGAGATCGCCGTCGTTGACGCCACCGACCAGGTTGGAGTTGAAGGCGATCACCGAACCGTCGTCGCTGAAGATGACCTGACCCAGATAGCTGAAGAAGGCCGCGCCCGACTCGAGCGGTGCGACGGTGGTCACCGATCCTCCCTCCCAGATCTTCAACGCGGTCCCAGTCCCGTCGACGAAGAGCAGGCGTGAGCCGTCTCGCGCGGCGCCGACGATCGTTCCGTCGACCCCCGGCAGGTACTCGAGCTGCTGACTGTCCACGTGGAACAGGTAGAACTTCTCGCCGCCAGCCGGTGCGTCGAGAGTCAGCGAGTCGGTCGTCTTGAAGGCGACGACGGAGCCGTCTTCGGAGGCGAAGGCGTAGGGCTGGGCCACCCCTTCCTGGTCGTACTCTTTCATCACGGTGACGCCGCTGGGGGCGGTTGCGCCGCCTTCCGTCCTCGAGACGAGCTCGGTGTGGGAACCGTCGATGCGCACGTACAGTTGTGGTGGATCAGGGCTGTCCGATTCCGGGGGCGGGCTTAGGAAGAACGCCCCTGAGCCGTCGGCCGAGACCTGGTTGCGGAGGGCATCGGCTTCCCAGAGGCGGGCTACCGCCACTCGGGAGACGGCCGCGGGAACCGCGCCATACGGGTCCATCGTCCCGTCCGGCAACACCCCGGCGGCAGCCAGCTGGCCTCCGCGGTATTCGTAGAAGCCGGGAGCGGGGTTTCCGGTTTCGCCGTTGATCCATTTCTCGACGTTGGCCGCTCGCACGCTGTCCTCTGGGAGCAGACGCCCGAGGTAGGAGAAGTAGATCGGGTCGAGATCCTGATCCCCCCCGGCAAAGGTGAAGGCCTGCGTATAGATGTTGATGTGTTCGAACAACTCCGGCCCGTCGGCTTCCGAGGGATCGAGCAGCGGCTTGCTGAGCCAGGTTGCCGGGCCACCAATCAGGCTCCGGTAGATACCCGGAGTTTTGGGGGGCACCTCTTCGCTGTTCGGCCCGAGGCTGGCCCAGGCAATCGAGGTCAGGTCCAGCGACGGAAAGAGCGCCTCGTGAGTTCCTTCGAGGATGTCAACGACCCCCGCTCGGGGAAAGGCGGCGCGGCTGCTCCAGGCGGTCGAGCCTCGAGTTGCAAGGACGAAATCCGGGTAGCCGCTCGAGGTTTCGCCGACGGGACCATTGACCCGGTAGAGGATCCGGCTGCCGTCAGGGCTGGCGTACGCGAAGTTGCTGGCTTCGTTAGTCGCTCCAGCGGCGCTGCCGTCCTTGACGACCGGGGAAACCATCTCGTAGACGCGGCCGTCGGGCAGCGCTGCCTTAGCTGGAGAGGTGCAAACGGCGACGAAGACCGCTAGGGCGCTCGCCGATAGGCCGACAATCGCGATCCAGCGCTTGACGAAGGATGAGTCGATTGACGGGACGAACGATTCACTCATGCGATCTCTCACGCAGCTCTCTCCTTAATCCCTAACCCGCCGCCCCATCTATGGCCGAGGCTCCGGTCTTCATTGATCTCTGCCACGCGGTCCCTGTTCCCCTTACAGGCTTCCCGTTAGCGGATTGAAATGAGAACAGAGACGGACCATGTTGTCAAGCGAATGAATACAACCGTGGCCGCAAAGCCCTAGTAAACCGCTTGTTCAAGGGCCTTTGTCGGCATAAGCCTCCCTTTATTCTACATATTGTCCAGTCCACAACGTACCACTTGAAGAGATTTGCGTGGTGAGGGGGCAGGGCGATTTAGTTGCCGGGATATGTTCCCCCGACGATGGTGAGAACTCCGTGGGGCGATGCGGCTTCGCTGCGGGAGCGGAAGCTGCGGCCGGGCAGGGGCACTCCGCGCGAGGAGGCCGAGCGCAACCAGCGCGAGCGGCTGTTCGCGGCGATGGTCGCGACGGTCGCCGAGAAGGGCTACGAGGCGACGACGGTCGCCGACCTGGTCGAGCTCTCGGGGGTCTCGCGCAGCGCCTTCTACCGTCACTTCGAGGACAAGCAGGCCTGCTTCCTGGCGGCGGTGGAGGCGATGGTCGAGCCGACGCTGAAGCGGCTCGGTGCCGACGAGAGCGCGCCGCCGGGCATGGAGCGGGCTCGCAAAGCCTTCGAGACTCTGATTGAGACGATCGTCGCACAGCCGGGGGCGGCGAAGATGTGCGTGGTCGAGGTCTACGGCGCGGGCCCGGAGGGGGCGGCGTTGGTCGACCGGACGATGGACTCCTCGACCGAGCTGGCGGCGGCGCTGCTCGAGCAGGTGCCGGAGCGCCAGGGGATGCCGCGGGAGCTGGTCCGCTCGATCGTCGGCGGGATCCAGAAGGTGATCCACAAGCGCCTCTACCGCGGCCAGGAGGAGGAGCTGCTGGACCTGGTGCCGCAGCTTTGGGACTGGATCTTCTGCTACCCGGTGCCGCCGGGGCCGCTGAAGGCGACGCGGCGGCGCAGCGTCAAAGCGGTGCCGTTCGAGGAGCGCCAGAAGCTCGCCAACCCGCCGGAGCGGATTTTGCGGGCGCTGGCGGCGGTGGTCGCTGACAAGGGCTATCCGGACACGACCGTGGCCGAGGTGGTGGAACGGGCCAGCACCTCGCAGCGGACCTTCTACGAACACTTCAAGAACAAGGAAGACGCGATCGTCGCCGCCCTCGACAGCGGCTCAGCCCACATGCTCGCCGCGGCGCTGCCCGCCTTCCGCCGCGCGCCGGACTGGAAGCACGCGGTCCACGACACGATCGAAGCGATGTTCCGCTGGGGAGCCGAAGAGCCCGAGTACGCGCGCATGGGCGGGGTCGAGATGTACGCCGCCGGCAAGCGGGCGCTCGACCAGCGCGAGGTCGTGACCGAAGGCATGGAGGGGCTGCTGGCGCCGGGCTACGAGCTCAAGCCCGACACGCCCCCGATCGCCGCCGAGGCCGTCGGCGGCGCCCTCTACTCACTCCTCTACGACCACGTCAACAAAAAGGGACCGGAGACGCTGCCGGATCTGGTCCCGACCCTCGTCTACGTCACCCTCGCCCCCTTCCTCGAGGCCGAGGACGCCTACGAGGTGGCGATCGGCTGATCGCCACCTCGTAGCGGCTCCTAGAGGAACTGGGAGGTCTGCACCTTGCAGTACTTGAATTCGTAGGCCAGGACGGTGTTATTGGCCTTGTTGACGGTGCTGGTCAGCTGCAGGGCCATCCGCTGGGCCCCCCGCTTGTCGCCGGACTTCAGCTTCTTCGAGACTTTTTCGAAGAGTTCGACCTCGGTCTTGATCAGGCCGAGCCATTTCGTCAGGCGGGCGTCGTCGGCGGCGGGTTTGGGGACCGCGGCGAGCTGGGTCCGCGCCTTCTTCAGGGCGGCGGCGCCCTTCGCGAACTGGGTCGCGGCCAGCTTCAGCTTGCCGTTCTTGATGTTCTTTTTGACGCCTTTGAGAACCCGTTCGTTGGCTTCGCGGTTCTGCTTGCAGATTGGTTCGACCTGTGTCTTGTAGGTCTCGCGTTCTTCATCCAGGGTGGCGCCGAACGCCATCGAGGCGGCGAGCAGCAGGAACAGGGTGCCGAGCACGCCCGTCACCATCATCGTCCTGGGCCTTCTTCTCATTCTCTTCCTCCAGGTCTTGGATCAGATCGATACTTCTTCAACCCCTGCGGAGCCCTCTCGATGCTGCCTCGCAGATCCCTACCCCAACCGTATCCAGAACGGGGCGGTACTGGAGGAGCGCGCCCGCGCTGAGTTACCCGCGCAGGCCGGCGAGGCCGCTGGCGCCGCGCTCGACGAGGCGGTCCCAGCGGGCGCCGATGGCGTCTGCCAGCCAGTCGATCCGCCGGCGCAGCGGCGCTGCCCAGAGGGCGAGCGCGGCGGCGCTGCCGAGAGCGGCGCCGGCGAGGACGTCGCTGGGATAGTGGACGCCGAGGGCCACCCGTCCGACCGAGAGCACCGCCGCCGCGACCAGCGCCGCGATACCCCAGCGCCGCTTGCGCAGCAGAATCGCCACCGCGATCGCGAAGGCGGCGGTGGCGTGGTCGCTGGGAAAGCCCGGGTCGGCAGCGTGCCCCGAGAAGAGATGGACGCCGTGCGGGTCGGCGACGAAGGGGCGGGCGCGGTCCACCAGTTCGGAGATCGCCTTGGCGGCGGCGAGGCCGAAGCCGGCGCTGAGCACGGCGGCCAGGGAGGCGCGGCGCCAGGCGGCAAAGCGGGCGCCGTGGGCGGCGAGGAAGACCAGCGCCAGGGTCGCCACGAAGAGTGCCTCGGAGGCGTTGACGTAGAAGAGCAGGGGGTCCTCGACGGCGTCGTGACGGAACATGAAGTCGTTGAGGGCGTGCAGGACGGACCAATCCACCGTCGCCACGCTGTCACAACTTCTTCATCTCCAGCTAAAGACATGCCGGGCGATAGCAATCGCCCGGAGGGGGTACTAACGAATCGTTAGTGGAACCGATCGTCGCCTGGCACTTCACCGACCCCGGCTGTCCCTGGGGCTACTCGTCGCGCCCGGCGATCGCGCGGCTGCGTTGGCGCTTCGGCGACCAGATCGAGTGGCGGCTGGTCCTGATCGGGCTCAGCGAGTCGGGACGGCGCTACGAAGAGCGCGGCTTCACGCCGGCGCGCCTGGCGATGAGCTGGCGCAAGTTCCAGCGCCGCTTCGGGATGCCGTTCGGCAGCGGCGTCAAGTCGCGGATGGCCGGCACCTCCCGCGCCTGCCGGGCGATCATCGCCGCCCGCGAAGAGGACCCGCAACTGGGCTATGCGGCGCTGCGGGCGCTGCAGCTGATGAACTTCACCACCAGCGGGCTGCTCGACAGCGACGACGACCTGATGCGCGCCCTCGCCGACGTCGAGGGCCTCGACGCGGAGGCGATCGTCAACCAGATCGAGGACCCGGAGATCGTCGCCGCCTACGAGGCTGACCGCGCCCGCGCCCGCTCCGCCGCCGGCAGCCCCACGCACGTCCAGGGCCGCCACTCCGACAGCGACGGCGAGGTCCGCTACTCGGCGCCGTCGCTGATCCTGGAGCACCCCGACGGAGGGCGGCTCGAGGTCGGCGGCTTCCAGCCCTTCGAGGTCTACGACAACGCCCTCGCCAACCTCGACGGTTCGCTGGAGCGACGGCCCGCTCCCGAGAGCGCAGTCGAGGTCGTCCGCGAGTTCCCGATTGGGCTGACCACGGCCGAGGTGGCCTCGATCATGCGGCCGAGCGACCTCGAGGAGGTCGACCTCCCGGCCGCCGAGCGCGAGCTGATCGCCGCTGCCGACGCCGGCGAAATCATCTGCGAGCCCGCCGGCAGCGACGCCCTCTGGCGGCCGCCCCGCGCGGGCGAAGCCGGCGGCACCCTTCCGCGCGCCGCTTGACGCCCGGCCTAGAAGGCGATCAAGGTCATACGGCCACGCGATCGACCTCAACCCGCGCGAGAACCCCTACGTCACCAGGGACGGCTACGTCTCACCGCCCGCCGGCGCTCCCTTCGCCGACCGCTCCCGCCGCGTTCCCGGCCTGATTCACCGCAAGGGCCCGGTAGTCGCCGCCTTCGCGGACGCCGGCTGGGAATGGGGCGGCAACTGGTCCTGGCCGAAGGACTACCAGCACTTCTCAGCCGGAGGCGGCTGAGACGAGCTAAGCGGCCTTCGACAGCTTCCGCCGCCGCGGCAGCTCGATCACCTGCGCCCGCTCGGCGTAAATCGGCTCAGACTCGCTGACCGCGAGGACCACGTAGCTGTAGCCGCAGGGACAGGCCTCGCGGTCGACGTCGTTCAGATCCCCGACGAAGACCTCGGTCTCCTCAGGGCAGCTGGAACAGGCAACTAGAACTTGGAACATGGTCCGATGGTGCCGCCGCCGTCGGACGGACGGCGGCGGCTGCAACGGATTTCCCAGTCGCGGGTGGCGCGAGCGGGCTAGTGCTTGCCTTTCGGCTTCTGGTGGTTCTTGTGCTGCTTCTCGCCCTTGGAGACGATGAGCTTCACTTTGCTACCGGCCGGCAGGAGGACGCCGCGACGTTTGCCACTGCGGACCACCTTGCCCTTCTTGATCTTGCCGTTGAAGCGACGCTTCACTTTTCCGGGCTTGCAGTGAGCCTTCCGAAGCGCCTTCTTCGCCTTCTTGAGGCGGAGCTTCTTGAGCTTCGGGACCACGCACGGCTGCACGACACTGGAGACAACCGATGAGCTGTTGTTCGCCTGGTTGCTGTCGTCCGCGAAGCTCGAGACGGTCGCGGTATTCGTGACGGTTCCGAAACCGGTCCTCAGCTTGATCGTCAAGTCGACGCTCGTCCCACTTCGCAGGACTCCGAGGCTGCAGCTCAGCGTCGAGGTGCCGGTGCAGGCCCCCTGCGACGTCCCGGCGGAGATCAGCGACGCACCAGCGGGCAGGGGATCCGAGAGGACGACTCCACCCGCCCGTTCCGGTCCGTTGTTCTTGATCTGGACCGAGTAGGTGATTTCGCCATTGGTGGCCGTAGCGGCCACCGCAGTAGCCGACATCGAGGCCGAAAGGTCGGTCTGGTTCTTTTCCATATAGCGGGTGAATTCCGTCCCTTCCTCACCCTGGATGATGTAGACGCCTTCGTGACCAGGCAGGGACACGTAAGCCATGCCGTTGTCTTCGACTTCGAACGGCAGGGTGCTGGTAGACCACGTGCCTGCTTCGATGTCGTACCGGAAGAGGGTGTTCCCGGCGTACGGTCCGGTGGTGAGATAGGTGTTCGTCACCGGATCAATCACAGCGCCCAGAATCGCGCCTTCTTCGCTTCCTGGTTCTCCTGCCAGCGGAACGAATGGAAGTTCAGACCAGCTGTTCGCGGCGATGTCGTACACCGCGAAGCCGGTGCAGCCGTTCCCCTGGTGGCCGTAGATCTTGCTGCCGTCGAACACCAACGCACCCCACGGTTCGAAGCCTTCGTCGCATTCCGCCGCTTCGAATTTCGGCGGTTCGGCGAGCGGCGTCGTGGTCCCCGTCGCGGGATCGTAGGAGGCGAATTTGAGATCGCCAGCCAGGTAAAGCTTGCCGTCGCCGGCCGTGATGTTGCCGGTGCCGACTCCCAGCGGGTTCGCCATCGTGGTCCAGCTGTTCGAGGCGATGTCGTAGACGGCAGCTTCGGTCGAGTTGCTCGTGTAGACGACGTAGATCTTCCCGCCGAGGTAAGCCGCGCCACCGTTGTTTCCACTTTCGACCGGGGACGGCGCCAGTTCGCTCCACGCGTTCGTCTGCGGGTTGTAGACGAAGAAGTTCGTCCCTTGATTTTCCTGCGCGTAGATGAGACCGCTGCCAGGATCGGTGGTGACCGCCGTGAGCGGAACCGAGCTCGGCGCCAAGGCCTGGAACGACTCAACCCTTGCCTGCGCGCTGGGGGCAAGCAACCCTGCCATCAGCAGTGCCATGCCTATGACGACGAGCAGCGGAGACCGTCTGCGTAACTTCAAGCTCAAACACCTTTTCAACTTCAGATCCTCCTATTCGACATCAAGACCGGGAACTTCATCACGATCATCGGCGGAGCCACCCGCGATCTTCATCTCCAGCTACGTTGGCGACAACGGAAAGGAGAGCGATGGAATCGCTGCGCGAATCGATAACCGGCGAGACGACGATGCGGGAGGTCGTCGAAAGGAGCTCGGCGAAGAAGTGGTCGACGTCTCGGCGCTGACCCAGGGCAAGCCGCCCTCCATGCTCTCGATGGTGGCCGGCGCCTCGCTGATCAAGCTCGCCTCGCCGCGGGCCTCGAAGGAGCTGCCGAAGCGGTTCATCCTCGTCGTCACCCCCGACCGTGTCGTCGCCCTCAAGGGCAGCCCGATCAGCGACGAAAACGGCAACGACACCGGCACTCACATCAGGGGCGAGATCGCCTCCTGGAGCCGCGGTGAAGTCACCGCCACCCGCACCGAAGGAGAGGACAGCGGCACCCTGCAGATCCTAGGCGCCTCGGTCCCCGTCTTCGACCGCTCACTCGGAAACCCACGGGAGCGCGAACTCTTCCTGGCCCTCGGCGCCCGGTGATGACCCCGAAGAAACTTCGGAAACAGGCCGCCATCGGCATCCGCAACGCTGGCCTCTTTCCTTTACGTGGCCGGTTCGCCGAGAGCGGCATGGCGGCTCGGTTGCTCGAGGATCGCCACCACGAGCCGCGTGAGGTCGAGCGGTAGCACGAAACCACCAAGAGGGGAAAAGTAGGTGCTTTTCGCGTTATCAAACCGCTCGGACTACCCAAAAGGGTCTCGTGCGACTATGCTAGGTACCGCGAAGGTACCTCTATGCCCCCATCCCCCGAAGACTTCACTGGATCACGACTCGAGGTAGGGCTGTCCGTCTTGGACAAGCCCTTGACTCAGTACGAGATCGCGAAGCTCCAAGGTAAGCCGAGCGGCTCGGTGCACGGCCTGCTCCGGAGGATGGTCAATGACCAGCTGCTCAAAGCGGACTCGGAGCCGCCCACCCGAGGCACCCTCTATGAAGTTCATCCGGATGCTCGTGAGGCACTTTTAGAGGCGGCACAGGGAACCCAACGGCCAGGGACCCTGACTCAGCATCAGCGGCTCCTCTCGATCTGGGGAGGCCCCGGCCGTTTAAAAGCGATTGAGCTTCTGAGTTCCGCAGCCCTTTCCGGAGCTGTCTCTTGGGTGGCCAGAACGAACTCAGCGGATGAGGTGCTTGTAGCCATGAATCCGCAAGCGGATGACAGCTTGGTCGACGCCATGGTTCACGCCTTTCTAGAGGCGGGGTTCGAGGTTCGCGAGGGACAAGTCACGCAGATCATGTCCGGCCGCGAGATGCGCACTTACAACAAGAAGGTGGTCACTCGTGCCGGGAGCGTCACGTGAATGGTCATGGCCGCAGGCGACATCCTCGAAACGACCCCGGCGGCAGGCTTCTGCTGGCCAGCATCAGCGTCACCTTCATCGTTTTCGGGCTCCTCAAGGCGGGTCAGTGGATCTCGGCACCGTTGCTGATCCTCGGCTTCATTGCCGCGATCCTCTTTGCCTTCCATTCTCGGATCCGCGGCCTGAAGATTTTCGACAAGGTAGAAATGCCGATCGCCGCAGAGGCGCCTCTATCTGAATTGCCACCGAGACCAGAAACACCGCGGCTCGAACCACCAACTCAGCGCCCTAGCTTGAGGCAGATCAGCCAAGAGGCCCATAACCCAACGACGGATCGGCACCGAGACAGCCGCGCCCGGAAGCGCTAAGCAGCGGAGAGAATGGCGAGGGCGGGATTCGAACCCGCGACACCACGATTTTCAGTCGTGTGCTCTACCAACTGAGCTACCTCGCCTGGGGTGCGCGGAGCCGCTTGCGCAGGGGGAAGGCTACCGGGAGCGCGGCTGGTGAGGCTGATTGCATTGGGGGATGAGTTGGACTCGGGCGGCGGTGGGTCTGGTTGCTGTGGCGGCGGCCGGGGGGCTGCTGGTTTCGGGGGGCTCTGGAGCTGATCCGGAGACGCCGCGGGGGTTGCGGGGGTTGCCGGCGCCGTTCCTGGGGACGACGGTCGTGGGGAGCGGCGGACTGACGGTGGCGGTCGATGCTTACGGAGACGTGGTCGACCTGCGGGCGCCGGGGCCGGCCGGTCGGGCGCTGATCGACAACCCGGCCGCGCGGCAGACGGCGGGGACCGTAGCGGCGGACACCGGAATCGTGCCGTGGGTGAGGATCGGAAGGGGTCCGGCGCTGCCCCCCTGGCGAGGGGATCAAATCCGACAGAGGTACCTGCCCGGCACCAACGTGCTCGTCACCGCTGTCCGCTTCGGACGGGTGCGCGTGCGGATTACCTATGCGGCCGGCGACTCCCGCCTCGCCTGCTTGACCGCGACCACCGACGGCACGCGCGTCGAGCTGCGCTCGCACGAGCCGGAAGCTGAGAAACGGCTGCGTTGCGACGACGGGACGGCGCGGCGGATAGTCCGAGCCGCCGCTCGAAGCGACCGGCGCTGGCTGCGCCGCGCCCGGCCGTTGGCGCCGAGCGCACCTCCATGGGCCCTGCGGATGTACGAGCGGTCGCTGCTGGTTCTGCGGGCGCTCAGCGACCGGCGCAGCGGCGCCGTCGCGGCCGGCGCTCGCGACGGTTGGGCCTACGTCTGGCCGCGAGACGCCGCGACCGGGGCGCTTGCATTCGCCGCCGGCGGCTATCGCGCCGAAGCGCGCCGAAGCGCCGGCTTCCTACTCGGCCTCGACCTCCAATCCGCCGCCCGCTTCTACGGCGACGGCAAGCCGGTCCCCGGCCGCGGGCCGCAGGGAGACGCCGTGGGATGGGTCGCCGCAGCCGCCCACGTCGTCGGGCTCGCCCCCCCGCCTCGGCTGCCATGGCGGAACCTCCCGGACTACCAGGAGGGGGAGGCCGGCGACTACCTCGGCAACGCGATCGCCGCCGGCGGGACGGAACTATCCCTATATGGAGGGGAATCGTCCCGTCGGCTGGTGAGGCGGTTGGACGATCCCGGTTCCGGGCTCGATTCGGCGGCGGCTTGGGCGGTCGAGCCGTTCGAGATCCGGCCGCTCTTTCCGGCGGCGCGCGAGACGATGGTCGCGCTCGTGCGGGGCGGCGGGCGCTTCGGGATCACGCCGAACGAGGACTGGTCTGGGATCGACCCTTGGTCCGCTCCGACCGCCTGGACCGCCTGGTCCCTCGCCGCGCTGGGAGAACGGCGGCAGGCGCTGCGGCTCCTCGCCGACCTGCGCCGCGCCGCAACTCCGGCGGGCACGCTGCCTGAGCGCGTCGACTTTCGCACCGGCATCCCCACCTCGACGACTCCGTTAGCGTGGTCGCACGCGTTCGTGATCCTCGCCCTGCAGGAGCTTTGGCCCGGCCGCTGAGGCCTATCCTCGCCTGATGCAGGTCCGGGACGCGACCTTCGAAGACTGCGACGCGATCGGCGCCGGGATGAAGGTGGTCGTTGACGAAGGGCGCTGGCTGGCGACCGAGGCGGCGACGGAGCTGGAGCTGGCGAACCGCTTCCGCCAGGTCATCCTCGAAGGCGACCCGTTGCTGGTGCTGGAGGAGGGCGGTGGAGTCATCGGCGCGCTCGGCATGCACTCGACGCAGACTCCCGGGGTCCTCTCGCTGGGGATGTGGATAGCGCCGGAGCACCGTGGTCGCGGCGGCGGGCGGATGCTGATGGAGGCGGCGCTGGCGGCGCGGCCCGAACACGTCCACAAGCTCGAACTCGAGGTCTGGCCCGACAACGAGGCCGCAATCGCCCTCTACCGCAAGCTCGGTTTCGAGGAGGAGGGCCTGCGGCGCGACCACTACCGCCGGCGCGACGGCTCCCTGCGCTCGTCGCTGATCATGGCTCGCCTGTTCTGATCAGAGCGCGGCCAAGGCGGCCGCCACCGCCTCCTCGGCAGTCTCGGCCGCGACCACGCCCGGTCCGCCCGCCATGCGCTCGCGGCCGTTCAGCTCCCAGCTGCGCAGGGCCACGACCTCGTGGCCGATGACGCGGGCGAAGCCGATCTCCGAGAGCGTCCCCCACTCGCCGCCGATCGCGATCACCGCCTCGCCCGAAGAAACGACGGCGAGGTTGCGGGCGTGGCCGATGCCGGTGGCGACGACGTAGCTGCAATAGACGTTGACGTCATTGACCGAGGTGCTGGGGACGATCCCGATCACGGTGCCACCCGCCTCTCTCGCAGCACGAGAAGCAGCCTCCATCACGCCTCCTCCGCCACCGCAGACAAGGGCCACGTTCGCTTCTGCAAGCCCCCGTCCCACCTGTTCGGCCAGCGTCCAGGCGTCATCTCCTTCCCCGGTGCCACTAGCCCCGATCACCGCGACCTGCCGCTGCCATCTCCCGAGCGGGCGATCGGGCGGAGGCTGAACGCTCACAGCTCCCCCCGCATCAGGCCCATCAGCTCCAGCGCCCCCGCCTTGTGCAGCGGTTCGTTGAGGTTGCCGCACTTCGGGCTCTGCACGCACGAGGGGCAGCCGGACTGGCAGGGGCACTCGGCGATCAGCCGCTCGGCGTCGCCGAGCAGGCGCTCGAACTCGTCGTAGCCGCGACGGGTGATCCCCACCCCGCCGGGGTGGCCGTCGTAGATAAAGATCGTCGAGCGGCCGGTCTGGAAGTGGACGTTGGTCGAGAGTCCGCCGATGTCCCAGCGGTCGCACATGGCGATCAGCGGCAGGACGGCGATCTGGCTGTGCTCGGTGGCGTGCAGGGAGCCGAGCAGCGCCTCGGTCGGCAGCTTCCCGCTGAGCTTGTCCGGAAGCACGTACCAGAGGGCCTGGGTGACGAAGTTCTGCTCGGGCAGCTCGAGCGCGACGATGTCGATCGGTTCCTGGTCTGAGATCGAGACCCGCTGGAAGGCGATCACCTGCTCGGTCACCGAGACCTCGCCGAAGTTGAGCTGCACGCCGGCGACCTCGCGCTGGTCGTGGACGCGCTCGATGTAGATCTCGGTCTCCTTTTTCGGCCGCGTGTACCAGTCGCCGTCGAAGCTGGAGACGATCGCCCGCCGCTCCTCGATGTCGAGCCGGTCGACCTCATAGGAGCGGCCGAGGTGGAGGTAGACGGCGCCGGGGTGGATCGTCGTGAAGGCGCGCTCGGCCTCGACCAGGCCCAGCATCTCCCCCGCGTCGCGCTCGATCACCGCGACCGAGTCGGCTGAGGCCGAGCGCAGGGCGATCCGGTTGGCGACGAACTCCGGCCGCCGCGGCATCAGCTTGCCGCCGGCGGCGCGCAGCTCGCCCGCCGCGACCAGCCGTTCGGCCCGCTCTCGCCACCCGTCCCCGAAGACCTCGTCGTCCTCGTTGGTCAGCGGCAGCTCGTAGGCGGCGGCAATCAGGTGCCGGGAGGCGATCTGGTCGTTGCCGTGGTCGAGAATCGCCGCCTCGACCGGGCGGCCGAGGAACTCCTCCGGGTGGCGGCAGAAGAACTGGTCGAGCGCGTCCTGGCCGGCGACGTAGACGGCGAGGCCGCGGCGGCGGCGGCCCGCCCGTCCCCACATCTGCCGCAGGCTGGCGACGGTGCCGGGGAAGGTGGTGCAGATCGCGGCGTCGAGCTCGCCGACATCGATCCCCAGCTCGAGCGCGTCGGTGGCGACGACCGCCAGCAGCTCACCGGCGGCCAGCCGCGCCTCGATCTCGCGCCGCTGCTGCGGCGTGTAGCCGCCGCGGTAGGGGGCGATCCGCCGCGCCAGCTCGGGCTTCCCCCGCCGCTCGAGGTTTTCCCGCGCGAAGCGCTGGATCAGCTCGATCCCGCGGCGGCTTTTGAGGAAGCAGATCGTCCGCACGTCCTGGGAGACGAGCTCTGCCAGGAGGTCGGCGGCCTCGGAGAGCGCCGAGCGCCGCGTCCCGCTCTTCTCGTCGATCAGCGGCGGGTTCCACATCGCGATCTCGCGCCCCGCCCGCGGCGCGCCGTCGTCGTCGACCAGCTCGAACTCGGTCCCGACCAGGCGCTCGGCCAGCTCCTCGGGGTTGGCGATCGTCGCCGAGGCGAGCAGGAAGCGCGGCTCGCGGCCATAGGCGCGGGCCAGCCGCCGCAAACGCCGCAGCACGTTGGCGACGTGGGAGCCGAAGACGCCGCGATAGGTGTGGGCCTCGTCGACGACGACCCATTCGAGGTTGGCGAGGAAGTCGCCCCAGCTCTTGTGGTTGGGCAGCAGGGCGACGTGGAGCATGTCGGGATTCGTGAGGATGAGGTTCGATTTGCGGCGGATCGCCGGCCGCTCTTCGCGCGGCGTGTCACCGTCGTAGATCGCCTCGCGCAGGCCCGGCGGGCGCAGCTGGGCGAGCTTGCGCGCCTGGTCCTGGGCCAGTGCCTTGGTCGGGTACAGATAGAGCGCCCGGTCTTTCGGACGGGCCGCGATCGAGTTCAGCACCGGCAGGTTGAAGGCGAGGCTCTTGCCCGAGGCAGTGCCGCTGGTGATCACCAGGTTGGACTCCTCGGCGAGCTCGAAGGCTCGCAGCTGGTGGGTGTAGAGGGAGTCGATGCCGACCCGGCCGAGCGCCTCGCGCAGCCCCGGGTGGAGCTCCAGCGGCAGCGCCGCCGGCCGCGAGCGCCGCTCCTCTTCGGAGCTCTCGGCGACGATCCGCCCGTCGCGACGCGCGGGGTCGATCGCGATCGCCCAATCGGAAGCGAGGAGGCTGCCGCCTCGCGCCATCAGGCGGCGGTCCCGATCGGGCGGCAGATCTCGGCGGCCACGTGCATCGCCTGCAGGGAGGAGCGGTCGTGGATGCGGAGGACGTCGGCGCCCTCGCGGACTGCGAGCGTCACCGCGGCGACCGTCCCCCACTCGCGCTCGCTCGGCGGCAGCCGCTCCTCCCAAGAGCCGGCCAGGACCGTGCCGATGAAGTCCTTGCGCGAGAGGCTGACGTAGAGCGGCAGCCCGAGCGCGCGCAGCTCGCCGAGCCGGCGCAGGATCTCCAGGTCCTGCTCGGGGCTGAGGTCGAAGTCGAGTCCGGGGTCGATCGCGATCTGCTCCTCCGCTACCCCAAGCTCCCGAGCCAGCTCGACTCTCCCCTCAAACCACGAGCGCAGGTGGTCGACGACGTCGCCGTACTCGCGCCAGGGACGGTCGACCCGCGGCGGCCCCTCGATGTGCATGAGGACGTAGCCGCAGCCGGTCTCGGCGACCAGCTCGAACATCTCCTCCGAGCCGCCGGAGATGTCGTTGACGACCGTTGCCCCCGCCGCCAGCGCCCGCCGCGCCACCTCGGGCGAGAAGGTGTCGGCCGACACCGGTGGGGGCGCGTCGTCTCCACCCCTTTCCTTGCTACAGGGAGGAGAGCCCTGTACACGACGCAGGCCCTCCACAAGCCCCTCCACCGCTGGCACCAGCGCCGCGGCCTCGTCCTCGGGCGGCACCGGCGGCCCCGCCTTCGCCGCGACGGCGCCGAGGTCGAGCATCCCGAACCCCGCCTCGGCCAGCGCCAAGCCGTCGGCGACTGCCTGCTCCGGCGTGCCGCTGCGCGCCCCCTCGAACATCGAGTCGACGGTGACGTTGACGATCCCGGCGCCGAGCGGCCGCGCCAGGTCGAGGGTTCGGTCAGCCAGCCTCCACGCCATAGCCCGCTACGGTAGCGACCGCGCCGATGCCGCTCGCCTGCGTCTACACCGACCTCGACGGGACCCTGCTCGGGCACCGCAGCTCGCTCTTCCGCGACGCCGAGGGCGGCTTCAGCCTGGCGCAGGCGCGGGCGCTCGAGGCCTGTCACCGAGTCGGCGCCGAGGTCGTGATCATGTCCGGCCGCCGCGAGCCGCAGGTGCACGAGGCGGCGCGGCTGATGGGCCAGACCTCCTACATCTACGAGGCCGGCTGCGCCTTCGCGATCGACGGTGAGACGACGTTGATGACCGGCGCGATGGCGCCGAACGAGGACGGCACGATCTACGAGCAGATCGAGGAGCGCGGGATCCCGAAGCTGCTCTTCGAGCACTTCGAAGGGCGGCTCGAGTACCACTCGCCCTGGCACCACGGCCGCGTCCTCTCCCATCTTTTCCGCGGCAAGGTCGACGTCGAGGAGGCAAACGCGCTCCTCCACGAGCACAACTCCGACGACCTGCGGCTGCTCGACAACGGCGCGATCGGGCGGCCGATGGCGACCGTCGAGGGCCGCACCCACGCCTACCACCTGGTCCCGAAGCAGGTCAGCAAGGCGGCGGCGGTTGGCGGCCACGCCCGCGCCCGTGGCTACGACCCCGCCGACTGCATCGCGGTCGGCGACTCCGTCGAGGACTTAGAAGTCTCGTCTTCCGTCGGCCGCTTCTTCGTCGTCGCCAACGGACCCGAGCACGACCCCGGCTTGCGCGCCGCCCTGCCCAACTGGAGCAACGTCACCGTCACCGAGGGCAGCATGGGCGACGGCTTCTACGAGGCGGTTGTCTCGAGCCTGATGGAGCGCCGCTGAGGCTCTACTAGTATCGGCTCATGGCCGCCGAGAACGCCACCGTTGCCGAGCAGGAGTACCTCGAGATCATGTTCTGGCTGGAGGAGGCCGGGCTGCCGATGACCGGCGCCAACATCGCCCGCGCGATGCAACTCTCGCCCCCGACCGTGCACGAGATGATCGGCCGCCTCGTCGACGACGGCTACGTCGAGCGCAACCCGAACAAATCGCTCTCGTTCACCGAGTCGGGTCGCGAGCACGCCAGCTACATCGTTCGCCGCCACCGGATGATCGAGCGCTTCCTCACCGACGTCCTCCACATCCCTTGGGATGAGGTCCACGAGGAGGCGGAGCGGATCGAGCACGCGATGAGCCCGGTGCTGGAGGAGCGGATGCGGGCGGCGATCGGCGACGCGACGACCTGCCCCCACGGCCACCCGATCGTCGAGGGCGTGCGCGAGCAGGGGGCGCTGCTGGCCGACGTCGAGATCGGCGCCGACGTCACCGTCCTGCGCTTCGAGAACGAGGCCGAGGAGCTGCTGCACTACCTCAAGGCCGCGGGACTGGACCCCGGGCTCGAGGGCAAGGTCGAGACCTCCGACGAGGACCGCGTCGTCATCGCCTCCGCCGACGGGACCCACGAGGTCAGCCGCAGCGTCGCCGAGACCGTCTCCGTCCGCGCCGATCCCTCACCGCCGCCGCGCGCGGCAATCCCCGAGCAGCTCGTCCTCAGCTCGGACCGCTACGGCCGCTGAATTAACGATTGGTGAGTTAACCGCCCTATAGGCAGGTTAACTCACCACTCACTGCAGATTGAGCGCAACGATCGGCTTCGAGGTCGGCTGCTCGCTGCCGCCGCGCGGCTCCTGCGTGACCATCACTTCGGCGACGCCGCTCATGTCGGCGATCGTCGTCTCCGCGTTGCCGCCGTGGTCGGGGACGAAGAGCGCCGGCACCGGTTCGACCTTGCCTTCGCGCAGCACCCACGCCTCGAGCACCTTCCCCCGCGGGAGCTGGCGGACGTTGGAGAGGTGCAACGTGCCGCCGTCGCCGTCGCGCACCATCTTCACCCCGATCCCGCCGATCTGGCGTTCGATCGTCTTGTTGCCGCCGCCGGACCCGTCGCGTCCCAGCTCGTAACCGACGACGCCGGCGACCAGCAGGGCGAGGACGGCAAAGCCCATCGCCGGCTTCAGGAACCAGCTTTTCCGCCTCGCGGGAGCGGGGCGCTCGGCGGAGCGAACGTCTCCCCGCACCTCGGCCATCAGCGCCTCGCGCAGCCGCGGCGGCGGCTCGGCGCGCTCGACCGACTCCGGCAGCAACTGCACCGCCGGCTCGAACCAGCGCACCTCCGCCTGGCAGCGCTCGCAGCCCTCGAGGTGGCGCTCGAACCCGGCGGTCTCGTCAGGATCGAGGGCGCCGAGCATGTAGGCGGCGAGGTCCTCGCTCCATTGGGTGTGATCGCTGCCGCTCATGCCAGTCCCTCCGCAAGCTCTCCTCGGATCTTCTCCAAGCCCAAGCGCATCCTGCCCTTCACGGTGCCCATCGGCAGGCTCAGTATCCCGGCGATCTCCGAATGGCTGAAGCCGCCGAAGTAGGCGAGCTCGATCACCTTCGCCTGCTCGCCCGGCAGCTTGCCGATCGCCCCGCGCACCTCGCCGGCGGTCTCGCGCCGCAGCGCCTCCTCCTCGGTCCGCTCGGTCGCCGGCCGCTGCTCCAACACCGACTCGTCGTCGAAGTTCAGTTTCGGCGCCTTGCCGGCCTTGCTGCGGAGAAAGTCGATCGCGCGGTTGCGGACGATGCTGAGCAGCCAGGAGCGGACGCTGCCGCGGGCGGCGTCGAAGCGGGTACCGCTGCGCCAGACCGAGATGAACGCCTCCTGGGTCACTTCCTCGGCGGCGGCGCGATCGCCGACGATCCGGTAGGCGAGAGAGTAGGCGGCGCCGCCGTGGCGGTCGTAGAGGACCTCGAACGCCTCCGCGTCCTGGCGACCGACGAGGGGCATCAGCTCCTCGTCGGCCAGTCGCTCCGCCTTCTCTCGCCTCACCGCCATCCGCTACCCGCTAAGCGAGAAACGGTTCGACGGCCTTCAGCACCTTCGCTTCGCTGAGCGGCGGGTCGAACGCCTCGGGGGCGGGTTCTTCTTTGTTCTGCAGCCGGATCGCGGCGGCGTGGCGTGCCTCGACCTGGACGATCCCGCCCGCCGCGGCCAGCACTTCTTTGGACTTGATCATCGGCGCGGCGCCGTTGTAGGCGCTGACCCCGGTGTCCTCGAAGGTCTGCGCTAACTTGAGGAAGCCGGAGGTGCCGCTGTAGGCGAAATCAAATTTCGGTTCCGCCACCGGCTTGCCGCCGAGTTTCTTGATCGTCGCGGTCAGCGCTTCGACGTGCTGCTGCTCGTCTTCGGCCAGCAACGCGACGAGGCTTTTCAGTTCGCCGCTCGGCTTCGCCCGGCTCTTCGCTTCTGCGTAGAACTTCGCCTCCAGGAACTCGAGGGTGAGGGCGAAGTTGAGGATGTCGACGTCGCCGCCGCCCATCGCTCCCAGGGCGCGGCGGACGTACGGTCCGACCGCGAGCGCGCCGTAGACGGCACCCGCCGCCAGCGCTCCCTTGAGGATCACCTCGCTGCGGGAGAGGTCCTCGCCGTCGGCCTCGACGTTGACTACCGCGAGGTCCGGACTCGCAAGCTGCTGCTCATTGCTCGCGACTTTGTCGTTCATGGTCTTGTTGCTGATGGTCTTGTTGCTCATGACGTTCCTTTGCTCTCGCGACGGCCTCAGCCGACGATGAAGGGTTCGACCGACTTGAGGACGGTTTTGACGTCCGCCGGCTTGCCGAAGGCCCCATCGGGGGTGATCGATTCGCCCAGCAGGGTGTTGAGGACGGCGGCGTGCCGACCCTCGACGCTGTGGATCGCGAGTGCGCTCGCCAGCACTTCCGGGCTCTTGATGTTCGCCGCCTGGCCGAGGTAGGCGGCGGCGCCGAGGTTCTCGACCGTCGCCGCCAGTTCCAACACCGACTTGGCGTCTTTGAGCGGGAATTCGGCTTTCGGTTGCGGTGCCGGTTTGCCACCGAGGCTCTTCACCGCCTGGGTCAGCCCCTGCACGTGTTCGGCCTCCTCCTGGCCGAACTTGCGGATCGTCTCCAGGTCGGCGCCCTTGAAGAGGCCGCTTTTGACGACGTCCGCGTAGAAGGCGGTCTCGAGGTACTCGAGCGTGAGCGCATAGTTGAGGATGCCGACGTCGCCCTTGCCGAATTCGGCGGTTTCGCTCTTACCGCCGCTCGACTGCATCGTCGAAGCGCCGGTGGTGGTGCTGTCGCTATCGCTACCGCAGGCGGCAAGGAAAGCGGCCAACGCCGTTGAGCCGCCGCCGACCGCGAGGAAGCGGCGTCTCGATTGGGGTCCTGCCAGTTGTTTGATGTCTGCCATCTCGGAGTCGCCTCCCGGTCGTTTGCTTGCCCACACCTACGGGCAGCACGACCGCGGTGGATCAGAATCCCCCCGATGAATCGAACTGCATCAAATCTTCTCCCCGGCAGAAGGAGAATTTGATGCGGTTCGGGAAGGCGCGTGCCGGGACCCGCGGGGCGGCGCTGTTGACCCTGGCTTCGATCGTCTCGGTGCAGAGCGGGTCGGCGCTGGCGACGGGGCTGTTCGACTCGGTGGGGCCGGCGGGAGCGGTGTTCCTCCGCGCCGGGTTTGGGGCGATCGCGCTGCTCCTCTTCACGCGTGGGGCGCCGCTGCGCACGCGAGAGTGGCCGCACCGAGATGTCTGGCTGCTCAGCGTCTCCGTAGCCGCCGTCAACATCTTCTTCTACGCCGCCCTGGATCGGCTGCCGCTGGGGATCACGGTCACGCTCGAGTTCGTCGGGCCACTCGGGGTCGCGGTCCTCGGCTCGCGGCGCCCGCGCGACGTCCTCTGGGTGTTGCTGGCAGCGACGGGGATTGTCTTGCTCTCCGACGGATCCAGCGGCAACGGTGTCGACGCGCTCGGCGTCGCCCTGGCACTGAGCGCCGGGTTCTTCTGGGGCGCCTACATCCTCTTCAGCGACCGGGTCGGCGCGCTCGCGCCCGGCGCCGGCGGGGCGACGTTGGCGGCGGTGCTCTCGGCGGCAATGGTGGCCCCGCTGGGAATCGCGCAGGGCGGCACCGACCTCCTTGCCGCCTCGACCCTCCTCACCGGCGCCGCCGTCGGCGTCCTCAGCACCGCGATTCCCTACGCGGCTGAGATGGAGGCCCTGCGCCGCCTCCCCCGGGCCGTCTTCGGCGTGCTGATGAGCCTCGAGCCGGCGGTCGCGGCGGCGATCGGCTTCCTCGCGCTCTCGCAGGACCTGGAGGCGCTGGAAATCGTCGCGATCGGGTTCGTTGTGATCGCCTCGGCGGGTGCGCTGCGAAGCGCAGCCACTCCTGCCCCGCACGACTAGGCGCAACCGACTTCCGACACAGCGGGCTGTGTCCTAAACAGATGCGCTAAGCGGGACTACCGGAGCGGAGCTGCTCGAGCGCTGCGGCGATGCGCTTCACGCCCTCGGCCGCTTTGTCGGCCGGGACCGGCGCGAACGACAGCCGCAGACTGCGCTCCCCGCCGTCGAGCATGAAGTCAGGGCCGGCGACGAAGGTGACGCCGTGGCTTTTCGCCTCCGCCAGCAGAGCGGCGCTGTCGGTGCCGTCGGCGAGGTCGAGCCAGAGGAAGTAGCCGCCGTCGGGGACGACGAACTCGGCCTCCGGGATCTTCTCTCCCAGCGCCGCGACCAGCGCGTCGCAGCGCGACTTCAGCTCGCCCTTGACGAACTCGATGTTGCGGTCGAGCTCGCCGCTGCGGCAGAGCTCGAGCACGATCGCCTCAGCCAGCATGTTCGGCGAGATGTAGGTCTCGTTGGCTTTTTTCGCCAGCTTCTTGATCTCCTCGGCGGGACCCGCGAGGTAGCCGACGCGGACGCCGGGGCTGACCGTCTTCGAGAAGGAAGAGGCGTGGATGACTTTGCCCTCTTGATCGAGCGAGAGCATCGTCTCCAACGGCTCCCCCTCGAAAGGAAGCTCGCGGTAGGGGTCGTCCTCGAAGATCCAGAAGTCGTGCTCGGCGGCGAGCTCGACCAGGCGCCGGCGCTTCTCGACAGAGAGCGTGCAGCCGGCGGGGTTGTGGGCGTTGGGGATGACGTGGGCGAACTTCAGCGATCCCTGCTCCAGCGCCGCCTCCAGCTCACCGAGGTTGAGGCCGTCGGCCTCCAGCGAGATCGGCACCAGCTCGACCCCGAGTTGCTGCAGTAGGAGCAGAGTGCGGTCGTAACTCGGCTGCTCGACGGCGACCCGATCGCCGGGGCCGAGCAGGTGCCCGAACAACATCGCCCCCGCCTCGAGCGAGCCGTTGGTGATCATCACCTGCGCCGGATCGAGGTGCCCGTGCCGCTCCGCAACCCACTGGCAGAGCCCCGGATGGCCGATCCCGACGCCGTACGACAACGCCATTTCCCAGTCGGAAGAAAGCGCCCGCTGCGCCGCCTCCCGCACCTGCTCGTGAGGGAGGATGTCGGCGCTCGGAGCGCCGCGCGCGAAGGAGATCGTGTCGCCAGCCATACGTCCCGACCCTAGCAACGCCTCCCGCCCCACGAATCCCTCCCAAAGAGCGCCGCCACCCTGCAGCCGCCCCGCCAAATCATCCGCCGCGGGGGGCGAACGGGTGGGTGTCTGACCTTGACCCACCTATATGGAGGAAAAACTCAGACACGCCGGGCGGGAGCGCGCTTTGGCGACCTTGGCCACGCGGCAGCACAGCGTCGTATCGCATCTGCAGCTGCTCGATCTCGGATTCGGAGTTCGATGGATAGAGAGGCGTCTCTGGGAGGGAAGGCTGCTCCAGGTCCACCGCAACGTCTACGCCGTCGGCCACTCGCGTGTCCCCCGGCGCGGATATTGGTGGGCAGCGGTGTTGGCGTACGGGCCCGGCGCGCTGCTGAGCCACCACACCACAGCGGTGCTCTGGGGGCTTCAGCGACCTCGGCGGGGGCCGATCCACGTGACCGCCGGCTGCGGCCGCCAGGGGATCAGGCGACGGCAGGGGGTCTGGATCCACCGCTGCAAGCTGGCGCCAGAGGACCGCTCCACGCATGAGGGGATGCCCGTGACGACGAGTGAGCGCACGCTCTTCGACTACGCCGAAGTCGCCCCGTACAAAACGTTGAAGCGAGCGGCCGAAGAGGCGGATCGGCTCAACCTGCTGCGGCTGCGGGAGCTCGAGCAGGTCTGCGAGCGGGGGCGCGGGCGGCGGGCGCTGCGGCCCGTCCGCCGGCTGCTGGTCGAGCTGGAGGCTCCGACCGAAGGGCGCTCGCCGCTCGAGATTCGCTTCGCCGAGTTCCTTCGCGAGCATCGAATCTCCGCGCCAGCCCAGAACGTCCTCGTCCTCGGACACGAGGTCGACGCGCTCTGGCCCGCCGCCAAGCTCGTGGTCGAGCTCGACAGCTGGGAACACCACGGCCGCCGGGCGTCCTTCGAGCGCGACCGCGCCCGGGATCCGAAGCTGCTGCTCGCGGGCTATCGGACGATCCGCATTACCCACCGGCGGCTCGACGCCGAAGCGCCGCAGATCGCCGCCGAGCTTCGAGCGCTGCTCGCCCAAAAGCCGGTGGCGGGCGCGCCAGCCGCACCTATACTCGCCGAGTAATGGCCGGCTGGGGAGCAATCGGGAAACGCGCGTTGAGCGCGTGGATCCTCGCCGCAATCGTCCTCACCGCCGCCCTTTTTGGTTCCGGCGTCGTCTTCGCCGAGTCCGGCGAACCGGCCGAACCCACGGCCCCCAGCTCGCCTCAGCAGGAACGCGAGGCGGGGATGCTGCTTCGGCTCCACGACCTGCCTCGTGGCTATCACGTATTCGACGGCTCGCCTGAGTCCTCGCTCGGCGGAGTCAGGTGCGGGGCGGTCGAACCGGCCGACCCGCTACCGAAGCTGGCGCGCTTCATCTCCCGCTACAAACCCGAGGGCTGCCTCGCCCTGTACCTCCGCATGTACGAGGTCCCGGGCGAAGGCCCGGCGCCGTTCGTCGTCGGCACCGCGGCGGCGGAGCTCGAGAGCGCTGAAGCGGCGGACGCGGGTCTCGCGGCCTCGCGGCTGCTGATCAGCCACGCCACCAGCGACGAGCTGCCGGAGGAGGTCAAGCCACCGGCCACCGTCGGCGAAGAGACCCGGCTCTTCCGCTGGTCCCACGCTCAGCTCTTCGCCGAGGACGAGGAATCGACCTCCTGGCTCGTCTGGCGGTCGGGCACCGCGATCGCGGTGATCTTCGTCGCCGGGCAAGTGCCCGCGGCAAACGACCGGATCGCGGTCGAACTGGCGCAGCGCCAGCAGAAGCGGATCGAAGCCGCCGCTTCCTACCTCCCGGCCGAATTGGACGACACCGAGGTGGGGCTTGAAAACCCGGCGATCGAGTTCCCGGTCTACTGGCTGGGGCGGCGCTTCGAGCCAAAGCGCCGGCTGGCGCCACTGCGTCTGGTCGACACCTTCTCGTCTCCGTCGAAGAGGGGACGCTTCCCCGACGCCACCCTCCTCTACGAGGACCACCCGGCTGCCGACCGCTCGGAAGCGATCTACGTCAACCTCTACTCGCTGCGGCACTGGAAATGGCAGAAGGCCGTCGGTCAGGAACTTCCAGACACCCTCCGCTGCGGGAAGAAGCGGCGGCTAAAGCTGCCTGGCGGGCGGGCGGTGATCTCCAACGGCTTCGAACGGTGGGAGACGCGGCGACGGGGCTGCCCGCACCGGATGCCTACGGCCTACACCGCCCGTATCCACCTTCCGGGGGCCGTCGTCAACCTGGAGCGGATCGTCGCCTGCGAGAGCTGCCGGGAAACGGCCGCCGGCGACTACGCATCCTTCGAGGGCATGGCCGCGATCGCGCGTGGCCTCGTCCTTCGGCCCTAGCCTTAGCGCCCTAGAGCGAGCGCAGCATCTCGGCGGCGATCTGGGCCGTCTCGGTCGGGCTTTCGCCGACCCGCACGCCCTTTGCTTCGAGCGCGTCTTTCTTCGCCTGGGCGGTGCCCGAGGAGCCGGAGATGATCGCGCCGGCGTGGCCCATTTGCTTGCCCGGAGGCGCGGTGAAGCCGGCGATGTAGGCGACGACGGGCTTTGAGACCTCGCTGGCGATGAACTCGGCGGCCCGCTCCTCGGCGTCGCCGCCGATCTCGCCGACCATCACGATCAGCTCGGTGTCGGGGTCAGCCTCGTACATGGTGAGGATGTCGATGAAGTCCGAGCCGACGATCGGGTCGCCGCCGATGCCGACGATCGAGGAGTTGCCGGTGCCGGCCTGTTTGAGCTCGTTGCCGATCTGGTAGGTCAGCGTCCCGCTCTTGGAGACGACGCCGATCGGGCCCGGGTCGAAGAACTGGGCCGGGATGATGCCGACGTTGGCCTTGCCGGGCGAGAGCACGCCGGGGCAGTTGGGGCCGATCAGCCGAACGCCGGCCTCCTTCGCCTTCCAGTACGTGTTCAGCATGTCGAGGACGGGGATCCCCTCGGTGATCGCGATCACCGTCTCGACCCCGGAGTCGATCGCCTCGTCGATTGCGGCGGCGGCGAAGCGCGCCGGGACGAAGATCATCGAGGTGTTGGCGCCGGCCTCGGCGACCGCGTCTTTGATCGTGTCGAAGACCGGCACGCCCTCAACGTCCTGGCCGCCCTTGCCCGGCGTAACGCCGGCGACGAGGTCGGTCCCGTAGGCCTTGTTGCGCAAGCCGTGGAAGGAACCCTCGCGGCCGGTCAGGCCAGAGACGGCAAGCTTCGTCTTCTCGTCGATGATGATGCTCATGCGGCGCTCCCGGCGAGCTCGACGACGCGGCGGGCGGCGTCCAGCATCGTCTTCTCCTGATGCAGGTTCGGCAGGTCGGCCTCGGCGAGGATCTTCAGCCCCTCCTCGGAGTTGGTGCCGTCGAGGCGGACGACCAGCGGCATCCCGAGGTCGATTTGCTGCGAGGCGGTGACGATCCCGTTGGCGATCTCGTCGCAGCGGGTGATGCCGCCGAAGATGTTGAAGAGGATCGCGCTGACCTTCGCGTCCGATTTGATGACTTCGAGCGCGTTGACGATCGCCTCGGCTTTGGAGCCGCCGCCGGCGTCGAGGAAGTTGGCGGGCGCGCCGCCGGCCTGGGCGACGACGTCGAGCGTCGACATGCAGAGGCCGGCGCCGTTGGCGAGGATGCCGACGTTGCCGTCGAGTTTGACGTAGGTCAGACCCTTCTCCTTCGCCATCTGCTCCTGCGGATCGTCGACGGTGTCGGCGATCTCGGCCAGGTCCTGGTGGCGGAAGAGGGCGTTGCCGTCAATCGTCACCTTCGAGTCGAGGGCGACGACGTCGCGGCCGGCGGTGACGATCAGCGGGTTGACCTCGATCAGGCTCGCGTCCTCCTCGCGCGCCACCTCGGCGAGCTTCACCAGTGCGTCGGCGGCCTGGTCGAGAGCGTCCTCGGCGAGGCCGGCGTCGGCGACGATCGAGCGCGCGTCAGCCGCGGTGAACTCGCGGGTCGGGTCGATGTGACGTTTGACCAAGGCGTCGGGGTCCTCGGCGGCGACGGCCTCGATGTCCATCCCGCCCTTGGCGGAGACCATCGCCAGCAGCTTCTTCTCGCCGCGGTCGAGGATGACGGAGGCGTAGTACTCCTCGGCGATGTCGGAGCCGCCCTCGATCCAGACCTGGTCGACGCGGAAGGGACCCTCGCCGTGCGGCCCGACGATGTCCATGCCGAGGATCGCGTCGGCGTGGGCGCGCGCCTCCTCGGTGTCCTTGGCGATCTTGATCCCGCCTGCCTTGCCGCGGCCGCCGATCAGCACCTGGGCCTTGATCGCGCAGGGATAGCCGATCCGCTCCGCCGCCGCGACGGCCTCGTCGACGGTGTCGGCGACCTCGCCACTGGGCACGGGAATGCCGTGCTTGGCGAATAGCTGCTTGCCCTGGTACTCGAGGAGGTCCATAAGTGAGGTGGCGCTTGGGGGGCGCGGCGGCGCAGACTACCGAATGGCATAATGCGCCGCCGCCATGCCCCTCCCCAGTCTCAAAAACATCAAATGGGTGACCACCGACTGCTACGGCACCCTCATCGACTGGGAGAAAGGCATCGTCGAGGCCTGCAAGAAAGAGGCAACCAAAGACGGGTTCAGCTTCGAAGAGGGCCCGTTCCTCGAGCGCTTCATGGAAGTCCAGGCCGAAATCATGGCCGGCTCCTACGAGCTCTACGCCGAGGTGCTGCGCCGCACGATCGTCAAAGTCGCCGGTGAGATCGGCTGGGAAGTCGAGCCTTCGCGGGCTCAGTTCCTGCCCAACAGCGTTGCCTACTGGCTGCCGTTCCGCGAGGCCAACGCGGCGATGGACCGACTCGGGAAGAAGTACGAGATCGGGATCGTCTCCAACATCGACGACAAACTGCTGGGAATCTCGCGCCGCCACCTGCGGACCGAACTCGACCTCGTCGTCACCGCCCAGCAAGTGCGCAGCTACAAGCCCGATCCGGTCCACTTCAAAGAGACGGCGCGGCGGATCGGCGGCAAAAAAGGCTGGCTCCACATCGGCTGCGACTACACGACCGACATCGCCCCGGTGCTGAAAATGAACGTGCCGGTGATCTGGGTCAACCGCCATGGCGAGAAACTGGAAGGGCGCAAAGCCCCCAGTGCCACGGTGAAAAACTTCCGCGAAGCAGTCAAAAAGCTCGGCGCGTCCTGAGCGTCTTCTAGCTTTCACGCCGCAACTCAGGCGTGAGGCACCGGTTACGGGGTAAAGCCGCCCCGAACTCCCGATCTATGCAGATGCTCGACGCACAGTCCAGTCTTTCGCGCGCGCCGCTGGCCGCGCGCCTCGCCGCTGCGGCGGCGCTGCTGGCACTGCTGGCCGCGCTCGTCTTCGTCAACGCGCAGAAGGCCGGCGCCGCCTCTGCCTCCGCCTTCCCGCCGGAAAGCCCGAGCTTCGTCGTAATCCAAACCGACGACGAGACGCTCGACCAGCTCTACGACGTCTACAACGCCGGCGGCGTCGAAGTGCCAACGATGCCGAACACGCTCTCGATGATCGCCGGGCGCGGCATCACCTTCAACCGCTACTACGTCTCCTACCCCCTCTGCTGCCCCTCGCGGGTCACGCTGATGACCGGCCGCTACGCGCACAACAGCAACGTCCGCGGCAACGTGCAGCCGAACGGCGGCTACACCGGCTTCAAAGCCCGCGGCGCCTTCACCCACAACATCGCCACCTGGCTCCAGGGAGCCGGCTACCGGACGATCCACATCGGCAAGTTCCTCAACGGCTACGGCGACGAACCGTATGACAACGGCACCGACGTCCCGCCCGGCTGGACCGCCTGGCACTCGGTCCTGAACGCCGACACCCACCACTACCTCTACGGCTACACGCTCAACGACAACGGCGCGATCGACGGGCCCTTCGGCGACTCCGGCAGCTGGGACACGCGCGAATACGGCGAACGCGACTACTTCGGCTGTCCGACCACGACGAGCGAAGACAAACCCTGCCTCTACCAGACCGATGTGCTCACCCGGATCGCCTGGGAAGAGCTCAACGGCACCTCCCTCGAACAGCCCTTCTACATGCAGCTCGACTACACGGCGCCGCACGGTGATTTCCGCCGGCCGGCCGGACCGGAGCCGGCGCCGCGCCACTACACCCTCTTCGACGGCGCCCCGTTCCCGCACGGTCGCGAAGAAGGGTTCAATGAGGGCAACGTCAACGACAAGCCGCGCTTCATCCGCGAAGCCCCGTACCTCTCGCTGAACGACATCCACACCTACCGCATCTACTACCAGAAGGCGCTCGCTTCGCTGCGGGCGATCGACGACGGGGTGAAAGTGGTGCTCGACACCCTCGGCGCCCAGCACCGGCTGCGCAACACCTACATCATCTTCACCTCCGACAACGGCTTCTTCTACGGCGAGCACCGGCTCACCGGCGGCAAGTTCCTTGCCTACGAGTCGGCGACGCACCTGCCGCTGCTGATCCGCGGTCCGGGGATCAAACCCGGCACCTCGACCGGCGAGCTGGCCGGGAACACTGACATCGCCCCGACGATCCTCGAACTCGCCGGCGTGGAACCGGACAAAAGCATCGACGGCACCTCGCTGGTGCCCTTCTTCCGCGATCCCAGCCTGCGCACCCGGCGACCGTTCCTCTTCGAGTCCTTCGTCGAGACCAACGACGTCGAAGCCAACGGCGAACCGACCGCGCAGAGCGCGCCGATCCCGGGTCCTGCCGCGCGCGCCGCCAGGGCCTCCGGCGGCGAAGCCAAGGCCTCGATCATCGCCCCGCCGAAGGACTACGAGGGAATCCGCCTCGGCCCCTACAAGTACATCGAGTGGCCCGATGGCGAGAAGGAGCTCTACGACATCAACAAAGACCCGAACGAGCTCAACAACATCGTTCGCGTCCCCAACTACTTCCCGATCCGCGCCTACCTCCACGCGCAGCTAATCCGCCTCGAGGCCTGCGTCGGCCGCACCTGCCGCGAATCTGCCCCGCCCTTCCCGCTGACGAAGAAGGAGCAGCAGAAGGTCAGCAAGGAACGGCGCGAAGAAGAACGGCGCAAAGAACAGGAACGCGAAGAAAAACGGCATCACAAACGGCACGCTTAGCGTTTGGGGTGGTCAGGAGGGGGGTCCTCCAGACACCACTCGCTATGGCTCGTGGTTGAGTGTCTGGAGGACCCCCCTCCTGACCCCTAACCGGAGCGTTAGTTAGCTCGCTAGAGCAGCTGAGGGGACAGCTAGGGGACTACTTGATGACTGCGAGGGTGTCGCCGCTGCTTACGGCGGCGCCTTCGGCGATGGGGAGCTCTTCTACTTTGCCGCTGCGGTGGGCGGTGATCTCGTTCTCCATCTTCATTGCCTCGATCACGCAGATCAGGTCGCCCTCTGAGACCTCGGCGCCTTGCTCTACGGCGACTTTGAGGATCGTCCCTTGGAGGGGCGAAGGTAGGGCCTCGCTGGAGGCGCTGGGGCCGCCGCCGCCTTTGCGTTCGCGCTTCGGCGGTTTCTTGCCGCCGCCCGCGGCGGGCGCTGCGACCGCGCCTCCCGCGGGGGCCTCGCCGATCACCTTGACGTCGAAGAGCTTGCCGGAGACCTCGACCTTGTAGTCGCGGCTGACGACCTCGCCGCCGTCCTCGCTGGGCTCGGGCGGGCTCGCGTCCTCGGGAGCGGTGGTTTTCAGCCACTCCTTGTCTTCCATCAGGTCGCGGCAGGTCTCCCCGCGCGCCCACTGCTCGGTGGCGAGGATCTTCTTGTGGAAGGGGATCAGGGTGGTGAGGCCGCCGGAGTCGTATTCGTCGAGCGCCCGCAGCATCCGCCGGGTCGCTTTCTCGCGGTCGACGTCCCAGACGATCAGCTTGGCCACCATCGGGTCGTACATCGGCGTCACCTCGCCGCCAGCCTCGACGCCGGAATCGACGCGGATGCCGGGGCCGGAGGGCTCGTGGTAGGAGTCGCCGATCGGCCCGGGCGCCGGCGCGTAGTTCTTGTGCGCGGCCTCGGCGTTGATCCGGCACTCGATCGACCAGCCGCGCAGATCGACGTCCTCCTGGGCGATCGAGAGCGGCTCGCCGGCGGCGACCAGGATCTGCTCGCGGACGATGTCGATGCCGGTGACCATCTCCGTCACGCAGTGCTCGACCTGGACGCGGGTGTTCATCTCGAGGAAGAAGTACTCGTCGCCGACCTGCATCCCCTCGATCGTGCCGGCGCCGCGGTAGCCGACTGCCTCAGCCGCGTCGGTGGCGATTTTGCCGATCCGCTCGCGCATCTCCTCGTCGACGTGCGGGCCCGGCGCCTCCTCGACCACCTTCTGGTGGCGACGCTGCAGCGAGCAGTCGCGCTCGCCTAGGTGGATGACGTTGCCGTGCGAGTCGGCCAGCACCTGGACCTCGACGTGGCGTGGGTCCTCGAGGTAGCGCTCGATGTAGACGCGCGGGTCGGAGAAGAACTTCTCGCCTTCCCTCGACGACCCCTCGAAAGCCTCTTGGAGGTCATCCGGCGTCATCGCCACGCGGAAGCCCTTGCCGCCGCCGCCGCCCGCCGCCTTGCAGGCGACCGGGTAGCCGGCTTCGTCGGCCTGCTGTTTGGCGTCCTCAAGGCCCTCGGCGACCTCGGTCGAGCCGGGGACGATCGGGACACCGGCCTTCTCCATGATCTCGCGCGCCCGGGTCTTCGAGCCCATCGCTTCGATCGCCTCCGGCGGCGGGCCGATCCAGGTGATCCCGGCGTCGGCGCAGGCGCGCGCCATGTCGGCGTTCTCGGCGAGGAAGCCGTAACCGGGGTGGATCCCTTCGGCGCCGGCCTCTTTCGCAGTCTCGATGATCTTCGGGATGTTCAGGTAGCTCTCAGCCGGGACCGCGGGGCCGATCAGGTAGGCCTCGTCGGCCTCACGCACGTGGGGGGCGTCGCGGTCGATCTCCGAGTAGACGGCGACCGAGACGATGCCCATCTCCTTGAGGGTGCGGGCTACGCGGATGGCGATCTCGCCGCGGTTGGCTATGAGGACCTTCTGGAACACGGGGGCGGCAGTTTATTCAGAGCGGCGGGGGGAGGGTGTCCCCACCCTCCTTCACGAAAGCCGACTAGGCTGCGCCGTCATGCTGATCGAGCTACAGAGTCATTCCACGGTTTCGGATGGGCAGCTGTTGCCGGCCGAGGTGGTTGAGAAAGCTGCTGAGGCGGGGGTTACGACGCTGGCGCTCACCGATCACGATGCGGTCGCGGGCGTGCCGGAGGCTGCTGAGGCCGCGGAGCGGCTTGGGGTTGAGCTGGTGCCGGCTATCGAGATGTCCTGCGTGCATCGGTATGCGGAAGACCTGCATGTGTGCGGGTACTGGGTGGATCTGGAGAAGATCGGGCCGGCTTGCGACCGGGCTCAGCAGGAGCGGCGAGCTCGGGCTGGGGAGATCGTGCAGAACTTGCGGCGCGAGGGATTCGACCTCACGCTGGAGGACGCGATTCGGGAGGCGGGAGCCGCCGACTCGATCGGCCGACCGCACATCGCCAGAGCAGCTGGAGCCACCGGCGATCTCGGTCCCTTCTTCGAGGAGTACCTGGTACCCGGGGCCAAGGCCTTCGTCCCCCGAAGCTGGCCGACCGCCGAGGAGGCCGTGGAGACGATCCGCGAGGCCGGCGGAGTCGGCGTCGTGGCGCACCCTTACTGGGACGTCAAGGATCCGGCCCAGGTGGAGGACCTCGTCCGCTCGCTGAAACCGGACGGGATCGAGGTCTACTACCCGAGCCACACCAAGGAGCAGACCGAGCACCTGCTCCGCCTCTGCGACGAGCTCGGCCTCGTCCCTACCGCCAGCTCCGACTACCACGGCCCCACCCACAAGACCTTCGCCAAGTTCGGTGCCTACGACACCTTCGGCCTAGGCGAGCCCCAGGTGCCGGCTAGGCCGTAGCCGCCTCGGCGGCCGCTGCTTCGCACTGCGCCCGCCACGAGCCAACCCAGTCGGTGAGATCGGCCCTGTCGGCAAAGCCAGCTTCGATCGCCTTCCCCACCCTCTCGATCTCCATCAACACCGCATCCGGCCACCAGAGTTCGGCCTCTGGGTCCAGCACCATCCGCATACATACCGCAGCGATCTCCCTGCTGTCGTCGCCGAACCACCGCTCGCGGATGATTCGCTCCAAGAGAAGCGCGGCATCCTCTACTCGGTCAGGCCCGAGACCGGCGACAGGCGCGTGCCCCGCCCGCAGGAGGTATTCGGGAAGTGCCAGCGCCAACTCCACGGCGGACGCGTCGAGCAATTCCTCCGCGAGCAGCACTACTTCGTCGGGGAACAGTGTTGGGGACCGGTTCTATTCACTTTTTCCCTGCATGTAAGCCCTCTTGGCAGGTTGATAGATAACTATCAAGGCCAAGAGACTATCAAGCAGATCTGCTCTAATACGCCGCGACGAATGACGACGAAGGTGATGACCGTGCGGCTGTCCGAGGACCTAGCGGCAGAACTTGCCGTCGTCGCCCGTACCGACGACATGCCGGTATCAGAGAGCGTGCGCGAAGCGATCGAACGTCACATTGCCTCTCGTCGCGCGGATAAGGATTTCCAGCGCCGCCTCAAGAAGCGGGTGGAGCAAGAGCGCGAAATCCTCAAACGCATCGTGGAATAAAAGAGGGGGCCTTTCGGCCCCCTCTCAAAAGCGCTTGAAACCCGCCGCTAAGCCGCCGCAGCCTCTTTGGCCGGGATCAGGCCCCGCTCCTCGAGGTAGGCCAGCAGCTTCTGCGCCGACTCCTCCGGGGACTCGTTTTCGGTGTCGCAGACGAACTCGGGGTTCTCCGGCTCCTCGTAGGGATCAGAGACGCCGGTGAATTCTTTGATCTCGCCTTTGAAGGCTTTCTCGTAGAGACCCTTGACGTCGCGCTCGGCGCAGGTGTCGACCGACGCTTTGACGAAGACCTCGACGAAGCGGTCGCCCATCAGCTCGCGGGCCTCGTCGCGAATCTCCTTGTAAGGGGAGATCGCGGCGGTGATCACCGGCACGCCGTTGCGGCTGAGCAAGTCGGCGACGAAAGCGATCCGCCGCACGTTGGTGTCGCGGTCCTCCTTCGAGAAGCCGAGGCCCTTGGAGAGGTTTTCGCGGACGATGTCGCCGTCGAGGATCTCGAGCTGCGAGCCACGCCCGCGAAGCTCCTCCTCCAGGTGGCGGGAAATCGTCGTCTTGCCGGCCCCGGATAGTCCGGTGAACCAGAGGGTGAAGCCCTTCTCACCAGCCATGCTGTGTCAGTCCTCCTTGTAAGCGTCGATCAGGATGTCGGCGACCTCGTCCCGCGAGAACTCGTGCGGCGGCCGTTCGCCGTTGCCGAGCATTTCGCGGACCTTGGTCCCGGAAAGGAACAGGCGTGCGTCAGCGTCGTGAGGGCAGGTCTTATTCGAGGCCAGACCCTCGCACTCGTTGCACCAGAAGGTGTGCTCGAACATCAGTGGCTCGATCCCGAGCTCCTCGATGTCGATCTCGTCGAAGATCTTCTGGGCGTCGTAGGTCCCGTAGTAGTCGCCAGCACCGGCGTGGTCGCGACCGACGATGAAGTGCGTGGCGCCGTAGTTGCGACGGACGATCGCGTGCAGGACCGCCTCGCGGGGGCCGGCATAGTGCATCTTCGCCGGCTTCACGCCGAGGACCACCCGGTCGTTCGGGTAGTAGTTCTCCATCAGCACCTCGTAGCAGCGCATCCGCACCTCGGCGGGGATGTCGCCGGCCTTGGTCTTGCCGATCAGCGGGTGGATGAAGAGCCCATCACAGGTCTCCAGCGCGGCCTTGGTCAGGTACTCGTGGGCGCGGTGGATCGGGTTGCGGGTCTGGAAGGCGACGATTTTCTTCCAGCCGCGCGCCTCGAAGTCGGCCTTGTGCTCGGCCGGCGTTTTGTAGCGGCGCATGAAGGCCTCGTCGTGGTCGGGCAGCGCGTCGACCTCGATCGGGCCGGCGATCATCCGGTTGCCCTCCTCGTAGATCGCCGCGACACCGGGATGGGCCTCCTCGGTGGTCCCGTAGACCTGCTCGGCCTCGCGCTTGACGTCCCGCTCCCAGATCTCCTCGACGGTGATCCGGCCGAGCTTCTTGCCTTCGTCGGAGGAGAGCTCGACGACGTCGCCGACCGAGCACTCGAGGTCGGTGGCCAGGGTGATCGGGATCGGCCAGTACTCGCCGTCGGCGGTCCGCATCTCGCTGCAGACGCGCTCCCAGTCGGCGGAGCCCTGGAAGCCGGTCAGCGGCGCGAAACCGCCGTTGCCGATCATCTCGAAGTCCGCCGTGTGGCGCTCGGAAAGGGTCAGGGACAACTCAGCCATGGTCTCGCTCATCTGCTCGTTTCACCAATCGGAATGGGATAGGGGGTGGTCCGGTATTAACGGGAAAGTGCGCTGCTTTTTTGCAGACGCAGGCGCTAGTTGATCCCGCACTCGGTCTTCGCGACGCCCGCCCAGCGGCCATCGCGAAGGTCGCCGCCGGGTTCGACCGGCCGCGTGCAATGGGTGCAGCCGATCGACGGATAGCCGCGATCGTGGAGCGGGTTGTACGGGAGGTGGTGCTCACGGATGTAGTTCCAGACGTCGCGCTCGGTCCAATCCGCGAGCGGGTTCAGCTTCCAGAGGTTGAAGCGCTTGTCCCAGCCGAACTTCGGCGTCTTGGAACGGCTGCTGGAGTCTGCCCGGCGGACGCCGGCGGCCCAGCAGTCTACGGAAGAAAGGGCCCGCCGCATCGGCTCGACCTTGCGGATGCCGCAGCAGGCGTCGGGGTCGAGGTTCCAAAGCTCGGGGCCGTGCTCGGCCTCCTGCTCGGCCAGCGTCAGGTTGTGGAAGCGGTCGAACTCGATCCCCAGCTGCTCGGCGAGCCGGTCGCGGGTCTCGTAGGTCTCCTCGAAGAGGACATCGGTATCGAGGTAGAAGAAGCGCGCCTCGGGGTTGATCCGGCTCGCCATGTGGGCCGTCACCGAGCTCGTTTTCTGAAACGAGCAGGCGATGTAGTGCCGCTCGCCGAAGTTCTCGAACATCCACTCGAGCGTCTCCTGCGCCGTGCTCTGATCGAGCTCGGCGGCGATCGCCTCGTGGTCGAGGTCCGCAGGTGTGGGGACGGTGCCAGACAGGGTGACGGGAGGTGGTTTCATAGCTCTGAGAACGCGCGAGCTACATCGCGCACTCGCCCTCACCTCGGATGACCTCATACGGGCTGGATCGATCCCAATCGATGAACTGCTGCATCGTCTCCAGGCTGAACTCGGACGGCAGGGTCAAGTCCTTGACGCTCGCTTCGAACGGCTCAGCACCTACCCGCTCGACGAACGGGTTGAACTCCTCGCCCTCGTTGCGCTCTGACTCGTAGAACCGCACCCAGCGCTCGACCGCCTCCGGCACCCGCTTGGACGGGAGCCGCGATTTCAGCCGCTTACCGAAGACGACCTGGCCGCCCTCGAAGTTGCCACCGATGTGCGGGATGTAGGCCGGCATCGTGCGGCCGCCGACTTTCAGCGAGGCGCCGTAGAAGCCGATGTTGGCGATGTGGTGCTGGCTGCAGCCGTTCGGGCAGCCGCTCATTTTGATGTGGATGCGCTTGGTCAGCTCATCGGTGATCTGCATCGAGTCGACCCGCTCCTTGATCGCCTTGTTGAGGCCCATCGAGGAGGTGATCCCGAGTTTGCAGCTGTCGGTGCCGGGGCAGGAGACCACGTCGGTGATCTCCCGCGCGCCGGCCTCGCCGAGGCCGAGGGCGGTGAGCCGCTCCCAGACGTCGTAGAGCGCCTCGTCGCGGACCCAGCGCAGGACCAGGTTCTGCTGGACGGTGCTGCGGGCGTAGCCGCCGGTGTACTCGCGCATAATCGTGGCGAGGCCGCGGAACTGCTCGGGCGTGAGGTCGCCGCGGGTGACCTTCACCTCGACGGTGGAGAAGCCCTCCTGGCGCTGCGGCTCGACGTTGCCGGCGACGAAGCGCTCGAACTCGGTGCGGTCGCCGTTCGGCGAGGACGCGGCCAGCGGCGCCTCGGGGGCGTTCGCCTCCTCGTCGTCGTCGAAGCGCAGGCGCTCGACCAACTCGGCGTCGAATTCGCGCTCGGCGACCCAGTCGCCTTCAAGCTCTGCGTCGACCTGCTCGCGGAAGGCGTCGATACCGATCTTGTCGATCAGGACCTTGATCCGGGCCCGGGCGCGGTTGACGCGCAGCCAGTCTTGGCGGTCGAAGATGCGGAGGATCGCCTCGGAGACCATCAGGAAGTCGCCGTTGTCGGCCTCGACGAACTCGTAGAGGGTGGGGGCGACGCGCGCCATGATCGCGGTGCCGCCGCCGACCCGGACCTCGAAGCCGCGGACCCCGTCCTTTTCGCGGGAGAGGAAGGCGATGTCGTGCATGCCGGTGATCGCGCGGTCCTCGTCGGAGCCGCTGAAGGCGGTCTTGATCTTGCGCGGCATCAGCTGCGTCGTCGGGTGGCGGACGAAGTAGCGGACATAGGCCCCGGCGTAGGGCGTCGGGTCGAAGATCTCGTCAGCGGCGACGCCGGCCCACGGGTCGCCGGTGACGTTGCGGATCGTGTTGCCGCAGCCCTCGCGCGAAGAGAGGCCGGCGTCGGCGATCTCCCGCAGCATCAGCTCGGCGTCGCGCAGCGGCACGTGGTGGATCTGGATGTTCTGGCGGGTGGTGATGTGGCCTTTGTTGAGCGGCGCGTATTTCTCGACGACGCTGCCGAAGGCTTCCATTTGCTCGGGGGTGACGCCGCCGAACGGAAGCTTGACCCGGATCATCTGGACGTCGGGCTGGCGCTGCCCGTAGACGCCCTGTTTGAGGCGGAAGCCGATGAACTGGAGTTCCTCCTGCTCGCCGGCGAGGAAGCTCTCGGCCTCGTTGTCGAAGTCGTCGAACTCGCGCTCGATGATCGGGATGACGTGGCCGGGGACGTTCTCGTAAGTCTCAGGGTTCTCGAGGGTCCCGACCCGGCCCTTGCCCTGCTGATCCTTGTTCTCTGCCACGGCTACGTCCATGGGAAGAAAGGTAGCAAAGCTGACCGGGATTCAGGTATTTAATTTCTTGAGCGGTTGAAGCGGCTCCAGAACCCCTGCAAATCAGCTGTGGGACGGTTTTTTCTGCGCCTGCAGAATCGCCGCCGCCTCGCCCGATTCGGCCACGTAGCCGCTCTCCGGCTCCAGTGGCAGGTCGTCCTTGTCCCAGCCGACGATCCCCTCGCTCAGCTTCACGGCCTCGAAGCCGGCGTCGCTGAGGGCGGCGGCCGCCATCGAGGAGCGGTTTCCGCCGCGGCAGTAGACGACCACCGGCCGGTCCTGCTCGATCTCGCTGGTGCGCTGCGGCAGCTCCGGCAGCGGCACGTGCTTGGCGCCGGCGATCCGTCCCGCCTCCCACTCGTGGTCGGCGCGCACGTCGACGAGCTGGGCCCCTTCCTCAACCATCTTGCGGGCCTCATCGCGCGAGACCTCGCGTGCCTCGTTCCCCTGCTCTGCCATCAGTCGACCTCCGTTCCCTCGATCAAGAATGCGACGCGGACATGGGCGCGGTACTCGTCTAGGTTCTCGCCGCGGATCCCGGTGGAGACGATGTCGACTGCGCGAATGTTGCGCAGCGAGCCCTGGGCCTGCAGCAGCGCCTGTTTGGCGGCGTCGTCGGTCGACGTCTTGGAGCTGCCGACGAGCTCGATGATTTTCACGACAGCCATGCGGATCCTCCTCGTAGGTGCTCGATCGTCTCCTTGGCGCTGACGCCCTCCAGGTAGGCCGCCCGCTGCCAAGCGGGCGTTGCCGGCGCCTCCTCGGTGGGAGCGGCGGCGAACTCCGCCTCGAACTGGGCGATCGCGGCAGCGACGGCCGCGGCCTCGTCCCCTTGAGCGGTCTTCCGTGCCACGGAGCGAAGCCTAGTTCAAGGCAACTGCCGCGGGCGGGGTTGGGGCCGACAGCTCCTGGCGGCGGCGCTCGAGCAGCGCCGCGAGGTTGCGGAGGACGGCGTCGGGTTCCCGCCTGAAGCGCGGAGCCGTGACCCCGATCATCTCGATTCCGAGCAGCTTCAGCTCCTCATGGCGGCGGTGGTCACGCTCGAAGGCGGCGCGGCTGCCGTGGGTCTCGTAGAGGTCGAGTTCCACTGCGAAGCGCAGGTTCGGCCAGTAGGCGTCGAGCTCGAACTCGGCGATGTTGAAGTTCATCGAGGGGGCCGGGAGCCCTGCGGCTATGACTGCCTGGCGGAAGCGCCGCTCGAACTTCGAACGCGTGAAGGCGGGGTCGGGCTGGTAGATCGCGAGCGCTTGCGCCAGCCGCCCGCGCCCCCGGTGGCCGCCAGCACGGGCGAGAACGTCCTCAAGCGCGCGCACGTCGAGCAGCTCCCGGTCTTCAGCGCGCTCCAGATATCCCTCGATCCGAGCGGGCTGCGCCCGAATCGCCAGATCGAGGAGCGTCCGCGGCACAGCCGTGACGGGAATCCCCTCGCGGATGCCGCGGTCCTCCTTAGCCAAGATCGAGGAGAAGTGGACGCGGAAGTTCCTCTTCGCCCGACGCCGCGTAGACGCCGTTACATGCATCACATCCGGCGTGAACCGCAGCAACCCCCAGAGATAAGCCGCCGAGTAGTGGCTAGCCACCGCCCGCCAAGACGCGGACTCATCGGGTTCCGCCGCAAGAACAGCCGCCCAACACCGCGAGTACCAAGTCAGCCTCCGATGCCCCACCGCATATACCCCCTGATGTAGGCGGTGGATCCTCCCAGTGGCGGCCCACTCGATAACGGTGTTCGCTGCGTATCCGAGATCCAGCAGCTGTCCCATTGAGACGACGCCGTGCTGCTGGGTCGCCAAGTCCCCCAGCGCCCGCCCGACAGGTGGCGTTCGTCCTTTTCCCGACATACATGGCAAAAGGACGAACGCCAGGTTGGTTCTCCCCGGCGGCCAGGGCAATTCCCCGGTATCTCCGGCGGGTGGCGACGATCGGGAGAACTCTCCCGCTAGGGAGAGCCGCCGATCGGAGACAGGACCCGCCGGCCGCGCGCCTGGTCCCGCGCCGGCCTGCCTAGCGCTTCGTCCTGCGTCGGCCTAGCGCCTGGTCTGGAGGAGGTCAGCCGTTTAGGCCGGGAACGGGGTTGCCGTACTTGACGAAGGCGCAGTTGTAGGGGTCGGGATCGAACTTGTCGGTTAGGGCGCGGCCCTCGGGTCGGCCGGTGCCGACGGTTTCTCGGACTTCGGTTTTGCCGCCTTTGCCTTTGACCTTGATTTCGCGCGGGGGCTCGCCGCGACCGCACTGGATCGAGAAGTCTTTGACGCCGTCGCGGGCATCGATGATGTCTTCGCCGCCGTTGCCGTAGAAGCGGTCTTCGCCGGGCTGGCCGAGCATCGCGTTGGGGCCGCCGTCGCCGATCAGGACGTCCCAGTCGAAGGATCCCTCCATGTCCTCGTCGGTCGGCGAGAGGTGAACCGGCTTGCAGCCTTTTTCCTTCGTCACCCAGGCTTTGTGCTGAGGGAAGGAGATGATCAGCAGGCCGGGATGCGCCTGCGTCTCGGCGAAGGAGGCGTCGTCGCGGCCGGGACCGCCGACCAGCGCCCCGCCGGCGCAGCCGCCGCCGGCGGCGAGGAGGTCGCCGTTACCTTCGCCGTAGAGGAAGGTCGGTCCGGGCAGACCGCCGACCAAGCCGTCGGCACCGTCGCCCCCATATATGTGGTCCGCCCCCGGGCCTGACTCGACCAGGTCATCCTCCGGGCCGGCGTGGATCGTGTCGTTGCCGAGGCCACCGGCAAAGCGGACGCTGCCGACCTCCAGCAGCGAGCCTTCAACCCGGAGGCTGTCGTTGCCGGGACCGAGGTCGGCCATCAGCCAGCGCGCCGGGCCGTTGGCGGGGCAGGAGACGGTGGCGGCATCGTGGAGCCCGTGCGAGCAACCGGGGCTGATCGCCAGCCCGGCTTTGGCGGTGACGCTGAAGACCTGGCTGACTTCGTCGAAGGCAACGAAGAACTGGTCGCGGCCGCCGCCGCCAATCACCTGTAGCCCGGCGCCGCCTCCCGGAGTCGGATCGAGCTGGACGTAGGCGCTCGCTTTCGGCGGTGCTTCTTTTCCGCAAGAGGCGGTGCGGCCTTTAGCGCCTTCGCAGCCGTCGCTCCCCTGGCCACCGTCGAGCGTGTCGGGACCGCCGCTGCCGGTCAGGTGGTCGTCCCCCGGGCCGCCGTTGATGACGTTCCCCTGCGGGCTGCCGATCAAGGTGTCGCGGAAGGCTGAGCCTTCGAGGCTCTCGAAGCCGAAGAGCTTGTCGTGGCCGTCGCCGAAGGCTCTATGAGCCTTGAGGGAGACCCAGACGCCGCTGCCCTTGCCACCGGCCCGCGCGGTCGCGAACGAGGCGATGTCGCCCTTGCCGGCCCCGCCCGACATGCGGTCGTAGCCGTAGTCGCCGTGAACGAGGTCTTCGTCGCCGGGGCCACCGTTGACGACGTCGATGCCGAGGTCGCCGGCTACCTCGTCGTTGCCTCCTGGCCCGCCGATGATCTTGTCGTCGCCGAGATCACCGTTGACCTGATCACCGGCGCCGGCGCCGCCGTCGACTTCGTCGTTGCCGCGGCCGCCGTGGATCTGGTCGGCCCCCGGCCCGCCGCAGATCAGATCGTTGCCGAGGCTGCCGTAGATCAGGTCGTCACCGCCGGCACCCCAGATCACGTCGCGCTCCGGCGTCCCCTGCAGCACGTCGTTGTCGTCGGTCCCGAAGATCTCAGCCTCGCGGCCGTGGCACCGCGGCAGGTCTTCTTCCTGTGCCCGGGTCGCGGCGACGGCGCTCACCGCGAAGGCGGCAAACGCGAAAAGCAGCAGGACGAGAAGGACCCCCCGGAAGCGACTCACGAGGGCTGGATCCTAAACGTCGCGGCGGAGCCAGCCCTCGCTGTCGACAACCTCAGGCGCTGCGGATCAGCTTCTTGTTGACGAACTCGTCGGCGCCGTAGCGACCCAGCTCGCGCCCGAACCCGGAGCGCTTGAACCCGCCGAACGGCAGCTCCGGACTGTCGGCACCGACCAGGTTGACGTAGACCATGCCGGCTTCGATCCGGTCAGCGACCCGATCGGCCTGCTCTTTATCAGTAGTCATCACGTAGGAGCCAAGCCCGAACGGGGTCTGATTGGCGAGCTCGACCGCCTCCTCCTCGGAGCGGACTTTGTAGACCTGCGCCACCGGGCCGAAGAACTCTTCCTGGGAGGCCTCGTCGCCCGGCTTGATCCCGGTGAGGATCGTCGGTTCGAAGTAGTTCCCGTCGCGGTTACCGCCGGCGAGAACTTCCGCCCCGTTCGCGACCGCCTTTTTGACCTGCTCCTCGAGCCGGTCGGCCGCAGTCTGCGATGAGAGCGGCCCGACTTCGGTGTCCTCGGAGGTCGGATCTCCCGGCTTCGCCGCTTCCAGCTTCTCGCGGAATTTCTCGAGGAACTCGTCGTAGAGCTCGTCGACGACGATGAAGCGCTTGGCCGCGTTGCAGGACTGGCCGGTGTTGTCGAGCCGCGCTTCGGCCGCCGCCTGCGCGGCGCCGTCGATGTCCTCGGTCCCAAGCAGGATGAAGGGATCGGAGCCGCCGAGCTCGAGCACGACCTTCTTCAAGTGTTTGCCCGCGATCGCGCCGACGGCGGCGCCCGCGCGCTCGGAGCCGGTGACCGAGACGCCGTGGACGCGGGGGTCGGCGATCACCCACTCGATCTGCTCGTTGGTCGCGTAGATGTTCTCGTAGCACCCCTCGGGGAAGCCGGCGTCGTTATAGATCTTCTGCATCGCCTCGGCCGATTCCGGGCACTGGGGCGCGTGCTTGAGCAGGATCGTGTTGCCGATCACCAGGTTCGGCCCGGCGAAGCGCGCCACCTGGTAGTAGGGGAAGTTCCAGGGCATGATCCCGAGCAGGGTTCCGAAGGGGCTACGGCGGATCAGGGCGGTGCCCTCGCCGCCGAGCAATTTGATCGGCTCGTCGGCCATCAGGTCCTCGGCGTTGTCGGCGTAGAAGCCGTAGATTTCCGCCGCGAAGTCGACCTCCATCAGCGCCTGCTCGATCGGCTTGCCCATCTCGCGGACGATGATCTCGGCCAGTTCCTGCCGGCGCTCGGAGTGCAGTTCGCTGACCTTGCGCACGAGCGCGGCGCGATCGGCAACTGAGGTCGAGCCCGGCCAGCTCTTGGAAGCCTGATCGCAGCGGTCGATCGCGGCCCGGAGCTCGTCGTCGCTGATCTCCGAATACTCCTTGACCGTCTCACCGGTGGCGGGGTTGACAACCGCGTAGCTGCTCATCTCAGTCCTCCCTATGGCTGTTGCAAAGTTCGTTCAAGTCCAAGCGCCTCCTCGACCGGCACGTAGTCCATACCCACACCCTCCGCGACGGCCGGGTGGGTGACCTTGCCGCCGGCGACGTTGACGCCGGGCCGCAGGCCCGGGTCGCGCCTTATCGCCTCGTCTACCCCGAGGTCGGCAAGCGCTATCGCGTAGGGCAGCGTGGCGTTGGTGAGCGCGTAGGTGGAGGTGATCGGGACCGCGCCCGGCATGTTGGCGACGCAGTAGTGAGTGATCCCGTCGACCTCGAAGGTGGGGTCGCGGTGGGTCGTCGGACGCGAGGTCTCAAAGCAGCCGCCCTGGTCGATCGCAACGTCAACCAGGACCGCGCCCGGCTTCATCAGCGCCAGCTGCTCGCGTCTGATCACGTACGGCGCACGTGCGCCGTGGACGAGCACGGCGCCGATTACGAGGTCCGCGTTCGGCAGCATCTCTTCGACCGCCAGCCGGGTCGAGTAGACGGTCGAGCAACGGCCGCCGAAGATCACTTCGAGCTCGCGCAGGCGGTCGATCGAGCGGTCGAAGACGAAGACGTCGGCTTCCATCCCGATCGCGATGAAGGCGGCGTTCATCCCGACCACGCCGCCGCCGATCACCATCACGTTGGCCGCCGCCACGCCCGGCACGCCGCCGAGCAGGATCCCGCGGCCGCCCAGCGGTTTCTCCAGCATGAAGGCGCCCGCTTGGGTGGCGATCTTTCCCGCCACCTCGCTCATCGGCGCCAACAGCGGTAGGCGCCCGTGCGCGTCCTCAACGGTCTCGTAGGCGATCGCGGTGACACCGGCGCCGCAGAGCCCGCGCGTCTGCTCGGGATCGGGCGCCAGGTGCAGGTAGGTGAAGAGCAGCTGCCCCGGCCGCAGCATCTCGATCTCCTCCGGCTGCAGCTCCTTGACGTGGAGGATCATCTCCGCCGCCTCGAACACGCTCGCCGCGTCCGCGACGATCGCCGCCCCCTGCGCCTGGTAGTCCGCGTCACTGATCGCGCTGCCCTCGCCGGCGCCGGCCTGGACCAGCACTTCGTGCCCGTGCTCGCTGAGTTCGCGGACCCCGGCCGGGGTTACCGCGACCCGGTACTCGTCGGACTTGATCTCCGTCGGAACGCCGATTTTCACTCCACCAGCTCCCTCGCTCGCAGGGCCAACCAGAACTCGATGCGGTCATGGGCGCGCGAGAGGTCGCGGCCGGTCAGCTCTTCCACCTTGCGCATCCGGTAGCGCAGCGTGTGGCGATGGCAGTAGACCTGCCGCGCCGCCCGCTCCCACTGGCCGTTCTGCTCGATGAAAGCCTCGAGCGAGCGCAGCAGCTCGCCGCCGTACTCGGCGTCGCCGCGTTCGATCGGGCCGAGCACGCTGTCGCAATAGAGGTCGAGCGCGTCGTCGTCCTGGATCGAGAGCAGCAGGGTGAAGGCGCCAAGGTCGCGCCAGGAGGCAACGTCGGGGGCGGAGCCGTTGTCGAAGGCGGTCGCCTCCAGCGCGCAGCGGGCCTCGTGAAAGGAGTGGCGCAAGCGGTCCGGCGGGGCTGGGCGGCTGGCGGCGGCGCGCACCGGACCGCGGTCGCGGGCGAGCGCGGTCCGGGCTTCGGCGGCGACGTCGATCGGGTCACGTTCGCTGCAGTCGATCACCGCGCACAGCAGTTCACGGCCGCTAACCGCGTGGGGGGCGACGACCGAGGAGCAGGCGTCGGCGGCAAGCGCCGCTTCCAGCGTCACCGCCGCCTCGCCAGGATCGCCGAGCGAGAAGACGAGCACCGCTGCCTCCTCGCCGATCCCGAACGGCTCGAGCCGCCGCCGCAGCTCGGTCGGGTCCATGCGCCCGCCGAGCGCCGCCGCCAGCACGTCGCCGGCGAGCCGTCGCTCGGTCTCGCGGGCGACGCGGCGGCGCATCAGCTCCAGCGCCACCACCGCCACCGCCTGCTGCAGGATCAGCCGCTCGAAGTCGCCGAGCCCGCCGGAGTCGCGGACGATCACCACCCAGGCCTGGGGCGGTCCGCCGCCGGGAGAGATGACGGGGTGCGCGAGCGCCCGCCCTGCCACCGTCGGGTGCGAGGGCACGAACGGATGGCCGTCGCCGGCGTGGCTGAGCGCTTCTTTGCGGATCGCGGTGATCGCGTCGGCAGAGAGCTGCCGCCGGAACCCGCGCCCGGCCAGTCGCTCGCCGCGGCCGTCGAGGATCGCGACGGTGCCGCCCACCGCGGAGGCGACCGTCGCGGCGATTTCCTCCAGCCCGCGCTCCTCGAGGACCAGGCGCTCGAGCCGCCGCTGCACCGCCACCCCGCGTTGCAGCACCTCGTATTGCTCGTTGACCAATTTGGCGAACGCTTTCTCGGTGATCGCGATGAACGGGACCGAGTACGGCACCTCGAAGAGCGGGAAGCCGCGCTTCTCGGCCTCGTCGACCAGCGCCTTCGGCAGCGATTTGTGGGTGAAGCCGGTGCCGAAGCCGAGCCCGGCGAGGTTGCGGTCGGCGAGGATGCCGACGAAGGCGCGCTGCTTGGCGGCGGTGTCGAGCGGGATGCCGGTGGTCAGCATCAGCTCGCCACCCGAGAGCCACGGCGTCGGGTCCTGCAGCTCGGAGATGTGGACCCAACGCACCGGCGCACCGGCGGCATCGGAGCCGGCCGCCAGCTCGAGGTCGAGCTCGTCGAGCAGGCTCTGGACGGTGAGCACTCTGGCTCCTAACCGACTACCTGGTCCCAGGCCTCGGCGAGGACCGAGTGCAGCACGTCGTGGATTTCTTCGAACTGCTCGCTGTCGGCAATCAACGGCGGCGACAGCTGCACGACCGGATCGCCGCGATCGTCGGCGCGGCAGATCAGCCCGCGCTTATAGAGCTCGCCGGAGAGGAAGCCGCGCAGCAGCTTCTCCGACTCCTCGTCGTTGAAGCTTTCTTTCGTCTCCTTGTCTTTGACCAGCTCGACCGCGTGGAAGTAGCCGGCCCCGCGCACGTCGCCGACGATCGGCAGCTCGTGCAGGGACTCGAGCATCCCGCGGAACTCGCCCTCCTTGCGCAAGACGTGCCCGCACAAGTCCTCGCGCTCGAAGACGTCGAGGTTGGCCATCGCGATCGCCGCGGCAATCGGGTGGCCGGCGAAGGTGAAGCCGTGGGCGAAGGAGGCGTCGCCCTCCATGAACGGCTCGGCGACCTTGTCGGAGGCGATCACGCCCCCCATCGGCGCGTAGGCCGAGGTCAGCGCCTTGGCGACCGTGATCAGGTCCGGCACGTAGTCGAACCGTTCGCAGCCGAAGTAGTGGCCGAGGCGGCCCCAGGCGCAGATCACCTCGTCGGAGATCATCAGCACGTCGTAGGTGTCGCAGATCTCGCGCACCCGCTGGAAGTAGCCGTCGGGCGGGACGAAGCAGCCGCCGGCGTTCTGGACCGGCTCGAGGATCACCGCGGCGACGGTCTCGGGCCCCTCGAAGACGATCCGCTCCTCGATCGCGTCGGCCGCCCAGAGTTCGTCGCGCTCCTCGGGCCAGCGGTAGATGTTGGTGTTGGGGACGTGGCAGCCGCCCGGGGTCAGCGGCTCGAACTGGCTGCGGAGCTCGGTGATGCCGGTCGCCGAAAGCGCTCCCAGTGAGGTGCCGTGGTAGGCGACCTCGCGGGCGATCACCTTGTGCTTCTGGCCTTTGCCGTGGACGCGGTGGTAGTTGCGCGCCAGCTTCAGCGCCGACTCGACCGCCTCGGAGCCGCCGGAGGTGAAGAAGACGCGGTTGAGGTCGCCCGGCGTCATCGAGGCGATGCGGGCCGCTAGTTCGATCGCCTTCGGATGGGCGTAGCTCCACAACGTGTAGAAGTCGAGCTCTTCGATCTGGCGTGCCGCGGCTTCGCCGTACTCGGTGCGGCCGTGGCCGGCGTTGCAGCAGAAGAGGCCGGAGAGGCCGTCGAGGTAGCGGTTGCCGTGCTCGTCGTAGACGTAGCAACCCTCGGCCCGGGTGATGATCGGGATCTCGTGGTCAGGGCCGTAGGCGCCCATCCGCGAGAAGTGCATCCAGAGGTGTTGGCGGGCCAACTGCTGAAGATCGGTTCCTGCTGGCGCTTTCGACGCGGTGGCCATTTCGCCCTCCTCCTCGGTTACGACGTTATGGACAAAGCTAGAGGCCGTCCCCAACAATCGCAAGTGGTCTTTGGGTCAAGGACTAACGATTGACTTATACATTGAGTACAAGTTACTCCTGTGCTTTTAGGACATTCGCCCCTTGCGCCGCCCTCCACCGGGGCTTACGGTCGCTGGTAGACACCCGCGCAGGCGGGTAGAAGCTGCGCACTACAGGAGGGCTGTGTAAGCACTGATGGATGCCCACGGAGAGACCCCGAGCGTCGAGTTGCGAGGCGTGACCAAGCGCTTCGACCAGCTGGCCGCGGTCGACGATCTCAACTTGGAGCTGGCGCAGGGCGAGTTCTTCACCCTGCTCGGCCCGAGCGGCTGCGGTAAGACGACGACGCTGCGGATGATCGCCGGCTTCGAGCGGCCGACCAGCGGCGAAGTCCGGATCGAGGGCGAAGACGTCGCCCAGCTGCCACCGCACAAGCGGCCGACCAACACGGTCTTCCAGAGCTACGCGCTCTTCCCCCACCTCAGCGTCAAGGACAACGTCGCCTTCGGGCTGAAGCGCAAGAGGGTCTCAAAGGACGAGATCGAGCAGCGGGTCGGGGCCGAGCTCGAGCGCGTCGGCCTCGCGGCTGAGGGCAACCGGCGCCCGGCGCAGCTCTCGGGAGGGATGCAGCAGCGCGTCGCCCTCGCCCGGGCGCTAGTCAACCTGCCGAAAGTCCTCCTCCTCGACGAGCCGCTCGGGGCGCTGGACCTGAAACTGCGCAAGGAACTGCAAGTCGAGCTGAAGCGGATCCAGCGCGACGTCGGCATCACCTTCGTCTACGTCACCCACGACCAGGAGGAGGCGCTGACGATGAGCGACCGGATCGCGGTGATGAACCGCGGCCGGGTCGAGCAGGTAGCGGCGCCCGAGGAGGTCTACAACCGCCCCGGGACCACCTTCGTCGCCGGCTTCATCGGCGTCTCCAACCTGATGCCGGCGACGGTGACCGGCAGCCACGAGGTGAAGCTCGACCAGGGGCAGACGATCTCCACCGAGACCGACGGCTTCTCTCCCGGCGAGCGCTGCCACGCGGTGGTGCGGCCGGAGAAGCTGCAGGTCGAGCTCGGCGAAAACGGCGGCGGCGGCCAGCCGCGGGTCGAGGGGGTCGTCGCCAGCTCGCTCTACCTCGGCACCGCGACCCAGATCGCCGTCGACCTCGGCGAGGAGACGCGGATGACCGTCCTCGTCCCCAACGCCGACGAGGCCGAGCGCCAGCGCCTGCCCGGCGGCGGCGCCCGCGTCGCCTTGAGCTGGGAGCCCGAGCACATGCACCTTGTCCGCGAGTCACCCAATGGGAGCACGACGGCTGGCAATGACGACGGCGTCCGCGGCGCCGAGCAGTCGCAACTGGAAACCACCCACGGAGGTTGATGTCAGATGGTCAGTCAGAAGGACCCACGGAGGATCACCGCCCTGATGGCGGTCCTGGTTGCGGCGGTGGCGCTGGCCCTCGGGCTCGCTGCCTGCGGCGGCGGCAGCGACAGCGGGGGAATCAACGGCGGCGGTGGTGAAACCGAGGAAGTGAAACTGGAAAAGAAAGCCTCGGGCGACGTCACGATCTCCAACTGGCCGCTCTACATCGACAAGCAGACGGTTCCGGACTTCGAAAAAGAAACCGGCGTCAGCGTCAAGTACATCGAGGACGTCAACGCCAACGAAGAGTTCTTCGCGAAGATGGATCCGCTGCTCAAACAGGGCGAATCCGGCGGCCGCAGCCTCTTCGTCGTCACCGACTGGATGGCGAACAAAATGCACGAACTCGGCTACCTGCAGAACTTCGACAAGTCGGCGCTGCCCAACTTCGAACAGAACCTCGTCTCGAACCTACGGGAACCGTCGTATGACCCGAAGCGGGAATTCAGCGCCCCCTGGCAGAGCGGGATGACCGGGGTCATCGTCCGCAAAGACCTGGCGCCGGATGTGAAATCGATCTGCGACCTCTTCGACCCCAAGTACAAGGGCAAGGTCGAGATGCTGAACGAACTCCGCGACACGGTGCCGTTGGTGATGAAGTGCCTCGGCATCGATCCGGAAGGAGCCAGCGAAGGCGACTGGATGAAGGCGATCGACAAAATCAAGTCGGCTGCCGAATCGGGTCAGATCCGCCGCTTCACCGGCAACGACTACGGCGCCGATCTGACCAGCGGCAACGCGGTCGCGGTGATTGGCTGGTCGGGTGACGCGGTCCAGTTGCAGGCCGACAACCCGAACATCGAATGGCGGATGCCGACCGAGGGCTGCATCCTCTGGTCAGACAACATGGTGATCCCAGTCGGAGCACCTAACCCGACCGCGGCCGAGGCGTTCATCGACTACGTCTACGACCCGAAAAACCAGGCTCAGATCGAGTCATACGTCAACTACGTCAGCCCGGTTGAAAACGTGAAACCGATCCTGCTCAAGGAAGAACCTGAAGTCGCCAAGAACCAGCTGATCTTCCCGAGTAAGTCGTTCACGAAGAACTGCACGATTCAGCCGTCACCCACGGGTGAAGAAGAACAGAGTCTGAATCGCGCCTTCAACGCGGTGTTGAACGGCTGAGCCGATGAGGCGCCGGGTCGCTCCCTACCTTCTGCTTGGGCCGGGAGCGGCCTGGCTGCTTCTGTTCTTCGTCGTACCGCTCTTCTACCTGGGCAAACTGTCGCTCAACGCCGGCGTCTTTGGCTCCTACCACTTCGACTGGCACTGGGCCAACTACAACGACGCGCTGTCGCTGTACGACACCCAGTTCGTGCGCTCGTTCGTCTACGCCGGGCTGGCGACGCTGTTCGCTCTGCTGCTCGCCTACCCACTCGCCTACACGATCGCTTTCAAGGCAGGGCGCTGGCGCAACGTCCTGCTGTTCGCGGTGGTCGCCCCGTTCTTCACCACCTACCTGATCCGGACCCTGGCTTGGGAGACGATCCTCTCCGACCAGAGCCCGGTGGTCAGCGTGCTCGACGCCGTCGGGCTGGCGCCGGAAGGGCACGTGTTGGCAACCGGAGGCGCGGTGATCGCCGGCCTCACCTACAACTTCCTTCCCTTCATGGTGCTGCCGATCTACGCCAGCCTCGAGCGGATCGACGTGCGGCTGATCGAGGCGGGCAAGGACCTCTACGCGTCGGCCTCGCAGACCTTCTTCCGGGTGACGTTGCCGCTCTCGGCGCCGGGGGTGGTGGCAGGCACGCTGCTCACCTTCATCCCCGCCTCGGGCGACTACGTCAACGCCCAGTTCCTCGGCAGCGCCAGCAACCAGATGATCGGCAACGTGATCCAGTCGCTCTACCTCAAACAGAGCGACTATCCCGCCGCGGCGGCGCTCTCCTTTGTGCTGATGGCGGCGATCCTGATCCTCGTCCTGATCTACATCCGTTTCGCCGGCTCGGAGGCGCTGATGGGTGAGGAGGCGGTCTGATGAGCGGCCGCGGAGGGGGCGTCTGGCGCTGGCTGCGCGAGCACGCCGTTCAGATCGTCGCGGTGCTCGTTGTCCTCTACATGCTGGTCCCGATCGCCGTCATCTTCGGCTTCTCGTTCAACGATCCGGCCGGTCGCTACAACTTCACCTGGGTCGGCTTCACGCTCGACCACTGGAGCAACGCCTTCGGGATTCCGGAGCTGAACGAAGCGCTGCTGACGAGCCTCAAGCTGGCGGTCCTGGCGACGGTGATCGCGACCGTGATCGGCACCTTGATGGCGATGGCGCTGGTTCGCTACGAGTTCTTCGGCCGCCGCGCCACCAACTTCCTGATCGTGATCCCGATGGCGACGCCCGAGGTGGTGATGGGCTCGGCGCTGCTCTCGTTTTTCCTCCTCATCGGCACCTTCTCCCTCGGCTTCGAAACCCTGCTGATCGCCCACATCATGTTCTGCATCAGCTTCGTCGTCGTCGTCGTCCGCTCGCGGCTGATCGGCTTCGACCGCAACCTCGAGGAGGCGGCCAAGGACCTGGGCGCCAGCCCCTTCGAAACCTTCCGCCTCGTCACCCTCCCCCTGATCATGCCCGGCATCTTCGGCGCCGCCATGCTCGCCTTCGCCCTCTCGATCGACGACTTCGTCATCTCCAACTTCAACTCCGGGACGACGGTCACCTTCCCCCTCTACATCTTCGGCGCCGCCCAACGCGGCATCCCCGTAGAGGTCAACGTGATCGCGATGATCCTCTTCTTCTTCACCTGCGCGGCGATGGGCTTTGCGACCTGGCAACAGCGACGGGCGGAAAAGATGGCGAGCGTGCGACCCGAACAAGAGGTCGGCGTCGGTGCCGGCGTTCCGGCAGGCGCCGCGGCGGCAACCTGAACTAGCGGCCGATGTGGAAGCCGATCAGCTCGGGGACCCTCGCCACGGCTGAGGCAACTCGGCCCGGTTGAGCCCCGCCCATCTCTGCTTCCTCTTTCTTCTCGATAGCGAGGCGGATCGCCTCGCCGCCGATCCAGTGGAAGGGCTCGGGGGGGACGCGGGGGGTCTTGGCGTCGACGAAGGCGAGGCGGGTGTGGTCGTCGTCTCTGTCCAGGGCCAGGGAGGCGAGGGTGCGGCCGACCATGTCGGAGGGGCCGACGCCGTTGCCGGTGTAGCCGGCGGCGACAAAGGCGCGGCCTTGGCCGAGGGTGGTGACGGCGGGGAGGTGGGTCGGGCTCGCGTCGATCGGGCCGCCCCAGGCGTGGGTGAGGCGGCGGCCGCGCAGGGCGGGGAAGTACTCGTGGAGGTGAGCGGCGACGGCGGCGATGACGGCGGCGTCTACCTCGGCGCGGCCCTTGGTCCTTGCGCCCATTGCGATCCGGCCGCCGCCCCAGCCGAAGGCGATGCGGCCGTCGTTGGTGGTGCGAAAGTAATGAACCAGCGCGCGGGAGTCGGTGATGCACTCGCCACCGGTCCAGCCCAGCTCCTCGAGCACGTCGGGCACCGGCTCGGTGAGGGCGATGTGGGAGGAGGCGACGGTGAGGCGGTCGCGTAGGGGGCCGCGGCGGGCCTTCGCCGCGCTGCCGATCGCCAGGACGCCGCGGGCGGACCGGACCGAGCCGGCGTCGGTGCGGACCTCAATACCGTCGCCTGCTTCTCGGAACGAACGCACCGGTGAGGACTCGAAGATCTCCACCCCCGCGCCGATCAGCTGCTCGCGCAGGCCGAGGGCGAGCCGCGCCGGCTGCACCGTCGCCGAGGTCGGCGAGACGACACCGCCGCGGAAGGCCGGCGACTTGCAGCGCGCGGCGACCTCGTGGCGGCTCAGCGGCCGCAGCATCTCCGGCACCCCGAGCTCCCGGCAGGCCTCGACCGCGTCGAGCCAGCTGCAGTCGTGCGCGGGTGCGGTTGAGACCTGGACGTAGCCGGCGGGCCGGACCCAGGCGTCGACCTCGTGCTCCTCGCAGAAGCGCTCGATTCGGTCGACGGCCGCCTGCGCCGCGTGCGCGGTCGCCAGTGCTCCCTCGGCTCCCCAACGGTCGCGCATCGAGGCAAGTGAGAACCACAGCGCGTTGCAGAAGCCGCCGTTGCGGCCACTCGGCCCGCGGCCGCAGACCTCCTCGGCCTCGAGCAGGACGATCCGCGCCTCCGGTTGCAGCTGCCGCGCGTACCAGGCGGTCCACATCCCGGTGTAGCCGCCGCCGACGACGAGGACGTCGGCCTCGTGCTCGCCGGCGAGCGGAGGACGCGGCTCGGCCGTGCCCGCCTCCTCGATCCAGTAGCCAAGGCGCGTGTGGCGCATCCCCCGATTCTCCAGGACGGGCGGTCTCGGAACTGTCCAAAGATCGGCCGCGAGATTGTCCAAGGCCCAGTACAAGGCCGAACCAGCCGACCCGTAGACTCGGCTCGATGTCCGATTCTGGTCAGGACTCGACGCCCTACGTCGACGCCCTGCTGGCCTATGCGGAGCTCGAGACGGGGCGCTTCCAGGTCCCCGGCCACAAGGGGGGCCTCGGCGCCGACCCGGCGATGAGCGAGCTGGTCGGCAAGGTGGGGCTGCGCAACGACATCCCTTCGGTCACCGAAGGCGTCGACATCGGCCCCGAACCGACCCCGTTCCAGCAGGCGCAGGACCTCGCCGCCGAAGCCTGGGGCGCCGCCCGCTCCTGGTTCCTGACCAACGGCGCCTCGCAAGGCAACCACGCGACCTGCATGGCGCTCGCTCACCTCGGCAACCGGGTCGTGATCCAGCGCAACGTCCACTCCTCGGTGATCGACGGGATGGTCTTAAGCGGGATGCGGCCGACTTTCGTCGCCCCCGAGCTCGACCCGGAGCTGGGGATCGCACATGGCCTGACTCCCGACTCGCTGGCGGCGGCGCTCGACGAAACCCCCGGCGCGGTGGCGGCGATGGTCGTCTCCCCCACCTACTTCGGCGCCTGCGCCGACGTCGGCGCGCTGGCCGAAGTGGCGCACTCGCGCGGCGTGCCGCTGGTGGCCGACGAGGCGTGGGGCGCGCACCTCCACTTCAACCCCGAGCTGCCGACCGACGCGCTCGCCTCCGGTGCCGACCTCGTCACCTCCTCGACCCACAAGATCGTTGGCGCCTTGACCCAGGCGGCGATGCTCCACCTCGGCAAGGGCGGCCGCATCGACGCTGCGATCGTCGACCGCTGCGTCAGCCTGGTCGAGACGACCAGCCCCAGCGGGCTGCTCTCCGGCTCGCTCGACGCACAGCGGCGGCAGATGTACGTGCACGGCGAGGAGCTGCTGGGCAAGGCGCTGGCGGCGATCGCAAGGACGCGCGAGCGGATCCGCGAGATCCCCGGCCTCGACGTGCTCGACGAGCGGCTGGTCGGCCATCCCGGCGTCGCCGGCTGGGACCCGCTGCGGCTCGGGATCGACGTCCGCGGGACCGGGTCGAGCGCCCAGCGCCTCTGGAAAGCCGCCTTCCACACCGCCAACCTCGACCTCGAGCTCTACTCCGGCAACGTCGTCGTCGCGATCTTTGGCGTCGGCGAGGACCCGGAGGCGGCAGGCGACCGGCTGGTCGAGGGGCTGCGGATGGCGGTTGCCGAGCTGGAGGAAACGCCGGGGGCACCGGATGAGAAGCTGGCGCCGGCGCCGCCTTGGGGCGAGCTAGTGCTGACCCCGCGCGAAGCCTTCCTCGGCCCGCAGGAGGTGATCCCCTTCGACGCCGCCGCCGGTCGTATCGCCGCCGAGGGGTTGGCCGCCTACCCGCCGGGGATCCCCAACGTCCTCCCCGGCGAGCGGCTGACGCCGGAGACGCTCGACTTCATCCGCGAAAGCGTGGCGCATGGCGGCTACGTGCGCGGTGGCAGCGACCGTGAGCTGAAGACCCTTCGCGTTACGCGCTGAGGGAGCCGGGTGAGGGGGTCGGCGGGCAACAGCGGGGAGGGCCCGGCGACCCCCTCACCCGGCTCCTTTACGCTGCGGGGTGTGTCCAGCTTCGATGCAATCGCGGGGTTGCCGCTTCAGATTGAGAGCTGTGAGTTCGAGGGGCTCGAAATTTCGATGGGGTCGTTTGAACGGCTGACGACGATCGTCAGGTTGCGCGGTGGTGGCGAGGAAGGGATCGGCGAGGACGTCGTTTACGACGCGGTCGATCACGTCGGGCAGCAGAGCCATGGGCCCCCGGATGAGCTCGCCGGCAGGTTCAGCTTCGCCGAGTTCTCGGACCATCTCGACAGCGTCGACCTCTTTCCGGCCGGGCTGCCGGAGCGCGGAGACGTCTCCCGCGACTACCGCCGCTGGGCCTTTGAGTCGGCGGCGCTCGACTTGGCGCTGCGCCAGGCGGGGACCAACCTCGCCGCCGCGCTCGGCCGCGACCCACAGCCGGTGAACTTCGTCAACTCGATGCGCCTGGCCAGCTGGGAAGAGGGTGCCCGCTCCTCGATTGAGCCGCTGCGGGCGCGGCTTGACGTTTACCCGACGCTGCGCTTCAAGCTCGACGCGACCAATGACTGGGACGACGAGCTGATCGCGGCGCTGGTCGAGACCGGCGCCGTCGACTCGATCGACCTCAAGGGCTTCTACAAAGGGACGCCGGTCGACGTCGAGACTGACCCCGAGCTCTACGCGAAGCTGATCGAGTCCTTTCCAAAAGCCTGGCTGGAGGATCCGGACGTGAACGAGGAGACGCGGCCGGTGCTCGAGCCGGCGTCTGAGCGGGTGACTTGGGACGCGCCGATCCACTCAATCGCCGACATCGAGGCGATGCCGTGGTCGCCACCGAAGACGGTCAACGTCAAGCCGTCGCGCTTCGGTCCGATCCGCAACCTCTTCGCCGCCTACGACTACTGCGAGGAGCGCGGGATCGGTGCCTACGGGGGCGGCCAGACCGAGCTTGGCCAGGGCCGTGGCCAGATTCAGTACCTCGCCTCGATCTTCCACCCCGACACCCCCAACGACGTCGCCCCAGGCGGCTACAACGACCCCGAGCAAGCGACGAAGCCGGGGTTGCCGTCCAGCCCTCTGGAGCCGGCGATCGAGGAGCTCGGCTTTCGTTGGAAGCTTTAGGGAAGCCGAAGCTCCACTTCGGCTAACCGAATTCCCGCTTTCGGCTACGTTGGGCCGCGCCCGCCCGCCAGCGCTAAGGAGCCGCCATGCCCGACAAGTCTTTCGCCGACGCCCTCAACGAGCAGATCTCGAACGAGTTCGCCGCCTCGCAGCAGTACGTGGCCGCGGCCGTCTACTACGACGCCGAAACCCTGCCCCGCCTGGCGGCCTTCTTCTACCGGCAGGCGCTGGAGGAGCGCGAGCACGCGATGATGATGATCCGCTATCTGCTCGACGTCGGCGAGTCGGTCCACATCCCCGACATCAAGTCCCAGGAGACGACCTACGCCACCGGCAGCGACCCAGTGCGGATGGCACTCCAGCAAGAGCAGCGGGTCAGCGACGAGATCTTCGCCCTCTTCGAGCTCGCCCGCGACCTGAAGGACTACCGCGCCGAGCAGTTCCTGCAGTGGTTCGTCAAGGAGCAGGTCGAGGAGGTGGCGCTGATGGGCGACCTCCTCAACGTCGTCGAGCGCTCCCGCGACAACCTCCTGCTCGCCGAGGACTACATCGCCCGCGAGAAACTCGGCGAGGAGGGCAGCGACCCGACGGCTCCGCCGGCGGCAGGAGAGTAGGGCCAAGGCCTACAGAACCAGGAGCCCGACAAGGGTGGCGAGAAGCGCTCCCGCAAATCCCACCGCCGACACGGCCATCGCGTGTAGGAAACGGTCGAACCTTTCATTGAGCCGGACCAGCTCCACCCTCACTTCGCCCATTTCCTCCTTCGAGGCGACCTGCTCAAAGCGCCGGTCTACCCGCGCGAAGCCTTCCTTCATCTCGCCTTCGAGGCGGACGAAGCGCTCGTCGACCTTCTCAAAGCGCTTGTCGACCTCTGCGAAGCCGTCTTTCATCCGCTCATTCAGTTCGTCGAGGCGGTCGTTGTTCCATTCGGTCATCGGCGTCTCCATCTTCAGTGCCTCCATAATGGCAACTGTAGACAGTAAGTTGCAACGCGTTGCGCGCAGAACGTAAATTTCCAGGGGCGGAAATGTGGCGAAACTGGAACTTCAGCCGAGCCAGCCGGCGCGTTTGCGCATCGTCCTGATCCGGCGGAACTCGGCGATGTCTTCGCGCAGGGCGGCCGGGGCCGGCGCCGGTAGGAACCTGGCGGGGAGCGGGGACTCGGTGACCTCGCCTTCGCGATTGCTGACGCGGTAGGCGCGGGCGCCGCGGCGGGCGGTAAGGGCGGAGGGTGAGCCTTCGCCCTCCCAGAGCAGGCCGGCGTAGTCGTCGAGGCCGTAGCCGCTCGGCATCCCGGCGGCGACGGCCTCAAGGTAGGCGGCGCGGCGCTCGGGCTCGTTGTTGTAGTGGACGCAGAGGCTGCCGCCGAGGAGGGCGAGCCCGGCTGCCGCCCGCGGCTTGCCGGAGGACTTGGTGACCCCCGCTTCGAACCAGCACATCGCGCCGGCGCTCTGGCCGGCGAGGACGGTCCCCTGGCGCCAGGCGAGACTGAGGATCGAGGCGATGTCATGTGCCTCCCAGACCGCCAACAGGTTGACCATGCTGCCGCCGCCGACATACACCAGATCCTGGGAGAGGAGGTGGTCGCGCAGGGCCATCGGCCGCCGCCCGAGACGGAAGAGAGAGACATCGGAGGGCTCACAGGAGCGCTCGCCGAAGGCCGAGTAGAAGCTGGCGACCTGCTCGGAGGTGTCGCCGCTCGCGGTCGGCAGGATGCAGATTCGCGGCCGCTCGCCGCCGCGCTCGCCCGCCAGTCGCAACAGCAGCTCGCAGACCGCCCGGTCCGGCGGGCGCGAGCTGAACTCGTGGCCGCCGAGGGTGAGGATGCGGCGCAGCGCCGTCTTCATGACGAGATGTTCGTCGCGGCGACCGCGGCCGTCCTTGTACAGCGGTCCGAACTTCAGGTGGCGACGGTCGCCCCCGCGTACAGCAGGCGCAGTTTCGCCCGCGCCCGGTGCAGCCGCACCTTCACCGTCCCCTCGGGGATCCCGAGCCGGCTGGCGATCGTCGATTGGGTCAGGTCTTCCTCGTAGCGCATCTCCAGCAGCCGGCGATCGCGTTCGCTCAGCCCCTGCAACGCCGCGTGGAGGTCGGCGAGCTCGACTGCCGCCAGCACCCGCTCGTCTTCTTCTCCCTCCCGGAACTCGATCGTCGCCGTCGGATCCGGTCGCACCCGGGCGTGTTGGCGGAAGGCCTCGTTGCGGACGATCGCCGCCAGCCACTGGTTGCGGCGGTCGGCGTCGCGCAGGGTCGAGCGGCGACGCCAGGCGCGGAGCAGGGCATCCTGAGCTATGTCCTCGGCTTCGCTCGGATTGCTCGCGTAGCGATAGGCCAGCCGAAGACAGACCCTGTGCGCCTCACCCCACTCCCAGCCGTCGTCGTTCCCGCGACGATGCTCATCCAGAGTGTTGATCAAACGAACCTACACCGAAACAGCCTTCTCAACTGCTGGAATTTGTCCGATCTTGCGGGGGACCTAGACCTCATCGGGCCGTTTGACTTCGCCGCGCCAGCCGCCGCTTGCCCCGTTCGCCTCGACCAGCTCTTTGAAGCGCTCGAGATCGCCGCGGACGCGCCGGTCGGCGGCACCAAGGGCATCGCCGATCTTCTCCTTGATCCCCTCAGGGACGAAGTCCATCTGCACCATCACCCGGGTGGTGTCTCGTCGATCCGGTGGAAGGTGACGACGCCGGCGTTGTCCTTGCCGTCGGTGTTGCGCCAGGCGACCCGCTCGTCGGGCTTCTGCTCGGTGATCTCGGCGTCCCACTCGTGGCGTGAGCCGCCGAACTCGGCTACCCAGTGGAGGTGGGTGTCGTCGATCTGGCGGATCTCTTCGACCCCCTCCATGAAGCGGGGGAACTCCTCGAACTGGGTCCACTGGTCGTAGACCGCGCGCAGCGGCGCATTGATCTCCATCGACTCCTCGATCGTTGACATCTCTTGCCTCCTCGTTGATTGGCCTTTCTCCCAACGGGTATCCATCTGCCTGTACAGGTAAACCTGAACATGGTGTCCAGGATCAATGACAACCCCCTCAGCATCGGCGACGTCGTCCGGGCCACCGGCCTCACCGAGTCGACCCTGCGCGCCTGGGAGCGGCGCTACGACTTCCCGCAACCGCAGCGCGAGCCGAGTGGCCACCGCCGCTACGCCTCCGAGGAAGTCGAGCGCATCCTCCGCGTCATCACCGAGCGCGAACGCGGCATCGCCCTGCCGGTGGCAATCGAACGCGCCCGCCTCGCACCCTCCCGCGCTCCGTCGCTCTACGCGCAGCTGCGGGAGCGCCGGCCTGACCTGCAGCCGATGACGATCCGCAAGCGCCACCTGACCCCGCTCGCCCACGCGATCGAGGAGGAGAGCGCGGCCCGCGCGGAGCGGGCACTGCTGATCGGCTCCTTCCAGCGCGAGCGCTTCTACCGCCAGAGCGAGGCGCGCTGGCGCGAGTTCTCCCAGGGGGCCGAGTGCGCCTTCGTCTTCGCCGACTTCGCGGCAGTGTGCCAGCGGCCGGGAGCGCCGACGGAGCTGCCGATCGGCCGCGCCCATCCGGTCTCCCGCGAGTGGGCGCTGATCTGCGAGGCCCCCGAGCACGGTGCCTGCATGGTCGCCTGGGAGCCGCCGGGGCGATCTGCGCCGGGCGATCCCGAGCGGGAGTTCGAACTGCTGCTGAGCGTCGAGCCGGCGGTGGTGCGGGAAGCGGCCGAGGCCGCCGCCGCACTCGCCGCGCCGCTGGCGCCAGAGGTCGCCGAGCGCTCGCGCGCCTACCTGGAGCAGCTGGCGCCGCCGCGGGCGGAGAACCAGCTGCGGCTCTCCAGCGCGATCACCGCGCGGCTGCTCGCTTCATTAAGAGAGCGCTTCAACGAACCACGAAAGGGAAGTTAAGACCATGAGCATCACTGGAATCTGCGAGCTGGTCCTGGAGACCGACGACGTCGATCGTCTCCAGGGTTTCTACGAAGAGCTGGGACTGAAGCGGCTGCTGGCCGAAGAGGAGGATCGGATCTGGCTGCGGGCCGGCGAGCACTGCCGGCTCGGCATCTGGTCGCCGGGCGAGAAGGAGTACTCCGACCGCGGCGGCAGCCACGTCCACTTCGCCCTCTCTGTCGGTGCCAACGGCCTCGAACAGTTGAGCGGGCAGTTGCGCCAACGCGGCGTCGAGGTCGAGGGGCCGATCGAGCACGAGGGCGGCGACCGCTCCGCATACTTCTTCGACCCGGCCGGCAACCGGGTCGAGCTTTGGGACTTCTTCCGCGATGGCGACGGCGCCGAGGACGGAGTGATGGCGCTGGCGGAGGACGGAAATGGCGCGTAACCGAGTCCACATCGACGCGGCGCCAGAGAAGGTCTTCGCCGTCCTCTCCAATCCCTACTGCTATCCCGAATGGGTGGTCGGCGCCGCCGGGGTGCGCGACCACGACGAGAACTTTCCAGAGGTCGGATCCCGCTTCCACCACAAAGTCGGCACCTGGCCGCTGAGCGTCAAGGACCACACCGAGGTGGTGGAGCTCGATCCGCCGAACCGGATTGTGCTGAAGGCGAAGGCGCGGCCGCTGGGGACGGCGACGATCGAGGTCGACCTCAGCGAGAGCGCCGGCGGCACCGAGCTGTTGATGGAGGAGCACCCTGGCGATCGGCTCACCTCCCTCGTCGCCGGCAACCCCCTCGCCGACACTGCCCTGCGGGTCCGCAACGCCGAGGCGCTATCGCGGCTGAAGCGGCTGGTCGAGGGAGCGCCGGAGGGCGAACGCATCCGCCACCGCGAGATCGCCAACCAGCGCGTCCTCATCACCGGTGGCAGCAGCGGCATCGGTCTCGCCGTCGCCCAAGCGCTGGCGGAAGAGGGGGCCGAGGTGGCTCTGCTCGCCCGCAACGAGCTCGGCTTGGCGGCAGCGAAGCGCAAGCTCGCCGAGGGAAGCGGAGCCGAGGCGGTCACGGTTACCGCTGACGTTACGAATCGCGAGGCGCTCACCGCCGCGGTTGACGAGGCGGCGCGGCAGTTGGGCGGCCTCGACGTGGTCATCACCGCCGCCGTCGGCCTCTCCTTCGGCCGCTTCGTCGAGACCGAGCCCGAGGACTTCGACGCGACCGTCGAGACCGTCCTCGGCGGCACCGTCGACACGATCCGCGCCGCCCTCCCCCATCTCGAGCGCTCCCGCGGTGCCGTGGTCACGATCGGCTCGATTGCCGCCCACATGCCGCTGCCCGGCATGGCCGCCTACACCGCCTCCAAGCACGGGCTCGTCGGCTTCATGGAGACGGTGCGGGTCGAGCTCGAGGAGAGCGGCTCCTCGGTGACGCTCGCGCTCGTCAACCCGGGGGCGGTCGACACGCCGCTCTGGAGCAATCTCGAAAGCTCGACCGGGCTGCTGCCGCCGTCGCCCCCGAGCCCGACGCTCTACTCGGCCGAGGCGATCGCCGAAGCGGTGCTCGCGGTCGTGCGCCACCCGCGCAACGAGCTCACCGTCGGTGGCTTCGCCCGCAGCCAGGTCGCCTTCTACTCTCACTTCGGCAGCCTGGGACGGCGAGCGATGCGGGCGCTGGCGCGGCTCGAGCACACCGCGGGCGACCGGCCGGCCGGCGCGGGCGGCCTCAGCGAGTCGAAGGGGCAGGGTCAGATCGACGGCGGCTTCGGCGGCCGGGCGAGCGTGGCGACGAAGGCGCTCGGCGCCTGGGACGGGATGCTGCGGACGATCGGGCGAGGCTGAGGATGAACGGCCCGGGTATAGGGCTCGGGTGAGCCTTGACGCCGTCGTCATCGGGGCGGGACCAAACGGCCTGATCGCCGCCAACCACCTCGCCGACGCCGGCTGGGAGGTAGTGGTCTGCGAGGAGCAGCCCGAACCCGGCGGCGCCGTCCGCAGCGGCGAAGTGACCGAGCCCGGCTTCGTCCACGACCTCTACAGCGCCTTCTATCCCCTCACCCTCGCTTCCCGCTACATCAAGCCACTGGAGCTGGAGTCCTACGGGCTGAACTGGCTGAGCGCGCAGGGGGTCGTCGCCCACCCGAGCGCCGACGGCCGCTGCGCGCTGCTCTCGATGGACTTGGACGAGACCTGCGACTCACTTGACGCCTTCGCTCCCGGCGACGGCGATGCCTGGCGGCGCCTCTTCGGGCTCTGGCGCGAGGCCGGCCCCCACCTGGTCGGCGCGCTGCTGACGCCGATGCCGCCGATCCGTCCCGGCCTCGGGATGCTGAGCGCACTCGGCCCGCGCGGCCTCGCCGACTTCGCCCGCTTCTCGCTGCTGCCGGCGCGGCGGATGGCCGAGGAGGACTTCAGAGGCGAGGGGGGCGGCTGGCTGATCGCCGGCAACGCCCTCCACGCCGACCTCACCCCCGACAGCTCCGGCGGCGGCCTCTTCGGCTGGGTCCTCTGCGGGCTCGGCCAGCAGCACGGCTACCCGGTCGCCGAGGGCGGCGCGGGCAACATCACCGCGGCGCTGGTGCGGCGGCTGGAGGCAAAAGGCGGCGAGGTCCTCTGCGACACGCCGATCGAGCGGATCGAAGTGCGGGGGCGGCGAGCCCGCGCGGCGATCGCCGCCGACGGCCGCCGCTTCGAGCCCAAGCGGGCGATCCTCGCCGACTGCGGTGCGCCGGCGCTGATGCTGAAGATGCTGCCCGAGGAGGCGGTGCCCGACCGGGTGCGCGACGACCTGCGCCGCTACCAGTACGACAACTCGACCTTCAAGCTCAACTGGGCCCTGCGTGAACCGATCCCCTGGACCGCGGAGGCGGCGCGGCGGGCGAGCACCGTCCACGTCGCCGAGGGCATCGGCGGGCTGACCCGGGCGACCGTCCAGCTCGCCGAGCGGGCGATCCCCGACGAGCCCTTCCTCGTCCTCGGCCAGTACTCGATGGTCGACCCTTCTCGACACCCGGAGGGAGCCGAGACCGCCTGGGCCTACACCCACGTCCCACAGAGCCCGATCCGCGACGCCGCCGGGGAGCTGCGGGGGGACTGGGACAGCGAGGAGGAGGCGGAGCGCTTCGCCGATCGGATGGAGGAGCAGGTGGAGCGCCTCGCTCCAGGCTTCCGCCGCCTGATCATCAAACGCCACATCCAGACCCCGGTCGACCTCGAGCGCCACAACCGCAACCTGGTCGGCGGCGCGATCAACGGCGGCACCGCGATGCTCTACCAGCAGGCGATCTTCCGGCCCTACCCGGGGTTCGGCCGGCCGACCACGCCGGTGCGCGGTCTCTACCTCGCCTCGTCTTCAGCCCATCCGGGCGGCGGCCTCCACGGCGGCCCCGGCGGCAACGCCGCGCGGACGGCGCTGCGGACCGAGCGCGCCCGCAGCGTCTTTCAGCTCGGCTCGAGCCGCGCGAAGTAGCCGAAGGCGGGCCCGGAGACCTCGATCAGCCGGAGACCGGCCTCGGCTCCGAGCCGCTGGAGGCTGCCGCGGGAAGTGAAGTGCGGGTCGCCGAAAAGCTCCCCGACCACGAGGCGGCCGTCCGCTTTGAGGACGCGACGAATCTCGCGGAGGGCGGCTGCACGATCCGGGATCTCGCCGAGAACCGCGGTGAGGATCACGGCGTCGATCGAGGCGTCCTCGTAGGGAAGCCGGGTCGCATCGCCCTGGGTTGCGACGAGGTTGGTGAGGCCGCGCGCGGCGGCGGCTTGCATGGTGTGGTCGAGGAACTTCTGCTGGAGGTCGAACAGCTCCAGCGTTCCCTCGGGCGCTACCCATTCGGCCAGCTCGCAGCTGTAGTAGCCGGTGCCGACGCCGAGCTCGACCAGGCGCTCGCCGGGCTGCGGGCGCAGGACTTCCCGCAGGCGGTCCCTGGTGATGAACGGATGCGGGGCTTCGACCCAGAAGCGCTGGCCGTAGGGACAGGCGGAGGGGTTCTTGCGCCACCAGAGCGCAGCGCCCAGGGTCGCGGCGGCGGCCGCGCCCAGCAGGTGCCGTGCTCTCATCGGCCCGAGCTAGGCGCCGAGGCCGAAGCCGACCCGATGCTCGTTCGACTCGACCCGGAGGAACTGAACTTTGCCGAGGTAGAGGGCGATCGTCCCCTCCTCGGTCGGAAGGTCGTACCAACCGCCCTGCTCGAGGCGTGCCCGCAGGTCTTTCACGTCTTGGTCGGAGAGGCGGGTGGAGATCACCTGCCCACCCTCGAAGCCGATCTCGACTCGCTGTGCGTCTGCCATCAGTGCCCTCCTGCGGGTTCGACGATCTCGGTCAGGACCCCGCCGGTCAAGCGGGGGTGGAGGAAGGCGACGCGGCTGCCGCGGATGCCGACCCGGGCCTCGGAGTCGATCAGCCGCAGCCCGGCGGCGGCGAGCTTCTCCAGGGTGGCGTCGATGTCGTCGACCGCGTAGGCGACGTGATGGAGGCCGGCGCCGTTCTTGGCCATGTACTTGCCGACGGGCGTGTCGGGGCCGAGCGGCGCCAGCAGCTCGACGTGGCCGTCGCCGACGTCGAGCAGGACCGCCTCGACCCCCTGCGACTCCACCGTCTCGCGGTGGGCGAGCTCCATCTCGAAGCTGCCTTCGTAGAGCTCTATCGCGGCGTCGATGTCCTCGACGGCGACTCCGATGTGGTCGATACGGCCGAACACGAAGCGGGAGTCTATGCGGCCTCGGCCCGGAGGATCTCCTCCAATGCCGCGCCTGCGACCTCGAGCTGCTCGGGCGTCGGCTCCTTCGTCGCCCAGTGGCGCTGGATCTCGCGTCCGGGGGCGTGGAAGGCCTCGGCCAGCTGGTCGCCGTGGTGGCGATCGCTCCAGGCGAACATCTCGACCGCGACCGAGGCGCCGCCGAGGGCGACACCGGCGCGGGCGGCGTTGCTCGGCTTCTCGACCAGCCGCTCCAGCAGGACCGTGCCGCCGGCGGAGAGCAGCATCATCGGGACGATCAGGTTAGAGCCGCAGCGGTCGTGCTCTTTGGGCACCGAGGCGGCGTCCTCGATCCCCCGCTCGTAGGCGGCGATCGTCTTGTGCTCGGCGCCGTGGTAGGCGGCGAGGTCGCGATCGGCCAATGCCACCAGCGCCGGCACCGCTCCGATTGCCTGCACGAGGCCCTCGCGGAGCGCCGTCGCCGGGGTGCGCTTGCGCAGGATCGAGGTGGCGGCGATCGTCGCCGCGGCCGCGGCCAGCACCCGCGCGTCCTCGAACGGCACTCGTGCCGAGGGCAGCCGCCGGCGCGCCAGCGGCACCACCAGCATCGCCTCAGCCAGTTTCACCGGCCCGCGCAGGCCCGGCAGCTTCGCCACCAGCTCCGGCGCCAGCTCCGGCTTGCGCTCGGAGGCGACTTCGATGCCGCCGTCGGGCTTGCGAACCGCCGCCGCCCAGTGGGTCGGGCCGTGGATCAGCAGCCCGTTGCGTAGGGCCATGCCGCCGAGGCGGAGCCGCTCAGGCTGGTTCTCAGGCACAAGCCCACGATAGGGGATGGAAAAAGCCGCCCTCTTAAGAGGGCGGCTCCGGCCTCACGATTCCGGCTTGAAAAGCTGCTACGCCGTGGCGCCAACTCCTGTCGGAGATGTAACGGTCGCGGTGCCTGCCATTTTTGCCGACGGCAGGAAGAAGCCGCAATTGATCACGGCGTTGATGTACAGCGTCGCGTGCCCGGTGGCGGACCCTTTCAGGAGGCCGAGATGGGTCCCAGGGGAAGAGGCGGTAGTGCAGGTGAGGGTGCCGAACGGGGAAGGGGTTGTTACTTGTGCTCCGACCGAAAACATTGTCGCGTTTGTGGTGCCGGCGATATGTTCCCCAACGAGCGTTCCTGTTCTGTCCGCCGTGACAGGTTCTTCGGTGCAACCGCCGAATTTCAAGGTTTTGCCTGAACCGGTCACCTTGGTAGCAGTGAAGGGGCTGACGGCAGTTCCTGCTATTTCGAACACAGTGCATGTGTTGGCGAAGAAGCCGTCTGTGGTGGTGAGGAGTAACGAACTGCCGGAAGCCAGGCTCCCGACGATGGTGACGGCTTCGTTTTTCGGCACCCCTCCTACCTCGAGTGTCGTCGCCGAAGCGCTGCTGCCTCCGAGGACGGCGAAAGCGGCCATCGCGGTCATCGCGACGGTGACGACCATCTTCAAGTGCTTCATTCGACTCTCCTTGTTCTGCCGCGGGCGCATTGCGTCCGGGATTTGGGTACTGAGAGAGTCCTAGCGCCCTCGGGCGTACTAGTCAAGGACAGTTGTGTATTAGGCGGCCGCGCGTCTTCCCACTGCAGCCGAGGGCGTCGAGCCCAGTCCACTCGACGCCCTCGTTCCCCCTGTTGGTTCAACAGGTCCGGCCGGAGGCCCCCAGTCATGGCCTTTGGGCCGGCTTGTCGGCTCTCCCTGGCTTAGCTCGGGATGCCGCTCTTAAAACACCGCCGCAGTACTGGAAGTTGCGCCACCGCTTTACGAGTTGTCTAATTTTTTTCTAAGGCCTGCGGAGCGCGTGGCCAGCTCGGCCTCGAAGCCGCGGTCGGTCGGTTCGTAGAAGCGGCGGTCCTGCAGCTCCTCGGGCAGGAGCGGCTGGTCGCTGACCCCGCCCGGCTGATCGTGCGGATAGCGGTAGCCCTCACCGCGGCCGAGGGCGGCAGCGCCGGGGTAGTGGGCGTCGCGCAGGTAGTCCGGGGGCGTCTTGGCGCCATTCGCACGCACCTCCGCGCGGGCGGCAGAGAGGCCCTTGTGGGAAGCGTTGGACTTCGGAGCGAGGGCAAGATAGACGGCAGCCTGGGCGAGGTTAAGCGCGCACTCCGGGAGGCCGACCCGGTCGACCGCCCGCGCCGCCGCGTCGGCGATCAGCAGTGCCTGCGGGTCGGCGTTGCCGACGTCCTCGGAAGCGAGGATGACCATCCGCCGGGCGATGAAGCGGGGGTCCTCCCCTCCCTCCAGCATCACCGCCAGGTAGTAGAGGGAGGCGTCGACGTCGGAGCCGCGGGTCGCCTTGATCCAGGCCGAGATGAAGTCGTAGTGGCGGTCGCCCTGACGGTCGTAATCGATCGCCTTGCGCTGCAGCGCGTCTTCGATCGCGGCGACGTCGACCGCGGCCGACTTCGAGCCCACCCCGCTGTGCTCGATGTCGGCTACGCGCTCGGCCGCTCGCTCCAGCGCACCGAGCGCGACCCTCGCATCGCCGCCGCTGCGCGTGGCCAGCATCGTCAGCGCCTCAGGCGTTACCTCGGGCGGGTCGGCGATCCCCCGCTCGGGGTCGTTCAGCGCCCGCCGCAGCAGCTCTTCCAGCTGCTCGGGCTCCAGCGGCCGCAGCTCGTAGACCTGGGCGCGCGAGAGCAGCGCCGAGTTGACCTCGAAGTAGGGGTTCTCGGTGGTCGCCCCGATCAACGTCAGCGTCCCGTCCTCGACCGCCGGCAGCAGCGCGTCCTGCTGGGCCTTGTTGAAGCGGTGGATCTCGTCGAGGAAGAGGATCGTCGGCCGCCCGTTCGCCCGCCGCCGCTCCCGCGCCCGCTCGATCACCGCGCGGATCTCGGCTTTGCCGGCGTTTACCGCCGACTCCTCCTCGAAGGCCCCCTGCGCCCCCGCCGCCGCGATCCGCGCCAGCGTCGTCTTCCCCGCCCCCGGCGGCCCGTAGAGGATCGCGCTGTGCGGGCGGCCGCTCTCGATCGCCGTCCGCAGCGCCGACCCCTCGCCGAGCACGTGCTCCTGCCCGATCACCTCCTCCAGCGACCGCGGGCGCATCCGCACGGCGAGCGGCGCGTCGGCGGCGACGGCGGCAGCCCGCCGCCGCGGTTCCCGCCCGCCGGCCTCGCCCGTGTCGAAAAGCTGATCGGCCACCGTAGAATCGAAGTATGGAGAGCGCAACGGCAGTTCAGACGGCCCCGTCCACCTCGACCCTCGAGTCGTTCAACCCGGCGACCGGCGAGCTGGTCGGCTCGGTGCCGACGATCGTGCCCGAGGAAGTGCAGGGCGTGGTCGACGACGTCGCCCGGATCCAGCCCGCCTGGGCGGAGCTGCCGGCGAAGACGCGCGCCGCGTACATGAAGCGCGCTGCCGACGCGCTGCTCGACGACATCGACGAGATCGCCGAACTGCTCAGCGCCGAGCAGGGCAAGCCGCTGACCGAGGCCTACACGATGGAGCTGCTGCCGACGGTTGACGCGCTGCACTGGTGCGCGAAGGCGGGGCCGAAGATCCTCGCCGACGAGAAGGTGGCGATGACGCAGGCCTTCGCGCTCTCCAAGAAAGCCCGCTTCAGCTACGAGCCACTCGGCGTCGTCGGCGTGATCGCGCCCTGGAACTACCCCTGGTCGATCCCCTTCGGCGAGGTCGCGATCGCGCTGATGGCCGGCAACGGCGTGGTGCTGAAGCCGGCGAGCCTGACGCCGCTGCTCGGCGAGAAGATCCGCGACGTCTTCGAGAAGGGCGGCCTGCCGGAGGGCCTGGTCCGGGTCGTCCACGGCGGCGGCCGCATCGGCGACGCCCTCTGCCGCTCCAGCGCCGGCAAGATCTTCTTCACCGGCTCGGTCGGGGTCGGCCGCAAGGTCGGCGAAGTCTGCGCCGCCGACCTCAAGGGCTGCGTCCTCGAGCTCGGCGGCAAGGACCCGATGATCGTCTGCTCCGACGCCGACCTCGACAACGCCGTCTCCGGCGCCCTCTGGGGCGGCTTCGCCAACGCCGGCCAGACCTGCTCGGGGATCGAGCGCGTCTACGTGATGCGCGACGTCGCCGACCGCTTCATCGAGGGCGTCGTCCGCGGGACGGAAAAGCTCCGGGTCGGGAACCAGCTTGACTGGGACACCGAGATCGGGCCGATGACCTCCGAGGAGCAGTACGAGATCGTCTGCGACCTGATCGAGGACGCCGTCGCCGCCGGCGCGACCAAGCGCTGCGGCGGCCCCGTCGACCCCCCGGGCCTCTCCGGCAAGTTCGTCGCCCCCACCGTCCTCACCGGGGTCACCCACCAGATGCGGATCATGAACGAGGAGATCTTCGGGCCGGTGCTGCCGATCGTCGTCGTCGACTCCGAGCAGGAAGCGATCGACCTCGCCAACGACTCCGAGTTCGGCCTCGGCGCCTCGGTCTGGACCAAGGACCGCCAGCGCGGCGCCCGAATCGCGCGGCGGATCGAGTCCGGCATGGTCTGGATCAACGACCACTCCTTCAGCCACGGCACCTGCCAGTGCGCCTGGGGCGGGGTCAAGGACTCCGGCCTCGGCCGCTCGCACTCGAAATTCGGCTTCTACGAGTGCGTCAACATCAAGACCAACGTCTGGGAGCCGGGGCTGACCCGTGACTTCTGGTGGCACCCCTACGACCGCACCCTCGGCGAGGCGGTGAAGGCCTCGGCGAAGATCCTCTACGGCAAAGGCGAGATGCGCACGCAGGCGCTGCGCAAGGCCGCCGCGCCGATGCTGAAGGTCGGGCGGCGAACCCTGCAGAAGCGGCGCTAGCCAGCCGCCCTCGCCTCAGCCGCCGGCGATTTCCACCGTCCTCGAGACGGCACCCAGGCACTTGTAGATCGTTCCCGCCGTTCCCTCCGACACCGGCTTCACTTCGGCGAAGACCTTGGCCGGGATCTTGATGTTTTCGTTCAGCTCTTCGAGGTCGGCCTTCCAGTTGCCGTTGGGCTTGGACTCGACGCGGCTGAGGACGCCGTGGCCCTTTTGCTTGAGGACGACGATCCGCTGGCCGATGCAGTTCGGGTTCTTGGCTTTGACCTTGCCCTGGTAGCCGCTGGCGCCGATCGTGATCGTCGACTTGATCTTCACCGTCTGGCCCGGTTCGTCGGCGCTCACCATCGGCACCGCCACGGCCAGCGCCACGGCGAACGCTGCCGCCAGCGCTGTAACTCGATTCCTCATCCATTCCTCCTTGTTTGTCCTGGTCGCGCCCTCTCGCGTGAAGGCGGCGGCAGCTTAGACGCTGCCGAGGCATCAGAATCCGCAGCGATGGCTCCCGCGCAGAAGGCCGAGTCCGCGATCGCCGTCACGGGGCTGCGGCGCGACTACGGCGACCGGCCGGCGCTCGACGGCGTCGGCTTCGAGCTCGCCGCGGGCGAGTCGCTCGTCGTCCTCGGCCCCAACGGCGCCGGCAAGACGACGCTGCTGCGGGTACTGGCGACGCTGCTGCGCCCGAGCAGCGGTGAGGTCCGCGTGCTCGGCTGCTCGCTGCCGAGCGAGGCCTGGAAGCTGCGCGGCCGGATCGGCTACCTCGGCCACGAGCCGCTGCTCTACCGCGACCTCTCCGGGCGCGAGAACCTGCGCTTCGGGGCGCGCCTACACGGAGTCGATCGCGCTGCCGCTGAGGCAAGGATCGAGGAGCTGTTGCGGACGGTGGGAATGGAGCGGCGCGCCGACGAGCGGGTCGCCGAGCTCTCGGCCGGGATGCGCCAGCGGCTCTCGATCTGCCGCTGCGTTCTCCACAAGCCGGAGCTGCTGCTGCTCGACGAGCCCGACTCCAACCTCGACGTCGAGGGTCGCGAGCTGGCGCGCGAGCTGATCGGCCCCGACGCGGGCACCCGCGTCGTCGTAACCCATGACCCCGAGCGTCACCTCCCCGAGGCCGACCAGGTCTTGCGCCTGGGGATCAACGAGGGAGCGGTGGTCTCGTGACCTCGTCGAGAACCGCCTTCGCCGCCATCCTCGCGAAGGACCTGCGCTCGGAGCTGCGAACCCTGCAGTCGCTGCCGGCGATGGCGCTGTTCAGCGTCACCACCTTCGTCATCTTCCGCTTCGGACTCGACCGCACCAGCCTCTCCGGCAGCCTCGCGGCCGGGGTGCTCTGGGCGACGCTGCTCTTCGCCGCCGTGCTCGGCATCAACCGCCTCTTCGTCGCCGAGCGCGAGGAGGGCGGCTTCGACGCAATCCGCCTGGCGCCGATCGACCGCAGCGTCCTCTTCGGCGCCAAGGTCGCGGCGCTGGTCGTCTACCTGGCAGCGCTGGAGCTGGTCGCGGTGCCGATCTTCGCGATCTTCTTCCTCGACGACGCGGCGGGCCTCGGGCCGCTGGTCGCCGTGCTCCTGCTCGCCGACCTCGGCCTCGCCGCCACCGGCACCCTGATCTCCTCGATGGCGGTCAACTCGCGCGCCCGCGACCTGCTGGTGCCGCTGGTCCTGCTGCCCCTGGTGGTGCCGCTGATGATCGCCGCCACCGGCGCCACCGAGCCTCTCCTCGCCCTGGGCGGTCCCTCCTACCACCGCTTCGGCACCTGGCTGATGGTGCTCGGCCTATACGATTTGATCTTCGGCCTGGTCGGCTACGCCGTCTTCGACTTCCTGCTCGAGGACTGACCGGGAACCACCCGTCCCCACCTCTTCTTACGCATGTACGGCAAAGGACTCAAGCCCCTCTCGATCGCCACCGTGGCGATGCTCGCCGTGTCGCTGGCGCTGGTCTTCTTCTACGCGCCGCTCGACGGCGACCAGGGCTTCATCCAGAAGATCTTCTACCTCCACGTGCCGCTGGCGATCGTGGCGCTGATCGGGTTCATCGCCGGCGGCGTCTTCGCGGTCCTGCACCTGCGCAGCGACGACCGCAAATGGGACGCGTATTCGTACGTGTCGATCCACATCTCGGTGATCTTCGGCGTCGCCGTGCTGATCACCGGCGCGATCTGGGCGAAGGCCTCCTGGGGGCACTGGTGGGTCTGGGACGAGCCGATCCTGGTCAGCTTCCTGATCGTCTTCCTCCTCTACGCGACCTACTACCCCTTCCGCTACGCGATCGAAGACCGCGACCGCCAGGCGCGCTACGCCTCGGTCTTTGCGGTCACCGCCGGCGCCTTCGTGCCGCTCAACTTCATGGCGGTGCGGATGGCGCAGAGCCTCGTCCACCCGCGCACCTTCGCCACCGCCGAAGGCGGGATGCCCGGCGAGATGATGCTCGCCTTCCTCTGCTCGCTGATCGCGATGGGGCTGCTGTGGACGACGCTGGTCAAGTTCGAGCTGACCGCGAAGAGCGCCTCCGGCCAGGTCAAGCGCCTGCGGCGGGCGCTCGACGCTCCGGTCAGCGGCGGCAGCTCGCGGATCGCCCCGGAGGTGAGCTGATGTTCCTCCCGCTCGCCGCCCCGGCGCTGCCGCTAGACGAGGCCGGCAAGTACGTCGCCGGCGCCTACGTCGTCTTCATGGTGTTGCTCGTCGTCTACGTCGCGATCATGGCGGCGAAAGTGCAGCGGATCGAGAAGGAACTGAGAGACGTGGCGGCGATCGCCGAGGAGAAGAAGGAGGCCCAGGCCGCCCCCGGACGCGGGAGCGAGACGCCTTTGGCGGCTCGTGGGAGCGGAGGAGGCGGCACTGATGTCTGAGCTTCTCGCCTTGGGCGTCTCCCACAAGACCGCGCCGCTCGATCTGCGCGAGCGCCTCTCGCTTACCGAGGGCCGCGCCGTGGGAGCGCTGGCTGATTTGACCGCCGCAGCCGGGATCCACGAGGCGGCGGCAATCTCGACCTGCAACCGGACGGAGCTCTACCTGATCGTCTCCGACCCGGTCGAGGCCGAGTCGACCGCGCTCGGAGTGCTCACCAGGCAGGCGGAGATCCGCCCGACCGAGCTGCTCGGCCACCTCTACTCGCTGCGTGCGAGCGAGGCCGCCCGCCACCTGCTGCAGGTGACCGCCGGGCTCGACTCGATGATCCTCGGCGAGGCCGAGATCCAGGGCCAGGTCAAACGCGCCTACGAGCTGGCGCTGGTCGAGGGCGCGACCGGGCCGATCCTCAACCGCCTCTTCCGCGGCGCGCTTTCCACCGGCGGCCGCGCCCGCGAGGAGACGGGGATCAGCCAGAAGGGCGTCTCGATCCCTTCCGTCGCCGTCGAGCTGGCGCGGCGGGCGATCGGCGACCTCTCCGAGAAGCGCGTCCTCGTCGTCGGCGCCGGCGAGACCGCCGAGCTCGTCGCCAAGGCGCTGGTCGCCCGCGGCGTCGCCACCGTCTTCGTCGCCAACCGCCACTACGACCGCGCGATCGGCCTCGCCCAGCGCTTCGACGGCACCGCGGTCCGCTTCGAAGAGCTGCCCGAGCAGCTGACAGGCGCCGACATCGTCGTCTCGGCTACGAACTCGCCCCACCACATCGTCGAGCGGGAAGGGCTCGAGCAGGTGATGGCAGCGCGGCCGCAGCGGCCGCTGCTGGCGATCGACCTGGCGGTGCCGCGGGACATCGAGCCCACCTGCCGCGAGATTGCCGGCGTAACCGTCCACGACATCGACGACGTGCAGCAGATCGTCGAACGCAACCAGGGCGGCCGCGAGGGTGAGGCGGCCCGGGCCGAGCGGATCGTCGAGGCCGAGCTCGACCGCTTTGAGCGCTGGCTCGCCTCCCTGGAGGTGGTGCCGACGATCAGCGCCCTGCGCGGCCGCGGCGACGAGATCGTGCGCCGCGTCCTGGCCGAGAACGAGGGCCGCTGGGAGAGCCTCAGCGATGCCGACCGCGAGCGGCTGGAGACGATGGCGAAGGCGATCGCTTCGCGGCTGCTGCACGATCCCACCCTGCGGATCCGCCGCTCGGCCGGCTCCGACGAGGCCTACTTCTACGTCAGCGCCCTGCGCGAGCTCTTCGGTCTCGACGTCGAGACCGAGCCGGAGGGCGAAGTCCGCGGCAACGTCACCGAGCTCCGCCGCGACAAACGCAGCAAGGGCTGAGATGCGGATCGCGACGCGGGGCAGCGCCCTCGCCTTGACCCAGGCGCGCTGGGTGGCAGACCGGCTCGGCGGAGCGGAGCTGGTCGAGGCGAGCTCCGACGGCGAGCCCGGCGACAAGTCGCGCTTCGTCCGCGGAGTCGAGCGGGCGCTGCTGGCCGGCGAAGCCGAGCTCGGCGTCCACTCCGCGAAGGACCTGCCGAGCGAGATGCCGGAGGGGCTGGAAATCGCCGGCGTGCCGGAGCGTGAGGACCCCGCCGACGCTTGGATCGGCGTCGGCGCCTCCCTCGACGAGGTGCCGGAAGGGACGCGGGTAGGCACTGCGAGCCTGCGGCGCCGGGCGCAGCTGCTGGCGACGCGGCCGGACCTGCGGATCGAGGAGCTGCATGGCAACGTCGACACCCGGCTGCGCAAGCTGGCGGAGGGGGAGCTCGACGCGATCGTCCTTGCCGCCGCCGGCCTGCGGCGGCTCGGCCGTGAGGACGAGATCGGCTTCGCACTGCCAATTGAGCAGATGTGCCCGGCGGCCGGGCAGGGAGCGCTGGCGCTGCAGGTGCGCGCCGAGGATGCCTCAGCCGGCGACGCCGCCGCTGCCGTCAACGACTTGAAGGCGATGCGGGAGCTGACCGCCGAGCGGACGGTGGTGGCGCTGCTGCAGGCGACCTGCAACACGCCGCTGGGAGTGCATGCCAGGGTCGCCGGCGAGACGCTCGTGATCGACGCCTTCGTCGGCCTTCCCGACGGCAGCGAGTGGATCCGCGACCGCCTCGAAGGTCGAGCCGAAGAGCCGGCGCTAGCCGGGGCGGAACTGACCCAGCGGCTACTCGGGGCCGGCGCCCGCGAGATCCTCGACCGCGCGGAGGAGATGTGAGCTCGGGAGCAGGGCGCGTCTACCTGGTCGGCGCCGGGCCGGGCGACCCCGGGCTGATGAGCGTCCGCTCGCTGGAGCTGATCGCGATCGCCGACGCGATCTTCTACGACCGCCTGATCCCGCCCGGGGCCCTCGCCGCTGCCCGTCCCGAGGCCGAGCTCGTCTACGTGGGCAAGCAGCCGGGAGTGCCTTCGGTACCCCAGGATGAGATCGGCCAGCGGCTGATCGACGCCGCTCGCGCAGGCAAGAGCGTCGTCCGCCTCAAGGGCGGCGATCCCTTCGTCTTCGGGCGCGGCGGCGAGGAGGGAGAAGCGCTGCGCGAGGCCGGGGTCGAGTTCGAGGTCGTGCCCGGGATCACCGCCGGCGTCGCCGCCACCGCCTACGCCGGCATCCCCGTCACCCACCGCGACGACGCCTCCGCCGTCGCCTTCGTCACCGGCCACGAGGATCCGGAGAAGACCCAGAGCGCGCTCGACTGGGAGGCGCTCGCCCGCTTCCCCGGCACCCTCGTCTTCTACATGGGGGTGAAACGGCTGGGTGAGAACGTGGCGGCGCTGATCGCAGCCGGCCGCGATCCCGAGGAGCCGGCGGCAGCGATCGAACGCGGAACGATGGCGGGACAGCGAACTGTCACGGCAACGCTTGGCTCGATCGCCGAGACGGTCGAGCGCGAGCAGGTGAAGGCGCCGGCGCTGATCGTCGTCGGGCAAGTCGCGCACCGCCGCGAGCAGCTCGGCTGGCTCGAGCGCCGGCCGCTCCACGGCCGCCGTGTGGTCGTCACCCGCGCCCGCGCCCAGGCCAGCGGCTTCGCCCGCACCCTGCGCGAGCTGGGAGCCGACGTGGTCGAGCTGCCGGCGATCCGGATCGAGCCGCGGATCGCGGCGCAGGAGGTACGCGACGCGGTCGCGCGACTTGGTGACTACTCGCTCGTCTGCCTGACCAGCCCCAACGGAGCCCACCTCCTCTTCGAGGCGATGCAGGAGGCCGACCGGGACGCCCGCGCTCTTGCCGGCGCCACCCTCGCCGCAATCGGCCCCGGTACCGCCCGCGCCCTGGCCCAGCACGGCATCGTCGCCGACGTGGTTCCCGAGCGCTTCGTCGCCGAGGCCTTGGTCGAAGCGCTCGCCGAGACCGAGGTCGAGGGCAAGCGAGTCCTCGTCGCCCGCGCCGCCGAGGCCCGCGACGTGCTGCCGGATGCCCTGCGCGAGCGCGGCGCCGAAGTAGACGTCGTCCCTCTCTACGAGACGGTCCGCGAGCAGCCGGACGAGTCCGAGGTCGAGCGAGCGGAGGAGGCCGACTACGTCACCTTCACCTCTTCCTCGACCGTGACCAACCTCGTCGAAGCCCTAGGCGACCGCTTTCCGAAAGGCGCCCGCGTGGTCTCGATCGGCCCGGTCACCAGCGAGACCGCCCGCGCCGCCGGCCTAGAGGTAGCGGTAGAGGCGGAGCGCCACGACATCGACGGCCTCCTCGACGCCTTGCTGGCCGACGCCTCGACGTAGCGCGTGTCGCTTTTGTACGGCTATGCCTTACAAAGTCGACATCGCCTCTTTCGGAGTCCCGCACCGCCACTTCACCCGCACCGACTCCACGAACTCCCGCGCCCGCGAGCTCGCTGCCGCGGGCGCCTCTCACGGCACCGTCGTCACTGCTGCGGAGCAAACCGCCGGCCGCGGCCGCCGAGGCCACACCTGGACCGCCCCCCCAAACAAAGCCCTCCTCTACTCCGCCATCATCCGCCCGCTCGAGGAGCGCCACATGATGCTCCCACTAGCCGTCCCCCTCGCCGTCTGCGAGGCCGCCGAGCAGCTGAACCCCAACCTCGAGTGCAAGGTCAAGTGGCCAAACGACATCCACGTCGACGGCCGCAAGCTGGCCGGAGTCTTAATCGAGGCCCGTCCCCAAGACGGCTGGGCAGTAATCGGCATCGGCCTGAACCTCTTCATCTCAATAGAGGAGTTCCCGCCTGAGCTCCGCGATACGGCCATCTCGCTATTCGACCCCGGTCACAAGGGCGGAGGGAGGGGGTCCGCCGGACCCTCCCCGCTGTTGTCCGCCGGACCCCCTCCCTCCGCCCCCTCGGCGGCAGCCGAAGTCCTCAGCCAACGCCTCGATCACTGGACCCGAGTGAAACCCGACGAAGTCTTGGCGACCTGGCGCGAACGCGACGCGCTACTGGGACGCGAGGTCGAGTGGGAGGCCGGCTCAGGCGTCGCCGACGGCGTCGACGACCGGGGCTACCTCGTCGTCGTCACCTCCAGCGGCGACCGCATCACCGTCGGCGCGGGCGAGGTCCACCTCACCCGCTTCTGAGCTTTTCGGTTTGCGCCGCCGCCGCTGGCGTTTCGGTTTCGCCGAGGCGCCGCCATCTGCTCGCTCGGGCGCCTCGCCGTTCGTCGCCGCCTCCGGAGCGCCACCGTTCTCGCTCTGCGCCCCCGCTCCACCACGTTTGCGCTTGCGCCGCCGCTTGCCGCCTTTGGGGAAGTTCTTCAACAGCTCGCGCGCCACCGCCGAAGGTTTCCGCGCCATCCGCATCCGCGCCCCGCGCAGCACCTCCTCGCCCTCCGGCGTGTGCGAGACCGCGGCAGCCAGCAGCGCCACCGCCAGGCGGCGGTCCTGTTTGCGCGCCGCGTGCACCAACCGCCGCGCGTTGCGACCGTGGGCCCGCCCGGAGGAGTTGACCAACAGGCCCAGCAGGCGCTTGGTCTCCGGCCAGCGCTGCACCGCGTACTCCTCGTGCAGTTCGCGGGTGTAGGAGGCGAGGCGCCAGACCCAGGCCTGGGCCTGGTCGCGGCGGCCGATCCGCTTGTCGATCAGGGCCTGCAGCAGCGTCTTCGTCCCCGCCCGTTTGTCCTCGCGGCTCCAGGTGCCGACGATGTCGATCGCGTCGTCGAAGGCGTCCCCGTCGCCGAGGTCGGCGATCTCCCCCAGCGCTTTCAGCCGCAGCTGCGCGTTGCGGTTGCGCTGCACGCAGGTCAGCAGGAAGCGACGCCGTAGCTCTTTCGTGCGGTCGTTCTGCAGCATCGCCCGCGCCCGGCGCCAGCCCTGGGTGTTGACCCGCGCCCCCGCCAGCGCCGCCCAGGCATGCTGCTCGGGGTAGTCGAGGTTCTCGACCGCGATCCGCCAGATCTCCCGTTCCAGCACCTCCATCCGCTTCTCCTCGACGTCGGAGACCGGGACGATCCGCCGCTCGACCCGGACCTTGCGCCCGCGGCCGCGCCGGACCGGCCCGACGACGATCGCGCCGCCGCGGTAGACGTCGCGGTCGAGCAGGCTATGGAGGGTGACGATCGTCTCGTCGTGGGTCGTCGCCGGGTGGACGAAGTCGAGCACCAGGCCCGCCTCCTTGCCCGGCGCGCGGCGGGTGACGCGGCCGACCCGCTGCTGGTAGATCCGCCGCGAGGCGGTCGGCGCCAGGTGCATGCAGATCGTCGCCCGCGGGCTGTTCCAGCCCTCGGCCAGCAGCATCGCGTTGCAGAGGACGTCGACGGTGCCGCGCTCGAAACCGGCGAGGATCTCGGCCAGCTCGCGCTTCGGCGTCTCGCCGGAGACCGCCTGCGCGTTGATGCCGGCGTCGCGGAAAGCTTTGGCGACGTTCTTCGCGTGCTGGACGCCGGCGGTGTAGACGACGCCGGGGACTTTGCGGAAGCGCGAGCGGTAGAGGTCGGCGATCGCGACGTTGAACGGCTCCTGGTCGAGCAGCGCCGCCAGCTCCTCCTGGTCGAAGTCCTGATCGACCTCGCCTTTGCGCAGCGGCACCTTGGCGATCGTCCGCACCCCGGGACCGGGCGGGATCCGCAGGCAGCGCAGCGGCGCGATCACGCCGCGCCGTGCCGCCTGGGCGAGGTCGAAGCGCGAGGTCTGGGTCGGGAAGAGGTCGGCGACGTGGCGGGCGATCAGCGCCCCGGTCGCGGTCATGCCGATGTAGACGGGCCCCGGCATGTCGCGGATGCAGGCGCTGGTTTTCTCGCCCAGCGCGGTGTGGGCCTCGTCGCAGATCACGATCGAATAAGCGTCTGAAATCTTCTTGTGGTTGCGGACGAACCACTGGTAGGTCTCGACCGTGACCGGCCCGTCGGGGTCGTCGCGCCCGTCGAGCAGCGGCGGTCGCAGGCGCTCCTTGTAACCGCGGTCGGAGATCTCGCCGATGAACTGGTCGACGAGGTTGCGGCGGTGGGTGAGGATCAGCACCCCGCCGGTGCGGGTCGCCTCGACGAAGCCGACGGCGGCGACCGTCTTGCCGGCCCCGGTCGCGTGCTCGAACCAGAAGCGGCGCTCGGCGCCGGGGTCCTCGGGGGCCTCCTCGACGACCTCCTCGTCGTCCTCGGCGGGCCCTTCCTCCCAGTCCTGCGGCTCCTCGTCGGGAGCGACCTCGTCGTCCTCCTCGTCGAGCTCCTCGGCGCTGTCGGCCTCGACCCCGGCGGCCGCGGGGGCGCTGCCGCCGCCGTTACCTCCAGCGCCATTGCCGTTCTCCACCACCGCGGCGCCGCCCGACTGCTGCTGGCCCATCAACTCGGCGAGCGTGCCGGAGAGGGCGTCGACCTGGTGGGGGTTCAGTTCGGCGCCGTCGCGCAGCTTCGGCGGTTCGTCGGCGAGGAAGCGCTCGAGGCCCAACAGCAAGGAGAAGTCGCGGCGCCACTGGATCGAGGGGTCCTCGGCGCCTTCGCCTAGCTCCTTCAGCGCCGCGTCGAGCGCGCGCCGCCGCGCGGTCCCCGGCGCCAGCGCCTCCGGCCCCTCGCCGTCAAGCAGGAAGGGCTCGCGGGCGAATGCCGCCGCACGCTCGATGTCGGCGCCTGAAGGAACTGCCGCGTCAGCGGCAACGTCGCTGGTGTTGGCCATAGAGGCTTCCGGGATTCGGTCCCCGCCGAACAGAGACAGACGGCCGGGGGACGTGTGGAAAAGGAAAATCGAACGAGGCTGCGGGGCTCGACTGGAAGTCCCCCCGAAGAACTCAGCGGCCCGCGAACCACGAACCGAACGTACGTATTGTACCCACTCAGCGGATGCTTGCGCGAATCGGACCACTTCTGAGCCTGAGCGCGATAACGCTCGTTGCGCTCATGATCGGCGGTTGCGGAAGCTCTGCCGAGAGCGGCGGCGGCTCCCATCCCGACTACGCGAAGGCCCTCGCCGGCTCACCACCGCCGCTCACCGCCCTCTACGAGCAGGCAAACGATTTGCTTCCGGGCGGCCGGGCCGCCTTCGAGAAGCGGATCGCGCAGTTGCGCGGCTATCCGGTGGTGGTCAACGTCTGGGCCTCCTGGTGCGGGCCGTGCCGAGAGGAGTTCCCCGTCCTACAGAAGCTCTCGGCTCGATACGGCAAGAAGGTCGCCTTCTTCGGCCTCAACTCCGAAGACTCCGACGATGCCGCCGCCACCTTCCTGCGCGAGGAGCCGGTGCCCTACCCCAGCTACACCGACCCCGACAAAGAGATCTTCGCCTCCCTGGGAGCCGTCGGCTTCCCGGACACCGCCTTCTTCGACGAGCAGGGCGAGCTCGTCTACCTCAAACAAGGCCCCTACCGCGACGACTCCGAACTGGAAGCCGACGTACGCCGCTACGCCGCCGGCGGCGCATAGACAAGGGCATAATCAGGGCGATGGAAGCCTTCGTCGTCATCGCGTTGATCGGGCTCGGCCTCCTGCTGGCTGAGCTCCTGCTGCCGACCGGCGGCGTTCTGGCGGTGCTCGGGGTGGCCGGGCTGACCGCGGCGGGGATCGCCGCCTTCAACTCCGACAGCGACGTCGCCGACTACGCGGGAGGAGCCCTGATCGCCCTCGGGATCCTCTCTGGCGCCAGCTTCTACTTCGTCACTCGCAAGGTCCTCGCAGCCCATCGCAACGAGCGGGTCCGCACCGGCACCGAGGAGATGATCGGCTCCTCCGCCGAGGCCCGCAGCTCGATCGACCCGGAGGGCCGGGTCTGGCTCGGCGGGACGATCTGGAGCGCCCGCCTCGCCGCGGGTTCGGAGCCGGTCCGGTTGGGGGATAGAGTCAGGGTCGAGGCGGTCGACGGGCTCACCTTGGTGGTTCGTCCGGAGCCGCAGACGGCGGTCCAGTCAAGAGAGGGAGCGGGTTGATGGCGGCAGTGGCAGGAATTCTCATCGTCCTCGTCTTCTTCGGGCTGATCGCGATCGGCTCCTCGGTCCGGATCCTGCGCGAGTACGAGCGCGGTGTCGTCTTCCGCCTCGGCCGCCTGATCGCGCAGAAGGGACCGGGGCTGATCCTGCTGATCCCGCTCGTCGACCGGATGGTCAAGATCGACCTCCGGACCGTGACCCTGAACATCCCGCCGCAGGAGGTGATCACCCGCGACAACGTGCCTTGCCGGGTCAACGCCGTCGCCTACTTCCGCGTCGTCGACTCCAACCGGGCCGTCGTCGACGTCGAGAACTACCTGATCGCCACCTCGCAGATCTCGCAGACGGCGCTGCGCTCGGTGCTCGGCAAGGCCGAGCTCGACCAGCTGCTCGCCGACCGCGAGCGCCTCAACGAAGAGCTGCAGAAGATCATCGACGAGTCGACCGAGCCCTGGGGTGTCAAGGTCACCGCGGTGGAGATCAAGGACGTCGAGATCCCCGAGCAGATGCAGCGGGCGATGGCGCGTCAGGCCGAGGCCGAGCGCGAGCGGCGGGCGAAGATCATCAACTCCGAGGGCGAGTTCCAGGCCGCGCAGAAGCTCACCGACGCCGCCGACATCATCAGCACCAACCCCGCCTCGCTGCAGCTGCGCTACCTGCAGACGCTGCTGGAAATCGGCAGCAACCAGAACACCACCGTGGTCTTCCCGCTGCCGATGGACGTGCTCGAGCCGTTCGTCGGCAAGGGCGCCGCCGGACGCGCCGAAGGCACCGAGCGATCGCCCCGCCCCCCTGCTCCGGCCCCGGAGCCGGAGCCGCCGGTTGCGGACGATCCCGACCCAGGCGACCTTCCCCCTTCCCGCTCCTGAGCTCGCCGGAGATCCGCATCGACCAGCTGACCGGGCTGAGGACGATCCTCGCCCCGGGCCGGGCTGCCCGCCCCGACAGCTTCTCGCCTCGCTCGACCGAGTCGAAGGGCCCTGAGAACTGCCCCTTCTGCGAAGGGCGCGAGGACCGCACGCCGCCGGAGCTCTACGCGCTGCGACCAGGGGGCGGCGAACCGGACGGCCCAGGGTGGAAGACGCGGGTAGTCCCGAACCTCTATCCGGCGCTCGGCGGTGAGGCTGGCTCGGCAGAAACCGAACCGGGCGCCGAAGCGGGATCGTTCGCCAGCAGCGGCGATCCGCTCCTCGCCTCCAAACGCGCCGGTGAACCCGACCTCTTCTCCTCGCGGCCGGCGGGGGGCTCGCACGAGGTGCTGATCAACTCGCCGCGGCACGTGACGGCGATGGCCGAGCTCGACGAGGCGCAGTTCGCCGCCGCCGTCGCCACCTGGCGCGAGCGGATGCGCGCCCACCCGGAGGCTTCCTACCTGCAGCTGATCGTCAACGAGGGCGGCGGCGCCGGAGCTTCTCTCGAGCACACCCACGCCCAGCTCTACGCGGTCCCGTTCGTCCCCGCCGCCGTTGCCCGCGAGCGCGAGCGGGTCGGCGCCTACGGGGAACGGACCGCCGGCGGCGGGCTGCTCAGCGATGTCCTCGTCGAGGAGGTGCGCCGCCGCGATCGCCTGGTCGCGATCGACGACGAGGCGGCGCTAATCTGCCCTTGGGCGTCGCGCTCGCCGTTCGAGCTGCGGGTGGTCCCGCGCCGCGAGAGCGCTCGCTTCGAGGAGGACGAGGGCGGCGCGGCGATGATCCGCACCGCGATGCGCGCGCTGGCGAAGCTCTTCGACGGCTCCCCCGAGCTCAACCTCTGGGTCCGCACCGCCCCCCGCGGCGCCGACCAGTTCCACTGGCACGTCGACATCGCCCCCCGCCTGACGATCAAGGCCGGCTTCGAGCTCGGCACCGGCGTCGACATCAACGTCTACCCGCCCGAGCGGGCCGCATCGGACCTGCGGGAGTGCCTCTGATGCGGCCGAACCCGCGACCGATCCCCCGCTTCATCGCCGACACCACCCAGGAGGGGATTCCGCACGGCCGCTTCGCCGAGCGGTTGCGCGAGGAGTTCGCCGGAGCGGTCGCGGCGATCGAGGACCTGCCGGCGGGAGTGGAGGTGCCGGCCGAGGTGGACTGGTTCCCGGAGCGCGCCTGGGGCGGGCGGGTCTGGGTCCCCTGCTCGGCGACCACGGAGAGCGAGGAGGGGCGGCTGGAGCTCTTCGGGCACGTCTCCTACGTGCAGCCGCCGGAGGAGGAGCCCCGCGACTTCGGCGCCAAGGCGGACTTCACCGACATCCTCGCCGAGGACAACCCGGACTGGCGGATCGACCTCAACGACGACGTGATCGGCCGCTGGCGAGGCGAGAACGGGCGGGCCGGCGCCGTCACCCTGGTCTGGGGGCGGCCCCTGGTCCGCGGCGCCGTCGCCGCCACCGCGGTGCTGGAGACCGAGACCGTTGACCAGGAGCTGATCTCGCAGGACCGCTTCACCCTGATCGCCCTCGACGCGCTCGCGGGCTACGGCGACGAGATCTTCATGGAAGTCAAGCTCTGGAGCCGCCGCGCCGACGAGCTCGCCTCCGAGACCCTCTACGCCTGACCGAGCACCTCGATCGGCAAATCCGCCCCCGATCGCGCCAGCCGCGCATCAAAGGTGAGTAGCGGTTCGTCGAGCATCAGGGCCAAGGCTAGGTATAGGCCGTCATAGAAGGAGAAGTTATGACGCAGGTGCCAGGCGACGTGCATCAGTGGGTCATGTTCCATGCGCCCGACCGGAAGATCGCCGGCTTCCCATAAAGCTCTTCCCGCCGCGTCGGCGGTGAGTTCTCCCAGGCGGACCTGCCGCCGCAGCGCCTGTCCGATCTCCGCATCGATGAGGTGCGGCGCCCACAGCGTTTGTTCTTCAGCGTCCAGCCGCTCTTCGACCACCTCCGCATACGGGCCGTCGCGGAGGAGTTCAACGAGGACCGAGGCATCAACGACAGCCATCAGTCCCCGCGAGACTCACGAATGATTTCTACAAGTTTTTGCGTGCTCAGATTGGACCCCGCACTGCGTCCTTTACTCCTCGCGCCGATCTCCCGGATCGTCGATTTGCGGCTTTTCCGGCTGAGCTCCTTCTTGATGTAGTCGGACATGCTCATCCCAGCAAGCGCCGCCCGTTTCTTCAGGTCCCGGTGCAGGTCGTCGGGCACGTTCCTGATCTGGATCATTTTGGACATGTGCACCACATTAGACCGTGCGGAGGACATGTTCACTGCCTCTAGCGTTCTCATGCAAGCCATCCTGCCGAGCCAGAACGCACGCGTGGCGCGCACATCGAGCCAATTCACGCACGCCTTCCACATCTAAGAGACAATTCGCCCCCCGCCCCGATAGCTCAGCTGGATAGAGCGATCCCCTCCTAAGGGATAGGCCGCTGGTTCGAATCCAGCTCGGGGCGCTGGTGAAAGGCCTCACCCGCGGCAATTGAGCCGGAGGGAGCCTGGTAGCTCAGGTCCAACAACCGGCGCCCAAGGCGCTCAATCGCCGCAGGAGTAGTAGGGCTGGCCAGACGCACCCCCTCGCTGTGCCCAACCAACCCGATCTCTCGCAGCTCCTCCACAGCTCGCCCGACCCTTTCCGCAAACTTCGCCAGGTAGATGTCCATCGTGTCCGCGTCGTGCAGGCGCTTGGCCTCCGCCTTCTGCTTTCGCCGAAACCATCCTTTTTGCTCGCCCCTCAGGAACTGGGTTAACACCTCGCGGCGCTTTTCACTGAAACCAATCAGTTCGGTCCCGAGTTCGTGCCAAGCCCGGGCTCGACCTGCCCACGAGGTACGGCGGCGGCTCCAAAGCCAGCCGATGCCGATGCAGGCGACCACCAGGAAGACGAGAAGCCACGCGATCGCGGTCGCCTGCGGTCCTCCGATGCCGGTGATGTCTATCGCGGCCCCGACGACGATCGGGAAGGCGGCAACCGCCACCCGCCTCAACATCAGCTCTTCCCTTTGAGAATCTCCCTCGGCGCCCCCTCGCAGACCTCCTGCCAATAGTCAGCCATGGCCTCCTCTCCCTCTGCCTCCCGGATCGCTTTTTCCGAGAGTTCGCGAGCGAAGGACCAGATCGGATGGGGGGCAACCTGGAAGAGCTTGCGGCGGTCGTTGGGTCCGGGGAATTCCTTAAGCGCTCCTGCCTGAACCAAACGGGACAGTTCCCCAGCTACTTGGTTCTCCGGAAGACCCAGCACCTGCGATAAACGCCGCGACCAGATCGGATCTTCGAGAGCTCCCGCGACGAGGGCTACCTCCAAGCGGTATTGCCGCCCAAATTCCAAGCGTGAAATGGGGCTTAGGTGCTCTCGAACTCGTCCGATACCAGATTCATACTTCATAGATTTTGAAGCAAGATATCTGAAATTAAATGTGTAAGTCAAGTTTCGCGTCTTCCGAAACGAAGGGCCCGGTCCTCCACTCCGTGCATTTAGATCTGCATTTCGCCCCCACCCGCTACTTAGGCAAGGGTGTCGGTTACAACTGCTGAGGCGATGAGATCTAACTCCGCCCCGCTCAAGCGAGTACCGCCTGGCCTCTTTCTCATGGGGATGCTCATGGCTGGCCTGATGGGCGCCAGCGCCGCAAAAGCGGACGATGCCCGATACATCCACTTCAATGGTCGCACGGTGCAGATGCCGGCGACATGGCCGGTATACCGGCTGAGCCAGCACCCCCGTATGTGCGTGCGGCTCGATCGGCGGGCGGTCTATCTGGGAACGCCTTCGCCGCAGCAGAGCTGCCCGGCGGAGGCGATCGGGCGGCGGCGGGCGATCTTGGTCGAACCGCGCTCCGCGGCAGCCCGCTCTTCGCTCCTGCCGCTGGCGCAGAGCAGCGCCACGACCCGGGCCCGCTCGGGGGTCTTCACCGGCCTCGGCTTCGACGCCTGCAGCGCGCCCTCCGCGCGCTCGATGAGTGCCTGGAAGAGCTCGCCCTACCGGGCGGTCGGGGTCTACATCGGCGGCGTCAACCGGGCCTGCTCGCAACCGAACCTGACGCCGGAATGGGTCGCCGCGCAGACGGCGGCCGGGTGGCACCTGATTCCGACCTACGTCGGCCTGCAGGCGCCGACCAGCGCCTGCTCGAGCTGCGCCAAGCTCAGCGCCAGTCAGGCGACCGCGCAGGGGGTTGCCGCCGCAGTCGACGCGGTCGAAGAGGCGAACGCGGTGGCAATGGGGCCCGGCAGCCCGATCTACTTCGACATGGAGTCCTACAGCCGCACCTCCTCGGCGACCGCCGCGACCCTCGCCTTCCTCGAAGCCTGGACGAAGAAGCTGCACGCGCTTGGCTACGTGTCCGGCGTCTACAGCAGCAGCGCCTCCGGCATCGCCGACCTCGGCGACCAGGTCGGCAGCGGCTACGAACTTCCCGACCACCTCTGGATCGCCAACTGGAATGGCTCGACCAGCACCTCCGATCCCGTTGTCCCCGCAAGCGCTTGGACGCCGCACCAGCGGATCCACCAGTACCGCGGCGGCCACAACGAGACCTACGGCGGGGTGACGATCAACATCGACAACGACTCTGTCGACGGAGCGACGGTCGGCGAAGCGACGCTGCCGCCGACCCCCGAAGACAACCCGATCGGCGCCCTCGACCTTGCCACCGCTGCCGGCCCGGGGCAGGTGCGGATCAAGGGCTGGGCCTTCGACGCCAACGCTCCGCGGAACCCGCTGGCAATCCGCCTCGTCGTCGGCGGCCACGAAGGCGATGCGGGCGTTGCGACCTACGACCTCGGCCCGATCGCCAACCTCCCCCGCCGCGACGTGCGCCTGCAGTACCCGGAAGCCGGCGGTCGCCATGGCTTCGACCTCGCCCTGCCGACGGTGAAGTCCGGGCGCCAGCGGGTCTGCGCCTACGCGCTCGACCTCGATCCCGGTGAAGACACCCTGCTCGGCTGCAAAGGCGTGGCGATCCCGGTCGCGATCCAGCTGTCTGATCTAAAGGCCGGTCGCAACCGCGTGCAGCTGCGCCTCACCTGCCTCTGGCCGACGGGGACCGAATGCCCGGGGCAGATCGTTCTCCGCGCCCGCTATCGCGTGCCTGCGGCTCACCGCGGCCGCGGTCCCCGCACCCGCCCCGTCACCCGCGTCATCGGCCGTGCCCCCTTCCGGCTGAGCGGCGGGCAGGGACAGACCTACCGGGTGGCCCTCACCGCCGGGGGACGCAAGCTGCTGCGGCTACGGGCTCGCCTCAAGACCCACGTGCTGGTGGCGATCCCCGGTGGGCGCCGCATCGGCGTCGTCGAACTGCGCGGTTAGTCGCCCTCGCCAAGCGCCTCGCGCAGGTTCGCCAGCTCCCCGCGCAGCGCCTCGAGCTCGCGTTCGATCCGGTCGAGACGATCCTCCGGCGGCCTGGCCGACGAGCTGCTTGCTCCAGCGGCTTCCTCTTGCTCGACTGGCGTGATCTCGGCCGACGCCGGCGGGTCCTCGCTCCCTTCCTGACCGCCGAGCACCTGTTCGTAGCGCTCCTCCTTCTGCCCCGGACGGCGTGGCTGGCGAGCGACGAACCCGCGCTCGACCAAACGCTCCAACGTCTCCTGCACGGCGACCAGCTCGGCAAAGCGGTGCAGGCGCTCGCTACGCCCCTTCAGCTCGCCCGGGGTCTGCGGCCCGCGCAGCATCAGCACCGCGAGCAGCGCCAGCTCCTCGTCGCCGAGACCGAGCGCCTCGGGCAGCAGGTGGCGGTACTTGCGAGCGCGGCTGCCGGCACCGCTGGCGAGGCGGGTCCAACCGCGCTGCGCCAGTCGCCGCAGCGCCTCCACCACCGTCGCCTCGTCGTAGGAGACGACCGGATCCCGGTTGGTCGACTGGTTACAGGCCAGCCGCAGCGCGTTCAGCGAGAGGGGGTAGGCGTCCGGCGTCGTCCGCTGCTTCTCGACCAGGCAACCGACGACCCGGATCTCGACCGCGTCCGGCTCCATCAACCTCTGTCAGGGCGATCCGGGTAGATCTCGTCGATCGTCAGCAGCGCCCGATACGGGGCCCCGGCGGCCGCTTCGATCCGCTCGGCCCCGCCGGCGAGGCGATCCACCACCGCGACCACCCCGGCGATCTCCAGCCCCTCCTCCTTGACCCGCTCGATTGCCTGCGCGGTCGAGCCGCCGGTCGTGACGGTGTCCTCGACGACGAGACAACGCACCCCCGCCTGGACCGGACCCTCCACCCAGCGCTGCAGCCCGTGCTCCTTGCGCGCGCTGCGAACGAAAAAAGCGACCAAATCCTCCCCGACTGGCCCCGCGATCGCCGCGCAGGCCGGCGGAATCGCCGCCGTCGCCGGACCACCAACCGCCGTCGCGCCAACCTCATGCGCCATCGCGGCGATCAACTCGCCGGCCGCTCGAAAGCCGGCAGGCCGCATCAAAGCCCGCCGCGCGTCGACGTAGTACTGCGCGGTAGCCCCACTCGCCAGCGTCACTTCCCCGATGATCAGAGAGTGCTCGCGCAGCTCCGCAAGCAACGTCTGTTTGGCGGCGTCGAGGTCAGCCACCGCTACCAAATAAAAATGTCCTCGCCGAAGTGAATCCGGTTGTAGATCTCGGGCTGATCGGCGATGAAGGTCCGCAGGCAGCCGTGGCTGGCGGGGTAGTCCGGGACGGAGTTGTAGCCGTGGACCGCGTAGCCGCCGTAGAAGTAGAACGAGTAGTACATCCCGTGCGAGTTGTAGCCCGGTTCCTGGCGGATGAACTCGAAGTGGCCGGTGACGGTCGGGGTCGAGGGCTTGCCGGAAGAGATCGGGTAGATCGCGAACGGCTTGTCGCCCTTGGCGAAGACCAGCACCTGCTTGGAGAGCGGCGCCTCGAGATGTTCGCCGGCGCCGGGATGGCGGACCTCGTAGCCGCCCCTGCCGGCGAAGACGCTCTTGACCAGGCCGGCTCCTGCCCGCATGCTGCGGCTCATGTCGTTGACTTTGCGGTAGGCGAGGACGCCGCGGCCGGTCTTCCCCCCGTAGCAGCGGCCGTCGTTGGCGATGTAGCCCATCTTCCGCATCGCCTTCTTGAAGCCGAGGACTACGTCCCCACACTGGCCTCGGCGCAGAGCCGGGTAGCTGATCTTCCAGCTCTTGCGGACGGTGCTGTCTCCGCCCAACACAGGCGTCGCCTCATGCTTGGCGGAAACCGCGTACTTGCCGTCTTTGCGGACGGTGATGCTGGTGCGGAAGTTGCCGGAGCCACCCTTGCCCTGCGCAACGGCGAGATGGCGGCTGAAGAGCTCATGCCCGTCGAGGTAGAAGGTCACTTCGACCCGCTGCCCGGCGACGTAAGGGCTGAGCGTCCCCCTGACCGGGACCTTCTGCATGATTTCCGCGCGGCCGTTCTTCAGGTGACCGACCTCGATCTTCACCGTCGCATCCGGGGCCGGCAGCGGCTTCACCGGCTTCTTCGGCGCAGCCGCCGCGGTGGCGGGGAGCACGAGAGCGGCGGCGACGGCAAGCAAGGACGAGAGGCGCTTCACGAGGCGGGAACTTTACTGGCCCAATAGGGCGACAGAGTTGTTCAGCATGTGCAGCAGGATTCCCGGCACGATTGAGCCGGTCTTCTCGTAGAGCAGGCAGAGGAGGAAGCCGAAGACGATCAGCGGCGGCACCGCGGTGATCCCGGTCAGCGCGTGCAGCCCGCCGAAGATCAACCCGCCCAGCAGCGCGGCGGGGATCCGGGAGAGGCTGCGCCGCAAGCCGCCGAAGAGCATCCCGCGGAAGCAGACCTCCTCGCTGATCGGCGCCGCGATCGCGATCAGCAACACCTGCACCGGCACCGCCCCGAACCCCTCGGCGATGTCCTTTTGCTCGGGTTCGACGATCAGCAGCGAGTAGAAGGCCGCAAACAGCAAGTAGGCGCCGATCGCCGCCGCCATCCACTTCAACGCCGAGGGCCGGAACCCCCGCACCCCCAGCCGCCGCAGGATCTCCGTTCCCGATGCTCCTCGCTGCGCCGCGATCGCCATCGGCACCAAGAGGAAGCCGAGTGCGGTGGCCAACTGCACGCCGACGTTGCCTAGGGTCGTGAGGTCGCCGTCGTCCTTGTGGCCGGCGATCACCGCGGGGATCCCGAGCGCGATCCCAGCCGCAAGCGCGACGAGGATGCCGACCAACGCCGTTCCCGGACCCCAATTCGCGTAAGGGAACCTGTTCGGGCGCCGCTCGGGCGGCTCGACGACAGGGCCGGCGGTTAGGTTGGCCTCCATGTCGCCCGCAGTCTCACAGGTCTCCCGCACGACCCGGACGCGGCTGCGGATCCTCCGCCGCCTCGCTTTCGTCGTCGTCTTCCTCGTCGTCGCGATGCTGGTGCTGGGGCAGTTCACCGAGCTGAAGCGGCTGGCCACCGGTGTCCTCGCCTCGACCGCTCTCGTCGTCGCGGTCGTCGGCTTCGCCGCTCAGCGCACGCTTGCCAACATGATCGCCGACATCCAGATCGCGATCTCGCAACCGATCCGGATCGGCGACCGGATCGAGTTCGAAGAGTGCGAGGGGCGGGTCACCGACATCACCCTCTCCTACACCTACCTCGACCCCGGCGACGGCAGCTCGATCGTGATCCCAAACCAGCTCCTGACCGAAGGCACCGTGCACAACCGCTCGACCGCGGACACGCTCGAAGAGAAAGCGGCCTGAGCGCCGAGGTCCGCGAAGTACCCTCTGGGTGATGACGCAGCGCAACCGGCGACGCCAGCGCCGTCACGGGGGAATCGGCGCAAAGCTCCTGCTTGTCTTCGGCAGCGTCTTCGTGCTGCTCGGGATCGGAGCGATCGCCGTCACTTCCTGGGTGCTCGACGTCGCCGCCGAGGCGCCCTCTCTCTCTTCGTGCAAACCGATCGGCAAAGGCGGCAACTCGGTCGTCTACGCCGCTGACGGGACGAAGCTCGGCTTGGTCCGCTCCCCGGTGGCGCGCCAGCTGGTCTCGATCAAGCGGGTCCCGAAGAGTCTTCAGTTGGCCACGGTGGCAATCGAGGACCAGCGCTTCTACCAGCACGGCGGCGTCGACTACGAGGGCATCCTGCGGGCGGCGGTGAAGGATCTCGAAGCGGGCGAACCGGCAGAGGGCGGCTCGACGATCACCCAGCAGCTGGTCCGCAACCTTTGCATCCGCAAGCCCGAGCGCAACCTCGAACGGAAGATCGTCGAGGCGAAACTCGCGGTCGAGTACTCCGAACGCCACAGCCGCAAGGAAATCCTCGGCTCCTACCTCAACGTCGCCTCGTACGGGACGATCGAAGGGAGCACCGCGATGGGCGTCGGCGCTGCCTCGAAGTTCTTCTTCTCGAAGCCGGTGTGGAAGCTGAAGCTGCCGGAAGCGGCGCTGCTGGCCGGGCTGCCGCAGGCGCCCTCCGAGTACAACCCGCTGCTCAACCCAACCGCTGCGAAAGCGCGCCGCAACCAGGTGCTGCGGCAGATGGAGAAGCTTGGCTACGTGAGCGCAGCGCAAGCGAAGCGCGCCAGGGCGAGTGGCCTGCACGTCGATCCGTCGCGCAGCTACTTCGACCACCGCGAGCCCTACTTCTTCGACTACGTGGAAAACCGCTTGATCGAGGAGTACGGGTTCAACACGGTGCGGCGCGGCGGCCTCGAAGTACACACGACGATCGACCCGGAGCTGCAGCAGGTCGGCCTGGAAGCGATGCGCTCGGCCTTGCCCTATTCGACCGATCCCTCCTCGGCGCTGGTTTCGGTCGACCCCCGCAACGGCCACATCCGGGCGATGGTCAACAGCTCCTACTACGACCGCAGCCAGTTCAACCTCGCCGCCCAGGGGCACCGGCAGCCGGGCTCGACCTTTAAGACCTTCGTGCTGACGACGGCTGTCAAGCAAGGGATCGATCCCTACTCGACCTACTACAGCTCAAAACCGCTCGACCTCTACCTGCCGAAGTGGGGGCACTGGACGGTGCACACGGCCGACGAAGGCTATCTGGGGACGGTGAACCTGCAGCAGGCGACGGTCGCGTCCGACAACACCGTCTTCGCCCAGCTCGACCTCGACGTCGGCCCGGAAGCGGTGGCGGGGACCGCGCACGCGATGGGGATCACCTCGCCCCTCGACGGGATCCCCGCAGAGGGGATCGGCGGCCTGCGGATCGGGGTCTCGCCGCTGGAGATGGCGAGCGCTTACGGGACGCTTGCCGCGGGCGGGGTGCGGCGCCAGCCGATCGCGATCACCAAGGTGGTCTTCCCCGACGGCAAAGTCGACCATCCCGAACCGGCAGAGCCGAGCCGCAAACTGTCGCGGCCGCAGGCGTGGGAGGTGACCCGACTGCTGCACGACAACATCGTCGAAGGCACCGGCACCGCCGCCTACACCGGCTGCGCCGGGCAGGCCGGGAAGACCGGGACCACCGACGGATACACCGACGCCTGGTTCGCCGGCTACCAACCGAACCTGGCGACGGTGGTCTGGGTCGGGTATCCGGAATCGAATGACGTCTCGATGTCGAGCGTGCACGGGATGATCGTCTTCGGCGGCACCTTCCCGGCCGAGATCTGGCACTCGCTCTACAGCGGCGCCGGCGTGCCTTGCGAGGAGTTCGCCGAACCGAGCCAGAAGGTCAGCTGGGCCCCCTTCTACGGTCGCTACGCACGCTCGAGCCCGCGCGACGTCACCAGCCTGACCGCCGCCGGCAAGGGCGGGGGCGGGAGCAGCGAGCCGCCGCCGCCCGGCTCCGCCGCGGTCGGCGGGTACGACCCTGACGCCTACGCCCCGGGAGCGGGTCAGGAACCGATGGCGGTGCCGGCTCCGCCGCCGCAGAGCAGCGTCGGCGGCGGGCAGTCCGCAGGCAGGTAGCCGCGATCGATCCAAGGCTTGCCTATGGCCTGATGTGGGCCGGCTTCGCTGCCTACCTCGGGGTGCTGTGGCTGGCTCCGAGACTTGGCCGGCGACTCATCTGGGGGCTGATCCTGACTCTGGTCGCCGGGTTTGCGATCGCGCCCGTCCTCCTCTCCCACGACGTCTACAGCTACGTCGACTACGCCCGCCTCGGAGTTCGGCACGGGCTCGATCCCTACGCCCACCCGCCGCTGGCGGCGCCCGGCGATCCCGTCTACGCCGATGTGACTTGGACCGAAGCGACGAGCGCATACGGGCCCCTCTTCACGCTCGCCACTTATCCGCTGGCGTGGCTGCCGGTCGGCGTCGCGGTGGCGGTGCTGAAGGCACTCGCAGCGCTCTCGGTGCTGGGAATCGCCGCGCTCGTCGCGCGGATCGCCGCCTGGCGGGGCATCGACCCCCTCCGCGCCGCGGCGTTCGTCGCCCTCAACCCGCTCGTCCTCGTCCACGTCGTCGGCGGCGCCCACAACGACGGCCTGACGATGCTGCTCGGAATGGTCGCGGTCGCCGCCATCCTCAGCGGCCGCGAGCTCGCGGGAGGCGCCACGCTGGTCGCCGCCGTAGCCACCAAGCTCTCCGCCGCCTTCCTCGCCCCCTTCGCGCTGATCGGGGCGCAGCACCCAAGGCGCCTGGTCGCCGGGGCCCTCGGAACCGCCTTGGTCATCGCCTTCTTCGCCTACCTCGCCTTCGGCTGGGACTGGCTGCACGGCTTCGGGCTCGCCGGCGAGAACCAAGACCGGACCAGCCACATGAGCATCCCGATCACCATCGCCCGCATCGGCGGCCTCGACCCCGACACCGTCCGCCTCGCGGCCGCGCTCCTCTTCTGCGGCCTCGTCGCCTATCTCCTCGTCTGGACCTGGCGCGGCGGCGACTGGGTCCGCGCCGCCGCCTGGGCCGCCTTCGGCCTCCTCCTAGCCACCGCCTGGCTCCTCCCCTGGTACCTCCTCTGGCCCCTGCCTCTCGTCGCTATCTCGAGAGATCGAGCCGTCCAGGCCCTGACGCTTTGCCTTACTGCCTACCAATTAGGAGCCCGGATCCCTCTCTAGCGCTCGCGAGGAGGGTCCTGACACCCTCCGAACGGCTTGTACTTCTCGGGCAGAAACCATCTAGGACTGCCAGCACGGCCCCACCCGAGCAAGTTGAGAGAGGAGGGTGTCAGGACCCTCCAACCACCTACGAAGGAAGGCTCCCGGGCTCCTCACGCACCGCCGCTTCCTCCTCGGCAGAGGGATGCAGGATCCCGGTGTGGATGCTCCAGTTCTCACGGCGGCCGAGCGCGGTCACGGCGCCGACGTAGATGATTTCGCCGACCGTCATCACGCCGCGGACGGCAATCGCAATCAGCGAGCCGAGGGCGAAACTCCCGCTCGGCAGCGCCGCCTTCACGGCCCAGGCGAAGGCGGCGTCCCTGACGCCCAACCCGGCCGGGGCGACCAAGGTCACCAGCGCCGCGAAGTAGCCGATCGCCTGCGCCGAGCCGACCAGCAGGAGGTCGTTGAAGGGGATGTGGGTGACCGAGCGGGCGACGCAGTAGATGCCGAAGGCGACCACGACCCAGTTCAGCGAGTAGAAGACGATCAGCGCCAGCACCCCGCGCAGCGAGATCACCTCCGGCATCGGTTCGCGGCCGAGCGCGCGCAGGGCACGGTTGGTCAGCGGGCCGAAGACCTTCGGGTGGAGGACGAGGATCGCCAGCGGGATCAACAGCAGCACGCCCCAGCGCCAGGGCTCCCCCTGCAGGTCGGGGTGCTTGATGATGAAGTAGGCGGCGACGACGATCGCCGAGGTGGCGGAGATCGCCTGTTCGTAGACGATGCTGGCGATCGTGATCCGCCGCGGGACGCCGGCTTTTTCGGAGAGCAGCACCCGCCCGAGGACGTAGAGGACGCTGCCGGGGACGTAGCGAGCGAGCAGCGGCTGCCCCCAGGCCACCTGCGCCCGGCCGAAGCCAAGCGGGTAGCCGAGGTAGCGCAAGGTGAGGTCCCAGCCGAGAGCGCTGATCGCGAAGTAGATCGGCAGGATCACGATCCCCGGGATCAGCCAGGCGATGTGGAAGTGCACCCCTGCGCTCTGGATCTCCGACCACTGATCGATCACCGTGAGGACGAGGAAGCCGAAGATCAGCGCGGCAAGGCCGACCTGCAGGGCAAGTCGAACCCTGCGGCTGCGCGGGGGCTTTTTCCCCACCTCTGCGGTGACCTCGCCGACTCGATGCAGGAATGGTTGGCGGCGCTCCACGAACGACGCACCTTAATGAGGTCACCCGATATTTGGGATAGTCGAGTGATGGGCGAGTTCGAGTTGCTGGCGAAGCTCCGCGGGCGGCTCCCCCCGGTGGGACCGCGGCTCAGGCTCGGCAGCGGCGACGATGCCGCGGTCACGATTCCCGGCGGCGCGACGGCGACTTCGGTGGACGCGCTCGTCGACGGCGTCCACTTCCGTCGCCAGGAGGCGCCGCCGCAGACGATCGGCCGCAAGGGGCTCGCCGCGGCCCTTTCCGACCTCGCCGCGATGGGGGCCGAGGCGGGCGAGGCCTACGTCGTGCTCGGAGCGCCGTCGGACCTGGGCGAGGACGAGTTCGAGGCGCTGCTCGACGGCCTCCTCGCGCTTGCCACCGAAACCGGCACCACGCTCGCCGGCGGCGACCTCACCCGGGCCCCGGTGCTGACGCTGGCGGTGACGGTCGTCGGCCACGCCCGCGACGCAGAGGAATTCGTCCCTCGCTCCGGCGCGCAGCCGGGAGACGTCCTCGTCATCACCGGCGAGCTCGGCGGCGCCGCCGCCGGCCGACTCCTGCTCGACCGTCCGAGCCTCGCCGAGGCAGTCGCCGATGAAACCGCCGAGCGCCTCCGCGGCCGCCAGCTCGACCCGACCCCGCGCCTGCGCTCAGGCCGGGCGTTGGCCGCTGCCGGAGCGAGGGCGATGATCGACCTCAGCGACGGCCTCGCGGGCGATGCTTTGCACGTCGCCGAGGCCAGCGGCGTCGGCCTGCGGATCGAGGTCGGGTCCCTTCCGCTGGCAAAAGGGGTGGCCGAGATCGCCGCCGCCGCCGGCCGCGAGCCAGTCGAGCTCGCTGTCTCAGGTGGAGAGGACTACGAGCTGCTCGCAGCGCTGCCGCTCCATCTACTCGGAGAGGCCTCGGCTCTCGTCGGCGAAGCGGCCGAAGCCACCCTCACCCAGATCGGCGCGGTGGTCGCAGGCGAAGGAGTTGAGCTCAGGCTGCCCGGGGGCGGGCTACTGGAGAGTTCGGGCTATGACCATTTCGCGGGCCCGTAGCCTGAATCCCCGTCAGCAACTCGCGAACCCCGCGCCGGCTCAGCATCGCCATCGCTACCTCGCCCGGGTCGGCCTTGTAGGCGCCGGTCTCGACTAGGGATTTGATCTCGTGGGGCTGCATTGCTCTCGCAGTCATTATCGGCGTAGGTACCCACATCCTTAGTTCTTAGTACTCGCACATGCGTCCAAACTGGGCCGGTTACTACCCTTGTAGACATGCCCAACGGCTCGGCACGCATCCTCCTCGTCGATGACGAGCAGTCGATTCAGACGCTGCTGAGCTACCCGCTGCGCAAGGACGGCTACCACGTCACCTCCGCCCTCGACGGCACCGAAGCCCTGCGCCGGTTCGAAGAAGGCCGCTTCGACCTGGTCATCCTCGACCTGATGCTGCCGCGGATGGGCGGCGTCGAAGTCTGCCGCCAGCTGCGCTCGCGCAGCCAAGTGCCGATCATCATGCTGACGGCGAAAGGGAGCGAGACCGACAAGGTCGCGGGACTCGAGGTCGGCGCCGACGACTACATCACCAAGCCTTTCTCGATGCGCGAGTTCCGCAGCCGCGTCAAAGCAGCCTTGCGCCGCTCGCGGATGGGCCCCGAGAGAAGCGGGGAGGCCGGGGGCGCGATCGAGTGCGGCGAGCTGACGATCGACTTCGACCGCCGCCTGGTCACCCTCGGCGACGAGGAGATCAAAGTCACCTACGTCGAGTTCGAGATCCTCGGTGCCCTTGCCCGCTCGCCCGGCCGCGTCCTCACCCGCGAGACCCTGCTCGAGCACGTCTGGGGCGACTCCGACTATCGCGACCCGCGCACCGTCGACGTCCACATCCGCCACCTGCGCGAGAAGCTGGAGAAGGACCCGAAGGAGCCCGATTACCTCTTCACCGTGCGCGGGGTCGGCTACCGCTTCCGGGAGTAAGGCCGGATGCGGCGGCTGCGGCTCAGCGACCTGACGAGCCGGATCACCCTGATCTCGATCGCGATCGCGGTCGGTGCAACGGCGATCGTCTACGTCTACGCGGTCGCGATTGGCGGCTCGGCCAGCGGCGACGATGCGGTCAAGCTGCAGATCCTCACCGGCGGCCTGATCGCGGTGGCGATCGCGACCGCGGTCGGGCTCTACTACACGCGCTCGTCGGCGAGCAGCATTCAGCGCCTGCAGGAAGCCGCGCGCAAAGTCGCCGACGGCAACTTCGAAACGACGATCCCGGTCGCCTCGGTCGGGCAGCTCGGCCAGCTCGCCCGCACCTTCAACGAGATGCAGCGGCGCCTCGCCGAGCTCGACAGCGCCCGCAAGCAGTTCATCGCCAACGCCTCCCACGAGCTGCGGACGCCGATCTTCAGCCTCGGCGGCTTCGTCGAGCTGCTCGAGGACGAGGATCCGAGCCCAGAGGAGCGGGCTGAGTTCGTGCGGACGATGCGCCAGCAGATCGAGCGCCTGACCAAGCTGACCACCGACCTCCTCGACCTCTCCCAGCTCGACGCCGGGGCGGTCGTGATGCGGGCCAGCACCGTTGACCTCAGCGCCCTGGCGCGCGAGGTGACGAGGGAGTTCGGCCCGCGCGCCGACCTGCGCGGCTCACGGCTGCAGCTGCGTACGCCGGCGCAGCCGGCGATCGCCCTCGGCGACCCTGATCGGGTGCGACAGGTGATCCGTATCCTGCTTGACAACGCCCTCACCCACACCCCGGAGGGCACCGACGTCACTGTGACCACCTATTCCGCCAACGGCCGCGCCGAGCTGACCGTCTCCGACGAGGGCCCCGGCATTCCCCAGCGCGTGCAGAAGCGGATCTTCGAGCGCTTCTACACCGCCGACACCGCCGGCGGCTCCGGCCTCGGCCTGGCGATCGCCAGCGAGCTGGCCCAGCGGATGAACGGCGAGATCAGCATCAGCTCCAGTCGCCGCTTCACCGCCTTCACCCTGGACCTTCCCCCGGGTCCAGCCGCGGCACTGCCCCCGCGCCCTTCTCGCACTCCTTCCAGAGCTGTGGCGTGAAGCGGCTGACCGCCCTCGCGGCGCTGTTGCTCTGCCTGGCGCTGCTGGGCGGCTGCGGCTCGGGAAGCGACGAGACTGGCTCGGCCGCGACCGGCTCCTCTAATGCCAGGGTGGCGCGGGACCCCGACCCGGCGCCGGCTCCCCAGGTAGCCGTCGAGACCTCCAGCCCCGGCTTTGATGCCAGCCGCGTCTACGGCGAAGCTGCGCCCGGAGTGGTGACGATCCGCTCGGTCTTCGGCGAGGGCGCGGCCGAGGGCTCTGGCTTCGTCCTCGACGAAGACGGGGAGATCGTCACCAACGCCCACGTCGTCACCGACGAATCGACCGGCGAGCGGGAGGCGGCGGAGAACGTCTACGTGGAGTTCTCCGATCGCAACGTCGTTCCGGCCGAGATCGTCGGCTTCGATCCGTTCGTCGACGTCGCCCTGCTGAAGATCGCGCCCGCCGGGCTACCGCTGCACCCGCTCGAGCTGGGGGACGACAGCGAATTGCGCGTCGGTCAACCGGTAGCGGCGATCGGCAGTCCCTTCGGCGAGCAGCAGTCGCTTTCGACCGGAGTCGTCTCCGCCACCGACCGCTCGGTCAAATCGCTGACCCAGTTCGAAATCTTCGGCGCGATCCAGACCGACGCCTCGATCAACCCCGGCAACTCCGGCGGCCCGCTGCTCGACGCCGGCGCCCGGGTGGTCGGGATCAACCAGCAGATTGAGACCAGCTCCGGCGCCAACGACGGCGTCGGCTTTGCCGTGCCCGTCTCGGCGATCAAGCGCTCGATCGCCCAGCTGCGCGAAGACGGAACCGCCGAATACGCCTACATGGGCGTCTCCAGCCAGGCGCTTTACCCCCAGCTCGCTCGCAAGCTCGGGCTCGACACGACCTTCGGCGGCCTCGTCTCCGAAGTCGTCTCCGGCGGGCCGGCCGAGAAGGCCGGGCTGGAAGGTGCCAATGACAAACTCCGGTTCCAAGCAGGGCAGTACCGGACCGGCGGCGACGTGATCCTGGCGATCGACGGGCAGAACATCGTCGAGGAAAACGACCTTGCTCGCGTTATCGCCGCTCACAAACCCGGGGACCAGGTGATGGTGACCGTGCTGCACGACAACCAGCGCGAAAACGTCGAGTTGACGCTCGGCGATCGACCGGACAAACCCAGCTCCGGCTAGCCGCCAGCCATTGCGGCTGGACAACATGTCGCCGCCTATCGGTGTAGAACTCCAGCCTTGCTTCAGGAAGTCGCCCTCGGCCCCAAGACCCTCACTGACTACACCCACGTCGTCGGCAAAGACCTGACGGAGCAGATTCGCCAGCTTGCCGAGCCGCTGAAGGGGAAGCGGGTTCTGCACGTCAGCGCCACCGCATTCGGCGGCGGCGTCTCCGAGATTCTCTACACGCTGGTGCCGCTGATGCGCGACGTCGGCGTCGACGCGCACTGGCACGTGATCTTCGGCAAAGAAGAGTTCTACAACGCCACCAAGCTCCTCCACAACTCCCTGCAGGGGGCGGAGGAGACGCTGAGCGACGAGCAGTGGGAGATCTTCGACGAGATCAACCAGATCAACGCCGAGGGCCTGCAGGGCGAGTGGGACGTGGTCATCGTCCACGACCCGCAGCCGATCGGCCTCCTCCGCGGAGCGAAGGAGAAGGGCAATAACTGGATCTGGCGCTGCCACATCGACCTCTCGACGCCGAATCCGGCGCCGATCGCGCGCCTGCTGCCGATGATCGAAGAGTACGATGCCTCGGTCTGGCACATGGAGCAGTACGTGCCAAACGATATGGGCCACCATCGCGACGCCGTCCGTATCTGCCCCCCGGCGATCGACCCGCTCTCGCCGAAGAACATGGCCTTCTCCCCCGAGGATGCCGCCTTCGTCTGCCGCCAGTTCGGGATTGACGTCGACCGGCCGCTGATCACCCAGGTCTCGCGCTTCGACCCGTGGAAGGATCCGATCGGCGTCATCGACGCCTACCGGCAGGTGACCGAGCAGGTCCCGGAGGCGCAGCTGGCGATGGTCGGCTCGATGGCCACCGACGATCCCGAGGGGATGGAGTACTTCCAAAAAACCTTCGAATACGCCGGCGGCGACGAAGACATCAAAATCCTCAGCAACCTCAACAACGTCGGCGCGATCGAGGTCAACGCCTTCCAGTCGCAGTCCGACGTCTGCCTGCAGAAGTCGATCCGCGAGGGCTTCGGCCTCACCGTCACCGAGGCGCTCTGGAAGGGCCGGCCGACGGTGGGTGGCAACGTCGGCGGGATCCCGCTGCAGATCGAGGACGGGGTCAGCGGCTTTCTCGTCAACTCCCCCGAGCAGTGCGCCACCCGCTGCCTCGAGATCCTCCGCGACCCCGAGCTCGGCAAGAAGCTCGGTCGCGAGGGCAAGGAGCACGCGCGGCGCGAGTTCCTCACCCCGCGCCTGCTGCGCGACTGGCTCCAGCTCTTCACCGAGCTCGACTCCTAGCCGCTCAGTGCGGTGCGAACTCTTCGGACCCGTCGCCGACGGAGGGCGCCGCTGAGGGCGCCGGGGGAGGAGCGGGCGCGATCGGAGCAGGCGCCGGTTCGGGCGCCGCAGGCGGAATGTAGGGAGGCGCTTCGGGCGCCGGCGGCGGGGGTTCGGAGGCAGGAGCAGGTTCGCGGTGGGGACGATGCCGCTGCTGGTCGTGCAGTCGCGGTTTGCTGCTGATCAAAGCCGTCGCCGGGCTCAATCCCGCCTCTCCACGCGGCCGCTGCGCCTCCCTCTCTCGAACTGGCTCGGCGTCCCGGACAACCGGTTGCGGGAGGCCGACGTCAGGGGCCAGCGGTGGCGGCTGGGGCGGCTTCAGGAGGGAAGGGAGCGCTTGCAGGGCTGCCAAGGCGACAACCGCAACCGCCGTCGCTTTCGCCGCACTCGCCCATCGTACCCGCACGCCGCGCACGACCCCTTAAGGGACCGGCGGCCGGAACTCTCCCCCCTCAGGCAACCGACTGCTGCGCCGCCTCAATGTCCCGCAGCTGGTGGTCGACCCAGTCGCCGGGGTTGTGGGAGAAGATGATCTCGCGCAGGCCCTCGGCCCAGCGCCGCTTCTGCTCGGGGTCCATCGTCAGCGCCCGGTGGATCGCGTCGGCCTGCTCCTGGATGTCGAAGGGGTTGACCGAGAGGACGTGATCGATCAGCTCCTCGTGGGAGCCGGTGTTCTCGGAGAGCATCAGCACCCCGTCGCGGGTATTCACCGCGGGCGCCTCCTTGGCGACCAGGTTCATCCCGTCGAAGATCGAGTTGACCATCAGCAGGTCGAAGTGCTTGTAGCGGGCGACGGCGTCGTAGAAGTTCTCGTAGATCTTCAGGTCGATCGGCATCCAGTCGGTCGTACCGTGGCGGTGGTTGACCACCGCCACCAGCGCCTCGATCCGCTCCAAGTACTCGGCGTACTCGGGCACGTCCTGGCGCGAAGGTTGCAGGTGGGCGATGAAGGTCACCTTTTCGCGGAACTCGGGGTGCTGGGCGAGGAAGGTGTCGAAGGCGGTGAAGCCGCGCAGCACGTTCTTGGAGAGGTCGGCGCGGTCGACGCGGATGATCAGGTGTTGACGCCGGCGCTCGAGCACCTCGCTCTCGGCTGCGGCCACCTCGGGCGAGCTCGCCGCCCGCTTCAGCCGCTCGGCGTCAATCCCCAGCGGGTAGGCGCGGGCAATCGTCTTGCCGCCGGCGTGGCGCACTTCGGCCGCGTGGTAGTCGACCTCGACGTCGTCGAGGAGTTCGTCGCAGCAGCGCAGGAAGTTGATGCAGTAGGCGTGGGTGTGAAAGCCGATGATGTCGTTGGCCAGCATTCCCTCGTAGATCGCGCTGCGGACCCGGGTCGGCAGGATCCGCCAGCTGTCCGGCTGCGACCAGGGAATGTGGACGAAGTGGTGGAGGAAGGCGTCGGGCCGCTCGGCCTTGATCATTCCCGGCGCCGTATAGAGGTGGTAGTCGTGGAGCATCACCAGCGGCCGCTCCTGACCCTCGATCTCGGCGAGCACCGCCTGGGCGATGTCCTGGTTGACCGCCTGGTAGCCGTGGTCCCAGGCGTCGAGCTCCTGCTGGCGGATGTCCGGGGCGTTCGAGATATCCCAGAGGTAGTGCTGGATGAACCAGAGGATCGGGTTGGCGATGACGTTGTAGAAGCGGTCGTAAGCGGTGGGATCGCTGCCGACCAGGCGAACGCGATACTCCACCCCGTCCAGCTCCTGCTCGATCGGCCCGCCGGCCTGATTGGAGACGGCGATGTCCTCGTCGGTCATCGCCGAGGCGATCCAGAGGGCATCGCGATGGGAGACAAGTCCCGAGAGAGCCGTGACCAGACCGCCGCCACCGCGGCGCACCGTGCGCTCGCCGTTCTCGTCGCGATCGAACTGAAGCGGTCCCCGGTTGGAGACGATAATCAGCGGCGACGAGCTCACGTTGCAGAGACTAGTCAGTTGATTGCAGCGCGGAGCGGGCGTCCTTTGCCGCAACTCGCCGCTATAGTCCTTCGCCGTTTTGGCAGCACCCCGTGAATACGAGCTCGTCCTGATGCTGGACCCCCAGCTGGACGCACCCGCCCGCGACGCGCTGGCGCAAGAAGCCCGTGGGCAAATCGAGGGCGGCGGGAGCCTCAAAAACGAGAATTCCTGGGGTCTGCGGAAGATGGCCTACGAAATCAACCGCCGCACCGAGGCGGACTATCGCTGGATGCGGTTCGAGGCCCCGAGCGAGCTGCTCGACACGCTCGACCACAACCTGAAGATCGCCGACGGCGTCCTCCGCTTCCGCATCTTCAAAGTCGATCCCGGCGCCCCGGTGATCGTCCCGCCGGCCGCCACGGCTTCGCCTGGGCCGCGCGAGCGCAGCGCCCAGGGAGCCCGCGACGATCGCGGCGACTCCCCCGACGACTCCGAGGAGTAAGCGGCCTCACGGGCCGCCGTGTTTGCGGAAACCCCCTTCTCAGGGGGGCGAGTTGCGCCGCCCAGCTCCTTAGACTGAAGTCCAGACAAGCGAATGCGCAAGGAGTGAGGGAATTGGCAGCTTCGAATGTGAACGTGGTGGTCATCACCGGGAACCTGACCCGGGATCCGGAGCTGCGTCATCTCGGCAGTGGCACCGCCGTATGCAAGCTTCGGGTCGCGGTCAACAGCCGCCGCAAAGACCAGAGCGGCAACTGGGTCGATAAGCCCAACTACTTCGACGTCACCGTCTGGGGGGCGCAGGGCGAGAACTGCGCCAGCTACCTCTCCAAGGGCCGCCCCGTGGCGGTCGAAGGCCGGCTTGACTGGCGCGAGTGGGAGGACCAGGGCGGCAACAAACGGCAGAGCGTTGAGATCATCGCCAACACCGTCCAGTTCCTCGGTTCCCGCGACGGCTCCGGTGGCGGCGGTAACGGCAACGGTGGCGGTGGCTTCTCCCCGCCGCAGAGCGACGTCCCCGCTGACATGGGCGACTTCGAAGCTGCGCCTGCCGGCGGCGGCGCCTCCGAAGACGACATTCCGTTCTAGGGGACCTCTCCAGCCGAACCTCACAGAGCGCCGCCCAGCGGCGCTCTGTACCATGCGCGGCCGATGGCACGAGCTCAGGAGTCTTCATCACGTACGGGTGGGCGGCGCGGCGGCAGGCGTGGCGCTGACCGCGCCCGTCCCCGCAAATACACGCGGGTCAACTCCGAGGTAATCGATTACAAGGACCTGAACCTGCTGCGGCGCTTCCTTTCCGACAAGGGGAAGACGCGCGGCCGTCGGGTCACCGGACTTTCCCGCCGCCACCAGCGTCAGCTCTCGGTGGCGGTGAAGCGGGCGCGTGAAATCGGCCTGCTTCCTTACGTCGGAGAGCGCTGATGGCTCAGGCGATCCTGCTTCAGGACGTCGACTCTCTCGGCGAGCGCGGCCACGTCGTCGACGTCGCCCCCGGCTACCTGCGCAACTACCTGGTTCCGCGCAAGCTGGCTCAGCCGGCCACCGCTGGGGCGCTCGTGGAAGCGAAACGGCGGATGGAGGCGGCCGAGCGCGCCGCCGAAGCGCGCCGTGAACGCGAAACCGAAGCCGCCGGGTTGCTCGGGAAAACGGTCCTCACGATCCACCAGCGGGCCGGCGAGGACGGCAAGCTGTTCGGCTCGGTCGGGCCGAAAGAGATCGTCGACGCCCTGCGCGAGGCCCGCGATCTGCGGATCGAGAAAAAACAGGTCCAGCTCGAGCAGCCGCTGCGCGAACTCGGCACCTTCATGGTTGAGATCCAGCTCTCCGACGGCACCACTGCCGCCGTGAAGACGATCATCAGCGAGGAGAAGTAGTCCCCTTCCGCCGTCGCAGGTCGGGCTGGGTTCGCTCCGAGCGGGCGACGGTCGGGCTTGCCGCGCTGGCTCTCGGCACCGCAGGAGCGGTGATGGCGGGGCAATACAGCCGCATGCTCGCCCGGCGCACCACCGAGCATCAGCCCCAAGACCACGAAACGCTGCTCGATCCCGAAGCGCTGCTGGAATCGGCGCCGGCCGCCGCCGCCGACACCGTCGGGGTCGCCGTTCGCGGCTACGCCGAGGCGCCGCGCAGCGAAACCGTCCTCTTCAACCTGCTCGGCGGCTTCCTCGGCTCCTTCGCCCTCGTCCGCCTCTCGACCTGGGGGATCCGCGAGAACCGCGGCCCCTTCCGCAACGTCAGCATCGGCGGCCGCCACATCCACCACTTCGTGCCAGGGATCCTGCTCGCCTTCGGCTCGGGCACCGCCGCGCTGCTGACCGACAACGACGCGATCGAGCAGCGCCTGGCGGTCCCGATGGGGGCCGGGATCGGCCTCACCTTCGATGAGGCTGCACTGCTGCTCGACCTCCGCGACGTTTACTGGACCCGCGAAGGCCTGCTCAGCGTACAGCTCAGCCTCGGCGCCACCGCGATCCTCAGCATCGCCATCCTCACCCTGCGCATGCTCCGCCGGGGCGAGCGCCGCCAGGAGCAGGAGGGCTTGATCCCGCCCGGTCACCCGCACCAACTCTCCTTCGGAACTGCCGCGTAAATCAGGCGAAAGCGTGCCGAAGCGCAGATGCCTTTTCCACGGCATTTGCACGGAAGCCGCACGTGAGTGTGTCGGGCCTCTGGTTTGCTTGACGAGCGTCCCGTCCTCCCCCCTGGATCCGCCGCCCGGGCGCCTTTACTAGAGACCGATGCCGCAGCCACCGACGAGCCACGTCCCACCCCAGAACATCGAGGCCGAGGAGTCGGTGCTGGGCGCGATGCTGGTCGCCGAGTCGACGCTGACGCGGGTGATCGACGAGGTGAAGCTAAACGCGGCGGACTTCTACCTCGACAAGCACCGCGAGATCTTCGCCGCCGTCCACGACCTCTACGCGGCCTCGAAGCCGGTTGACGAGCTCAGCGTCAGCGAGGCCCTGACCCAGCGCAACAAGATCGACGAGGCTGGCGGCAGGCACTACGTCTCCGAGTTGGCGGCGAAGGTCCCGGCCGCCGCCAACGCCAAGCACTACGCCGAGATCGTCCAGCAGAACTCGCTGCTGCGACGGCTGCTCGGGGCCGGGCAGGAGATCCAGGGCTGGGTCAACGAGCGCGACGGTGAGCCGCGCGAACTCTCCGAGCGAGCGGAGAAACTGCTCTTCGAAGTCGCCCACAAAGAGCAGGCCAGCGACTTCAAAAAGCTCTCCGACATCCTCCACGACGAGATCGACCGCCTGGAGAAGCTCTCCACCGGCGAGACCGAGATGACCGGGACGCCGTCCGGCTTCCGCGACATCGACGCGGTGACCGGCGGCTTCCAGCCCGGCAACCTGATCATCGTCGCCGCCCGCCCGGCGATGGGCAAGAGCGCCCTGGTCGCCAACATCGCCGAAAACGTCGCGGTCAAGCGCCAGCTGCCGGTCGCCTTCTTCTCACTCGAGATGTCAGAGGTGGAGCTCGCGCAGCGGTTCATCGCCTGCCGGGCGCGGATCTCCGGCGACAAGCTGCGCAAGGGACAGGTCTCCCAGCGCGACTGGCCAAAGGTGGTGCGGGCCTGCAACGAGCTGGAGGAAGCCCCGCTCTGGTTCGACGACTCTTCCGACCTCGGGATCCTCGACCTGCGGGCGAAGGCGCGGCGGTTGCACGCCCAGGAACAGGAGCGCGGCGGCCTCGGCCTGATCATCCTCGACTACATGCAGTTGATGCGCTCCGACGACCACCGTGCCAACCGGGTCGAGCAGGTGGGGCAGATCAGCCGCGGGCTGAAGATCCTCGCCCGCGAGTTGGAGGTCCCGGTGGTCGCGATCTCCCAGCTCTCCCGCGCGCCGGAGCAGCGGACGCCGCCGAAGCCGCAGCTCTCCGACCTGCGTGAGTCGGGCCAGATCGAGCAGGACGCCGATGTCGTCGCCTTCCTCTTCCGTGAGGACTACTACCGCGATCCCGACGAGGAGCCCGACGGCCTCGCCGACCTGATCATCGCCAAGCACAGGAACGGCCCGATCGGGACCAGGAAGCTCGTCTTCCTCGACCGCTTCCCGAAATTCGCCGACCACGCGCACACCGAACCGCCGATCGAGCAGCCGGCGGGCGAAGAGCCGCCCATTGCCGACGCCGCTGCCGCGGGGCCTGAGTTCTGATGCCGGCGATCGCGCGCTCCGAGCCCTTCCGCGAACAGGCCTGCCCCCTCGGCGTCTGCGATGGCTCCGGCTGGATCCTCGGCCCCGAAGACATGGCTCGCCCCTGCGAGTGCCGAGCCGAGCGAATGAACAAAGGGCGCAGCCGCGGCATCTCCTCGGTGATCCCGCCTCGGTATCGCGGGGTTTCCTTCGATCGCCCGCCGGTCTCCGACATGGTGCGGGACCTGCAAACGAAAATCGCGGTGAACGAAGTAAGGGCGTTCGTCGACGACCTCGACGCCCGCCTGCAGGAGGGCCGCGGACTCTGGCTCTTCGGCGACACCGGAACTGGCAAGACCACCCTGGCGATGTTGATCTCCAAGGCGGCGCTGGAAGCCGGCAAGACGGTCGCCATCTACTCGCTGCCGAAACTGCTGGCGCGGATCCGCCGCACCTACGACTCCGAGCCCGGCGGTGATTCCTACCTCTCCTTCTTCGAGCGCCTGACCTCGGTCGACCTGCTCCACATCGACGATCTCGGCGCCGAGAAACGGAGCGATTGGGTGCTCGAGCAGCTCTACGCGCTGGTCAACGAGCGCTACGAGGCGCAACGGTCGATCCTGATCACGACCAACCTCCCCCACCCGGAGCTCGAGGAGCAGATCGGATCCCGCACGGTTTCGCGACTGACCCAGATCTGCGACGAGGTCGAGGTTCGCGGCGAGGACCGCCGTTACGGCAGCATCCGCAGCGTCGCCTAGCGGCGGGCTGACCGCACCTCGACCTCCAACCGCGTCAGAATGCCCCGCGCATGCCGGGCGTGGTCATAGTCGGGGCCCAATGGGGTGACGAGGGCAAGGGCAAGGTCGTCGACCTGCTCGCCGAGCGGGCATCGACGATCGTCCGCTTCCAGGGCGGCAACAACGCCGGCCACACGATCGTCCGCGGGGGCGAGGAGTTCAAGTTCCATCTCATCCCCTCCGGCATCCTCCACGCGGACAAGACCTGCGTGATCGGCAACGGCGTCGTCGTCGACCCGCGGGTGCTGCTGGGGGAGATCGACAACCTCAAACGCGCCGGGATCAGCGTCGCCAACCTCCGCATCTCCGCCAACGCGCACCTGATCATGCCCTACCACGTGCTGCTCGACACGGCCGGCGAGACGAAGCTGGGGAAGCTCTCGATCGGCACCACCCGCCGCGGAATCGGCCCCTGCTACGCCGACAAGGCACTGCGGCTGGGGATCCGGGTTCAGGACCTGCTCGACGAGAAGATCCTGCGGACGAAGATCCGCGCCGCGCTCGAGCCCAAGCAGCAGGCGCTGCGCGAACTCTCGGTGCAGCGGCGCAAACGGCTGAAGGAGGCGGGCGAGGAGGCGAAGTCCGGCGAGGCGGGCGCGCAGGAGCCGGACCCGCGCCTCGACCTGCACGCGATGGTGGAGGAACACATCAACTTCGGCCACCGGCTTGAGCCCCACATCGCCGACACCGCCCGGCTCTGCTGGGAGGCGCTCGACAGCGAGGAGACGGTGATCTTCGAGGGCGCGCAGGCGACCCTGCTGGACCTCGACCACGGCACCTATCCGTTCGTCACCTCTTCCAACCCGATCGCGGGCGCGGCTACGGTCGGCGCCGGCGTCGGGCCGAAGGACATCGACGAAGTCTGGGGGATCGCCAAGGCCTACGCGACCCGCGTCGGCGCCGGCCCTTTCCCGACCGAGCTCTTCGACGATGTCGGCGAGCAGATGCTGCAGCGCGGCCATGAGTTCGGCACCACCACCGGTCGCCGCCGGCGCTGCGGCTGGATGGACCTGGTGGCGCTCCGCTACGCCGTCCGCCTCAACCGCATGGACGCGCTGGCGATCACCAAGCTCGACGTCCTCAGCGGCATCGGCCCGCTGCGGGTTGCCGTCCGCTACCGCTCCAAAGAGGGCGCCGAGCTCGACACCTTCCCCTACCACCAGTCGATCCTCCACTCGGCTGCGCCTGAGTACGAGGAGCTGCCGGGCTTCGACCTCGACCTCACTGCCTGCCGCAGCGCCGAGGACCTGCCGCAGGAGGCACGCGACTACCTCGCCTTCATCGCCGACTTCGTCGGGGTGCCGGTGCGGTTGGTGGGGGTGGGGCCGGATCGCGAGCAGGTGATCTGGCTCGACGCCTGATGGCCGAAGTCAGCTCAGCTGCTTCTGCCGATCGGACTCGCTATACCGACCAACCACTTCCCGTCTTCCCGGTCAACCGCGATAATCCAGTCATGGCCGTCATTGCCGTGGTACTGGGCGTAGCCATGCCCTTCGCCCACCCGCAGGCTGTCGATCGGGCCGGTCAGGTTGTTCTTGTAGCTGCCTGAGGCTTGATGGCCGAAGTAGGCCAGGCCCTGCGCGCAGTTCTTGACCTTCCCGTGCGAGACCACCACGGCATCTGTCGTGATCAAGTTGTGGACGTACTTGCGGGAGAAGTAGCTGCAGTCCTTGGCCCAGTTCTGGGCGGCGCGCGCCTTCATCCAAGCCTGGATCACCTCAGAAGCCTGTTCCCGTTCGGCCTTCGTTGCCTCGCGGCCAAACGTCTGAACGACGTTGTCGCCGTTGCGGATCAGGAACTCGCGGCTGGGACCCTTCAGCCACGGATACAGGCGGGGAGCCGCCGCCGTGTCCGCGACGGTGCTGGAATCGCCGCTGCCACAACCGGAGGCGAGCAGGAGCACGAGAATCAGTGCCGTGCCCATCGCAAGCTTTACTGCCCCTCCCATCGGACTAAGTTTACGCAAAAATAGTCCATCAATTCACCGCTGCTCTACAGTCTGCTGGTGGCTTCCAGTAGACGCTCTGCCAAGTTGAACGAGCGGCTGCCGCGGGGAAGGCACGGCTTGCCGAGGGAGGCGGTGACCGAGTCCCAGCGCAACCGCATCCACCAGGCGATGATCGAGGTGGTCTCCGAGCGCGGCTACCCGGAGACGCGGGTGGTCGACGTGATCGGAGTGGCCGGCGTCTCGCGCAAGACCTTCTACGAACTCTTCGACAGCAAGGAGGACTGCTTCCTCGCCGCCTACGACGTGCTGCTCGGCAACCTTCTCGGGGAGGCGACCGATGCCTTCGAGTCGCGAGCGGGGTACCCGTGGGCGGAGCGGGTCGCCGCGGCCCTCGAGGCTCTCCTCGAGCACCTCGCGAAGCACCCTGACGAGGCGCGCTTCGCGATCGTCGAGGTGCTCGCGGCCGGTCCCAAGGCCCTTACCCGTCGCGATGCAGCGCTGCGCCAGTTCACCGGCTTCCTCGAGTCCGGACGCTCCGAGACGACGTTCGAGCTGCCGGGGATCACCTCGATCGCCGTTGCCGGGGGCGTCAACGAGCTCCTCTACAGCGAGATCCTCCACGGGGCGGTTTCGCGGCTGCCGAGCCGGCTCCCCGACCTGATGTTCTGGGTCACGCTGCCCTTCCTCGGGGCCGAAGGAGCCGCCGCGCAGCGGGAGCGGGTGCGGCTCTCGATGCAGCACTCCTAGGGGCGTTACCGCTCTTTTTGCCAGACCGGCGGGTTTAGGAAGAACGTCCGGGTGGTAGTTTCACCGGCTGGAGAGAAGTTGCAAGCAAGCTTCCGACGGATCGGCCCTGGGACGGGCAGGCCGCAAAGGAGAGACACAAGGGATATGCGTAAGTACTTGATGTTGACGATGGCCCTCGGGGCCCTGATCGCTGTCAGCGTGGCAGGCATTGCCACCGCCGGCAACAAGCCGGTCACGGTCCAGCAGGGGAACCTCAAATTCACCTTCAACGGCGGCTTCAGCCCCACCACCCTGCCGAAGAAGAAGATGGCTCCGATCTCGCTGCAGGCCTCGGGCAAGATCCAGACTCTCGACGGGTCTCATCCGCCGGCACTGAAGGAAGCGATCATCGAAACCGACAAGAACGGTGCCATCAGCACCAAGGGCATCCCGGTCTGCAAGTCGGGGCAGCTGCAGGCCCGCGACACCAAGGCGGCTGAAAAAGCCTGTGGGAAGTCGATCATCGGCACCGGCCAGACGAAGGTCGAGGTGCAGTTCCCGGAACAGAACCCGGTCCTCGTCGACTCGAAGCTGCTCGTCCTCAACGGCGGCACCTCGGGCGGCAAGACGACCCTCTACATCCACGCCTACTTCTCGGCGCCGGTGACTGGGGCGATCGTCACCACGGTGAAAATCAAGAAGGTCCACAACGGCCGCTACGGGCTCAAATCCGTCGCGACGATTCCGAAGATCGCCAACGGCGCCGGCTCGGTGCTGAGCTTCAACCTGGCGATCAACAAGAAGGGCGTTCTCACCGCTAAATGCCCCGACGGCAAGCTCCAGGCCCACGCCACCTCCATCTTCTCCGATGGAACCAAGGCCTCGGCCGGCATCGTCCGGACCTGCAAGGGCAAGTAGGGACGCATAGCTCGAGGATCCTTCCTTGAGACGCGTGAAGTTGCAGAAGGGCGGCCCACGGGCCGCCCTTCTTCTTGCCCTGGCGCTGCTGCTTACCGCTTCGGCAGCGCTCTGGCTCCCTCGAGCTGCTTCGGCCGACATCCCCTGGGGCGCTGGCTGCGCCCCGCTCGCTGTGGGCGAAGCAAGAACGGCCGCCAACTGCGGCGCGAGCCTGGTCGATGGCGAAGCCATTCCTCCGCCCGGAGCGCCCCCGGTGGTGAAGCGGGCGATCCGCGCCGCCAATGAGATTCGTCACCGCCCCTACATCTGGGGCGGTGGGCACCGCGGATGGCTCAGCCGGGGCTACGACTGTTCAGGAGCCGTCGGCTACGCGCTCCACGGCGCCGGGCTCCTGAACGTCACGATGGTCTCTGGGCAACTCGAGTACTGGGGCGAAGCGGGGTCCGGCCGGTGGATCAGCGTCTATGCGAACCGCCAGCACGTCTTCATGGTCGTGGCCGGGCTCCGCTTCGACACCCGCGGCAATCCCGTGGGTGTCTCCGGACCCCGCTGGCACCGCGGCTGGGTGGAGCCGACGGGATTCACCGTTCGGCATCCGCCGGACCTCTGAGACCTGCCCCGAACCCGGCCCCCCGGGCTATCTTGCGCAGCTAGTGACGTCGAAGGTTTCCGCGGCTTTGCTCGCTTTGGCGAAGATCGTCGATGCATTGGCTAGGGCGCGGGTCGGATCTGATTCAACCTTCGCCACCACCTCTTCCCGTGCCTTCACCAGGTCTTCTGCCGCCTTTTCCTTCTGGTCAGGGAGCCCGATATCGGCGATTTCTTCCGTCGTCCCACGGTAGACCGCCATCAGCTTGCGAATATTCACAAGCTGTTCTTCTGCCTGTTCTTTTTGGGTCGCGTTGCGGTCGCGCCCTTGGTATTCCTGGGCGATTTTTCCGAGGAGTTCTTCGCGCTCCTTCAGGCCCCTGTTGCAGACGAGTTCGAGCTGCTGGTCGAATTCCGCCTTGCTGATCGACGAGTCGCCCCCGCATCCGGTGATGCCGAGAAGCCCGACCACGACAACGATGACTGCGCTGATCCCCTTGTGCATTGCCCCCTCCATTTCTCCTGACTGCTAAAGGCAGTCTAATCGAAAGAGGCCGAACTGCGCTTGAAGAGCAAAGGCTCCCCTGCACGTGGTGCAGGGGAGCCTTCTGTCGTGACGCTATGACTGCGACCGAGTCCGGCCGCATTCCCTACGTCTAACTCGCTACCGCCCAAGTGCCGCGGACGTAGCTGCCGTCGGTCACCATTTTGAAGGGGACGGTGATGCCATATTCGCTGGCGGCTTCGGTGCTGGTTTTCATGCTCAGCGGATTCTGGGTAGTCCCGCCGCTGCTGCCGCGGTAGATGCACAGGAACCCGGATTCGGCTTTCGGTTCGTCGGCATTCCCCGGGCACGCTTCCTGGAACGCGGCTACGTCTTCTTCGAGAAGCGGCGTCGGGTCTTCGCCGTTCCCCAACGCTTCTTCGATTTCAGCCATGCTGCGCGGTCCGTAGAGAACCGCATCTTCGTCCTGGAGTTCATAACCGACCGTCTGACCGGCGAGGCTTCCTTCGAGGATCGCCGTAGGGGCCGGCGAGACCCGCAACGGGAAGGAGATGGTGGCCAGCGCGCTGTCGCCTTGGCCGCCTGCGGCAGACCAGACCCCCGTGAGGACGCCGCCTTCAGGGAGCGTGCATTCCGGCTGCGCTTCGCTGCACATGCCGTCTTCGCCATTGGTCCCGTTGGTTCCATTGGTCCCGTTGGTTCCATTGGTTCCGGCAGCGCCGGCGTCACCCTTGGCGCCGGCAGCACCGGTGTCGCCCTTGGCGCCCTGCGGCCCCGGTACGGCGAACTTCTTCGAGAACTTCTTCGAGAACTTCTTCGATTCCTTGGTGATCTGCTTCTTGACCTGAGGACTCAGGGCCCCGGCGGCGTAGGCGCCGCCGGTCAATGCCGCGACCAGCGCGACAATCGAGATCACGAAGCCGGCGGTGCCGAGCTTCTCGTGGATACGCGAGAGCATTATTCCTCCCTACTCGGTTGACGAATGGCTGGCGCCGGCTCGATGCGGTACCTGTAAAGGCACGGGCTCACTCCTGCGTTCTTCCCCTCCGGTCCCTCATTGCAGACTCGGCCGCGTCCCTGGCGCGCCAGAAGTTGAACTTAAAGTACTTGCAAAACCATGTCAAGGAAACCGCGTGGTCGGGCGAGCTTGCTCCTTTCGATTGCTCAGGCTACGATGACGCAATGGCAGCGATCGAGATCGTCACTCTGGGTCCGGAAGGGACCTGCCATGAGCGAGCGGTGAGGCGCTACCTGGAGTTCCAGGGCATCGACGACTTCGTCTTCTCGTTCATCGGAGACTTCCTCGAAGGCCTCGAGCGGATCCGAGGCAGGGAGGATGCCTTCCTCGTCCAGTGCAGCGCCCATCCCAAGGTGCACGAGGTGACCGAGCGCTACTGGCGCGAGGTCTTCGTCGTCGACACCTTCATCTATCCGACCAAGCACCTGGTCGTCCTGACCCGGCGCGAGGTCGAGCGTCCCCGCTCCCTGGGGATCGTCCCGGCGACCAAGGGTTACGTCGATCTCTCCCAGTGGGACGAGATCATCGACGTCGTCTCCAAGCCTGTGGTCGGCGAAGAGCTGCTCGCCGGCCGCTACGACTCGGGCTTGACGCACATGGAGCACCTCGAGGAGCACCCCGGCGAGTTGCGCCTCGACCTCGACATCGGCGAAATCGACACGACGTGGTTGGTCTACGGGACGCGGAAGCGCTTCGAGGGCGAAGTGATCGGAATCCCCTCGCGAGAGGTGCTCCTGGGCCGGGAACCGACGACTGTGGCGTAGCTCCCGGCCAGGATCAGCATCTCGGCGTCGCTTAGGACGTGACGCCGAGACCTTCGGGCGTTGTGACGGTGTAGGTTCCTACCCACCGCGTCGAAGGCCAGAAGGGGCCGCAGTTGATGACTGCGTTGAAGTCGATGACCGCCGCGCCTTTGAGGACGCCTGTCAGCAATCCGACATCGGTGTTTTCGGTCGTGCAGGCAATGACCCCGTACATTGAGGGAAGTGTCAGCCGAGCGCCCGTCCAGCGCACTGTGCCGTTTGTGGTGCCGGCGATGTTTTCGATGGTGAGGGTTCCACGCGTATCGACGGTGAACCGTTCTTCGACGCATCCTTCGAGCGTCAGGACGGAGAGGGGCACCGAGACGGCGGTGGCTTTGAAGGGACTTACCGAGCTCCCTTCGAGCCTCGACACGGTGCATGTATTGAAGGGTAGACCATTTGTGGCGGTCATCGGCATTGAGCTCCCAGCTTTGAGAGTGGCTTTGATCGCGACCGGTGCTTCCTGTCGGATGCCGCCGACCTCTAACGTGGCTGCCCCTGCGGGGGACGCTACAGCGACGGTCCACAGCGCCAGCGCCAGCGCGGCGATAGTGATTCTCTGCAAATGCTTCATCTGCGTTTCTCCTTTGGTGGGCTTCGGATGAGGCGGGTACCTCACGCCTAAGCCGTGGCGCCAAGACCTTCCGGGCTTGTGACGGTGTAGGTGCCTTCCCACTTGGCAGAGGGGAGGAAGAAGCCGCAGTTGAGGACGGCATTGAGATCCATCGTTGCGGCGCCGGAGGCGACCCCTGTGAGCTTCCCAATGTCCGTGCCGGGCGTGGCCGCGGTGGTGCAGGTAAGGGAGCCGAACGGCGAGGGAGTTGTCCATTTGGCGCCGATAGAGCGCACTGTCCCGTTTGTGGTGCCGGCGATGTTTTCGAAGGTCAAGCTACCCGGTGCGTCGACGACGATCGGTTCTTCGGTGCAAAAGCCGAACGACAGGTTCGAGACCGGCGCGCTAACCGCCGTGCTGGTGAACACACTGCTTTTAGCTTCTATGGTCGATGCGGCGCATGTGTTGACGAAGGCACCGCCTGTGTCTTTCATGATTGTCGAGGTGCCTGATTTGAGCGTGAATTTGAGCGCGACCGCTTCGGTTTTTTTGACGCCTTTGACCTCGAGTGTGGTCGCCGAGGCGGCCGATGCACTAGCCAGGACGGCCAGGGCCATCGCCAATACGACGAGGGTGAACCTTTGTAGCTGCTTCATCTGCGTTTCTCCTTTTGGTCCGGCCTAGCGGCCGGGATTGAATACGCAGAAGGACTAACGGTTCGAGCAGCCTAAGTCAAACTCATTTGAGCAATTTAGTTCTTCCCTGTCGCTTCTAGGCCGGGCGCCGCGCCTTCCACGGGCCCGGCCTAGTTAGCTCAATTACGACGTAACCCCGAGCCCTTCCGGGCTTGTGACCGTGTAGGTGCCTTCCCACCTGGCGGAGGGAAGGAAGAAGCCGCAGTTGAGGACGGCGTTGATGTCCACCGTCGCGGTGCCGGAGGCGACGCCTGTGAGTTTCCCGATGTCGGTGCCGGGCGAGGCCGCGGTGACGCAGGTGAGGCTGCCGAACGGCGACGGCGTTGTCACCTTGGCGCCGATCGAGCGCACTGTGCCGTTTGTGGATCCGGCGATGCGTTCGACGGTGAGGCTGCCGGATTCGTCGACTACCACTTTTTCTTCCGTGCATGAAGAGAACGACAAGGACGAGACTTTCCCGCCCACGGTGGGGCCGGAGAAGGGAGCTTCGGTTTTCCCTTCGACGGTCGATTCGGTGCATGTGTTGGCGAAGGCGCCGCCTGTGTCGTCGAGACGGGCCGTGGTACCTGATTTCAGCGACGATTTGATCGCGATCGATTCGCTCCTGCCGACTCCTGCGACCTCGAGCGTGGTCGCTGCCGCCATATCCGTAACCCCGAGCCCTTCCGGGCTTGTGACCGTATAGGTGGCCTGCCATCTGGCCGAGGGCAGGAAGAAGCCGCAGTTGAGGACGGCGTTGATGTTCATCGCCGCGGCGCCCGAGGCGACCCCTGTGAGGGTGCCGATGTCGGTGCCCGGCGAGGTGGCGGTGGTGCAGGTGAGGCTGCCGAACGGCGACGGCATTGTCACCTTGGCAACGCTCGAGCGCACTGTGCCGTTTGTGGTGCCATTGATCCAAGAAACGGTGAGGCGCCCAGGTAGGTCCACGACCACCGGTTCTCCGGTGCATTTGTTGAACGTCAGGGTTGTGATCGGGCCGCCGATCGGGATGGTGCCCGGTGCGGTATACGGGGATTCCGTATGTCCCTCGACCGTTGATTCGATGCATGTGTTTACGAGTCCGCCGGCTGTGTCGTCGAGATGTGCCGTGGTACCTGATTTCAACGACGATTTGATCGCGATCGATTCGCTCCTGCCGACTCCTGCGACCTCGAGCGTGGTTGCCGAGGCGGTGGACGCTCCGAAGACCATCACGGCTACCGCCAGACCAGCAAGCGAAATCCCTTGTATCTGCTTCATCTGCGTTTCTCCTTGCCCGGCTTATGCCGGTTTCGGGTTATACGCAGTAGCTAGTAACGCCTCCAGGCCCTTTAGTCAAGAACGCTGGAGTATTTGGTTACTTCTTCGGGTGCTTCCCGCAGGGGAGGCCGATCCGCGGGTTGGTGTCGCTGGAACGGCCGTTCTGAGCGTCGAGGTGGATCTCGACCCTGGGCTTGCTGGCACAGAGGTTCCTGGAGTTTTCGATCAGGCCCCGCTGGCCGCCGAAGAGCTTCATGGTGAAGCTGCTGACCGGGGCGTCCGGGATGCCGAGGAAGCGGGTGCGGACCCGGCCCTTGACGGAGTCGATGTAGCCGACCAGGATGACGCGGAGCTGACCGCGGAGGTCGGCGACGAGGTCTGGGAGTTCCCGTTCGCCACCGTTGGAGCGGAAGTAGATCTTGCCGCGCAAGGGGTGGTCGAGCAGGGGGGTGCGAGCAACGACGGTGCCGAGCTCTGATTTCGCCGGGCAGGATTCGGCCGCGAATTCGACCCGCGTGCAGGGGTTACTGATGTGGGAGTTGTCGATGAACTCGCTCTTCGGCAAGAGGACCGTGGCGCCGGCGTTATTGGCTTGCCCGGGCTTCTGGCGCAGGGTGGCCCGCACCGCCGGATTGCCGGTGCGCTTCATCTTCCCCTTGAACACAAGCCGCAGTTGCGGGGTATAGGGAAGCTGCGCGCAGTGGGTGGCTTGGAACCCGTCGGAGGCCTCGGCTACCCGGCCGTCGGAAGCGGTGACGGTGGCGACAGTCTGCTTCGGTCGACAGCTGGTGGGGTTCAAGGTGAAGTTGGGGCGGTCGACGAGGACGTGGACCGTGCGGTAGGAGAGCGGCACCCCTTCCAAGAACTGCGGCAGCGGGTCGGTGACGACGCGTGCCTGGGCAGTGTCCGGGTTGACGTAGATCCCGGCACGATTGACGACCACCCCGAGGTCGAAGGGACCGGCCTGCGCAGGGACGACGCTGACGATCGAATAGGGAGCGCCTTTGTACGCGCCGGCGAGGTAGGCGGCCGTGGGCGCCTTCCCCGGCTGGGGGATCCAGAGCGGCGCGCCGCCTACACCGCTGGCGGCGGTGAGGCTGCCGAGGCGCGAGGCGGCCGGACAGGCGCCGGTCGCGGCGTCGGCGTCCGAACAGAGCGGGACGCCGGCCAGCTTCGCCAGCACGCCCTGCGGCAGGTGCAGCGCGATCGTCTGCGGGTTGGATTCCCCGTCCTGCCGCGTCAGGGTGAAGGCGAAGGGGGAGTAGTGGCCGCCCTTCGGTGAGAGGCTGCCCGCCTCGATGTGGGGGGCGAAGCCGCCTTTTCCGCAGCCGGCGGTGATCTGCATCGGCGTGCTGCCTTGCGCCGCCGGACGACCCGACCAGGGTGCGAACGAGAATTCCGTCAGGTACGTGCCGCAGCCCGCAGGCGTCGACAGCGGCGCCCTCGGGCCGCCGAAGACGTTTAGCTCGAGGTGGGCGACCGGGACCTGCGGCAGGCCCGCCAACCCCGCGATGTGATCGAGGACGACCGTCACCTGACCCGTCAGCGGGTTCGGCTCGATCTGCGCCGGCAGCTTCAGGTGCACCCCCTGTTCGTCGGCCACGACCCAAAAGCCGAACAGGTGCCCCGGCTCGGGGCTGCGCTGGTAAACGGCGCCGTGGAGCGGCTCTTCAAGAGCCGGCACGTCTGCTTCGAGCGAACCTATCTTCGCCGCGTCCGGGCAGGCGGCGGCGACGTTCCTGCCGTAGCCGACCTGCTCCGCGCTGCAGGCTTGGAGGCCATCCGCGGCGGCCGGGTTGATCGCGAAGCCAGCCGGCAACGTCACCCGCGCGCTCTTCAGGGTCGAGGTGGCGAGTCCCTGCGGGCTTTCGTCCTGGGGGATGCTGAGCTTGGTGTCCACGCCCGTAGGGGCCGCGGCCTCGGGGTTGGTCGGAGCGGTCGTGAAGATCGGCGCGAAGTTGAGATTGCCGCAGCCGGTGATCTCGGGGAAAGCGGCGCTCATCGTCGACGGTTGGTCGGGCAGCTGGTAGCTGCGCGCGGTCACCCGCACCTCGCGCGCCAGCGAGCAATCGGTCGGATTGGAGAGGAAGGGGCCGCCAGGGTTGACGGACCGGCCTCCGGCCGGGGCCCCGCCGGTTTTAGCCTCTTCCGGCGTGATCCGTTCAGCGTCGTGGACAGGGGCGGAAGGCACACCCCAGATCGTCGTCGTCGCCTCCGAGAGGCCGCTCGCCGACGGAATGCCTTCGACGGTGGCGATGAGGCCGAAGTCCGCAGGATCTACGCGGATGTTGATGAAGGCGGGCCAGCCGACAGCGATGAAGCCGAGCCGGGCGACGATGTCGGAGCCCTTCGGTGGCGCCATGTTGTAGACCGGCTCGTTGAAGAGGCCGGAAGTCGGCTTGATCACGCGCACCTGGGTCGTGCCCACCTGCGAGGCGAACGGACAGGCGCTGTCTTCAGGCCCGTTGCCTAGTTGGTCGGGAGTACAGCGTTCGATCGCCTGCGGGTTGCCGATGATTCCAGGCGGCAGCTCGATTTCTATGTCACGGGCACGGGCGTACGGAGTATCGCCTTGACTGGTCAGCTTGACGGCGACAGTCATGTCGGCATGGGCACCCGCCTGCCTGGCGCGGGCCGGTGCTTGCTGATCGGTAAGGCTGGCGGATACTGATTCGACCGCAAATTTGTCGAATTCTTCGGCGGCGCTCGCCGAAGCAGCCCAGACACCGAGGAGGGCAAGCGAGGCGGCGAGGAGCGCGGCGGTCCTGCGCAAAGCGGCGCTCATCGGCGGGCCCCTTTCTGTCCGGTGCCGGCTCTGTGATGGCGATGCTTGGCGTGCTTCCGGTGCCGCTTCTTCACACAGCGAACCTTGCCGTTGCGCTTCACCTTCCGCTTGCCTTTCGGGCATTTGCGTGGCTTGACGTTGTCGCCGGAGCCCCGCACGGGGGTGTCCCCGTTCGAGACCGGCGGCGGGGGCGACAGGTTAGGCCGGCAGCCTTCGCCCTCGCATTCTCCACCCGCCGGTTCGGCGAAGCCGCCTCCGACACGGGCGTCGTAGATGGAGGGGGTTTCGTCAGCGTCGGCCCCGACCAGAAGGTCGGAGCTGAGGAAGAAGACGTCGTCGCCGCTGCGGCTGACCGCCCACAGATACTCGCTGCGGCTGCTCTGCGGCGAGGAGATCAGGAACAGGCAACCGCCCGCCTGCGTGCAGCTCCCCACCCCTTGGTCCTCCCACTCGTAGATGTCCTGGAGGCCGTCGACGTCCCCTGCCACCAGGGGTTCGCTCGACTCGAAGAAGGCGCGGCGGCCATCGGCGCGCAGGTTCTCCGGCCAAACCAGAGCGGTGGCCAACTCAGAGCCTTCCCGGCTCTCTGACTGGAGGGTCGAATCCGACCGCGCCGGCGCTCCGGTCGGGTTGCAGGAAAGGCACTGCAGCTGGTTGGCTGCCGAGTCATAGCGGTAGATCTCGGCGTGACCTTCCGGGTTGTAGCCAGTGAGCGGCGCCCGTGATTTGAACAAGAACACACGGCCGTCGGGGGTGCTGCGCGCGGGTATCCAACCGAGCGCCGCAGGTGGAGGCGTCAGCGCATCAACCCAGAGCCCGAGGCCGTCGCCGGTGGGTGCGCTGCTGCCGGTCACGTCCCGTTCGGTCACCGTGCCGACGAAGGAGATCTGACCTTCCTGCGAGCGGTAGAGATTCTGCGCGCCGGGCTGAGGTTGGGCTCCGGCGGGATTGGGACCTGATTTCGAAACCACGCTGGTGGAAACGAAGTAGGCAACCGATCCATCATCGGAAATGGTGACCGGGACGACTTTGGCGATGGTGTTGGCGAACAGAATTGCTTCTTTCGTCGCCACGTCGAAGGCCATCAGATTCCCTGCTTGGAGGTAGAAGACGCGACGGCCGCCTTCGGCGACGCCGGCAAATTCGACCCCTTCGGCGATTTCGAAGGTTTCTTCGTTGTTGTAGCGCAAGTACAGAACGCCGTTGACTTCGAACGCCACTCCCACCCCGTCGCCCGAGGCACCATCGAAGAGCGCCTGTTCGCCCGCTTCAAAGGAGGCGCCGCCCGGTTTCAGCGAAACGACGTGGGTGATCCCGTCCGGAGTGCGGTCGTAGATAGCCGAGGTTCCGTCGGGGGCCGCGTCGGGCTCGAGCTGGACCGCCGTGGCCGAACTCGCGCGAGAGCCGGTGGTGAAGATGATGTGGGTCCCGCCTTCGCTGATCAGCCTCCCGGTCGATTCGGGATCGATTCCAAGAGCGCCCTGACCGAGCAGCTCGGAGTGGCCGTCGGGATAGCGGACATAGAAGGTGGCTTTGCCTTCTACTACTGCCGAGCCTTCCACCGCCGCTCCCCAGAACGAGTAGCCCTGGTCGGGTGAGGTGGTGCCCGGACCGCTCGAGACTGCTTCGGCGCCGGAGGGACCGGTGTACGCGGTCGACCAACCGGAGGCCGTGCGAGTGGCGAGGTAGGGGTCGCCCACGAGGGAGCCCGTGCCGCCGAGGCCGGGCAGGGAACCGCCCTCCACCCGGAAGGGGACCTTGTCTCCTGCCGGAGAGACCTGGCGGGTGGTGCCGCCGCCGCCTTCGCCGTTGGCGCCAAGCGGGGCGCGAGCGTTGGTGTCGGGAGGCGTCACCAGCTCATAGGCGCGGCAGTCGGGCAGCAGGGCCGAGAGGCCGGTGCGCAGCAATGCGTTGGAACAGGGGCTCGGTTCGGCCGGAAGGCTCGGATAGGTGGAGAAGCTGCCTTCCGCTTCGTCGGAGCCTTTTTCGTTAGTCGCGATGACGCGGAAGCTGTAGTGGGTCCCGGGGGAGAGACCTTTCGCCGCCGCCGACCCTTCGGCATCGAGGTTGCCCCCGGCAAGCGTCCCTTCTCCCACCTTCGTCCAATCGGCCGCGCCGTCCGCTTTGACCTCGAAGACATAGGTGGTGGTCAGGTTGCCGGGGTTGATCAGCGCCTGCAGTTCGGCTTCGTCGACGCTGACGTTTGCAGCGGCAACCGATTTCACGTCTGGCGCGCTGGTTTTGGAGACGAAAAACGCGAATAGGTGGCCGGGAGTTTTTTTCGGGTGCGAAGGGACGTAGAGGTAACGACCTTTCCCTTCTTCTTCGCTCAGTTTCCCATTGGGACTTAAGAGGCCGTTGTCGATGGCTATCTCGGTACCGGTGACCGTCTCGAAGGGAAATTCAACGGTGGCGATGTAGGCGCCGTCTTCATCGAGCTCCCAAAGATGGGTGAATTCGGTGTCGTACACGTAGAGATGACCGGTTCCTTCATCGACCGCGAGAGAGAGGTAACCGCCGAAGTGTTCCTGCGGCACGGTGGAGCCGTCGATGATGCCGATCCGATCGTATTCTTCCTGCGGCGGCAGGCCTTCCACTACTTCATAGATGCCGATTTCTTTCGCTTCCTGGACGTAGAGCCTGTTGCGTTCGCTGTCCAGTGCCAATCCTCCGCCGAAGGCCGTTCCGGAGGACCTGATGGCGAGGGATCGGATTTCTTCGTTCCCTTCTTCAGCCGATTTGTACTCAGCTACGACCCCGCCGAAATTGATGAAGAGGTGTTCGTTGTCTGGATCGACTGCCATCTGCGTATAGCCCAAGCTGCCGCCCTTCGGGCAGGCGAACACGCAGTCGGGACCATCCAGAGGCACGACCACCGGCGGGTTGCAGTATTCGATATCCCCCGCTGCGGGATCGTATTTGCAGGGGTCGAACCGAAACAGTTTTCCGGCTTCTTCAGCCCACACATAGAGGGTGCCTATGTTGTCTACCGCCAAGGACTGCGGGCTTGCGACCACTCCGTTGGGGATCTCGAAGATAAAGACGCCGTCCGGACCGAAGATGTCGATCCTTCCTTCGCTTCCGTCTAATTTTTTCCCATGATTGCTGACGTAGATGTCACCGTAGGCATCCGTCGCCACTCCGCGGGGGAAAGCGAAAGGCGCGGGGGGGTGCTTTTCCGGGCAGCCCGGGTCTTCGACGGTGTCGAGTTCTTCCTGCTGACAGGCGCCGATCAGCGAAAGCCTCGGGTCCAGCACGCGCGTTCCTTCTGCTTCTGCCGCCCATGCAACCGGGCCCGCGATGGCGGCCAGAGCCAGCAGGACGGTCGCGGCCGTCAAGAAGCGACTACCGATTCGAAGCGTGCTCACCATCTCTCCTCCTGCCTTCTGCCAACCGATGCCGTACCGGACGACAGCGGGCTCAGTTCCCTGGCGATTGAAACTAGTGCTCTTGAGCGCTTCTGTCAAGGACGGAAGAAAAAGAGCCGCCCCCGTTGCCGGGGGCGGCTCCGATACTTGGGCCTTGGAAGACCCTTCAGCGCCTCTTAGGACTCGACGTTGAGACCTGTCGGGCTTGTAACGGTGTAGGTGCCTTCCCACTTTGCGGAGGGAAGGAAGAAGCCGCAGTTGAGGACGGCGTTGATGTCCATCGTTGCGTGAGAAGCGGTGCTCGCGACGCCTGTAAGGGTGCCGATGTCGGTGCCCGGCGAGGCGGCGGTGGTGCAGGTGAGTGCCCCGAACGGCGACGGTGATGTCACTTTGGCGCCGATCGAACGGACTGTGCCGTTTGTGGTGCCGGCGATCTGCGTGACGGTGAGGCTACCCGTGGTGTCGACGACGACCGGTTCTTCGGTGCATTTGCTGAACGACAGGGTCGAGATCGGCCCGGCCACGGTCCCGGTGAAGGTCGTGGTTTTTCCTTCAACGGCCGATTCGAGGCATGTGTTGGCGAACGCTCCGCCTGTGTCTTTCAGGATCGCGGACGTGCCGGTTTTCAGCGACGCTTTGATCGTGACGGCGCCGGTCTGCTTGACGCCGCCGATCGCGAGTGTGGTCGCCGAAGCGGTGCCAGCGAAAGCCATCAGGGCCAGCGCCGCAGCGGCAACGACCCCGAGGATCTTGGTGAACTTCATTTATTCCTCCTTGGTATCCGGCAACGATTTGCCGGAGTTGTTTCCCTCGCCATTACTAGCGAGTCCATCGCAACAGTCAAGGAAGTTGGAGTAGGTGACCGATGGGACTGAGCCGTACCTATTTGTCTGCGGTCGAAGTCCCTGCAGTAGGGCCTGAGCGGATCTCTGCATTGCACGGATCTGCGCCAGACACCAGGCGAACGGAGGAGGAGCCGCCCCGTTGCCGGAGACGGCTCCCCCTGCCCTGGTCTTAGGCGATCTTCCGAGACTTGCTTAGGAAGTGACGCCGAGGCCTGCCGGGCTTGTAACGGTGTAGGTGCCTTCCCACTTGGCAGAGGGGAGGAAGAAGCCGCAGTTGAGGACGGCGTTGATGTCCATCGTCGCGGCGCCGGAGGAGACCCCTGTGAGGGTGCCGATGTCGGTGCCGGGCGAGGCGGCGGTGGTGCAGGTGAGTGCCCCGAACGGCGACGGTGATGTCACTTTGGCGCCGATCGAACGGACTGTGCCCTTTGTGGAAGTTTTACCTTCTTCCGTTTCTTTCGCAGTCGTTGGAATCCATTCAACGCTGAGGCTGCCCGTCGTGTCGACGACAACCGGTTCTTCTTTGCAGCTTTTGAACGTCAGGCTCGAGATCGGCCCGCTGACGGTGGTGCCGGTGAAGGTGCTGGTTTTGCCTTCAACGGTCGATTCAGTGCATGTATTGGCAAATGATCCTGATGTGTCTTTCAGGATCGCCGAGGTGCCGGCTTTCAGCGACGAGACGATCGTGACGGCGCTGGTCTGTTTCACGCCGCCGATCTCGAGTGTGGTCGCCGAGGCGGTGCTGGCGAAGGCCATCAGGGCCATTGCCGCAGCAGCGACGACCCCGAGGATCTTGGTGAGCTTCATTTCTTTCTCCTTGATAGCCGGCAGGATCTGCCGGAGTGCTTTTCCTCCGCCATTCCTAGCGACTCGTGCGTACCAGTCAAGGAATTTGGCGTATACCTATAGATATTTGTGGCTTCTTCCGCTCGGGGGGAGCAAAACCGGCTGGAAATCCCTCTCGGCGAGATTCTGCGGGCGCCAATTTGTGCAGCGCAGCCAACTGTGATGCCCCTAGATGATCTCCCGCCGCCCGCGGGAAGGGACGGCGAGTTCAGCTGGCCTTGCGAGCATCCCGCGTCGCATCGGGCCGGGGCGATAAAAAGCCGCCCCCGTTGCCGGGGACGGCTCTGGTGCCTCATCGGTCTAAGTGACCTCGGGGGTCATGACCTTCAGTGGCTGTCTATTCGACGACGCCCAGCCCTGTGGGGCTTGTGACAGTGTAGCTGCCTTCCCACTTTGCGGAAGGGAGGAAGAAGCCGCAGTTGAGGACGGCGTTGATGTCGATTGTCGCGTGTTCGGTGGTTTTCGCTTTCCCTGTCACCGTGCCGAGGTGGGTGCCAGGTGACGCGGCGGTCGTACAAGTGAGGGCGCCGAACGGCGAGGGCGATGTAACTTTGGCGCTGACCGAACGGAGTGTGCCGTTTGTCGTTCCTTTGATCCAAGAGACGGTGAGGCGCCCAGGGAGGTCCACGACGACCGGTTCTTCGGTGCATTTACTGAACGTCAGCGTTGTGATCGGGCCGCCGATCGGGTTGGTGCCCGCGGCGGTGAATGGACTTTCCGTATGCCCCTCGACTGTCGATTCGAGGCATGTGTTGGCGAACGCTCCGCCTGTGTCTTTGAGGATCGCCGAGGTTCCCGACTCGAGCGTTGCATGGATTGTGACCGCGCCCGCCTGCTTGACGCCGCCGACCTCGAGTGTGGTCGCCGAGGCGGTGCTGGCGAAGGCCATCAGGGCCATTGCCGCAGCAGCGACGACCCCGAGGATCTTGGTGAGCTTCATTTCTTTCTCCTTGATAGCCGGCAGGATCTGCCGGAGTTGCTTGCCCCGCCATTCCTAACACCCTCTGCATATCAGTCAAGAAAGTCTGTGGATCCGGAGAAAGCACGGAAACGTACCGTGATAAGTAGCCGATAAATGCCCTGCAAAACAAGCCACGCGGATTTTTGCGGGACACCGATCTGCGTCCGGCAATCGTTGGTGGCACCCAAAAGGGCCGCCCCCCAGCTGGGGGGCGGCTCAGGCTCCTGGATAACCTCAGGAGGTCGTGAACTTCAGGATCTGCCTATTCGGTTACGGCCAGACCTGTCGGGCTTGTAGCGGTGTAGGTGCCTTCCCACTTTGCGGAAGGGAGGAAGAAGCCGCAGTTGAGGACGGCGTTGATATCTATTGTCGCGTGTTCGCTGCTGAGCGGTTTCCCTGTGAGGGTGCCGATATCGGTGCCCGGCGAGGTCGCGGTGACGCAGGTGAGAGCACCAAACGGGGACGGTGATGTTACCTTGGCGCCGATCGAGCGGATTGTGCCGTTTGTGGTTCCTTTGATCCAAGAGACGGTGAGCCGCCCCGGCAGGTCTACGACGACCGGTTCTTCGGTGCATTTGCTGAACGTCAGGGTTGTGATCGGGCCGCCGATCGGATTGGTGCCCGCTGCGGTATACGGGGATTCAGTATGTCCCTCGACTGTTGATTCGGTGCATGTGTTGGCGAATGCGCCGGCTGTGTCCTTGAGGATCGCCGAGCTTCCAGACTCCAACGTGGCATGGATTGTCACCGGCCCAGGCTGTTTCACGCCGCCGACCTCGAGTGTGGTCGCCGAGGCGGTGCTGGCGAAGGCCATCAGGGCCATTGCCGCAGCGGCGACGACCCCGAGGATCTTGGTGAGCTTCATTTCTTTCTCCTTGTACTTGTACTTGGCTGGTGAGGAGAAGGAGCCGCCTCGGCGGGCGGCTCCTTCTCCTAGTCGGTCCGTTGGCCTAGGGCTTCAGGCCTCCTGCGTACGCTTATTCTGTGACTTTCAGTCCTGTCGGGCTTGTAACGGTGTAGCTGCCTTCCCACTTCGCGGACGGAAGGAAGAACCCGCAGTTGAGGACGGCATTGATATCCATTGTTGCGTGGCTGGTAGCGGTCGCCGCCCCTGTAAAGGTGCCAATGGTGGTGCCCGGCGAAGCTGCGGTCGTGCAGGTGAGAGTCCCGAACGGCGACGGCGTTTTCACTTTTGCGCCAATCGAGCGCGCAGTTCCGTTGCCTCCGCTGCTCCAGCTAACGGTGAGGCGACCCGGAGCTTCGACGACAACCGGTTCTTCGGTACATTTGCCGAACGTCAGGGTTGTGATCGGCCCGCCGATCGTTCCAGCGCTAAAAGGAGCTTCCGTCTCCCCCTCCACTGTCGATTCGGTGCATGTGTTGGCGAAGGCGCCGCCTGTGTCCTTCAGGATCGCCGAGGTTCCGGACTCAAGGGTGGCATGGATTGTGACCGACGCGGTCTGTTTCGTGTTGCCGATCTCGAGTGTAGTCGCCGAGGCGGTGCTGGCGAAAGCCATCAGGGCCATTGCCGCAACGGCGACGACCCCGAGGATCTTGGTGAGCTTCATTCTTTCTCCTTGATTGCCGGCAGGATCTGCCGGAGTTGTACGCCTGCATTCCTAGCACTCAGGACGTACCAATCAAAATATTCAATAGTTTTCAAAAAATAGATTCGAGGCTCTGCCCTCGTCCGAGGGAAAAAAGTCCCTGGAAACACGCGTAAGCGGAAGTTTGCGGGGCACTAAAACGTGCGCTGCATCCAGCCGTTGAAGGCTGGATCGGACGCTAGGCCGCTGCAGCCCGGGAGGCGGGAAGAAGAGTGTGGCCGAGGGCTTCGACGATGGCTCGAGCAAGGGCCCCGTCCCCGCCGGTCTCGAGCGGGCGGTCGGGGCTGCCGCTCATCCAGCCCACCCAACTGCCGGCGGTTCCTCCAGCCCAGGCGTCTGCGTCTCCCTCGACGCGTGCCACCCAGGCGCGGGGACGTCCCGCCTCTACCGTGACCGTTGCGCCCGCGTACTCCGGCTGCGGGCTGGACCGCATCTCGACCGCCAGGCGGCAGCGACCTGAGAGCTCCTCAGGCAGGTCGAGCATCGGGATCGCGAGGAGGAACAGCGCCTCGACGTCGATGCGGCTCAGTGCTTTCGTCTGCGCGGGCGCCCACTCGCGCTCCCATGCCACCGCCGCGACCAATGGAGCGGCCGCCCGCCGGAGCCAAGGGGAGACCTCGTATGGCGTGCCACGTGACCCGCGGTCGTCGCGCCTCGCCTGCAGCTGACCGATACGCCTCATCGCCGCCAACCGCCGCTCCAGCGTCGGATAGCTGATGCTGGCGATCAGTTTCGCCAGTTCGGTCAGTGCCAGCGGCCGTGCGGCCAGGACCCTGACGATCGTCGCGCTCCATCCCTCGACAAGAGCTTTGACCGCGCTTTTCGCAGCCGGGTCTCCGAGGACGATCGGACCGTTGGGCGCTTCTTCCAGCCAGCCCTGCAGTGCGGAGGCAACGTCGAGGAGCCGCTCACCCGGACGGGCGAGCGAATAGGCAACCGTTCCGGGAAAGCCTCCCTCCTGCCGCCGTTCCACCACCCCGAGATCGGCCAACGTCTTCAGGTATGAGCGCATGGTGGTCGCGGGGGGATGGCCGACCGCCTGGCTCAGATCCGCCAAGGCCAACTCCTCGTCCTCCAAGGCTTTCAGCACCTGGACGTTGAGGGGAACCGAGAGCAAGGACAGCACAGTCGCCCCAGCACGCAAGCCGCCACCCCCTTTCCCTGGACGCGCCGCGGATGCCGCGGCTGGATCTTCCAGCAGGCGCGACATTACCATAAAAAAACCCGACTATTCGCCAGTTCCTGTCTAGCCCTTTCGGGCGGCGGCGAAGATCTCGAATTGGGCGTCGGTCGGCTCCTTCGGCCGGCCGTTGCCGTGGAAGACGCGCTCGAGCGTCATCCCGACCGAGGCGTAGATCTCGCGCAGCTCGTCGACGGCGTAGAGGCGCTGGCGGAATTCGATCCGCTTGTCGAGGTTCTCGAGGACCTCGCCGAACTTGACGGGGATCATCGCCCCTTCCATGTAGCGCTCCTTCTTGTTCCAGCGGTGCTCGACGAGTTCGACCATGCCGGAGCTGGGGATCCAGGAGCGCTGGGGCAGGTGGGCACGAGCGTAGAGGACGTTGGGGACCTGGATCAGGTTCTGGCCGCCCGGTTTCAGCGCGCGGGAGATCACCTCGAAGGTGCGGTGATTCTCCTCGTCTGACTCGAAGTAGCCGACGGCCCCGTCGTTGAGGTTGAGGACGATGTCGAACTCCTCTTCGAAGTCGAGCTCGCGCAGGTCGCCCTGGATGAACTCAGCCTCGAGGCCCTGCTCCTCGGTGTCTTTGCGCGCGATCTCGACCAGTTCCTCGCCGATCTCGACGCCGACGACGGAGAAGCCCTGGCGCACCAGCTCTAACGAGTGGCGGCCGGTGCCGCAGGCGAGGTCGAGGATGCGCTCGCCGCCCTGCGGCCGCAGCATCGTCAGCGCCCGCTTGATTTCCGACTCGGTCCGCTCGGTCCAAGCCATATCCGCGCTCATGCCGGTGAAGGCCGTCTCGTACCAGTCCTGCGGAATCTCGTCCTGAAGAACCGTCATCTCCCTCTCCCTTGCAGCTTCCCGATTGCACAGGGAAGCTTAAAAGATCAGGGATTGTGGTGCTGATGGCGCTCCTCGCGCCGGTGGCGACGGACGAGCGGCGCGATGTAGCCGATCAGCACCCCGATCGCCGCCGCCAGCAGGATCACCACGATCAGCGGCGCGTTGAAGCTGGTGAAGAGGACATCGAAGCTGACCTCCTGCGAGTTCTGCAGGGCGACGATGAGGACGAGGGCGCTGAGGATGCCGACGAGCCAGGCGCGCCAGTTGACGGGCTTCTTCTCCTGCGCCATCTGCCGATCCTATTCCCCTGGATCAGGCAGACTTATGCCATGGGCACCGCGCAACGACCCGACCCGACCGAGTCGGTCCGCCACAAGCTGCGGCCGCTGTTCGACCAGGTCGTGATCAAGGAGCTCGATCAAGACCGGGTGCGGCGCTCGGGACTGGTGGTGCCGCCGGGGACCCACGAGCCGCCGCCCGAGCAAGGGATCGTCCTCGCGGTGGGACCGGGGCTCGACTGGTGGGCCAGTGCCGGCGTCGAGATGCCGGTGGCGCCGGGCGACCACGTGGTCTTCCCCTCGGCGGCCGGAGTCTGGGTCGAGGTCGACGAGGAGCGGCTGCTGGTCTGCCGGGTGACGCAGCTGCTCGGCATCCTCGAGTCGGCTTCGCTCGACAAGAGCTAGATCACAGGCGCCGGGCGCGCCCTTTTCAGACAATGCATTCTTTGAGGCCGAACTTTTCGGCCATTTCGTTCGCCTTCTGGAAGAACGCGACGGATTCGAGGGCGCTGAGGGGGTCGGCTTTGGCCCGCAGATATGACTGTTCCATCTCTTTGACCAGCGCTTCCGCCCTCTTCGCCTGATTCTCTGGAGGCGGCAGCTCGCGGAGCTTCTTCGTCGCCTGCTGGTAGGGCTTGAGGACCAGGAGGAGAGCTTCTTCTTTGGCCTTGGCGCTGTTCTGTCCTTCGAACCTCTTCGTCGCGACGCCCAAGGCTTCTTCGCGGCCTTCCTGCCACTTGTGGCAGATCGCGTTTCCCTGCTTGAAGTATTCGGCCTTGCTCAGAGCCTGCGCTTCGTCGTCTCCGCTGCCGCAGCCAAGCGCCATCAGGACTACACCAGCAGCAACCAGAGCCGCGACGAACCCCCTTTTCATCCCTCCCTCGACCATCAATTCCCCTCCTAAATCTCTGAGTAAAGCGGAGAGTCTAGTGCAATGGGAGAGCAGCGGTCATACTGCGGGGTGCCAACTCGCGTTATGGCTTGCGCCGGGGACGCGATGTCCCCGGCGCAGAACCAAACGGAGCTGCTGAGGTTCAGCTGAAGGTGCTCGAACCTAGCCGGCGGTTACAGCCCACGAGCCGTACGCGTAAGGACGCGCGGTGGTTTCGGCGGTGAAGAAAGCGAGGATCGCTCCCGCTTTGGTCGTGAAGCTGCTGCCAAACGGTTCCTGCCTGGAGAATTCGGTCAGGCTGGCGCCGGCTTTCTGGTACACGCACAAGAAGCCTTCGGCTGCCTGCGGATCTTCGACCGAGCCAGGACATTCGTTTTCTTCGATCGCTTCCTGTTCGGCTTCACAGGCAGCGGGGTCGGCCTTGCCGGAGCAGTCCTCACCGACGTAACGAATTTCCGGAGCGCTTTCGAGCGGGATGTTGAACGAAATCGGGGCGTATACGAAGAATGCTTCTTTCGCGGTTTTCCCGATAGCCCACATACCCGTCTCGGTTTCACCCTGCGGCAGAACCTGGGCGAAGTTGGTTTCCTGAACTACTTTGGTGGTTCCGGCTGGACCCTGCTTCCCTTCAGGACCGGCGGGACCCTGGGGACCGGCGGGGCCCTGGGGACCGGCGGGGCCAGGCGCACCGGCGGGACCGCGCTTACCGGCAAACTTCTTCGCGATCTTTTTGACCTGCTTTTCCTGCTGCTTCGTGAGACCGCCGGCCGCGAAGGCGGCACCGGTCAGAGCAGCGACAAGTGCCACTATCGCCACGACCAAACCAGCCGTGCCGAACTTACTGTGAATTCGAGAGAACATCTATCCCTCCCCGTTCGTTTGATAAATCCTGGCGTCAGGCTTGTCGCGGACTTTGTGCGGAAAGCACCCTGCCGGTCGACTGCCGCCACTTCACTACGAAGCTCACTGTTGCGGCCCCTCGTCCCCCTGTTGAGTGCAGTCCGATCGCGTCCCTGGCGCGGCCAGACTACGAACGTAAGGAACGGGAAACGCAATGTCAAGAATCCAGTGGTGACAACTTGCGCGCGTCAGCTAGCCCCGCCGCGGCTTGCCGCACGTAGATGCGACGACGGGATGCGAACTCCTGCTCCTACCGTTGTGGGCGACCAGATCGAGGTCGATGCGCCTGTTCGTCTGGCACAGGTCCTTGCTGTTGACCAGCAGGCCGCGCCTACCGCCGAAGAGGCTGAGCGCGAACCTCGTGACGGGCGCGTCGGGCACATGGGCGAAGCGGGTCCGCAGCCGGGCGACTTCGGACCCTTTGCGCGTTACCGAATCCACATAGCCCACCAGCACGATGTGTATCGGCCCCCGCAGGTCGGCGACGATGTCGGGCAGTTCCCTTGCCCCTCCGTTCGAGCGGAAGTAGACACGTCCCCGCAACGGCTTGTCCAGGAGCGGCGTCACCGCCTTCGCCGTACCGAGCACGGAAGCCTTCGGACACTTCCGGGCGTTGAACTGCACCCGGGTGCAGGGATTGCCGAGGTGGGCCTGATCGATGAACTCGCTCGGCGGCAACACGACCGTGGCGCTCTTCGTGTTGGCCTCGTGCGGTTTCTGGGTCAGCACCGCTTTGACCGCGGGGTGGCCCGTGCGCTTCGTCGAGCCGGCGAAGCGCAGCTTCAGCTTCGGCCTGTAGGGGAGCTTTGCGCAGTTGGTCGCCTGGAAGACGTCCCCGGGGGTCGCCGACGCGCCGTTGGCCGCGGTGACGTGCGCCTTGATCTGCTTCTTCTCGCAGCCGGTGGGATTCAAGGTGAAGTGCGGGCGGTCGACGTCAACGTGTATCGCCCGGTAGAGCACCGGCACTCCTTCCAGGATCTGCGGGAGCGGGTCGGTCTCGATCGTCGCTAGTGCCGTATCCGGGTCGATCGAGATGCGAGCCCTGTTGACAACGGTCCCGAGGTCGAAGGGACCGGCCTGGGCGGGAACCACCGAGACAATGCTGTAGGGCGCCCCCTTGTACGGACCTGCCAGATAGGCCGCGGTGGCGGCCTTGCCCGGCTGCGGGATCCAGAGCGGGGCGCCTCCGACGCCCGCGGCCGCGGTCAGGCTGCCGATCCTGCTGTCCGCGGGACAGGCGCCGGTAGCCGTCGCAGCGGCGGGACAGAGCGGCACGCCGCCCAGCTTGGCAAGCAATCCCTGCGGCAGGGTGACCGAGAGGACCTCCGGGTTGGCTTCGCCGTCGGCTCTCGTCAGGGTCAGGGTGAAGGGGGAGAAACCCCCGGCTCGCAGGTTCGTCGTCCCCGCGGTGAAGGCCGGCGAGAAGCCGCCCTTGTTGCAGCCGGCGGTGATCTGCATCGGGGTGGTTCCCTTCACGGGCGCTCTTCCCGACCACGGGTCGAACTCGAAGGAGGTCTCGTAGGTCCCACAGCTAGCCGGCGTCGCCAGCGGCGCCCGCGGGCCACCGAAGACATGTAGCTTCAAGTTCCTGATCGGCACCTGGGGGTTGCCGCCCAGCTTCGGGACGCCGGCGAAGACCGTGGTCAACTGGCCGGTCAGCGGGTTGGCTTCTATCTCAGCCGGCAGCTTCAGGTGGACTCCGAGTTCATCGGCGACCAGCCAGAAGCGGAACAGGTGCCCCGGCTCGGGCGTACGCTGGTAGACCGAGGCGGCCAGAGGGTGTTCGAGCGCCGGCGCATCGATCTCGGCCGAGCCGATCTTCGCGGCTCCGGGGCAGTGAGACTCCTCGTTCCGTTCGAACCCGACTTCGTCCGCGCTGCAGGACTCGAGGCCGTTCGCGGCGGCGGGATTGATCGTCATGCCCGCCGGCAGGGCGACCGTGGCGGCACGCAACGTCGAGGTGCCGAGCCCGCCGGGCGTTTCGTCCTGCGGGAGGCGAAGCTCGGCATCGAGGCCGGTCGGGGCGGCCGCTTCGGGATTGGTGGGGACCGCCGTGAACGCCGGTTCGAAGCTGATTTTCCCGCAGCCCACTATCTGCGGGAACGGAAGAGTGCGGATCGAGGGGCTGTCCGGCAGCTGGTAGCTGCGAGCGGTGATCGTCACCTGCCGCCCGGACGTGCAATCGGTCGGGTTGGTCAGGAAGGGCGCTTCCGGGGAACCCGAGCTGCGCCCGCCGGCCGGCAGTTCGTGGCCGAGCGCTTCGCCGGGAGTGAGCCGGTATTCGTCATGCAGCGGCGAGGCAGGCACGCCCCAGAGGGTCGTCGTGGCGGCCACCAGCCCGGCTGCCGCAGGGGCTCCTTCGAGCGCGGCGACGAGGCTGTAGTCCGTCGGATCCAGCCGCACGTTGATGAAGGCGGGGTAGGGCCCTGCGAAGAAGCCGAGGCGGGCAACTATGTTGCCGCCAGGGGATTCCATGCTGTAGACGGGCTCGACGAAGGTGGTCTGGATCGGGTCGTTGACGCTGACTTCGGTGATCCCGACCTGCGAGTCGACCGGGCATTCGGCTTCGTTTGCCTGGTTCCCCAGCTGCTGCGCGGTGCACTGGTCGACCGCCTGCGGGTTGCCGGTCATGCCTGGAGGGAGCGCCACCGCCACTTCGCGCGTGAGCGCGTACGGCTTCCCTTCCTTCTTGGTCAGCGTGAAGGCGGTCGTCAGGTCCGGGTGGGCGCCTGCCTGCGCGGTGCTCAGGGAGATCGACGCGGATTCCAGCGCGTACTTCTCGAATTCGTCGGCGGCCGACGCGGTTCCCGACCAGGCGGCGAGGAGTCCGACGACGAGCCCCGCGGCGAGCATCGCCCTCCTTGGGCGCGTCATTTGGAGCCTCCCTTCGTCTGGGAGCCGGCTCGGTGCCGGTGCTTGTGGTGCTTGCGATGCTTCCTCACGCACCGCACCTTTCCGTGGCGCTTGATCCTGCGCTTCCCCTTCGGGCACTTCCTGACGTTGTCATGGGCGCCGAGGGCGGGCCGGGCGGGCGAGGTCAAAGAGGGTGAGGACGTCAGGCCCGGGCGGCACCCTTCGCCCTCGCAAGACTCCGCCGGGGGTTCGGCGAAGCCGCCGCCGACCCTCGCGTCATAGATCGAGGGCGAGCCGCCGGTGTCTACGGGGAGCAGACGGTCGCTGGTCAGGAAGAAGACGTCGTCGCCGCTGTCGCTGACGGAGTAGAGGTAGTCGGTGTGTTCGCTGTGGCCTGAAGAGATCAGGTCGACGCAGCCGCCCACCCGCGAGCAGGTGCCCCGCCCCTCTGCCTCCCACTGGTAGACATCCTGGAGATGATCGGTGTCCGTGGGCACCAGCGCCTCGGTGGTCTGGAAGAAGGCGCGGCTGCCGTCGGGCCGCAGGTTCGGGACCACGGCGAATGAGCTGAGGGGCTCCAGGCGCCCCTGGGCCTGGCTGATCGACTGCAGGCTCGCGTTCCCCGTGGCGGAGGCGCCGGTGGGGTTGCAGGAGATGCAGGCGAGTTCGTTGTTCGCAGCGTTGTACCGGTAAACCTGGGTGTGTCCTTCCGAGTCGTAGCCGGTCAGGGCCGCCCGCGCCTCGAAGACGAGGGTCAACCCGTCGGGCGTCGTTCTCGAGGGGTCCTCTGCGAGGTTCCCAGGGCCAACGGCATGGGTCCACAAGCCGAGACCTTCGACAGGCTCATTATGTTCGGTGTCGCCTTCCACGTCGCGAGGCGTCACCGTGCCCACGAAGCTGATCTGCCCTTCGACGGAGAGGTAGAGGTTTTCCTGACCGGCTTTGGCTTTGGCTCCGCTCGGGTTCCTCTGCGAAGTCAAGACGCTGGGCGAGACGAAGTAGGCGGCCGTACCGCCCGAGGCGACGTTGACGACGGTCACGTTGCCGCTGCTGCTGAAAGGAACCACCGAGCCGCTCGCGATGTCGTACGCGAACAGGTTGCCGCCTTTGAGGTAGAAGACACGGCGGTTCCCTTCCGAGATGCCCTCGAAGGTCAGTCCCGTCCCCACTTCATAGGTTTCCTGGTTGTCGTGGCGGACGTAGAGGGTCGAGCCGATCGTGAAAGCCACGTCCCGCCCGTCGAGAGAGGCGCCCTCGAAGTAGGCGTCTTCGCCGGGTGCCGGCGTCACTCCTCCCGGGAGCAGCGAGACCACGTGGGTGACTTCGTCCGGGGTGCGGTCGTAGATGACCTGCGTGCCGTCCGGAGGCGCGTTTTCCTCCAGCTGCACCGCCGTGGGCAGAAGGAAGCGATTCTGGCTGACGAAGATGATGTGGCTGCCGTCTTCGGCGATCAGCCTGCCGGCGGCCTGAGGATCGGTGCCGAGACTGCCTCGGCCGACGAGCGCGGAATGGCCGTCCGGGTACCGCACGTAGGTGGTGTCCGCTTCGTTGACGCTGGCGCTGCCCGATCCGCCGCCGGTGCTCCAGAAGGAGTAGCCCTGATCGGGAGACGTGCTGCCCGGAAGCAACGCCGCCGTTTCGGCCCCGTTCGGGCCGGCGGTGGAAGTACCCCAGCCGTCTGCCCCCCGGGTCGCCAGGTAGGGATCGCCGCCGAAAGCTCCGGTCCCTTCGTGGCCCGGAATCGTTCCGCCCTCTATGTAGAACGAGACCGCGTTCCCCGAAGGGGACGCCTCGCGCGTTTGGAAGTACGTCCCGAGATGGCCGACGCCCTGGGGCGAGCGACCATTGGTGTCGGGCGGAGTGACCAGCTCGTAAGCCCGGCAGTCGGGGAGCAGAAGGGAGGATCCGGTACGAAGGGCTTCGTTGGGACACGCGGCCGCGGCAGGACCCGGATACGTAGTGAAGCTTCCCGCCATTTCTCCAGTTCCGGCGCCGTTGACGGCCACCAGCCTGAACCTGTAGGCGGTGTTCGGCAGCAGATCGAAGACCGGCGCCGATACGTCGATGCCGGTGCTTCCCGAAGGCATCTGTCCTTCGGCCACGCGAGTGGCGCCGTTGAATCCTTCTTCCGTGAAGCGCTGCTCCGTCGTGTATTCGAATGCGTACGAAGTGGGGCCATTGCACGGGTTGACCGCCCCGGACAGCTGAGCTTCGCTCTCGGTCAAACCCGAAGACGAAACAGATTCGACGACGGGGGTGCATTCCAAGGCTTGCGGCCCGAAGGTAAAGATGTGGCCGACGCCGCCCGGGTGCGAGGGGACGAACAGATAGCGTCCGTCGGGGTTGAGGCCTCCGTTCGGACTCTGCGGCCCGTTGTCAACCGCGATTTGCTCGCCTGCGACGCTCTGATTGTTGTGCTGGATCGTCGAGACGTACTGGCTGGCTTCGGTGAACTCGTAAACCACGTTGGACCCTTCGCCGTCATAGATGAAGACGTGGCCCGTCCCTTCGTCAACGGCGACGGACAAGAACGTGGAGAACCCCGCGATAGATGGCGTAGCAGAAGCCCTGATCGTCCGCAGCAAGGTATGAGACCCGTACAATTCGAAGACGTCGACTATTCCGCAGTTCCCTTGCGGACACGGTTCTTCCGACGTCACGTATAGGAGATCGCGCTGGGCATCGATCGCGATGCCGGTGCCGTGGCCGTTCGCCAGCCCTTCGACAACCGTTTCTATGAAGGGATTGCCTTCCGCGGCGGATCCATACTCATTGACCGTGGGCCCGGCATTGATGCCGACGTTGACATAGAGGTGATCGTTATCGCGATTGACCGCGATCGCGGTTATGTCGTTACCCGCACCGAATTCCGCTATCACCGTCGGAGGCGCTTCATAAGCAAGTTCCCCCGCAGCCGGCTGATTGGTAGTGGGCGTATACCGCAGAAGCTTTGACACATAGGGCTCCTCAAGCGACTTCGCCGGGTAGTACGTGTACACGTAGAGGTTCTCGTCGCTGTCAACGGCAAGACTGGTGGGGGGAGCATTCGGGAAGTCGGACAGCTCGGTTATGAATTCCCCGGCCGAATTGAAGATGTCGATCCTGCCTTCCGTGCCCCCTGCGGACAACTTCCCCAGGACGGCAACAAACATATTTCCGAAGTCATCGGTGGTGACAGCAACCGGAGCGCTGAAAGACCCACCCGGAGTTTCCGCTGGACAGGTGGGGTCCGCCACGGGATCGAGTTTCGAGACCGTGCAGCCCCCAGTCAACGAGAGCACTGGATCAAACACGTGCGTTTCAGCGGCCTCCGCCCGCGATCCAGTCGAAGCGCAAGCCATCGCCATCGCAAATAGAGCGATCAGAAACAAGGTAATTCGGCTACCGCTCCGCCCCTTGATGACATCCCCTGGCAACTTGGTTCCCCCTGTACCTAATGCAGCCCTGCCAATCAAGCGAACGCTAGGCAACCTGCCCACACGAGTCAAGCCGAACGGAGTGACAACAAGCGCGCCTCAGCAGAAGAAAGCGGCGGCCGCCAAATCGCGACCGCCGCTTTCTTATCCGCAGCTGAGGAATTAGCCTACGCTGACGTAGAGCGGTTTCGGCGCTGTGACCGTGTATGACGCTGTCCAGCGGGTTTCAGCGGGGCAAGAGAATCCCCCCGTAACTCTTTTTACAAGCGCGTTGATCGTGATGGTGGCAGTAGCACCGCCAGTCACAACGCCGAGATCGGTTCCGGTCCCTGCACCGTAGACGCAGGATTCGTTTTCGAACAGTCCGTTGACTGTGACCTGGGTGTCTTTAGCTGTAAGTGTGCCGTTGTCGGTGCCGGCGATGTGATGGATTTCGAGTTCGCCGGTGGTGAGCGTTTTGGTTTCTTTCGTGCAGCCTCCCCAAGTTAATTCTTCAATAGGACCTTTAACTGTTTCGGTAGAGCTACCGGCGGTCGCGGTTTTGCCTTTGACTGTCGACGAGGTGCATGTATCGAGCACGGTGCCGCCAGTGGTCTCCAAGATTGCTGAAGGTTTTTCGCCCGCCAACGTTGCATCGATCACCGTGCCCGTTCCGTAGGATTCCGAGCAGGTGGTTGTGTTCAGGTTGTTTTTGCACAGCTTGGTCGCGGAGGCCGTGCCGGCTCCGACGAATGCCATCAGGGCCGCTGCTGCCACGAGGGCAAGGCCCAGCATCTTTGCGTACTTCATCTGATAGTTGCTCCTTGATTCGGCCCGAGGGCCAATTTGCGTTATGGCTTGCGCGGGGTCATCGCCCGGCGCAACGGGTGCAGCTGCGACTTCCCTGCCTCGCTGTCCCCGCTCCGGTCTCTCACCGGTATCTACTTCCTAACAGCTAGGAGCCGAATGCTCAAAGGTTTTTGGGATGCCGATCCCCTGGGGTCGATGGAGTCACCCGGGCGTTCCTAGGGCGTACTTGGTTGGTATTCCGCTTGAGACCTCGGGAGTTGCGCTTAACATGCGGGCAAATGGCGCGTGCAGTCCTCGCAACGGTTCTCGTCCTGCTCCTGATCAGCGGGTGCGGCACTGGATCGTCCTCCTCGCCAACGACGGCCGAGCGGTTCCGGCCGTTCCGCATCCCTTTCGAGGGGACTCCCCCTCTCCGAAGGGAAGGCCAGGTAAAGGCAGCGTGGGACGGTCGAGGGTTGCTCGGCCCGGAACCCAGGCCGCTGATGCCAAAAGGCCCTCCCCCTGAATTCCTTTCGTCGCGCGACCTGATTCAGGGCATCGGCCACCTCGCCACTCCGGGGAAAGTGATCACGGTCCAGTACGTGGGCGCGGAATACCGCACCGGCCGCATCTTCGCCTCCTCTTGGAAGCAGGGCAGGCCCTACACGTTCAGGCTCGGGGCAGGAAGGGAGATCCGGGGTTGGGAAGAAGGGATCGAAGGCATGGAGGTAGGCGACCGCCGTGAGCTGGTCATTCCGGCCGACCTCGGCTATGGAGGGCGCCGAAAGGGATCCATTCCTCCAGACTCGGCACTGGTCTTCGTAATCGACCTGCTCCGCGTGCAGTAGCGGCAGACCGCAAAAAAGCAGCCGCCCCGAAGGGCGGCTGCCAAGTCACTGCGGTTGTTCAGCTCAAGCTAGTGCTTAGGCTGCGGCAACGTACAGCGGGTTCGGCGCGGTGACTTTGTAGGACGCTGTCCAGCGGGTTTCCGCGGGGCAGAGAGCGCCGCTGCCGGTCTGCCGTTTGACCAGGGCGCTGATCGAGAGCGTCGCCGGGGCGCCGCCCACGAGGGTGCCCAGATCGGTCCCGGTGCCCGCACCGTAGATGCAGGATTCATTTTCGAACAGGCCGTTTACTGTGACCTGGGTGTTCTTCGCTGTAAGTGTGCCGTTGTCGGTGCCGGCGATGTGATGGATTTCGAGTTCGCCGTTGACAAGGGTTTTAACTTCTTTACTGCAGCCGCTCCAGGTCAGAGCGGTGATTTTACCGCCGACTGTGGCAGCCGAACCGCCTGCATTTTCGACGGTCCCCGCAACGGTGCTGCCGGTGCAGGTCACGAGAACGGTGCCGCCGGTGGTCTCAAGGGTGGCCGAGCCGCCGTTGAGTTCGGATTTGATGGCCGTCCCCGCCGTAACCTTGGAGGTGCAGGCGGTTGTGCTGGTGTTGTTGTTACACAGGACGGTCGCCGAAGCCGAGCCGGCGAACGCCATCAGGGCCGCAGCCGCGACAGCAGCAAGGCCGAGAATCTTGAGATACTTCATTCCGTTCCTCCTTCGAGCATGCGCTCGAGGTTGAATTTGGTCCCGAGGCGCTCGCTTCAACCCTGGCGCCTTGGGACCTCTGTATTTGTCTTTCCACTCAGCGTGAGTGGATTGCTCGAGGAACTTCTACACGGCGTTTTCCTGAAGTCAAGGGCCTGTGAAGACGGGGTCGCGTTATGCGGTCTGCTCTCCCTTTAGGAACTGGTGAATCTCAATTCGCCCCTGCAAATGAGGGTGAAATAGACGCTCGGTGCAGTTTGGCACTCGGAGCGCTTGTCACTCCGGAAGAAGTTGCACAAGCGCCTCCGGGGCCCGCTTGCGACTGAGCATCCGCTCGTCGGCGGCGCTGATCAGGGTCTCGAAGTCGTGGCCGTCCTCGGGAAAGACAGCCCAGCCAATCGAGGCGGAGGGAGAGGGGGTGTCGGCATCGGAGTAGTTGGTGCCGACGGCGTGGCAGACGGATTCGGCAAGGTTGCGGACCGCCTCGCCACGGACGCCAGGCGCGACGATCGCGAACTCGTCGCCGCCGATGCGAGCGAGGGTGTCGCCCGAACGGAGAATCGACTGGGCGCGTTTGGCGACCTGGCAGAGGATCGCGTCGCCGACGGGGTGTCCGTAGTTGTCGTTGATGGTCTTGAAGTCGTCGAGGTCAAGGATCAACAGGGCCAGCGGGGTGTCGTCGGTCTTCCGGCGGCCGCCGCTCGGGCGCGTGCGGGCGGCGATCTCCCGCTGCAGTACAGCATCGAACTGGCGGCGGTTGGCAACGCCCGTGAGCGGGTCGCGGTGGGCGATGTCGCGCTGGTGCAGCTCTGCCTCGAGGAGCCGCTTGCGGAGGCCGACGAGGACCCAGGTGGCCGAGAGGAAGCCGGCGACGAGGGCGATGAAGTTGGGGAGGAAAGCCTCCTCGATTGCGTTGGCGTCGTACAGGAGGGGCGTACCGGCGATGAGGATCAACTCGATCGAGAGCGGCCAGGCCCAGCGCGCCGGGAAGAAGAAGGCCGCGTAGAGGAGGGTGGTGACGAGCATCGGCTGCACGAAGCTCATCGCGCCGCCGGTGAAGTAGATGCCGAGCCCGATCACGGGAATCGTGAAGACCATCCCGATTCCTAGGGCCTTCATCGAGGCCTTGTCCCAGCGCAGCCAGCCGAGGAGCGCAGCCATTCCATAGACCAGGATCGCCGCGCTGAGGGCGAAGACCCAGCCCATCGAAACGTGCTGGGCACCAGGCAGGTAGCAACTGCCGACGGTGATGAAAGAGGCGAGGATCCAGAGGACGCCTGAGATCCGCCCCATCCGGGCCCGCTCGTCGGGCGCTTCGGCGAAGGCCGGCATCGCGGTCGAGGTAAGGGAGGCGTGCGCCATTACATTTCCTCATCGGCCGCTGGCCGGTGAGCTTTAAGTACCGCCGAGTAGTCGTTCAGCGAGCCTCGGAGAAGGCGGGTTCCGGCTCCTCCTTCGCAACATGCACCGCCTGCGGACGTGGCGAGCGCAGCACGACCACCGCGATCGTCACCGCGATCGCGGCCAGGATCGCGCCGACCAGATAGGCGACGTGATACCCCGAGGTCAACGCCTGGAGCTGGCCCTCGCCGTCGTCGAGTAGAGCTTGGGTGCGCTCGCCCGAGAGGGTCGCGAGGACCGCGAGGCCGATCGCACCCCCTACCTGCATGCTGGTGTTGACGAAGCCGGAGGCGAGGCCTGCGTCCTCCGGGGTCGCCCCCGACATCGCCAGGGTCATGAGTGCCGGGAACGAGGTGCCGACGCCGACGCCGATCAGGAGGAAAGGCGGCAGCAGGTCGGTGAAGTAGTTGGCGTCGACCGGCGTGCGGGCGAAGAGGAGGAGCGCCACGACAACCATGCAGACGCCCGGGATCAGGGTCGTGCGCGGGCCGAAGCGCATGATCAGTTTCTCGGAGAAGCCAAGCGAGAGGGTCCCCATCACCAGCGTCGTCGGCAGGAAGGCGAAGCCGACCTTGAGCGGGCTGTACCCGAGCACCTTTTGCAGGTAGAGCGCGCCGAGGAAGAACATCCCGAACATGCCGGCGACCAACAGCGCCTGCAGGGCGTTGGAGCCGGAGACGTTGCGCGAGCGGAAGAGCCGCAGCGGCATCAGCGGATTGGCGATCGTCGCCTGCCGGTGGAGGAAGAGCGCGAGCAATGCCAGCGAGACTGCCCCGAGGACGAAGATGCGAGTGTCGTCCCAGCCCCAGGCTTCGATCCGCAGGATCGTGAAGACGCCGAGCATCAGGGAAGCGGTGATCAATGCCGCGCCCGGGAAATCGGCGCCGGCGCTGAGGCCGATCCCCTTCGGGTTGGCAACCAGCCGCGTTGCGAGATAGGCGGTGACGATCCCGATCGGGAGGTTGATGAGGAAGATCCAGTGCCAGCTGATCGCGTCGGTGAGGACGCCGCCGAGCAGCAGGCCGATCGAGCCGCCGGCGGAGGCGACGAAGCCGTAGACGCCAATCGCTTTCGCCTGCGCGCCCGGCTCCGGGAACATCGTCACGATCATTCCGAGGATCACGGCGGAGGCCATCGCCCCGCCGACGCCTTGGATGAAGCGGGCGCCGACTAGCATCTCCTGCGAAACCGAGGCGGCGCAGACCAGCGAGGCGACGGTGAAGATCGCCAGGCCGATGAGGAAGACGCGGCGCTGGCCGAGCAGGTCGCCCATGCGTCCCGCCAGCAGCAGCAGGCCGCCGAAGGGAATCATGTAGGCGTTGACGACCCAGGCGAGGTTGCTCTGGGAGAAATGAAGGCTGCCCTGGATCGAGGGCAGGGCGACGTTGACGATCGTCGCGTCGAGGACGATCATCAGCATCCCCGCGCAGAGGACGTAAAGGGCAAGCCAGCGGGTTTTGTCGTTTTCGGTCGTGTGCATGCAGGGTTGGGACTGGGCAGCGGGAGGACTCATTGCCGCCGGCGAAAGGTCGCGGCGGCGGCAGGATGGGACATTAGCGGCCGCCGAGGGCAGCAGCAGCGGTTCGCGTCTCAGATTATCGGGTACCCAAAACCCACCAGTCAAAGGCACCAATGCCGACGCTGGAGGTAGGAACGATGACGACCGGATTTTCGGACGCGCAGATGGAACGCGCGCAAGAGGAGGACGCCTGCGTAGCGGGAGCTTCGACCGCCGACGTCCTGCGGCTGCTCAGCGCCGGGGCGACGGGAGCGATTCTGATGGCGCTCGGCGAAGGACCGCTGCGGACGAAGGAACTGACCGAGCGCGTGCCGGGATATGCGCCGCGGACGATCTACCGCTACTCGGGCAAGCTGGCCGAACTCGAGGTGGTCGAGCGCGAAGAGGAACCGGGGGTGCCCTCCAAGGTCGTCCACACCCTCACCGACGGGTGCGGGCAGGAGCTCTACGAACTCGTCAACCGCTTCGCCGATGCCTCCATGACGCGTCTGCCCGACGGCCGCATCGACGCCCACGCCTGGGCGGCGCTGGGATTGCTGGCGGACCTCTGGGACACGGGGATGGTCGAGGAGCTCAGCTGTGATCCACGATCGCCGACCGAACTGGCGCGCGGACCGCACGGCCTCAGCTACCACCAGGTCAACCGTCGCGCCGGGCTGTTCAAGACCGCCGGTCTGCTTTGCGAGCGGCAGGGAGCGGGGCGGCGGCGCTGCTACTCGCTAACCGAGAAGACGCGGAAGACGATGGGACTGATCGTCGGCATCGCCCGCTGGCGCCACCACCACGTCATCGCCGAGGACGAAGAAGGCATGACCGCCGACGAGATGGCCACCACCCTGCGAACGGCGCTACCGCTGGTCCAACTCGAGGGGCGCGCCGGCAAGAGCCTGAAGCTATGCGTGCTGCGAGAGGACGAGGCCGCCGGCTCAGAAGGCGAGGCCGTCTGGGCAGAAGTCGAAGAGGACGGCACCCTGCACAGCTGCACCGAGGACGTCGAGTCAGAGGACGCGTGGGCCCGCGGCAAGATCGAGACTTGGATTCCCGCCATCCTCGATGGCAACCCCAGCAAGGTTCTGGTCGGCGGCGAAGAGCAGCTGGTGGGCGACTGCTTGACCAAGCTGCACGAGGTGCTGTGGACGCCCAGCCCGTTCTAGAGAAGCCGAAGATCCAGACGGCGACAAGATCGTGCTGCACATCTAACGGCCGCGGCGGCCGAAGCTGTGACCGGCGGGAACCACTTCCCGCAGCTCGGCTACGGCGAGCTGCCGAGGCTTCCGAGGCAGAGGCTGGGCGGCCCGATGCAAAGGCGCGAGGTCGACGACGACGACGTTGACGGTACCTTCACGCCGCTCGAGGCGGCCGCGGGCACGGAGCAGAGGGGCCGAGCGGACGAGGGGGCGGTGGCGCTCGAAGACGGGGGGCGGGACTATGAGGTTGATTTGGCCGCGCTCGTCCTCAAGGAGGAGGAAGGTGATGCCGTTGGCGGTCTCGGGGCGCTGGCGGGCGGTGACCATGCCGGCTACTTCGACGGTCGAGGCGTGATCGAGCTGGTTCAGGTCGGAGGTGCGGGCGAGCTTCGGGTCTAGGCTCGGGCGCAGGAGCTTCATCGGGTGCTTCTCGACCGTCATCCCAGTCGAGCGGTAGTCGGCGATCAGCTTCCCCCACTCCCCCAGCGGCTCCAGCTCCGGCGGCGCGGGCGGCTCCATCGGCAGGGCCAGCTGGGTGCCGCTGCCTTTGAGGTGGCCGGCGGCGGTGACCCCCACGCGCCAGAGAGCCTCGCGGCGGTCGTCCTCCGATCCGAGGGGGATGCCGTCGAGCGCGCCGGCCCAGGCGAGCTTTTCCAGGCTCGGCAGGCCTGCTCCCGACCGTGAGGCGAGCTCGGCGATCCCCCTGTACGGGCCGCCACGCTCGCGCTCCGTGACCAGCGCCTCCATCTCCTCCTTCTTCACGCCCTTGACGTAGCCGAGGCCGACCCGCACCTGCAGGCCGCCGCGCACGTCGTCGGTGCGCGGGGATTCGACGTGGCAGAGGACTTTGCTGCGATTGGCGTCGACGGGCGCGACGCGGATACCACGGCGCTGCGCCTCGTGGACCAGCGAGTCGGGCGGGTAGAAGCCCATCGGCTGCTCGTTCAGCAGCGAGCAGAGGAACTCCGGCCCGTAGTGGATCCGCAGCCAGGCCGATTGGTAGGCGAGCAGGCCGAAGGCGGCCGAGTGCGCCTTCGGGAAGCCGAAGCCGGAGAAGCCCTGGATCTGGCTCCAGACGCGTTCGGCCGTCTCCTCGGGGACGCCGTTGGCCGCCGCCCCGGCCAAGAAGCGCTGGTGGTGCTCGCGGATTGCCTCCTCGGAGCGCTTGCGGCTCATCGCCCGCCGCAGCCCCTCGGCCTCCGAGGAGCTGAAGCCCGAGAGCGCCATCGCCACCTCGATCACCTGCTCCTGGAAGACGATCGTCCCCAGCGTCTCCTCCAGCACCGGCTCCAGCAGCGGGTGCTCGTAGGGGATCTTGAACTCCGGATCCTCGCGGAGCGCTTTGCGCCTCTCTATATAGGGGTGAATGGCACCGCCTTGGATCGGCCCCGGCCGCACCAGCGCCACTTGGACGATGACGTCGTCGAGATCGCGCGGCTGGGTCCGCGGCAGCATCTGCATCTGCGCCCGGCTCTCGATCTGGAAGACGCCGGTGGTGTCGGCGGCCCGAATCGACTCGTAGACCTCCTCGTCGTCGAGCGGGATCCGCGAGAGGTCGAGCCGCTCGCCGCGCGCCCGGCCGATCTCCTCAACGCAGCGCTCTACCCCCGAGAGCATCCCCAGCCCCAGCAGGTCGATCTTGAGGAAGCCGGCGTCGGCGCAGGAATCCTTGCCCCACTGCACCGTCTGCCGCCCCGCCATCGCCGCCGGCACGACCGGGCAGACGTCGATCAGCGGCCGGGTCGAGATCACCATCCCGCCCGGGTGCTGGGAGGAGTGGCGCGGCAGCCCCATGATCTCGGCGGCGAGCGGCAGGAGCGCCCGCCAGCGCGGCTCCTTTGCCCGCTGCGGCCCCAGCGCCGCGACCAGGTCGCGCTCGATCTCATCCGCGCCCGCATAGAAGCTGGCGGTCTTCGCCACCTTGTCGATCTCGGCCGGCGGCAGCCCCAGCGCCTTGCCGAGGTCGCGGACCGCGCCCTTCGGGCGGTAGGTCGGGAAGGCGGCGACGAGGGCAGAGTGCTCGTGGCCGTAGCGCTCGTGCACGCGCGGGATCAGGACCTCGCGGATGTCGCGCGGGAAGTCGAGGTCGATGTCCGGCATCGAGGTCGTTTCCTCGTTGAGGAAGCGGCCGGAGAAGAGATCGGCCTCGACCGGGTCGACGTGGGAGAGGCCAGTGAGGTAGCAGACGATCGAGCTGACGCTGGAGCCGCGCCCTCGCCCCGGCGGCAGCACCCCGCGCGCCGACTCCGGTCCGCGTACCTCGGCGGCGACCTCGCGTGCCAGCTCAAGCAGGTCGCGGTGGAGGAGGAAGAAGCCGGAAAGGCCGAGCTTGCGGATGATCGCCAGCTCCTCCTCCAGCCGCCACTGCGCCTCGAGCAGGCGGGCGTTGCCGCTGTAGCGCTCGCCGAGGTGGTGGTTGCAGACGCGCGCGAGCTCGGCGTCGGCTCCCGGGTCCTCACTGCCGGGATAGCGGTAGCCGAGCTGCTCGGTGAGGTCGAAGCGCAGCCGCTCGGCGAGCCGCTCAGTCTCGGCGACCGCCTCCGGATACTCGGCGAAGCGGGCGGCCATCGCGCCGGGCGAGGTAAGGGCCGAAGTCGAGTTGCCGCGGCGGCGCGGCTCCGACTCCTCCAGCGTCTCGCAGAGGCCGATCGCGACCAGGGCGTCCTGCAGCGGCGCCCGGCGGCGATCGTGGGAGTGGACGTTGCCGGTGGCGACGCAGGGAACGTCGAGCCGCTCGCCGAGCAGCGCCAGCCAGCGATTGCGGGCGCGGTCGCGGCGCCAGTAGGGCCGCTGCAGCTCGATCCGGAAGCGGTCGCGGCCGAAGGCGGCGAGCAGTCGCCGGGCGAGCCGCTCCCCCTCCGCGGTGTCGCCGCGCTCGAAGGCGCCGGCGACGGCCCCGTCCCGCGCACACCCTGAGAGGCAGACCAGCCCCTCCGCGTGCTCCTCCACCTGCTCCAGCGTCGCCCACGGCTGGGTCTGGGTGCGAGGGGTGTTGTCGCGGGTGTGGGAGTGGGCGGCGGTGAGCAGCCGGCAGAGATTGCGGTAGCCGGTCTCGTCTTCGACCAGCAGCGTTATATGAGCGGTCTCTCCCGCGGGTGGCGACGATCGGGAGAACTCTCCCGGTAGGGAGAGCCCCCGATCGGAGACAGGACCCGCGGGCCTGCAGCGAAGCGTCAGCTCGGCGCCGGTGATCGGGCGGACGCCGAAGCCCTTGCAGGCATGCGCAAACTCCATCGAGCCCCAGACGCCGTCGTGGTCGGTGAGGGCGAAGGCGGGATAGCCGTGGGCTGCGGCTGCGGCTGCCAGCTCCATCGGGGTCGAGGCGCCGTCGAGGAAGGAAAAGGCGGAGTGGGCGTGCAGCTCGACGTACATCGATCACCAACTACCTAGGGACTCTCAGGCCCGCTGCCGGTACCAGCGCTGGGCGCCGGCGCCGCGGAAGACGGTGAGAGAGCGTCCATCCGCAGTTGCTAGCTCGAAGTAGTGGCGGCGCAGCGGTTGCGGCGTCCACCAGCGGTCCTCGACCAGCCACTCCTCACGGACGGCCTCGACTGTCACTCCCTCGACCAGCATCGGGGCGCCGCGGGGGTCGGTGCGGACTGCCACCCGCTGGGGGGCGTAGAGACGGCGGACGCCCGGCATCAGAGTTCGGGGTAGGGGGTCAGTAGCGCCCAACGCTCCGGCACGCGCGAGGCGTCGTCGACGGGCAGGATCTTCAGCAGCGCCTCGGCGCCTTGCGCGGCGCGGACCTCGCGCACCGCCGCCCGCAACCGGCGCCTTCGCGGCTCGGCCCCGCCGACCGCGAGCTCGAGCTGGTCGCGCGCCGGCGGCCCGAGGCCGATCGCGCGCAGCCGCAGCGCCGTCGCCGGGCCCGGCAGCTCCTCGAGCCGCGGCGCGAGGACGTTGCGCAGGACCCGCGGCGAAGCGCTCGGGCGACCCAGGCCCTGCTCGACGCTCCAGCTGCCGCCGCCCGCCAGCAGCGCCCCGAGCCGCAGGCCGAGCAGCGTCCTTCCCTTCCGCTGCGGCACCGCCAATAGGCGGTCGACAAGCAGCTCCAGCGCCCGGTCGAGCTGGCGGCCGGCGGTCCCCTCCGGCAGCTCGATCTCCTCGGCCACCTCCACGTGCGGCGTCCGCGGTCGCAGCGGCTCTTCTTCCCCGTGGCAGAGGCGCAGCGCCCGCAAGCCGAGCGGGCCGAAGCGGTCGGCGACCTGGTCGGCCGAGAGTTGGGAGAAGACCCGCAGCGTCTCGATCCCGAGGCGCTCCAGCGCCTCGATCAGCTCGCCGGCCTCCCGCTCGGAGACGCCGAGCCGGGTCCGCAGCGCCGCGACGGGGACCGGCCGCGGCCACTCCTCGGCGGCGAGGAAGGCTGCGAGCCGGGTGCGGCCGGTGGCGAGCCGCCGCTCCTCCCCCACCGCCCGCTGCGCAGCGGCGAGGACGGCAGCGGAGGTGCCGCCGTAGAGGCCGCGCAGCCCGTCAACCGCGAAGAAAGCCTCGCCCGTCTGCTCGGACTCGACCCCGGCGCCAATCGCCTCCAGCGCCCGCACCATCGCTTCGGTCGCCTCCGCTGCCGCGACGGGATCAGCTGCCCCAGCTACCTCAGCAGCTACCCCGGCTACAGAAACGCGCCCGGGCCGGGGCCCCCCGCCGCGACCCGGGCGCGAGAGACTCGCCAAACGCTTGTCGATTACGCAGGCGATCTCCATACGAACGTATGTTCGTGTTGGAGCAAGCATAACTCCATAGCGTCAACTGCAAGTTTTTCCTGCTCGAGCTGAGGGCTATTTAGCCCGGGCGACCTTGGCCGCCTCGGCGCTGCCGAGGTAAGGCGTCAGCGCGAACTCGACCAGGTCGGGGAGCAGCGATTCCAGCTCCTCTGTGCGCTCGGCGAAGATCCGCCGCGAGATCAGGGAGACCATGCCGCCGACCAGCGCCTCCTCGGTGCTCGGCGAAAGGCCGGCGAGAACCTCGGCAGAGCGCCCTTTGCGACCGGCCGCGAAGTAGGGAACCAGGCCCTGGATCGCCGCGTCGTAGCGCTCGACCACGACCGGCCCGGCGACCAGCGCCTCAACCATGCTGAGCCGCGCCAGGTGGGGCTCGGCGGTGAGGAAATCGAGCATCGCCGCGATCCCAGCTCGAACCGCCTGCGGCCACTCCTTCTCCTCGTTGAAGGCTTGGTCGACCCGCTCGCGCAGCTCCGCCATCACCGTCTCGTAAGCGGCGACGAAGCACTCGTCCTTGCTGCTGAAGTGCTCGTAGAAGGTGCGCCTCGAGACGGCGGCGTGGCGGGTGATGTGAGCGATCGTGGTACCCGCGTAGCCGTTTTCGGCGACGGCCTCAGCCAGCCCCGCAATCAGGCGCTCGCGTTGGTTGCGAGCTACGAACTCGCGTGGAAGGCCGTGGCGGCCGGGGGGAAGACGTGCGAGCTCGGGCGGGTACTCCGGCGAGTCGACAGAAGGGTTGACTGGATCACTCAAGAGAATCGACGATACCGATTCAAACGATTGCAGCTTAATTTGGCTAACTAGCCAGTTTTTTATCGACCTCTACTCGGAGAGCCCGGCGCAGGAGAAGCATCGGGGGCCTCCGCGGCGACCGCGCGGGCAGCTTCCGCTCCCAAGTACGGAGTCAGAGCGAACTCGACCAGCTCAGGAAGAAGCTCCTGAACCCCCGTCGGGTCACCGCCGTGCAAGCGCTGGTAGAGGATCCAAAAGACGCCGCCGATCAGGGCTTCCTCGAGTGTCTCCGGCAGCTCCTGTCCGTGGGGTGAGACATCGCGTCCAAGTCGGAACAGCGAGACGAAGGCCTGCAGCGACTCCTCGTAGTAGCGCACCGAGGTGGGGGCGGCGGCGAGAGCGTCGACCATGCAGGTGCGTGCCAGGGCCGGCTCTTCAGCTACATAAATAAGGAAGGCAGCCAGCCCCGCCTGCACCCGGTGAGGCCAGTCCTCGATCTTCCCGGCAGCCTCCACCACCTGACCGAGAGCGTTTGACATCGCGAATTGCTGGGCGGCGAGGAAGCAGTCCTCTTTCGAGCCGAAGTTTTCGTAGAAGGTGTTGCGGGCGATCCCGGCCCGCTTGACGATGTCGGCGACGGTGACCGCGCGGTACCCCTTCTCGGAGACCTCGAGGGCGAGCGCGTTGACGATCCGCGCCCGTTGGTGCTGAGCGATGAACTCGCGTGAGAGCTGCTGCCGACCGGGAAGTGGACGCGGTGTTGACTTAGAAGCCACGAACGGAAGAGTACCTAAGTCTCTTCACGCCGTTGCCCCCGGGAACGGATACCGTTTAGGTACCAAAGCCAGACAGATCATTTTCTCAATCATTTTCAACCGGGCGGGGACTTTGACCGGAAAGCGTGAGCGCATCCTCCAGGGGATGCTTAAAGCAGTGGGGACCCATGGGTATGAGCGGACGACGGTCCAGGATGCGATCGCGGAGGCTGGGGTCTATCGCCAGGCTTTCTACGATTCCTTCGGCGACAAGGAAGGCTGCTACCTGGAGGCCCTTGATGCCGGCTCGGCCTGGGTAGAGCTGGCGATGCGGGATGCTTGCGCCGGCGCGACGACGTGGCTCGATCAGCTGCGGGGGGCGTTAACCGGCCTGCTCTGCTTCCTCGACGAGCAGCCAGCCGTCGGCCGGGCCTTGTTGGTCGAGGTGCACGCAGCCGGCCCGCGGGCGGTGGCCAAACGAACAGAGGCAATGGCTCGGGCCTCTTTGATGATGGACCTGGCGCGGGAGGAGAGCGACGGCAACGCGCCGGCGATCTCGGCCGAGGCAGTGGTGGCGGGAATCCTCGCCGTTCTCCACAGTCGCCTGGCTTCCGACCAGACCAGCGGATACCTGCGGCTGCTCCCCGAGTTGATGTACCTGGCGGTCCTGCCGTTCTTCGGCGCCGACGCGGCGACGGCGGCGATGCGGAGCAACGAGCCCTACGGGCGCAGTAACTAGACGCCTCGGCCCCCGCGACCCTCGCCGTCGGCGAAGCGAGCGGCGCCGCGCGCGGCGACGTCGAGCACCTCGCGACCGACCTGTCGCTCCAGCTCCAGCCCCTCGGCCAAGGCCAGGGCCGCCCCCTCCAGCGCGGCGCGGCGGTCGCTGAGCATCGTCTCCTGCGGGAACGAGGCGATCCGCTCGGCCAGCTCGAGGGCGCGATTCAAGTGACCGGCGGGATCCACCAGCTCGTTGACGAGACCGATCCGCTCCGCCTCGGCGGCTTCGACCGGGCGGCCGGTGAGGATCATCTCCAGGGCCCGGCCCATCCCCACCACCCGCGGCAGGCGCTGGGTGCCGCCGTCGACGAGCGGCACCCCCCAGCGGCGCTCGAAGCAGCCGAAGACCGAGCGCGGCGTCGCGATCCGCAGATCGCACCAGAGCGCCAGCTCGAGACCGCCGGCCAGGCACCAACCGTCGATCGCTGCGATCGCCGGCTTTGACGGGGTTAGACGGGTGAAGCCCAGCGGCCCTCCCGGATCGTCGATGTCGAGATCCAGCGCCTTGAGGTCGGCGCCGGCGCAGAAGGCCTCGCCGCTTCCGGTCAAGACGAGCACTCGCGCAGCCTCGTCTGCCTCGAATGCCTCCAGACCTTGCCGCAGCGCGGCGGCGGTGGCGGCGTCGATCGCATTGCGGCGGCCGGGGCGGTCGATCGTCAGCACCGCCGCGGCCCCGCGACGCTCGTAGCGCACTCCCGAACCGCTCATCCGCGAGATCCTCCCAGGTCGGGAACGAAAGCGACCTCAGTCGAGTGTGGCTACCCTCATCAACGTGCGAATCGACGAAATCATCGCCGGGCAACGCCCGACCTTCTCGATCGAGTTCTTCCCGCCGAAGACGCCTGAGGCGGCCGAGGAGCTGTTTGCGACGGCGCGGGAGCTGCGGGCGCTCGAGCCCGACTTCGTCTCTGTCACCTACGGCGCCGGGGGCTCGACCCGCGACGGCACCGTCGAGATCACCGCGGCCCTGAAGCACGAGGTCGGCTTCGAGACGATGGCGCACCTCAGCTGCGTCGGCGAGACGACGGAGGGATTGGCCACGACCCTCGACCGAATCTCAGCAGCCGGGATCGAGAACGTGTTCGCCCTGCGCGGCGACCCGCCACGGGGGCAGGAGGACTTCGTCCAGCCCGAGGGAGGGCTTGGAAGCGCCGCCGAGCTCGCCGCTTTCGTCTCGGCCGGCTGGGACTTCGGGATCGGCGGCACCTGTTTTCCCGAGGTGCACCCCGAGGCGCCCGATCTCGATACCGACCTCCGCTACCTGAAGACGAAGGTCGACGCCGGCGCTCAGTTCCTCATCACCCAGCTCTTCTTCGACAACCAGGTCTACTTCGACTTCGTCCGCGCGGCGCGGGAGCGGGGAATCGAGGTCCCGATCCTGGCCGGGATAATCCCGGTCACCAGCTTCGCCCAGACGAAGCGCATCTGCGCCCTCTGCGATGCGACGATTCCGCCTGCCCTGGAAGCGGCCTTCGTGGCGGCCGGCGGCGAGCCGGAGCGGGAGTTCGAGCTGGGGGTGGCTTACGCAGCGCAGCAGTGCGCCGAGCTCCTGATCGCCGGCGCGCCGGGGATCCACTTCTACGCGCTCAACCGCGCGCCGGCGACCCGCGCGGTACTCGGAGCCCTGAGGGCATCCAGGCCTTGGGACCGGGTGCGCGCGCCGACGCCTGGTTGAAAAGATCTGATTAGAATGCCCCTCGTGGTGAGGGGAGGAATGAAGAAGCGGGCTCTTCCCGTGCTGGTAGCGGGGCTTCTGGTGCTGAGCGGTTGTGGTGGCAGTGGGGGCGATGGGAACAGCGATGGAGGAAGCGCCGCCCACATCAACGCGGAGTCCGGCTCGACCAATGGCGCGATCCTTGACGAACGCGTCGGAAGCACGCCCCCGCCGGCCAAGCAGGTTGGGTTGGTCGAGGCAGCCGAAAAGGCTAACTGCTATCTGCTGCGCAAGGTTCCGCCGGAAGACGACAAGGAGATCTCCGCGACTTCTCCCGCTCCGGAATATTCGAAGGATCCACCCATGTTCGGGCCCCACTTTGCGTCCCCTCACCAGCAGGCAGACGGTGCCTATCTGACCATGCCGGAAGAGCCCGCCACGGTCGCTTCCCTCAACCACGGGAGGATGCTGATCCAGTACGCGCCGGACCTTCCAGAAGAGATCCAGCTCGAATTGAAGGGCCTGTACGACACGATGTACGGAGGGACGCTCTTCTTCCCCAACAACACGATGGAATACGCCGTGGCCGCCACCACGTGGGGCAACCTCCTCGGCTGCACGAGCTATGAAGGCGCCGCGACCTTAAACGCGATCCGCGCCTTCGGCAAGGCGTCCTGGGGCAAGTACGGCAGCGTGCCGGTGGACAAGTTCCCGGTGGAAGGTCCGACTCCCGCCAAGCCCGAAGAAGCGCGCGAGGCCAAGAGCGACTAAGCGCAGTCGGCCTCGAAGGGGCATAATCTTCGCGCGATGGGCAAGGGCGAGCGGGAACGCGAGAAACTCCGGCAAGATCGGATCGAGGCCGAAAAGCGCGACGCGCGCAGCGGCAGCTCGCGCCTGATCCTCGCCTACGCGATCGGTTCCACCGTGGTCCTGGCGATCGCGGTCCTCGTCTTCATCCTCGCCACCGGCGGCAGCGACGACGGTGGCGGGAGTGGCGACGCCCACATCAACGTCAACACTCAGTTCGGCTCCACCAACGGCGTCGAGCCCGACGAACGGGAAGGGATTCCGCCCCCCGCCGTAAAAATGACGAACCTGCAGCAGGCTGCGAAGCAGGCGGGATGCAAACTCGAGCTTCACCTCGAAGACGAGGGGCACGAACACATCGCCAAGGGCTCGCCGACGCCGAAGTACAAAACCAATCCGCCGACCTCCGGCAACCACGTCGAACCGCCCTACCAGCAGGCCGACGGGGCTTACGCAGAGGAACCGGAACCGATCGACTATGTCCACTCGCTGGAGCACGGACGAATGGAGATTCAGTACGCGCCGAGGCTGCCGAACAAAGACCAGCTGGAGCTGAAGGGCCTCTACGACACGATGTACGGGGCGACGCTGCTCTTCCCAAACAAGACGATGCCCTACCAGGTCGCGGCGACCACTTGGACCAACCTGCTCGGCTGCCCCGAATACAAAGGGTCGATCACCCTCGACGCGATCCGCGCCTTCGGCAAAGAAACCTGGGGCAAATACGGCGGCGAGCCCGTCTTCGGCTTCAAATTCACCGGGCCGACTCCGTCGGAACCCGAAGAATCCGAATCCTGAGCGCGGCTCAGGCGCGGTAGGCGGGGAAGAAGCCGCTCGCCTTGCGGCCGGCGCTGAGCCGAGCGTACTTCTCCTCGTCGCCAATTAACTCTGAGGTGAGCCAGGCCTGCTGGCGGTTGGCGAAGCCGCGCTTGAATTCCTCCAGCGCGTCGCCGGCGGTGATGCCGCCGCCGAGGTTGAGGGGCAGGTCGAGCTCGCGCGAGTGCTCGACGAGCAGCGTGACGACGTTCTTCATCGGTGAGTCCCGGAGGTACGGATCGGTGCTGCCGCTGAGGTAGTAGTGGAGGTAGCCGTCGCTGACGGCGGCGATCGAGGCGGCGGCCAGCTCGCCGGTGGGAGCGGTGGCCAGCGCCAGCCAGGTGCCGCCGGCTTCGAAGACGCGGTCGAAGTAGCCGGCGCCGAAGAAGTAGTGCTGGGCGGCGCCGGCGCGGCGCATCGTCTGCTCGTAAGCGGCGAGGAAGGCGGCGCGCTGCTGCGGCGTGGTCTCCGGGCCGGGAACGAGATCGACCACGTACCCAGCTTCGAGATTGCGGCGGACCTGACGTCTGTCGCTGGGCCTGCTCTTCGGCGGCTGGCTCGGGTCGGCGATCTGGACGATGTTGCGTCCGGTCGCGCCGGCAAGCGGCGAGGGGCCGAGGACGTGGCGGATAAAGATGCTGACCAGGCCGGTCGCCGAGAAGTCGATCGAAGCTGGATCGAGGTTCGCGCCAGCCGGCGCGGCGAAGCCCGGGTAGCCGTAGGGAGAAACCGCATCCCGCTCGCCGGTCCCCTCGATCTCGCGGACGACCACGGGGGCGAGCAGCTGGCCTCCGTCGCTCTCGATCCGCAAGGTGTGCGTGGCGCCCTCGGCTTCGAGGAAGGGGGCCGAGCGAAAGAACTGGTCATCGACCGCGGCTTCGCCGCGGTCCGCGATGAGCTCGGCCGTTGCCGCGGTCACTCGAGCAGGTCCGCGGCCGCGGCGCGGAACTCGTCGGGGAGCACGCCCCAGACCTCGCAGTCGTCAGGGGGTCCGTCGCGGCGCGCAAGATGCGCCCGCATCGTCCCCTCGTGCTTCCAGCCGAGGCCGGCGACGGTCTTCTTCGCGACCTCGTTGCGGGCGGGGATGCGCCCGTAGACGCGGTGCGCGCCGTACTCGTCGAAGGCCTTGGCGATCGTCAGCGCCTCGGCGCGGCGCCCCACGCCCTTGCCGCGAACGTCGTCGCCGATCAGCGCCCCCAGCTCCGGGGCCGTCTGGCGGAAGAGGCCGTAGAGCGCCGTGAATCCAACCGGCTCCTCATAGCCCTCGACGGCGATTGCGAACTTGCGGTCCTCGCCCGAGCCGTCCATCGCCCGCCGCGTCCACGCTTCCGCCTGCGCGAGCGTGAACTCGTCGCGCTGCTCCATCAGCGAGGCGACCGCCGCCGGGTTGTTGAACCAGCGGTGCACGGCGGGGGCGTCGGCTTCCTCGAAGGGGCGCAGGGTGACTGCGGGTCGATCGGCGCTCACGCCGGGAACCCTAATCAGTCTGGGGCCAGTCCCTGGCCGGTCAAGACGAGCCAGGCGGTTTTGGCGAGGATGCGGAGGTCGAGGAGGAGGCTGCGGTGGTCGACGTACCAGACGTCGAGCTCGATCCGCTCCTCCCAGGGGATGCCGGCGCGGCCCTGGACCTGGGCCCAGCCGGTTATTCCGGGCAGGACCTCGTGGCGGCGTTTCTGGTGGGGGGTGTAGTCGTCGACCTGGGCTTTGATCGTCGGGCGGGGGCCGACGATCGCCATCTCACCGCGGAGGACGTTGACGAAGTTGGGGATCTCGTCGAGCGAGGTGCGGCGGAGGAGGCGACCGGGGGCGGTGACGCGGGGGTCGTCACGGTAGACGACCTTGCCGACGCCGACGGGGTCGGAGCCCTGGACCATCGTCCGCAGCTTCCACATCTCGAACTCTTCGCCACCGAGGCCGACGCGGCGCTGGCGGTAGACGACGGGCCCCGAGCTGGTCAGCTTGATTGCGATCGCCGCGACCAGCAACAGCGGCGAGAGGATCGCCAGGGCGATCGCGGCGATCGCAATGTCGAAGATGCGCGGCATCAGCGAGTGCCCTCGGCCTTCTCCCAGCGGCCGCCGGCGCCGTGGCGGAGGCGGTCCCAGAGACCCGCGGCGATCGAGGCGGTGGTCAACGAGTAGTAGCGGGCGATCCGGAAGGGCGCGATCGGCAGGAAGCGCCCCAAAAGGGCGGCGGCGAGAAAGGCGAGCTGGAGCACGAAGGTGAGGACGTAGAACCAGCCGTCGTCGAGGAGGAAGACGTTGGCGGCCAAGAGGACGAGGTGGAGCAGCGGGCTGAGGTATCGCAGCAGGCGGTGGGAGGCGATCTCGAATGCGTACAGGGGCGAGTAGCGACGCGGCGAGAGCATCCCTTCGCCGAGGACGATGTCCCAGAGGCCGATCATCATCCGCCGTTTGCGGGCGAACTCACCCTCGATCGTCGGCACCATCTTCTCCTCGGCGCGAGCGCCCGGCGCGTAGAGCGAGCGCAGGCGACGCTTGGCGAGGCGGAAGGGAAAGCTGAGGTCGTGGCTGCCGGAGGGCGCCAGCGGGATGTAGGCGTCGCGACGGACCGCGTAGATCGCACCGTTGCCGCCGGTGACCCCGGCCAGCGCCGACTCCATCTCCCGCACCGCCATCTCATAGCGCCAGTAGGCGCCCTCGAGGTTGTTGCCGTCGGGGTCGAGGAAGCGGACCTGGCCGCAGACGTAGCCGACCCCCGGATCGGCGAAGGGGGCGACGAGGCGGCGCAAAGCGTCGCGCGCCCAGACGCTGTTGGCGTCGGAGAAGGCGAGGATCTCACCGGCCGCCTGCTCGGCGGCGGCGTTGAGGGCGGCGACCTTGCCGCCGGGCGGCAGCTCGAGCACGAGGCCGGCACCGGCGGCGTGGGCACGCTCCGCGGTGGCGTCGGTGGAGCCGTCGGAAGCAACGACGATCTGGAGACGGTCGCGCGGATAGTCGAGTGCGAGCGCATTGGCGACTTTGTCGGCGATCACGTCCTCCTCGTCGTAGGCGGGGACGATCAGGGAGACCGTGGGGGTGCCGGCGGCGGGTCCTGTCTCCGATCGGGGGCTCTCCCTACCGGGAGAGTCCTCCCGATCGTCGCCACCCGCCGTGAGAGCTCGCAGTTGCACCAACAGCCGGAGCAACAGCGGGTAGCCGAGGTGGGTGTAGACGATCAGGCCCGCGCTGAGCCAGAAGAGGACCGCGGCGAAGGAGCTCACGAGCGCGCCTCCAGCAGCTCGCGGTAGAGGTCGAGCGTGCGACGGGCGGCCTCGTCCCAGGAGAACGGACCGGCTGCAGCTTGGGTGGCCGCGGCGGCTAGCTCTCTGCGAGCAACTTCGTCCCCGATCAGCTCCTCGAGCGCGGCGGCAAGCGCGGGCGTGTCTGCCGGTGGGACCAGCCGCGCCGCGCCGGTCTCAGCCACCTCGGGGAAGCCACCGACCGCGCTGAGGACCATCGGCTTGCCGAAAGCAAGACCGGTGTAGAGGACGCCGGAGTGCTCGGCATCGAGGTAAGGGAGGACGAGCAGGTCGGCGCGGCGGAAGATCTCCGGGATCTCGGCGTCCTCGACGAAGCGGGTGACGAAGCGGACGCGACCGCCGGCCTCCGCGGCCAGCTCGCGCAAGGGCCCGACGTCCATCCGCGGGTTGCCGACGATCCAGAGCTCGGCGGGGGTGGGCATGGCAGTGACCATCCGGCGATACGCCTCGAGCAGGTTCTCGATTCCCTTGTAGGGACGCAGCAGGCCGAAGGAGAGGATCACCGGGTCCTCCGCCCCCTCCAGCTCCGGCGGCAGCGGCTTCTCCTCCGGCAGCTTCGTCAGGTAGTCGAAGGCGCCGTGGGGGATGACGCGGACCTTCGTCGACTTGAGCCCGACCTCGTCGCGGAGGCGGGCGGCGCCGTACTCGGAGTGGGCGACAACGGCGTCCATCGCGCCGAACACGCGGTGGGCGGAGCGAACCTGCCAGCGGTTCGGTTGCGGCGGCAGGATGTAGTGGGCGGTCATCAGCCGCGGGCGCACGGCAGGAAGTAGGTGGACGTCGAGCGGCGGGATAGTCAGCCACTGGTAGTGGACGAGGTCGGCGTCAACGGCGCTGCGGAAGCGCAGCATGTCCGGTAGATGCTCGGCGGCCTTGAAGGGCAGGCGCGCCGAGGCGCCGAGGCCACGGGCGGCGGAGCGGCGGTAGAAGCGCTCCTCGACCCGATAGCCGTCAGCCGGCGGCACCCGGCCGTAGAGGAAGCGGGTCGTCAGCAGCTCCACCTCGGCGCCGGCGCGCGCCAGCGCTGCCGCGAGCGCGCGGTCGTAGGGCGGCGTGAACGCCGAGGGGTCGACGAGTTGAACCTTCATTGGCACGGGTTTAACGGTGGAGCGTTACACCCAGCCGCGGATTATCGTCAGCGCCTTGTCCCCCACGCTCTCCTACTGCGTCGTGAACACGAACGGCCGCGAGTACCTGCTCGCCTGCCTCGCCGCGATCGAGCGCGCTCATCCGGAGGGAGTCGAGCGCGAGATCCTCGTCCTCGACAACGCCTCCGAAGACGGCTCGGCGGAGGCGGTGCGGGAGCTCGGCGGCGTGATCCGCCTGATCGCGCTTGAGCAGCGGACCGGCAAGGCCGAGAACGACTCGACCCTGATGCGCGAGGCGCGGGGCAAGTACTGCCTGTTGCTGAACGAGGACTCCGAGCTGCGGCCGGGGGCGGTGCAAGCGCTGCTCGACGTGATGGAGCGGGAACCGAAAGCCGCGGCGGCGACCGCGCAGCTGCTCGACTCAGACGGGAACCCCGTGCCCTGCGCCTGGCGCTTTCCAGGAGTCGGCACCACGCTCGCGGGAGCCCTCTTCCTCCACCGCTCGCTCACGGTGCAAAGCAAGGGCAGCGAAGTGCGCAGCGTCGACTGGGCCCAGTCGAGCGCGCTGATGGTTCGTCGCGAGGCAGCCGCCGCAGTCGACTACATGGACCCCGAGTTCTTCGTCTACTACGACGAGTGCGACTTCGCCAAGCGCCTGCGCGCGGTCGGCTGGCACTGCCTCTACGTCCCCAGCGCCGAGGCAGTCCACCACGACCAGCTCTCGACCGACCTCGCCAAGGGCCTCCCCCGGATCGTCGAATTCCACCGCAACCGCAACCTCTACATGCGAAAGCACCACGGGCGCGCGGCGGCGCTTGCCGTCCGAATCCTCACCGCCTGGTCTTACGCCGCCAGAGCGATGGCAGCGAGCCTCCTGCCGAAGCAACCCGCCCCCGTCTACTGGGCCCACGCCCGCCAAGCCCTCTTGCCGGGCCGCGGCGAATCTCTCCGCGACCGCGCCCAACGCTGACGGTCCGTCAGGTTCTGGCGTCCTCGTCCATTCGCTCCACCTCGTAGACCTCCGGCACCTGGCCGTCCACCGCTGCAGGCTGAGAGCTAAGGGAGGCGAAGCTGGCGACAACGGCGCCTGGATGGCGGAGGCGGGCGAGCCAACGGCGCTCGCCGGCGGTGAAGAAGCCGGACCCGAGGAGCACCAGCGGGTAGGCGACGAAGAGGAGGGTGCGGAGCAGGAGGCCGAGGGCGCCGGAGGTCGGGATCAGCAGTTCGGCGAGGCCGACCAGCGCCGCGACCGTCGCCACCACGCGCACCAGCCTCCCCCACTCGTACGGGACCGGGAACAAGCGCTGGGTGAACACGTACATCAGGCCCAGCACCACCACGTAGGAGGCGACGAGGGCGAGGCCGGCGCCGACGATCCCCAGCGACGGGACGAGGAGGAGGTTGAGGACGACGTTGGCGACGAGCCCGCCGATCGCCGCCGGGAAGTTGAACTTGGTGCGGCCGGTGCGGCCGAGGATGACGACGAGGACCAGATAGAGCGCGTAGAGGGTGACCGCGGTGGCGATCAGGCCGATCGCTTCGTAGGAGTCGAAGAACTTCGGTGCCGCCAGGGCGCGGACGATCCAGCGCGAGAACAGCCACATGCCGGCGACGACCCAGGCGCAGCCGGCGACGAAGAGGGTGACGACGGTTGCGTAGGCGCGCCGGGCCTCGTCGTCGTCTCGGATCGAGTAGGCGAGCGGCGGCCAGGCGAGCTGGAAGCCACGGACGAGAACGTTGACGGCCTGCGCGAACTTGACCGCCAGTGAGTAGAGACCGGCCTCGGCGAGGCCGAGCGAGCGGACGATGATCAGACGGTCGACGAAGTTGAGCATGTAGAGCGAGACCTCCGCCGGCATCGTCGGCAGGCCGAAGTCGAAGAGCCTGCGCATCAGCCGGCGGTCGAAGCGCAAGGAGAGGCGGCGCCACTGCAGGCCGATCAAGGCGAGGACGAAGGCGGCGCCGGCGGCGTAGCTGCCGAGCAGCAGCCCCCGTGCTCCCTCGTCGAGCCCGACGACGAGGACGACGGTGAGGCCGATCGAGACGAGGACGTTGAGGATCGTGGTGAGGAAGTAGGCGCGGGCGCGCTCCTCGAGCCGGAATAGCGTCAGCATGAACTCCCACATCGTCAGCACCCAGAGGCCGCCGATCGCGATCCGCACCAGGTCGGGCGCGGAGCCGCCGAGGTCTTTTGCTTCCGGGAGCAGCAGTTCCGAGATCGGCTCGGCGAACGGCAGCAGGACCAGCGCGCCCAGGGTCGAGAGCCAGAAGAGCCCGGCGAAGCTGCCGGCGACGACCCTCGCCGGGTCCTCGTCCTCCTTGTAGTAGAAGCGCAGGATCGCCTCGATCAGGCCGAGCCGGACGACGATGCTGGCGGCAACCACCGCGGCGAAGAGGATCTCGGCGGCGCCGTAGTCAGCGGTCGACAGGTAGCGCGTGTAGAGCGGCAGCAGCGCGACCGCGATGACCTTGGAGACGATGCTGGCCGCCGTGTAGGCGGCGCCGGTCGTCGCCAGCCGGCGCAGGTATCCCGACATGCCCTGAGCCTATGCAGGCTTGCGGACCGCGGGTTCCGCCCAGGCCAAGGAAGCGCCAACTGCAAGCAAAACCCACGTGAGCGGGTCCTCGAAGAAACCCGCGTACGCCAACGTATGCACGAGGAGCGCCACGAACGCGGCTAGGACTGCCGCCCGAGCGGCGACTGCGGTGGGTGACGTCGTAGGGGCCACGAGCCCACGTCCCAACGTCCATAGCGCCACCACAATCAAAGCCACGTAAACCGCGAGCCCAATCAGCCCTTGCTCGGCCGCCACCGTCACCGGCTCGGTGTGGGAGACGGTCACGGGGGCGTCTTTGTTTTCGCGGTGGTCGCGGTAGGCGGCTTGAAAGGAGCCGGAGCCGTAGCCCTGGATCGGCTTTTCGGCGAAGAGGCCGGCGCCGCCGGAGATCAGGCTGCCGCGGCCGCTGAGGTCGACGTTGAGACGGTTGGAGGTGATCTTGCCCGAACCGCCGACCAGCAGCACCACGAGCACGGCGCCGATCGCGCCGACGGCGACCGCCGCCAGGGTCCAGCGCCAGCTCCAGCGGATCGCCGCCAGCACCGCCAGACCGGCGAGGAGGGCGAGCAGGCTCGACTGCGAGAAGGTGGGGACGAGGCCGATCCAGAGGACGAGGATCAGCCCGCTGAGCAGCAAGAGCGCCTCCCGCGTGCGCGCCCAAAGGAGCGCTGCGGTTGCGACCACCGTCACCAGCGCCAGGTAGCGCCCGTAGACGTTCGGATCCCAGAAGACCGAGTTGACCCGGAAGTAGGTGTGGAATTCGTTCGAGCGGATGATCTGGTCGTTCCAGAACAGGCTCTTGGTCGCGAACTCGACGCTGCCGACGAGAACGAACACAGCCGCCTCGACGCCGATCACGATCAGCGCCCACTTCAGCAGCCGCCGATCCCACTCGACCTCGCGCAGCAGCCGGTAGGCGACGGTGAACGGGACGAAGAAGAAGCAGACGTTCTGCAAGCCCTTGGAGAAGTCGTCGGAGTAAAGCGCCTGCAGCGCGTAGAGGACGACTGCAGCGGCGAGGACGTAAGCGAGGGCCCGCGGTGAGTGCACCGTTGGCGGATCGCTCCAGTCGCGCAGCAGCGTCGCCACCACCGCCGCGGCGATGACCAGGTAGAGCGGCACCAGCAGGTTGGCGGTGTCGCCGCCGGCGTGGAGCGGCACCCGGAAAGGAATCGCAAAGACAATCGCCAGCGGCAGCAGGATCGGCCAGCGACGGAAGAAGTAGGTGAGGACGGCGATCGCGATCGTGGCGAGCACCAGCAGCTCGACGATCCGCGCCCCGTCTTGGCGGAGGTCGACGATCTGCGCCGCGTGCCACTGGTCGCCGACGATCAGGACCGGGAAGAGGACCATCGCCGCGACCATCAGCAGCGCCCGCGGCCGCCCCGGCGGCAGCAGGATCGCGGTGGCGCTGGCAAGCGCGGCGGCGACGAGGCCGATTCCCGCGAGGACGTCGCTCATGGTTTCGATCCCTGCGCCGGGAGACCGCCGCCCCCGGCCCGAGTCGTGCAGTGCGACTTCGCGTGCTTGGGCGAGCGGTGCAGCCTGATCACGCCGGGCGTGACGAGGACCCGATCGCCGAGTCTCACCCGCAGCTTGTAACGGCCGCGGTGCGCGGTGCCACCGCCGCGCTGGCGGCCGTCCCAGTAGTACGTGTGGAAGGTGTAGCGCTTGAGGTACCGGCCGCGCGCCAGCGTGAAGACAACGCGCCCGCCGGGCTTGATCACCTGCACCGTTCCCGGATCCGAGATCGTGGTGCGGAAACGGATCCGCATCAGGTCACGGCGGCAATCTCTGTTGGGGGTGAAAGCGTGTTTCACCGCTTCCCCTTTTGCTCGCGGCGCCCCGACGAAGCTCACCCGGTCCAGCACCAGCGGGTCGCGCTTGAGCCGCTGGGCGTAGGCGAAGGCGGCTACCGTGGCAAGGACGAGGAGCGCGAAGACAGCCGCGGCTGCGCGTGGGGAGACAGACGCCTCACCCTCACTCCGCCGCTTCGGCATTGTCCTCGCCGACGATCACGGCGACGGCGGCACCAGCCGAGACGGATTCGATTTCGCCGCTCATCAGCTGCAGCTTCTTGATCTTCAGCTGCTTGGCGACCTTCTGCGCTTCCGGCTTGTGGCCGCGTTTGAACATGACGACGCTGTCGCTGAAGCTGGAGCTGCTGTTGGTGACGGCACCAAGTTCGAATCCTTTTTCTTCGACCTCGTCACCGAAGGTGGCGGCGAGGCCGGGCACGGCGGTGCCGTTGAGCACGCTGACTTCGATTTCAGCCGGCTTGATCTTCGCCGCCGCCTGCTTGGCACCGCCGCCGCCGTTACCGCTGTCGGAGCCGCTGAGCAGGAGATAGGCGGCGCCGCCGACAACCACCACCAAGACGAGGAAAAGCGCCACCAGCGCCAAGGGGTTCGAAGCCATTTCGCCAATGCCGGAGAAGCGGTTGCGCAGCCGTTCGCCGCGGCCTTCCCCCGGCAGCCCTTCCTCGCGCTGGCGGCGGCGCGCCTCGCGGCTGGAGACCGCCTGGTGTTCGGCCGTGCGCGCCTCCTGCAGCGCCCGCAGCTCCTCCGCCCGCTGGGCGGCGATCGTCGAGGTCTGCTCCTTGCGGTCTGCGTCGCGCTCCGGAGCCGATCCCGCCCACTCGCGCAGGCGGCGGATATCCCGTCCGTGGGTGAACGAGAGGAGGGCCAGAACCGCGAGTCCGAGGAATGCGGCTAGGCCGGCAAAAGCGCCGATTTGTTCGATCGCATGGACCAAAGTGGCTGCGAGAGGCTATTCGTTGGAGGCGACCGTCGCGGTGTCGCCGCCCGGTGCGGCAATCAGCTCGACGACGCGCTCCGCCAAATTAGCCTCGTCCCCGGCCAGAACCAGGTGTTCGAGTGAGTTCAGGGTGGACTCGACCCACTCCGGGTCGAGCGGCGTCCGTCGTACAGCCCGGTTGATCCGCCGCGCCGCCGTCGGCTGCACCTCCTCACCCTCGGAGAAGAGGACCTCGTGCAGCTTCTCCCCCGGCCGCGGCCCGGTGAACTCGATCGCGATGTCGGTCTCCGGCTCGTAGCCGGCGAGGCGGATCATGTTGTGGGCGAGGTCGACGATCTTCACCGGCTCGCCCATGTCGAGTACGAACACCTCGCCCTTGCCGGCGCCGATGTCGCCGGTGCGGATCACCAGCTGCACCGCCTCCGGGATCGTCATGAAGTAGCGGCTCATCTCCGGGTGGGTCACCGTGATCGGACCGCCGCGCTCGATCTGGCTGCGGAAGATCGGCACCACGCTGCCCGAGGAGCCGAGGACGTTGCCGAAGCGGACCGAGGCGAAGCGGGTCTCCGGGTACCTCTCGCCGGCAGCCTGGACGATCCACTCGGCCATCGCCTTCGAGGCCCCCATCACCGTCTTCGGGTTGACCGCCTTGTCGGTCGAGATCAAGACGAAGCGCTCGGCTTTCGAGGCGGCGGCGGTCTCGGCGGTGACGCGGGTCGCAATCGCGTTGTTGCGGACCGCCTCGAGCGGGTTGGCCTCCATCAGCGGCACGTGCTTGTAGGCGGCGGCGTGGAAGACGACGTCGGGCTTGAAGCGCTGCATCACCTCGAGCATCCGGTGCGGCTCCCTGCAGTCGGCGAGCACCGACTCGCAGCTGGCGAAGTGGCGCTCCTCGACCATCTCGCGGTCGATCTGGAAGAGGTTGTCCTCGGCGTGGTCGAGCATCACCAGCAGCCGCGGTTTGACCTGGGCGATCTGGCGGCAGAGCTCGGAGCCGATCGAGCCGCCGGCGCCGGTGACGAGGACGATCTTGTCGCGCAAGTAGGCGCCGACCCGGTCGAGCTCGCGGACGATCGGCTCGCGCCCGAGCACGTCCTCGACCCGCACCTCGCGCAGCTGCTTGTTGAGTTGGACGCCGCCGCGCAGCAGCTCGAAGACGGTCGGCAGGGTGCGGATCGGGATCTCGCGGTCGCGGCAGGCGGTGACGATGCGGGCGCGCAGGGTGCCCGGCGCCGAGGGGATCGCGATCACCACCTCGTCGGGGTTGGTCTCGTCGAGGATCTTCTCGATCTGCTCCGTCGACCCGAGGACCTTTAGACCCAGCATCCGCATCCCTCTCTTGCGGGGATCGTCGTCGACGAAGCCGATCGCGGTGGCGCCGAGGGCCGGGTTGAGTTGCAGCTCGCGGACGACCATCTGGCCGCCGGAGCCGGCGCCGATCACCAGCACCTCGTGCTTGGGCATGCGGGCGCCGCGGGTCGGTCGCTCAACGATCAGCCGGACCGCCAGGCGGGCGCCGGCGACCAGGATCAAGGTGAGGATGAAGTCGGTGACCTCGACCGAGCGCGGCAGTTGGTGGGCGAAGGGCTTGGCGACGGCAAAGACAACGACGAGAATCGCGCTGGCGACGGCACCGGCGCGCAGGATCAACATGAAGTCGCGGCCGCTGACGTAGCGCCACCACTTTTGGTAGAGCCCGAAGGCGGCGAAGACGATCAGCTTGCCGGCGACGACGAAGCCGACCGACTGGGCGAAGAGGACCTCATAGCGGTGGGGCCAGCCGTGGGGCTGATCGAGGAAGCGCAGTTGGAAAGCAAGGAAATACGCCAGCGCGACGAGCACGGCATCAGCCGCAACTTGCAGAACCCGGTTGCGGTAGACGGGGTGATTCAACCGGCGCATGAGCAATCCAGTTTACGGGGCCTTGAACTGAATCCATACGATGGGCGCTGCATGGGTCCCCTCCTGCTCGCCTCCCTCACCGACAAGGTGGTCGAACCGATCGTCGACGTCGCCACCGAATTCATCGGCACCGCCGGCGAGCTCGGCGTCTTCGCGCTGATGGTCCTGGAGTCGGCCTGCATCCCGGTGCCGAGCGAGGCGATCATGCTCTTCGCCGGCTTCAGCGTCTCCGAAGGCGACATGACGCTGGTCGGGGCCGTGATCGCGGGCGTCTTGGGGAACCTGGTCGGCTCCTGGATCGCCTACGCGGTCGGCTATTTCGGCCGCATCGACCTGCTGGAAAAAAACAAGCTGATCCACATCAGCCCCAAGCACCTGAAATGGGCCGACGACTGGTTCGCCCGCTACGGCGCCGCGACTGTCTTCTTCTCGCGGATGCTGCCGATCGTCCGCACCTTCATCTCGCTGCCGGCCGGGGTGGCCAAGATGCCGTTCTGGCGCTTCACCACCTACACCCTCGCCGGCTGCATCCCCTGGGTGCTGATGCTGGCGATCGTCGGCGAAAAGGTCGGCGACAACTGGGAGGACTGGCGCCACAAACTCGGCTACCTCGACTACTTGGTGCTGGCGGCAATCATCGTCGGCGTCATCTACCTGGTCGTGAAGCGGCGACGCGGCGGCGGGCCCGACGAGGGAGAGCCGGGGACCCGACCCGAGGCGGAGCCCGCCGGCACCAGGGGCGCTTGAGCGGGGACGGGATCCCCGCGCACCGCGCGGTGGCGCTGGGCCTGGTCCAGGGCCCGGCGGAGCTGCTGCCGGTATCGAGCTCGGCCCACATCGTTCTCCTCCCCTGGCTGGCGGGCTGGGACTGGGACGAGGTCGACCCGGAGCTGCGCAAGAGCCTGGAGGTGGCGCTGCACACCGGCGCGGCGCTGGCGCTGCTGATCGGCCAGCGGCAGGTGATCACCGAGGAGCTGCGTCAGTTCGATGGCCGCCGGGCACTGCTGCTCGGGCTCTCGTTCCTGCCGGCGGCGGTCGTCGGCTACACGCTCGAGCGACCGATCGAGCGGCGGCTCGGCGGGCCGCGGGCGACCGCCTACGGGCTGATCGCGGGGGCGGCGGCGATGCTGATCGGCGACGGCCGGCCACAACGGCGCGGACGCGGCGAGGCGACGCCGGTTGACGGCCTGGCGCTGGGAGTTGCCCAGGCGGCGGCGCTGGCGCCGGGCGTCTCCCGCAACGGCGTCACCCTGGCGGCGGCGCGCTGGCGGCGCTTCTCCCGCGACCAGGCGAACCTGCTCTCGCGGACGGTCGCGCTGCCGATCATCGTCGGCGCCACCGCCCTCAAGGGTGCGCGCCTCGCCCAGCGCGGCACCACGCCGGAGCTGCGCCGCTCGCTCGCGATCGGCGTCGCTGCCTCCTTCGCCTCCACCCTCGCCTCACAGCGGCTGATCCAGCTGGTCGAGCGCGACCGGGCGCTCTGGCCCTACGCGGCTTACCGGCTCGGCTTGGCGGCCGTCGTTCTTGCAAAGCTAGGGCGACGGTGACGGCAAGCGACGCCTACGCGAAGGCCGGGGTCGACCAGGGGGCGGCGGACTCTGCCGTGGCCGGGCTGGTGCGGGCGCTCGGCGCGATCAACCTCGAGCGTCCCTCGGCGCAGGTGCCGCTGCCTGGGCACTATGCGAGCGTCATCAGGTTCGACGAGACGAACGGGATCGCCTTCTCTACCGACGGCGTCGGCACCAAGCTGGTGGTCGCCGAGGAGCTCGGCAAGTTCGACACGGTCGGCATCGACTGCGTAGCGATGAACGTCAACGACGTGATCTGCGTCGGCGCCGAGCCGCTGGCGATGGTCGACTACATCGCCGTTGACAAGGCCGACCCGGAGGTCTGCGAGGAAATCGGCGTCGGCCTGGCGCGCGGCGCCGAGCTGGCGGGGATCGAGATCACCGGCGGTGAGCTCGCCCAGCTCGGCGAGCTGGTCCGCGGCGTCGACGTCTCCGGCGCCTGCATCGGCCGGGTTCCACTTGATGAAGTCATCGACGGCTCGGACGTCGAACCAGGAGACGCCGTTATCGGCCTGCCCTCCACCGGCATCCACTCCAACGGCTACACGCTCGCCCGCTCGGCGCTGGCGGGGATCGGCCTCGACGAGGACCCGGAAGGCCGGCTCGGCCGCCCGCTCGGCGAGGAGCTGCTGCAGCCGACCCAGATCTACGTGAAGCCGATCGTCGACCTCTTGCGCTCAGAGGTAGACGTCCGCGGCCTCGCCCACATCACCTCCGGCGGCACCGAAAACCTGCTCCGGCTCATAGCCGACGTCGGCTATGAGATCGACGACCCGCTCCCGCCGCTGCCGATCTTCGAGCTGATCCAAGAGCGCGGCGGGGTCTCCGACGAGGAGATGAGCCGGGTCTTCAACATGGGCTGCGGCTTCTGCGTGGTCGTCGCGGCGGCCGACGAAGCCGCCGCGCTGGAGCTTCTGCGCTCGTACTACCCCGAGGCAAAGCGCGTTGGCCGCGCAACCGAAGGCCCACGGCGCATCCTCTGAATCGCCTTGACCAGCGAAGCGTCGTAACGTTGGCCTGAGAGTGAGCGACCGGGCCTCGATTAGTTCCCAAATGATCGGCACCGTGCTGTCCGGCCGCTACAAGCTGGAGGCGAAGCTCGGCAGCGGCGGGATGTCGACCGTCTACCTCGCCCGCGACACCACGCTCGACCGGCAGGTGGCGGTGAAGGTGATGCACCGGGAGATGTCCGAGCAGGCCGACCAGCTGCAGCGCTTCCGCCAGGAGGCGCGGGCGGTGGCGAAGCTCTCGCATCCGAACGTGGTCGCGGTGATCGACGCCGGCGAGGACGGCGGCCACCCCTACATCGTCTTCGAGTACGTCGAGGGCGAGACGCTGAAGCAGCGGATCAACCGGATCGGCGCCCTCGACGCGCAGGAGGCACTCGCCTACGCGATCGAGGTCGCCCGCGGGCTTACCGTCGCCCACGCCCGCAACATGGTCCACCGCGACATCAAGCCGCAGAACGTCCTCATCGACTCCGAGGGGCGGGCGAAGCTGACCGACTTCGGGATCTCCCGCCAGCTCGAGCAGGACGGGATGACCGCGACTGGCCGCGTCCTCGGCACCACCGACTACGTCGCCCCCGAGCAGGCGATGGGCCACCCGGTCGACCAGCGCTCCGACATCTACTCGCTGGGGGTAGTCCTCTACGAGATGCTGGTCGGCCAGGTCCCCTTCACCGCCGACAGCCAGGTCGGGGTGGCGATGAAACACGTCAACGAGGAGCTCCCCGACGTCCAGCAGCACCGCCCCGAACTCTCCGCCGCGGCGGCCCATGTCGTCGAGCGCTCGACGGCAAAGGACCCCGACGACCGCTACCAGTCGGTCGGCGAGCTGATCGACGATCTCTCGACCGCACTCGAGGTCGAGGCGGCGCGGGCGGGCTCGACCACTGGCGAGGCGACCAGCGTGCTGGAAGCGGTGCCGCCCACCGAACGCAAGCTCTCCAGCGGCGGTCGCTGGTCGCGCATCGCCGTGCTCTTGTTCCTGCTGATCGCCGCTGGTGCCCTGGCGGCGGTTCTGCTGATCAGCAGCGGCAACGGGCCCGGCGGAGGCGGTGGCGCGCTCAAGAACAAGGGCAAGCCGGTGGCGCTTGGCGGCGTCTCCGACTATGACCCGCAGGGGGACGGCGAAGAGGGTCCCGATACCGTCAACTTGGCAATCGACGGCAACCCGACGGGAACTGCCTGGAGCAGCGAGCACTACGACAGCGCCACCTTCGCGGGAACCAAGGAAGGGTCCGATCCCGGAATCGGCCTCTACGTGACCGCCAAGTCGACCACCAAGCCCTCCGAGATGATCATCCACACTCCCAGCCCCGGCTGGGACGCGGAGATCTTCGCCAGCGCCTCCGGCCCGCCGGAGGAAGTGAGCGAATGGGGCGAACCGGTCGGCTCGATCACCGACGCCAAGGAGGTCGAGGATGTCGACCTCCACCTCGGCTCGCCGGCCAAGTACTTCCTGATCTGGTTCAACAAGGCTGCGCCGGCCCGCGACCAGGACGGCCGCTACCAAGTGGAGATCAGCGACGTGAAGCTGGTCGACTGAGGCGGGGGTCTGCGGGTATAGGACTCGATCGGAGGGGATCGACCAGTTCCGTAACCTTTACATCGATCCGTGTAACATCATTCAATGGCAGAGCAAGGAGCAAAGCCCAACGTCCCGAAAGCTCGCCAGCGCGCGCTGCACGCTGTCCGCTCGCTCTTTACGCCGCTGCTTCCCGACGACTACCTCGAACTGATCAATCCGCTGTGGTCGACGCAGGAGCTGCGCGGGCGGATCGAGCGGATCGTCCCCGAGACCTCTGACGCGGCGACGATCCTGATCCGGCCTGGCTACGAATGGCCGGGCCATCGGGCGGGCCAGTACCTGCGGATCGGCGTCATCGTCAACGGCGTCCACCATTGGCGCGCCTACTCGCTGACCACCGACCCGGGCCACCCGGAGGGTCTGATCGGGATTACGCCGAAGCTGGTCGAGGCGGGCAAGGTGACTCCCTATCTGGTTCACAAGGCGCGGCCGGGCGACATCGTTCGCCTCGGCGGCGTCGAAGGCACCTTCGTCCTTCCCGATCCGCCGCCGCGTCAGCTCCTCTTCATCAGCGCCGGCAGCGGCATCACCCCGATCATGAGCATGCTGCGCAGCCTCGACCGCGACGAAGCGCTCGAGGACGTCGTCCACATCCACTCTTCCCGCACCGCCGACGGGGTGATCTTCGGCGAGCAGCTGCGCGAGCTCGACTCCCGCTGCGGCGGCTACAAGCCGCACCTGCGGATCACCGGCGAAGCCGGCCGCTTCGGGCCGCACGAGCTCGACGCGCTCTGCCCCGACTGGCGCGAGCGCCGCGCCTTCATCTCCGGCCCGGGCGAGATGCTCGACACGCTGGTCCGCCACTGGCGCGAGGAGGGCGACCCCGAGCTGTTGGAGATGGAGCGCTTCCAGCCGGTGATCGGCGGCGACGCGGTTGCCGGCGAGGGCGGCACGATCCGCTTTACTAAGAGCGGCGTCGAAGTCAACTCCGACGGCGGCACGCCGATCCTCGTCGCCGGCGAGGAAGCCGGGGCCGACCTGCCTTTCGGCTGCCGGATGGGAATTTGCCACACCTGCATCGGCCGGCTCTGCTCCGGCGAAGTGAGGGACCTGCGGACCGGCGAGGTCTCCGGACAAGAGGACGAAATGGTGCGGACTTGCGTCAACGCGCCCGAAGGTGACGTCGAAATCGCGCTATGAGAGAAGGAATGAAGACCAGATGAGCACGACTGCAACTCCCCCCACCGCCCCGCTCGACACCCACGACGAGAGCCCCCTCGCGCACCTCTCCGAGGAGCAGCTCGAGGAGCTCGGCCGCGAGTTCGACGCGATCCGCGACCGGGTCATGGCCGAGCTCGGCGACCGCGACCGCCGCTACATCGAGAGCATGATCGAGATGCAGCGGCGCCTCGCCGTGGTCAGCCGCATCTTGCTGCTCGCCTCCCGCAATCGCGGCGCCTGGGCGGCCGGGACCGCCGCTCTCTCGGCGGCGAAGATCCTCGAGAACATGGAGATCGGCCACAACGTCATGCACGGCCAATGGGACTGGATGAACGACCCCCGCATCCACTCCTCGACCTGGGATTGGGACACCGCCTCGACCGCCGAGGCCTGGAAGCACTCCCACAACTTCGTCCACCACACCTACACCAACATCCGCGGCAAAGACAAGGACCTGGGCTACGAGATCATGCGGATCGACCCGGCCCAGAGCTGGCACCCGGTCTATCTCCTGCAGCCCTTCTACAACCTGATCCTGATGGCGCTGTTCGAGTGGGGCGTGGCGCTGCACGACCTCGACTTCGAGGCGATCCGCAAGGGCCGCAAGCCGATGCCCCAGGTGAAGCGGGAGCTGAAGGGGATCGCCGGCAAGGCGAAAGCCCAGATCGTCAAGGACTACATCGCCTGGCCGCTGGTCAGCGCCCTCGCCGCAACGGCCGTCGACGCGGTGGTGGAGACGCGGCGGCAGCGCAAGCGGCCGCGGGGGATCCTCGGCCGGGTCAAGAGGCGCAAGCCGCAGAGTCGGCTGGCGCCGGTGGTGGAAGCCGCGCTGGAGAGCGGCAGCAAGACCTTCCGCCAGACCGCGAAGGCAGACGCCGCCGCCAACATCGTCCGCAACGTCTGGTCCTACGCGATCATCTTCTGCGGCCACTTCCCTGACCAGACCTACACCTTCTCCCAGAAGGAGGTCGAAAATGAGGGACGCGGCGGCTGGTACGTGCGCCAGCTGACCGGCTCGGCCAATATCGACGGCAGCCCGATGTTCCACGTCGCCAGCGGCAACCTCAGCTACCAGGTCGAGCACCACCTCTTCCCCGACATGCCGAGCACCCGCTACGCGGAGATCGCGCCGCAAGTCAAAGACGTCTGCGAGCGCTACGGCCTCCCGTACAACACCGGGCCCTTCCTGCAGCAGCTGGGGATGGTCCAGCGGACGATCCTCCGCCTTGCCCTCCCCGGCGGCAAGCCCCGGCCGAAGCCGGGGCCCTACCGCGGGGAGAGCAACGGGAACGGCTCACACATCTGAGCCGTCCCGTCAGGAAATCGGCCGATGCGGATCGTCAGCCTCGTCCCCTCGGCCACCGAGATGCTCTTCGCGCTCGGCCTCGGCGAGAGCGTGGTCGGCGTCACCCACGAGTGCGACTACCCGCCGGCCGCGGCCGAGCTGCCGCAGCTGACCGCGACGGTGCTGCCGTCGGACCTCTCCGCCGGCGAGATCGACTCGGCAGTGAAGGAGGTGATCGGCGAAGGCCGCGCCCTCTACACGCTCGACGAGAAGCGGCTCGCCGAGCTTGAACCGGACCTGATCGTCACCCAAGCGGTCTGCGAGGTCTGCGCCGTCTCCTACGACGACGTGGTCGAGGTCGCGGGGCGGTTGCCGAGCCAGCCGCGGGTGGTGCAGCAGGACCCGAGCACGCTCGGCGAGGTGCTGGATGACGTCACCGCCTTGGGAGCCGCCGCAGGGATCGCCGAAGAGGCGGCGGATCTCCGGCGCGAGCTCGAGGGGCGCCTCGACGCCGTCCGTTCCGCCGTCGCGGAGGAGCCGCGGTTGCGCGTCCTCGCCCTCGAGTGGCTCGACCCGCCGTTCCTCGGCGGTCACTGGATTCCGGAGATGATCGAGATCGCCGGTGGCGAGGACGTCGCCGGCCCTTCCGGCCAGAAGTCTCCCCAGGTCGAGTGGGAGGACCTGCGCGGGCTCGACCCGGACGTGGTCGTCTCGATGCCCTGCGGCTGGTACCTCGAAGAGTCCTGCGCGCAAGCCCTCCGCCACGCGGACCGGTTCGATGCCTTCGGGGCCGCTCGCATCTACGCCGTCGACGGCGCCTCGACCTTCTCCCGCCCCGGGCCGCGCCTCATCGACGGGGTCGAGCTGCTCGCCCATCTCCTCCACCCCGAGCGGGTCGAGCCGCCACGGGAGATCGGCTTCGCCGAGCTGACGGCTCAGATCTCCCGCTCGTAGAAGAGCATCGCGGGGCCGTCGGGGCCGCCTTCGCGGTTGCTGAATCCCATGCTCTCGTAGAGGGCGCGGGCGGCGGTGTCGGTCTCGCCGGTGTTGAGGTCGATGCCGTCAGCGCCGCGTTCGCGCGCGAGCGCGATCGTCGCCTCCAGCAGCGCGCGCCCGATCCCCCGGCCGCGGAGCGGCGGGACCACGTAGAGCTCCTGTAAATAGGTTTCGGCGCCCGCGCTCCAGATGCCGGGGCGGAAGCGGAACAGAGAGAGTCCGTCCGGTCCGTCTCCGGCCAGAAGCACCGTGATCTCGTCTTCCCGAAGGAGGCGGGCGACGGTCTTCGCCAGCTCCTCGACCGCCGGCGTCGGTTCGTCGTACTCGACGTTGAAGTCGTGCAGGAGCCGGGCGATGCCGGGTGCGTCCCCCACCCCGGCCCGCCGAACCTGTATCTCTGGCTTCGTCATGAGCTCATCTTCGCTGCCCGACGAAGTCCGCGCCGAGACGGGAGTGACATTTTAGACGCTTCTAGCTGGGTACTCACGAATATTTGAGCGCTACGTGCTCCTCTGTTATTAGTGATTGCCGGGGCCTTGATCCTCGGCAGGCAGGGCAACTGGTAGCTGCGACTCTCGCAGCGGCAGACAACCTCCTGTGATGACTAAAACCGATCCGGCGTTCATGCCGGTTCAAAGGAGATAGAGACACGTATGAAACACACCAAGATGCTCGGCTTGGCCGTTATGGCGGCCATGGCACTGATGGCATTTGCAGGAGTGGGTACCGCTTCGGCGACGAAACTTTGCCAAAACAATGCCAACACAACCACCTGCTCGGCACCTTACGCATCCGGAACCGTGATTCACGCCAATTTGACCGGCAAAGCCACGCTCGAGACCTCTGGCGGCACCGTTCTGGATGTGTGCGGCATTTCGACAGTGGAAGGAAAAACCTCAAACGTAGGTAGTTCCACTGAAACAGTCAAAGGAGCCATCACGGCCCTGACCTGGGAAGAATGCACCAAAGAAACGAAAACGATCACCCCGGGCGAACTCGAAATCCATAGCATCTCGGGTACCGACAACGGCACACTTACAGCCAAGAACACTCAGGTGACAATCAACGGGCTGTTCGAAAATGAATCCTGCATTTACGGTGCGGGTACCGGCACCGACCTCGGTACGGTCGTTGGTGGCGCCCCGGCGACCCTGTCGATCAGCACCCTGGTGAAGAAGCAGACCGGTAGCGGGGCTCTCTGCCCGTTCGAAGCGCGCTGGACAGCGTCGTACGCAGTTGACAAACCGAATCCGCTGTACGTTTCGGTGGGCTGAGTCAGCGCCTGCCGGGTTCTACAACTAGAACTCGTAGGAACGCGACGCCTGGTGCCGCTCGACCGCGAGCTGCACCAGGCGGTCGCATAGTTGGGGGTAGCCGATGCCGGTGGCCTCGAAGAGCTTGGCGTAGACGCTGGTGTCGGTGAAGCCGGGCATCGTGTTGATCTCGTTGACGAGGACGGAGCCGTCGGGTTCGACGAAGAAGTCGCAGCGGGCGAGGCCGGAGCAGCCGGCGAGCTTGAAGACCGAGACCGCCATCTCGCGGACGTTGGCGATGGCGTGGTCGCCGATCGGGGCGGGGACCCGGAGCTCCATCCCGCCCTCGGTGTACTTGGCCTCGAAGTCGTACCAGGTGCCTTGGGCGACGATCTCGCCCGGCAGCGAGGCCTCGGGCTCATCGTTGCCGAGGACCGAGCACTCGACCTCGCGTCCGGGTGAGGAGGCCTCGACGATCACCCGCGGGTCGTGTCGCAGCGCCTTCTCCACCGCGGCGTCGAGCTCGTCGAGCTTGCCGACGCGGGTGATGCCGACGCTGGAGCCCATCCGCGAGGGCTTGACCCAGAGCGGCAGGCCCATCTCCTCGCAGCGCCCCCACCAGTCGTTGCCCTCGACTGCGGTGAACTCGACCTGCGGCACCCCGTTGGCGGCGAACAGCCGCTTCAGCGTCAACTTGTCCATGCAGATCGCCGAGGCGAGGACGTCGGAGCCGACGTAGGGCACGTCGAGCTGCTCGAGCAGGCCCTGGATACTGCCGTCCTCGCCGAAGGCGCCATGGAGCGCCGGGAAGACGGCGTCGGCGCCGAGCAGGCCGGCGCTGGGAACCAGCTCGACCGCACCGCCGGAGGCGCGCCAGGCGCCGTCGCGGCCGATCGTCACCTCGACCGGCTCGTGCCCCGCCTCGCGCAGGCCCCGCGCCACCGCTGCCCCCGAGCGCAGCGAGACGTCGTGCTCGGAGGAGCGCCCGCCGGAGAGGACGGCAACCCTCACGGTTCCAGTTCCCCTTCTTCTTCGGGCACTTCCGCGGCCTGCTTGCCGACCGTGATCATCACCGTCGCCCCCGGTTCCAGTTCGCTCCCTGGCGGCGGGAACTGGTCGGTGACGCGGCCGACCTGACTCGGGACTTCCGTTTCTTCTTCTTCGACCTGCGGCGTCAGGCCGGCGGCGCGGATTGCTTCCACGGCTTGGCGCCGTTCCTTGCCGATCACGTTCGGGACCTTCGTCTCCTTTTCTTCTTCTTCTTTCTTTTCTTCACCGCTGGAGACGACGAGTGAGACGGTCGAGCCGGGTTCGACTTCGGTCCCCGCGCTGGGCGACTGGCGGATCACCTGGCCGACCGGCGAGGAGCTTTCCTCTTCGGAGACGCTCGGGGTGAGGCCGCGGCCGCTGAGGCGCTGCACAGCCACTTCCCGCTGCACCCCGACCAGCACCGGGACCTTGGCCAGCTTCGGACCCTGGGAGACGAAGAGGGTGACGGTCGAGCCGTTGGTCGCGGTGGCGCCGCCGCGGGGATCGGAGAAGACGACCAGCCCTTCTTCGACCGAATTCGAGTTGATCCGCTGGACCGCCACATCGAAGCCGGCCTTTTCCAGCTTCTTGGTTGCCGCCGCCGCGGGCAGCCCGGCGACTCCCGGCACTTCCCCCTGGCCGGGCCCGGCGCTGATCGTCAGGTCGACGCTCGGCTTTGAGCAGAAGAAGCCGAGGAAGGAGCAGTCTTCGTCGGCCGCTCCCGGCAGCGGATCCTGCTCCAGCACCGTGTTGCGCGGCACCTCGCGCTCGACGAAGTTTTCCTCGCCGACGTCGAAGCCCTTGCGTTCGAGCTGCGCGATCGCGAATTCCAGCTGCTTGCCGGTCACGTTGGGGACGTCGGTCTTGCTGTCGCGGGTGAGGGCAAGGCCGACCAGCAGGCCGATCACGATCGCCGCGACCAGCAGCGCCCAGAGCCACCAGTTGCGCTCGCGGTCTTCCACCGGCGGCACCTCCTCCGGGACGGCGACGACCGGCGGCGCGGCGGCGAAGGCGGCGGTGCCGGCACCGACCCCCGGTTCTTTCATCGCCTGATCAAGCGCGGCGATGAAGGCGTCGGCGCTCTGGAAGCGGTTGCCTGGCTCCTTTTCCAGCGCCCGCATCACCACCGCGTCGAGCGCCGGCGAGACCCGCGGGTTGATCGAGCTCGGCCGCTGCGGCGTCGCCGAGACCTGTTTCATCGCCACCGCGACGGCGCTTTCGCCTTCGAAGGGCACCCGCCCCGTCAGCGCCTCGTAGAGGATCACCCCGACCGAATAGAGGTCGGAGACGCCGGTCACCTCGAATCCCTGCGCCTGCTCGGGCGAGAGGTACTGCGGGGTGCCCATCACCGAGCCGGTCTGGGTGATGTCGGAGATCCCGGCGCGGGCGATGCCGAAGTCGGTGACGACCGCCTTGCCCTCCTCGTCGAGGATCACGTTCTGCGGCTTCAGGTCGCGGTGGACGATCCCGTTGCGGTGGGCGAAGCGGGCGCCCTCGAGCACCTGCCGCACCAGCGCCACTGCTTGCTCCGGCGTCAGGCCGCGATCGATCAGCTCCTTCAGCGTCGGCCCCTCGACGTAGCGCATCGCGATGTAGTTGATGCCGTCGTCCTGGCCGCGGTCGAAGACGGCGACGATGTTCGGGTGCTGGAGGCCGGCGGCGGCCTCGGCCTCGCGCTGGAAGCGGGCGATGAAGTCCGGGTCCTGGAGGTAGCGGGCGTGCAGGACCTTCAGCGCCACCTGCCGCTGCAGGTGGGCGTCCTCGGCGAGCCAGACGTCGGCCATGCCGCCGCTGCCGATCCGGCGCAGCACCCGGTAGCGCTTGTCGACGACGCTGCCCTCGCGTACCTCAGCCACGGTCCCTCATTCCCCGTTCAGGATCGTTTCGGCGACGTCGCGGAAGATCGGGGCGGCGACGTCGTTGCCGAACTGTTCGGTGCACTCGACCGAGGCGGCGATTGCGATCTGCGGATCGTCGGCGGGGGCGAAGCCCATGAACCAGGCCTGGTTCTCCTCGACGCCGCCGCCGCAGGCTTTGTTGCCCGGCGTTTCCGCAGTGCCGGTCTTGCCGGCGACGGCGACGCCGGAGATCGCCGCGTTGGTCCCGGTCCCTTCGCTGACCACGCCTTCCATCGCCGTCGTCAGCTCTTCGGCGGTCTCGGCGCTGACCGGCTCGCTATAGACGGAGGGATCGAGCTTGTCGACGACGCGGCCGTCGGGGTCGACCACCCGCTTCCAGAGCTGCGGCTTCATCAGCTTGCCGCCGTTGGCGATCGCCGCGGCCACCTCGGCGATCTGCAGCGGCGAGGCGAGCAGTCGCTCCTGGCCGATCCCGAGCCGGGCGAGGTCGACGGGGTCGTTGCTGTGCAGGAGGTGTTCTTCTTCGTAGACGCCGCTGTCGTAGACCTCGTCGCTCGGCAGGTCGATCCCCGGCGTCGCGTTGAAGCCGAACTTTTCCATCGTCTTGAACAGTTCGTCCTGGCCTACCTGCTGGGCGAGCTGGCCGAACCAGGTGTTGACCGAGTTGGTCAGGGCGGTGTCGAGGGCGATCGGGCCGAAGTCCTCGGTGAAGTCGTTCTGCAGCGGCGTCCCTTCGACGTCCAGGGTGCCGGGCGCGTTGATCGTCGTCTCCGGCGTGATCGTGCCGCTCTCCAGCCCCGCCGCAGCGGTCACGACCTTGAAGGTCGACCCTGGCGGGTAGAGGCCCTGAGTCGCCCGGTTCAGGAGTGGCGTTTCGATTTCGTTCGTGTTCAGCTTTCCGTAGTGGCCGGGAACCCGGTTCGGGTCGTAGGGAGCGTTCGAGGCCATCACCTTCACTTCGCCGGTCTGCGGGACGATCGCGACGACGGCGCCGAAGCCCGCTTCCTCGAGGTCGGCCAGGGCCGTCCGCTGCGCTTCGGTATCGATGTTGGTGACGACGTCGTTGCCTTCCTGGGTGCCGCCGGTCAGCTCGTCGAGGATCGAGCCGAATTCGCTTTCTTCGCCGACCAGTTCTTCGTTGTGGAACTGCTCGAACTCAGAGTCGCCGTAGCGCACGAAGCTGTACCCGATCGGGTGGCCGAAGAGCGAGCCCTGCGGGTAACGGCGGACATACTGCTTTTCCGCCCCCTTGCCCTTCGCCACCGACTTCGCGATCACGGTCCCGTCGGCGGTGAGGATGCGGCCGCGAGGGATCTGCTGTAGCTCGAAGAGCGGGCGCTTGTTCACATTTTTTTCCTTCAGCGCTTCGGCGTCGAAGACCGACCAGTAGGACGTGAAGCCGACCAGGACGGCGAAGAGGACAACGATGAAGGCGAAGAGCTTGACGATCTGCCGGTTCACGCCGCCGCCCTCATCGGTACCGCCCTGCCGACCGTTTCGTCGGCCTCACGCCGGGCGCGGTCGGAGACCAGCAGCAGCAGGGCCAGGAGGACGAAGTTGGCGACGATCGAGCTACCGCCGTAGCTGACGAAGGGCAGCGTCACCCCGGTCAGCGGGATCACCCGGGTGACGCCGCCGATGATCACGAAGGCCTGGATCGCGAAGACCGCGGTGAGCCCGGTCGCCAGCAGCTTCGAGAAGCCGTCGCTCGCCAGCAGGGCGACTTTGAAGCCGCGGGCGGTGATCAGCAGGTAGACGAGGATCAACCCGCAGGCGCCGAAAAGGCCGAGCTCGTTGACGATCAAGGCGTAGATCGTGTCGGTTTCCGCCGCCGGCAGCAGCGAGCTTTTGGTGCCGGGGATCGTGATCAGGGCCTGGCCGAAACCTTTGCCGAAGAGGCCGCCGTCGGCCTGGGAAAAGATCGAGTTGAGGATCTGGTAGCCGTTGCCCTGAGCTTCCTCGTAAGGGTGGAGCCAGATCTCGACCCGGTCGTGAACGTGCGGAACGGTGCTGGCGAAGAACCAGGCGCCGACGAGGAACATCGCCATCCCGATGACGACGAAGGAGAAGCGGCCCGTAGCCACGTAGAGCAGGGCAAGGAAGGCGGCGAAGAACATCAGCGAGCTGCCGAGGTCGCGGATGAAGACGAGCATGAACATCGAGGCGCCCCACACCACCAGCATCGGCCCGAAGTGCTTCAGCGGCGGCAGCGTCACCCCCAGCACCCGCCGGGCGCCGACGATCAGCACCTCGCGGTGCTCGCGCAGGTAGCTGGCGAGGAAGACGACGATCGCGAGCTTGGTGAACTCGGCCGGCTGGAAGGCGAGCGGCCCGATCTTGACCCCGAGGTAGGCGCCGTTGACCTGCTGGCCGATCCCCGGCAACCGCGGTGCCAGCAGGACCAGCAGGCCGACGACGGCGATCGTGTAGCGGTAGCGCTCGAGCACCTCGTAGTCGCGCAGGAAGTAGATCGTCAGCGCGAAGAGCACCAGGCCGAGGACGAACCAGTTCGCCTGGTCACGGGCCAGGGTCTCGTCGATCCGGTAGATCATCACCAGGCCCAGCGCGGTCAGCGTCGCCATCAGCGGGAAGAGGTAGGGATCGGCATTGGGGAGGCGGATCCGCAGGAAGACGTGGGTGGCCAGGCAGATCGCCAGGAAGTAGGCCCCGTAGGTGAGGCTGAGGTTGCCGAGTTTGGTGTTCTCCTGGGCGAAGACCGCGGCGAAGCCGGCGGTCAACAGCATCGCGACCGGAACCAGGGCAAAGAGCTCCCGGTTCCTCGCTGACCTCAACGAAGCCCCGCGGTCTTTTCGATTTCTTCCAGCAGCGAGACGGCGTCGTCGCGCGAGCGCAGGTCGTGGCCGGTGACCGCATCCTTGCGCCGCGCCGGCAGCGACTCGGTCTGGATCGGGCTGGCGTAGCGCTCGCCGTAGAGATCGATGCCGAAGGGCAGCTCGTAGGGAGCGCCGCGATAGAGGGCAACGCGGCCGGCGTCGTCGGTGCCGAGGAACCAGATCTGGCGGTTGCCGTACCAGGCGCCGAAAGCCAGCGCTGCGATCAGCAACAGCGGCACCAGCACCTTCAGCACGGTGCGCAGGCCGCGGCCGCGCGGTCGCGTCTCCAGCACCTCGCGGCGTTTGCGGGCGGCGTCGGCGGCGGCCCGCTTGCGGACCTCGGTCGCGGTCAGCCCGGCCGCCTCGGCGTCGCCGCCGATCAGGGTCGCCCCTTCGTTGGCAGAGCTCGTCGCCGCCTCGGCACCGTCGCCGCCCTCGAGCCGGAAGAGGACGACGGTGATGTTGTCGCGGCCACCGGCGCGGTTGGCTTCGTCGACCAGCGCCCGCACCGCGGCCTGAAGCGAGGTCGCACGGCCGAGGATGTGGGCGATCTTCTCGTCGTCGAGCATCGTCGTCAGGCCGTCGGAGCAGATCAGGAAGACGTCGCCGGCCTGTGCGGGCACGGTCCGCAGGTCGACTTCGACCTCCGGTTCGGGGCCGAGCGCGCGGGTGATGATCGAGCGCTGCGGGTGGTCCTCGGCTTGGGCGTCGGTCAGCTGGCCTTTGCGGCGCATCTCCTCGACCAGCGAGTGGTCGCGGGTCAGCTGCTCGAACTTGCCGCCCCGCAGCCGGTAGGCGCGGCTGTCGCCGACGTGGCCGATCGCCACCTCCTCGCTGTCGAGGTCGACAAACGCGGCGGTGGTGGTCGTCCCCATGCCGGTCAGGCTCGGATCCTTGCGGGCGAGTTCGTGGATCGTCCGGTTGGCCCCCTCGATCGTCGCCTCCAGCAACCGCTCCGGGGGCGTCGAGGCGGGGGAGGAAGGCAGGTCGTGGGCAAATGACTCAGCCGCCGCGCGGGAGGCGACCTCGCCGGCCTGCGCCCCGCCCATCCCGTCGGCGACGACGAACAGCGGCGCCTCGACGAACAGCGAGTCCTCGTTGGCGTTGCGCTGCCGCCCGGTGTCGGTGCGAACGGCTTCCTCGGCGATCCGCAGGCTCATCGGCTCACCCCACCTCGAGGCGGAAGACCGTGTCCCCGATCTGCACGCTGTCGCCGTCGATCAGCTCCGCCTCCCCCTGCAGGGTGGCGCCGTTGAGCAAGGTCCCGTTGGTCGAGTTCATGTCCTCGACATAGAACCTGGACTCGCGGGAGAAGACTCGGGCGTGGAGGCTGGAGGCGTAGCGGTCGTCGATCCGCACGTCCGCCTCCTTCGAGCGGCCGATCGACAGTCCCCCGATCAGGTCGAAGCGCTGTTGGCGCTCGAGGCCGCCGCCGCGCTCGACGACCAGCCAGCCGTCCGCCCCGCGGGACGGTTCGGAGAGGGCGGGAGCGGCGTGGAAGCCGGTCCCGTCGGGGGCCGGCGCGGTCGTCCGGCGCAGGTCCTTGAGGGCGCTCCGCGCGATTACGAGCACGAACAGGTAGAGGACGGCGAGGAAGCCGAATTTGAGGGCCACGCTTATCGGGTCGTAGTCCACGCGTCCAGCACCTTAATAAGGGCGGCAGCCGCCGCTACTGCTCGATGTCGAAAGTGAACGTGGTCGTGCCGACGGTGACCTCGTCACCGGGGCTGAGCCGGGTAGAGGGGACGCGGCGGCCGTTGACCTTGATCCCGTTGGTGGAGCCGAGGTCGACGATCTGCCAGTCGCCGCTCTCGTCGCGCCGCAGCTCCGCGTGGCGGCGGCTGACGTTGGGGTCGGAGAGCACGCACTCGACCGACTTCGAGCGGCCGATCGTCGCTTGCGGCCCATCGAGCACGTAACGGCGGTCTTGTAGCGAGATCACGGCGCGGGTCGAAACCAGCGCCCCCACCGCCTGCTCGGGGCGTTTCGGGCGGTTGCGATCGCGCTCGCGGACCGCCGAGTAGACCATCGTGTGGCCCTCTTCCCCCTGTTCGGGGGCCGCCCCCTCGTGGGCGGGCGGCTTCACCAGGCGGGCCTGGATCCCGAACTCGCCCAGCCGCAGCCGCTCGTCGGTCTGGAAATCCACCTGCGGCCGGGTCAGAAGGTCGTAGCCGCGGCGGCGGGCGTGCTCGAGCAGGTAGCCGGAGAGCTCCTGCTCCAACGAGCGCTCGTAGCCTTCGAGCTTGCCCCGATCCTGGCGCGAGAGGAAGACCGTGTACTCGTTGGGGACGTAGACGCGCTGGACCGAGGCGGTCTTGTGCGCATCCATTTCCTTGGCCAGTTTGCGTGCCAGTTCGACCGGCTGCACCTCCGAGCTGAAGGCACGGCTGAAGACCCCCTCGACGAGGCCCTCGAACATCGACTCCAGACGACTCAGCGCACCGATGGGGAAATCCTAGGGATCGGCTGCCTACGGCAGCGCCGCTCCATGGAAGGCGAGAAAGCCGCCGACCGTGGCCGCCGCGACGAGGGCGCCGAAGCGGGTGACGATGTGGCCGCGGGCGTCCGGGACGTGCTCGGCGAGCTGGTCGAGCGAATCCTCGATCGCGGTCCCCAGTTCCTCCAGCGAGCGGCGGTGGCTGGGCCGCGGCGCCAGGCAGGCGTCGAGCGTGTCGGTGAGCTCGCGCGGCAGGTCGGGACGCAGGCGGCGCAGGGGTCGGGCGCGGCCGCCGATCGCGCGGGCGGTGGCGGCGGGGGTCGCCCGGCGATGCGGGTTCTCGCCGCTCCAGCACTCGTAAAGGGTGAGGGCGAGCGAGTAGACATCGCACTCGGGCCCGGCCGGCTTCCCCTCGGCCTGCTCGGGCGACATGTAGGCGAGGGTGCCGACGACGTCGCCCGCCGCGGTCAGGGGCGTGTCGCCGGCGAGGTGGGCGACGCCGAAGTCCATCAGCTTCGCGCGCGGTTCGGAGTCCTCGAGCACCTGCACGTTCTGGGGCTTGATGTCGCGATGAACGACACCGCGTGAGTGGGCGTGATCGAGGGCTTCGCAGAGGTCGGCGCCGATCTCGCCGATCTCGCGGTCGGAGAGCTCGCCGTTGTGAGCGAGGCGGGCCAACGTCGATCCCTCGACCAGCTCGGTCACCAGCAGCGCGTTGCCGTCCTCCTCCCCCATCTCGTAGAGGGTGACGATGCCGGGGTGGTTGAGACGCGCCGCAGCCTGGGCCTCGCGCAGGACCCGGCGGCCGGCCTCTCCCCGCTGCTCGATCGCCTTCACCGCGACCGGACGCTCGAGACGGCCGTCCCAGGCCTCATAGACAACGCCGAAGCCGCCGCTGCCGATGCGGCGCTCGATCAGGAACCGGTTGAGCACGAGCGAGCCGACCATCGCGGCATCAACTTCGCCGAGTCACCCCTGGTTTCCTGCGCCTGGCTGGGAAAAACCCACCGTTTGCGGGGTCAACTGGCGCGTCGGCCACCCCGATGTTCATACTCTCGGCCCCGTGGAGGACTTCGCCTCACGACGCCCGCCCCGCCGCGAGCGCCCAAAACGTCGACCCGAGCGCCAGCAGATCATGCTGCGGCGCGCGCTCGCCCTCGGCGGCGGCCTGCTCCTGCTGATCCTGCTCGTGCTTGGCGTAAAGGGCTGCCTCGACGCCCGCGCCAACCGCGAGCTCAGCGACTACTCGCGCAACGTCACCCAGATCGTCGAAGAAACCGAACAGACCAGCAAGAGCTTCTTCCAGAAACTCGAAGACCCCGGCAACCTCTCGGTCACCGAGTTCATCAACAACGTTGAAGCCGACCGCAGCGCGATGGACAGCAACCGCTCCCGGATCGACGACCTCGGCGCACCGGGGGACATGAAGCGGGCGCAAGGGAACCTCGAGCTGGTCTACGCGCTGCGGGCCAACGCAATGGATGAAATCGCCGAAAAGATGAGCACCGCGCTCGGCGACGCCGGCGCCGAGAAGGCGATGGCCGGGATCGCCAAACAGATGCAGAAGCTGTTGGCCAGCGACATCGTCTACGAAACCGTGGTGCGGCCGGAAGTCGACGGGGTCCTCGCCGACAACGGGGTCAGCGGCGACGACCTGCCGAAGAGCACGGTCCTGCCTGACGAAAAATGGCTCGAAGAGAGCACGGTCAGCGATGCGCTCGCGGCGATCAGCGGCAACAGCGGCTCCTCCACCCCCGGTGTGCACGGGCTCGGGCTGGTCGGCACCGCCGTCAACGGCTCCGAACTGGTCGAAGGCGGCGCCACCACGGTCAGCGGCGAAGAAGGGGTCGAAGTCGAAGTCACCGTCGAAAACCAGGGCGAATCGACCGAGAACGGAATCTCGGTCTCGGTCAGCGTCGAAGGCAACACGCTGAAGGGAGAAATCGACGAACTCGGGGTCGAAGAAGAAGGCACGGTGACGATCCCGCTGACCCCCGCCCCGACCGGCGAAGTCACGCTCGAAGTAGAAGCCGAACCGGTGGACGGCGAGCAGGTCACCACCAACAACGAAGCGACCTACACGCTGCTGGTGGAATAGAGCACTCGGCAGGGGCCTCTGCTTTGATCCGTCGATGCGGATCGCTTACCTAGGCCCGGCCGGAACCTTCACCGAGGACGCCCTCGGCGAGGCGATCCCTGGCAGCGACTACGAGCCGCTGCGGACGCCGACGATTCCCGACGCGATCCTCGCGGTCGAGCGCGGCGAGGCCGAGCGGGCGCTGGTCCCGATCGAGAACTCGCTCGAGGGCTCGGTGCGGCCGACGCTCGACACCCTCGCCTTCGACGTCAGCGGCGTCACGATCGTCGGCGAGCACGACTATCGGGTCAGGGTCCACCTGATCGCCCGCGAGGGGGTGGCGATCGAGAACGTCGAGGCGGTCCTCTCGCACCCTCAGCCGCTCGCCCAGTGCGCGCGCTTCCTCCGCGAGCAGCTGCCGGGGACCGAACTGCGCAGCGTCAGCAGCACGGCCGCCGCGGTGCGGATGGTGAGCGAGTCGGCGCGGCCGTGGGCGGCCCTGGGAGCCCGAGCGGCGGCGGAGCTCTACGGCTGCGAGCTGCTGTTGGAAGGGGTCGAGGACCAGGACGACAACGTCACCCGCTTCGTCTGGATCGCGCCGCAGGGAGCCGAGGTCCCCGCCGGGCAAAGCGCTGGAGCTTGGAAGACCTCGCTGGTCTTCTCCGAGCTCGGGGCAGACCATCCCGGTGCTCTTGTCGATGCGCTGAGTGAGTTCTCCAGTCGTGGGATCAACCTGACGCGGATCGAGTCGCGCCCCCTGCGGCAGGGCCTCGGTCGCTACATGTTCTTCTGCGACCTCGAAGGCAAGGAGGGCGACCCTGCCGTCGCCGAGGCGATCGAGGAGCTGCAGAAGAAGGCTGAGTCGACCCAGATCCTCGGCTCCTATCCAGTCGGGTGATGCCGCCTACCGGCAGCGCCTGAAGCGTCTCTCGCAGGCGTTGTGGCGCTTGCAACGAGCATCAGGGGCCGGGCGCCCTACAATCTTCCTCAAGCAATGGCCAGGGTGCTGGTACTCAACGCGACGTATGAGCCGATCAACGTCTGCACGTTGAGAAGAGCTGCTGTCCTTCTTCTGAAGGAAAAGGCGGAGCTGCTGGAGCGCCGAGACGGCGCCGCCCTCCATTCCGAGCACATGACGATGGAGCGGCCCGACGTGATCCGCCTCACCAACTACGTGCGGATCCCCCGCGAGGCCCACCGCCGCAAGATCACCCGCCGCGCCGTCCTCGCCCGCGACTCCTGGACCTGCCAGTACTGCGGCTCGACCAAAGCCGGCCTCACCGTCGACCACGTCATCCCCCGCTCCCGCGGCGGCGAATCGGTCTGGGAGAACATCGTCGCCGCCTGCCCCCCCTGCAACCGCCGCAAGGGCAACCGCCTCCCCCGCGAGATCCACATGCACCCGGCAACCACGCCGAAGGCTCCGCCCCCCACCGTCTTCATCCAGGTGGCCAGCCCGAAGATCCCGGCGGCCTGGCAGCAGTACCTGCCGCAGGCGGCTTAGCCTCTCCCGAGTACGCAAGTAGAGTCCCGGCAATGAAGCGGCGGTGGGGAACGGTCCTGGTCGCGCTGGGCGCGATCCTGTGCCTCGGCAGCGCCAGCGCTTCTGCCAGCGGGGTCCGAATCTCGCCGCTGCCGGCTGCTGAGGCCGGGCGGTTCTGGACGCCAGCGCGGATGCGCCAGGCGAAGCCGCTCGAGGTGACCGGGCCGCGAAGCTCGGCCCCGCTCAGCAAGAAGCACGGACCGCAAGGGAGGCCACACCGGATCGCCGCGGAGGCGGCGCGTCCCGCCGGGTTTGGCTCTGACTTCGAACCGGTGGCGGACTCCACTGCGCCTGGGGACCGGGTCCATGGGGCGATCTTCCTGGCGCTGGGGATCCTCGGCTACGGCCGCTGCTCGGGGACTGCCGTGCGCTCCGCCAACGAGAGCGTCGTCTTCACCGCGGCGCACTGCATCAACAGCGGCGGTAGGCGGGGGCGTTGGTTCAAGAGCCGCTGGGTGTTCGTCCCTGGGTATCGCTATGGCCAGCGACCCTTCGGCGTCTTTCCCGCCAAGTGGCTGGACACGACGAAGCAGTGGCGGTCCAGCGGCAGCGAGAACTTCGACGTCGCAGCCGCGGTCGTCGGGCGCAACCAACGTGGGGAAACCCTCGGAGAAGCAGTCGGTGGTGCCGGGATCGCCTGGAACCTGAAGACGCAGCGTTCTTTCGATGTCCACGGCTACCCCTCGGAAGAGCCGTTCGACGGGGAAACGCAACGGGTCTGTCCAGGGGCACCGTTCCTCGGCCACGACCCCGAGTCCTTCCTCGCCCCCGGGCCGCTCAACCTCGCGGTCTCATGCGAAGTCACCGGCGGGGCCTCCGGAGGCGGTTGGATCATCGACGGCGGCACCTTGAACGGGGTTACCGACTACGGGTACTTCGACGACACCTCGCCCGACTACGGTCCCTACTTCGGCAACGAAGTGGCGCGGTTATACGGACGGGCGGCGCGGGTGCGATGAGGCGCTCGGTCGCGATCCTTGCCCTGCTGGTGTCGCTGCTCGGTGCGGCCAACGCACATGCGGCAACCAGTGGACCTCGGCTGCCGTCGCTCTTCCCGAGCCGCCTTCTGGGCGCGGTAGGCGAGCCGGTAGCGCCACCGCAGCAGTTCCGCTCTGGCTTCAGCATCGACGCCGATAGCGGTTACGAAGTGAAGGTCGCGACCTCGGGAAGTGCGGTGATCCTCGAGGTCCTTCGGCGACGGCACGGAATGCGGACCGAGACGGTCTACCTCGCCCGCGGGGTCGCCCTGCCGGAACGGCTGCAGGCGACCTTCGGGCGGTTCGGCAAGATTTCGATGCACTTCCGCCAGTCCCACGGCACCGAGCGGAAGCAGGTGGTCTGCCGCGACGGCAGGCGGTTCGACATGCGCCGGGGCGTCTTCGTCGGCAGCCTCGAGTTCAAGGGAGAAGGCGGGTACGTGGCGGTCGCGCCGCGCCGCGCGAAGGGGACGATTCTCACGCCCGCGGGAGGGTGCCCACGGCACCGGCGGCTACGCCGTGGCTTCGACCTCTTCTCCGCGCCCCCGACGACGATGGTCGCGGTATCGCGGCAGGGGGTCGATTTGACGGGCTTCCTCACCGCCGAGCTCGGCGGTAGGACCAGCTACCTCGCGGTCCACGAAGAAACCCGGGGTCGACTGGGGATCATCAGGTTCGCCGTCCTTCGAGGTGGCAGGCCCCTCCACGTCAACGAAGCGGCAACTGCAGCCACGGTTGCCCCGCCGGCGCCGTTCCACGGCAGCGGCCACTATCGCGCCGCCCCCGATGGCACCACTGCCTGGACCGGCAGCCTCTCGATCGACTTCCCCGGCGCCCCGCGATACCCGCTCGCAGGCCCGCCCTTCGAGGCCTTCCTCGAAGCCCCCTTCTGAGCTGCAGCAGTACCTGCCGCAGACGGCCTAGCGCCGAGCTACTCGCCGGCGCCGTCGACGGACGCCTCAACCAGCGGCTCCTGGCCGGCGTCCTCGAGAGCCTCGGTGCCGCTCGATTCCTCGGAGTCGACCACCAGGGCGACGGCGCTGACGCGGTCGTCGTCCTTGATATTCATCACCTTGACGCCTTGGGTTGAGCGGCCCATCTGGGAGATGCCGCTGACGGAGGTCCGCTGGACCATGCCGTTCTGGGAGATGAAGAGGAGGTCCTGGTGCTCACCGACTATGAGCGCCCCGGTGAGGCCGCCCTTCTTCTCGGTCAGCTTGATCGTCAGGACGCCTTTCGTGCCGCGGCCCTTGACCGGGTATTCCGAGACCGGCGTGCGCTTGCCGTAGCCGTTCTCGGTGACGACGAAGAGTTCGGTGTCGTTGCGGGCGACGTCCATCGCCAGGACCCGGTTGTCCTTGCCGGCGACGTTCATGCCTTTGACGCCGCTGGCGGGGCGGCCCATCGTCCGCACTTTCTCCTCGGAGAAGCGGCAGGCGTGGCCGGAGTGGGAGACCATGAGGATGTCGTCTTCACCCGAGGTCAGCCGCACCTGGACCAGCTCGTCGTCATCGCGAATTTTGATCGCGATGATCCCGTCGGCGCGAATCGGGGTGTTGTAGGCGAGGAACTCGGTTTTCTTGATCAGGCCGTTGGCGGTCGCGAAGGCGAGGTACTTGTTCTCCTTGAAGTCCCGGGTCGGGATCACCGCCATCACCTTCTCCCCTTCGCGCAGCGGCAGCAGGTTGTTCAGCGAGCTGCCTTTGGCATTGCGCTGGCCCTCCGGCAGCTCGTAGACCTTGAGCCGGTAGACCTTGCCGCGGTTGGTGAAGAAGAGCAGGAAGTCGTGGGTCGAGCTGATGTGGAGGTGGGCGATGTAGTCGTCCTCTTTGAGGTTCATCCCCATCACCCCGACGCCGCCCCGGCGCTGCTGCCGGTAGGTCGCCAACGGCAGTCGCTTGACGTACCCGGAGGCGGTCAGCGAGATCACCATCTGCTGGTCGGCGATCATGTCCTCGATCCCGACGTCGCCCTCGAAGTGGGCCAGTTCGGTGCGACGCTCGTCGCCGTAGGCCTCGACGATTTCGGCCAGCTCGTCTTTGACCAGCCCCATCACTTTGGCTTCGTCGCCGAGGATCGCCCGCAGCTCGCCGATCCGCTCCATCAGGTCGGCGTGCTCGGCGCGGACCTTGTCGGCCTCGAGCGCGGTCAGGCGCTGCAGGCGCATGTCGAGGATCGCCTGCGCCTGCTCGCGCGAGAGCTCGAATTTCTCGATCAGCCCTTCGCGGGCGGCGTCCGGATCGTCGGAGCCGCGGATCAGCGCGATCACCGCGTCGAGGTTGTCGAGCGCAACCAGCAGTCCCTCGAGGATGTGGGCCCGGGCCTCGGCCCGGCGCAGTTCGAACTGGGTGCGGCGGGTGACGACCTCGCGCTGGTGGTCGACGTAGTGCTCGATCAGCTCCAGCAGGCTCAGCGTCCGCGGCACCCCGTCGACCAGCGCCACCATGTTGGCGCCGAAGGTCGACTGCATCGACGTTTTCTTGTAGAGGTTGTTGAGGACGACCTTGGCCGGGGGACCGCCGCGTTTGAGCTCGATCACCAACCGCATCCCGGAGCGTTCGTCGCTCTCGTCGCGGAGGTCGGAGATGCCCTCGAGTTTTTTGTCGCGGGCGAGTTCGGCGATCTTCGTGATCAGGCCGCCTTCGCCGCCCTTCTTGACCATGAACGGGAGCTCGGTGACGACGATCGCCTCCTTGCCCCCCTTCAGCGGCTCGACGTGGGCGCGGGCGCGCACCCTGATGCTGCCGCGGCCGGAGGCGTAGGCGTCGCGGATCCCCTCGCGGCTCATCAGCCCGCCGCCGGGGAAGTCCGGGCCTTTGATGTGCTCCATCAGGCCGGCGAGATCGATCGCCGGGTTGTCGATGTAGGCGGAGACGGCGCCGGCGACCTCGCGCAGGTTGTGCGGCGGGATGTTGGTCGCCATCCCGACCGCGATCCCGGAGGTACCGTTGACCAGCAGGTTGGGGAACCGGGCCGGCAGGACCTGGGGCTCCTGGGTCGATTCGTCGTAGTTGGGACCGAAGTCGACCGTGTCGGCGTCGATGTCGCGCAGCAGCTCGGTGGCTAGTCGGCCGAGGCGGGCCTCCGTGTACCGCATCGCCGCGGCGGGATCGTCGTCGATCGAGCCGAAGTTGCCCTGACCGTCGACAAGCAGGTAGCGGAGGGAGAAGTCCTGCGCCATTCGCACCAAGGTGTCGTAGATCGCCGAGTCACCGTGCGGGTGGTATTTGCCCATCACCTCGCCGACGATGAAGGCGCACTTGCGGTACGGCCGGGTCGGTTGCAGGCCGATGTCGTGCATCGCGTAGAGCACGCGTCTGTGCACCGGCTTGAGGCCATCGCGGACGTCCGGCAGCGCCCGCCCGACGATCACGCTCATCGCGTAATCGAGGTACGAAGAGCGCATCTCCTGCTCGAGGCCGCGGTCCTCGATGTTGCCCGTCAAAGCATCAAGAGCCATCCGTAGTTCCTCCGATCAGCGATACGGGCGCGAAAACCAAGCAGGTCGTGGGACGCAGGGAGCGAGGTGAGGGGAGCGCACTAACAGTGCGTGACCCGATCCGAGTCGACTGAGGACCGCGAGATGCGCCGGTTTGCAGCGTCCGCGACAAAGGGATCTCAGACATCGAGGAACTTCACCTCTTTGGCGTGGGCCTCGATGAACTCCCGCCGTGGGGCGACCTGGTCGCCCATCAGCATCGAGAAGATCGTGTCGGCGGCGGTGGCGTCTTCGAGCGTCACCCGAGCGAGAGTCCGCGACGCGGGGTCCATCGTCGTCTCGCGCAGCTGTTTGGCGTTCATCTCGCCCAGGCCCTTGAACCTGGTCAGCTGGACGCCCTGACGAGCCAGCTCCAGTACCGCCCCGCGCAGCGCCTCGAAGGAGAGGGCGGCGTTACGCCGCTCGCCGCGCTTGATCTCGAACGGCGGCCGGCCGACCTGTTTCAGCAGCGCCGCGTGGACCTCGGCGAACTTGCGGTAGTCGTGGTGCGCGAACAGGGTGGCCGGCAGGCAGTGGGTTCTCGCCAGCCCGCTCTTGCGTTCGATCGCCTTCACCGTGACCTGGTCCTCGCCGCTGTCCAGCACCTCGGTGTCGAACGGCTCGTTCTCCCCGCCACCGCGCTGGAGCACCTCGCGGGCGGCGGCCACGCTCGTCACCTGCTCGTCGAGCAGGCTCGACTCCTCGAGGAAGCGCACCACTTCGTGCCCGAAGTCGGCTTGCAGCGAGGAGCCCCAGCCCTCGTACTCTTTCGAGCGCCGGATGTAGGACTGCCAGCGGCTCGGCGTCAGCTTCCGGCTCTCGCCGCTCGCGTCGGTCAGCTCGAACTGCTCCAGCTTGTCGCGCAGGAGCAGCTCTTCGAGTTCGGACTCGCGCTCCAGGTAGGTCTCCTGGTTGCCCTGTTTGACGCGGTACAGGGGCGGCTTGGCGATGTAGACGTAACCCTGGTTGATCAGCTCCGGCATCTGCCGGTAGAGGAAGGTGAGCACGAGGGTGCGGATGTGGGCGCCGTCGACGTCGGCGTCGGTCGCCATCACGATCTTGTGGTACCTGGCTTCCTCGATGTTGAACTCGTCGTGGACGCCGGTCCCGATCGCCGTGATCAGCGCCTGGATCTCGTTGTTGGCCAGCACCTTGTCGATGCGGCTCTTCTCAACGTTGATGATCTTGCCGCGCAGCGGCAGCACCGCCTGGGTGTTGCGGTCGCGCGCCTGCTTGGCGGAGCCGCCGGCGGAGTCACCCTCGACCACGAAGATCTCGGCCAGGCTCGGGTCCTTGACCGAGCAGTCGGCGAGCTTGCCGGGCAGGGTCGAGTTCTCGAGCGCTGACTTGCGGGTGAGGTCGCGAGCTTTGCGCGCCGCCGAACGGGCGCGGGCGGCGTCGATCGCCTTCATGATCACGCGCTTGGCGTCGGCGGGGTTCTCCTCGAGGTACTCGCCCAGCTTGCGGTTGGTGATCTCCTCGACCAGGCCGCGGATCGGCGGGTTGCCGAGTTTGGTCTTGGTCTGACCCTCGAATTGCGGATCGTGGAGCTTGACCGAGATCACCGCGGTCAAGCCCTCGCGCACGTCCTCGCCGGCGAGGTTGTCGTCTTTTTTCTCTTTCAGCAGACCTTTGTTGCGCGCGTAAGCGTTAAGGGTGCGAGTCAGGGCGGAGCGGAAGCCGGAGAGGTGTGAGCCGCCCTCATGGGTGTTGATGTTGTTGGCGAAGCTGAAGATCGACTCCTGGTAGGAGCTGTTCCACTGCATCGCGATCTCGACCTGGCCCTCCTCTTTGCCGCCCTCGAAGTAGATGACCTTCTTGTGGACCTCGTCCTTGTTGCCGTTGAGGTGGCGGACGAAGTCCTCGATGCCGCCGTCGTACTTGAAGGTGACGCTGCTGGTCTCGCCGCGCTCGTCGACCAGGTCGATCTTCAGGCCGCGGGTGAGGAAGGCGGTCTCGCGCAGGCGCTCGACCAGGGTGTCGAAGTCGAAGCCGATCTCTTCGAAGATCTCGAGGTCGGGCAGGAAGGTGATCTTGGTCCCGTGGGCGTCGGTCTTCTCCCCTTTGGTGAGATCCCCCTGCGGCTTGCCGCGCTCGTAGTCCTGGCTCCAGACGTAGCCGTCGCGGCTGATCTCGAGGTGCAGCCGCTCCGACAGGGCGTTGACGACGGAGACGCCGACGCCGTGCAGCCCGCCGGAGACCTTGTAGCCGCCGCCGTCCCCGAACTTGCCGCCGGCGTGAAGGACGGTGAGCACGACCTCGGCCGCCGGCCGCCCCTCTTTGGCCATCGTCTCGACCGGGATGCCGCGGCCGTTGTCCTCGACCGTGCAGCTGTTGTCCGGATGGAGGACGACGCGGACGGCGTCGCAATGGCCGGCGAGAGCCTCGTCGACCGAGTTGTCAACCACCTCGTAGACGAGATGGTGCAACCCGCGCGGGCCCGTCGAGCCGATGTACATGCCGGGGCGCTTGCGAACCGCCTCCAGGCCCTCGAGGACGGTGATGTCCTTGGCGCCGTAGGAGTCGCCGCTGGCTTTTTTCTCAGGCAATGAGTCCCTTCCGGTTGACACACAGACACACAAAGGCCCCGACTCCCGGAAGCTCGCTCCACGGTCGCTCGGGGCACAATGCGAGTTGCCATAAGAATACCAGTTCGGTGCCCCGGACAAGCAGGCGCCAAAGTTAAAGATCCCTGCAAATCGTGGAAAAACTGGATTTAGAAGCGCGCCGAGTTGACACGAAAGCGCAACGCCTGCGGCGCCTGCTCCCCGACCGCATCCCGAAGCCGCTGCAGAAGGGCCTCCTGCATCAGGTCCAGCTCCTGCGTCCAGACCGCGTCCGCGCACTCGATCGTCAGCGTTCCTTGCCGTTCGGAGACCGGTGTCGCGACGGCCGCCAGCTGCTCCCCCACCGCAGTCGGCCAGGCTGCTTGAACGGCCGCCAGAGGCGTTTTCGGCGCGACCTTCTGCAGGGCCGCTTGAAAAGCATTCGCTGCCGGTCGGGGTGCCCGCCTCCTACTCATGGCCGCTAGTTTCTGTCTGCGGTGGCGGCATCTGCACGACTGCTTGGCGGGCGGCTACTGGAACCGATTCCTCGTCCGCCGCAGTGATCAGCACCTGGCCGCCGTCGCCAAGCCGCGCGACCAGGCGCTCCCGCCGTCCTGGGTCGAGCTCGCTCATCACGTCGTCGAGGAGCAGTAGCGGCGTCACCTGGCGAGCTTCGAGGAGCGCCTGGCGCTCGGCGAAGAGAAGGGAGAGAAGCGCGGTTCGCTGCTGTCCTTGGGAGCCGTACTTCCGCAGCGACTTGCCGCCAACCAAGAGCTTCAGCTCATCGAGATGGGGGCCCCAGGAGCTACGGCCGAGGCGAATGTCCTGGTCGCGACGCTCCTCTAGGCCGGCCCTGATCTCCTCCGCTGAGCCCTCAGCGCGTGGTGCGTACTCCAGCGCGGCCTCCGCCAATCCCAGCTCTCCCGCGCTCGTTGCGAAGGGGCCGGCGAGGTCGGCGATGGCCTCCCTCCGCGCCTCGATCAGCGGCGCCGCCGCGTCCGCCATGCCCGCGTCCCAGATCCGCAGGTCCTCTGGAGAGGCATAGCCGCCATGGAGTCGAGAGAGCAGCGCGTTGCGCTGAGCCACGGCCTGACCGTAGCGCTTGCGAAGCTCACCCCGAGCCGGCCAGCGGGCGGCGAGGAAGCCGTCGAGATGGGCGCGGCGCTCCGACGGCGGCCCCTTGACCAGAGTCAAGCGATCTGGGGCAAACACCGCCACCGGCGGCCGGCTGCGGGCAAGCGTTGCGGGATCGGCAGGGTTGCCGTCGAGCAGGTGACGGCGGCCTTCGGTGCGGCTGATTGCCGCCAGCAGGGTGTGCTCGACCCCGTCGTCGCTGCGAACCGTCGCTTCGGCGCGGGCAAGGCTGCCGCCGAACGGAATCAGATCGCGTCGGTCCGAGGTCCGAAACGATCGCCCGGTGAGGGCAAAGTAGAGGGCCTCGACAAGGTTGGTCTTGCCGGTTCCATTGGGGCCGATGATGCTGACGATGCCCGGGGCCAGCTCAACGCGAACCCGCTCGAGGCTGCGCAGCGGTCTTGCCTCCAGCGCGGTGACGAGCACGTGCCGCTCACCCCGAGCGCGCGGTCATCGCTCAGACGTTGAGGCGGATCGGCATCACCAGGTAGCGGAAGTCGTCTCCCTCTACCGGCTCCAGCAATCCCGGCCGCAACGGCGAGATCAACCGCACCAACACCTCATCGCCCTGGACGCTTTCGATGCCCTCGCGGAGGAACTCCGGGTTGAACCCGATCTGTAGCGGCTCCCCCTCGAAAGCGGCGGGCATCGTCTCCTGCGCATCGCCGACGTCAGGGGTTTCCGCCGCCACGGTCAGCTCTCCCGCCTCGAACGACAGCCGTAGCGGCGCGTTGCGCTGGGCCAACTGGCTGACCCGACGGACGACGTCGAGGAAATCGGAGCGCGGCAACCGCACATCGTGCTCGTAGGACTCGGGCAGGAGCTGTCGAAAGTTGGGGAATTGCCCGTCGATCAGCCTCGTTGAGAGGAGGATCGACCCTGCCATGAAAACGGCCTGGTTGGGGAGCAGTGAGATCGAAGTCTCGCCGGCACCCTCCGAAGAGAGGATTCGTCCCAGCTCCCGCAGCGCGCGGGCCGGGATGTTCGCCTCCAGCTCGCCGCCAAGATCCGCCTCGAGCTCGGTCTTTTTGACCGCCAGCCGGTAGGAGTCGGTGGCGACCATCGTCATCTCCCTGCCGCTGGCGGTGACGAAGACGCCGGTGAGCACCGGCCGCATGTCATCGCGTGACGCTGCCCGCGCGACCAGGTCGATGCTCTCTTCCAAAGCCGCGGCCGGAATTCTCAAGCCGCCCTCCTGGGGCTGAGGGAGCTTTGGAAAGTCCTCGACGGGGAGGACTCGCAGGTGGAAGCTGGAGCCGCCGCTGCGGATCTCGACGTCGCGCTCGGCCTCACGCGATTCGATCTCCACCACCGGGTCAGCCAGCGAACGGGCGACCTCGGCGAAGAGACGGCCGGGGAGGAGGACAGCACCGCCGTCTTCGACCTCCGCCTCCAGCGTCGTCTCCAGTCCGAGGTCTAGATCGGTAGCGGCGAGGGTGACGCGGCCGTCCGCGGCACTGAGCAGCACGCCGGAGAGCGCCTGCGTAGCGGCGCGGGTGGAAACAGCTCGGGAAACAATCGAGAGCTTCGAGACAAGGTCTTCGCGTTTGGTGGTCAGCTTCAAGTGATGTGCCTCTTGATCTTGGCCTTATTGAGTTGAGTAGGACCTGTGGAGAAAGTCGGCTTTGCGGGCGATTCGGCGGTGGACTGCGGATATCAGCGTGTGGAAAGCGCTGTGGAGGGTTGGGGATTCTTACAGCGTGAGCGGCTGTCAGCGCTCGTCGCCGACCGGGTTGTGGATAGCTCCCCGCAACTCCCGGATCTTCTCGGCGAGCTCAGGGTCATCGTCGAGGCCGGCTTCGACCCGCCGCAGGGAGTTGAGCACGGTGGTGTGATCGCGGCCGCCGTAGAGACGCCCGATCTGGGGGAGCGAGAGATCGGTGAGGTCGCGAGTGAGGAAGATCGCTACCTGCCGTGCCCGCAGCGGAGTGGCAGCGCGGCTGGAGCCGACCAGCTCCGCGCGGGAGACGCCGAAGCGCTCGGCGACCCGCTGCTGGATCTCCTCAACCGAGGTCGGCTGCTGGGCGCGGATCCCAGGAATCACCTCCGCGATCAGCTCCGAGCTGAGGGGCCGGGCCATCAGCGAGGCGTGGGCCAGCACGCGGGTGAGGGCGCCGTGCAGCTGTCGTACGTTGGCGTCAATCCGGTTCGCCAACTCGGCGAGCGCGCCGTCATCGGCGATCTCCACGCCCGCCTCCTCCACCAGCCGCCGCAGGACGGTGAGGCGGGTGGCGAGGTTTGGCGGCTCCACCGGCACCGTCAGCCCCCACTCGAAGCGATCGCGCAAGCGCGACGCCAGGGTCGAGAGCTCGCTGGGAATCCGGTCGGCGGAGAGGACAAGCTGGCTCCCCGACTCATAAAGGGCGTTGAAGGTGTGAAAGAACTCCTCCTCGGTGGCCGGCTTGCCCTGGAGGAACTGGACGTCGTCGATGAGGAGAACGTCGATGTCGCGGTAGCGGGCCTTGAAGCCGTCGCTGCCTGAGGACTTCAAGGCCGCCACGAACTCGTTCGTGAAGGACTCGGCGGTCGTGTAGCGCACGCTTAGGGCGGGGGCGTTGTCGCGCAGGTAGTTGGCGATCGCCGCCAGGAGGTGGGTCTTGCCCAGCCCTGGTGGTCCGTGCAGGAAGAGTGGGTTGTAGGCCTCGGAGGGGGCCTCGGCGACGGCCAGCGCCGCGCCATGGGCAAGCCGGTTGCCGGGGCCGATGACGAAGCGCTCGAAGGTGTAGTTGGGGTTCAGCTCCGGGTGGGGGTCGAGATCCGGGCCCGCGCCCAGCGGCTCAGCGAAGCTGACGTGGTGCAGCGGGGAGTCGAGCTCGGCCAAGGCTTCGGCGATGAGCGAGCTGTAGCGGCGTTCGGTCCAAGCTCTGATGCCTTCTGGAGCCGTTAGGTAGAGCGTCTCTCCGTCGACCCCGGCTGGGTCCAACGGCTCCAGCCAGAGCCGATAAGTCGACTCCGGGACCGAGGCCTTGAGGCGCTCCTGGGTAGCCCGCCAGAGGGCGTCAAGTTCGTTTCTGGGAGAGTCATCGGCCACCGGGCGGCGACCATAGCGCCGTGCCTGGCAGGTCAGCCAGGGCGCCACGCAAATCCCGCAGAAAAGATTTTCGGCGCCCTCCGTATACTCCGCCGCGATGAAGCGCACCTACCAGCCAAAGAAGCGGAAGCGGGCGAAGACCCACGGTTTCCGCGCCCGCATGGCCACTCGCGGCGGTCGGGCGGTCCTCAAGCGTCGCCGGCGCAAAGGTCGCAAGCGCCTCACGCCTTAATCGCATGGCGTCGAGGCGACGGCGCCTTTCGCGCAGCGGCGAGTTCGACCGCGTCTATCGAGACGGCTCATCGCATGCGACGCGGTATCTCGTGCTCTACACCTTTCCCCGCAAGGACGAGGAGCGGGAGGACGTTCGCCTAGGCGTCTCGGCAAGCCGCAAGGTGGGCGGTGCCGTTGACCGCAACAAGGCGAAGCGGGTCCTGCGCGAGGCTTTTTGGGCACTTTCCGACCGTCTTCCTCCCCGGCACGACTTCGTAATCGTGGCGCGGGCGGAGATCAACGACCTGATCGAGAAGGATGGGATGAACGGGGTCAAGGAGAACCTGGAAGAGGCCTTGGCCAAGGTGCGTTCCACGTGAAACGCAGAGGGGCCTTCCGGGAGACGCGTTCCACGTGAAACGGCTGTTCTTGGCTCCGATACGTGCCTACCAGCGCTGGATTTCGCCCTCCCTGCCCCGCCGCTGCCGCTACGAGCCAACTTGCTCTGCATACGCCGTGCAGGCGATCGAACGGTTTGGGGTGATCCGCGGTTTCCTTCTCGCCGGATGGCGGATTCTCCGCTGCAACCCGTTCAGTCACGGCGGCTTCGATCCCATCCCCGATAGATTCACGCTCCGCACCGGCCCCGTCCACCCGGCCGAGTACCACCGCACCCACTCGTGACCCTCCCCACCGCCAACATCCTGCAGCCGCTGGTCGACATCGCCAACGGGGTCCTGCAGTTCTTCCACGACAACGTCGGCCTCAGCTGGGGAATGTCGATCATCGCCCTGACCGTGGTCACGCGGGCGGTGCTGATCCCCCTCACTTACAAACAGCTGAAAGGGATGCGAGCCCTGCAGGCGCTGCAGCCGCAGATCAAAGAGCTGCAGGAGAAGTACAAAAACGACAAACAGCGCATGCAGCAGGAAATGATGCGCATCTACAAAGAGAACAAAGTCAACCCTTTCGCCTCCTGCATCCCGCTGATCGCGCAGCTGCCCGTCTTCTTCACCCTCTTCCACGTCCTCCGCAACGAGCTCCCGGAGGACATCGGCTGTAACGCGGGCGAATGCGCCAGCAAGGCCGGTTTCCTCTTCATCCACGACCTCACCGCCTCGGCCCATGGCGCTGAATTGATCGTGCTGCTGGTGCTCTACATCGGCACCCAGCTCGTCTCCGGCATGGTGATGTCGCTCTCGGCGGACAAAAGCCAGCGGACGATGATGTTCCTGCTGCCGCTGATCTTCGTCCCCTTCATCCTCAGCTTCCCGGCAGGGCTGATCCTCTACTGGATCACTACCAACATCTGGACGATCGGACAGCAGCTGGTGATCCGGAAGGTCGTTCCGGTGCCCGTCACCGCCACCCCGGCGGGAGCCGTCGCTGCGCAGGCGGCGAAAGCGCCTCCGCCGCCGCCGAAAAAAAAGAAGAAGCGCCGCTAGCCGCGCGGGTGCTTCTTGGCCATGCCCGGCCGGCGCGGGAGGTTTCCGGGCGTCGAGCCCACCTTGCGGATCACATGCAGATGCCGGTGTTCGCTGCCGGCACGATCACCGACGTCGAGGATCTGCTCCGGCTCCATCGCAAGCGTCTCGGCGGCATCCGCCAGCTGTTTCTCCTCTTCCGCGTCGCGCTTGCCCTTCCAGGCGACAAGGACGCCATTTGGCTCCAGCAGCGGGGAAGCGAGCTCTGCGAGGGTGGAGAGACGACCGACTGCGCGGGCCGTGACAGCGTCGTAGGCCTCCCGCCCGCCCGAGGACGCCCATTCCTCCGAGCGGGTATTGCGCACCGTCGCGTTGGCGATCGCGGCCTCGGCCGCTGCTCGCCGCATGAACTCGCACTTGCGGCCCACCGACTCCAGCAGGTCAACTTCGGCGTCGGGAAGCGCGACCGCCAGCACCAGGCCAGGGAAACCCGCACCGGCACCGACGTCGGCGATCCGCTCTGCCTCACGCAGATCTGGCACCTCCAGCCCGGTGAGGCTGTCGACGACATGGACCTTCCAAGCCCTCTCGTCGACCACAGAGCTGACAGAGGCCCGCTCCTCGGCGAGCAGCTCGAGCACCGCCTTTAACCGTCGGCGGCCGCTCTCATCCAGCTCCGCCGCGGGCTCGCGGCTCACTCGGGCAGGAGCGGCGCGACGATGACGCAACGGCGAGGCTCGTCCCCCTCGCTGTAAGTCTCGATCCCGGAGCGCTCTTTCAGCCGTTCGTGGACGACCCGTCGTTCCTGCGCGCTCATCGGGTCCATCTCGATCACGCTGTTGTTGCTGAGGGCTTGCTCGGCGGCGCGATCGGCGCGGCTCTCGAGGGTCTCGCGTCGCCGCTCCCGGTAGCCGGCGGCGTCGACGATCACCCGCTTGCGCTCACGCATGCCGCGGAAGGCGGCCTGGTAGCACAGCAATTGCAGGGCGTCGATCGTCTGCCCTCGTTTGCCGATCAGCAGGCCGTAGTCGTCCTCACCCTCGATCGTCAGCAGGATCCGCTCCTCATCCTCCTCGACGACGACCTCCCCATCGAGGTCGAGCTCATCGAGAACCCCCTCGACGAGCTCCTGGGCGCGCTCGGCAGGGACATCGGGCCAGTCGAAGCTCTCGGACACGGGCGGGAGGCTATCCGACCGTCTGAAAACGCGCCGGGAATGCACCATCTAGGCTGAGCTCGATGGGCAAGGTCTACGCCGTCGCAAACCAGAAGGGCGGGGTCGGGAAGACGACCACCGCCGTCAACCTCGCCTCTTGCGCAGCCGCGGAGGGCCACCAGACGCTGCTCGTCGACCTCGACCCCCAGTGCAACGCCACCGTTGCGCTTGGTGGTGGGCGGGACCTGCACCCTTCCTCCTACGACTGCCTCACCGGCGACACCTCCGTCGCCGAGGCGGCCCGCCCCGCCGGGCCCGACAACCTCTGGCTTGTGCCGGCCAGCCGCGATCTCGCCGGCGCTGCCGTCGAGCTGCCGCGGATCCAGGGGTCGGAGACGCGCCTGCGTGAGCGGCTGGGGCCGGTGCGGGAGCGCTTTGCCGTCGCCCTGCTCGACTGCCCGCCCGCTCTCGGCCCGGTCAGCGTCAACGCCCTAACCGCGGCCGACCGCGTCATCGTCCCGGTGCAGGCCGAGTACCTGGCGCTTGAGGGACTGGTCCAGTTCCTGGAAACTCTCGGCTTGATCAGGCGTGAGTTGAACCCTCAACTTGAGGTTTCGGGTTTGCTGATTACGATGCACGATGAGCGCACGCGGCTCGCCCAGGACGTCGAGGCGGAGCTGCGCGAGCACTTCGACGGGATGGTCTTCGAGACCGTCATTCCCCGCAGCGTTCGGGTCGCCGAGTCCCCCAGTTATGGTCTCCCCGTGACTGAGCATGCGCCCTCTTCCCGTGGTTCCGTCGCCTACCGCGCCCTTTCGAAGGAGCTGGCAAGCCGTGGCTGAGGGGCGCCGCGGGATCGGCCGGGGCTTGGCCGCGATCCTGCCGGAATCGGAGGCGACCGCGGCAGGCGAGCTGCGGGAGCTGCCGGTTTCGCTGATCAAGCCGAATCCCTCGCAGCCGCGAACCCACTTCGACCAGGAGGCGCTGGATGCGCTGGCGGCCTCGATCGAGACCAGCGGCGTGGTCCAGCCCCTGCTCGTTCGCCCCCTCCCCGACGGCAGCTACGAACTGGTCGCCGGCGAGCGCCGCTGGCGCGCCGCCCAGCAGGCCGGGGTCGAGAAGGTGCCGGCGGTTATCCGCGATCAGGCCGAGGCCGAGCGGCTGCAGGCGGCGCTGATCGAGAACATGGTTCGAGAGGACCTCAACCCGGTCGAGGAGGCACGCGCCTGCGCGGCGCTGCACGAGGAGCTGGGGCTGACCAAAGAGGAGCTGGCCAAGCGGGTCGGGCGCAGTCGGCCCGCCGTATCCAACCTGATCCGCCTCCTCGAGCTCCCCGACGAGGCGCTGAATCTGTTGGAGAAAGGCGAACTCAGCGAGGGCCACGGCAAGGCCCTGCTCGCCGCCCCCGGCCACGACGTCCGCCGCCGCCTCGCCCGCGATGCGGCACGGGGTGGGTGGTCGGTCCGCGAAACCGAGAAGAGAGTTAAGCTGGCTGGCCAGCCAAAGGCAAGGCCACGGCGGGCAACTGTCGACCCCGATGCCGAAGCTGCCCTCCGCGACGCCGCCGACGCGCTCGAGGAGGCGATCGGCCATGAAGTCACGACCCGGGCGAAAGGGGAGGGGATCGTCGCCGAGCTTCGTTTTGACGACGTTCGCGACGCTCATGCGCTCGCCCGCCGTCTCCGCAAGCACTCCGCCTGACCGCCGCCAACCCTTTGCCGCGCCGCCGCTATCATCGCCGTCCCCGGGCGATTAGCTCAGTTGGTTAGAGCGCGTCTCTGATAAGGACGAGGTCCCTGGTTCGAATCCAGGATCGCCCATCTCAGCAGCGAAGGGTCAGGAGCTGCAGCGGCCGCCGGTCCACTTCGATCTTCCTCTGGCAGAGTCCGCTGCCCCCGACGGACAGCAGGTACCTACCGGGGCGGAGTTCGAGCAACATCCGCTTCAAGTGCGGTTTCAAGCGCCGCGATTCGACCGCAGCTCCATTCCGGCTGACGACAAGCCCCAACCAGGTCGTATGCCTGTCGGTGGAGATGACCTGGACCAGGACGGTACGTGCGGGCTCTGGAGCGGCGTCCCCCTCATCGAACAAGTCGGCGGCGGCGAACCCGGCACCACCCAAATCCACCAGCGCTATCGCGATCAGCATGATCTTGAGGAACGTCCGAACCCGACCGATGCGCTTAAGCGACGACCCCATCCCTGGAGTGGTCGCGATCGCCAGCTTCTCGAGCGCCATCTCCTTCTCCATCTCCTTCTTCAGCGCCCGCGTGGCCTTGTAGTAGCTGTGCTGTGCTTCGTTGGCCATGACGGAGAGCACCGCGAGCAGCGTCCCTATTAAGAACAGGAGGGCGACGAGGAGCCGAGGCACATCCTCAGAGGAGAACATCGTCGCGGCAGCGACGAGAACCCCCACATTAAGCACGAAGAAGTACTCCGACCGGCGCCAGTTGAGGTCCACCTGGAAGCGGTACTCGGCGAGCGCCCGGTCGTACTGGCGGTGGAGCTCCTCGCTCCGGCTCGGATCGCTCACCGGAGCTTGTCGCCGAAGGCGCCGAAGAGCTTGACGAAGGTCGGGGTGAAGTCCTCCGGCCTCTCGTCCAGGTGCTCCGCGATCTCCTCGACCTGCCGGTAGTCGAGCTGTGAGATGTGGTCGGGCTCCCGGATCTCGGCGCTGTCGCTCCGAACGAGGAAGAGGGAGACGAACTTCAAGGAGTCGATGTCGCGCATCTTGATCTTCCCGAGGTACTCCAGGTCCGCACTGAGCCCGAGCTCCTCCCGCATCCGTCGTGCCGCCCCCTCGTAGTAGGACTCGCCGGCGAACAGGTAGGCGGCAACGGAAGAGCCCCATCTCCCAGGATGCCGATCGCGCTGGGGCGCCAGGCGCTGAAGCAGAAGACACCCATCGCTGTTGAGGACGAAGACGTGGGACGTGCGGAAGTTCTGGCCCTGCTCCAGTGCGTCGCCCCGGCGAACGGTCCCAACCTCTTCGTCCCGTTTGTTGACTACGTCGATCAGGGTGTTCGTCGTCGGAGCGGGCACGGTTTCCTCGACCTTCGTAAGGGTTGAGCGGGACTCATGTCGCCCCCCAAGATGTTGGGACGGTTAGGCTACGAGAGTACAAATAAAGCAGGACAGTCAAATGGCAGGTACCGAGCCCAACGGAGAACTCGTAGATCGCTTTCCAGAGCGCCTGAAGTTGCTTCTGGAGGAGCGAAATGTCAGCCAACGCAGGCTGGCCGACGCGCTGGGCGTGTCCAAAAATCTGTGACGAACTGGACCAAGGGGCGCAACGAACCGAGCCTCAGGCACCTACACGGCATCGCCCGCCACCTTGATCTTCCGTTGGGAGAGCTCCTTGAAGGAAAATCCGACGATTCCGCCGCTTCGCTACTGCGGGAACTCGCCTCGGAGCCGGTGGGGCCGGCGATGCGGTCCCTTCGTGAGGCGACCCCCGACCTCTTCGATCTCCTGAGCAGAGCTGAACGCTACGTCAGGGACTTGGACCGCCAGCCGCGCTGAGAGCTCCCAGGAAGGTCCGCTAGCGCGAGTGGGCCCGCTATAGAGCCTCAGGGGAGCGGGTAGTGGCTCGACTTATACTTTCGCCTCTCAACCAGGTCGGGAGCCTCTCTTGCAGCAAATGCAGATTTACGGCGTCAGCTTCGACATGGTCGGCAAGCAGCCGATCGTCTTGCTGAAGACCGTTGATGGCAACCGTTTCCTGCCGATCTGGATCGGTCACCCGGAGGCGGCGGCAATCCTGATGAAGCTGCAGGGAGCCTCGACGCCGCGGCCGATGACCCACGACCTGCTCTCTGACGTGCTCGACAACCTCGACGCGAAATGCGAGCGGGTGGCGGTCACTGAACTGCGCGACAACACCTTCTACGCCTCGATCACGGTCTCGATCAACGGCTCCGAGGTCGAGATCGATTCGCGCCCCTCCGACGCTCTCGCTCTGGCGGTGCGCGTGGCGGCCCCGATCTTCGCAGCCGAGGAGGTGATCGAGGAGTCGGCGATCGAGTTCGAGCACGAGGTCGAGGACACCGAGGAGGTCGTCGACAAATTCAAAGAGTTCCTCGACGAAGTAACTCCCGAGGACTTCGCCCAGGGCGATTCTTAGGGCTGCAAAGCGGCGCATCTCGGTGTCATCGCTCGGTCACGTGCGGAGCACGCTCCCTCGCTCTTCCTTGAGCTGCTTGCTTTTCGCTCCTAAGAAACGCCCTGGGGCGTAAGGGCAAGATCCAAAATTCGCTCGACCAGTTGCTCGAAAGAAAGGCCGGCGGCCTCGGCGGCCTGGGGGAGGAGGCTGGTGTCGGTGAGGCCGGGGATTGCGTTTGCCTCCAGCAGCCAAGGACCCTCGTCGTCGAGGATCAGGTCGATGCGGGCGAAGCCGGAGCAGCCAAGCGCCCGGTATGTGTCGAGCGCGGCCTCGGTGACGGCGCGCTCCTCCTCGGCGCTCAGCTCCGCCGGACAGACGAAGCGGGTGCGGCCGATCTCGTAGCGAGCCTCGAAGTCGTAGCGGTCGCCCTCGAGCAGGATCGCCTCGACCGTCGGCAGCGGCTTGTCGCCGAGGATGCTGACCGCGAGCTCGCGGCCGTCGACGAAGCGCTCGAGCAGGATCCGGTCGTCGTAGCTGAAGGCGGAGACCAGAGCCTCTGGAACCTCGCCCGGCGAACGGGCGAACTTCACCCCGAGCGAGGAGCCGCCGCGGCTCGGCTTGACGACCAGCGGGAAGCCGAGCGTCTCCTCGAGGCGGCCAAGGGCGTCGGCGGCGCCGAACTCGCGAAAGGCGGTCTGGTTGAACGCGAACCAGTCGGGCGTCGGCAGGCCGGCGTCGTCGATCGCATCCTTGCCCTGCACCTTGTCCATGCAGCGCGCGCAGGCTGCGGCACTCGGCCCGGTGAAAGGGATGCCGAGGATCTCCAGCAGCTCCTGGACGGTCCCGTCCTCGCCGCCGACGCCGTGCATGGCGACGAAGGCGACATCGGGCCGCTCTGCCACCAGGCGCTTGACCAGGTCGGGGCCGACGTCGATCGGCAGGACCTCATGGCCGAGGCGCTCCAGCGCGTCCTCGACCCGCGCCCCCGAGCGCAGCGAGACGCCGCGCTCCAGCGACCGTCCGCCTTTCAGGACAGCGACCTTCACGCCCCCTCCGCCCGGCGGAACGGGACCACGTTCGGCTTCTCCTCTTGCGCCGGCTCCGGCGCGCGGTGTTCGCCGGTCAGGGTGCCGTAGAGCTCGACCTGCTCGGCGATCACCTTGCCGATCCGCCGTACCCCCTCGCGGATTTCGTCCTCGGTGACGCCGGAGAAGTTGAGCCGCATCGAATGACGGCCGCGGCCGTCGACGTAGGCGGCCTGGCCGGGGACGAAGGCGACGTCGGCGCGGAGCGCCTTCGCCAACAGGTCGCTGGTGTCGATGTAGTCGGGCAGCGTCGCCCAGATGAACAGGCCGCCTTCGGGCTCGGTCCAGGTTGCCTCGGCGGGGAAGTGGTTGCGCAGCGCCTCGATCATGATGTCGCGCCGCTCGCGATAGATCTCGACCAGATCGTCGATGTAGCGCTGCCAGCGCCGTTCGGCGAAGTACTCGCGGACGAAGTACTGGGTCAGGGTCGAGGTGCAGAGGTCCGCCGCCTGCTTGCCGAGGACGATTTTCTCCAGCACCGGCGGCGGCGCCACGGTCCAGCCGAGGCGGATGCCGGGGGAGAGGATCTTCGAGAAGGTGCCGATGTAGAGGACGAAGTCACCGCCGTCGAGCTGGTAGAGCGGCGGCATCGGCTCGCCGCCGTAGCGCAGCAGCCCGTAGGGGTTGTCCTCGACGACGAGGATCTCGTTCGCCCGCGCCAGCTCGACCAGCCGCTGCCGGCGCGCGAAGGACATCGTCACTCCGGCTGGGTTCTGGAAGCTCGGGACCGAGTAGATGAACTTCGGCCGCCGCCCCTCGGCGCGCAGCTCGCCGAGCAGGCGCTCGAGCGCGTCGATGTTCATCCCGTCCTCGTCGCATTCGACCTGGACCACGTCGGCTTGGTAGCTGCAGAAGACCGGGACCGCACCCGGATAAGTCGGCGCCTCGCAGATAACGACGTCGCCGGGATCGACGAACGTCTTGGTGATCAGGTCGATCGCCTGTTGTCCGCCGGTGGTGACGATGATGTCGTCGGGATCGGGCAGCATCCCCTCTGCGCCCATCACCTCGAGGATGCAGTCCTTCGTCTCCTCGAAGCCCTCGGTCGGGCCGTACTGCAGCGCTTCCGCCGCCGACTCCTGGGCGATCCGCGTCATCTGCGCGGCAAAGCTCTGGGGCGGGAAGGTCGAGGTGTCCGGGAGGCCGCCGGCGAGGGAGATCACTTCCGGCCGCGCGGTGATCGCCATCAGGTCGCGCATCGCCGAGGAGCGCATCACCGTCGTTCGCTCGGCGAACAGGCCCGCGTAGCGCTCGAGGTCGCGGGTACCGGCGTGGGAGCGCCGTCTGTGGGTCGGCTCGGGAACTTCGGCCATTGGGGAAGTGTGGCGGATCGACCCCCGGCCAGCGCAAATGGTTAGCTTTCGGGCGTGGACCTTCTCACCGACCTCGGGATCGGCATCGCGATCGGGATGCTCGCCGGCACCGCCGGCACCCACGGCTCCGCCCGAGGACGGATGACGATCCTTGCTGCCGTGATCGGCCTGATCGCCGGCTTCTTGATGGACGGGGCGGTCGGAGCTGTGGTCACCGCGATCGGCGCCGCTCTCGGCTGCATCGTGATCAGCGACCTTGTCTACGGCGCCAGCCGCCGCGAGGGCAGCGGGGGAGCAGCGCTCGCCCTCATCGTCGCGCTGGCGGCATTGATCGTCGTTGCGATTGCGCTGCTGCTGCCGCCAGCCGTGATCGTCGTTGTCCTCGCCCTGATCTGGCTCGGCATCTCCCGCCACCGACGGGCCCAGCGCAAACACGCCGGCCTCCGCGTCCTCCGCTAGCCGGCTCGCCCGCGGGCGAGCCGGGGGCGGGGAAGGGCATGATTCGAACCATGGCGGCTGAGAAGAAGCTCGTCCTCACCTACGTCGACTCGCTGCGCACGGACATGCTCGAACGCGCGGTCGCCGAGGGCCGCGCCCCGACCTTCGGCGCCCTGATCGAGCGCGGCGTCCTCATCCCCGACTGCGTCTCCAGCTTTCCTTCGGTCACCCCGGTCGCCAGCGCTGAGATGGTCACCGGCGTCGCCGCCGACCGTCACTGGATCAGCGGCATGAACTGGTACCACCGGCTTGAGCGACGCTACGTCGAGTACGGGTCCTCGTTCGAGGCGAGCCGCGCCTTCGGCGTCTTCCGGGCCCTCTACGACCTCGTCTACAACATGAACCTCGGCCATCTCAGCCCGGAGGTCGAGACTGTTTTCGAGAGCTTGGAAGACGCCGGCGAGCGGACCGCCTGCACGCCGTTCCTGATCTACCGGGGGCGGCAACGGCACGAGGTCTCGCTCGACGGACTGCTGCGGCGCGCGGTTGACGCGACGAAACTGAAGTTCCACCACCACACCTGGGGCCCGAGCGACCTCTTCTACGGCGACCTCTACGCCAGCCGCGAGGTGCCCTGCCGCTCGACCTCGATCCCCGGCAACCGCGACGGCTACGCCGCCTGCTGCGCCGCCGAGCTGATGAAGGAGGACCTCTACGACTTCCTCCTCCTCTCCCTCCCCGACAACGACCACTACTCCCACGAGCACGGACCGGAGGCGAGCGTCGAGTCGATCGCCAAGGCCGATAGTTCCTTCGCCACCTACGCCGAGGAAGCGGGCGGGCTCGACGAGTTCCTCGAAGAGCACGCGGTGATCCTGCTCGCCGACCACTCGCAGACCGACGTCCACCGCGGCCTGCCCTTGGCGGAGCTGCTGGGCGCCGAGTGGTCGGTGCTGCAGCCCTCCGAGGAGCGGCCGGAGCGCTCGCAGCTGGCGGTCAGCCCGACCGGCCGCGCTGCCCACATCTACCTGCTGCCGGGAGAGGGGGAGCGGGCCGCGCCGGCGGAGGTCGCCGCGCGGCTCGGGGTGATCGAGGGGGTCGACCTCGTCTGCCGGCTGGAGAGCGCGGACGGGGTGATCCTGGTGCGCGAGAGTCCGGGGATGCCGCCGGCCGGAGGCGAGTGGGCGGTGGTCGAGCGCGGCGAGTGCACGCTGCGGTTCCGGCCCGGCGGCAAGGTCGGAGACTTGCGCGGCGGCAGCTGGGAGGTGGAGGGGGACCTCGATGCGCTCGAGGCCTCGGTCGATGACGGACGTTTGCGCAGCGGGACCTACCCGGATCCGCTGGCGCGGGTCTGGTCGGCGCTGGCAGCGCCGCACGCCGGTGACTTCGTGGTCTCACTCGCGCCAGGGTTCGAGACCGTCGACTGGGGCGGCGTCTCCCACGCCGGCGGCGGCAGCCACGGGGCGCTGCACGCGGGCGACTCGCTCGGCCCGCTGCTCTTCGTCGGCTGCGGACCGGACTCGGCGGACGAGCGGGAGCAGTGGGCGCTGCGCGACGTCGCTCCGGTGATCCGCGAGCACTTCGGGGTCGCCGAGAGGTGAGGGACGGAGGCGCCTGGCCGGCGGGTCCTGTCACCGCAGGGGACCCACCCCCTCCTGAACTACCAGGAGGGGGTCCCCCCTACGGTGCCACCCGCCGGAGGGGCCGCCGGTTGCTCCTCTTCGTCTTGTTGGTGGTAGCGCTGGCGCCGCCCGCCGCCTCGGCTGATGGGGGGAAGATCGGTTCTTCGGAGGCGATCGAGGTCGCCGACCGGGATCCGAAGGTCCTCGAGGAGAAGCAGGAGCACCCGAACCTCGGGCCTAGTGCGGCGATGAAGGAAGGGCACTGGGAGGTCGCTTACTTCGAAGCCGGCGAGGAGCTGGCGCTGGTCCTGGTCGACGCCCACAGCGGCGAAGTACTCGAGTCATGGACCGGCTACCAGGTCGCTTGGAAGATGGCCCGCGGCTACTCCGGCTCCTTCGGCCACAAGCTCAACGCGCCCTACGTCTTCCTGCCGCTCTGCGCGATCTTCCTGCTCGGGCTCGTCGACTGGCGGCGGCTCTGCCGGGTCGCCAACCTCGATCTTCTCGTCCTGCTCGGCTTCGGCGTCTCCCACTTCTTCTTCAACCGGGCCGAGATCGGCGTCTCGGTCCCGCTCGCCTACCCGGTGCTGCTCTACCTGCTCGGCCGCAGCCTCTGGATCGGACTGCGGGGGAGGGGTAAGGGGTGGGGGGAGGATGTTGGGCTGCGGCCGGTCTGGCCGGCGATGTGGCTGGTGATCGCGGCGCTGTTCCTGATGGGCTTCCGCGTCGGCCTCAACCTCGCCGACTCCAGCGCGATCGACGTCGGCTACGCCGGAGTCGTCGGCGCCGATCGGATCGCCCACGGCGAACCGATCTACGACAACTTCCCCACCGACGTCCCGCAGGGCGACACCTACGGACCGGTCAACTACCTTGCCTACCTGCCCTTCGAGCGGATCTGGCCCTACTCGGGCAGCTGGGACGACCTCCCCGCCGCCCACGGCGCATCGGTCGTCTTCGACATCGCCACCTTCATCCTCCTGCTGCTGATCGGCCGCCGCATCCGCCCCGGCCCCGACGGCCAGCACCTGGCCGCGACCCTCGCCTTCGGCTGGGCCGCCTATCCCTACACCGCCTACGTCCTCGAGTCGAACTCCAACGACTCGCTGATAGCTGCCTTCCTCTTGGCGACCTTCTTCTTCGCCGCGAAGCCCCTAGCCCGCGGAGCGCTGTTAGCCGCTTCCGTATGGGCCAAGTTCGCCCCCGCCATCCTCGCCCCGATGTACTGGCGTTACCGGCCCGCGGGTCCTGCCGCCGCAGGGGACCCACCATCCCCTGCAACTGCGCAGGGGATGGTCCCCCCTACGACGTCACCCACGGGAGGGAGGCGGCCGTTGCTCCTGTTTCTCGTCGGGTTCGCGGCAGTCACGGTCGTAGCGTTGGCGTGGCCGACGATCGACCCCGGCCTGAAGACGTTCTACGACCGCACCATCGCCAGCCAGGCAGGCCGCGAGTCCCCCTTCAGCATCTGGGGCCAAGCCCCCTCGCTGGAACCGATCCGGATCGCGATCACCGCCATCACCGCCATCGCCTCGATCACCTTCGCTTTCGTGCCCCGCCAGAAGTCCCCGGTCCAGCTGGCCGCCCTCTCAGCAGCCTTGCTGATCCTGCTCCAACTAACCCTCCACCATTGGTTCTACCTCTACATCGTCTGGTGGTTCCCGCTGTTCCTCGTAGCACTGGCAGCGATCGAGAAGGGACGGATACCCCCTCTGAACGGCTTGTACTTCTCGGGCAGGAGCGCTCGCGGACCGACAGCCCACACCCCACCCGAGCAAGTTGAGTGAAGAGGGGGTATCCCGTCCCTATCCAGGGGCCGGGACCATTACCTGCTCGAACGAGTCAGCAAGGCCCCGATCGTTCACCTCGACGAGGGCTCCCATCACCCAGACGTCCTCCTCGGCGGTTTCGAAGCGCGTCGGCATCTGGGTGATCAGCGAGCGCAGCGCCTGCTCGGGCTTAACCCCGAGGACGCTGGTCCGCGAGCCGGTCATGCCGACGTCGGAGATGAAAGCGGTGCCGCCGGGGAGGACGCGGCCGTCGGCGGTGGGGACATGGGTGTGGGTGCCGAGGACGGCGGCGACGCGGCCGTCGAGGTGCCAGCCCATCGCCACCTTCTCGCTCGTCACTTCGGCGTGGAAGTCGACGACGACGGCGTCCTGCTCGTGGTGGCTGAGGATCGAATCGATGGTGTCGAAGGGGGAGCGGGCAACGCGGAGGCCGACGCCGCCGCTGAGGTTGACGACCCGCACGCGCATGCCCTCGACCTCGACCACGGTGTGGCCGCGGCCGGGGTTGCCCTGCGGGTAGTTGGCAGGCCGGATCACCCGCTCGTTCTGATCGAGGAAGTCGTAGGCCTCGCGGTGGCGGTAGACGTGGTTCCCCGTGGTGATGACGTCGACGTCGGCGCCGAAGAAATCATTGGCGGTGCGCTCGGTGATCCCCATCCCGCCGGCCGAGTTCTCGCCGTTGACGATCACCAGGTCGGGCGCGTAGCGCTCGCGCAGCTGCGGCATCGTCTCCCGCAGCCCCTGGCGGCCGGGGCTGCCGACCACGTCGCCGATGAATAGAACCCGCATCCCGTCCGCACCCTATCTGCGAGATTGAATCCGGTGGTCGATCCGGCGGAGAGGGAAGCGATCTTGAAGCGGGCGCTGACCTACCCCTACGCAACTCCGGAGGACTCATACCTCTACCGAGACGGACAGGCGACAGAGCTACCGAAGGACTTCGACTTAGGCGGCCGCACGCCCCTCATCTCCTACGGAGCCAACGCCGCTCCTGAGGCCCTGGCGCTGAAGCTCGCCTCGCTTCCCGAGGAGCCGCTGCCGGTCGTGCGCTCGGAGCTGCACGGTTTCGACGTCGTCTACTCGGCTCACGTCTCTCCTTACGGCGCCGTGCCGGCGACGCTGCTGGAGAGCCCCGGTGCCGTCGCGCCCGTCTTCGTCCTCTACCCGACTGCCGAGCAGCAGGCGCTGCTGACCGCGACCGAGCTGAACTACGACCTCGTCGACCTGAACGGGATGGGGGCCTACCGCAGCAAGCACGGCTGCCTCCGGATCGACGGCTCGCCGATCGCCCTCGCGGCGATCCGCTCCCGCGGCCGCACCCTGCCGGAGCTAGACGAGCCGGCGGTGCTCGAGCATGTGCGGGCTCAGCTCGAGCCCGCGCTAGAGCTCGAGGAGTTCATCCACGCCTGCATCGACCGCGGTGGGATCAAACCGCTGAGAATCGACGCAGGGCGACGCGGGCGATGAGGGCGTAGGCGGCGAAGAGCACCGCCAGGTGGAGGAGCGGGCCGCCGATGCCCGGCCCGGCCTCGTCGAGCGCGGCAGTGATCGCCTGCAGCGCCGGCTTGAAGGGGAAGAGGGCGGTGAGGTAGCGGATCGCGTCGAAGACGGCTGGGCCGACCGCGCCGGAAGGGACGAGGGAGAGGAAGGCGATCGGGAGCGTGACCATGAAGGCGAGGAGCGAGACTGCCCGCACCTCTCGCGCCGCCGCCCCGAGTGCGGCGCCGGCTGCCCCCAGGGCGGCTCCGGAGAAGAGGATCGCCAACAGCCAGAGGCCGATCCGATCCAGTTCGAGCGGGACGAAGAACTGCATGCCGAGCAGCATCAAGAGGGTCACCACCAACCCGACGGCGATCCCGAGCAGGATCTTCTCGCCGAGCAAGCCGGCCGTCGAGACCAGGCCGCGGGTCAGCCGCGGGAAGGCGTTCTCCTCCCGCTCCAGTGCCAGCGAGCCGGCGACCAGGAGGACGACGACGAAGGCGAGGGTCAGCGTCGCCGCGACCGCGATCGCGAAGATTTCCAGCGGCGGGCTTTCGCCGCCGACCACGACCTTGTTCACTTCGATCGGCTGGGTGATGCGGTCGAGCAGCGGCTTGGCGACGTTGAGGTTGTCGCGCGCCTGCGAGGCGAAGTTGGTGACTTCTTTCAGGGACGGCTGCAGCCCGCGTGGCAGCGCCGGCGTCACCGCTTCGAGGATCCGGGCGCTGGTCTGCAGGCCGAGGATGTGGATCGAGCCGCCGAGCGCTTTGAACTCGCCGCCGTTGACGATCAGGTCGAGATAACGGCTGCCTTCGGCGCCGATCCGCCGCGCGATCGCCAGGTTCGCCTGCGCCAGCAGGGTCGTGATCCGGTCGTCGACGAGTTCCGCCTTGACTGCGTTTTCCTCGTTGACGAGGACTTCGACTTCAGGCGTCCCCGGGGTCAGGGTCGAGAGCGAGTTGATCTTGCTGACGAGGTCGGCGGGGAGGACCAGAGCTGCCAAGGCGTCCCCCGACTTCACCTCCCGCTCTGCCTCCGCGCGATCGCCGACAAAGACGCAATCGACTCGCTTGCAGATCCGCCCCTTCACGTTCGAGGAGGGCAACTGTTCGCCGCCGACCGCGATCCGCGTTCCCGCCGGTACTTCGTTGAGGAAGGCGACCCGCGGTTTTTCCGGCCCGCGCGAGATCGCGAAGCCGACCAGGACCGCGATCAGGATCGGGTAGGCGACGAGCAGCACCGCCTGCAGGGGCGAGCGGCGGAGGATCTGCAGGTCCTTCAGCAGCAGCCAGCGGACGCCGCGCATCAGTGTCCCCGGTGGTGCAGGTAGGCGACGAAGGCGGTCTCGAAGTCACGGTCGGCGGCCTCGGGAGCCTCGCGGCGAACCGCCTCACGCAGGCCCTCGCTGGGGCCGTCGAAGAGCGCCTCGCCGTCGGCGAGGACCAGGAGGCGGCCGCCGTAGCGCTCGGCCTCCTGGATGTCATGGGTGGAGAAGATCACCGTGGTGCCGCGGTCGGCGAGGGCGGAGACGAACTCCCAGAGCCGCGAGCGCTGACGCGGATCGAGGCCGACGCTGGGCTCGTCGAGCAGCAGTACCCCCGGGCGCGAGAGCAGCCCGATCGCGATGTTGATCCGCTGCTGGTTGCCGCCGGAGAGACGGGCGACGATCTCCCCGCGACGCTCGTGCAGGCCGGTCAGCTCGAGCATCTCCTCGGTCGAGGCGCGCGGGTCCTCGTGCCCCTCCAGCCGCGCGAACAGCAGCAGGTTCTCTTCTACCGTCAGCCGCCGGTAGAGCGCCGCCTGCTGCGGCACCCAGCCGACCTCGCCGTCGGGAGCGTCAACCTCGCCGCCATCGGGCTTGGTGATCCCCGCGAGGATCGAGAGCAAGGTCGTCTTGCCCGCCCCGTTCGGGCCGATGATCGCCACCAGCTCGCCGGCCGCCGCCTCGAAGCTGACCCCCCGCAGCGCCTCGCGGTCGCCGAAGCGCTTGACGATGCTCCTGGCCTGCACGCGCGGAAAGCTACTCGCCCTTCCCTAATATCGGTGGCGATGGCCTTCCCCGCTACGCGCATGCGCCGCATGCGCCGCACCGACACCCTGCGCGGGCTTGTTCGGGAGACCGAGCTCTCACCCGCCCACCTGATCCAGCCGGCGTTCGTGATCGCCGGCGAGGACGTGCGCGAGGACGTCCCCTCGATGCCGGGCATCGAGCGCTTCTCGATCTCGCACCTGGTCGAGGAGGCGGGGGAGATCGCCGCCGCTGGGATCGGGGCGCTGATGCTGTTCGGCATCCCCGCCGCCAAGGACGACGCCGGCTCCGGCGCCTACGACGACGAGGGCATCGTGCAGATGGCGGTGCGGGCGCTGAAGGAGGCCCATCCCGACCTAATGGTGATGACCGACGTCTGTCTCTGCGAGTACACCTCGCACGGCCACTGCGGCGTCATTCGTGACGGGCGCACCGAGGTCGACAACGACGTCACCGTCGAGCTGCTGGCGAAAACCGCGATCTCGCACGCCCTCGCCGGCGCCGACGCGGTCGCTCCCAGCGACATGATGGACGGCCGGATCGGCTCGATCCGCTTCCAGCTCGATGAGGAGGGCCATCCCGACGTGCCGATCATCGCCTACAGCGCCAAGTACGCCTCCGCCTTCTACGGACCTTTCCGCGACGCCGCCGAGTCGACGCCGGAGTTCGGCGACCGCCGCGGCTACCAGATGGACCCGGCCAACGCCGCCGAAGCGGTGCGCGAGGCCGAGCTCGACCTCGACGAGGGCGCTGACATGCTGATGGTGAAGCCGGCGCTCCCTTACCTCGACGTCGTGCGGCGGGTAAAAGACGTGACCGGCGCCCCGGTTGCCGCCTACCACGTCTCCGGCGAGTACTCGATGCTGAAGGCGGCCGCCGCCAACGGCTGGATCGACGAGCGCGCCGCCGTGGTCGAGGCGCTTACCTCGATCCGCCGCGCCGGCGCCGACGCGATCGTCACCTACTACGCGAAGGAGGCCGCAGCGTGGCTCCGGTAAAAGTGCCGCAGTCGAAGGCGCGCAGCCGCAAGGACGGCTCCGCGATCCCGCTCGACGAGACCGACAAGCGGCTGATGAACCTGCTGCAGTCGAGGTTCCCGCTCGACCCCGAGCCGTTCGCCCTCGTCGCCTCTGAGGCCGAACTCGAGATCGACGACGTTCTTGCCCGCACCCAGCGCCTGCTCGACGGCCGGATCATCCGCGAGATCACGCCGATCTTCGATACCCGCGCGCTCGGCTACGAGTCGATGCTGGTGGCGGCGAAAGTCGACAGCGAGCATCCGCAGAGGGCGGCGCAGATCGTCAACGCCCACCCGGGCGTCTCCCACAACTACCTGCGCACCCACGAGTTCAACCTCTGGTTCACGATCGCCACCCCGCCCGACTCCAAGCTCGGCCTCAAGGGGACGCTGGAAGCGCTGATGGAAGAGACCGGGGCGGAGTCGATGCGGGAACTGCCGACGCTCACCCTCTTCAAAATCAACATGAACCTGGAGATGGAGAAGGGGACCGAGGCGCTCGCCGCTCCGGTTGAAGCAGCGCCTCCGCGCGAGCTCGAACCGCAGCCCTACGACGAGGACGACATCGCCCTGATCAAGGCGCTGCAGGGGCCGATGAAAGCGGTCGCCCGGCCCTATGACGCGGCGGCGTCCGAGCTCGGGATCTCCACCGAGGAGCTGCTCGACCGCCTCCGCGGGATGGTCGACCGCAAGATCCTGCGCCGGGTCGCCGCGATCCTCTACCACCGCCGCGCCGGCTTCTCTGCCAACGGGATGGGCGTCTGGAAGGTGCCGGAGGACGAGATCCTCGAGGTTGGCGGGCGGATGGCTTCCTTTCGCGGCATTTCCCACTGCTACCAGCGGCCGACCTACGAGGACTGGCCCTACAGCGTCTTCACGATGGCCCACGGCCGCTCGAAAGAAGAGTGCGATGCAGTCCTCGACGCGATCGCGGCGGAGTGCGGGATGGGCCCCGACGATCGCGCCACCCTTTACTCCTCGACCGAGTACAAGAAGATCCGCCTCCACTACTTCACCGAGGACTACGCCCGCTGGGAGGCGGAACATTCATAACCCGGAGTTGTTTCGCCGGGCGCAGGAGGTCCTTCCGGGGGGCGTCAACTCGCCGGTCCGGGCGATGCGGCAGATCGGCCGCGACCCGGTCTTCATCGAACGCGCCGAGGGCTGCTGGCTGTTCGACGTCGAGGGCAACCGCTACATCGACTGGATCGGCTCCTGGGGGCCGATGATCCTCGGCCACGCCGACCCGGCGGTGGTGGCGGCGGTGATCGAAGCGGCCAAGCGGGGGACGAGCTTCGGCGCCGCGACCCTGGAGGAGGTGCGCCTCGCCGAGGAGGTGGCGGCGCGGATGCCCTCGGTGGAGATGGTGCGGATGACGAGCTCCGGGACCGAGGCGGCGATGAGCGCGGTGCGGCTGGCGCGGGCGGTGACCGGCCGCGAGGTCGTGGTCAAGTTCGCCGGCGCCTACCACGGCCACTCCGACGGGCTGCTGGCCGACGCCGGCTCGGGTCTGGCGACGCTGGGAGTGCCGGGCAGCCCCGGCGTGACTGCGGCGCAGGCGGCGGCGACGGTGGTGGTGCCGTGGAACGACCGCGAGGCAGTCAGCCGGGCACTTGCGGAGCACGAGGTGGCGGCGTTGCTGGCTGAGCCGATCGCCGCGAACATGGGCGTCGTCCCGCCTGCCGAGGGCTTCCTCGAGTTCCTCCGCGACGCCACCCGCGAGGCGGGCGCGCTGCTGGTCTTCGACGAGGTGATCACCGGCTTCCGCGTCGCCCGCGGCGGCGCCCAGGAACTGCTCGGCGTCGAACCGGACCTGACGGTGATGGGGAAGGTGATCGGCGGCGGCCTGCCCTCAGCGGCCTACGGTGGCCCGCGCGAGCACATGGAACGGATCGCCCCCGCCGGCGACGTCTACCAGGCCGGGACGCTCTCCGGGAATCCGCTCGCGGTCGCGGCGGGCCTGGCGACGCTGGAGCAGCTCGACGCTGCCGCCTACCGGCGCCTGGGCGAGCTGACCGACCGCCTCGCTCGCGGCTTCGAGCAGCTGGCGGCGGACCGGCCGCTGCAGGTCGCCTCCGCACCCGGCCTCGTCACTCTTTTCTTCAGTCCGGTGGCGGTGGTCGACTTCGCCACTGCGACCGCTTCCGACACCGAGGCCCACGCCCGCTTCTGCCGCGCCCTGCTCGAGCGCGGCGTCTACCCACCCCCGGCCCAGTACGAGGCCTGGTTCGTCTCCCTCGCCCACGACGAGGCGACGATCGACCAAACCCTGGAAGCAGCCGCCGAAGCCTTGGACGACGCGTTGCGATGAGGTATGTCGACTTATGCATCCATATGGACCTATAAAGCGACACCATGGCTGAGTTGACCCCGCTTCAGACCCTCGCCGACCAGCTCCGTGTCGAGGACACCCCAATCGCCCCGCATGTGATCGACCCCGCCGAGCCCTCGCAACTGGGCGAGTTGGCGGGCGGCGGCGAGTACGCCCTCGTCGTCGAGGCGGTCCGCGAGGGCTACCTCCTCCACTACGAGCAGCCCCGCCTCCTCGCCGGGCACGACACCGACCTCGCCCTCCTCGCCGGCGACTACCTCTACGCCCTCGGCCTCGATCGCCTTGCCATCGTCGGAGACACCCGCGCCATCGCCATCCTCTCCAACCTGATCAGCAACTGCGCCCGATTGCAGGCGGAGGGCCATCCCGAAGAGATCCCAGCTCTGTGGCACGCCGCTGCGAAACAGATCGCGGTTGGCCAGCACTAACGCGGCTAGCGGCGCCGAACCGAGTCGCGCAGTTCTCGGAAGACCCGCTCCGTCCTGACTTCGTGGATCGGCGCTTCCCGATCGAACCAACGGAAAAAGGCGTCGGCTTTCTCGAGCGTGGCACGACTCTCCGCCAGCCTGCGGTCGATCTTCTTGTCCAATTCGTCTTTCGTCATGATCCGACAGCCTCAGAATAGCGCAGACAAAAGCCTGCTAGACACCTTTTCGAATCCCCCTCAGGAGCTCTTCCGACCGCCGCAGGTCATCCCGCAGAGCGTCGGCTTCCTTTCGACTTGCCAGGGCAGCTCGACGCCAAAAGCGGGCCTCATCCTCGCTTTGATGCAGCAACGGGCCCTCTGAAATCTCGAACGGTCCAGCACGTCGCAGCCACTCCCGGTTCTTCATCCGCACGCCTATGGAGACGACGATGAAGATGCCGCCGACTGCCAAGACCCCCGCGGCCGAGACCAGCAGCAGGCGTGCCGCCCAGAGGACGCCTCGGTTGTCGAAGACGTTGTCGACGAAGTCCGGGTTTCGGCTCACAGGAAGAGAGGCGGGGTAGAGGCCCTTGGCCAGCAGCAGAACCACGGCGCCGAGGAGCAAGAGGCCACAGGCACCGGCCAGCCTCTCTCTCGCGTCTCGACTGCTCTCCATGGAAGGGTCAAGTAGCGGCGGGACGAAACTCTCCCCTGTGGCGGCTGAGCTTCTGCCGAGATTAGGAGCTGTGTGACGCAAGTCACAGCCCCTAATCAATAGACTTCAAAGCCCTACGCGAATCGATTGTGGCTGACGACGGGAAACAGGTAAACGGGGTTCACGAGCCCCCATTGCAGGAGCGGGCGAAGCCCGACCCGCCCGGCTATTTCGAGGGCGAGTCGATGACGCGCCGCCGCGTCTTCACGGTCGGGGCGCAGGCGCTCGGAGGACTGGCTGGTGCCGGAATCGTGCTGCCCGCCGTCGGCTTCGCCGTTGCCCCGATCTTCCACCGCGGCAAGGAGCGCTGGGAGGCCGTCGGCCCCGTCTCCGACTTCGTCGAGGACACCTACCGCCAGGTTGTCTTCACCGAGACCGAGGGGATCGGCGACGCCGGCAAGACCACCGCGTACGTGCGCAAAAGCTCCAAAGATCTGGAAGAAGAATCCGGCAAGTTCGTCGCCGTCTCCAACCGCTGCGCCCACCTTGGCTGCCCGGTTCGCTTCGTCGAGGCTGCCGGCAACTTCATCTGCCCCTGCCACGGTGGCGTCTACGACTTCCAGGGCAAGCGGATCGGCGGCCCGCCGGTGCGCCCGCTCGACCAGTTCCAGACCCGCGTCCGCAAGGGCCAGGTCGAGATCGGCCCCCGCTTCAGCGTCACCAACCAGCTCGATCCGGTGCGGGCCCGCGATCCCGGCGAGTTCACCGGCGGGATCTGGGAATACCTCTACCCGCCGCGCCCCTCTACCTTCCCCGCGCCCTGATGCCCAGCTTCCCGAAACCGAAGATTCCGGACTCCTTCGTCCCGCCGCCGCTGCGCAAACCCGGCAAGCCGGGCCTCGGCGGTACTCCGAAGGGGCAGGCGCCGACCGACCTGAAGACCGCGCCGCCGGAGCGCCAGGGCGCCGGCGACAGACTGCTGGAACGCGGCAAAGAGGCTCCAATCGACGCCCTCGGCTGGGTCGACCAGCGCCTCGCCGCCAGCGGCTTCCTCACCGGCATGCTCTACCGCAAGGTGCCGAAGGGGACGAACTGGTTCTACACGCTCGGCTCCGCCACGCTCTTCGCCTTCATCGTCCAGGCCGTGACCGGCGTCTTCCTGGCGATGTACTACACGCCTTCGGCGACCCAGGCCTACGCCTCGATCTCCCACATCAACAACGATGTCCCGCTCGGCCAGTTCGTCCACGGCATGCACAAGTGGGGATCGAGCCTGATGGTGATCCTGATCTTCCTGCACATGGGGCGCACCTTCTTCTTCGGCGCCTACAAGTACCCGCGCGAGCTCAACTGGGTGATCGGCGTGGTGCTGCTGATCCTGACGATGACGATGGCCTTCACCGGCTACCTGCTGCCGTTCGACCAGCGCTCCTTCTGGGCCTCGATCGTCGGCATCAACATCAACGGCACCGGACCCGTGGTGGGTCCGTACCTGAGCGACTTCCTCCGCGCCGGCCCCGAGCTCGGTGCCACCACGCTCTCGCGCTTCTACGCGATCCACATGCTGCTGGTGCCGGGGGCGATCATCGCCCTGATCGGTGCCCACATGTACCTGGTCGTCAAGCTCGGCACCACCGCGCCGCCGTGGATGAAAGCCGAGCGGCCGAAAGGCGCCTCGCCGCTGGCCCAGCTTGACGCCGGCGGCAACGGCAACGGCCGGGTCAACGGCAACCGCGTCGACGGTGCCCCCGTCTCCGGTGAGGGCGGCAACGGGGCGTCGGCATGAAGCCCCAGGACAAGCAGAAGTACCTGGAGGAATACGAGCTTCTGAAGAAGAAGGGGAAGCCGTTCTTCCCCTACGCGGTGATGAAGGACTCGATGATGGCGCTGATCGTCGTCGCCGTAGTCATCGCGATGTCGTTGATCCTCGGCGCCGAGCAGGGGCCGAAGGCGGACCCGACCTCGACCACCTACGTGCCGCGCCCCGAGTGGTACTTCTTCTTCCTTTTCGAGCTCCTGCGCGTGATCAAGCCGCCGGAGTTGGTTCCGCTGGCGACGATCGGCGTCCCGACCATCTGCATGGTCCTGCTCCTGCTGTTGCCGTTCTACGACCGCAATCCCGAGCGGCGCCCCGAGCGCCGCCCGATCGCGACCACCGCCGGCTGCCTGACGATCATCGCGATGGCCTACCTGACCTACCTCGGCGCCACCGGCGGCTCGCCGACCGAGATCGATATGAAAGTCGCGCCGCAGTACGAGAAGGGCAAGGAGGTCGTCGCCGGATCGGGCTGCCTCGCCTGCCACAAGCTGGGCGAGAACGGCAACAACGGCCCCGGTCCCGAACTGACCCATATCGCTTCCCGGATCCCGCGGGCTGCGATCATTCGCTCGGTCGAAATCGGCCCGGGCATCATGCCCTCTTTCCGCGAGCTGCCGCCAAAGAAGATCGAACAGCTCGCGGACTTCCTGTCCTCGCTCGACTAGACAGGGCGGTCGGGACGGGGCCGCCCCCCGAATCCCATGGACACGATCAACGACAACCGCCAATCGCCGGATTTCGCCGGCCAGGTGAACCGTATGTTCGACCGGGTAGCGAGCCGCTACGACGCGCTCAACTCGCTGATGACGGCGGGTCTGCACCATCGCTGGCGCGAGCGCGCAGCGGCGCAAACGCAGCTGCGCGCCGGCGGCTCGGCGCTGGACGTCTGCTGCGGCACCGGCGACCTGGCGCTGGAGCTGGCGAAACTGGTGACGCCCGGCGGTCACGTCGTCGGCTGCGACTTCTCCGAGCCGATGCTCGACCTGGCACGCGAGAAGGCGGCCGAGCGCGGCGCCGACGGGCTCCGCTTCGAATGGGCCGACGCGCTCGAGCTGCCCTACGACGGCGAGCGATTTGACGCGGTCACGGTCGGCTTCGGCGTCCGCAACCTCGCCGACCTCGACCGCGGCCTGCGCGAGATGGCGCGGGTGCTGAAGCCCGGCGGCCGCCTCGTCATCCTCGAGATCACCCAGCCGACCCGGCCGCCACTCTCGCTCTTCTACTCGCTCTGGTTCGACCGTATCGTGCCGCTGCTCGGCGCCTTCTCCAGCAATCCCGAGGCCTACGCCTACCTGCCCGAATCCGTCCGCAGCTTCCCGAGCCCCCGCGGCCTGGCCGAGAAGTTGGATCACGCCGGCTTCAAAGCGGTCCGCTACACGGTCCTCGCCGGCGGGATCATCGCGATCCACAGCGGCGTCCGGGCGTGAGCGCAGCGCCTTCCTCCGAACTTCGGGGGGTCATAGTCCCCCAAACCTCGGAGTGATGACCCGGCCCTCGTCCGTGCCGCCGCCGGTGACCGCGGTCCTCGATGCCTCCAGCCGCTGGCTGCCGGCGCGGCTCGGCGAGGTGGAGGAACTGCTGCGCACCGCGGTTGCCGGCCACGGCGAGATGCTGGGCGAGGACGCCGCGGCGACTCTGGAGGCGGGTGGCAAGCGCCTGCGGCCGATGCTTGTCCTCCTCTGCGCCGGTCCGCAGGGAGGGGCGGGGGCGGTCCGCGCCGCCGCCGCGATCGAGCTGGTCCACATGGCGACGCTGGTTCATGACGACGTCCTCGACGACGCGCCGCTGCGGCGCGGGCTGCCGACCGTCGCCGCCACCTCGGGACGCGAGCGCGCCGTCGCCACCGGCGACCTGCTCTTCTCCCGCGCCTTTGCCCTCCTTGCCGACTCCGATGACGCGCGCGCGGTGGCGCTGTTAGCCGAAGCCTCCGTCGCCCTCGCGCGGGGGGAGCTGGCGCAGCGGCGCGACGCCTTCGACCTCGCGGTCGGCGAAGAGCGCTACCTCGAGCGCTGCCGACTGAAGACCGCGCGCCTCTTCGAGTGCGCCTGCCTGCTTGGCCGCGACGACGCGGAGCTGCGCGAGTTCGGCGCCGGGATCGGCCTTGCCTTCCAGCTGCTCGACGACGTCCTCGACGTCAGCGGGCCGCCGGAGCGGACCGGCAAGGCGCGCGGCACCGACCTGCTCGACGGCACGATCACGCTGCCGCTGATCGAGGCGGCGAAGAGCGACTCCAGCATCCGCGAGCTCGACCTGCACGCCCTCGACTCGGCTGCGGCCGAGACCATCTGCGAACGGATCGAAGCGACCGGTGCCCTGGACCGGGTCCGCGCCCGCGCCCTGCAACTGGTCGCCGACGCCAAGAACGCCCTCGAGCGCAGCGGCTTTGAGCCCGAACAGCGGCAGCTGCTCTCCCTCGTCGCCGACGGCGTCGTCCAGCGATACAGCTAAGGGCGCAGCCGGGCTATAGCCGGAAGTCGTCCGCCGTGATCAAGTCGCTGGCGATGGCGTGGATGAACGACTCGGCCATCTCGCTCATGTTGGCGTGTTCGAGCGCGCGCAGCTCGTTTGCGAGTTCGTGCGAGCCGAGGTCGAGCTGCTCGTCGAAGGCGTCGATCGCGACCTCGTCGTGGACCGCCTCACAGGCCCACTCGCACTCGGGGCAGCGCCGCCAGACGCGCCACCGGTAGCGGTCCTCTTCCTGCTGCCAGGAAACCGGCTGCACGAGCTTGGACCCGCAGGCGGGACAGATGTGCAGCGTGCGGTCAGCGGTCTTGTTCGTTCCCGGCTCTGCCATGCCGTGAATATCCACCAGCAGCGGGTTTCTTTGATCCGTAATTCGCCTCATTGTCTCCCCCGGAACCCCGCAGCCCGGATCTAAAACTCCGACAAAGCTGATCCGGGGGCGGCGCGGCACCGTTACCATGGACGAGATGCCAGGAAACATCGGACTTCCAGAGATCGCAATCGTCCTCATCATTGCCCTGCTGGTCTTCGGACCGAAACGCTTGCCGGAGCTGGGGCGCAGCCTCGGCCGAGGCATCCGCGAGTTCAAAGGCTCGGTCAGCGGCGACCACGACGATCACGAGGATGACGACAAGCCGAAGCTGGAGACGGAGTCGGCGAAGGTCCACGGCGATCCCGCCGACGCGGAAATCCTCCGCAACAAGCAAAGCTGAGGCGACGCGAGGATGGCCCCTCGCGTCAAGGCGGTCTCGCATGAAGACCACCTCACCCTGGTCGAGCACCTCGACGAGCTGCGCTCGCGGCTGATCGTCTGCATCATCGTCTTCAGCGTCGCCTTGGCGCTCTGCTTCTGGCAGAACCACGTGCTGCTGGAGATCGCTCAGGGGCCGTTGCCGTCCGATCATGACCGGCTGATCACCTTTGGGGTGACCGAGCCGTTTACGACGACCCTCACCGTTTCTGCCTATGGCGCGATCGTGCTCTCGCTGCCGATCGTCCTCTGGCAGCTCTACGCCTACATCCTGCCGGCCTTCAGCGAGGTGGAGAAAAAGGTGGTGCTGCCGATCCTGCTGCTCTTCCCGGTCCTCTTCCTCGTCGGCATCGCCTTCGCTTATTTCGTGGTGATGCCGGCCGCCGTCCACTTCCTGCTCAACTTCAACGACGACCAGTTCAACGTCCAGCTCCGGGCGCGCGACTACTACGGCTTCTTCTCGATGACCGAGATCGCCTGCGGCCTGATCTTCCAATTGCCGCTGGCGATCATCGCCGTCACCCGGCTCGGCATCGTCAGCGTCGAGCAGTTGAGCAAGAACCGCCGCTACGCCTACCTGGTGATCGCAATCGTCGCCGCTGCCCTGCCCGGGGTCGACCCGATCACGATGCTCATTGAGATGGTTCCGCTGCTTGTTCTGTATGAGTTGAGTATCGTCCTCGCACGGGTTTTGGGCAGGCCGCGCGAAGGAAGCGGCATGGCCACGCCCTCACCGCAGGAGTAGAGAGGGAGAGGATGGCGCAGGACGAGCACAGGATGTTGTTCGACCTCCAGAGGGGGCGGCGGAAGACTGCCGTCAAGGTCGTCTACGCGATCCTCGCCGTCCTCATGGGCGCGAGCCTCTTCCTCGTCGTCGGCCCGCTCAACATCGGCGAAATCTTCAACGGCGGCGGAGGCAGCAGCTCCGGCGAAGTCGCCAAGCCCTACGAAGAACAGGCCGAAAAGCTGGAAGCGAAACTGAAAAAGGATCCCGAAGATCCGAAGCTGCTGGAAGGCCTGGCCCGCGCCCGGGTGACCGCCGGCAACAGCCTGCTCTCGCTCGAACCCGACGAAGAGGACCTGACGAACGCGCTGCAGCAGTACCGGCTCGCCAGCTCCTACTGGTCGGAATACCTGGAGGTGACCGACGAACCCGCCGCCGGCACCGCCCAGCTGGTCGCCCCGGCGCTGCTCTCGCTGGCGGAACGCTCCCGCACCTATGATGAAGCGCAGCGGAACATCGAAGCGGCAACGGAAGCGCAGAAAATCGTCGCCGACCAGCGCCCGACGCTGAACTCCTACAGCACCCTCGCCCTCTACACCTACTTCACCGGCGACTTCAAAGCCGCCGAAGCGGCGCAGGCCGAAGCGGCGAAATTGACGCGGGCCAAATTCGAACGCGAACAGCTCGAGAAACAGCTGGAAGAAGTGAAGAAAAACGCGGAAAAATTCCAGCAAGAACGCAAGCGCGCCACCGCCGCTGAAAAAGCCGCCGCGAACGGGAACGGCGGCAATCCCGAAAGCCTGGAAAACCCCGCCAGCCCGCTGAGCGGCGCCTTCGGCAGCGGCACCGGGCTGAGCGAATAGCCGCCGCGGCGGCTGCCCGTCACCAGAGCGCCCGACCTTCCTATACTTGCCCGTCCCCGGGCCGTTAGCTCAGTTGGTAGAGCAGGAGACTCTTAATCTCAAGGTCGTTGGTTCGAGCCCAACACGGCCCACTCAACCCCGATCTCGCTACATGTCGTTGCAGTACTTTTCGACCAGCCCTGAGATCACGGTGCCGTCGGCGAAGGTGAAGCGGCCGTGGGTCTGGAGGACGTTGTCGCTGCAGCGGGCGGAGACGTAGCTGCGAAGACGGCCGGCGGCGCGGTAGCGGCGGCCGATCTTGGCGTCGATGTGGGTGAGGGCGCCGAGGCCGCCTGCCAGCGGCGGCAGGTCGATCCGGGCGCGGTAGCGGAAGCCGCCTCGGCGCCGTTCGATCGGGACGACGATCGCGTAGATCTCGGGGGTGGGAACGACGGTGCGGGCGTGGAGGATGACGCTCGGGCCGGTGGCCAGAGGCGGGCCGTTGAAGATCGTCAACGCCGAGCTGGTTTGGACCGCGCCGCCGGGGAAAGCGATCGCGGCGGCGACGTGGCCGGTGCCGACGATCGCCCCGCGGCAGGTCCGTCGCGCTTCTGCCGTGCCCAGCTGGGCGATCGTTTCCGGGGCGCAGGTCGGCAGGCCGGCGACGTTGAGGCGGCCGTCGCGATCGAAGTCGATCAGCGCCTGCTGCAGCGGCGGCAGCGGCCGTCCGTGTCGGGGGGAAATATCGATGTGGCCCTGGAAGTCGATCGGGGCGAAGCGCCGCTTCGGCAGGGTCTGCGGTTGGAACCCCCCGTCGGCCCGGAGGGCGATGTTGTTGACTTCGACCAGCGCCTCGTCCCCGGTTGCCGAAGCGGCGACAAGCGCGGTAAGCGCCAGCGCCAGAACGAGGGCTCGGGCTACCTTGGCAAGTGGCATGGCGAGGTCAGGGTCACCGGGAAGTAGTCACCGTTGGTGAACCGGGCGCTGCCCTGGACCTGGAGCCGCCCGCCGGCGCAGTGGGCGTTGATGTAGCCGACTTCGCGGCCGCCGCGCTTGCGCACGGCGCCGATCGTCGCTTCGGCGAGGACAGCGGCGCCGTCGCCGCCGGCGATCTCCGGCATCTGGACTTCAGCCCGGAAGCCGTAGCGACCCTTCGAAACCCGTTCGATCGTGATCGGGACGAGCAGCGTTTTCGGCGCCGGCACCGTCTCGTAAGCGTGGGCGATCAAAGTTGGACGGCCAGCGTCAGGGCGACCGTTGAAGAAGGAAAGGGGGGTGGTGATCGTGAACGGCGGCCGGCCCGGCATCGTCACCAGCGCCTTTCCGGTCCCCTTGCCGACGAGAGCGCCGCTACAGCGCTGGCGGGCCTGCGCGGGCGTGGTCCCTTCGAGCTTGGCGCTCGTGCAGGTCGGCAGGCCTTTGGTGTCGATGGTGCCGTTTTTGTCGAGCCAGAAGAGCAGCGTCTGCAGGGTCGGCGGCGTCGAGCCGTCACGACTGCCGACGCGGGTGACGCTCTTGAGGAAGACCGGCGCGTTGCCGTGGGCCGGCAGCTCTCGCGGCTTCAGCGTTGCCGTGGCGCTGACCCAGACCGGTCCGATTTCAGCGGTGATCGCATAGGCGCTCGCGCAGATGCCGACCGCCAGCAGGGCGGCGGAAGCGGCGATCTTGCGCAGTCGTCCTCTCAGGTCACTTCCCCTTGCATCGTTTGAACACGGAACCTTGCAAGAAGGTGCCGTCTTTGAACTTGAATTGCCCTTTGGCCTGCAGGCGACCGTCGGGGCAGCCGGCGTTGGCGTAGCTCAGGGTCTTGCCCTTGTACTGCCATTCGCGGCCGACGCTGATCCGGGCGTAGAGCGGGATTCCGTAACCGCCCGCGATCCGGGGGATTTTGGCGACGGTCTTGAACCCGTAGCGCCCGTCGTGGACCTTCTGGATCTCGATCGGGACGACAAACGTGGTCGGGCCCGGAACCGTCAGGTGAGCGTGCGCGAGCACCACCGGGTTGCCGTGTTTGGGCTTGGCATTGAAGAGGGTGATCGGCGAGGAAGCGGGGATCGGTCCCTGTTCGGGGAAGTTGACGACGGCCTTGCCGAAGCCTTTGCCGATGATCGCGCCGGGACAGAGCTTGCGCGCCTGCGGAGTCGTCGTTGCCGCCAGTTTGCCGGGGGTGCAGGTGGGCAGGCCGCGGGTCTCGACCTTGCCGTTCTTGTCGAACCAGATCGTCACCGTTTCCAGCACCGGCGGCGGCGAGCCGTCCTCGGTCGCGATTTTGCCGAAGCCGTGCAGCTTGATCGGCGCGAAGCCCTTCTTCGGCAGCGTCGTCGGGGTGAAGCCGCCATCGGTGGTGATCACGAGATTGGAGGCGTGCAGCACGATTGCCGCTGCCGACGTGGCTGCGACAAGCAGGACCACCCCAGCTAACACGTGCACCCTTAACAGAGTCTTCCGCACAAAATCCTCCCTCCCGTTGGCCGTACCGCCAAACTACCAGCCGTGCGCAGGCGGATCGGCAGGGGGAGTGTGAAGTCCTCGAGAAGAGGGGCGCGGCATGACCAGCCGCTGCTACTCCGGCATCCGCGCGGGGTCCTCGCGATTGCGGCGATCATCCTGATCGCCCTCGGGGTGATCGGCGGCGGAGTCGAGGACCGCCTCGACCCGACCACCCTTGACGTCCCCGGCACCGAATCCCTGCGCGGCAACGAAATCCTTCGTGACCACTTCGGCCCCTCGGCTCCGTTCGCGATCCTGCTGCAGGGCCCCGCCAAAGCGATCGACCGTCAGGGGCCGGAAATGATCCGCGCCCTGCGGCGCGATCCGCGGGTAACGACGCTGTCTCCCTGGGACACCGGCGCCGTCCAGCGGCTGCGCCCCGAGCCCGACCGCGCCCTCGTCCTCGCCGACTTCCACGTCGACACCCGCACCGCGGTCAACGACACCGTGCCGCACCTGAAGAACGTCCTCGAGGAGACGATCCACGATCCCGTGCGCGTGACCCAGACCGGCTACGCGAGCCTCTCGCGAGCGATCCAGGACGAAAGCATCGACGCCACCCGCCGGGGCGAGCTCCTTGCCTTGCCGTTCCTGTTGGTCATCCTCCTGCTCGTCTTCCGCTCCCCGCTGGCGGCGGCGATCCCGCTTGCCTTCGGCGCGATCACCGTGATCGCCTCGCGCGGCATCCTCTACTTCTTCACCGGTTGGTTCGAGATCGACGCCTTTGCCCTCACGGTCTGCTCGATGATGGGGCTGGCGCTGGGTGTTGACTACTCGCTGCTGCTGGTCTCGCGCTTCCGCGAGGAGCTGGCGGCGGGGACAGCGCCGATCGACGCAGCGCGGTTGACCCGCCTTCACGCGGGCCGGACCGTGATCTTCGCTGGCAGCACGCTGCTGCTCTCGATGATCGTCTCGCTGTTCCTCCTGCCGGGGGCGCTGCTCGCCTCGCTGGCGGGGACGGTCTGCATGGTGGTGATCCTCAGCGTCACCGTCGCCACCGTCTGCGGGCCGGCGATCCTCACCCTGGTCGGGCAGCGGGTCAACCTTTGGCGGATCGGCGGCGCTCCGAGGGAGGGCCGCTCCAGGCTGATGCTCTTCGTCAGCGCGGCGCTGCGCAAACCGGCGCTGGCGACGCTTCTGATCGGGCTGCTCTTGCTGGTCTTGGCCGGGCCGGCGATCGGGCTGAAGACCGGACCGCCGAGCCCCGAACAGCTGCCGAGGGACAACGCCGCACGACTGGACGCCGAACTCGTCGACCATACGATCGGGCAGGGCTGGGACGCTCCCTTCCAGATCGTCGCCGTCTCCAGGGAAGGACCGATCACCAGCGCCAAGAACCTGGCCGCGATCAACAGCTTCCAGCGCAAGCTGGCGAAGACGCCGGGCGTGCAGGCGGTGATCGGGCCGGGCCGGGCGACCAAACGGGTCGACCGGCTGCGAGACCTCGGCAACGCGATCCTCTCCCAGAAAGGCAACTACGGGCTGATCAAGCAGCTCGGCAAGCTCGGTCGCAGCCTCGCGGTCGCCGCCGGCGGGGTCGGGCAGCTGCGGGAAGGCATCAGCGAAGCCAGTAACGGCGCCGGGCTGCTGGCTACCGGAGCGGGCCGGGCCGGCAAAGGAGCGCAGCTGATCGCCAACGGGTTGAGCCGGGCGACGGGCGGCAGTGAGCGCGCGATCGAAGCTCTCGACAAATTCGCCAAAGGCGCCGAACGGCTGGCTAGCGCGCAGGAAACCGCGACGCTGGGGGCGCTGCAGATCAAGCTGGCGCTGAAGGTCAGCTTCGTGCCGGGGCTCCGCGCCAACGCCCAGCACCGCTCCGAAAAGCTGCAGAAGTCGACTGAAGCAGACGGAAACGAAAAACTGCCGGAACTGATCGACGCCGCGAAAGTGGCAGACGAACAGCTGAAAGAAGCACTGGCGAAACTGCAGGCGATGACGGTCGGCAAAGAGGACCCCGAATACACGCCAACGCTGGAAGCGGTGCGGCGGGCCGCGGCGGCGGTCAGCGGCACCGACCCTGTCTCCGGCACTCCCTACGACCCGATTCCAAGCACGCCAGAGATCGAGCCCTACGCCGGCCTGCCGACCGAACTGGTCGCGCTGCAGGAACGCCTGCTGGGCGACGCTGATGACGCCAAGCACATCACCGACACGCTGGTCTCAGCGATCAAGGAACTGGAAAAAGTCGGCAACGGCGCCGCAAAGCTGACCGAAGGCCTGGAAAAACTGGAAAGCGGCAGCACCAAGCTGGCCGCCGGGGCAAACCGGCTGGCGAACGCCGCGGAGACGCTGGGCAAGGGCCTCTCCCGCCTCAGCGGCGGCGCCGAAGCGCTGGTTGACGGGATCGACCGCCTCGACGACGGCGCCGAAGCGCTGGCGGACGGCCTGCTCGGTGGAGTCGAAGAAAGCGCGCCGCTGGAAAGCGGGCTCGAAGAAGCAAGCGTGCAGGTGCTGGAAGGCAAGGCGCGGATCAACCGCCAGGCGACGCGCGTCGCGGAGTCGACCCCGGGGCTCTTCAACTCCGGCTACTTCGTCCTCTCGGCGCTCGACGGGACGCCGCCGGAAACGCGCGAAAAGATCAGCGAAACGATCGACCTGCGCAACGGCGGCCAGGCGGCGACGATGCTGGTCGTCTCCGACTACAGCTTCAACACCCCCGGCTCGATCCGGCTGAACAAGAAGCTCAACGGCGACGCCGCCCTGCTCTCCGACGAAGCTGACCTGACCACCGGGGTCGCCGGCGGCGCCGCCCAGCTGAACGACTACAGCCACGTCACCCGGGCGCGGATCCCGTGGATCGTCATCGCGATCACGGTGGCCACCTTCCTGATGCTGATGATCGTCCTGCGGGCGCTGCCGCTGGCCGCGATCGCAGTCGGACTCAATCTGCTGACCGTGGCGGTCGCCTTCGGCGTCCTCACCGTCCTCTCCGACATCCCCGAGGACTGGCCCCTCGGCGGGCACAACTACGTCGACGCGGTCGGGGCGACCTTGATCTTCGGCCTCGTCTTCGGCCTCTCGATCGATTACGCGGTCTTCCTCCTCAGCCGCATACGCGAGCACTACGACACCCACGGCGACAACGCCGCCGCGGTCAACTTCGGGCTCGAGCGCACCGCCGGCGTGATCACCGGCGCGGCGGCGATCATGATGGCCGTCTTCATCGTCTTCGCCGGCGCCCCGATCGCCACGGTCAGCCAGCTCGGCGTCGGGCTGACGGTCGCGGTCATCCTCGACGCGACCGTGGTGCGGATCGTCCTCCTGCCGGCGTTGATGCTGCTGCTCGGCGACCGCGTCTGGTGGCTGCCGAAGCCGCTGGCGCGGGTGATCCCCAAATTCAGCGTCTAGGTCCTGAACAAACGCGTTGATTTCCAGTTAAGTCCCTGCTCACCGGGGGCTTGGCAGGGACCCCCTCGGATACGATCTTGCAGCCGTTCTGCCGGGTCGGAGGGACCGGAGAACCTGAAAGCAAGCGACTATTTGTGGCTGCCAAACCCTTAGGCGAGGAGACTAAACCGACTGCCAGCCGGGGGACCACCCCAGCGCGGATCGCGGTGATCGCCGCGCTCGCGGTGGCGGTGATCGTGCTCGCGGTCGTCTTCTTCAGCGGCGGTGGGGGTCACAAGTACACCCTGGTGTTCCAGAACGCCGGCCAGCTGGTGCCCGACAACCAGGTGCTGATCGGCGGCTCGCCGGTCGGCTCGGTCGAAAGCATCGGCCTCAGCGACGACAACCTCGCCGAGGTCCACGTCGAAGTGGATCAGGAGCTGCACGAAGGGACGACGGCGACGATTCGCGCGACTTCGCTTTCCGGCGTCGCCAACCACTACGTCTCGATCAGCCCTGGCCCCAACAGCAGCCCGGCCCTCGATGACGGGGCCGAACTCGGCCTCTCCTCGACGACGACGCCGGTCGACATCGACCAGCTCTTCAACACCTTCCCGCCGCGGGTGCGACAGGGCCTCGCCAACTTCATCAAGGGCAACGCGGCGATCTACTCCGGCCAGGGGAAAAAGGCCAACGAGGCCTACAAATACTTCGGCACCGCCCTTAACCGGACCGGCGCCTTCGCCCGCGAACTGAACGCCGACCAGCGCCTGCTCTCGCGCTTCATCGTCAGCTCCTCGCGGCTGACTACGGCGGTCGCGGGCCGCGGCGAACAGCTCTCGAGCGCGGTCACCAACGCCACTACCGCCTTCGACGCGATCGCCAGCCAGAACGAAAACTTCGACGCGACGCTGCGCGAGCTGCCGCCGGTGCTGCGCCAGTCGAACACCACCTTCGTCAACCTCCGCGCCGCTCTCGACGACCTCGAACCGCTGGTCGAAACGGCGAAGCCGGCGACGAAGGACCTGGCGCCCTTCCTCGCCGAACTGCGGCCGGTTTTCCAGAAACTCGTCCCCTTCACCCACAACCTGCGCCTCGTCGTCTCGCGACCGGGGAAGGCAAACGACGCCGCCGACCTGCTGGCGACGCTGCCGCAGGTCCAGCGCCTTGCCTCGAATGCCTTCCCGCACTCCGAACAGGCGATCGCCGACTTCCAGCCGAACCTCAACTTCATCCGCGCCTACACGCCCGACTTCTTCAACGGCCTCAGCAAGCTCGGGCAGGTGGCGGGCTACTACGACGGCAACGGGCATTACGTGAGAGCCGTTACCGCCGGCCAGAACCTCTTCCGCTACAACGCCGGCAGCTCCGAACTGGAACCGATCAGCAAATCGGAACAGTTCGCCCCGTTCGAAGACGTCCACACCCATCGCCGCTGCCCGGGTGGCGCTACCCAGCCGGCCCCCGATGGTTCCAATCCGTGGGTCGGCGGCGACAGCGTCGACTCCTCTGAATGCAACCCGGCCGACGTGCCCCCCGGACCATGATCAAACGCCTGATACTCGCGGCGGCGGTAGTGGCGGCGATCGTCCTCGTCGTCCTGCTGGTGAGCGGCGGCGATTCCAGCGGCGGCTACCGGGTGCGGGCGATCTTCGACAACGGCGGCTTCATGGTCAAAGGCGAGCAGGTCCGGGTGGCCGGCGCCAACGTCGGCACGATCGAATCGGTCAACGTGACGATGCCCGAGGACACCGTCGCCTACCGGAACGGCAAGGCGGTGAAGAAGGCCGGCAAGGCGGTGATCGTCATGGACATCACCGACCCGGGCTTCCAGGACTTCCGCCAGGACGCCAGCTGCCTGATCCGGCCGCAGTCGCTGATCGGCGAGAAGTTCGTCGACTGCCGGACGACCCTGCCGCGTGCGCCCGGCAGCGAGCCGCCGCCGCCGCTGAAGCAGATCCCCGACGGCGAAGCCGGCGAAGGGGAGTACCTGCTGCCGCTGGGCAACAACGGCACCAGCGTCGACCCGGACCTGATCAACGACATCTACACGCTCCCCTACGCGCAGCGCTTCCGGCTGATCCTCAACGAACTCGGCGCCGGCCTCGGCGGCCGCGGCGAAGACATCAAGGTCCTGGTCAAGCGGGCAAACCCGGTCCTGCGTGACGTCGACCGCTTCTTCGGGGTCCTTTCCGCTCAGCGCAATCAGCTGGCGCAGCTGGCGAGCAACTCGGAGGAAATCCTCGGTCCGCTCTCGCGCGAGCGCGAACACGTCGCCGGCTTCTTCACCAACGCCGGCGCCGCCGCCGAGGCGAGCTCGGAAAAGGGGCCGGAACTGGAAGAGGCGCTGCAGAAATTCCCCACCTTCCTGCGCGAATTCCGCAAGACGATGGTCAGCCTGAAGACCTTCTCCGACGCCGGCGCGCCGCTGTTCGAAGATTTCGGCACCGCCGCCCCCTCGCTGACCGACGCGACCCGGACCCTGACGCCGTTCTCCGAAGCGCTGACCGTCTCGCTGAAGAGCCTCGGCAACGCCGCCGAAGCCTCCGGGCCGGAATTCGCCAAAGCCGACCCGGTAGTGCGCAAAGCCGCCGTCCTGGCGAAGTCGGGCGTGGTGCCGACCGGAGAACTGGCGAAGCTGCTGGTGGACCTGAAACAGTCGAAAGGCTGGGACGGCCTCACCGAACTGATCTACAACACCACCGCCTCGCTCAACGGTTTCGATCAGTACGGGCACTTCGGCCGCACCCGGGTGACCTTGTCCGTCTGCACCTCATATCAGGCCAACAGGGGTGGACAAGAAGGAGGTGGATGCAGCTCCAGGTTCCATGGGCCGGGCATCTCCGAAGGTGCTTCCACCAGCGCCGCCCAGCTGTTCAGCCTGCTGCAGCACAGTTTCGAAGAACGGAACGGCGGCACCGGAGTTGCGCCGGGTCCGGCGATCGGCGTCGGCCAGAGCGACACTACCGCGCCGGAAGAAGGCGAAGCGGAAGAAGAAGGCGAAGCCGAAGTTGCGGAAGCCTCTGAAACCGGCAGCGGGACCAAGCCGCTCCTCGACTACCTCCTGGGCCCATGAGGAACCGCAGCGGAATCAGCGGCGTCGCCAGCAACCCGATCCTGGTCGGCGCGGTCACGGTGCTGGTCGTCATTGTCGCGGTCTTCCTCGCCTACAACGCCAACAACGGCCTGCCCTTCGTCTCCACCTACAACCTGAAGGCGCGGGTGCCGAACGCCGACGCCCTGGTCAAAGGCAACGAGGTGCGGATCGGCGGCGTCCGCGTCGGCATCGTCAAGAAGGTGGTCCCGGTCCACCTCAGCGACGGCAGGGTCGCGGCCGAACTCTCGCTCAGCCTCGACAAGAGCGCCGAACCGCTGCCGGTCGACTCGACGATCACGGTGCGGCCGAAGTCCGCGCTCGGGCTCAAGTTCCTCCAGGTCACCCCCGGTGAATCGAAGAAGGGGTTCGAAGCCGGCGAAACGATCCCGGTCACCGCCAGCCACCCGGAACCGGTCGACATCGACGAGTTCTTCGACATGTTCGACGAACCGACCCGGAAGGCGATCCGGCAGAACCTGGCCGGCTTCGGCAACGCGCTGGCGGGCCGCGGGCCGCAGCTGAACGAAGCCTTCGGCGCCCTGCGCCGCGCCGTCGTCAGCGGCCAGCCTGTCCTCCGCAAGATCGTCGAACCGAGCTCGAACTTCGCCGGCTTCTGGCGCTCGCTCGAGGCCCTCTCCGCAACCGTGGCCCCGGTGGCGGAGACGCAGGCGAGCATGTTCGGAGCCCTCGATCGCACCTTCGCCGCCTTCGCCCGCGTCTCCCGGCCCTACATCCAGGAAACGATCGAAAAGAGCCCGCCGACGCTCGACGAGGTCAACGCCGACCTGCCGGCGGTGCGGCCGTTCCTGGTCGACTCGGCGCGGTTCTTCACCGCCCTGCGCCCGGGCGTGAAAGCCTTGGCACGGACCTCACCGGTGATCGCCGAATCTCTGCACGCCGGCATCCCGGTCCTCAACGCCTCCCCGGTCCTCAACGAGCAGCTGCCGCCGACCGCGGAAGCGTTGGTCGATTTCCAGGAAGCCCCGGGCACGATCAACGGCCTCGAACTCCTCACCGACACCAACCGCGTACTGAAGCCGTCGCTGATCTACGTCGTCCCGAGTCAGACCGTCTGCCATTACTGGTCGCTGACCTTCCGCAGCCTCGCCAGCGCGGCCAGCCAGGGCAACAGCAACGGCAACTGGCTCCAGTTCATTTCCTACGCTCCACCGGAAGGCCCGAACAGCGAGAGCACGTTCGCGGGCGCCCCGGCTAACGAGGCAGGCAACCGGGCAAACCACCTTCACTACAACCCGCTGCCGCGAACCGCTGCGCCCGGTCAGGAAAACGTCTGCGAAGCCGGCAACGAGAAATACATCCCGGGGCAGCTCAAGATCGGCGAGGCCCCGCTTTGGGGGACGACGACGGACACCCAGGAAGGTGAAGGATGAGCCGGCTGCCGGAGCGAGACAGGCGCGCGCAGGCTGCCAAGGGCGGGCGCTTCGGCTGGCGCCCGAGCAACGTGACGATCGCGATCATCTTCATCCTCATCTTCACGATCGGCCCCTACCTGGCTTTCACCAAACACGTGCCGTTCACCAGTCACGGCTACGAGGTCAAGGCGACCTTCTCGAACTCGGCCAACATCGCGACCAACTCGCCGGTGCGGGTCGCCGGCGTCGACGTCGGCAAAGTGATCTCGACCAGCCGCGACGGCGACAACACCACCGTCACCTTCACCGTCGACGGCTCCGGCCGGCCGATCCACGACGACGCCTTCGCCTCGATCCGGCCGCGGATCTTCCTCGAGGGCAACTTCTTCGTCGAACTCGACCCCGGCAGCCCCAGCGCGCCGGAGATGGACAGCGGCGGCACGATCCCGGTCAGCCACACCTCGACCGCGGTCCAGATCGACGAAGTCCTCAGCGCGCTGCAGTCGCCCGTCCGCGCCGACCTCGGCCGCCTGCTCGAGGGCTACGGCAAGGCGCTGACCAACAAGCCGACGGCCGCCGAAGACAAGACGCAGCTGCCGGAGGTGAAAGGCCGCAGCGGGGCGGAAGCGCTCAACGACGCCTTCAAGTACGGCGGCGAAGCCGGCCGCTACAGCGCCCAGGTCGCCGAGGCCCTGACCGGGACCCAGCAGCGCGACCTCGCGAAGCTCGTCTCCAGCTCGGGCCGTGCCTTCGGCGCCCTCGCCAACCGCCAGCGCGACCTCCAAGGGCTGATCGAGAACTTCGACATCTTCACCGGCGCCCTCGCCAACCAGTCGACCAACCTCTCGGCGACGGTGCGGCTGTTGGCGCCGACCCTGCGCGTCACCCACGCTTCCCTCGTCAGCCTCAACCGCACGCTGCCGCCGCTGCGCACCTACGCGATCGAGCTGCGCCCGGCGGTGGCCGAGTTGCCCGGCCTGATCAGCGCCTCGAAACCGTTCCTGGCCCAGATCCGTCCGCTGCTCTCCGCCAGGGAGGCGGGCGGCGCCGTCAAGCTGCTGCAGGAATCGACGCCGGGCCTCGCGGGCGCCGCCCTCGCCGGTAAGAAGATCACCCTGCCGCAGCTCAATCAGCTCAGCCTCTGTACCAGCAAGGTGATGGTCCCGACCGGCGACCAGGTGATCAACGACCGCTTCAGCACCGGCGGCCCCAACTACCGCGAGTTCCTCTACAACCTCGTCAACTTCGCCGGGATGGCGCAGAATTTCGACGGCAACGGGCCTTACTCGCGGGCGCAGGTCGGGGGAGGGCCCGTACTGGTGGGAGAACCGAATCCGTTCGGGAACAAAGACACCCTCAGCGACGCCGTCAACTACGCCCATACCATCGAAGAGCCTCAAGGGACGCAGCCTCAGCTCGCCGGGAGGCCCCCTCTCAAGCCCGAAGTCCGCTGTTACACCAACCCCGTCCCCGACGTAAACGGTCCGCTCGGTCAGGTCGGCCCCGCCTCACCCTCGGTTGCAGGGGCACAGCCATGAGCGAGCCGACGAGAAAGACCAACCGCTTCACGCACTTCCGTGCCTGGCTGTCACGGCAGGCGCGCGGCAAGCGCAAAGACACGATCGCGATCATCGTCCTCGCCATCGCCGGGATCGCGATGATGCTCGGAATCTTCACCCAGCAGAAAGCGTCGCTGCCGGCCTGGCTGCCGGTGGTCGGCGAAGAATTCGAACACATCTCCGCCCAGTTCTCGACCGCCCAGGCGGTGACGCCGGGCCAGGGCCAGGCCGTCGACGTCGCCGGGATCCAGATCGGCAAGGTCACTTCGGTCGACCTCGACAACGGCCATGCGGTCGTCGGCATGGACATCGAGCCGAAGTACATGAAGCTGATCCACCCCGACGCCAGCTTCCTGCTGCGGCCGAAAACGAACCTCAACGACATGGTCGTCGAGATCCAACCGGGTGAAGAAAAGGGCCACGTCGAAGACGGCGCCGAATTCACCCTCGGCCAGACCGAACCGAACACCAACCTCGACGCCTTCCTCAACACCCTCGACGCCGACACTCGCCAGTACCTGCAGTTGCTCGTCGCGGGTGGTGCCCAGGGAATAGGAGGCCGCGGCAAGCAGCTCGGCAACGCTCTGCGCCGCTTCGGCCCCTTCGTCCACTACACGGCGAAGCTGAACAAAGCGGTCGCCTCCCGCCACGTCGCCCTCTCGCGGGTGATCCACGACTTCAACCTGCTGACCACCGAACTCGCCCGCCGCGAAGACTCGGTCAAGCGCTTCGTCACCTCCTCGAAAGCCGCGCTGGGCAACTTCGCCAACCAGCAGGAATCGGTGCAGGAGGCCTTCCGCGAATTCCCCGCCTCCCTCGAAGCCGCGAAAGCCGGCCTCGCCAGCTCCAGCCGTTTCTCGCAGGTCGCCTACCCGAGCCTGGTCAAGCTGATCCCGCAGGCGCAGGCGCTGACCCCGGCCTTCCGGGCGACCGAGCAGCTTTTCGCCGAAACCACCGCCCCGATCCGCGATCAGATCCGCCCCTTCACCCGCGAAGTTCGGCCGCTGCTGACCCACAGCGCCGAAGCCGCCGAACCGTTCGAACAGACCGTGCGCAGCTTCGGCAACTCGCTGACCGGCTTCAACTCCTTCCTCAACGAGCTGACCTACAAGCCGAAAGGCAAAGAGAGCTACCTCTTCTACCTGCCCTGGCTGAACCACGACTTCAACGCGGCCTTCAATCTCCAGGACGCCGGCGGACCGATCCTCCGTGGTCTCGTGCTGATCTCTTGCACCGGCTCTTCGCTCGGCTACGGCGAAGCCAAAAACCAGGCTCTACAAGGCCGCCCATTCCTCGAAACGCTGCTTGAAACGCTGCAGATCCCGCGGAAAACTGAAATCACCGTCCCCTTCAAGACCCAGGAACCTGGCAACACCTGCGAATACATCGCCAACACGGGTGGTGGGAAATGAGCAAGCGAGCCCCCAGCACCACCCAGCTCCTCGTCATCACCGGCTTTGCGCTCTCCTGCTTCGGGATCCTGCTCTTCCTCTGGGTCACCTTCGGCGGCCCGACCCCGTTCCGCGCCAAGACCTACGAGGTCAAGATCCCCTTCAACGAGGCGACCCAGCTGGCCGAACAGTCAGACGTCCGCATCTCCGGCGTCAACGTCGGCAAAGTGCAGAGCATCGCCCTGGCGCCGAACGGCAAGCAGGCGCTGGTCACGGCGGCGATCGACGACCGCTATGCGCCGCTGCCCGAGTCGACCCGAGCGATCCTGCGCACGAAGACGCTGCTCGGCGAGACCTACATCGAACTGACGCCGGGCTCGCGGGAGGGCTCGGAACTGGCCGACGGCGGCACCCTGCCCGAGGCCAACATCGCCGAATCGGTCCAGCTCGACGAGATCTTCCGCACCTTCGACGCCCCCACCCGCGCCGCCTTCCAGGAATGGATGCAGGAAGCCGCCGTCGCGATCAACGGCCAGGGCCAGAGCCTCTCCTACGCCCTCGGCAGCCTCGAACCGACCTTCACCGAACTCGACAAACTCTTCCGCGTCCTCGACAGCCAGCGCCTTGCGGTCGGCCAGCTCTTCCGCAACGGCGCCACCACCTTCCAGTCGCTGCGCGGGCAGAACGGCGAGCTGGCGAACCTGATTCGCAGCTCCAACGCGGTCTTCTCGACCACCGCCCAACGCGACCGCGACATCGAAGCCCTCTTCCGCGCCTTCCCGACCTTCCTCGACGAGTCGCAGCTGACCTTCAACCGCCTCAAAGGCTTCTCGGTCAAGGCCGACCCGCTGATGCGGCAGCTGGTGCCGGCGGCGGAACAGCTCTCGCCGACGCTGATCTCGCTCTCGAAGCTGGCGCCGGAATCGAAGGCGCTGTTCGAAGGCCTGGCACCGGTGATCAGACGGGCCCCGACCGGTTTCGCCGCCTTCCGCAAGCTCTTCCGCGACGAATTCCCGCCGCTGTTGCGGGCGGTCGATCCCTTCGCCCGCAATCTGAATCCGATCCTCGTCGGTCTCAAGCTCTACAGAAGCGAGCTGACCGCCTTCTTCGGGAATCTTGCGGCCTCCCTGCATGGAGAACTGGCCGAAACGGGTCATCCCAATTACCTCCGCGTGGTAGGCGGCATGAATCCAGAAACGCTCTCGGTCTATCCACGTCGACTAGCAATCAACCGGGCCAGTGCCTACAGCCCGCCGAAATGGGCCGAAGGACTGATCGGCGGTTTGCCTAGCTTCGAGACCAGGCAATGCACGACCGGCATCACTGCCGTGCTCGATCCAGACGCTTGGAAATCGGAAGCCTTCAAAGAACGGGCTATCGCCACGGAAGGAAAAGACGCGTTCAACAAACCGGATCCCACGAAAAACCGGTCGCAGGACGAAAACGCGCAGCAGCTCTTCGAACGGATCCAGCAGTATGCATTCGCTGGCAAGACCAGCACCTCTGAAATTGCCGCGCCGCCGTGCAAGCAGCAGCGCCCGTTTGACCCGATCTACGGCAGCGGTCCGGCGACGCAGTACCAGCACACCTTCGAACAGCCGCGGCCGTAGGGCGCGCCGGGGCGACGCGCCCTACGGCGGCTACGCCCGCTCGTACCGCAGCAGCGAGATCCCGTCGCCGACGGTCTTCGCCTCGGCCAGCTGCAGGCGGTGCTTGGCCTCGCCTTCGGGGAAGAGGCGCTTGCCCTGGCCGAGGAGGACGGGGAAGACCATCAGCCGCAGCTCGTCGACGAGGTCGGCTTCGATCAGCGACTTGACCAGGGTGGCGCTGCCGGCGATGAGAATGACGCCGTCGACCTTCTCCTTCAGGGTGGCGACGGAGTCAGCCGGATCGCCGCTGAGGATCGTGGTGTTCTGCCAGTCGGCTCGCTCGAGGGAGGAAGAGACGACGTACTTCGGCATCTCGTTCATCTTCGTGGCGAAGCCGGCCTCGTCTTCCATCTTCGGCCAGGCGGCGGCGAAGCCTTCGTAGGTGACCCGCCCGAGCAGCTGCGCCTCGGCCTCCTGCAGCTCCTCGAGCTTGAACTTGTCTCCCTCCTCGCCGCGGGCGATCTCGAACGTCCAGCCGCCGTGTCGGTAGTCCTCAGAACCGCCCGGGTCCTCGATCACTCCATCCAGCGAGATGAACTCGGTTACGACGATCTTCCCCATGGTCTTCCTCCTTGGTTGCGGCGCAGCGGTTCTGTGCCTTTTACCCCAATGACGAACAGAGGGGGGAGAAATCGACACCGATTGCGACTTAAGGGTTCGTGCCGCGGCGGAGACTCAGAAAAGGGCGGATGCTGTCGGCGGACGAGCCGGAATGGGAGCCGCTCCTCAACTTTGCGCCCGACCACGTCGTCGACTTCATGTGGATGTTCGCGGTGCAGCTGACCGACGGCACCCGGCTGCAGGCCTACAAGCACTACTGGACGCGGGACTACCTGCACTTGGACAACGAAGGTCGCGCCTTCAACTACGCCGGCAACGACCGTTACGAGGAGGTCAATCCGCCTTGGCTTTTCACGCGTGTTCTCGGAGTCGAGTTGGAGGAGCGCTATTCTGTCCGACAGAATGTATGGCCAGATGAACCCAGCATCCGCTTTGCTCGCTCCGCTACCAGGCACCGGATTTCGAGGGAGCGCTCGCTCTACGTGGTGGAGCGGTGCGGGATGCAGTTCGTCGAGCGTCGCCGCAGCGAGAACTGGGGATACGGTGCTGACAAGCGCGTGTACTTCTTCGGTGACGACCTCGAGGGAGTCGCTCTCGAGGTCGTGGCGGCGGAAAACCTGGAAGAGGAATTCACGGTGATCCACGCGATGAACCTGAGGACGAGATACCTGGGCCTGTACGAGGAGGCGAAGGGATGGCGAAGGTGAGGAAGACGAAAGCGGGGGACGAGGAAGGCCTCGGAGTAACCCGCGGGGGGACGGTGATCACCGAGGAGCTGGCGGAACAGTGGGCTGAAGAAATCGAGCGCAATCCGCCTGACCCCTCTGAGTTCGAGCGGCGCTACGTCGGCCGCCCTTCGCTCGGCAAAGCAGGCCAGTCGCCGCGAGTCAGCTTCCGCGCTTCTCCGAAGCTCTTCAAAGCCGCCTGGAAACGGGCCGACGAAGAGGGCCGCTCGCTCAGCAGCCTCGCCCGCGAGGCGCTGGAGCGATACCTCGACTCGTAGCGGCTTCGCCACATCGGCGATACCGTTCCTGTCCATGGAGACGGATGCCGCGCTCGAGGCTGTGTTCATGCCGGTGCGGCCGGCGAGCACGTTCGAGGAGACGGTCGAGCGGTTGGGCAGCGCGATTCGGCTCGGGTTGCTGGCGCCGGGGAGCAAACTGCCGCCGGAGCGGGAGCTGGCGCGGCGGTTGCGGATCTCGCGCTCGACGCTGCGGCAGGCGCTGACGGCGCTGGTGCAGAGCGGGCACCTCGTCGCCCAGCGGGGACGGACCGGGGGCACCTTCGTCGCCGCGGAGCCGCCGCTCTCCGAGCAGGCGGGGGAGCCACTGGACCAGGGAGCGTGGGCGGTCCTCGACTACCGCGTCGCGATCGAGGCGGGGGCGGCGATGCTCGCCGCCGAGCGCGGCACCGCGGCCCAGTTCGACCGCCTCGACGAGCTGGTGGCGAAGATGGACGACGAGCTGGAGAACTTCGAGGAGTACAGGCGCACCGACATCCGCTTCCACATCGGAATCGCCGACGCGGCGCAATCACCGCGGCTGTTGAGCGCGATGACCGACGTCGAGGCGCAGATGAGCGACCTGATCGCGCTGATCGCCCACCCACCCGAGGTCCTCGCGATCTCCAACGAGCAGCACGCCCGCCTGGTCAAGGCACTGCGCAGAGGGGACGGCTCGCGCGCGGTCCGGCAGATGCGCGAGCACACCGAGGGCACCGAGCACATCCTCGCTGGCCTGCTGCCGGCGCCGGTCCGGCTCGCGGCCCGTTAGCTAGAGGCCAAAGGTGAGGAAGAAGATTCCCTGCCGCCATTGACAGCGGTCAGCAGCAGGATCTAGGCTCGCCCCGGAACCCTATAGGTCGGTTCTTAACACCTTTAAGCCACGCAGGTCGACTCTCAGGAAAGGGAATCCGTATGGAGAGCAGCGCCTCGTCTCACGCCGCCGCTGACGAAAAACGCCTCGCCGAACTCGGTTACAAACAGACCCTCAACCGAGCTTGGAGCGGTTTCTCCAACTTCGCGATCTCGTTCACGATCATCTCGATCCTCGCCGGCTGCTTCACCACCTACGGCCAGGCCTGGAACAACGGCGGCCCGATCGCGATCTCGATCGGCTGGCCGCTGATCTCGATCCCGATCCTGATCATCGGCTTCTGCATGGCCGAGCTGGTCTCCGCCTACCCGACCGCGGGCGGGATCTACTGGTGGTCGGGCCGGCTCGGCGGGCCGATCTGGGCCTGGTTCACCGGCTGGTTCAACCTGATCGGCCTGGTCGCGGTCCTGGCCTCGGTCGACTACGCCTGCGCCACCTTCCTCAACGTCGTCCTCGGCCTCTACGAAGTCAACCTGCTCGGGATCAACTTCGGCGACGAAGTCCACATCCTCGCCGAGGTCTTCCTGCTCTTCGTGCTGATCTTGATGATCCACACGATCGTCAACGTGAGGCGGACGCACCTGCTCTCGCTGGTCAACAGCATCTCGGTCTGGTGGCACGTGCTCGGCGTCGCCGCGATCGTCCTCGTCCTCATCCTCGTCCCCGACGGCCACCAGAGCTTCAGCTTCGTCTTCGGCCACCGGATCAACAACAGCGGCTTCAGCGACGGCATGTACTGGTTCTACATCCTGCCGCTCGGGTTCCTGCTGACCCAGTACACGATCACCGGCTTCGACGCCTCCGCCCACATCTCCGAGGAGACGCACGGCGCCTCCGAAGCGGCGGCGAAGGGCGTCTGGAGGTCGATCTTCTACTCGGCGCTGATCGGCTGGGTCGTGCTGCTGGCGATCACCTTCGCCGTCACCAATGTCGACGGGGCCAACGCGGCGGAAGGCTTCGCGCCGTCGCTGCTGGTCGAAGCGCTGGGGTCGGGCTGGGGCAAGTTCGTCCTCATCATCTCGGTCATCGGCCAGCTCTTCTGCGGCGCCGCCTGCCTGACCAGCGCCTCGCGCATGTGTTACGCCTTCTCCCGCGACAAAGGCTTCGGCCATCGCACCTCCGGCCTGATCAGCCGGGTCAACGAGGAGCGGGTGCCGATCTACGCCGTGCTGACGATGGCCTTCTTCGCGTTGCTGATCACCCTGCCGGCGCTGAAGGAAAAGTCCAACGGCGAAGCGGTGCCGTTCGCCTTCTTCGCGGTCGTCTCGATCGCCGTCATCGGCCTCTACATCGCCTATGTGATCCCGGTCTTCCTGCGCTGGCGCAAGGGGGACGACTTCGAGCCCGGCCCCTGGAACAACGGCCGCAAGTACAAGTGGATGAACAGCTTCGCGACCCTCTGGGTGGCGCTGATCACGATCATCTTCTGCCTCCCGTTCACGCCGCTGGCGGTGCCGTGGAACGACGAATTCAGCTGGGAGTCGTTCAACTACGCGCCGCTGACGGTCGGTGTCGTGATCACCCTCGCTGCGATCGGCTGGTTCGCGAGCGCCCGCAAGCACTTCACCGGGCAGGTGCGGGAGACCGAGATCGAGGAAGCGCTCGGGGCGGAACCGTAGGCCGGCGCGGGCCGCCCGTAAGAGCATCGGCGTAACGTCCTGTAAGTGACGGTAGAGGAGCTGAAAGAGGCGGTTGCGGATGGCACGGTCGACACCGTGCTGCTCGCGATCGCCGACATGGAGGGGAGGCTGCAGGGCAAGCGGCTGACCGCCTCGCACTTCCTCGGCGACGTCCTCGAGCACGGGGCGGAGGGGTGCAATTACCTGCTGGCCGTCGACGTCGACATGGAAACGGTCGGCGGCTACGCGATGTCCTCCTGGGACACCGGCTACGGCGACTTCGAGATGGTCCCCGACCTGGAGACGCTGCGGATGGTGCCGTGGCTGCCGGCGACGGCGATGGTGATGGCCGACCTGCAGTGGCACGACGGCCGCGAAGTTGTCGCCTCGCCGCGGCAGATTCTGCGCCGCCAGCTGGCGCGGCTGCAGGAGCGGGGGATGAGCGCCAACGCCGCCACCGAGCTCGAGTTCATCGTCTTCCGCAACACCTACGAGGACGCCTGGAAAAAGGGTTTCCACGATCTCGAGCCGGCCAACTACTACAACATCGATTACTCGCTGCTGGGGACCTCGCGGGTGGAGCCGCTGATCCGCCGCATCCGCAACGAGATGGCCGGCGCCGGGATGGAGGTGGAGAACTCGAAGGGCGAGTGCAACCTCGGCCAGCACGAGATCAACTTCCGCTACGACGGCGCGCTGCGCAGCGCCGACAACCACGTCATCTACAAGAACGGCGCCAAGGAGATCGCCTCCCAGGAGGAGCACTCGATCACCTTCATGGCGAAGTTCAACGAGCGCGAGGGCAACTCGTGCCACATCCACTGCTCACTGGCGCGGGAGGACGGCTCGAATGCGTTTGCCGCCGACGAGTCGCTGTTCGAGCGCTTCGTCGCCGGCCAGCTCGCCTGCATGGAAGAGCTGACCCTGCTCTACGCGCCGCACGTCAACTCCTATAAGCGCTTTGCCAAGGGCTCCTTCGCGCCGACCGCGATCGCCTGGGGCCGCGACAACCGCACCTGCTCGCTGCGGGTGGTCGGCCACGGCGAGGGGCTGCGGGTGGAGAACCGGCTGCCGGGCGCCGACGTCAATCCCTACCTGGCGCTGAGCGCAATGATCGCTGCCGGCCTGCACGGGGTCGACGAAGGGCTGTCGCTGGAGCCGGTCTTCGAGGGCAACGCGTACGAGTCCGACAAGCCGCGGGTGCCGTCGAACATCTACGACGCCCGCGACGGCTTCGCCGCGAGCAAGGTGGCGGCCGAGGCCTTCGGCGAGGACGTCGTCGACCACTACCTGAACCGGGCCAACGTCGAGATCGAGGCCTTCGAGGCGGCCGTCACCGACTGGGAGCGCTACCGGGGTTTCGAGCGGCTGTGAATGGGAAGGCCGGCAGCGAGCCTTCCCCGACGATCGGCATCTGCGCCGCCGTCGAGCGGGTGTCCTGGGGGGTGTGGGACAGCTACGAGGTGACGCTGGTGCCGCGCACCTACGTCGGCTGCGTGCAGAAGTCGGGCGGGATCGCGATCGTCCTGCCGCCCGACGAGGTCGCGGCGGAGGACCCCGACATCCTCCTTGACCGAGTCGACGCGCTGATGCTGGCCGGCGGCGCCGACATCGACCCTTCCAGCTACGGCGCCGAGCCGCACCCGGAGACGAAGGGCACCTGGCCCGACCGCGACCGCTTCGAGCTGGCGCTGGCACGGCGCGCGCTGGAGCGCGACATGCCGGTGCTGGGCATCTGCCGCGGGATGCAGCTGCTGAACGTGGCGCTGGGAGGGACGCTGGTCCAGCACCTGCCCGAGGCGACCGGCAGCGAGACGCACCGCACGGTCGCCGGGACCTTCAGCAAGCACCACATCCGGCTTGAGCCGGAGTCCCTGGCCTGCACGGCGGCGGGGGTCGAGGGCTTCGTCGTCTGGTCCCACCACCACCAGGGGGTCGACCAGCTCGGCGAAGGGCTGAAGGTGACGGGGTGGTCGGCCGAGGACGACCTCCCCGAGGCGATCGAGCTTCCCGGCAAGCGCTTCGCCCTCGGCGTCATCTGGCATCCCGAGGAGGACGACGAGAGCCGCGTGATCTCGGCGCTGGTCGACGCGGCCCGCATGGCGGTGGCGCGATGAGCGCGATCGAGGTGATCGAGCCGGCAACCGAGCAGGTGATGGCGGAGGTCCCGCGGGCCGGGGCCGAGGAGGTCGATGCGGCGGTGGCGCGGGCGAGGGGGGCCTTCCCGGCCTGGCGCGCGGTGGCGCCCGCCGACCGGGCGAAGCTGCTGCGCGATCTCGCCGACGCGCTGGAGGCGCGGTGCGAGGAACTGGCGCGGCTGGAGGCGCGCAACGCCGGCAAGCCGATCGGCGACGCGCGCGGCGAGATGGAGATGGTGGTCGAGACTTTCCGCTACTACGCCGGCGCGCCGGAGCGGCTGCTCGGGCAGACGATCCCTGTCGCCGGCGGCGTCGACATGACCTTCCGCGAGCCGCTCGGGGTCGTCGGCCTGATCGTTCCCTGGAACTTCCCGCTGACGATCGCCTCCTGGAAGGTGGCGCCGGCGCTGGCGGCGGGCAACTGCGTCGTGCTGAAGCCGGCCGAGCTGACGCCGTTGACCGCGATCGAGCTGGAGCGAATCGCTCTGGAGGCGGGGCTGCCGGAGGGGGTGCTGAACGTGGTGGCGGGACCGGGCAGCGTCTGCGGCCGTCGCCTCGTCGAGCACCCCGACGTCGCCAAGATCGCCTTCACCGGCTCGACCGAGGTCGGCCGCGGCATCGCCGCCGGCGCCGCGCAGACGATCAAGCGGGTGACCCTGGAGCTGGGCGGCAAGTCGGCCAACATCGTCTTCGCCGACGCCGACCTCGAGGCGGCCGCGGCCGCGGCGCCGGGAGCGGTCTTCGGCAACGCCGGCCAGGACTGCTGCGCGCGCTCGCGGATCCTCGTCGAGCGCAGCGCGGTCGACGACTTTCTGGCGGCGTTGCAGCCGGCGGTGGAGGGGATCCAGGTCGGCGACCCGCTGGCGGAGTCGACCCAGATGGGGCCGCTGATCTCGGCCGGCCAGCGCGAGACGGTCGCCGCCTACGTCCCTGAGGACGCGCCGGTGGCGTTCCGCGGCAGCGCCCCCGACGGGCCTGGTTACTGGTTCCCGCCGACGGTTCTGGCGCCGGTGTCGAATAGCGACCGCGCCGCCGCCGAGGAGATCTTCGGCCCCGTCGCCTGCGTCATCCCCTTCGCCGACGAGGAGGAGGCGGTGCGCCTGGCCAACGACACGATCTATGGCCTCTCCGGCTCGATCTGGACCGGCGACGGCGCCCGGGCGCTGCGGGTGGCGCGGGCGATCGAGACCGGTGTCGTCTCCGTCAACTCCAACACTTCAGTCCGTGTGTCGACTCCGTTCGGGGGGTTCAAGCAGTCGGGGGTCGGGAGGGAGCTCGGCCCCGACGCGCTCGACCACTACACCGACGTCAAGAACGTCTACTACGCGACCGCGGAGGGGTGAGCCATGGCAGGGAGGCTGGAAGGGAAGGTCTGCGTCATTACCGGAACCGCGAGCGGGATCGGCGCCGAGTCGGCGCGGCTGTTCGCGGCGGAGGGAGCGAAAGTCGTCGGCATCGACCTCGACG
>DASZEL010000015.1:0-132165 GCA_035940865.1 Solirubrobacterales bacterium
CGCGATTACTAGCAACTCCGCCTTCATGGAGGCGAGTTTCAGCCTCCAATCCGAACCGGGACCGGCTTTTTGGGATTCGCTCCCCCTCGCGGGTTTGCAGCCCTTTGTACCGGCCAATGTAGCACGTGTGTAGCCCAGAGCGTAAGGGGCATGATGACTTGACGTCATCCCCACCTTCCTCCGATTTGTCACCGGCAGTCTCCCATGAGTCCCCGTCTTTCACGCTGGCAACATGGGACAGGGGTTGCGCTCGTTGCGGGACTTAACCCAACATCTCACGACACGAGCTGACGACAGCCATGCACCACCTGTGCACTGGTCCCGAAGGACTGCCGTGTTTCCACGACATTCCAGTGCATGTCAAGCCCTGGTAAGGTTCTTCGCGTTGCGTCGAATTAAACCACATGCTCCGCTGCTTGTGCGGGTCCCCGTCAATTCCTTTGAGTTTTAGCCTTGCGGCCGTACTCCCCAGGCGGGGTGCTTAATGCGTTAGCTTCGGCACGGACGGAGTCGACACCGCCCACACCTAGCACCCATCGTTTACGGCGTGGACTACCAGGGTATCTAATCCTGTTCGCTCCCCACGCTTTCGCGTCTCAGCGTCAGTACCGTCCCAGTGAGCTGCCTTCGCCATTGGTGTTCCTCCTGATATCTGCGCATTTCACCGCTACACCAGGAATTCCACTCACCTCTTCCGAACTCGAGCCCGACAGTATCCACCGGCATTCCAGGGTTGAGCCCTGGACTTTCACAGCGGACTTATCGGGCCGCCTACACGCTCTTTACGCCCAATGATTCCGGACAACGCTTGCCCCCTACGTATTACCGCGGCTGCTGGCACGTAGTTAGCCGGGGCTTCTTCTGAAGGTACCGTCACCTCAACCGGCTATTAACCGACGAGGCTTCGTCCCAACTGAAAGAGGTTTACAACCCGAAGGCCGTCTTCCCCCACGCGGCGTTGCTGCGTCACGCTTTCGCGCATTGCGCAAGATTCCCCACTGCTGCCTCCCGTAGGAGTCTGGGCCGTGTCTCAGTCCCAGTGTGGCTGATCGTCCTCTCAGACCAGCTACCCATCGTTGCCTTGGTAGGCCGTTACCCCACCAACAAGCTAATGGGCCGCGAGCCCCTCCCAATGCGGAGGCCGAAGCTTCCTTTAGCGAACAGGCTTACGCCTGTGCGCCACATCCGGTATTAGCCCGAGTTTCCTCGGGTTGTCCCGGTCATCGGGGCAGGTTACTCACGTGTTACTCACCCGTTCGCGGCTTTGCCCCAGGGCAAGCCCTGGTTCGTCGCACCACTTGCATGTGTTAAGCACGCCGCCAGCGTTCGTCCTGAGCCAGGATCAAACTCTCCGTAAAATGTACTTCAACAGAGAGCCTGTCATATCTCAGTGGCCGCCGAGTACACAAGTACGGCGACCGACATGACGAGGTAAATCAGAACCATCCGGCGCGCTGGCGCACCGAATGGGTCGGGCTTAAACATTCCGCAAGTCAATGACCTGCGGAGTGCACGCTGCTCAGTTTTCAAAGACCACTGCGCCTCCGCGGCGGGTCTCGCCGCTCTCAGCGCTTGGAGACGCCTGAGCGACTCCAAGAAGGACCGAGAAATATAGCACCGCGCAGGGGGGTATGTCTAGGGGGTGGCCCTCAAGCGGCAGAAGCGCCGCTTGCCCACCTGCAGCACGCGCCCGGCGAGGCTATCAACCTCGAGATCGAGCGGCTCCGCGGGCAACGGCTCGCCGTCGAGCTTGACCCCTCCCTGCTGGATCAGGCGCCGGCCCTCGCTGCTGCTGACGCCGAAAGCGCCGGCAATCAGGCGCGGCAGGTGGACGAGGCCGTTGCCGTCCGCCCTGTAGACGCCGAGATCGACGTCCGGCATCTCCTCCGGCGCCGAGCGCTGGACGAAGACCCGGTTGAAGTGCTCCTCCGCCCCGGCCCCGGTGCCCTCCCCGTGGAAGCGGTCGACGATCCGCCGCCCCAGCTCCCGCTTGAGTTCGTTCGGCGCCCCCTCGGGCTGCTCGCTCCCCAGCAGCAGCCGGTAGTACTCGGCCATCGCCCCGTCGGGGATGCTCATCAGCTTGCCGAACATCTCCTCCGGCGGATCGGTGACGCCGACGTAGTTGCCGAGCGACTTGCTCATCTTCCGCTCGCCGTCGGTTCCGACGAGGATCGGCAAGGTCATGATCGACTGCGGGGGCTGGCCGTAGGCGCCCTGGACGTCGCGCCCGAAGAGCAGGTTGAACTTCTGGTCGGTGCCGCCGAGCTCGACGTCGGCCTCGACCGCGACCGAGTCGTAGCCCTGCAGCAGCGGGTAGAGCAGCTCCAGGGCGGCGATCGGCTGGCTCGCCGCCAACCGCTTCTGGAAGTCGTCGCGCTCGAGCAACCGCGCCACCGTCGTCTGCGCCAGCAGCCCCAGCAGCGCCTCGGGCTCCATCCGCAGCCACTCGCTGTTGCGGCGGACCTCGGTCTGCTCGCGGTCGAGGATCTTGAACGCCTGCTCCTGGTAGGTGGCGGCGTTCTCCTCGATCTCCGCGGCGGTGGGCACCGGGCGGGTCGCCGAGCGACCGCTCGGATCGCCTACCTGCGCCGTAAAGTCGCCGATGATGAGGACGACGGTGTGGCCGGCGCGCTGGAACTCGGCCAGCTTCTCCAAGACGACCGTGTGGCCGAGGTGGATGTCAGCCGTGGTCGGATCGATCCCGAGCTTCACCCGCAGCGGTTTTCCGCTCTGCAACTGCTCGGCGAGTCGCCCCTCGGGCAGCACGTCAACGGCGTTTCGCGTCAGGTCGGGCACGGCGGCAATGCTAGACTGCCGCCTTCGCTCGGCGGACCGTGAGGACGTCGAGCCGTTTTTTGTGGCTTGTCGCTTCGCCCCCTCTTGATGGCTGTCCTACGACTGAAACGTCGGAGCAACGGCGGCGGTGAGATCCCGCCTCCCCCTCCGCCCCCGATCTCTGCCACCGCGCCGGGGCCTCCTTCGCCTCCGCCGAAGTCGAAGCCGCGGCTGAAGAAGCTGCGCATCCTCTTCGTCCTGCTCGGGCTCGGCGTCCTCGCCGTGGTCTCGATGATCTTCGGGATGATGGCCGCGGTCTCCCAAGATCTGCCGGCGCTCTACGACTTCGCCGAGTACAAGGCGTCGAAGAACAGCGAGGTTCTCGACGCCAACGGCGAAGTGATCGGGACGCTGACCAGCGACCAGAACAAAATCCTCCTCAACTCCTCGCAGATCTCTCCCAACATCAAGAATGCGGTGGTCGCGATCGAGGACGCCCGCTACTACGAGCACAGCGGCATCGATTTCCAGGGGATCGGCCGCGCCCTGGTCAAAGACATCCTCAGCCAGAGCGCCGCCCAGGGTGCCTCGACGATCACCGAGCAGTTCGTCAAGAACGCGCTCGAGGCCGAAGGCAGCCGCACGATCTTGGAGAAGTTCCGCGAGGCGGCGCTCGCCTACCGGCTCGAGCGCCACTGGAGCAAGGACAAGATCCTCACCGAGTACCTGAACACGATCTACTTCGGTGAGGGCGCCTACGGGATCGAGGCGGCGGCGCGCACCTACTTCGGCGACGCCCACCCTGGCTGCGGCACCCCGACCGAACCCTGCGCGTCCGTGCTGGAGCCCTGGGAGGCGGCGACGCTGGCGGCGATCATCTCCTCCCCGTCGGCCTACGACCCCAAGGTGTATCCCGAAAACGCCTTGGAACGCCGCAACATGGTGCTCGCGAAGATGGCCGAACAGGGCTACGTCTCCCCAGAGCAGATGCGCGAAGGTACCGAACAGGCGCTGCCGCCTCCCAGCAGCATCGAGCCGCCCACCCTCGACTCTCGCGCGCCTTACTTCACCGCCTACCTGCGCCAGCAGCTGGTCGAACGCTACGGCGCCTCGAAAGCCTTCTTCGGCGGCCTCAAAGTCAAGTCCACCCTCGACATGCAGCTGCAGGAAGCGGCCGAAGAAGCGGTCAACAGCTACCTCGGCTACTCGCCGGCGACGGCCTCACTGGTCGTGATCGACAACCACAACGCCGGGATCAAGGCGATGGTCGGCGGCCCTGACTTCGCGACGCGGCCGTTCAACTTGGCGACGCAGGGCCACCGCCAGCCGGGCTCCTCGATCAAGCCGTTCACCCTGATCACGGCCCTGGAAGAGGGGATCTCGCCCTACACCGTCTACCCCTCCGAACACCGGACCTTCCACTTCGGCAAGAAGGGCAAGGAAATCTACGAAGTCTCCAACGACGAGGACTCCTACCTCGGCTCCTGCGACATCGTCTGCGCGACGACCTACTCCGACAACTCGATCTACGCCGCCCTCGGCCTCGAAGGGCTGAAGGGCAAGACCGTGCAGGACCGGACGCGCTCAATCGCCGCGACGATCCACAAGGCCGGCTACGACGACCCGATCTCGACCAACCCGGGCATGGTGCTGGGCGGTCTCGAGGAAGGCGCCAGCCCGCTCGGCTGGGCCTACGCCTACAGCACGATCGGCAACAACGGCGACCGCGTCAGCGGCACCCTCGCTCCGCGCCCCGGCGACAGCCCCGTCGCCTACACCGAAGTGACGAACAAGGACGGGGACCTGATCAAGGGCGGCGACAACGACTCGATCCACACCCAGGTCTTCGACGAAGAAAACATCAAGACCGCGAAGAGCATCCTCGAAACCGTCGTCTCCGGCGGCACCGGCACCAACGCACAGATCGGCGTCGAAGGCCAGTGGGGGAAGACGGGGACGACCGAGAACAACGGCGACGCCTGGTTCTGCGGCGGCGTCGGGGACGAAGTGACGGCCTGCGTCTGGGTCGGCTACCCGGATTCGACGACGCCGATGACGACGCTCTACAACGGCGGCCCGGTGATGGGCGGCACCTTCCCGGCCCTGATCTGGGCCAGCGTGATCTCCGCCTGGCGCGACATCCAGGCCGAACACGCCGCCGAAAAAGCAGCCCGCAAGGCAGCCAGGGGCGAAAGCGAAGACCTCGAAGGCGAAGCGAGCGAAAGCGAAAGCTACGAAGCGCCTGAAGGCAGCGAATTCGAAGGCACGCCGGAACCGGAACCGGAAGTGGTTGAACCCGCGCCGGAAACCGAAGTGAACCCAGAACCCGCACCGGAACAGGCTCCTGAAGAAGCGCCGGAACAGGCTCCCGAAGCCGCGCCAGAAGAAGCCGCGCCGGAACCCGGCGGCGGCGTCACCGCCGGCTAGGCCACGGCCGCGAGACGTTGCGGTTGCCGGCGGCGCAGAAGCGCCACGGGTTCTCGACCGCTTTGGTGATGCCGATGCGCGGGCCGGTGACGACCTCCGGCCGCTCGCCCTCCGGCGAGACGAGCAGGAACGGCTCCTCGGAGAGGTCGCGTTCGTTGTCGCTGAGGTCGATCCCCAACGCCTCGGTCAGCTTTCCCGGCCCCGAGCAGAGCTCGTGGTCGGGCTTTGGCCCGCGGCGCTCGCGCATCGCCTCGATCCCGTCGGTGGGTTCGAGTGCCCGAATCAGGACCGCGGCCGCCTCCCCCTCGGGTTCGGCGACCGCGTTGAGCAGGCTGTGGATTCCGTAGGAGAGGTAGACGTAGGCGTAGCCCGGCGGGCCGAAGAGGACCTTGGTCCGCTCGGTCAGCCCGACGTAGGCGTGGCAGGCGGGATCGTTGGCCTCGTAGCTCTCGGTCTCGACGATGACGCCGCCGCAGCCTTCGTAGAGAAGGGTGCAGCCGATCAGCTCACGGGCAACGTCGTGGACCGAGCGGTCGAAGAAGTCAGCCCCCAACGGCTCTCCGAGCCGTTGGGCCCGGCTTCCAGACCCTGAACGTTTCACCCGCGCTCGTTGGCGACCCGCGCCTGGACCGCGGCGAGGGTCTCTCGCGCCTCGCCGATCTGTCGAGCGAGCGGGCCCGAGCCGGTGCCGCCGGCGATCCGCTTCGACTCCAGCCAGCTGCTGCGCTGCAGCACCTCGTAGTAGGAGTCGTCGAGGTGCTCGGAGCGCTGGCGCAGCTCCTCCGGAGTCAGCTGGGAGAGCGACTTGTCGCGCTCGACCGCGTCGCGGACGAGGCCGCCGACGATCCCGTGCGCCTCGCGGAACGGCACCCCGCGGCGGACCAACAGGTCGGCCACCTCGGTCGCCGCCAGCATCTCGTCGCCGGAGGCCTCCTCCATCCGCTCGCGGCGGAACTCGATCCCCTCGAGCATCCCGGCGGTGGCGTCAAGGCAGGCCTCGATCGTGTCGACAGCGTCGAAGAGCGGCTCCTTGTCCTCCTGCATGTCCTTGCCGTAGGTGAGCGGCAGCGCGTGCATCACCCCGAGCAGGGTCTGCAGGGAGGCGGCGACGCGCGGGCTCTTCGCCCGCAGCAGCTCGGCCGAGTCGGGGTTCTTCTTCTGCGGCATGATCGAGGAACCTGAGGAGAAGGACTCGTCGAGCTCGCAGAAGCCGAACTCGCTGCTCGACCAGATGACGATTTCCGAGCCGAGGCGCGAGAGATGCATCGCGCAGGTCGAGGCGGCGTTCAGGTAGTCGAGGACGAAGTCGCGGTTGGAGGAGCCGTCGATCGAGTTGTGGCTGACGTGGGCGAAGCCGAGGTCGGCGGCGACCGAGTCACGGTCGATCTCCCAGTTGACCCCGGCCAGGGCGCCGGAGCCGAGCGGCATCACGGAGGCGCTGTCGAGGGCGAACTGGAAGCGGACGACGTCGCGGGCGAGCATCCAAAAGTAAGCGAGCAGGTGGTGGCCGAGGTAGACCGGCTGGGCGCGCTGGAGGTGGGTGTAGCCGGGCATCGTCCAGTCCGCATGGGCCTCGGCCAATTGAAGGAGGCGCTCCATCGCGGCGCCGCAGAGCTCGATCGCCCTTAAGGCGTGCGCCTGGACGACCATTGCCACGTCGGTGGCGACCTGGTCGTTGCGCGAGCGGCCGGTGTGGAGCTTGCCGGCGAGCGGGCCGATCTCCTCGCCGAGCAGGCGCTCGATCGCCATGTGGATGTCCTCGTCGGCGGGCTCGAACTCGAAGCCGTGCTCGGCCATGCGGGCGCGGACGCGGTCGAGCCCGTCCTCGATCTGGCTCAGCTCGCCCTCGCTCAAGACCCCGATCCCACAGAGGCCGCGGGCGTGCGCCTTCGACTGGTCGATGTCGTATGGCGCCAGCCAGGAGTCGAAGGCCAGCGAGCGGTTGAGCCGCCAAAAGCGTGGATCCGGATCCTTGCGAAAGCGAGACATAGGGCGCGCGATTATGCCGGGGCCGGCGCTTGCCCGAGGGCCGCCGCCAGCTCCTGGCAGACGCGGTCCACCTGTGCCTCGCTCATCGCCGGGAAGAACGGCAGCGCCAGCGAGTCTGCCGAGGCGGCTTCGGCGACCGGGAGCTGGCCCTCGCGGTAGCCGAGCTCACGCAGGTGCGGGAAGAGGTGGATGCACGGCAGGTAGGCCTTGGCGGCGATGCCGCGCTCGCCGAGGCGGGCGATCGTCGCGTCGCGGTCGACGCTCTGCGGAAGGCGGACGGTGTAGACGAACCAGCTGCGGACCTCACCGCAGCGGCCTGGAATTGGGGTACGCAAGTCCTCGATCCCGGCGAGGCGCTCCTCATACATCCGCGCCACCGCGGCGCGGCGCTCGAGCAGTGAGTCGAGCTTCTCGACCTGGGCGACGCCGAGGGCGGCGGCGAGGTCGGAGAGGCGGTAGTTGAAGCCGAGGCGGTCGTGGTCGAGCCAGCCCATGTCGACGGCGCGGCCCTGGTTTCGCTCCGAGCGCAGGCGGGCGGCCTCATCGGGGTTCCGGGGGACGATCATGCCCCCCTCCCCCGTCGTCATCTGCTTGTTGGCGTAGAAGGCGAAGGTGGCGAGATTGCCGCGGGCGCCGACCTTGCGTCCCTCGGAGTCGACGGCGCCGAGGGCCTCGCAGGCGTCCTCGAGGATGCCGAGTCCGTGCCGGTCGGCGAGCGCCTCGAGCTCCGGCATCGCCGCCGGGTAACCGAAGATGTGGACCGGCAGCAGGCCGACCGTGCGCTCGCCGACGGCGTCCGCCGCGGCCGACGGGTCGAGGTCGAGCGTCTCCTCCTCGACGTCGACGAAGACCGGCCGCGCTCCCTCGTAGAGCAGGCAGTTGGCGGAGGCGACGAAGCTGAAGGGACTGGTCACGACCTCGTCCCCTTCGCCCCAGCCGAGCATCCGCACCCCGAGGTGGAGTGCCGTCGTCCCGCTGGAGACCATCACCGCGTCGTCGACCCCGAGCCAGGCGGCGAACTCACGCTCGAATCGCTCCCCCATCGGCCCGAGTGAGAGCCAACCCGAGCGCAGCACCTCGAGCACCAGCTCCTCCTCGCGGGGTCCAAGGTCCGGCTGGGCGAGAGGAATCTGTTGGTTATGAGGACTCACTGGAAGGCGTACTCCAGTGAGTCGACCAGCGCCTCCCAGGAGGCCTCGATGATGTTCTCCGAGACCCCGGTGGTCCCCCACTCGCGCTCGTGGTCGGAGGAGTCCAAGAGGACCCGGGTCACCGCCGCCGTGCCTTTGTCTTCGTCGAGGATCCGCACCTTGTAGTTGGTCAAGGAGATCTCGGCCAGGTGGGGATAGTGCTCGCTGATCGCCCCTCGCAGCGCCTTGTCGAGGGCGTTCACCGGTCCGTCGCCCTCGGCGGCCTGGAAATGGCGCTTGCCGTCGAGCTCGACTTTGATCGCCGCCTCGGTCGTCACCTCGCCGTCGGCATGTTTCTCGACGACGACCCGGAAGCTCTCCAGCTTGAAGAGCGGCTTGTAGGTTCCCGCCTCCCGCCGCAGCAGCAGCTCGAAGGAGGCCGGCGCCGCCTCGTAGTGGTAGCCGTCGTGCTCGCGCCGCTTCAGCTCCTCCACCGCCCGGGTTGCCGCCGCGTCGTCGAGCTCGAGGCCGACCTGCTCGGCTTGCGCCCGGATCGTCGCCTTGCCGGAGAGCTCGGAGGGCAGGACAGCGCGCCCGTTGCCGACCGCCGCCGGGTCGATGTGCTCGAAGGTGCGGGAGTCGGCCTCGACCCCGGCGACGTGCATCCCGCCCTTGTGGGCGAAGGCGTTGCGGCCGACGTAGGGCGCGTCGGGGTTCTGGGTCACGTTGCAGAGCTCGTCGACGAAGTGGACGGTCTCGGTCAGGGAAGCGAGCTGCTCGGAGCTGACGACTTCGTAGCCCAGCTTCAGCTGCAGGTTGGGCAGGATCGTCGTCAGGTTGGCGTTGCCGCAGCGCTCGCCGTAGCCGTTGACGGTCCCCTGCACCATTCGGGCGCCCTCGCCCACTGCTGCGAGCGAATTGGCGACGCCGCAGCCGGCGTCGTCGTGAACGTGGATGCCGACTTCGGCGCGTTGACCGAACCGCGCGACCGCCTCGCGGGTGGCGACAGCGATCTGGTCGGGAAGGCTGGAGCCGTTGGTGTCGCAGAGGGTGACGTTCTCGGCGCCGGCGGCAACGGCCGCCTCCAGACACTCCAGCGCGTAGGCGGAATCATCGCGGTAGGCGTCGAAGAAGTGCTCGGCGTCGTAGACGACCCGCTTGCCCTGCTCGCAGCAGAAGCCGACCGAGTCGCCGATCATCGCCAGGTTTTCCTCGCGCGAGACCTTCGTCACCTTCTCCAGGTGCAGGCCCCAGGTCTTGCCGACGAGGGTCACGACCGGGGTGAAGGCGCCGACCAGCGCCCTCAGCGCCGGGTCGTCCTCGGGAGCGGTGTCGCGGCGCCGGGTCATCCCGAAGGCGCAGATCGTCGCCTGCTCCAGCTCGAGCTCGGCGAGCTGCGCGAACAGCTCCTCTTCCTTCGGGTTCGAGCTCGGGAAGCCCGCCTCGATCATCTGCACCCCGAGCTTGTCGAGCGCGAGGACCACGCGCGCCTTCTCGGAGGCCGAGAGGGACATCCCCTCGCCCTGCATGCCGTCGCGCAAGGTCGTGTCGTAGAGCTTCACCTGTTCCATCGCCTGCATCATCACTGCCTTTCGAGTCGAAGAAGATCGGGTGGGGCCCGCTGGGCCCCGGCGCGCGGCGGTGGCCGCGCCGGCCGCTTATGCGGCGGGGGTAATTCGCCCGATCGACTCGGAGTCGGACTCCGTGGCGGGGATCTCGACGAAGTCCAGCCACTCCAGGTACTCCTCAGCCCGGCCGTAGAGCGCGTCTTCGAACTTGGCCTGGACCTGGCGGGTGACCTCGCCCGGTTCGCCGAGCGGGTGGTCGTCGATCTCGCGCACCGGCACCAGCTCGGCCGCGGTTCCGGTGAGGAAAACCTCCTCGGCCAGGTAGAGCTCGGCGCGGGCGATGTCCCGTTCGACCACGGTGTAGCCGAGGTCGCGGGCGATCTGGATCACCGACTTGCGGTTGATCCCGTCGAGGATCGAGGCGACGTGCGGCGGCGTCAGGATCTGGTCGTCGCGGACGACGAAGATGTTCTCGCCCGAGCCCTCGCAGACGAAGCCGCGTTCGTCGAGCAGGATCGCCTCGTCGTAGCCGGCGTTGTGCGACTCGGTCTTGGCGAGGATCGAGTTGAGGTAGGAACCCGAGGCCTTGGCGTGCGGGATCGAGCCGCCGGGGCTGATCCGGCGCCAGCTCGAGACCTTGGCGCGGATGCCGCCGTTCTTGCTCTCCTCGCCGAGGTAGGCCCCCCAGGGGAAAGCGGCGATGATCACGTCGATCGGGGCGTCTTTGGCGTAGAGGCCGAGGCTGCCGTAGCCGCGGTAGGCGAGCGGCCGGATGTAGGCAGAGCGAAGGTCGTTACGGCGCAGCAGCTCGTGGGTCGCCTGGCGGATCTCCTCGACCGAGTAGGGCAGCTCGAGGTAGTAGAGCTCAGCCGACTTGCCGAGCCGGTCGAGGTGGTCGTGATGGCGGAAGATCGCCGGGCCGCGGGTGGTGTCGTAGCAGCGGATCCCCTCGAAAACCCCGGTCCCGTAATGCAGACCGTGGCTCAGCACGTGGGTTTGCGCGTCCTCCCAGGGGACGAACTCCCCGTTTCGCCAGATGAAATCGACCGGATCCATGTCGAGGGATTATGCCCGATGGGGCAAGCCCCTTCAGCAGTCGCGGGATGCGGGCGCTAGCTGGCCTGCAGCTCCTCGAGCACCGCGGCGGTCAACTCCGCGGTCCCGACCTCCTGCGCCGGCGTCGGGTTTTCGCCCAGCGGCGCTTGGACGACGGTGCCGGTGGCGAGGTCGGGGGTGCGGAGGCCGCGCTCGAGGACGGCGTCGACGGCCGCCTCGATCCGGCCTGCGTCCTCGCCGCGGCCGAGGCCGTGGCGCAGCATCATCGCCGCCGAGAGGAAGGTGGCCAGCGGGTTGGCGACGCCTTGCCCGGCGATGTCGGGTGCGGAGCCGTGGACCGGCTCGAAGAGGCCCGGCTTGCCCTCGGCGCCGAGGCTGGCGGAGGGGAGCATCCCCAGCGAGCCGGTCAGCATCGCCGCCTCGTCGCTGAGGATGTCGCCGAAGAGGTTCTCGGCGAGGACGACGTCGAAGTCGGCCGGGCGGGAGACAAGCTGCATCGCCGCGTTGTCGACCAGCAGGTGCTCGAGCTCGACGTCCTCGTACTCGCCGGCGACGTTGCCGACCACCTCGCGCCAGAGGCGGGAGGTCTCGAGCACGTTTGCCTTGTCAACCGAGGTCACCTTGGCCTTGTGGCCGGAGCTCTCGGCGCGGCGGCGGGCCGCTTCGAAGGCGGTGCGGGTGATGCGGTCGATCTCCATGACGGAGTACTCGCAGACGTCGTGGGCGACGTCACCGTTGCGGCCGGAGTCGCCGAAGTAGATGCCGCCGGTCAGCTCGCGGACGACCAGCAGGTCGGTCCCCGAGATCCGCTCTTCGCGCAGCGGGCTGGCGCTGACCAAGGCCGGGCTCGGCCGCACCGGGCGCAGGTTGGCGTAGAGGCCCATCCCCTTGCGCAGGCCGAGCAGCCCCTGCTCGGGGCGCGGCGCGGCGGGATCGGTGGTGTCCCATTTCGGCCCGCCGACGGCACCCAGCAGGACCGCGTCGGCGCCGGAGCAGGCCTCGAGCACCTCGTCGGTGAGGGCGGTTCCGTGCTCGTCGATCGAACAGCCTCCCATCAGCCGCTCGTCGTAGGAGAACTCGCCAAGGGCGTCGAGGACCTCGCAGGCCGCGGCGACGATCTCGGGGCCGATCCCGTCGCCGGGCAGGACGACTATGCGCGGGGTGCCGTTCAAGGTCCGGGCACTTTACGCGTCTTGGCCGGCCGAGGACGCTCAGTCCTGAGCCGCGTCGGCCTCGATGTTGAGGCGGATGTAGTCGAGGACGAAAGGCTCCTCGTGCTCGGCCAGCACCGCTTCGGCGAAAGGCTGGCGCTTCTCCTCCGGCAGCTGGTCGAGAACTGGGCCCAGGGTCACCGTGGAGATGAACTCGAGTGGGCGCGCCGGCTGCACCGGCTTCGGCTGCAGCCAGCAGCGGACGCCGGTGAAGCCGGCGGTGTCCAGGCGCGGCGCGGTCTCCTCCGGTGAGGCGAAGTTCCACAGTCCCCGCGCTTGGCTCAGGTGCGGCCCGTACTCGGGGTCAGCGGCGACGGCGGCAATCGCTTCGGTATGCCTGGCGACGTTGCCCTTGCCGCCGCACTGGGCGACGAGGCGGCCGCCTGGACGGAGGACGCGCCGGATCTGCCGGAAGAGGCGGTCGTGATCCTGGATCCAGTGGAAGGTCGCGGTCGAAAAGACCATGTCGACCGGCTCGGGCAGTTCCAACTCGACCAGGTCGCTGACCAGGTAGTCGGCGCGGTCGCCGAGGCGCTCCTTCGCCTTCTCGACCATCGCCTCGGAGCCGTCGACGGCGATCACGCGACCGTTCGGCAGGAGCTCGAGCAGCTGCTCGGTAACGCGGCCGGAACCGCAGCCGGCGTCGACGACGGTCTCGTCACCGCGTAGCTCAAGCCGCTCGAGCACCTCCATGCCCCAGTTGAACTGGGGATCGGAGACCTCGTCGTAGGTATTGGCGTCCCACTCGCGGGCACCCGTGTTCATCGGCTGCTTGAACCCGTCCTCGGCCATCCGCCAGGACCTCCCCTCGTCTACAGGCTCGTCGTCACCGGGCCGAGCGAAGCCGCCGCGCCGGTCTCGAACCGGTCGATCGCGCCGTCGTTTTCGAGCGTGATCCCGATGTCGTCGAGCCCGTTCAGCAGTCGGTGCTTGACGTCGTGCTCGATCTGGAACTGGAAGACACCGGCGGCGCAGTTGACGGTCTCGTCGTCGAGGTCGATGCGGGCCTCGCCGGCCTCGGCAACCGCCCGGCAGTGCTCCTCGTCGAGGATCGCCGGCAGCAGGCCAATCTTGGTGCAGTTCGAGTAGAAGATGTCGGCGAAGGACGGCGCCAGGATCGCCTGGAAGCCGAAGTCCTCCAGCGCCCAGGGTGCGTGCTCGCGGGAGCTGCCGCAGCCGAAGTTGGCCCCGGTGACGAGGATCGGGTTCGGCTCCAGCTCGATTTCGCCGTCGCGGATCCAGTCGTAGAAGAGGAACTCGCCGAAGCCGGTCCGCTCGACCCGCTTGAGGAACTGCTTGGGGATGATCTGGTCGGTGTCGACGTCGCTGCGGTCCAGCACCGACACCTTGCCTTCGATCTTGTCTATCGGCCTCATGCTCTAGCTCCAATCCCTGATGTCGACGAAGTGGCCCTCGACGGCCGCGGCGGCGGCCATTTTCGGGCTGACGAGGTGGGTGCGGCCGCCCTTGCCCTGGCGTCCCTCGAAGTTGCGGTTCGAGGTCGAGGCGCAGCGCTCGCCTTCGCTCAGGGTGTCGGGGTTCATCCCCAGGCACATCGAGCAGCCCGCCTCGCGCCATTCGAAGCCGGCGCTGCGGAAGACGTCGGCCAGGCCCTCGGCTTCGGCGGCCTTCTTCACCTGCTGGGAGCCGGGGACGACCATCGCGTGGACCGAGCTCGCGACCTTGCGGCCCTCGACGATCGCGGCGGCCTCGCGCAGATCCTCGATCCGCGAGTTGGTGCAAGAGCCGATGAAGACCCGTTCCGGGGCGATCTCGGTCATCGGCGTGCCCGCCTCCAGGCCCATGTAGGCGAGGGCGCGCTCGGCCGCTTCGCGGTCGGCCGGGGACTCCAGCTCGGCCGGGTCGGGGACGCGGTCGGTGACCTCGATGACCTGGCCGGGATTGGTGCCCCAGGTGACCATCGGCGAGATCCCGGCGGCGTCGACCTCGACCTCGGTGTCGAAGCTGGCGTCGGGATCGGTCGGCAGCTCGCGCCAGCGGGCCATCGCCGCGGCGAAGTCGGCCGGCGCGGCCGGGCGCCCCTTCACCCACTCGAAGGTGGTCTCGTCGGGGGCGATCATCCCGGCGCGGCCGCCGCCCTCGATCGTCATGTTGCAGATCGTCATCCGGCCTGGCATCGACAGCGCCTCGATCGCGGGGCCGGCGTACTCGACCGCGTAGCCAGCCATGCCGCCGGTGCCGAGGCGGCCGATCGTCGCCAGGATCAGGTCCTTCGGCGTGACGCCGGAGCGCAGCTCGCCCGAGTAGTTGATCCGCATCGTCTTCGGTCGCTTCTGGACCAGGCACTGGGTGGCGAGCACGTGCTCGACCTCGGAGGTGCCGATGCCGAAGGCCAGCGCCCCGAAAGCGCCGTGGGTGGAGGTGTGGCTGTCGCCGCAGACGATCGTCATCCCCGGCTGGGTGACGCCCAGCTCGGGGCCGATCACGTGGACGATGCCCTGGCGGTCGGAACCCAGCGAGTAGACCGGGATCCCGAACTCGGCGCAGTTGCGCTCCAGGGTTTCGACCTGGACGCGCGAGAGGTGGTCGGCGATCAGGCGCGCGGCCATCGTCCCGTCGGTCGGGGTGTTGTGGTCGGCGGTGGCAAGGGTCTTGTCGGGGCGACGGACCTTGCGGTTGGCTAGGCGGAGGCCGTCGAAGGCCTGCGGCGAGGTGACCTCGTGAACCAGGTGCAGGTCGATGTAGATCAGCCCCGGTGAGACCTCGTGCTGCTCCCAGATCTTGTCGAACATCGTTTGCGGCATTGGTTTAGGACCTCCTGAGCCCGGCGGCGATCACGGCGAGGAAGCGGGTCGCCTCCGCGCCTTCGTTCTCGAAGTGGTGTGGCAGGTCAGCGTCGAAGGTGACGCTGTCCCCCTCTTGCAGCTCGTGGCGGGCGCCGTCGACGACCAGCACCAGGGTGCCAGCGAGGACGACCGCGGTCTCGCGGCTGCCCGGCTCGTGCATCGGCGGGTCGGCGCGGCCGCCGGTAGTGGCGCCCGGTTCCAGTACGTGCAGCGAGACGTCAGCGCGCTGGCCCGGCAGCGGCGGCGTCAGCTCCTCGAACCGGTGTCCGCCGCGCTCGGAGCGGCGGCGCTCGGCGGCGCGGCTGATCGCCACGTGCTCGCCCTCGTCGAGGCGCAGCAACTGGGAGAGCGTCAGCTCCAGGCCGGCCGCGATCTTCCCGGCGACCGCGAGCGTCGGGCTCGTCTCGCCGCGCTCCACCTGCGAGAGCATCGGCGCGGAGACGCCGGAGCGCTCGGCGAGGTCGCGGAGGGAGTAACCCATGGCGTCGCGGAGCGCGCGGATGCGCGGGCCGACGGAGGCTGCGGATTCGGTGTTAGTGGGTTGGGCCGTGGCGACTGCCATGGGTGTACGTTATCACGGACGTTTGTATTTAAACGCTAGAGGCCTTCGGGCTGGGCCACCTCCCCCTCCGCTAGTCAGGTAGAGGTGGATGTGGCCCGGCAGGGGCGGCTTGGTTGTTCAGGAGGAGGGCTCGAAGGTCGGCGGCGATTTCGGTGGGTTCGTCGTCGAGTTGGTTCCAGGTGAGGCGGGTGACCGAGTAACCGGCCACCCTCAATTTCCGGTCTCTCTGCTTGTCGTCCCGGAAGGCAGAGCGGGTGCGATGCCCCTCCCAGCCGTCGAGCTCGACTATCTGGTTGGTGCCCGGCCAGTGGCAGTCGACCTGGTAGCTCTTGGAGCCGAGGACGATCCAGTCGTTGAAGCGGGGTAGCGGGAGGCGGTACCGGCGCAAGAAGGGCGCGAACCGTTCCTCGAGCCTGCTGCGCTTGCGCCCCGGCGGCTCCTCCTTCAGCCTCTCGAGGGCGAAGCGGACCTTACGCGAGCCTCGCTTACCTGGATAGCGCTCCAGTAGGTCCGGAAGCGAAAGGCGATCCCAGCGGTTCAGGTATTCGGCCTCCTTGATCATTGCGATCACCGCATCGACGTCCACCTGAGCAGCGAGGTCGAAGATCGTCCGGTGCACCGAGGTGGTCGGTATTCCCTCCTCCACCGCCCGCTCGTCCTCGGGGACCAGCGAGACATGGCGATGGATCTGCTTCGAAGAGCGGCTGCGATGCGCCACCGTCACGTCGATCCGGCTGCGCCCGTTCGGTCGCACACCCCAAAGCGCCGCGGCCGACCAGTGACTCAAGAGGGCCTCGGGTCCCGACGCAAACACAGCCGACATCCACCATCCGTGGCGTGAAAGCAGCTGCCGTGGAGCCACGGAATAGACCCCTTCATGAATCCGATGGAGACCCCCGGCCTGAAGTCGCCAGATGATCTCTCCCTTCGTCCAACCGGCTCCGAGAAGCTGGGCCCGAGCCACAACCCCATGCTGCCGCCCGTGCAAGCTGCGCCAGCGGCCGATCGTCTCCGCGAGTCCGCGACAGGTCGGGTAGAGCACGATCTGTCGCGGACTCGCGTTCCATGCTCCGATCGTGTCCGGAGCGAACGCGCGTGTGGCGCGCGGTTTGTGCTTTTTCAGGGGCGTCTGTGAGACCGAAGCGCTACGGGCCGGGCGTTCGTTCGACCACGGCCTCGGCGGTAGCTGCCTCGGCCTCGCGGGTCGCGGCGCCTTCGAGGGCGTTCGACAGGGCGCGAACGTAGGCGCGGGCGCTGGCCTCGAGGATGTCCGTCGCCACGCCTTGGCCCGTGGCCAAGCGGCCGGCGGCCCGCAGCTGCACGGTCACTTCGCCGAGGGCGTCCTCTCCCCCGGTCACCGCCTCGACCTTGTACTCGACCAGCTCGCACTCGGTCTGCACCGCGTCTTGGATCGCGTGGAAGATCGCGTCGACGGGGCCGTCGCCGCTTGCTTCGCCAGCCGACTCCTCGCCGGACGGACGGGTCACTGCGACTTTCGCCACCGGCGGCTTGCGGGTTCCGGCTTCGACCTCGAACCAGGCCAGCTCGTGGGCGTCGGAGCGCTCGCGCATCTCGTCGGAGACGATCGCCTCCAGGTCGAGCGCGGTCACCTGCTTCTTGCGGTCGGCGACCTCCTTGAACGCCTTGAAGGCGTTGTTCAGCGCCTGGCCCTCGACCTTGAAGCCCAGCTGCTCCAGGGCGTCTTTCAAGGCGTGGCGGCCGGAGTGCTTGCCCAGGACGATCGAGTTCGACTCCAGCCCGACCTCGGTCGCGTCCATGATCTCGTAGGTGCTGCGCTCCTTCAGCACGCCGTCCTGGTGGATCCCGGACTCGTGGGCGAAGGCGTTGCGGCCGACGATCGCCTTGTTCGGCTGCACCGGGTAGCCGGTGAGACGGCTCACCATGCGGCTGGTGCGGGCGATCTCACGGGTGTTGACCTCGGTCCAGAGGCCGTGCACGTCCTCGCGGACGCCGATCAGCATCGCGATCTCCTCCAGCGAGCAGTTGCCGGCCCGCTCGCCGATCCCGTTGATCGCGCACTCGACCTGCCGCGCCCCGGCCAGGACGCCGGCGTAGGAGTTGGCGACGGCCATGCCCAGGTCGTCGTGACAGTGGACCGACAGCTCGACCTCACGCAGCCCCGGCACCAGCTCGTACAGGCGGCGGAAGTAGTCGCTGTACTCCTCCGGGGTCGTGTAGCCGACGGTGTCGGGGATGTTGACGACGGTCGCGCCCTCCTCGACGGCGATCGCGCAGACTTCGGCGGTGAACTCGATGTCGGCGCGGGTCGCGTCCATCGGCGAGAACTCGACGTCCTCGCAGTAGCTCTTGGCCAGCGAGACCGCCGCCCGCGCCTGGCCCTTGACGTCCTCACGATCGGTCTTCAGCTGGTGCTCGATGTGGATGTCGGAGGTCGAGATGAAGGTGTGGATGCGCGGTCGTCCGGCGTCCTTCACCGCCCCCCACGCCGCGTCGATGTCGGCCTTGTGGGTGCGGGCGAGGCCACAGATCACCGGGCCCTCGACCACCCGCGAGATTTTCTCGACGGCTTCGAAGTCGCCGGGCGAGGTGATCGGAAAGCCGGCCTCGATCACGTCGACTCCCAGGCGGGCGAGCTGCTGGGCGATCTCGACCTTCTCGGCCGTATTCAGGGAGATGCCGGGCGACTGCTCGCCGTCTCGCAGCGTGGTGTCGAAGATGTGGACGCGATTGGCGTCGGATTTGGTCTCACTCTGGGGTCCCATCGGACCTCTCCTTCTCTCTGTGATTCGAATGGCCTCTGTCTCTCGCGGCTATCGCGCCGCCCAGCGCTATTCCCCCCGAGGGGGGAGGAGAAGGAGTAGCGCGAGGCTGTCGAACCGGCGGTCCATTCGGCTCCGAACCTTAGCGTAGGCTGCGCGAATCTCAAGCCCGGCAGCCGACTCCTCGCCCCGCACCAACTGGCTCGCCCTCTTCGCGATGGGGATGGCCGTGGTCGTCATCGCCAACGATTTCACCGCCGTCAATGTCGCCCTTCCCACCATGGAGAGCGACTTCCACACCAACATCAACACGATCCAGTGGGTGATCAACGCCTACGCGCTGACCTTCGGGGTGATGATCGTCACCGGCGGGCGCTTGGCCGACATGTTCGGGCGGCGCAACGCCTTCTTCGTCGGCAGCGCGATCTTCGCCTCGATGTCGGCTCTGGGTGGCGCCGCTCCGACCGAGGCCCTGTTGATTGGGGCGCGGACCCTAATGGGGATCGGCGGCGCGCTGATGTGGCCGGCGATCCTCGGGATGACCTACGAGATCCTCCCGGAAGAGAAGGCCGGCCTGGCCGGCGGGATCATCATCGGCGCGGCCGGGCTCGGCAACGCGGTGGGACCGCTGCTGGGCGGCGTCCTCACCGACGCGCTCAGCTGGCGCTGGATCTTCTTCCTCAACGTCCCGATCGCAGGTTTCGCGGTTGCCGTCACCTACCTGCTGGTGCACGTGAAGGAGCCGGAGAGCCGGGATCGGAAGATCGACTACCCGGGGATCGCGGCGATCACGATCGGCCTGGTCTCACTGCTGGTCGCCCTCGACCAGGCCGCCGACTGGGGCTGGAGCGACCCGCGCGTGATCGGCCTACTCGCACTTGCGCTCGGCGGCATCGCCGCGTTCATCCCGATCGAGCGGCGGGCCGGATCGCATGCCCTGGTCCCGCAGGAGGTGATCCGCAACGAGAACTTCACCGCCTCCTGCGTCGCCGTCCTCTTCATGGCGGCGACCTTCTTCGCTGCCCTGCTCTACCTGCCCCAGTTCATGCAGAAACAGCTCGGCTACTCGCCGCTCGAGGCAGGGGTCGGGATGCTCCCCTTTCTCGCGGTCTTCGCCCTCGCCTCGTTCGCCGCCGGGCCGCTCTACGACCGGGTCGGGGCGAAGCGGCTGGCCGTGGTCGGGGCCGCTCTGATCACCCTGGGCCCGTTCCTGCTCTCGTTCCTCGACGAGAGCTCGGGCTACGGCGCCCTGATCCCCGGGATGGTCGTGCTCGGCATCGGCGCCGGCAGCTTCATCCCCACCGCCACGACCGCCGGCGTTACCTCGGTCGACGAATCGCAGACCAGCCTCGCCGGCGGCATCGTCTACATGTTCCAGATCGCCGGCGGCTCGATCGGGTTGGGCCTGACGACGACGGTCTTCTCCTCGGCGATCCCACCCTTCGCCGACGGAGTCCAGGCGGCCTTCCGACTCGACGCGGCACTCTCCCTGATTGGGCTGCTGATCGCGATCGCCTTCGTCGGCGGCCGGCTCATAGGCAGGACCGGGCCCGCGCGCGAAATGGCCTAGGCGAGCTAAGGCAGCAGCGAGTTGTGACCGGGGCCGCCAACCAAGAGGTCGGTCCCGGGGCCACCGCGTAGGTGGTCGTTCCCCTGGCCGCCGACGAGACGGTCAGCGCCAGGTCCGCCGAGGATCAGGTCGTCGCCACGGCGGCCGCTGAGCACGTCGGCATCGGGGCCGCCGATGATCTTGTCGGCGACGCCGCCGCCGGTGAGCCGGTCGCGACCAGAGCCGCCGCGCAACGTCGCCGGGATCGGGATGTCGGATCCGAGGACCACCAGGTCATTGCCAGCGGCGACGTTGATTTCGAAGCCGGCGATCGCCGGCGCATCGCAGGCGAGTTCGGTCATCCGTTCTTCCGGATGCCGGCAGATGTCGCCGCCGGCTTCGAGCATCGCTTTTGAGGAGATCAGGTATTCGCGTCCGTCCGGGCTGAGACCGATCCGGAAGACGTTGTCGGCGCCGTTTCCGGAAAGGAGCAGGGTCAGAGGGCCGGGTTCCCCGTAGGCCGGCGGCGCGAGCAGAGCCGCGCAGAAGATCAACACGATGAGGATCAGCTTCTTCATCAAGTCCCTGGCGAGGTCGTGACGACCCTCCCATACGAACAAGTGGTTCAGCCGGACGTTGCGGCCTGGGCGGGTGACTGTCTACAGCTCAGAGATCGACCGAGCGGCCGTTGGAGAAGCCCTCGAGGGCGAGGATCTTCTCGATCGTCTCCCCTCGCACCGGCGCATCGGTGGTCAGCGCCATCACCGCGCGCTCTCCCCCGCTTTCAGCGCCGACGGCGGCGGAGACGATGTTGACGCCCTCTTCGCCGAAGAGGGTGCCGACGCGGCCGATCATTCCGGGACGATCGGCGTAGCTGAAGACGGTGATGTGCTCGGCGAAGGGCAGGTAGAAGCTCTCGCCCCAGGCGGAGACCAAGTAGGGCTCGTTGCGCGGTCCGACGCTGGTGCCGGCGACTTCGACGTCACCGTCGGGGGTGGTGACGCGGACTCGGACCAACTCGGTGAAGTCCTCGGCGCTGGCGTCGGTGGTCTCGGAGAGCTCGATCCCCCGCTCCTCGGCCATCTGCGGCGCGTTAACGAGGTTGACCGGCTCCTCGGTGTGGCCGGAGAGGATCCCGGCGAGGACGGCGATCCCGAGCAGGCGGGTGTCGTGAGAGGCGATGCGGCCGCGGAATTCGGCGCTCACCCGCTCGACCGAGCCGGTACCGAGGCCCTGGGCGAGGCGGCCGAGCTTTTCGCAAAGCGGGACGAAGGGCGCCAGCGCTTCCATCACCTCGGGTCGCACCGCGGCGATGTTGACCGCGTTGGTGACTACGCCGCCGGTAAGGGCGGCGGTGACCTGCTCGGCGGTGACGACGCCGGCGCGGTCCTGCGCCTCGGCGGTCGAGGCCCCCAGGTGCGGGGTGACGACGACGTCGCCCCGGGAGAAGATCGGGTGTTCGGTGAACGGCTCCTCGGGGAAGACGTCGAGCGCGGCGCCGCCGAGCTTGCCGGACTCGAGGCCGTCGAGGAGCGCGTCGAGGTCGACCAGCTCGCCGCGGGCGCAGTTGACGAGGCGGGCCCCGTCCTTCATCGCCGCGATCGTCTCGGGGTTGATCATCCCGATCGTCTCCGGCGTCTTCGGCGTGTGCAGGGTGATCAGGTGCGCCCGGCCGAGCAGCTCCTCGATCGACTCGGCCCCCTCGACGCCGAGGTCGCGGAAGCGCTCGGCGGAGACGAACTTGTCGAAGGCGACGACCTCCATCTCGAAGCTCTGGGCGCGTTTGGCGACCAGCTGGCCGATGCGGCCGAAGCCGATCACGCCGAGGGTCTTGCCGTAGAGCTCTGAGCCCTTGAACTTGGAGCGGTCCCAGCGCCCGGCGACGAGCGATTCGTGCGCCTGCGGGACGTTGCGGAAGAGGGCGAGGGCGAGGGCGAGCGTGTGCTCGGCGGCGGCGACCGAGTTCGATTCCGGCGCGTTGGCAACGATGATCCCGCGGCGGGTTGCGGCCGGGATGTCGACGTTGTCGACGCCGGTGCCGGCGCGGCCGATCACCTTGAGGTTGTCGGCCAGCTCGATCAGCTCCGGCGTCATCTTCGTCGCCGAGCGGATCAGGATCGCGTCGTAGGAGCCGATCTGCTCGCGCAGCTCCTCGTCGGACATCTCGAGGCCGAGGTCGACTTCGAACTGCGAGCGCAACAGGTCGACGCCGGTGTCGGCGATCTTCTCCTTGACCAGAACCTTCATGAGGTCCTCACTCCGTCGACGTTCTCAACAACCCAGTCGATGCAGGCGGTCAGCGCCTCGACGTCGGCGGGGTCGATTGCCGGGAACATCCCGATCCGCAGCTGGTTGCGGCCGAGCTTGCGGTAGGGCTCGACGTCGACGATCCCGTTGGCGCGCAGCGATTTAGCGAGCGCAGCGGCGTCGATCGAGTCGTCGAAGTCGATCGTCCCGACGACCAGCGAGCGCTTGGCGGGGTCGGCGACGAAGGGGCTCGCGTAGTCGCTGCGCTCGGCCCAGCCGTAGAGGCGGCCGGAGGAGTCGGAGGTGCGCTCGACGCAGCCGGAGAGGCCGCCGAGCCCGAGCATCCACTGCACCTGCTCATTGAGCAGCAGCAGGGTCGCCAGCGCCGGCGTGTTGTAGGTCTGCTCCTTGCGCGAGTTGTCAAGTGCCGTCTGCAGCGAAAGGAAGGCGGGCTGCCAGCGGTCGCCGGCGCCGTCGAGCTCTTCGATCCGGGCGATCGCGGCGGGGCTGAGGGCGGCGAGCCAGAGGCCGCCGTCGGCGGCGAACCCCTTTTGCGGGGCGAAGTAGTAGGCGTCGCACTGGGTGAGGTCGACCGGCAGGCCGCCGGCGCCGGAGGTGGCGTCAATGAGGACCAGCGCCTCGGCCGCGCCCTCGGGGCGCTGGACGGGGACCATGACGCCGGTCGAGGTCTCGTTGTGGGCCCAGGCGATGACGTCGGCTGCGGAGTCGGCGACCGGCTCGGGCGCATCGCCCGGCTCGGCCTCGACGACGATCGGGTCCTGCAAGAACGGCGCCGCGGCCGTCGACTTGGCGAACTTGCTCGAGAACTCGCCGTAGGTCAGGTGCAGGGCGCGCTCGCGCACGAGCCAGGCCGTCGCCGCCTCCCAGAAGGCGGTGGTGCCGCCGTTGCCGAGGACGATCTCGTAACCGTCGGGCAGCGAGAAGAGCTCGCCGAGGCCGCTCCGCACCTCCCGCACCAGGTCGCGCACCGGCGCCTGGCGGTGCGAGGTCCCCATCAGGTCTGAGCGCTCCGCCAGCTGGGCGAGCGCCTCCGGGCGGACCTTCGAAGGTCCGCAGCCGAAGCGGCCGTCGGCCGGCTTGATCTCGGCGGGAATCTGCAGGGTCGTCTCAAGCGCCATCCGGCTCGACAGGTTATTGACCAAACGCGCCCGGTGACGCCGGGGCTCTGGACTAGGCTCTACGCCATGAGTGAGGTCACCAAAGGCAAGGGCTGGGCGGTCTCCAGCCTCGACGACCTCGGCGAGGGCTGGGGCTTTCGCAAGGTCCGCAAGGAGCTGGGAGTCCAAGCCTTCGGCGTCAACGCCGTGGTGATGCCGCCGTCCTATGAATCCGGCCGCCACCTGCACGAGGTCCAAGAGGAGCTCTACTTCGTCCACCAGGGTCATCTGGAGATTGAGCTCGACGGCGAGCGGCACAAGCTGGGCCCGGGCGGCGTCGCCTGGGTAGACGCCCCGGTCGTCCGCTGCTTCAAGAACCTCAGCGACTCCGAGGACGCGATCTACTTCGTCGTCGGCGGCAAGGACGGCTATGTCGGCCGCGACGGCAAGCTGCCCGAGGGCGAGACCGATCCACGCGGGCCGATTAAGGAGTAGCTAAGCCCGACTCTTGGCTTTGCACTGGGCGTCTGCCAGCGACTGTCGCCAGGAGGGGTGGGTGTCCCTCTCGGGACCGGCGTCCTGTTCCTCGCACAGACCACTTGGCGAGAGACGGCTGCTCCAAGGCGAGGAACCCAGGGAGCGAGAGGGACGCCCACCCCTCCCTACAAGCAAACGCCTCTATTTGGTGTCTTTGAAGCCCTGATCGATCCAGGGCATCATGTCGCGGAGATCGCCGCCGACGTCCTCGATTTCGTGCCCGGCGCCTTCTTGGCGCATGCGGTCGAAGTTCTCGTTGCCGGCGCGGTTCTCGGCGATGAACTCTTTCGCGAAATCGCCCGATTGGATCTCGGAGAGGATCTGCTTCATCGCCGCCCGGGACTCCTCGCCGATCACCCGTTTGCCGCGGGTCATGTCGCCGTACTCGGCGGTGTTGGAAATCGAGTAGCGCATGCCCTGAATGCCCTTTTCGTACATCAGGTCGGCGATCAGCTTCAGCTCGTGCAGGCACTCGAAGTAGGCAAGGCGCGGGTCGTAGCCGGCCTCGACCAGGGTCTCGTAGCCGGCGCGGACGAGCTCTGAGGCGCCGCCGCAGAGGACCGCCTGCTCGCCGAAGAGATCGGTCTCGCACTCGTCTTTGAAGCTCGTCTCGATGATCGCCGCGCGGCCGCCGCCGATCCCGGAGGCGTAGGCGAGGACGAGGTCGTGGGCGTTGCCGCTGTCGTCCTGGTGGACGGCCATCAGGCAGGGGACGCCGCTGCCTTCCTCGTACTGGCGCCGGACCAGGTGGCCCGGGCCCTTCGGCGCGACCATGCCGACGTCGACGCCGGGGGGCGGCTCGATCTCGCCGAAGTGGATCGCGAAGCCGTGGGCGAAAAGAAGGAGGTTGCCGGGGGCGATGCCGTCGGCGATCTCATTGCGCCAGACCTCGCCCTGCTTCTCGTCCGGCAGCAGGATCATCACCAGGTCGCCGCGGCTGGCGGCTTCGGCGATGTCGAGCACCTCGAGCCCGGCCGCTTCGGCCTTGGCACGGCTGGAGGAGTCGGGACGCAGGCCGACGACCACCTCGACGCCGGAATCCTTGAGATTTAGCGCGTGGGCATGGCCCTGGGAGCCGTAGCCGAGGATGGCGACGGTTTTGCCCTCGAGCTTGCCCAGGTCAGCGTCTTTGTCGGAGAAGATGTCGTCGGTTCGCATGACGCGGCAGGCTACCGAAGCGCCCTGCGCATCAGCTTCCCCGAGGGGGTCCGAGGCAGCGCCGAGGCAAGCTCGAATCGCTTCGGGACTTTGAAGCCCGCCAGCGACTCGGCGCAGTGGTGGCGCAGCTCCTCCGGAGTCGTCGTCGAGCCATTCTCAAGCACGACCACGGCCGTGACCGCCTGCTGCCACTCCGGGTCCTCGCGACCGATTACCGCCGCCTCAGCGACCTCGGGATGGCGCAGCAGCACCTCCTCGACCTCAGCCGGGACGATGTTCTCGCCCCCGCTGACGATCAGGTCGTCGATCCGGTCTGAGACATAGAGGAAGCCTTCCTCGTCGATGTGGCCGAGGTCGCCGGTGTGGAGCCAGCCGTCCGGGTCGGCGCTGCCGGGGGCGACGGTCGGCCCCTGGATCAGGATCTCGCCCTCGCGGATCCGCAGGTGGGTGGTCAGCAGCGGCCGGCCGGCCGAGCCGAGCTTGCGCTTGGCGTCGGCGGGGGCGAGCGTCGTCACCTGCGAGCAGGTCTCGGTGAGGCCATAGGTCTGGACCACGGTGGCGCCCTTGGCGATCGCCTCTTCCAGCGGCTCCTCCGGCACCGGGCCACCGCCGACCAAGATCGCCCGCGGCCCGGAGAGGTCGACGCCGGCGTCGAGCAGCCGGGTCAGCATCGTCGTCACCAGGGATAGCACCGTTATGCCTTCGCGCTCGAGCGCCTCCCCGACGCGGTCGACGTCGAAGCCGTCGTGGATGACGGCGCCGGTCCCGTAGATGACCGAGCGCATGACGATCCCGAGCCCGGCGATGTGGCTGAGCGGCACGCAGCAGAGCCAGCGGTCATCCGGCATCACGCCGATGTTGAAGGCGGAGCCGACCGCGTTCCAGAGGAAGTTGCCGTAGGAGAGCGGGATCGGTCGCGGTGTGCCGGTGCTGCCGCTGGTCAGGACCCGGCAGCAGATCGCGTCCATGTCGTGCTCGCCCAGCAGCGGCATGTCGGCCTCGGTCTGGGTCAGGTGACCGGGGTCGTCGAGGTCGATGATCGGGTCGACCGCGGAGACGACCGCCGCCCGCTCCTCCGCGGTCAGCCGCGGTCCCAGCGGCAGCAGCGCCGCGCCGACCTTCATCAGCGCGTGGAGGAGGACGACCTGCTCGCGGCGCGGGTGCATGGTCAGCGCTGCAGTTGAGCCGCGGCGCACACCGTGGGCGGCGAGTCGGCGCGCGACCCAGGTCGCCTCCGCCTCGAGCTCGGCATAGGTCATCTCGGCTCCGTCGGCGACGAGGGCCGTCCGGTCAGGACAACTTTGTGATCTCTGCGAGAGCCAGTCGTCGAGCTTCATCGGGATATCGTGCCCATCATGCCCAAACGCCACAAAGGAGCTCCCCCAGAGACCGAGCTCTACGCGCCAATCGGCTGGCAAACCGGCCCTGGCACCTACGAAGACATCCGCTACGAGACCGGCGACGGAATCGCGAAAGTGACGATTACGCGGCCCGAGGTCTTGAACGCCTTCCGGCCGCAGACGCTGATCGAGGTCTCGGCGGCGATGGAGATCGCGCGCGAGGACCCCGAGGTCGGCATCGTCGTCCTCACCGGCGAGGGCGAGCGCGCCTTCTGCTCGGGCGGGGACCAGACCGTGCGCGGCGACACCGGCTACATGCCCGAGGGTGCCACGGTCGGCCGCTTCCACGTCACCGACCTGCAGGTGCAGATGCGGCGGCTGCCGAAGCCGATCGTCGCGATGGTCGCCGGCTACGCGATCGGCGGCGGCCACATCCTCCACCTCTGTTGCGACCTGACGATCGCCGCCGACAACGGCGTCTTCGGCCAGGTCGGGCCCCGGGTCGGCTCCTGGGACGGCGGCTACGGCGCCTCGCTCCTGCGCGACCTGGTCGGGACGAAGAAGGCGAAGGAGATCTGGATGCTCTGCCGCCAGTACGACGCCGAGGAGGCGCTGGAGATGGGGCTGATCAACACGGTCGTGCCGCTGGCCGACCTCGAGCGCGAGACCGTCGCCTGGTGCCGCGAGATGCTCGCCCTCTCCCCCTTCGCGCTGCGCCTGGTCAAGGCCAGCTTCAACGCCCACGAGGACGGCTACGCCGGCATCCAGCAGCTCGCTCACGACGCCAACCTCCTCTTCTACGGCTCCGAGGAGGCGGCCGAGGGGCGCGAGGCGTTCAAGGAGAAACGGTCCCCGGACTTCTCGAAGTTCCCGAGGCGGGCGTGATCGGCGCGCGGGTCCTGTCACGGCAGGGGACCCACCATCCCCTGAACTACCAGGGGATGGTCCCCCCTACCGCGCCACCCGCGCGAGGAGCCGCCCGGTGAGAATTTGGCTCATGGCCGCGCGGCCTAGGACGTTGCCCGCGGCAATAGCTCCAGTACTTGTAGGGACTGCGGCAGCCGTTCAGTTTTACGGCCGCCTGCCGCGCTGGGGGGCTTTCTTCGCGGCGCTGATCGGTTCCATCTTCATCCAGATCGGGACCAACCTCGCCAACGACTACTCCGACGCCAAGCGCGGCGCCGACACTGCCGACCGGCTGGGGCCGGTGCGGGTGACGGCGAGCGGGATGGTGACCCCGCAGCGGGTGATGCGGGCGACCTGGATCGCCTTCGCGGTCGCGGTCGCCTGCGGCATCTACCTGACCGTGGTCGCCGGACCGGTGATCCTGCTGATCGGCGTCCTCTCGATCGCCGCCGGCGTCCTCTACACGGGCGGCCCCCGCCCCTACGGCTACGCCGGCTTCGGCGAGGTCTTCGTCTTCCTCTTCTTTGGCCTCGTCGCCGTCAACGGCTCCTACTACGTGCAGCTGGAGGAGCTCGACGCGCTGCCGCTGGGCCTCTCGATCTCGATCGGCTTCCTCGCCACGGCGATCATCGTCGTCAACAACGTCCGCGACGTCGAGACCGACCGCCGCGCCGGCAAGAACACGCTGGCGGTGCGGATCGGCCGCGACGCGGCGGTGCAGATCTACGGGCTGCTGGTGCTCGGTGCGTTCGTCGTCCTGCCGATTGCGCTGGTGGCGGGCGAAGCGAGCATGCTGCCGCTGATCGGGTTGTTGGCGGCACCGCTGGCGGTAAAGCCGTATCGGACGCTGGCCGAGCGGCGCGACGGCCCGGCGCTGAACGGGGTGCTGGCGGCGACCGGCGGCGTCTTGGCCGTCTTCAGCGTGCTCGTCACCATCGGGCTGCTGATCTCGGCCTAAGCGCAGCCGTTTGAGAGGGTTGGCAGGTGCAGTTCGCGTCCGTCGAGGTCATCCCCTACGCGCTCCCGTTCAAGGAGCCCTACGTGACCGCGCGCGGGGTGCTGGAGCGGCGGGAGATGGTGCTGCTGCGGGTACGGGATGCGGACGGGGTCGTGGGACTGGGCGAAGCGGTACCGCTGTCGCTGCGGGGCGGGGTCGGGTTGTCGGAGGTGGTGCGGGAGCTCGAGGCGTGGGCTGAGAGGCAGGTTGACGAGAGGTTGCCTGCACCCGCGGCGTGCGCGGTGGCTACGGCGCGGATGGATTTGCTGGGTAGGAGGAGCGGGACCGAGGTTGGTGGCGAGGGGGAAGCGATCCCGTGCAATGCGACGTTGGTGGCGGGGGCGCCCGAGGCGGTTGCGGCTGACGCGGAGAGGTGGGCGAGGGACGGGTTCACGACGTTCAAGCTGAAGCTCGGTGGCGAGTCCGACGTCGAGCAGGTACGGGCGGTGCGGGAGGCGGTAGGCCCTAAGGCGCGGATTCGGGTGGACGTCAACGCGGCTTGGGACCTCGAGACGGCCAAGAAGCGCCTGGGCGAGCTCGAGCCCTTCGGGATCGAGCTGGCGGAGCAGCCGGTCGAGACTTTGGAAGAGATGGCGGAGCTCGCTGCGGCTACGGTGATCCCCCTCGCGGCCGACGAGAGCGTGGCTTCCCTCGAGCAGGCGGAGCGGGCGGCATCCATGGGCGCCTGCGCCTACACCGGGATCAAGCTCTCCAAGGTCGGTGGACCGGAAGCGGCGCTGGCGATTGCCGACGTCCTCCCCGCCTTCATCACCAGCGCCCTTGACGGTCCCGTTGGCATCGCCGCCGCGGCCCAGGTCGCTCTCAGCCTCGCGGAGACCACCCATCCCGAGCGCTTCCACCTCGCCCACGGCCTCGCCACCCAGCGCCTCTTCGCCGAGACGATCGCCTCTGTTGAGTGTGAGCTCCGCGACGGCATGCTCCACCTCCCTCCGGGTCCCGGACTCGGGGTCGAGATCGACGAGGAGGCGCTGCAGGCGCACCGGCTCTAGCCTGCGCGTGTCGCTTTATGCGTCCGTATGGACCCATAGGTCGACATGCCACCCCTGATGGACCCCACCAACGCCAACACCGCTCTCGCCTCGGCCTTTGCCGAGGAGCTGGCGCGCTCGGGGTTGCGACTGGCGGTGATCTCGCCAGGGTCGCGCTCGACGCCGCTGGCAGTGGCGCTGTGGCGGCAGCCGGAGATCGAGGTGAACGTGATCGTCGATGAGCGCTCGGCGGGGTTCTTCGCCCTTGGCGCCGCGCAGGTAAGCGGTGAGCCGGTGGCGCTGCTCTGCACCTCGGGGACCGCGCTCGTCAACTACCACCCGGCTGTGGTCGAGGCCGACGAATCCGGAATCCCGCTGCTGGTCCTCAGCGCCGACCGGCCGCCGGAGCTGCGGGGAATCGGCGCCGGGCAGACGATCGATCAGATCAAGAGCTTCGGCGCCTCGGTGCGCTGGTTCAGCGAAGTCGGCACCCACGAGGCCGACGACAGCGGCCTGCTCCACTACCGCTCGGTTGCCTGCCGCGCCCTGGCGAAAGCGCGCGGCGAGGTCCGTCCCGGCCCGGTGCACCTCAACCTGCCGTGGCGCGAGCCGCTGGCGCCAGTGCCGGTCGAGGGGGCGGTGACCGCGACGGATCCGCTGGCGCTGAAGGGGCGCGAGGGGCGGCCGTTGACCGCCGTGACGGGGATCGAGCAGGCGCCTTCAGCCTTCCTCCTCGACGAGGTCGCCGGCCACATCCGCAGCGCCCGCAGCGGCGTGATCGTCGCCGGCCGCCAGCTCGATCCGAACCTACGTGAACCGTTGGCGCGCTTGGCGAAGGCCGCCGGCTTCCCGATCCTCGCCGACCCGACCTCGCAGCTGCGCTGCGGACCGCACGACGGCTCGCACGTCGTCGCCTCCTATGACCTGCTGCTGCGCGACGAGGGCTTTGCTGGGTCGGTTGCCCCAGACCTCGTCCTACGTTTTGGCGAGATGCCGACGAGCAAGCCCCTGCGCGCCTGGATCGACGACAGCGGCGCCGACCAGCTGATCGTCGACCCCAGGGGCGGCTGGAACGAGCCGAGCAACAAGGCCGCGGCGATTCTCCGCGCCGAACCGATTGCCCTGGCCACCGGTTGGGCAGAGCGGCTCGGCGGCGAGCCGCAGCAGCCGACGCGGTGGCTCGAAGCCGAGACGGCGGCTCAGTCGGCGCTCTCCGAGGCCTTCGGGTCCGGCGGCGACCTGAGCGAGCCCGCCCTCCACCGCGCCCTCGGAGCCTGCCACCAGGACGGCGACCTCGTCTACACGAGCTCCTCGATGCCGATTCGCGACCAGGAGGCCTTCCTAGCCCCCTCCGAGGCCGACGTCTCTTTCCTCTCCAACCGCGGCGCCAACGGCATCGACGGCCTGATCTCCTCCGGGATCGGCGCCGCCCACGCCAGCGGCCGCCCGACGACCATCGTCACCGGCGACCTCGGCCTCCTCCACGACATCGGTGGCCTCGCGGCGCTCCGCGATGTCTCCACCCCGGTCCGCATCGTCGTCATCGACAACAGCGGCGGCGGCATCTTCCACTTTCTGCCCCAGCAGGCGGCCCTGGACTTAGACGAGTTCGAGGCTCTGCTCGGCACCCCCCGCGGCATCGACGCCGTCAAGGCCGCGGCACTCTTCGACCTCCCCCACCGGCGCCTGGATTCGCTGGACCAGCTGCCGGGGGCACTCGCCGCCGGGACCGGCCTGATTGAGGTGAGGACCGATCGCCAAAACAACGTCGCCGTTCACCGGCACCTGGCCCAGCGGGTCCACGACGCGCTGCCGTCCCCCTGACCTAGCGTCGAAAGTCGCGCAAGGTCACGGCGCGCCAACGGAAGACGGCAGGGGTCGGGTCAGCCAAGCCTTGCGGGTCGACGGCGCGGACCTGGAACCTGTGCTCGCCGAGCCCGACCTTCCTCATGTAAGGGGAGATGCAGGCGCGATAAGGCTTGCGGTCGAGCTTGCATTCGAAGCGAGAACCGACGTCGCTCGAGCCGAAGGTGAACTCGAACCTCCGCCCGGGCAGTCTGATCGGGCGCTTCGGCTGAGACCAGGACACCTGGGTGGCAGGAGCAGAATTTCTCGGAGGAGATGCAAAGGGTGCTAGCTCGTCGGCTCCGATGTCGACCGCCTCGCCCATCGTCCGCGTCTGCTCGTCGAGGTCGAGGACCCCACTGGCGTCGTCGACCGCACCTTTGTCGATCGTCGGCGAACCAGGGAGCTGGTGCAGATTTCCGTCGGCGAGCAGCGGCGTCGCAGTGATGTTCCCGTTGCTTCCCGGCGGGGTGATTGAGGCTCTACCGGTCCCCGGAGGCTCGGTTTTGATCGTCGCGTAGCTGGAGGCCTGGAGCTCGATCTTCACGGTGGCGGCCGCACGAGGACCGTAACCCGGGATCGAGGCAGTGTCGCCCTGGAGCGCGCGGGCGACGACATCCTTCGCTTCGCCCTCCGCCAGCACCCCGATCGCGTCGATTTCGGCCTTTCCGGAGTAGTAGATGAAGTCCATGCCGATCGAGCCGGGGCCGGTGGCGACAAAGGTGCTGTTCCGGAGGAAGCTTCTCGAGATCGAATCTCCGGGCAAGACGTTGGTGCCGATCGCCGAGCCACCACCCGAGTTGACACAGGCGCTGCTGCGCATGGTTCCCGAGACGAAATAGCAGGTGGGCGTGTTGCCGACCCGCGAGCGGGCGATTACCCGTTCCACGGTCCCTCCGGAAACGCCGATCGCCGACCCGTGTCCCCCTTGGTTGCGGATTTCCACGTTCGCGACTTCCGCCCCCGTGGGAACGGAAAAGGCGCCGTCGCCCGTTTCGTTGTCCCGGAGGATGATCACCGGTCTCGCCTTCCCCGGTTCGCCTCGGACGGTGACGGCTTCAGGCAGGGAGACGGTGGCGATGATCCCGAATTCGCCTTCGATTTCCGCGTAATAGGTACCGGGCGCGAGTTCGACCACATCCCCCGCCTTGAGCGTGGAGCGCGGCGCTTCCCTGTCGGCCGCAGTGAACACCGAACAGGGCCGGGCGGGATTGGCGCAGGGATCCTTGCCGGTTCCGCCCGGCGCCGCGTAGCGGGTCGCTGCCGCCGCGGTGAACACGGGGGCGAGCGACAGCGCCGCCGCCAGGACGAGAATGGCTCTCGCCCGCCGTCCCATCAGCAGCGGACCGGGCCGGCCTCGCGCCCTGGGCCAGGCTGCCAGGCGATGCCGAAGAGGGACGCTTTCGGATAGGTCAGCACCCGCGTCCTGCAGGTCCCGTCGGCGTTGATCTCCATGATCGAGTCGCCGAACCCGAGGAAACTCGATTCCTCGCCGTCAGCCCGCAGTTGGGCGTAGGCGAGGCGCTGTCCGGAAGGGTCCCAGCTCGGCTGCACCTCGAGCGCGCCGGTGTGGGTCAACTTCGTCAAGCCTGAGCCGTCGGCGTTGGCGACGGCTAGATCGGCCTCGGTGAAGGTCGTCTTTACGCCCCTATTTTCGATGGTCCTCGTCTTCCCGGTGGATATGAAGGCCAGCTTCGTGCCGTCCGGGGAGTAGACCGGCTCCCCGGCACGCTGAGCGAGAACGGCGCTGCCAGAGCCGTCCAGACGCAGGGAAACCGCGAAATGAAGATCGGGACGATTGTCTCGGTGCAGCGTCCGAGTGATCGCCAGGGTTGAGCCGTCTGGGTCGAAGGACGACGGATACTCGAAGAAGTTGATGCGCGGCGGAGTGAGCTGCCGAACGGTGCCCGCGTCGAGCTCGAGGAGCCAAACGGAGACGCCTTGGAAGGCAGTCGCCTCACGAGCAAACGCGAGAAACCGCCCATCCGAAGATAGGACCGGGTAGAAGCCCCCTCGCGTCCCAAGGACTTTGCTCGCACCGCTGCCGTCCGCTGCGGCTACGTATATGTCCTGCTGCCTCGCACGTCGCCGCCCGCCTGAGACTCCGACGAAGGCCACGCGGGCGCCGTCGGCCGACCAGCTCGGAGCAGACCAGGGGAACGGCAGCGGCTGTGAACCGCTCCCATCGACAAGCACCTGCTGGTCGGCGCCGAGGGGATTGCTGCTGACCAACTGAAAATTCTTCCCGCTCGCGCGCATGAACGTCAGCCGCGGTCCGGCCGGTACTTCCGCCGCGGCGCTACCCGCACCTAGCGCCAGGAGCGCACACGTGACGAGGACCCCTGCGAGGCGACTATTCACTCGGGTGATTCTGCACTACTCCGCCAGCAGCGGCAAAAGCGCACCCAGCTTGACCTCGGTCTCGGCCAGCTCGGCGGCGGGGTCGGAGCCGGCGACGACGCCTACTCCGGCGAAGAGGTGGGCCTCGCGGTCGCGGAGGAGGGCGCTGCGGAGGGCGACGCAGAATTCGCCGTCCTCGGTCGCATCCATCCAGCCGACGGGGGCGGCGTACCAGCCGCGGTCCATCCCCTCGAGCTCGGCGATCGCGGCGGCTGCCTCGGGCCAGGGCTCGCCGCCGACGGCGGGCGTCGGGTGGAGCAGGCCCGCCATCTCGATCGCCGAGTGGGGCTCGGCGAGCTGGGCGATCACCGGCGTCGCCAGGTGCTGGATGTTGGCGATCTTGACGATCTCCGGCTCCGGCGCCGCCTCGACCCAGACCGCGTGCGGCCGCAGGGCGCGGACGATGCGGTCGGCGACGATCCGCTGCTCGCGACGGTCCTTGTCGCTGCGCAGCAGCTGCTCGCCGAGGTGGTCGTCGACGGCAGGATCGGAGCTGCGCCGGGTCGAGCCGGCGAGCGCGACGGTGGAGACGCTGGCGCCGGCGCGACGCACCAAGAGCTCAGGGCTGGCGCCGATGAAGGCCGCCTCCGGCGTGCCGCAGCAGAAGCAGAAGCAGGCCGGGAACTGCTCGCGCATCGCGCCGAAGACTGCAGCCGGATCGTGGGCGGCGGCGGCGCTGACGATCACCTCGCGGGCGAGGACGACCTTGGAGAGCTCGCCGGCGGCGATCCGCGATGTCGCCCTCTCCACCGCGGCTTCGAACTCACCAGGCGGGCGGGCGCTGCGAATCTCGGCGTGGGCGGTCGGGTGCGGATCGAGCAGCGGCAGCGGCGCATCGAGACGCAGACCGGAGACCCGGCCCGCCAGCCCTTTCGCTAGGTGATCGGTCTCCGCCCCCGGCCCCACCACCGCGTTGACGGTGAGGAAGGCACGGTCACCGCGGCGGCAGATCGAGACCTGCGGCAGGACCAGCGAGGCCGGCGCCAACGAGGACCAGGTCGAGCTCGAACCGCCCTCGGCCTCGAAGGCGAAGCCGCCGAGCCAGACTGGCCCGGCACCAGCCGGCAGCCCCCGCGGCTCCTCCAGGACCGGATGATCGCCGAGCCGCAGGCACTCCTCCGCCACCTCCTCGAAGCGGCGGAATCCGCGCGAGGCCGCCTCGTGCGCGACCCCGAGTCCGGCCAGCGCAAACTCGCGGTCAGGCTGCTCCCAGCAGAACCAACGGTCGGAGGCGAGGCGCGAAGCGAAGACGACCGCGCAGGGGTTATCGACCTCAACCTCCCTGGTGACGCTTACAAGGGTGCGTCGGCCCCGTTCGGCGCCCTTGGCTAGGGCGCCGAGGAGGTCGTTAGTCGTGACCGCGTCCAATAGCGATCTCGCCAGTTCTCACGATTTCGACGAGGCCGTGCGGGCGGACCATCCGCTCGAAGGCCTCGATCTTGTCGGCCGAGCCGGTCACCTCGATCGTCATCGTCCGCCGCGCGACATCGACGATTTTGGCCCGGAAGATCTCGGCGAACTGGATGATCTCGGCGCGGTTCTCGACCGCTGAGGAGACCTTGAACAGCGCCATCTCCCGCGCCACCGTCTCCTCCGGCTCCATGTCGCGGATTTTCAGGACGTTGACGAGCTTGTGCAGCTGCTTGGTCACCTGGTCGATCGGGTGGACGGCGCCGTCGAGCGTGAGGGTGATCCGGGAGACGCTGGGGTCGTCGGTCGGCCCGACCGCGAGCGTGTCGATGTTGAAGCCGCGACGGGAGAAGAGGCCGGCGACGCGGGCGAGCACGCCTGGTTTGTTCTCGACCTGGATCGAGAGGATGTGCTTGCGGCCGCTGAGCTGGCCGGCGACGTGCAGGTCCTCGAGTTTGACCGGCTGTGAGGTTCCGGCCTCCATCAGCGGACCGCCCCTCGCGGTGCCTCAACCATGTCGCGGGCGGCATTGCCCGGCGGGATCATCGGATAGCAGTTCTCCTCGCGGACGCTACGGACGTCGAGCAGGACCGGCCCGTCGTGCGCCAGCGCGGCGCCCATCTGCTCCTCGAGATCGGCGCTGTCCTCGCAGCGCATCCCTTTGGCCCCGAAGGCCTCGGCCAGCTTCACCCAGTCGGGGCTGTCCCCCATCTCGACCGAGCTGTAACGGCGGTCCCAGAACAGCTCCTGCCACTGGCGGACCATGCCCATGTAGCCGTTGTTCTGGAGGAAGATCTTCACCGGGATGTTCTCGGTGACGCAGGTGGCGAGCTCCTGGATGTTCATGATCAGGCTGCCGTCGCCGGCGAGGCAGACGACCTGCTCATCGGGACAGGCGACCTTGGCGCCGATCGCGCTCGGCAGGCCGAAGCCCATCGTCCCGAGGCCGCCGGAGTTGATCCAGCGCCGCGGCTTATCGAAGGCGTAGTACTGCGCCGCCCACATCTGGTGCTGGCCGACGTCGGAAGTGATGATCGCGTCGCCCTGGGTGGCGCGGTGCATCGCCTCGATCATGAACTGCGGCTTGATCTCGCCGTTCTGGGCCCCCTCGTAATAGAGCGGATGCTGGTCCTGCCAGCCGCGCAGGGTGTTCCACCACTCGTCGAGACGGGAGGAGTCGGTCTGCAGCGCCCGGTACTCGCGGGTCAGCTTCGGCAGCACCTGCTTGACGTCGCCGACGATCGGGATGTGCGCCCCCACGTTCTTCGAGATCTCGGCCGGATCGATATCGATGTGGATGACCTTGGCGTGCGGGGCGAACTCGCTCAGTTTGCCGGTGATGCGGTCGTCGAAACGGGCGCCGATCGCGACGATCAAGTCGGCCCGGTCCATCGCCTGGTTCGCGGTCCAGGTGCCATGCATGCCGAGCATGCCGAGGAAGCGGTCACTCGAGGCCGGAAAGCCGCCGAGGCCCATCAGGGTCGAGGTGACCGGGAAGCGGTCGGAGTCGGCGAGCTCGCGCAACTCGGCGCTCGCATTGCCGTTGATGACGCCGCCGCCGGTGTAGAAGATCGGTCGCCGGGCGCTGGCCAGCGCTTTCGCGGCGATCCGGATCTGCTTGATGTTGCCTTCGGTCGAGGGCTTGTAGCCGGGCAGCTCAACCGGCTCGGTGCGCGGCTCGTAGTCGATGTCGGCGCGGGAAAGATCCTGCGGGATGTCGAGCAGGACCGGGCCGGGGCGCCCGGTCGAGGCGACGTGGAAGGCCTGGTGGACGTACTCGGGGATCTGGCGCGGGTCGGTGACCGCGAAGGAGTGCTTCACGAACGGCAGCGTGGCGCCGAGGATGTCGGCCTCCTGGAAGCCGTCGGTGCCGATCAGCTCGGTGCGGACCTGGCCGGTGATGAAGACGGTCGGAGTCGAGTCCATCATCGCGTCGGCGATCGCGGTGACGAGGTTGGTGGCGCCGGGGCCGGAGGTGGCGAAGGCGACGCCGACGCGGCCGGAAGCTTTGGCGTACCCCTCGGCGGCGTGGCCGCCGCCCTGCTCGTGGCGCACCTGGACGTGGCGGAATTCGGCGTCGACGAGGGCGTCGTAGGTCGGCAGGTTGGCCCCGCCGGGGATCCCGAAGACGTCCTTGACGCCCTCGGCCTTGAGGCTTTCCATCAACGTGTCGGCAGCGCGCATAGGAACTGGCGATGGTACCAGCGGCGAGGTCTCCGCCTGATGCCTGCTCTACGCCTGGGCGGCGGGAGACTGCGCCGGGTTCCAGCGGGTCTTCGGCTCGATCGCGGTCTCGACGACGCGGCCTTTGTAGCGCTCGATCGCGTGGATGATCGACTCGACCAGCTCCTCGCCCAGCAACGTCGGCTCGAGGCCGAGGTCGAGCAGCTTGGTGTGGATCGCGTTGTAGTAGTGCTCTTCCTTCTCGACCCGCGGGTTTTCGTAGTGCTGGACCTCGACGCTGTAGCCGAGGTGCTCGCCGGCCTCCTTGACCAGCCCCGCCAGCTCGAGCACGGAGAATTGCTCGGTGAACTGGTTGAAGACACGGAACTCGCCGCGCTCGGCCGGGTTCAGGGCCGCCAGTTCGACGCAGGCGAGGGTGTCGCGGATGTTGAGGAAGCCGCGGGTCTGGTTGCCGGCGCCGTAGACGGTCAGTGGGTGGCCGATCACCGCCTGCACGCAGAAGCGGTTGAGGACGGTGCCGAAGAGCTCGTCGTAGTCGAAGCGGGTGACGAGACGCTCGTCGCGGGCGGTCTCCTCGGTCTCGACGCCGTAGACGACGCCCTGGTTGAGGTCGGTCGCGCGCAGGCCCCAGGTGCGGCAGGCGAAGTGGATGTTGGTCGAGTCGTGGACCTTCGAGCAGTGGTAGAGCGAGCCCGGCAGCTTCGGGTAGGGCAGCGTGTCTTCGCGCCCCTTGTGTTGGATCGTGATGTAGCCCTCCTCGATATCGATGTCGGGCTGGCCGTACTCGCCCATCGTCCCGAGCTTGACGAGGTGCGCATCGGGCACGTGGTCGCGCATCGAGAAGAGCAGGTTGAGGTTGCCGATCACGTTCGCGTGCTGGGTTTCAACCGCGCGCTTGCGGTCGAGCATCGAGAACGGCGCCGAGGCCTGCTGGCCGTAGTGGACGATCGCCTCCGGCATCGTCTCGGCAACGACCTCGTCGAGGAAATCGCCGTCCTCGACGGCGCCGATGTAGCTGCGGATCTGCTCACCGGAGACCTCGCGCCAAGCGGCGATCCGCGCGTCGAGCTCCCCGATCGGGGTCAGCGAGGCGGTGCCGTGTTCGGTGTGCCAGCGGCGCCGCGAGAAGTTGTCGACGACGGAGACTTCGTGGCCGCGGGCCGAAAAGCGGAGCGCAGTCGGCCAGCCGAGGTAGCCGTCGCCCCCGAGAATGAGGATTCGCATGAGGGCGGCACTTTAGTCGGTCAGTCGGCCGCGTGTCCGTGTTGAATCCCTGCGATGGCGAGCGGACTGGCGGTGCGAAACGGAGGCTGGATCGGCCTCGGCGTGCTCGCCGCGATCCTGCTGCTGGGACTGGGGCTGCGGGTCGGCGAGGCGTGGGACGGGCGGGCGCCGGTCTACGACGCCCAAGCCTACGCTGCGATCGCCGCGAACCTGAGCGAAGGCGACGGGTTCACGGTCGGGCGGGAGGCGACGCAGCCCTCGAGCAACTACTCGCCCGGGCTGCCGCTGCTCGTGGCGGGGTTGTACAAGGCGACCGGCGGAGTGCATGAACGGCTGGCGCGGGTGGTGCTGGCGGTGATCGGGGCCTTGAGCGTGCTGTTCGCGTACGCGATCGGGAGGCGGTTGGGGCGGGCACTCCAGCGACCCGAAGCAAGTGAAGTCGCCGGAGTGCCCGCCCCGGATCCACAAGTGGTGAGTTATGCGTCCTATAGCGGGGTTAACTCTCCACTTGTCTGGCCGGCCCTGGTTGGAGCGCTGGTGGTGGCGGTTTATCCAGCACTGTTGGAGTACCAGGGGATGTTGATGAGCGAGCCGTTGGCGGCGGCGCTGTTGTCGGGTGGCGTCTTGGCGTGTCTTTGGGCTTGGGACGGGGGCTGGGCGCGGTGGCTCTTGCCGGGAGTGCTGTTCGGGACGCTGGCGATGGTGCGGCCGGAGTACCTGGGGGTCACTCTGCTCGTCGCGCTCGTCGTTGCGGCGCGGCAAGTAAGAAGCGGCTGGCACAGCCGGCTTCTACGTGCTGCTGTTTTCCTCTTCGCAGCGTTAGTCCTGATCGCGCCTTGGACCATTCGCAACGCGGTCGCGCTTGACCGCTTCGTCCCGATATCCACCGGCGGCGGGCAGGTGCTTTTCGCCGGGGCCTACCTGCCCTCCGACGGCGATCCGGAAAAGGTCGGCGCGGGGGTCGTGGCCGAAAACCCACAGCTCTTCGCTTCCCCGGACGCACAGCGCCTGCGCCTCGAGCAGATCCTCGCGCGGCTGGCGCACGCTCGCTATCCCGACCTGGAAACCGACCAGGCGCTCTCGAAGTTGGGCAAGGAGCAGCTTTGGGATGACATCTCCGACGAGCCGCTCGAATACGCCGGCTTCGTCGCCACCAAGATCGGCCGCATCTGGTCGCACGGGCCGCGGGACGTGATGCGCGAGCCGCTTTGGGAGGCGCTGCACTGGCTGCTCGTCGCCTTTGGCTTGTTCGGTCTGGCGCTCCTGGCTTGGCGACACCGCTGGGAGGCGCTGCTGGTCGGGACGATCTTCCTCGCGATCACCGCGCTCAGCGCCCTCCTCGTCGCCTCTCCCCGCCGCGTCCTGGTGCTGATCCCCCTCCTCGCCGCACTCGCCGCGCCCGCTCTCACCTTCCTCACCGCCTCCCTCGGGAGCGCATCCGATCGCCGCCTCACAAAGCCAGGGCGGCGATCGGATGCGCTCCCGCAGCCCGACCGCCCGGATAGCCTGAGCCGGCCTTGACCGCCGTCGCCGACCGGATCCGCGCGCTGCCGCAGCGCTACGGCAAGCGGACGCTGATCGCGCTGGGGTTGATCGCGCTGCTGGGGCTGGCGGTGCGCGCTTACGTGGTCGTCAACCCGGTCGAGAACCCCGCCGACGACTCGCACGCCTATTACGCGATCTCCAAGGCCCTCTACGAGGAAGGAAGCTTCGGCGGGCCGGAATTCCGCGACTCGAGCGACTGGTCCCCTGGGGCCCCGTTCCTCTACGCCGCCTCCTTCTACGCGACCGGCGGGGCGCGGGAAGGGACGGCACGGATCGTCGAGGCGCTGCTGGGGGTGGCGACGATCCTCGTCGTCTTCGCCTTGGGCTGGCGGTTGGGCGGGCGCGCCTACGGGCGCTGGGTCGGCCTCTTCGCCGCCTTCGCGGTCGCGGTCTACCCACCCTTCCTCCACACGACCGGCGAGCTGATGAGCGAGCCGCCGGCGATGCTGACCCTGCCGGCGGCGATCCTCGCCTTCCTCTGGGCCTCGGACAGGCAATCGAACGCAGATGTCCCCGGTACGGGGGGACAACCCGCCACGTGGTGGGTCTGGCTCGTCCCCGGCTTCCTCTTCGGCCTCACCGCGATGTTCCGCCCTGAGTACCTGCTGGTCGGCGCCGCCTTCGTCGTCCTCGCGGGGGCGCGGATGTGGCGCGAGCGCGACTGGCGCCTCGGCCTTGGCGGGGCCGCCGTCCTCCTCGTCGCCCTCGTCCTTCCGATCCTCCCCTGGACGATCCGCAACTACGTCGTCCTCGACCGCGTGGTGCCGATCTCGACCGGCGGGGGCAAGGCTCTTTACGTCGGCACCTACCTCCCTGCCGACGGCGAATACCAGCGGGTGAAGGCGATCCTGGTCGAGCGCTACCTGCATCGCGATCTGGCGGCGCACTCAGAAGCGTTGAATGACGTCGGCCCGACCGAATTGTTTGACAAGGTCGCCGCAGAAGAGACGAAGAAGCATCCCGGGCTGAGCCGCGACCAGGCGCTCGGCAAGATCGGCAAGGAAAACCTCTCGAAGTACCTCGGCGACGACCCCGGCGGCTATCTGGCGATGACCGCCCGCAAGGTCGGCCGGATGTGGAGCAGCGGCGTCGGCGAAGCGATGAGCAGCACCCTCGGCCGGGTCGTCCAGATCCTCCTCGTCCTCCTCGGCCTCGCCGGCTTCGTCCTGCTGGCGCTGTGGCGCCGCTGGTGGGATCTGGTGGCCCTGGCGACGCCGATCGCCCTCGTCACCCTGGTCGGCGCCGTCTCCCTCGCCGCCCCCCGCCGCAACGAGGTGCTGATGACGCTGGTCTTTCCATTGGCCGGTCTCGCCCTCTCATCCGGCCTAGCGGCCATATTCTCCGGTCGCCAATGGCCGGCACCCCAATCGCAGGCATCTTCCCCGCCGAACTAACCGCGCTGCGCGCGGTCGGCGTGCTGATCGCGCTGGGGACGGTCGGCTACGCGGTGGCGCGTCGCCGTTCCCTGCGCAACGCCGACGTGCTGATCCTGATCCTCGCCGGGTTCGGGCTGCTGATCGTCGCCGGGACCGAAATCGTCAACGGCCTGCTCTCCGCCTTCTCCTTCGAGAAAGGCAACGGCGGCCGCATCCTCGGCCTCGCCGTCTTCGCGATCTTCGTCCTCTTCCTGCTGACGCTGCGGGCGCTCTCGCAGTCAGCTCGCAACGCGCGCCAGCTCGCCGCCGCGCTCGAGGGCTTGGCCTGGGACGAGTTCCGCCAGGCCGGCCTGCCCGACCGCTTCAAGGACAAGATCGCGATCCTGATCCCGGCCTACAACGAGGCCGAGAACATCGGCACGGTCCTCGGCCAGATCCCGCCGGCGGTCTGCGGCATTCGCACCGAGGTCCTGGTCGTCGACGACGGCTCGCGCGACGGCACCGCCGACGTCGCCGCCGAGCACGGCGCCCTGGTCGCCCGCCACGTCACCAACCGCGGCGGCGGCGCGGCGCTGCGGACCGGCTACCGGCTGATGGTCGAATCAGAGGCGCTCATCGTGGTCACCCTCGACGCCGACGGTCAGCATCGGCCCGACGAGATGGAGCGGCTGGTCAAGCCGATCCTCGACGGCGAAGTCGAGATGGCCCACGGCTCCCGCGTCCTCGGCCACGCCGACCGCAACCACTTCGCCCGCGAGCTCGGCATCGTCTTCTTCAACCGCCTTGTCTCCTTCATCACCCGCACCCACGTCACCGACTGCTCCAACGGCTACCGCGCCGTCCGCACCGCCGTCCTCCCGCAGCTGGTCCTGCGCCAGGAGCAGTTCCACACCTCCGAGTTCATGATCGAGGCGATCAAGCGCAACATCCCCGCCAAGGAGGTGCCGATCACGGTCGAACAGCGCCTCCACGGCCACTCGAAGAAGCCGGCGGTCTTCCGCTACGGGATGGGCTTCGCCAACGCGATCGTCAGGACCTGGCTGCGCTAGCGGACGCCCGGGTGGCGGACCGCCGCGGGGTCCGGGAGGTAGAGGTCGGTGCCGCAGCGGGGGCAGACCTGGACGTAGAGCTTCAGCGGCTTGTGGCAGTTGGGGCACTGGCGTTCCGGTTCGTCCTTGTCGACGCGGTAGAGGATCACCGCGATCAGGCCGAGGGGCGGGATCACCATCCCGATCAGGAACCAGATGAAGAACGAGCTGCCCTTGCCGCGGCCGATCAGGCCGGTGCCGAGCCCGAAGAAGAAGGCGATGACGAGGTATTCCACGTAACCATTCTTGCGCGCCGCGCGTTCAGACCAGCGGTTTCGGCTTGCCGATCGAGCCGACCTCGGCGATGTCGCGGCGGAACGGCAGCCCGGCGCTCCAGTCGAGGACGGCGCGGAACTTCCGAGCGGCGCCCGGGATCTGGCTCATGTGGTAGGTCCGGGCCATCCACCAGGCCGGGAAGCCGCGGAAGGTGCGGTCCCCGATCCGGCCAACCGCCTTGTAGCGGCCAAGGTTGACGAAGCTCGCTTCGCTGCGGTACTCGAAGGGCTTCGGAGAGCCGATCCCGAGCTCGGCGGCGATGTTGCGCGCCGCGACCGGCCCCTGGCGGACGGCGTGCTGGGCGGTCGGCGGGCAGGTGCCGCCGCGGGGGTCGGGGGCGGCGGCGCAGTCGCCGATCGCCCAGACCGAGTCCATGCCCTGGACCCGCAGGTAGGAGTCGACCGGGACTCGGCCGCGCTCGTCTAGCGGCAGGTTCAGCTCGCCGAGGATCGGCTGTGCCTTGACACCGGCGGTCCAGACGACGGTGCGGGTTGGCAGCACCTCGCCGCTGGAGAGGCGGGCGCTGTCGGCGGTGACCTCCTCCAGCGTCGTCTGCAGGCGGATGTCGATGCCGCGCCCGCGCAGCTCCCGCAGGGCGTAGTCGGCGAGCTCGCGGTCGATCTCCGGCAGCACCCGGTCGGCTGCCTCGACCAGGACCCAGCGCATCCCGTGCAGACGGGCGCGCGGGTAGCAGTCCATCGCGTCGGCGGCGAAGTCCTGCAGCTCGGCCAGCGCCTCGAGGCCGGCGTAGCCGCCGCCGACGAAGACGTAGGTGAGAAGTTCTTCGCGCCGCCGCGGGTCCTCGGTCGCGTTGGCTTCCTCCAGCGTCTCGACCACGTGGTTGCGCAGGAAGATCGCGTCGGCGAGGCTCTTGAAGCCGACCGCATGCTGCGCCAGGCCCGGTACCGGCAGCACCCGCGAGGTGGAGCCGAGCGCAAGCAGCAGCTGGTCGTAGGGCATCGTCTCGGTTTCGCCGTATTTGGCCCGCAGCGTCACCGTCTTCGCCTCGGGATCGTGGCCGACGATCGCGCCGATCCGCAGGTAGGTCCTTTTCAGCATCTCCCGCAGCGGCGTCACCACGTGCCGCGGCTCCAGCGTCCCCGCGGCCGCCTCCGGCAGGAACGGCGTGTAGAGCGCGAAGTTCGTCTCGTTGACCAGCGCCAGCCGCGCCGACTGCTTCGGCATCACCCGCTCCAGCTCATGCGCAGCCGCCGCGCCGCCGAAGCCACCACCCGCGATCACGACGTTCCAGGCCATGGCTTCAACCTAGCACGCTTGTAACAGGTTGTTACAAAGTGTCGAGGAGCACAAGACCGTGCCGCCAAGAGCTTTAAGTTCTTAGTCGATGAACCGGCCGTTCCCAGTACTGCGAATACAGGTAGCGAAGGCCCGCTGGGCATCCGCGGATGCCCGCAATGCCACCCAGTCGATCAAGGGCATCCTGTTCTCGGCTGTAGTCGGTGCCGTAGCTGGGTTCCTGGCATCTAAAACTGAAGATCCGTCCTTGCCCCTCGTTCTTGGGAGCGCAGTGGGAGGTGTGCTTGCGCCAGCGATCGTCGTGTTCATCTGGAGCTTCTGCACTATTCCTCGCCGTCATCTGGAGTGGCGCATAGAAGAGCTTGAGGAAAACCAGGACTCCCTTCAAAGCCAACTCACGAACCTACTTCAGGAAAAACATGGCGATCCGCTGAAGTTTTTGCCGATCTACCAGGAACTTCGAGCAGATATTCGTGAGGCCCTCCGGATCATCAACCACGCTCAGGATACGAACCGCCTCTGGGGAAGAACGGATTCCCCCGAATATCGAAATTGGAAGAAGCACAAGGAGGAAATTGCATCGAACCCTTGGGCCCGAATCGATGGGATTCACGGTGAGCTCCTAGAGGCATTCGACCACATCGAGCGACTTTCAAATAGCACGGCTATGCGCTTTGGGGGCGGTCGCCGTGTTCGAGATTCAGACGATCTCGATATCGCCGTAAAGGCTCTCAGCACTGCAGAACAAAGGCTCAACTTCTCGATCAACCGCCTAGAACAGCTCCAAACCCCGCCGGAACTCTGGCAGGGAGACCCCACCAGACCTGGCTCTCGAGAAAGCTGAGCCTGGATCCGCGCGCAGCTAGAGCTTCTCGTGAATGATCCGGTTGACATCGCCGCCGTCGGCGCGACCTTTGGTCTCGCGCATAACGGCGCCGACGATGGCGCCGATCGCCTTGCCGTTGCCTTCGCGGATCTTCTCGACGGCGTCGGGATTGTCGGTCATCGCTTTCTCGACGATTGCCTCCAGCTCGCCGGAGTCGGACATCTGGGCTAGACCCTCGCGCTCGACAATCTCGGCGGGGTCGCCTCCCTCGGTGACCATCGCCGCCAGCACGGTCTTGCCGCTGCCGTGGGAGATCTTCTTCTCCTGGACCATCCTCACGAGGGTGGCCAGGGCCGGCGGGGAGACGCGGGAGTCGGCGGCTCCGCCCTCGACCTCGGCTTGGCGCAGCGCCGCAGCCAGCTCGCCGGTCACCCAGTTGGCGAGGACGCGGGGCTCGATTCCATCTCCTGCTTCGACGGCGTTCTCGAAGTAACCCGCCGTGCGGGGGTCGGTCGCAAGGGTCTGCGCGACATCGTTTGCCAGGCCCAGCTCGCTCTCGTAGCGCTCGATCCGCGCCACCGGCAGCTCCGGCAGCGCCTCGCGCGCTTCGCGCATCATCTCCTCGGTCGGCGCCAGCGGCACCAGGTCGGGCTCGGGGAAGTAGCGGTAGTCGTGGGCTTCCTCCTTCGAGCGCAGCGAGGTGAGGCTGCCGCTGGCCGGGTCGAAGTGGAGGGTCTCCTGGACCACCTCTCCCCCGCCTTCGACCAGCTCGCGCTGGCGGGCTAGCTCGGCTTCGATCCCGCGCTGCAGGAAGCGGAAGCTGTTCATGTTCTTCAGCTCGGTCTTCGTGCCGAGCTCGCTGCTGCCGGCGGGACGCACCGAGACGTTGGCGTCGACGCGCAGGCTCCCCTCCTCCATGTTGACGTCGGAGACGCCGAGCTGGCGCACGGTCTCGCGCAGGAGGCGCGCCCACTCGGCCGCTTCGGCGGCGCCGCGCAGGTCCGGCTCGGTGACGATCTCGACCAGCGGCGTGCCGCCGCGGTTGAAGTCGACGAGCGAAGCGTCGGAGCCGTGGATGCGGCCCGAGGAACCGACGTGGATCGTCTTCGCCGCGTCCTCCTCGAGGTGGGCGCGGTGGATGCGGATGTCGCCGAGCCGGCCAGCTCCGCAGATCGGAATGTCGTACTGGCTGATCTGGTAGGCCTTCGGGCTGTCGGGATAGAAGTAGTTCTTGCGGTGGAAGATCGAGTGCGGCGCGATCTCGCACTCGAGCGCAAGGCCGATCTGCAGCGCGTAGAGGATCGCCCGCTCGTTCGGCACCGGCAGCACGCCCGGGTGGGCGAGACAGATCGGGCAGGTGTGGACGTTCGGCTCGTCGCCGAAGGAGAGCTCGCAGCCGCAGAACATCTTCGTCTTCGTCGCCAGCTGGACGTGGATCTCCAGCCCGATCACCGCCTCGAGCTCAGCCATCCGCATCTCCCGGGCGCCTGTCGAAGCCGATCCCCTGCTCGAGCGCGTAGGCGGCGTCGAGCAGCTTCTGCTCGGCGAAGGCCGGGGCGGCGATCTGGAAGCCGACCGGCAGCTGTGGGCCGCCGCCTTCGGGTTCGGCGAGACCCGCCGGGATCGAGATTGCCGGGATGCCGGCGAGGCTCATCGGCACCGTGAAGAAGTCGTTCAGGTACATCGCCAGCGGGTCGTCGGTCTTCTCGCCCAGGTTGAAGGCGACCGAGGGTGCGGTCGGCGTGACGACGAAGTCGACCTGCTGGAAGGCGCCGGTGAAGTCCTCGGCGATCCGGGTCCGCACCTTCTGCGCCTGACCGTAGTAGGCCTCGTAGTAGCCGGAGGAGAGCGCGTAGGTGCCGAGCATGATCCGCCGCTTCACCTCGGCCCCGAACCCCTCAGAACGAGTGCTTTCGTACATGTCGACCAGGTCGCCGTCGCCGCCGGCACGCATCCCGTAGCGGACGCCGTCGTAGCGGGCGAGGTTGGAGGAGGCCTCGGCGGGGGCGATCACGTAGTAGGCGGAGATCCCGTGCTCGGCGCTCGGCAGGGAGACCTCGGCGATCTCGCCGCCGAGCTCCTCGATCTTGCGCAACGTCTGCTCGAAGACAGCGCGGACGCCGGCGTCGCCGGAGTTGCGGGCGAGGTCGGCAGGGACGCCGAAGCGCAGGCCGGAGAGGTCCTCGCGGTCGGGCAGCGAGACGCCGCCCTCGATCCCTACCGAGGTCGAGTCGAGCGGGTCGCGCCCCTGCAGCATCGCCAGCAGCAGGGCGGCGTCGCTGACGGTGCGGGTAAGCGGCCCGCACTGGTCGAGCGAGGAGGCGAAGGCGATCATCCCGTAGCGGGAGATCGCGCCGTAGGTGGGCTTGAGGCCGACGATCCCGCAGAAGGCGGCGGGCTGGCGGATCGAGCCGCCGGTGTCGGTGCCGAGCGCCCACGGCGCCAGGCCGCCGGCGACGGCGGCGGCCGAGCCGCCCGAGGAGCCACCGGGGACGCGGCCGCGATCCCACGGGTTCAGGACCGGGCCGTAGGCCGAGTTCTCGTTCGAGGAGCCCATCGCGAACTCGTCCATGTTGGTCTTGCCGAGGATCGGCAGGCCCGCCGCGATCAGCTGCTGCACGGCGGTCGCCGTATAGGGCGGGCGGTACCCCTCGAGGATGCGGGAGCCCGCCGTGGTCGGCACCCCCTCGGTGCAGAAGATGTCCTTGACCGCGATCGGCGCGTTCCAATCGCGCTCGGTCTCGATTGCGGTGGCTTCGGCGCCGCGATCGTTGCGCCAGAGATAGGCGTTCAGCTCGTCGGAGGCGGGTGCTTCGAACCAGGCGTCAACGTGCTCCTGAGGGGAGAGGTCGCCGGTCATTTTCGCGTTGTGGGCCTCGAGGACCGTGAGGTCGCGGATCTCCGCCATCAGGAGCCAGGCATCTTCATTCGGCCTGCGGCGAGGGGACGCGGAAGGCGCCTTCGGAGGGTTCGGGCGCCGAGGCAAGGGCGACGTCGCGCGGCAGGCTCTGCCACGGCTCGTCCGTGCGGAGGACGTTCTCCAGCGCCACCACATGCGAAGTCGGCTCGGTCCCCTCCAGATCCAGGTTCCCGATCCGGTCGACGTGCTCGAGGATCCCCGAGAGCTCCCCCACCATCGTCTCGACTTCCTCCTCGGAAAGACGAAGACGCGCCAGCTTCGCCACATGCAGCACCTGGCCCCGATCAATCATGGCCGCGGAGTCTAAGTCGTCAGCCGAAACGAATCCTCGCGGTGGGTGGCGCCGATTTGGGGGACCATCCCCACGTAGTTGCGGGGATGGTGGTGCCAAATCGGCGACAGGACCCGCCGCGCCACCACCTTGGCTGGCCAGCCAGTATCTTCTTCCAGCGATGCAGGGACCCCGCGCCGAGAGATTCGTCGTCTTCAACCTGCGCCTGCTTGCGGTCACCTTCGCCGTCGTCGGCGTCCTCTTCATCGCCGTCCCCAGCGGCGTGCTCGATCTCATCTCCGACGTCGGGGGATGGTTCGGCAACCACAACCGCGCCCCGCACACGCAGGAGGATCTCTGGCTGGCGCTGGCCTTCGCCTACATGGTCGTGATCACCGGGATCTGCCTGGTCGCCCAGGCCGATGTCGTCCGCTACCGGCCGCTGCTGCTCGTCCTCGCCGCCGGCAAGACCGCTTCCTCGCTCGGCTCGCTCGCCTTCTTCGGACTCGACGAACCCGTCTTCATCTACCTGCTGAACTTCCTCGTCGACGGGTTCCTCGCCCTCCTTTCGCTCTGGCTCTGGTCGCTGGCGGGACGGGTCGGCCGGCCCGCCGCCCCGGATTGAAGGCGCGCGCCAGGGCTCTCAGCCGCTGAGCAGCGCACCCTGAGCGCGATCTGCGCGGCGATGGCGCCGGGGGTCGACGGGCTGCCGGCGGCCGAGCGCGACGTCGATGTCTCCGGGCCGGTGGCGAAGTTCCTGCGCTCGGTCTCGCCGCCGGTGCTGCTGCGCCTGCGGCTCGGTCTGCGCGCTTTCGAGTGCCTGCCCTTCCCCTGGCGCTTCAGCCGCCTCGAGCCGGAGGCGGCAGCCGACTTCCTGCGCCGCCTGGAGCGCTCGCGCTTCCCGCTCCACCACGACCTGCTGTTGATGGCGAAGATCTTCTCCTCCCTGGGCTACGCAGTCGTGCCTGCGGTCGAGGTCAGGATCGGAACCGAGATCGGCTGCGCGCTGGCAGACGGCTCGCTGCCGGAGCCGGCCTGGACGCTCGGCGACCTGGAGCCGCGCGGCGAGGGCGCGGAATGCGACGTCGCGATCGTCGGCTCCGGGGCCGGCGGCGCGGTCGCGGCGGCGACTCTCGCCGAGGCCGGGCTCGACGTCCTCGTGCTCGAGGCCGGGAGCCACTACAACCGCGAGAACTACCCTGCCGACCGCCTCGAAGCGATCACCGAGCTCTACCGCGACGCCGGGCTGACGATGGCCGCAGGGCGGCCGCCGATCCCGGTGCCGGTCGCGAAGGCGATCGGCGGCACCACCGTGATCAACTCGGGCACCTGTTTCCGGGCCCCCGACGCCGTCTTAGAGAACTGGCGCAGCGAGCACGGCGTCTCCTGGGCTCGCGATCTCGACGCCGACTACGCCGAGGCCGAGGACTTCCTTCGGGTTACCCAGCTCGATCCAGAGCGGATGGGCCGCAACGGGCAGCTGGCGATGGAGGGAGCGGCGGCGATCGGGGCGAGTGGCGCTCCGATCTACCGCAACGCCGGCAACTGCGTCCAGTGCAGCTCCTGTCCCTACGGCTGCGCGATCGACGCGAAGCGGGGAATGCACGTCAGCTACCTGCCGCGCGCCGTCGCCGCGGGGGCGCGGGTACGGGCAGGGGTCGAAGCGCAGCGAATCCTGGTCGAGGACGGGCGCGCGATCGGCCTCTCCTGCGGCGTCCGCGACGGGAGCGGGGGCAGCCGCTCCTACGAGGTCCGCGCCCGCCGCGCCGTGATCGCCGCCGGCGGGGCCTTCGGGACCCCGGAGCTGCTGCTCCGCTCGGGCCTCGGCGGCAATCAGGTCGGCCGCAACTTCCACATCCATCCCGCCTGCTGGGTAGGCGCCCGCTATGCGGAGGAGGTCCGCGGTTGGGAGGGCGTGATGCAGAGCTTCTACCTCGACGAGTGGGAGCCGCAGGGAGTACTGCTCGAGGCGACCTTCACCCCGCTTGCCTTCGGCGGCGCCTGGCTGGCCGGGACCGGGGTCGAGCATCAGCGCTCGCTGCTGGAGTTCGGCAGCGTCGGCTCGATCGGCGTCCACCTCTCTGACCGCTCGCATGGCCGAGTCGGCCTCGGCAACGACGGCGCCGTCCGCGCCTCCTACAAGCTGACCCGCGAGGACGCCGACAGGATCGCCTTCGGCATCGCCCGCGCCGCCGAGGTCCACTTCGCCGCCGGCGCCACCGAGGTCTACCCGAACATCCGCCGCTTCGCGACGCTGAAGCAGGGCGACTTGCCGGCCTTCGAGGCAGCGCGGCTGAAGCCCTCGGAGCTGCGCCTCGAGGCCTTCCACCCGATGGGCACGGCGCGGATCAGCGTCGACCCGCGCCATGGCGTCTGCACCGCCGACGGCTCGGTCAGGGGCACCGGGAACCTCTACGTCGCCGACGCCTCGCTCTTCCCGACCTCGGTCGGCGTCAATCCGATGATGACGATCATCGCCTTCGCCAAGCAGGTGTCGCGGGCGGTGGCGGGTGAGCCCGCGGCCGCCCTACTTCGTGCTTAGCCGATCGCCGATCTCGGCGAACGAAGAGCCCTCTTCCTCCATCGCCCGGTAACCGCCGTAGGTGACGAGGGCGGCGAGGATCAAACCGAGGAAGACGCCCCACTCGCGGTCGCTGCCGCCAGGCGGGTCGATGATCCGGTAGAGGACAAGCAGCACGCAGAGAGCACCCAGCGCGGTCACCACCGGGTTGAAGGGGAAGTCGACGAGGGCGTCGGAGGCCTTGGCGACGAGCGACCCGACGGTCACTACCGCGGTGACGAAGAGGACCAGGTCGATGAAATCGAACGACTCCCAGGCGTTGAAGGTGATGCTGCCGCCGATTCCAGCGCCTCGCCGGGGTTGTCGAACCCGAACCAGGCGAAGAACATCGAGATGAAGAGCGCGACCGCCGCGATCCCAGCGATCTTCTCTCCCGTAGTCAGCTTGTCGATGTCCATTGCTTCCTCCTCTAGTTCGAATTCAGGCACCTATACGCCAGCGAGGGAGGAAAACCTTGTCTCCACGCCGCTCAGGTGGTGCGCAGGCGCGCCGCTTGCAAGGTGTTCGAGAGCAACATCGCGATCGTCATCGGGCCGACGCCGCCGGGAACGGGGGTGATCGCCGACGCGACCGCTGCCGCCGCCTCGTAGTCGACGTCGCCGGCGAGGCCGTCCTCGAGCCGGTTCATGCCGACGTCGATCACCATCGCGCCGGGCTTGACCGCCTCTGCTCCAAGCAGGCGGGGAACCCCGACCGCGGCGACGAGGACATCGGCACGACGGCAGGTGGCGTCGAGGTCGCGAGTGCGCGAGTGGCACATCGTCACCGTCGCGTTCGCCGCCAGCAGCAGCCGCGCCACCGGCACCCCGACCAGCTTCGAGCGCCCCACCACCACCGCCTCGGCCCCTTCCAGCTCGACGCCCTCGTGGGCGAGCAGCTCCATCACCCCCGCCGGGGTGCAGGGAACCAAGCCGGGCGTGCCGTGTGCCAACAGCCCGGCGTTGGCCGGCGTCAGCCCGTCAACGTCCTTCTGCGGGTCGAGCGCTTGAACGACGACATCGGAATCGATGTGCGCCGGCAAAGGCAACTGGACGAGGATGCCGTCGACCTCGTCGTCCTCGCCGAGCTCGCGCACCAGGTCGAGCAACTCGTTCTCGCGAATCGAGGCATCGGGCCCGTGATGGATCGACCGCATCCCGACCTCCTCGGTGGTGCGGCGCTTGTTGGCGACGTAGATCTCCGAGGCGGGATCGTCGCCGACCAGGACCGTCGCCAGCCCTGGCGTGCGTCCCGCCTCCTCCTTGTAGGCGGCGACGTCGACCTTGACCCGCTCGCGCACCGCAGCCGCAACCGCTTTGCCGTCGATCACCCGCGCGGCCACCGCTACCTCTTGCGGACCGGCGCGTAATCCGCCATCAGCTTGCGCTCGGAGCCGTCGCCGGAGAAGCGGACGATGATGACGCCGCCGGGCTCGACCCCGGTGACGACCCCATCGCCAAAGCTGGCATGGACGACGTCGTCGCCCATCTGCAGTTCCAGCGCCGGTCCGGGGTCGATCGTCTGGGCCGGTTCGACCGTGTTCGTCGTCGGCGTCCCCCAGCTCATCCCCAGGCTCTGGGCCGCGGTCGAGTGGCGCTCGGTCAATTCCACCGGCAGCTCGTCGATGAAGCGCGAGGGCAGGTTGCGCTCGGAGCGGCCGAACAGGCTGCGCTCGCGAGCCCAGGTCATGTAGAGGCGCTGACGGGCGCGGGTGACGCCGACGTAACAGAGCCGCCGCTCCTCTTCTTCGCCGCCCTCTTCCAGCGCCCGCAGGTGCGGGAAGGCGCCGTCCTCGCAGCCGACGATGAAGACCGTGTCGTACTCGAGCCCCTTGGCGTTGTGGAGGGTCATCAACGTCACCAGCTCCTGCTCTTCGGTAATCGAGTCCTGGTCGCTGTAGAGGGAGATCTGCTGCAGGTACTCCTCCAGCGGCGAGACCTCGCTGTCGCCCTCGCGTTCGCGCTCGATGTCGAACTCGGCCGCGCCGGCCACAAGGGCTTCGAGGTTCTCGGCGCGCCCTTCGGCTTCGACCGTGCGCTCGGCCGCCAGTGCTTCCAGGTAGCCGCTCTCGTTCAGCACCGTCTCCAGCAGCGTCGCCACCGGCCCTTCCGCATCAGCGCGTTCGCGCAGCGTCGCCATGATCTCGTAGAAGCGGGAGACCGACTTGATCGCGGCGCCGCTCAAGCCCGGCACCTCCTCGACCCGTTCGACCACCTCCCAGATCGGCATCCCGGTCGTGTTCGCGTGCGAGGCGAGCCGGCCCTGGGTGGTGTTGCCGATCCCGCGTCGCGGCGAGTTGACGATCCGCTGAAAGGAGACGAGGTCGGCTGGATTGACCAGCAGGCTGAGGTAGGCGACTGCGTCCTTGATCTCGGCCCGTTCGTAGAACTTGGTGCCGCCGATCACCTGGTAGGGGACGTCGAAGCGGTTGAGCGTGTCCTCCAGCACCCGGCTCATCGCGTTGGTCCGGTAGAAGACGGCGACGTTGGAGCGGACGAGCCCGTGCTCCTCCCCCAGCCGCTCGATCTCCGCCGCGACCCAGCGCGCCTCCTCGTGCTCGTCGGTCAGCTCGGAGAGCTGGACCAGCTCGCCGCCCTCCTCTTCGGTCCAAAGCTCCTTCTTCAGGCCTTCGCGGTTGCGTTCGATCAAGGCGTTGGCGGCCGAGAGGATCACCTGGGTCGAGCGGTAGTTCTGCTCGAGCTTGACCACCGCCGCTTCTGGGAAGTCCTTCTCGAAGTCGAGGAGGTTGCGGACGTCGGCATGGCGGAAGCTGTAGACCGACTGAGCGTCGTCGCCGACAACCATCAGGTTGCGGTGCTCCCCCGCGAGCAGCTGAAGGAGCCGGTACTGGGCGTGGTTGGTGTCCTGGTACTCGTCGACGAGGACGTGGCGGAAGGTGCGGCGCCAGCGCTCGCGCACCTCCTCGAACAGCTCCATCGCGTTGACCGTGCGGACGAGGAGGTCGTCGAAGTCCATCGCGTTGGCTTCCAGCATCCGCTTCTCGTAGAGCGGGAAGGCTTCGGCGACGACCTCCTCGAAGACGCTGCCCTGCATCTCCGCGTAGGCGGAGGCGTCGACCAGCTGGTTCTTGGCGCCGGAGATCTTCGTCCGCACCGCCCGTGGGGGGAACCGTTTCGGGTCGACCCCGAGCTCGCTGAGGCAGCGTTTCAGCATCCGCAGCGAGTCGGCCTCGTCGTAGATCGTGAAGCCCTTCGAGTAGCCGAGCCGCTCGGCGTCGACCCGCAGCATCCGCGCGCAGGACGAGTGGAAGGTGGTCACCCACATCGCCCGCACCGAGCGCCCGACCAGTTGGCCGACCCGCTCGCGCATCTCGGCCGCCGCCTTGTTGGTGAAGGTGATCGCGAGGATCTCTCCCGGCCGCGCCTCGCCCGTCGCCAGCAGGTGGGCGATGCGGTGGGTGAGGACGCGGGTCTTGCCCGAGCCGGCGCCGGCGAGGACCAGCAGCGGCCCGCCACTGTGCTCGACCGCCTCGCGCTGCGGACCGTTGAGGCCCGAGAGCAGCCGTTCGACCCGGTCGGCACCGGGCTCGGTCGGCGCCGCCGGCGGCTGCGAATGCCCCTCGGCGGGGGTGTCGAACTGCTCCTGCAGGCTCACCCGCCGAGCATAGCCAGGCGCTCGGCGGGGGCCTGCGGGTGTGCGCTTACTGCTGCAGGCCTTCCTGGCAGCCTTCGAGGAGTTCGACCAGCGGCTGCGGGTCGCCGCCGATGATCACCTCTTCGACTTCCTCTGCCGGCAGTTCGCGGATCACCTCGCCGAAGCAGGTGCCGACGTCCTCGGGCAGGGCGTCCTCGCCGCTCGTCAGCGCCTCTTCGAAGGCCGTCGCCAGCTGCTCCTGGTCGAGCTTGGCGAACTTGGTGATCTCGTCCATCTTCCAGGTGCCGTCCTCTTCGACCAGCGCAACCGACAGCGTCTGGCCGTCGAAGGTGCCGCCTTCGAAGGCGGCGTCGGCGGTCGCGTCGGAGCCGTCGACCTTGACTTTCGTGACCTTGACCGAGTCGGGGTCGTTTTCGCCGTCCTTCGCGTCTTCTTCGCAGCTCTCGACCGCGGCGTCGCCCTTTTCGAGCTGCGTCTGTTCGAGGAAGCCGATCGTCGCCAGCTCCTTGCAGTCGGCGGGGTCGGCGCTGAGGGCCGAGGTTTCGATCGTCTCGACGACCTTGTCTTCGTCGCTTTCGCCGCCACCGCCGCAAGCGGCGAGACCGAGGGCGAGGGCAAGCAGGAGCGCTGGGAGCAGCGTCAGGTGGAGCTTTCTCAAGGGAGGGGCCTTTCGGACGAGGTACGGGTGGCGGGCGAAGCTACAACAGGCAGCGGCGCTCAGCCGCCGGCGGAGGAGCGGCCGGTGCGCGGCTCGATCTTCGCCACCTCGGCCGAGGGGCCGTTTCCGCCGTCGAGCTGGGCCAGCCGCTGCTCGACCTCGACGATCCGCTCCGAGAGCGCCTTGATCGCCTCGGCGATCGGATCGGGAAGGTGGATCCAGTCGGCATCCGGGCCCTCGACCCGCTTGCCTTCGAGTTTCACCGGATGGCCGGGGTTACCGACCACGGTCGCGCTGGGCGGCACGTCCTCGACGACAACGGTGTTGGCGCCGATCTTGGCGCCGTCGCCGACCGCGATCGGTCCCAACAGCTTCGCGCCGGAGCCGACGGTGACGTTGTTGCCGAGGGTCGGGTGGCGCTTGCCGCGCTGGAAGCCGGTACCGCCGAGGGTGACGCCCTGGTAGAGCGTGACGCAGTTGCCGATCGCCGCGGTCTCGCCGATGACGACGCCGGAGCCGTGGTCGATGAAGAACTCGTTGCCGATCTGCGCTGCGGGATGGATCTCGATCCCGGTAATCGCCCGGGTCAGGTAGGCGATCGTGCGCGGGACGAGCGGCACGCCGGCTTCCATCAGCGCGTGCGCCGCGCGGTGGGCGAGCAGCGCCTGCACTCCCGCCCAGCTGCTGAGGATCTCGAAGGTGGAGACCCCCTGGGCAGCGGGGTCGCGCTCGCGCGCGGCTTTCACGTCCGCGCGAATCTCCTTGAGCAGCAGTTTCCAGCGGTTCATGGTGAGAAGAAGGGTAAGGACATGTAGCGCTCGCCCGAGTCGCAGACGATCGTCACCACCCGTTTCCCGGCCATCTCCCGGCGCGCCGCAACCTCCAACGCCGCCCAGATGTTGGCGCCGGCGGAGATGCCGGAGAGCACTCCCTCCTCCTTCACCACCCGCCGCGCCGTCTCCAGCGCGTCCTCGTCGCCGACCGAGAGGACCTCGTCGACGACGCTGCGATCGAGGTTCTCGGGAACGAAGCCGGCGCCGATGCCCTGGATCTTGTGCGGGCCGGGTTTGCCGCCGGAGAGGACCGGTGAGCTGGCCGGCTCGACCGCCACCACCAGCGTCTCCGGCGACCGCTCTCTCAGCATCTGCCCGACCCCGGTGATCGTGCCGCCGGTGCCGACGCCGGCGACGAAGGCGCCGATCTCGCCGTCGGTGTCGCGCCAGATCTCCTCCGCCGTGGTCCGCCGGTGAATCTCCGGATTGGCCGGGTTGGAGAACTGCATCGGCATGAAGCCTTTGCGCTGTTCGCGGATCTCCTCCGCCAGGGCGACCGCCTCGTTCATGCCCCCCAGGGACGGCGTCTCCCGCACCTCGGCGCCATAGGCGCGCAGCAGCTTGCCGCGCTCCCGGCTCATCCCCTCCGGCAGGGTCAGGATCAGCTCATAGCCCCGCGCCGCGCAGACCATCGCCAAAGCGATCCCCGTGTTGCCGCTCGTCGGCTCCACGACCACCGACCGCCCGGGCTTGACCAGCCCTTCTTCTTCGGCGGCATCGATCATCGCCACCCCGATCCGGTCCTTCACCGACCCGCCGGGATTGAAGTACTCCAACTTTGCGCAGACCTGCCCGGCCAGCCCCTCCCCGAGCCGGTCGAGCTGCACCATCGGCGTGTTGCCGACAACCGCGGAAGCCTCAGCTCCGATCTTCATCGACGGCTCAGACCGGACTCAGCGGACGATCCGTCAGCGTTGCAGTCGCGACGTGCAGCGGCCCACTCCGCTCACCTTCATCCGTCAGGTAGAGCCCTATTCCCTCCTGCAACGAGTCGAACAACTCGTCCAACGTGTCGCCGGAAGCGAAGCAGCCAGGCAGCTCGGGAACGTCGGCCCAGTAGCTGCCGTCCTCGATGTGGATGTGGGCAGTTAGCTCCATAGGTGAAGTCCCTCTCATCTTAGTCCCGCCTGTTTGAGAATCCTCTGAGTGAGGCCGGATGAGTAGTCCCGCCCCTTGTGCTGTGGAAGCGTGATCGGGCGACAGCCTGGCTTCGTCATCTTCACTTGGTGCTTACCCCCACGGGACTGGGTCCAGCCGTTTTCCTTCAGCAGCTCGATCGCCTTCTTCTGACTGAGGGTCTCCCTGATCCGCACTCATGGCGAAGGGATCCGCGGCGGGCTTCTCTCCCCCACCGGAGATGGAATATCTCGGAGCTAGCTAGATGAAGTACATGCCGCTGCCGGCCTCTTCGGCCTCGCGGCGGGCCACTTCGGCGATCGTGGTCTGGCCGAAGACTTTGCGCAGGGCGGTGACGCCCTCGGCCCAGATGCCGCCGGCCTCGTCGGCCTCGTCGCCGACTTTGCCGTCGAGCGCCTGCACCACCTCGAGCACGGTGATCTCGTCGGCCGGGCGCGAGAGGGTGTAGCCGCCGCGCATGCCGCGATGGCTGGTCAGCAGGCCGGCGCGCCGCAGGGTCGAGAAGAGCTGCTCGAGAAATTGCTCAGGGATCTCTCTCCTTTCGGCCAGCTCTTTGATCGGGACCGGACGCTCTCCCGCGCGCGCCAACTCGGCGAGCGCAACTACCGCGTATCTGGACTTAGAGGTAATCGAGATCACCCGGACTTTCTACCGCACCCCGGCGGCGCTGGGTTAGGATCGGCCGCAGGAGGCGCCCCCACCGGCGCCACTCAGCCCATCGAGTGATCGGAAGCACCCTGAGCCAGCGCCACCACTGCCTTGTGATTGACGGCCAGCCGCTCGTCCGGCTAGGGATCCGGGAGGCGATCGCGGACGGCTTCGTCGTCCACGAGGTCCCTACCCGCAATGAGGCGGTCGACCTGGTCCGCGACGTCGGCCACTTCGACGTCGCGGTCGTCGACATGCGCTGGCGCGGCGACGGCGACGGCAACTCGATCAACGGGCCGGAAGCGATCCGCATGCTGCACCGCTCGGCGTCCGGGCTGGGGATCGTCGCTCACGGTGAGTTGCCGGAACGCCATCTCGCCAGCGCCGCCCTGCAGGCCGGCGCCAGCTCCTACGTCTCCCGCACGGCGGGGCCGAAAGAGCTGCGGCGGGCGATCGAGGCGGCGATCACGCAGGAGCGCTTCGTCGATCCCGCCGTCCCACCAAAAGGGAGCCGAGGAAAACTGACCCGCCGCCAGCGCGAGATCCTGCAGCTGCTGGCCAACGGCGAGTCCACCACCTTTGCCGCCCGCGAGCTCGACCTCAGCGAGGAGACGGTGAAGACCCACATGAAGTACGCCCTCGCCCGCCTTGGCGCGAAAAACCGCACGCACGCCGTGGCAATCGCCGTGCGCGAGTGCCTGATCGACTAGCTTAGGCTTTGCGCGGACGCTGATCGCTGGCCGCCCAGCTCGGGCGACGGACCCGCACCAGCGAACGACGCCGCCACTTCGGCGGGCGCTGCTCCTGCTGAGCGGCCGGGGCTGCTGCGGCGGCGGGCGTTTTGCCCATCGCTAGATCCAGCCCCGGTCGCGTGCCGTGAGAACGGCCTGGGCGCGGTCGACGGCGCCGATCTTGCCGTAAACGTTGTGGAGGTGGGTGCGGATGGTCGAGACCGAGAGGTGCATCTCGGTGGCGATCTGCTTGTAGACCATCCCCTCGGAGAGGTGGCGGAGGACGTCGAGCTCGCGGCTCGAGAGAGGACAGGGCTCGCTGATCCGAGTCGCATCCTGGGTCGGCAGCGGCAGCTCGTAGAGGAGGTCGCGGAGGCCGGCCTCGCTGAGACCGCAGCGCTCGGCGGCGGCCCGCAGGCGCTCCGGCGCGATCGCCTCGCCCTGGCAGTAGTGGGCGACCATGTCGGCGGTGGCGACCATCGCCGCCAGGCCTTCGGCGTCCTCGGCATGGTGGCGCTCGATCGCGATCGCGATCCGCTGCGGCAAGTTCCAGCGCCGGGCGAGCACGCCGCCGACCAGCGCGTGGTCGATGCCGAGCTGCTCGCGTTCCTCGCGCAGGCGCTGCTCGGGGGTGCGGGCGACGGCGTCGAAGTAGACCTTGTAGCCGGGGTGCAGGCGGGAGATCACGAGGCGGCCGACGTCGTGCAGCAGTGCCGCGACAGCCAGCTCGTCGCGTTCGACCCAGCCGACGACGCGGCCGATCCGATCGGCGGCGCGCTGGGTGGCAAGGGCGTGGACGCGGAAGCGCTCCGGCTTCAACTCCCAACTGCCTTTCGGCTCGAAGAAGTCAAAGCTCGGGGCGGTGCCGGCGATCGCGAGCACGCCGGCCGGCTTCAAAGCCTCGACCGCGGCGGGGATGCCGGCGACGCTGCCGGCGTTGAGGCCGGTGCGATTGGCGTTGCGCAGGACCGAGACCGCAAGCGCGACGTCGCTCTCGACGGCTTCGATGATCTCGCCGTTGCGAGCGGTCTCAGCCGTGGCGGCAGTGATGACCCGATCGCGTGACTCGACGAGGACGGGATAGCGCTCGACGGCCTCGAAGGCCTCAGCAAGACGACTCCCCGGCGCAGGGGCAGCGCGACCGGCCTTGGGACCTTCGTGCAGGGGTATCTTGCCGTTGCTCTGGGGAGCGGTGACACTCATTGGCCAATCCATCGGCACTAAGTGCCTGCGGGTTTAGCCCAACCTCCTTTTTCCAATCCCCAAAATTAGGATTTCGGAAGACCGCTACGCGGCGGCGAGACGCCCGGCAGCGGCGCGAATACGCTCCACGGACCGCTCCCGGCCCAGGGCGGCAAGGGACTCGAAGATCCCCGGGGAGATCGAGGTGCCGGTGATCGCGACCCGGAGCGGCTGGTAGAGCTTGCCCGGCTTGAGGTCGAAGCGCTCCAAGAGCGGCGCCAGCGCCGACTCGATCGGCTCCGGCTCGAAGGGCTCGACGCGCTCCAAGGCATCTGCGGCCGCCGCGAGGACCTCTCCGATCCCCTCCTTCATCACCTTGTTCCAGGCCTTCTCGTCATCGACGGGCGGCTCGAAGAGGAAGCGGATCAGCGGCCAGACCTCCTCGAGGGTCTGGGCTTTCTCCTGAGCGATCTCGCAGGCGGCGCGGAGCTGCTCGTCGGGCTCGCGGCGCAGGTGGCGGGCGACGGCGGCCGTGTACTCCTCCAGCCGCATCTCCCGCATAAAGCGGCCGTTCAGCCAACGCAGCTTCTTCTCGTCGAAGATCGCGGCAGATTTACCGACGTCCTCGACCCGGAAGCGCCGGACCAGCTCCTCCGTCGACATCAGCGTCGTGTCGTCGTCGGTCCCCCAACCGAGCAGCGACAGGTAGTTGCGGACCGCAGCGGGCAGGTAGCCCGCGTCCCGCAGCTCCTGCACCGAGGCGGCGCCGTGCCGCTTGGAGAGCTTCTTGCCGTCGGGGCCGTGGAGCAGCGGCAGATGGGCGTAGCGCGGCGGCTCGAAGCCGAGCGCCTCGAGCACGAGCAGCTGCTTGGGCGTGTTGGAGAGGTGGTCGTCGCCGCGAACTACCTCGGTGACGCCCATCTCGGCGTCGTCGACGGCGACAGCGAAGTTGTAGAGAACCGAGCCGTCGCCACGGGCGATCACGAAGTCGTCGTAGCTGGCGTTGGGGAAGGCAACGTCGCCGTGGATCAAGTCGTGAACCACGGTCTCCCCCTCGTCGGGCACCCGCAGGCGGATCGCGGCACCGGCGTCATCGGTGGGCGTGCCGCGATAGCCGCGACCGGCCCCGTGCTCCGCCTTCCATGCCTCCACCTCTTTGCCGGTGGCGTGGTCGCGGTAGGCGTGGCCGGAGTCGAGTAGCTGCTGCAGCGCCTCCGCATGGCGATCGGCCCTCCCCGCCTGCGAGATCGGGCCCTCGTCCCAGTCGAGCTCCAGCCACTCGAGGGCGTCGATGATCTGGTCCCAGTTCTCCTGGGTCGAGCGCTCACGGTCGGTGTCCTCGATCCGCAGGATCAGCTCGCCGCCGCCGTGACGCGCGGCAAGCCAGTTGTAGAGTGCCGTCCTCGCTCCGCCGATGTGCAGCGCACCGGTCGGCGAAGGGGCAAACCTGAGACGGGAGTTATCGCTTGGCATGTTGATCGGAGCGCATGTTTCCACCGGCGGCGGCCTGCCGAACGCGATCGAGCGAGGCAAGGAGCGCGGCTGCGAATCTATCCAGATCTTTCACCAGAGCCCGCGGATGTGGCGGCCGACGAAATACGGGGAGCCCGATTTCGCCGCCTTCCGCGAGGCGATGGAGGCCTCCAAAGTCGAAGCGGTGATCATCCACGCGGTCTACCTGATCAACTGCGCGACCCGAGATAAAGAGCTGCGGGTGAAGTCGCTGACCTCGCTGACCCACGCGCTGAGGATCGGCGACGGGATCGGCGCCGCCGGCGTCGTTCTCCACCCCGGCGCCCAAAAAGGCGAGCCACACGGCCCGTCGATGAAACGGGCGGCGAAAGTGATCGCCGAGGCGGTAAAGGAGACCGACCACTGCCGCCTCCTGATCGAGCAGACCGCCGGCCACAAAGGCCTTCTCGGCCGCAACTTCGACGAGACCGCCCAGCTGATCGAGCTCGCCGGCGGCGGCGAGCGCCTCGGCCTCTGCCTCGACTCCTGCCACCTCTTCGTCCAGGGCTACGACATCACCGACGAGGCCCACCTGGGAGCCGTCCTCAACGAAGCCGACGCCAAGGTCGGCCTCGACCGCCTCGGCGCCGTCCACGTCAACGACGCCGCCGCGCCCCTAGGCGCCTGCCTCGACCGCCACGCCAACATCGGCAAAGGCGAGATGGGCAAACGCGGCCTCTCCGCCTTCCTCTCCGAGCCCCGCTTCGAGGGCCTCCCCGCCACCCTCGAGACCCCCGGCCCGGAAAAGAAGGGCGCCTCGAAAGCCGAAGTAACCGCCGCCAAGCGCCTACGCCGCGAAGGCCTCAAGCGCCGCGGCAACTGACAACTGGAGGGTTAACCGTCCTATAGCGAGGTTAACTCTCCAGTAGCGCAGACCAGGCGACAAGGACCGGTGCCCTGCGCACCGGTCCTTGCTCTCCCGCCGTAAGTCGTGGTTATTTGATGTGGAGGCCGGAGATAGCGCGCGAGATGACCAGTTGCTGGATCTCGGAGGTGCCCTCGAAGATCGTGTAGATCTTCGAGTCGCGGTGCATGCGCTCGACCGGGAACTCGCGGGTGTAGCCGTTGCCGCCGAGGATCTGGATCGCCCGCTCGGTCACCCAGACGGCGACCTCGCCGGCCTTGAGCTTCGACATCGAGCCCTCGGCGTTTTCGAATTTGTGGCCCTGGCGGCCCATCCAGGCGGCGCGCCAGACGAGCAGGCGGGCGGCGTCGATCTCGAGCTTCATGTTCGCCAGGTCGAAGGCGATCGACTGGTTCTCGACGATCTTCCTGCCGAACTGTTCGCGCTCTTTGGCGTAGTCGAGGGCGTACTCGTAGGCAGCGCGGGCAATGCCGAGAGCCTGGGCGCCGACGGTCGGCCGGCTGGCCTCGAAGGTCTGCATCGCTGCCTGCGATTTGGCTTTTTTGCCCTCGCGGACGCGGGCGAGCCGTTCGTCGAGCTTCTCTTTGCCGCCCAGCAGGCAGGAGCCGGGAACGCGGCAGTCGTCGAGGTGGACGTCGGCGGTGTGGGAAGCGCGGAGGCCGTGCTTCTTCACCTTGGCGCCCTGCTCGCAGCCCTTGGTCCCCGGCGGGATCACGAAGGCGGCGTGGCCGCGTGAGCCAAGCTCGCGGTCGACCGAGGCGATGATCACGTGGACGTTGGCGATGCCGCCGTTGGTCGCCCAGGCCTTTTGGCCGTTGAGCACCCATTCGTCTTTGGCCTCGTCGTATTTTGCGCTGGTGCGGATGCCGGAGACATCGGACCCGGCGTCGGGCTCCGACGCGCAGAAGGCGCCGAGCTTGACGTCGTCCGGGGTGCCGTAGCACTGCGGAATCCACTCCCCCATCTGCTCCGGAGTTCCCTGCCCGAAGATCGCCGCGACCGCGAGGGTCGTGCCCATGATCGCCATGCCGATGCCAGCGTCGCCCCAGAACAGCTCCTCGTTGGCGATCGGCAGCGTCAGCCCGGTCTCGTCAGCCCAAAACTGGCCGACGGCTTCGAAGCTGTAGAGGCCGATCTTGGCGGCCTCCTCGATCACCGGCCACGGGGTTTCCTCGCGCTCGTCCCACTCCTCGGCGGCGGGACGGACGACGTTCTCCGCGAAGCCGTGCACCCACTCGCGGATGTCCTTCTGGTCTTGGTTGAGCTCGAGGGTGAACCGTGGTTCGCCCTGGGCCTCGGACGTGGAGTTGGCCTCGTCGAGCAGCGCGTTCGCGTCGACGTCGGCGACGGAGGAATCAGCCATGGACGCGAAGTCTACACGGAACGATGTTGCGTCACGAAGCGTGTTAAGACCGCTCGGTGCCTGAAAAGGACCGCTAGACGTCGCGCAAATCGAAGGCTCGCAGGCCCTCGTTGCCCTCGTCGGTGCAGTCGAAAAAGCGGCGGTTGACGCAGCCGTAGGACTCGCCCCCACCCTCGTAGGCGCGCTCGACCGAGAACTGGCAGTGCGGTAGCGGCTCGCCGGTCATCTTGACGCCGCCGAAGCCGCCTGGCTCAAGTACGGCCGCGAGCTCGACCTCAGCCCCATAGACCTCCTGCATGCAGCCGACGTACTGCTCGCCGGTGAGGCGGTCGACGTAGCTGTAGAGGTAGCGACAGCCGAGCTCGACGCAGCCCCGCGGCTCGACCATCTTGTCGCAGAAGGAGCGGCACTGGCGGCACTCCCCGACCTGCGTACGCGTAACGCTCATCGACAAAGCTTAGGGGTCCGGATAGCCGCGTCAAAACCAAGCAGATCAAGGACGCAGGGAGCGTGGCGTGCTCTGCACGCGAGCGACCGAGGACGCCGATATGCGCCGGTTTTCACGCGGCGATCGCGTCTGGACCCAGGAGCTGGTTCAGTTCGTAGCGCAGGTGCGGGGAGACCTGGACCTTGAAGTCTTCGCCGGTCTTCAGTTTCCGCGGACCCTCGCTGGTCTGGACTACGAAGTGAACCCCGGCTTCCCCCTTGTGGTCCTCGAAGAGGGACTTGAGCTCGTCCATCAGCTTCGGGTCCCGCAGCTTCTCCAGGGCGATCGAAACCTGCAGGGGTCCGCTCGGCAGCGCGGCCGGCACCTTCTTCGCGGCGCTGACGATCTCGGCCTGGTCGGGTTCGAAGCGCTGTGCCTCCTGCACGACCAACTTGGTCTCGCCGCGGTCCTTGTGGTCGAGGCGGCCGCGGACGAGGACGATCGCGTCGGGCTGGATCACCGCGGCGCTCTCGGACTCGTCGGCCTTGAAGACCAGCATCTCGACCTGCCCTTCGACGTCGTCGAGGGTCGCGAACATCATCTGGTTGCCGCTCTTGGTGCGGATCTTCTTGCACTCGACGACGATGCCGCCGACCGTGACCCAGGCGCCGTCGGGCTTGCCGCCGAGCTGGGCGAGGCTGCAGTCGACCCGCGCCCGCAGCGCCGGCCCGACTTCCGCCAGCGGATGCGAGGAGAGATAGGTGCCGAGGACCTCCTTCTCCATCGCCAGCATCTCGGCACGGTCGAACTCCTCGGCGGAGATCGCCGGCCGGTGGTGGGCCTGGGAGTGCGTCGCCCCACCGGCGCTGTCGTCGCCGAAGTCGAAGATCGAGCCCTGGCCGAGCTGGGCGTCCTCCTGCGCCTTGCCGCCTGCCGACTGCGCCGCCGGCAGCGCCTCCAGCATGCCTTTGCGGCTGGCGCCGGTCGAGTCGAGGGCGCCGCACTTGATCAGGCATTCGATCGCCCGTTTGTTGACCGCGCGGCAGTCGACCCGCTCGCAGAAGTCCCAGATCGACTCGATCGGCTTCTCCTCGCGGGCCCGCAGGATCGCCTCGACTGCCGAATGGCCGACGTTCTTGACCGCGTCGAGGCCGAAGCGAATCGCGTTCTCGGAGACGACGAAGGAGTGGCCGGAGGAGTTGACGTCGGGCGGCAGCACATCGATCCCCATCTCCGAGCAACGGTTGACGAAGAAGGGCACCTTGTCTTTGGTGTTCATCACCGAGGAGATCACCGCCGCCATGTACTCGGCCGGGTAGTTGGCCTTGAGGTAGGCGGTGCGGTAGGAGATCAGCGCGTAGCAGGCGGCGTGGGACTTGTTGAAGGAGTAGTCGGCGGCCGCTTCGTTCAGCTTCCAGAGGTCGGCGGCGACCTTCGGGTCGGTGTTCGATTCCGCCAAGCCCTGCATGAACTTGTCCTTCATCGTCGCCATCAGGTCGCGCTTCTTCTTGCCAACCGCCTTGCGCAGATCGTCCGCCTGGGCGCCGGAGAAGCCGGCCAGCTCGCGGGCGATCGCCATCAGTTGCTCTTGGTAGATGACGCAGCCGTAGGTCTCAGCGGTGATCTCCTGCAGCCGCGGGTCCGGATAGCGGACGCTGGCGGGATTGCGCTTGCCTTTCGCGTAGGTGGGGATGTAGGCCATCGCCCCCGGCCGGTAGAGGGCACCGAGCGCGACGAGGTCGGCGAACTCGGTCGGCTTCACCTTGCGCAGGGCGTCCCGCATCCCCTCGGACTCGAACTGGAAGACGCCGGTGGAGTCGCCGTCGGCCAGCATCGCGTAGGTCTTGGCGTCGTCGAGCGGGATCTCGGCGACGTCGATCCGCTCGCCGCGCGAGCGCTCGATGATGTCGATCGCGTCCTCGATCACGTCGAGGTTGCGGAGGCCGAGGAAGTCCATCTTCAGCAGCCCGATCTCCTCGATCGGGTTCATCGAGTACTGGGTGACGATCTTGTACTGGCGCTCCGGCTTGCCCTTCTCGTTGGTGGCGGCGGGAGCGCTCTTGTCCTCGGCCAGCTGCAGCGGCACGACCTCGTGCAGGGGCCGGTCGGCGATCACCACGGCGGCTGCATGGATCGAGTTGTTGCGGATGATTCCCTCGAGACCGCGAGCGACGTCGATGACTTTCCTCGCGTCCGGCTCGGCGTCGTAGGTCTTTTTCAGCTCTTCGCCAGCCTTGAGGCATTCTTCGAACGAGGGACTGCGGCCCATGATCGGCTCCGGGATCTGCTTCGCCAGCCGGTCGCCGGTGGCGTAGTCGAAGCCGAGGACACGGGCGGCGTCGCGGGTGGCGGCTCGCGGCGCCATCTTGCCGAAGGTGATGATCTGGGCAACCGACTCGCGGCCGTATTTCTCGCCGACGTAGCGGATCATCCGCTCGCGACCGCGGACCGAGAAGTCGATGTCGATGTCCGGCATCGATTTGCGGCCCGGGTTGAGGAAGCGCTCGAAGATCAGGCCTTCGGCGAGCGGGTCGAGGTCGGTGATGCTGAGGCTGTAGGAAACGATCGAACCGGCGGCCGAGCCGCGGCCGGGGCCGACCGCGATCCCGTTGTTCTTCGCGTAGCTGACAAAGTCCCAGACGATCAGGAAGTAGGAGGAGAAGCCCATCTCCTCGATCACCCCGAGCTCGAACTCGAGCCGGTCGACAGCTTCGGCCGGCGGCGGGTCACCGTAGCGGGCGCGCAGGCCCTCCATCGCGATCCGGCGCAGCATCGCCTCGGGCTCCTCGCCGTCGGGGGTCGGGTAGCGCGGCAGCAGCAGCTTGCCGAGCTCGATCTCGATGTCGCAGCGCTCGGCGATCTCCATCGTCGTCGGCACCGCCTCCGGCCACTCGGCGAAGGAAGCCGCCATTTCGGCGTTGTCCTTGATGTAGAACTCGTTGGTGTCGAAGCTCATCTTCGGCATCTGCAGCGTCGACTTCGTCTGCACGCAGAGCAGCGCCGCGTGGTTGTCGAAGTCCTCACGGCGCAGGTAGTGGACGTCGGCGGTCCCGACCAGCGGCCGGTTCAGCTCGCGGGCGAAGCGGACGATCCCCTGGTTCGCCTTGTCCTGCTCGGCGATGCCGTTCTTCTGCACCTCGAAGTAGACCTGCTCGGGGCCGAAGGCCTGGATCAGGTCGTCGAGGTGGGCCCGCGCGTCGTCCTCGCGCTCTTCGACCAGGCGCCGGCAGAAGCGCGATTGCAGGCAGCCGGTGAGGGCGATCACGCCTTTGGAGTGCTGCGCGAGCAGCTCCATATCGACGTTGGCCTTGCCGCGGGAGAAGCCTTCGAGGAAGCCCGCCGAGGTGAGCTTGACGAGGTTGGAGAAGCCCTCGTTCGTCTCGGCGAGCAGGGTGAGGTGGTTGCGCTCGTAGCGCGTCTGCTCCTTGATCGCGCGGCGGTCGTCGACGAGGTAGGCCTCGAGGCCGGCGACCGGCTTGATCCCATGCTTCTTGCAGGCCTTGTAGAGGTCGACGGCGCCGTTCATGACGCCGTGGTCGGTCAGACCCAAAGCCGGCTGATCGAGCTCCGCGGCCCGCGCCGCCATCGCGTCGATCTTGCAGGCACCGTCAAGCAGCGAGTACTCGCTGTGGGCATGAAGATGTACGGCTGAAGCGGTGCTCACGAGGTCGGTCGATCATGCCAAGCCGAGCAGATGGCACCGGCAGCCTCCGTGACGCTTCTGCGCGATTTACGGGCTGCTTGAAGGACTACCCGAGCAGAGAAGCGCCGATAACAGCGGCAACGATGCTCGTCGTCATGCCGCTAAAGCAGATGATCATCGTTCGCTGCATCGAATCGATGCGGGTATCGATCCTGTCTAACCGGGCGTCCACCTTGTCGAACCGTTTGTCTACCTGGTCGAACCGCTTGTCGACGTCGTCGAAGCGCTGGTTGACGTTCTCCTTGAGATCGTCCAGCCGCTCGTCGGTCCAGGCTTCCCTTGCCATCACTGCCATGGAGGCAACCATATGAGGCCTCCTGTCATCAATGGCGCGCAGATTCTAAGAATTGCTGCGCGACTTTCGCGTGAAAGCGTGACCTAGCCGCAGACCCAGGCGCTCGAGCCGGAGTCGGCCCAGATTTCGGCGGCGATGCGGTCCTGTTCGGCCTTCGGGGCATTCTGCGGTTCGCCTTGGCCGCCGTAGAGTTCCCAGGTCGAAGGAAGGATCTGGTAGGCGCCACCGGCGCCGCTGGAGGGGTTGAGGGCGCTGTAGTTGCCTCCCGACTCGCACATCACGATGTAGGTCGGGATCGAGTACGGGCCGCCGAGCCAGCGGCCGACTTCTTCTTCGGCTTCGGCTTCGGAGGCTTCGCGCGCTTCGGCCGCGCGCGCTTCCTGGATCTCGTCGACCCATTCGGCGATGTCACTTTTCAGCGTCGCCAACGAGGCTTCGCGGCTGGCGCTGAGCGACTGCAGGCGGGCCGCCGAAGCCTCGGCCGCTTCGCGCACCGAGGCGATTTCAGCGCGGGCGGCTTCGAGCTGTTCGTCGTAGGCAACGGCTTCGGCCTCGAGATCGGCCACCCGCAAGACCTCCTGGTGGACCGCGGCGCGCACTTCGGCGACGCGCTCGGCGAGGGCGCTGTCGGCTTCGTTGATCGCTCGCAGGTAGTCGTTGCGAGCGACGAGGTCCTGGTAGTCGTCGGCTTCGAGGACCAGGGTGGCGGCGTCCGGGGTGCCGCTCTCGTAGATCGCCACCAGCCGGTCGGCGAGGAGCTGGCGCGAGCGCTGCAGCCGCGCCTTCTCAACCTCCAGCCGGTGCTTGGTCGCCTCGAGCTTGCTCGCCAGCTCGGCGGCGTGTTCGCGGCCCTCGACCAGCAGCGTGGTGACCTTTTCCTCGCGCGCCTGCGCCTTCGCCGCTTCGGCTTCGGCGCCCGCCAGTTCCGCCGTCGTCGCCTGCAGCTGGCTCGACAGCGAGCTCGCCTCGTCGCGCGCCTTCGCCAGCTTCGCCTCGAGGGCGTCAGCCTTACCGGCGGTCGCGGTGCCGACGGCGGCGACCAGGACCGCGAGCAGCGCACAGAGCGACGCCGCGGCGCCGATCTTGAGGAGATTCTTTCTGGGCTCGAGCAGACGCACGAGCGGCCGAGGCTAGCGAGGCGGCCCCGAAATCCCTGCAAGTTGCCGATAAACCGCAAGAAAGCTTGCGGCCGGCGCCGTCAGCCTTCGGGAACGTCGCGGCGCAGCCAGTACGCAGCCGCCCCGATGCCGACGGCCAGCAACCCGGCCCCGGCGATCGCGGCCGGACGGCGGTAGCGCCGCCGCGCGTAGCGGAAGCCATACCGGACCACCGTCTTGCCGATCCAGCCGTAGATCATCCCTCCGCCCTCTCCTCGGCCTGCTCGCGCAGCCGATGCGCCATCCGCGACTGCAGCGACCAGAGCTCGATGAAACCGGGGGAAGCGGTCTGTTTGAAGAGGCCGCCGCTCTCGGCGAAGCTGGCGAGCTCGCTGTCGTAGACCGCGTTGGGCGAGGAGCGGGTGACGACGCGGACGCTGCCCTTGAAGAGGCGCAGGCCGATCTCCCCCGTCACCTGCTTGTTGACCATGTCCATGTAGGCGTCGAGGTCGCTGCGCAGCGGCTCCCACCAGAGCCCGGCGTAGACGAGGTAGCCCCACTTCTGATCGAGCGCCGGCTTGAACTGGTTCTGGTGGATCGTCCCGACCAGGCGCTCCAGCTCCTCGTGGGCGGTGAGGATGATCGCCGCCGCCGGCACCTCGTAGATGTCGCGCACCTTGAGGCCGACGATCCGGTCCTCGATGTGGTCGACGATGCCGACGCCGTGGCGGCAGCCGATCTCCGCCGCCCGTTCGAACAGCTCGACCAGATCCAGGCGCTCGCCGTTGAGCGATACCGGCAGCCCCGCCTCGAAGCCGATCGCGACCGTCTCTGCCTCGTCCGGTGCCTGCTCGGGCCGGGTGACGAGCTGGAAGACGTCGTCCTCGGGGGCGCGCGCCAGGTCCTCGATCCAGCGGCCCTCCGACGACCGTCCCCAGAGGTTGTCGTCAATTGAATAGGGGGCGACCTCGGTGCCGCCCTTGACCGGAATCCCGTTTTCGCGCGCGTAGGCGATCTCCTCGTCGCGGCCCATCGCCCAGGTGCGGACCGGCGCGATCGTCTTCAGCTCAGGCGCCAGGGTCGCGACCGTGGCCTCGATCCGGACCTGGTCGTTGCCCTTGCCGGTACAGCCGTGGGCGATCGTGTCGCAGTTGCTCTGGCGCGCGTATTCGACCGCCAGCTGGGCGATCAGCGGCCGTCCCAGCGCCGTGAAGAGCGGGTAGCCGTTGCCGTAGACGGCGTTGGCCTTGATCGCCGGGGCGACGAAATCCTTGGCAAAGCGCTCGCGGGCGTCGACTACGTGGCATTCGACTGCGCCCAGTTGCAGCGCCTTTTGCTCGATCACCTCGTAGTCCTCGCCAGGCTGACCGAGGTTGACGGTGAGGCAGACCACTTCGGCTTCGTAGTGGTCCTGGATCCACTTCAGCATCACGCTGGTGTCCAGGCCTCCCGAGTAGAGCAGGAGAACGCGATCGACGGTCGAGGGGTCGGCCTCGTAGGTCGCGGTCGGCTGGGAATGTGGTTGGTCGGCGCTCACGGGGAGCGCAGTCTGCCAACTCAGGGAGCTTCGATGCCGCCCGATCCGCCTTCTTCAGGTTCTTCGGGTTCTTCCGCTTCCGGTTCTTCTTCGACTTCCGGTTCTTCTTCTTCGGTCGGTGGTTCTTCTTCGGTGGTTTCGGTCGTCGTCGTTTCCGTCGATTCGGTGGTCGTCGTCGAGCTTTCGGTCGTCGTCGGGATCGTCGACGTGGTCGTAGTGCTGGAGCTGGTCGAGCTGCCGCCGTCGTCGTTGCCGGCGATCACGATCACCGCGATCAGCAGGCCGACGATCACCGCGATCAGACCGGCGATCAACCAGCGGGTGTTGTTGTCGCGGTCCTCGGGTCCGCCCGGCCCACGCCCGCCGGGTCCCTCGGGTTGCCCCATCATGCGCGTCGGGTCCTCGTGCATAGCTAGATCAGTCCTCTGGTCCGAGAATCGCGTCGAGGATCGCGGTCGTGTCCTCGATCTCGAACCGGTTTCGAAGGCGAGCCTCGATCTCCTCCCTGCTGCTGCCGGAGACGGCCATCTGCGTGGCAAGCAGGCGGGCGCCGGCGGCGTCGGAGGCCTTTGGCTCAGACGCGATCGGCGCCACGGGTGCAGCGGGCGCGGTCTCCCCTACCTGCCCGACCGCCCGCAGCCGCGGTGCCTCCGGCTGGGGAGCGGGCTCGGGCTGGAGCGGCTGCACCGCGGGCTCGGCCGGCTGTTCGGGCTGGATCCGGAACTTGGCTTCTTCGAGGACGGTCTGCAGCCGCTCTGCCTCGCGCTGCAGTGATGCCGCCCTGCCGACCAGCACGTCGATCAGGTCGGAGAGCTCCGAGATTCGCGTCTCGGTCGCGCGGTCGGCCTCGGCGCGCGCCTGCGTGAGGTATTGCTGCCCCTGCGCTTCGGCTTCATCGATGACGTTCTCAGCGGCGCGCTCAGCAGCAACGACGATCGCCTCGAGCCGCTTCGCGGTGGCGGCGCGGAGCTCGGCCTGGCCCTTCGAAGGATCTGGTCGCCGGCCTGAGCTCATCGGGACGAAAAGCCTAGAAGCGATTCCCCGATCAGGCCGACGGCGAGGTCGACGTGGTCGGAATCGATCACCAGCGGCGGCAAGAGGCGCAGCGTGTCCGGCCGCGGAACGTTGACGACAAGCCCGCGCTCGAGCAGGTCGGCGCCGACGGCAGCCGCATCGATCCCCTTCTTTAGGCCTACCCCGATCATCAGCCCGCGGCCTCGCGTCTCGCGCACGCCGTCGAGCGCTTCGAGCTTCTCGCAGAGGTAGGCGCCGAGCTCGCGCACCTGCCGCAGCAGCACCGGGTCGTCGATCAGGTCGAGGACCGCGAGGGCGGCGGCGGTGGCGACCGGGCCGCCGGCGAAGGTCGAGCCGTGGTCGCCGGGCTCGAGCACGTCCGCGCAGCCGGGAGCGGTCACGCAAGCTCCGATCGGCATCCCGCCGCCAAGCGCCTTTGCCGTGGTGAGGACATCGGGGCGGATCGGCGTCTGCTCGTAGGCCCAGAGCGAGCCGGTGCGGCCGAGGCCGGTCTGGATCTCGTCGAGAATCAGCAGCGCGCCGACCTCGTCGCAGGCTTGGCGCGCCGCCAGCAGCGCCTCTTCGCTGGTCGGGAAGACTCCCGCCTCGCCCTGGATCGACTCGATCAGGACGGCAGCGGTGTGGGTCCCCACCGCCTCGCGCAGCGCCGCGGCGTCGTTGTGGGGAACCGAGTGAAAGCCCGGCAGCATCGGCCACAGCGCCTCGTTCTTGGCCAAGCCCGGCGTCGCCGCCAGGGCGCCGTAGCTGCGGCCGTGGAAGTCGCCTTCGAAAGAGACGATCTCCGGGTTGGAGATGCCCCGAGCGTGGGCGTGCTTGCGGGCCACCTTGATTGCGCACTCGATCGCCTCGGTGCCTGAGTTGGAGAAGAAGACACGGCCGCCAAGGCTCGACTCGGAGAGCCGCTGGGCCAGCTGAGCCATCGGCTCGGTGTAGAAGAGGTTGGAGACGTGCATCAGCCGATCGGCCTGATCGCCCACCGCCTTCACCACCTCTGGGTGGCAGTGCCCGACCGAGCAGACCGAGATACCGGTGAGGAAGTCGAGGTAGCGCTTGCCGTCGGCGTCCCAGAGCAGCGGCCCCTCCCCTTTGACGAAGTCGACCGGCGCCCGCTTGTAGGTGCGCATCAGATAGCGCTCCGCCAGCGACCGCGTCTCCTCCAGGCCGATCCCCTCGGCGACGTCCGTCACGGGGTCACCATCGTGCCGATGCCGGCGTCGGTGAAAAGCTCGAGCAGGAGGCTGTGCGGCACGCGGCCGTCGATGATGTGGGCCGACTGGGCGCCTCCGCGGATCGCGTCCGCGCAGGCCTGCAGCTTCGGCCGCATCCCCCCTTCCAGGCTCGGCAGCTTCTCGTCCACCTCGTCCACCGTCGCCCGCGAGATCAGCGAGCCCTCGTCGCCGGGATCGTCGAGCCAGCCCTCGACGTCGGTGAGGAAGATCGCCTTGTGCGCCCCGATCGTCGCGGCGACCTTGCCGGCTGCCTCGTCGGCGTTGACGTTGTAGGACTGGCCGTTGCGGTCAGACGCCGAGGAGGCGATCACCGGGATGTAGTCGGCGGCGATGTGCCTGAGGACGTTGATGTCCACTCGATCGATCGAGCCGACGAAGCCGACGTCGTCGGCGTTGGCGACCGGCGAGACCTCGAACAACGTCCCGTCCTCGCCGGAGAGGCCGACCGCGGCCTGACCGTGGCGGTTCAGCCGCTGGACGATTTCGGAGTTGAGCTTGCCGACCAGGACCATCTTCGCGATCTCGACGGTCTCGGCGTCGGAGACGCGCAGACCCTCGTGGAAGCGGACCTCCAAGTCGAGTTTCTCCATGTAGCGGGTGATCTCCGGCCCGCCGCCGTGGACGATGATCGGGTTGAGGCCGACGTACTTGAGCAGGACGACGTCGGTGGCGAAGTCTTCGCGCAGGTTCTCGTCGAGCATCGCGGCGCCGCCGTACTTGATCACCACGGTGCGGCCGTGGAACTCGCGGATGTACGGCAACGCCTCGAGGAGGGTGGCGACGCTGCTGGCGTGCTGCGTGGAGGCCGGATGCGTGTTGGTATCGCTGTTCACGTCGTGTATTCCGCGTTGAGCTTGACGTACTCGTAGCCGAGGTCGGAGAACCAGACGTGGGCGCTGTGCTCGCCGCGGCCGAGGCGCAGGCCGATCTCCGCTTCCTCGACGTCGGCCCCAAGCTCGGCGGCGTCGATCGCCTCGGCGCCGAGCTCCTCCAGCTCCTCGCCGGCCAGGGCGGCGCCGGCTGCCTGGGCGATCCGGCCCCAGTTGGGGTCGCGTCCGAAGAGCGCGGTCTTGACCAGCGGCGAGTTGGCGATCGCGCGGGCGACGCGCTCGGCCTCCGCCGGCGCGGCGGCCTCGGTCACCTCGATCCGGGCGGTGCGGGCGGCGCCCTCGCCGTCGCGGACGATCTCGATCGCCAGCTGCTTCAGCACCACCTCCAACAGCCCCTCGGGCAGCGGCAGCCCGGAGGTGCCCGAAGCCTGGAGCAGCACGGTGTCGTTGGTGCTCATCTGGCCGTCGACGGTGATCCGGTTGAAGGAAGCGTCGGTGGCGGCGCGCAGGAGCGCGTCGGCATCCTCGACAACCGCGTCGGTCTGGACGAAGCAGAGCATCGTCGCCATGTTCGGCTCGATCATCCCCGCCCCCTTCGCCTGGGCGGAAAGCGTCACACCGCCGACCCACAGGGTGCAGCGCTTCGGCCAGCGGTCGGTGGTGAGGATCGCGTCGGAGAAGACGTTCCCGCCCTGCTCGGAGAGGGTCGAGGCGGCCTCGGCGATACCGACCAGGACCGCGTCGACCGGCAGCGGCACTCCGATCGTGCCGGTCTCGGCGACGGCTACCTGCGGCTGCTCCAACCCGAGTTGTTTGGCGGCAACCGTCGACATCGCCAGGGCGTCGGCGTAGCCCTGCTCGCCGGTCTCGGCGTTGGCGTTGCCGCTGTTGACGACGGCGGCGCGGATGCCGCCGTGGTCGCAGCGCTCGCGGCAAACCCGGATCGGCGCCGCCGCGGAGGCGTTCTGGGTCAGCAGCAGAGACGAGGTGACCTGCTCAACGTCGCAGACGATCAGCCCGACGTCGGTGCGGCCGCCGCCCTTGAGCCCACAGTGGGCGCCGCCGGCGCGGAAGCCGGGCGCGAGCTGGTCGGGGTCGAGTTCCTCGACGCCCTCGGGGGCTTCGACCCAGCGAGACCTGAAGAAACTCACAGCAACCCCGCCGTCTCCTCGATCCCCAGCATCAGGTTGAGGTTCTGCACACCCTGGCTCGAGGCGCCCTTCCAGATGTTGTCGATCGCCGAGAAGGCCATCACCCTTCCCCGCTCCTCGACCGTGACGTAGACGTGGCACTCATTCGTGTCGCGGACCGCACGCAGGTTCGGCGGGCCGTCGAGGACGTGGACGAAGGGCTCGTCGCCGTAGCGCCGGTCGTAGAGGTCGCGGATCGCATCTTTTGAGGTCGATTCGCTGAGCACGCCGAAGCAGGTCGCCAGCTCCCCTTGGTCGAGCGGCAGCAGGTGCGGCACGAAGGTCACCGGAGCCGGGCTGCCGAGCGCCGCCATCTCCTGTTCGATCTCCGGCCGATGCCGGTGCCCCTCGGTCTTGTAAGGGAAGGCGTTCTCGGTCATCCCGGAGAAGTGGACGAGGTCGTCGCTGCTGCGACCGTACCCGGAGGTGCCCTGCATCGCCGCGACGAAGACCTCAGAGAGCAGGCCCTGTTCGGCGAGCGGCGCCAGCGCCAGCACGCTCGCGGTCGGGTAGCAGCCGGGGGTGGCGACCAACTTCGCCTCGCGCAGCTCCTCGCGGTAGATCTCACTGAGGCCGTAGACGCCGGTGCCGAAGAGGTCGGGGGCGCCGTGGTCGCCGTACCAGCGCTGGTAGGTCTCGCGGTCGCGGAGGCGGAAGTCAGCTGAGAGATCGACGACGAGGATCCCCTGCGCCCGCAGCGCCGCGTCGGTCGGCGCGGCGGCGCCGTGGGGGTAGGCGACGATCGCCGCGTCCACCTCGGGCAGGTCCTCCAGGTCGAGCTCGGTCAGCTCGATCGGCGCCCGGTAGCGCGGGTAGAGCCGGTCGAGCCGTTTGCCGGCGTCGCCGCGCGAGGTGGCGGCGACCAGCTCCAGCTTCGGGTGGTTCCAGACGATCTGCGCGGCCAGGGCGCCGGTGAAGCCGGAGGCGCCGGCGACCAGGACCCGCGCGGCGGGGGCGTCGTCGAGCGGTTGGGCGGCGAGGTCAGCCACGGAGGGATCCTCCGATCTCGTCTAGCTTCGCCTTGATCGTCTCGCGGCGCTCGGCGACCTCCTCGTCGGTGAGGGTGCGGTCGTCGGCGCGGAACTCGAGGTTGAGCGCGAGGCTCTTGCGGCCCTCGCCCAGCTGCTCGCCCTCGTAGAGGTCGAAAACCTTCGCGGCGCGCAATAGGTCACCGCCTCCCGCCATCACAGCGGCGCGGACCACGGCAGCCGGCGTCTCGGCGGGCACCACGACCGCGAGGTCTTGGTAGACGGCCGGGAAGGTGGTGACGTCCTCGTAGCGCTCCTCGCCGACGGTGGCGGCGGCCAGCAGCGGCGCGATGTCGAGTTCGAAGGCGACGGCGGCGTCGAGGTCCCAGGTGCGGCAGACGAGCGGGTGCACCTCGCCCAGCCAGCCAGATGGCGCGTCGCCGACCGAGACCGCTGCTGAGCGTCCCGGGTGCAGGAACGGCTCCTCGGCCGGGGAGAAATCAAGCTCGACGCCGAGCTGAGCCGCCAGCCCTTCGAGCGTCCCCTTGAGCGCGAAGAAGTCGGCGGCCTCGCCGCCCCCGCGCCAGGAGCGAGGCGCCAAGGGCCCCACTGCGATCCCCGCAAGCCGATGTGGCTCGGCAAATGGAGCTGGCCGATCTCCGGCGAACTCGCCCTCTCCCTCGAGGTAGACGCGGGTGGATTCGAACAGCGCCAGCGCGCCGGCGCCGCGGGCGACGTTCGTCGCGGCGATGTCGAGAAGCGAACCGAGCAGGAGGGTCCGCATCGCCGACTGGTCCTCGGAGAGCGGGTTAGCAAGCAGGATCGGCTGCGCCCGCGGGTCACCGGCGGGGATCCGCAGGCGCTCCGCCTCACCGGGGTCGGTGAAGCTCCAGCCGACGACCTGGTCGAAGCCGAGGTCGCGCAGGCCGTCCTCGGCCCGCCGCCGCAGGCGCTGCTCGCGGCTGAGGCCGCCGACCGCGCCGCCGACCGCCGGCAGCGTCGTCGGCAGGTGCTCGTCGATGCCGTGAACCCGCGCCACCTCCTCGATCAGGTCGACCTCGCGGGTGACGTCGTAGTGGCGGTCGGGCGGCACGACGACCTCGAGGTCCTCATCCGTCTCCCGCGCCTCGAAGCCGAGCCGCTCCAGGTAGGTCTTCTGATCGGCCTGGGAGATCGTCATCCCCAGCAGCCCCTCGACGCGCTCCGCCCGCAGCAGCAGCTGCCGCGGCGCCGGGACTTCGGCGGCGACGTCGATCGTCCCCGGCACCAGCTTCGCGCCGCAGAGCTCGACCATCAGCCGCGAGGCGAGCCGCTGCGCCCGCATGCACAGCTCCGGGTGCAGCTGCTTCTCGAACCGCGATGAGGCCTCCGAGCGCAGTCCCAGCATCCGCGAGGTGCGGAGGATGTTGGTCCCGTTCCAGTTCGCCACCTCGAGCAGGACCCGCGCCGTCTCCGCGGAGACCTCGGAGCGCTGGCCGCCCATGATCCCGGCGATTCCCGAGGGCCCGTTCTTGTCGCAGACGAGGACGGTCTCGGCGTCAAAGGTCCGCTCGACGTCGTCGAGGGTGGTCATCTTCTCCCCCGCCTCGGCGGTGCGGACGAAGAGCGCCCCCTCGGGGACCTTGTCGAGATCGAAGGCGTGCAGCGGCTGCGCCGACAGCAGCATCACGTAGTTGGTGATGTCGACGACATTGTTGATCGGGCGCTGGCCGGCCGCCGCGAGCCGAGCCTGCAGCCACAGCGGCGAGGGGCCGACCTCGACGTCGGTGAAGACGCGGGCGGTGAAGCGCGGGCAGAGGTCCGGCACCTCGACCGTGACCGAGGCGAAGTCGGAGGCCTCTCCCGTTCCCTCGGCGGGCGCGTCTTCGGCCCAGGGATCGTCAGCCAGCGGCGCCCCGCTGATCGCGTGCACCTCGCGCGCCACCCCGTGGACGCCGAAGCAATCGGTCCGGTTCGGCGTCACCTCGATCTCCAGCACCGGCTCGCCCAACGGCAGCACCTCGCTCAGCGGGGTGCCGGCCGCGAGGCTCGGGTCGAGCTCCATGATCCCCTCGTGGTCGTCGCCGATCTCGAGCTCGTCGGCGGCGAGGATCATCCCTTCGGAGGGGATCCCCCGCAGCTTCGCCTTGCGCAGCTTCTCGCCGTTGGGCATCAGCGCTCCGGGCAGGGCAACCGCAACCGTCTGGCCCGTCGCCACGTTGGGCGCCCCGCAGACAATCGGCCGCTCGCCGTCGCCGGTGTCGACCATGCAGGCGCTGAGCCGGTCGGCTTTCGGGTGCTTCTCGCATTTGACGACCCTGCCCACCACAAAGCCGTCGGCTGACGGTGGCCCGACGCGGTCGAGCCGCTCGACCTCGGTCCCGGTCATCACCAGGCGGTCGGCGAGCTGCGCCGGGTCCATCCCGGGGTCGCAGTACTCGCGCAGCCAGCTGTACGGGACTCTCATACCCAACCACCCATCACGCGAACTGCTCCAGCATCCGCACGTCGTTGTCGAAGAAGCGCCGCAGGTCGGGGACGCCGTGGCGCAGCATCGCCACCCGCTCGACCCCGATCCCGAAGGCGAAGCCCTGGACCCGCTCGGCGTCGTAGCCGTAGCTCTCGACGAAGCCGAGCACGTTCGGGTCGACCATGCCGGCGCCGAGAATCTCGATCCAGCCCTGGCCCTTGCAGAGGTTGCAGCGCTCGCCGCCGGCCAGTTCGCCGGTGCCGCCGCACTGGAAGCAAGAAACATCAACCTCCACACTGGGCTCGGTGAAGGGGAAGAAGTGCGGCCGCAGGCGCACCTCGCGGTCGGGGCCGAAGATCGCCCGGCACATCCCCAGCAGCGTCCCCTGCAGGTCGGCGAGCGTGATCCCCTCGGCGATCGCCAGCCCCTCCATCTGGTGGAACATCGGGCTGTGGGTGGCGTCGGAATCGCGCCGGTAGACCTTGCCGGGGACGACGACGAAGATCGGCGGCGGCTGCGTCTCCATCGAGCGCACCTGCATCGGCGAGGTGTGGGTGCGCAGCAGCACGTCGGGGTGCGACTGCACGTAGAAGGTGTCCTGGAGCATCCGCGCCGGGTGCCCGGGCGGGTGGTTGAGGGCGGTGAAGTTGTAGTAGTCGTGCTCGATCTCCGGGCCTTCGGCGACGTGGTAGCCGAGCCCGATCATCGTGTCCTCGAGCAAGCGGGTGGTGCGGGCGATCAGGTGGGCATGGCCGACCGGCCGCGGCGGCGCCCCGGGCAGGGTGACGTCGATCCGGTCGCTGACCAGCTTCGCCTCGAGCTCGGAAGCGTCGAGCCGCTCGGCGCTCTGCTCCAGCAGTGCTTCCAGCTCCTTGCGGGCGCGGTTGGCGGCGCCCCCCACTTGACCGCGTTCGTCGGCGGGCAGCTCGGCGATCCCCCGCAGGATCGAGGTCAGCTCGGCTTTGCGGCCGAGGTAGCGGACCCGCAGCTCCTCGAGCTCGGCGCTGCTGCCGGCGCCACCGATCGCCGCGGCAGCCTCGGCCCTGATCTCCTCGATCCGCTTAACCATTGGGCTGGGCCTCCTCCTCCTGCATGGCGAGCGAAGATATCCGCTGAGCGGCGATCGCAGCCGCTGCGGCGACGTTGAGGGACTCGGCGCCGCCTGGCCGCAGGGGGATCGTGGCCTGCACAGTGCAGGCGTCGAGGACCTGCTCCGGCAACCCCTCGCGCTCGGCGCCGAGGCAGATCGTCGCGACGCCGTCGAGCGCCTCGAGACTCTCGCCTCCATGTGCGACGAGTGCCGCCCGCGGCTCCGGCGTCTCCTCTACCCCACCCCGCAGCGGCGGCCGGTTGAAGATCGACCCCATGCTCGCCCGCACCGCCTTTGGCGAGAACGGGTCGGCGCAGTCGGGTCCGAGGACAACGGGAGCGTCAACAAGCGCGTCGGCGGTCCGCACGATCGTGCCGACGTTGCCGGGGTCGCCGACGCCGTGCAGGTAGACGCACGGTGCAACGGCCTCCTTTGACCAGGCGCGCGGCCAGACCGCGATCGCCCGCGTCCCGGAGCCAAGCGAGGAGACCTCAGCTAAAAGGCCGCTCGCCACCTCCTCGCCCTCGAGGCCGGACCCTGCAGCGACCAGCACGAACCGCGGCTCGGCCCCGGCGGCCAGCCCTGCCTCCAGCAGATCCTCGCCCTCGGTCGCGAACAGCTCCTCGCGCTCGCGGTGCTTGCGGTCGCGCAGCTTGCGGACCAATTTCAGTTTCTCGTTTTGGTTGCTCTTGATCATCGGAAATAAAAAAGGCGGGCCGAAAATCGGCCCGCCCGGGAGAGAGGAAGTGTCGGTCTGCCCTCAGGCGGCCGCACCCTCCCGGGCCAGCTCCACAAATCGGCGGAAGGCGTCGCGGTCGGAGACGGCGATCTCGGCCAGCATCTTCCGGTTCACCTGGACCTCGGCTTTGTTGAGGCCGTGCATCAGTTCCGAGTAGCTCATGCCCTCGAGCCGCGCGGCGGCGTTGATGCGGGTGATCCAGAGGCGGCGGAAAGTCCGCTTCTTGTTACGACGATCGCGGTAGGCGTACATCCCTGACCGCTGCACCTGCTCTTTGGCGAAGCGGTAGGAGGAATGCTTGCGGCCGAAGTAGCCCTTGGCTTCCTTGAGGACCTTGCGGCGCTTCTTGCGCGCGTGGACGGAGCGCTTGACGCGGCTCACTTGCCGCCTCCGAGCAGGGTCCGCACTTTCTTCTGGTCGCTCGGCGCGATGTCAACCGGCTTCGCCATCTTCCGCTTCCGCTTCGGCGACTTTTTCTCCAGGATGTGACTGGAGAACGCGCGACGGCCGCGCAGCTTGCCGGTCGCGGTCTTTTTGAAGCGCTTCTTGGCGCCGGAATGGGTCTTCATCTTCGGCATCGAGCCCGGTATTGAAGCAGACGACGCGATGCGGGCGCGGGCGGCGCCTGCGGCGTGGGTACGCTGGCGCCGCGATGCGGATCCTCTACGTGATCGGAACGCGACCGAACTTCGTCAAGACGGCGCCGGTGATCGGGGCGCTCCGCGAGCGCCACCCCGAGGGGCGCCACGCGATCGTCCACACGGGTCAGCACTACGACCGCCTGATGTCGGAGGTCTTCCTCGAGGAGCTCGGGGTCCCGGCGCCCGACCACATGCTCGAGGTCGGCTCCGGCAGCCACGCCGTGCAGACGGCGCGGACGATGGAGCGGCTGGAGCCGGTCCTCTTGGAGGAGCGACCGGACCTGGTGATGGTCCCCGGCGACGTCAACTCGACGCTTGCCGCAGCCCTGACCGCGGTGAAGATGGGGGTCCCGGTCGCCCACATCGAGTCTGGCCTGCGCAGCTTCGACATGACGATGCCCGAGGAGGTCAACCGGATCGTCGCCGACCGCTTTGCCGAGTGGCTCTTTCTCCACAGCGAGGAGGCAACCGCAAACCTGCGCTCCGAAGGCATTCCCGACGAGCGCATGTACATGGTCGGCAACACGATGATCGACAGCCTGGTGGCGCTGCAGGGACGGGTCCGCGAGGCGGGCTCGGCGGCGAGGCTGGGCGTCGACCCCGGCTCCTACGTGCTGGTCACCCTCCACCGTCCGGCCCTGGTCGACGGGCCGCTGCTCGGCGAGACCGTGGCGCAGCTAGCCGCTCTGGCAAAGCAGATGCCGGTTGTCTTCCCAGTCCACCCCCGCACCCGCAAGATGATGGAAGGACTGGAGCCCGACGCCCCCGGCCTGCACCTGATCGACCCGCTTGGCTACGTCGACTTCCTGTCCTTGGTCACCGACGCGGGCGCCGTCCTCACCGACTCCGGCGGCATCCAGGAGGAGACCACCTACCTCGGCATCCCCTGCTTCACCCTCCGCGACAACACCGAGCGGCCGGTGACGACCAACGCCGGCACCAACACCCTGCTCGGGCTGGACCCCGCGGCGATCGCCGGCATCCCACAGACGCTCGAGCAACGCGACAACGCCCCTTCGCAACCCCCGCCCCTCTGGGACGGTATGGCCGCGCAGCGAATCGCCGACGTGATTCTCGGCTAGGACTCGTCGGCCGCGGCGGGCTCGTCCGCCGCAGGCGCTGCGGCATCAGCCGCGGGAGCAGCCGGCGCAGCAGCGTCAGCCGCAGGAGCCTCAGCGTCGGCCGCGGGCGCGGCGTCGCCCTGATCCTCGCCGAGAAGCTTGTCGACCTCTTTGGACGGGCCGAGCAACATGCTCATGTTGCGCCCTTCCTGCAGCGGCGCCGACTCGATCGTCGCCAGGCCGCCCAGATCCTCGAACAGTTTCTGCAGCAGATCGCGACCGCGCTGGGGGTGGGCCTGCTCGCGGCCGCGGAACATGATCGTCACCTTGACCTTGTCGCGGTGCTTGAGGAAGCGTTCGACGTGACCCTTCTTGGTCTCGTAGTCGTGGGTGGCGATCTTCGGCCGCAGCTTGATTTCGCGCACGTTGACCTGCTGCTGATGCTTGCGCGCGGCCTTCTGCTTCTGCTCTTGTTCGTATTTGTACTTCGAGTAGTCGAGCAGGCGGGTGACCGGCGGCTTCGAGTTCGGCGCCACCTCGACCAGGTCGAGGTTGGCATCCTGCGCTTTTTTCAGCGCGTCATTGATGTCGAGGATCCCCAGCTGCTCGCCGTCGGCGCCGATCAGACGCACCTGCGGAACCCGGATCCGCTCGTTGATCCGAGTGGTGTCGCGCTCTGGGGGGCGCCGGTCGAACCTACGAGGAACCGGCACTATCGCGAGAGAAGGTGAGACTTCAAGAGGACGAAACTGGGGTCGGGCACGGGGCGCTCAGCGGCGGCGGTGTTTGTTCGTGCCTGCGATCAAGTTCGCCGCAGTATAGAGACAGAACGGCCGCGCGTGAAGCCGGCGCTCAACGAGCGTCCGTCTCGGCCCGCACCCGAGCGGCGAACTCCGCCAGCGGCAGCTCCCCGAGGTCCCCCTCGGCCTGGGAGCGAACCGCGACCGCGTCGTTCTCCTCCTCGCGGTCACCGACCACCAGCATGTAGGGGTAGCGGCCGATCGTCGAGGCGTCGCGGATCTTCTTGCCGATCGACTCGGAGCGGTCGTCGACGGCGACCCGGACGCCTTCTTCGCGCAGCCGCTCGAAGGCGCGGCGGCCGTAGTCGTTGTGGCGGTCGGAGATCGGCAGCACGATCGCCTGCACCGGCGCCAACCAGACCGGAAAGCGGCCGGCGTAGTGCTCGATCAGGACCCCGGCAAAGCGCTCCATCGAGCCGAGCAGGGCGCGGTGGATCATCACCGGCCGGTGGGCGGCGTCGTCGGCGCCGGTGTAGTAGAGCTCGAAGCGCTCGGGCATCTGGAAGTCGAGCTGGCAGGTGCCGCACTGCCAGGAGCGGCCGAGCGCGTCGGTGATGTGGAAGTCGATCTTCGGCCCGTAGAAGGCGCCGTCGCCGGGGTTGAGCGTGTACTCGCGGCCCTGGCTGTCGAGCGCCTCGGCCAGCGCCGCCTCGGCCTTCGCCCACTGCTCCTCTGAGCCCATCGACTTCTCCGGCCGGGTCGAGAGCTCGACGTGGACGTCGGTGAAGCCGAAGCGGGCATAGAGCTCGTCGATCGCCTCGCAGATCGAGGCGACCTCGTCGCCGATCTGCTCCTCGGTGCAGTAGACGTGGGCGTCGTCCTGGGTGAAGGCGCGAACCCGCAGCAGGCCATGAAGCACGCCCTCGCGCTCGTTGCGGGAGACGCGGCCGAACTCGGCCAGGCGCAGCGGCAGCTCGCGGTAGGAGTGGCGGTCGGCGGAGTAGACGAGGCAGGCGCCGGGGCAGTTCATCGGCCGCAACGCGTAGCCGCGATCGTCGTCCTCCATGAAGTACATGTCGTCCTTGTAGTTGTCCCAGTGCCCGGAGCGGTGCCACAGGTCGACGTCCATCACCTGCGGGGTGGCGATCTCCTGGTAGCCGCGCTTGCGCAACTGGTCGCGGACCTCGGTCTCGATCGTCCGCAGCAGGGTCGTCCCGTTGGGCAGCCAGAACGGCATCCCCGGCGCCTCCTTGCGCAGCATGAAGAGGTCGAGCTCGGGGCCGAGGCGGCGGTGGTCGCGTTCCTTGGCCTGCTCGAGGCGCTCGAGGTGCTCCTCGAGGTCCTTCTTCGAGAAGAAGGCGGTGCCGTAGATGCGGGTGAGGCTCTCGCGGTTCTCGTCGCCGCGCCAGTAGGCGCCGGCGACCGAGCTCAGCTTGATCGCCTTGATGCGGCCCGTCGAGGGGGCGTGGGGCCCGCGGCAGAGGTCCTCGAAGGGGCCGTTGCGGTAGAGCGAGACGGTCTCGACGCCCTCGTCGCGGACGAGGTCTTCGATCAGCTCGACCTTGAAGCCCTGGTCCTGGGACTTGAAGATCTCGATTGCCTCCTCGACAGGGATGTCGCGGCGTGAGAACTCCTCATCGGCCTTGATGTGCCGCCGCATCGCCTCCTCGATCTTCGGCAGATCCTCTTCGGTGATCCGGGTGCCGGGCGGGAACTCGAAGTCGTAGTAGAAGCCGGACTCGATCGGCGGCCCGATCGTCACCTTCGTGCCCGGGAACAGCTCCGTAACCGCCTCGGCCATCACGTGGGCGGCGTCGTGGCGGATCAGCTCGAGCGCGTCGGGGTCGCGGTCGGTGAGGATCGCCACCTCTCCCCCGCCTTCGGGCAGCGGCGCCGCGAGGTCGCGCAGGTCGCCGTCAACCTTGATCGCGAGCGCGGCCTTGGCCAAGCCGGGGCCGATTGCGGCGGCCGCGTCAGCGCCGGTAGCGCCCGCCGGCAGCTCCAGCGGTTTCCCGTCAGGCAGGGTGTAAGTGGTCTTCTCGGTCGCGGCCTCCATGCGTGGGAGCCATGGTAAGGCCAACGTTCAGCAATTAGATGCCCGATCAGCGGGCGGGGCCCTGCCGGGCTTGGCGTTCGGCGATCAGCGGACAGGGGCTCTTGCCGCGAGTCGGGCGGCGCACCTTCGTCAGGCTCCAGTCCTCGCCTTCGCGGATCACGAAGCGCACGCCGGCCGGCGGCTTACCCGTCGCTTCCTCAGTCGACTGGATGCAAACGCGCCCGCCGCGCAGTTCCCAAGAGAGGAATGGGCTTCCGTGTTCCTCTTCGAGCAGGCGCGGTGAAGCGACAACGAGCGTCGGCCCTGCGCCGACGAGCTTGCGGTAGTCGCTGAGTTTCGGGGAGTAGTCGGTCGGGCCGACAGGGGCGTTGGCGAGGGCCAGCAGGGAGCAGGCGCCGGCGATTAAGGCGAACGCCATGAAGATCAACGGCATTAGTAGACGCACGGCGCCTTTTGGGCGCATAGCGCCCATAAAGCGCCTCGCTGAAGCGGCAAGCGGCACCAGGATCGCTAAAGCGACGAGCGGCGCCGCGATCTCGATCGCCTTGGCGGCGGTGTACGGCGTGCCACCGATGCGCGCGGCGGCGTAGGCGAGAGCGGCGGCGCCGAGGCCGGCGAGGATCGCGACCTCGCGACGCCGCCACAACTGCAGGAGGCCGTAAGCGAAAAGTACGAGCGCGAAGGCGATCCCCAGGTAGTAGGCAAGCGCCGGCACCGCCCCATCCCCCGGCGCCAGCCGGAAGTCCCCCGACGGCCAGATCCCCAGCACCTCGAACGGCGAGATCTGGCCGAAGAGGTTGCCGAGGCCCGGGCCGTTGGGGTCGAAGGTCTCGAAGGAATGGAAGTCGAGCATCCGTCCGATCTCGGGGGCGATGAGGACGAAGAACGTGAGGGAAGCAAGACCGAGCGCTCGGGCCGCAGGTCCTGTCACCGATTTGGTCCCACCACCCCTCGCATTTGGCGAGGGGTGGTCCCCCAGATCGGCGCCACCCGCTGCAGAGGCGATCAGCCACAAGACGGCTGCACCTCCGAGCCAGATCAGGCCCGGGAAGCTGTAGGTGTAGACGGAGCCGACGGCGATCAGGGCAGCTGGGACGTAGCGCAGTGGCAGGCCCGCCCACGCTCTGGTGGACTCGCGCAGGGCAAGGAGGAAGCCGAGAAAGAAGAGCGCCTGCATCGTCTCCTTGAAGGCGCCCTGGGCGAAGTAGGAGGCGACGACGTAGGCGAGGCCGACGAGCACGGCGCCAGCGGTCCGCGGCAGCAACGGCAGGTCGGCGAAGGCGGCAAGGGCGGTGAGACAAGTGAGAATCGCGACCGCCACCGTCAACCCGCTGAAGCCCTGCACGAGCCCGATCCCCAACCCCTTGTTCAGGGCGACGACGATCGAATGCGGGCCGAGCGGATAGCCCTGGGCCAATAACTGCGAAGGGTGTCCTTCCGCCAGCCGGTCCGCGGTAAGTAGGTGCTGGGACATGTCGGGGTTGAAGCTCGTCCCGAGGATCCCGAAGTGCCCTTCGACCGCAAACGGCAGCGAGGCCGCAATCAACGCGACCAGCGCCACCGGCCAACCCCCCGCGAAGGCCTCCCCCGCCTCCTCGACCCTCCCCCACAGATAAGCGACAGCCGCCACCGTCAGCACCAGCACCGTGACCGCCGAGGCAACCCCGTTCCCAGGCAGCCGCACGGTCCCCCAGCAGAGCGCACACAGGATCGCCAATCCCACCACCGGCGCCAGCCAAGACCAGCGGCGCACCCCGCAGAGACAGATCGCCGCCTGCCCGAGCACCAGCGCCGACACGCAGACCGCCAACACCGCTGCATAGGTCCCGATCACGAGGCCGCGAGCCTAGCCGCGGCGACGGCGCTACCGCAGAGCAGGAGTCACCCCGCGGCGCCCCCGCCGCGGCGTCGGTCTCGATGGACGGACCACATGAACCCCACTTCGACAATCACGATGACCGCGAAGGCGAACAATCCACCGGTGGCGATGAGGTCGCCGGTCCGGCCGGGCACGATCAAGCCGGTGGCGATCACGGCCGCGACAACGACGATCAAGACGACCGAGGGCCAGCTGATCTTGCCGAAGGGAGTCGGCACCAGGCCGCACCCTACGCCCATGCCAAGATCGATTCGTGCTCCGGTCGTTCCTCATCCTTGCTCTCGTGGCACTCCTGCTCTGGGCGCTCAGCCTGGTGGCCCTCTATCTCGCCGGCAAGCGTGGTGCCGCTCGGTCGCTGGCGACGTTCCTGCCCGACAGCTTGATCCTCGTCCACCGCTTGCTCCGCGATCCCGCCTTGCCGCGCTCCCGCAAGCTGGCGTTATGGGCCCTGCTCGCGTATCTCGCCCTGCCGATCGACCTGGTCCCGGACTTCCTGCCGGTCGTCGGACTGCTCGATGACGCGATCCTCGCGGCTCTCACCCTGCGCTTCGTCCTGCGCGGCGCTCCTTCGCGCCGACTCGCCGAGCTTTGGCCAGGCTCTCCGGAGGGCCTGGCGGTGATCTCCCGCCTCGTGGCTGCCGGCTAGTCGAGGGAGCGAGCCTAGACTGCGCCGATGGCGCCGGTATCCCCCGCCCGTCACCTACTTCGAGCCAAAGACCTGGCGGATGCAGGCTATGCCGAGCCGCTCGAGGTCGATGATCTCGCCCGCGCGGCGGGGCTCTCGAAAGCGCACTTCAGCCGCGAGTTCCGGCGCACCTTCGGCGAGTCTCCCTACGTCTATCTGCTGACGAGACGGCTGGAGCGGGCGGCGGCGCTGCTCCGCAACACCGACTACTCGGTCGCCCGGATCTGCCTCGAGGTCGGCCTGCAGGGCCTCGGCTCGTTCACCACCAGCTTCAAGCGCATGTACGGGATGACGCCCACCGAGTACCGCGCCGCCGCTCCCCCCGCCTCCGCCCACGCCGTCGTCCCGGCCTGCATCGTCCGCGCTTACGCCCGCCCCCAACACCGCACGTTTCGAGAAGACAGAGGGGCAAGGCCCTCCTAGCATCGCCACCAAGCCGATTCCAACCAGGAGGACAAGATGAAGATCGCCACCGCGCACCTGTGGGTTCACGACCAGGAGGAGGCCCTCGCCTTCTACACCGAGAAGCTGGGAATGGAGGTCCGCTCCGACGTCAGCCTGCCCGAGATGGGCGATTTCCGCTGGCTCACCGTCAGCCCTCCCGGGCAGGAGGACATGGCGATCGTGCTGATGGCCATCCCGGGGCCGCCGATGATGGACGAGGAGACGACCCGGCAGGTCGAGGAGCTGATGTCAAAGGGCTTCGCCGGCACCGTTTTCCTCACCACGGATGATTGCCGCGGCGACTACGAGCGCCTGAAGGCTCGCGGCGTCGAGTTCACCGAGGCCCCGGAAGAGCGGCCCTACGGCATCGACTCCGGTTTCCGCGACCCCTCCGGCAACAGCATCCGCCTGACCGAGGTGAAGCTGCCCGCGAACGTCTGAGGTCCGCCACGCCAGCGATAGAGATATGGGCGTTACTGGGCTCGAACCAGTGACCTCCAGCTTGTCGAGCTGGCGCTCTCCCAACTGAGCTAAACGCCCGGGACGCCTGAATCTAGCAGCGGGAAAGCGGAGGCGGCGGCGCCGGGGGCGAGGGGCTAAAGGATCTGTTGCAAGTGTCGATGCAACTGGTGCAACTTTCCCCATGGTGCGGTGTTTATGGGGTTGAACTTCAAAAGCTCGAGGACCGACGAGCCAGGGAAAAGATCGTCTTTGGTGGTACGTCCTCTTCGGAACAAGGGGCCCCGGAAGGGGCCCTTTTCCGTTCTCGGGCCGGGTTGCTCAGACGTGATCGCTCGGCAGGTGCCAGTGGCGGGGGGCGATCAGCTGATCAATCTCGGCCGGCCCCCAGGAGCCCGGCTCGTATGGGAGCGCCTGCGGCGGCGACTCGAGCAGCTGCTCTGAGACCTCCCACAGCCGCTCGATCGCCTCGGAGCTGCTGAACAGGGTCCGGTCGCCGACCATCACGTCGTGGATCAGACGCTCGTAGGGATCGAGCGCCTGGCCGGTGCCGCCGAACGTGTCGGCGTAGCTGAACCGCATGTGGGCCTCGCCGAGCTGGATCTGCGGCCCCGGGACCTTGGCGAGGAAGGAGGCGGAGATGCTGCCGGGGTCGCCGAGCTCGAAGGTGAGGTGGTCGTGGCCGAAGGACTCGGCGATCTGGTCGCAGTCGAGCGGGAACATCCGCCGCGGCGGCTGCTTGAAGGCAACCGTCAGTAGGTGCCGGCTCTCGGCCAGGCGCTTACCCGAGCGCAGGTAGAACGGCACCCCCTCCCAGCGCCAGTTATCGACGAAGGCCTTGACGGCGACGAAGGTCTCGGTGTCGGAGTCGGCGGCGACGCCGTCCTCCTCCCGGTAGCCCTCGTACTGGCCACGGACGACGTCCTCGGGGCGCAGCCGCGGCATCGAGCCGAAGACCTTCTCCCGCTCCACCCCCAGCGCTTTCGCCTCCAGGGAGATCGGCGGCTCCATCGCGACGAAGCCGAGGACCTGGAAGAGGTGGGTGACGATCATGTCGCGGAAGGCCCCCGTTCCCTCATAGAAGGAGCCGCGCATCTCGATCGAGAGCGTCTCCGGGACGTCGATCTGGACGTGGTCGATGTGGTTGCGGTTCCAGACCGGCTCGAACATGCCGTTGGCGAAGCGCAGCGCCAGCAGGTTCTGGACGGCCTCGCGGCCGAGGTAGTGGTCGATGCGGAAGATGCAGTGCTCCTCGAACACCGAGTGCAGCCGCTCGTTCAGCTTTCGCGCCGAGGCGAGGTTGGTGCCGAACGGCTTCTCGGTGATCACCCGCGCGCCCTTGCCGAGGCCGAGAGCGCCGATCTGCTCGACGGTGCCTTCGGCCGCCTGCGGCGGCAGCGAGAGGTAGAAGAGCAGCTCCGCCTCGGCGTCGAGCTCCTGCCGCGCTCGCTTGATCTCCTCGGCAAGCGGCTCGAAGCCGTCCCCGACGCCGACGAAACGGAGTGAGGCGGCGAACTGGTCCAGCGCTTCCCCGTCGCTTGGGTCGCGGCTGGCGTCCTCGATCGCCTCCCGCGCCAGAGTCCGGAACTCCTCATCGCCGATTCCCCTGCGGGCGGCGCCGATGATGCGGAAGCGAGCCGGCATCAGCCCTTCCTGCGCCAGGTGGAACATCCCCGGCAGCAGCTTGCGCTTGGCGAGGTCGCCGGTGGCTCCGAAGAGGACGACCACCTGGTCCTTTGGCGCCGGCATCGCCTGCTGCTGGCTAGACGTCATCGGCTTGAGCCTATGCTGCTTTCCGGTGGCAGCTGAAACGAACCGCGGCGTGCGCTACGACCCCGCTGCGCTCGACCGCGTGGAGCGCCGCTTCTGGCGCGACATCTGGCAATCGATGCCGCACGAGGTGACCTCCGAGCACGGCATCGAGCTGCGCGAGTTCGGCGCTCTCCAGGTGACGCTGACGCGTGACCTGCCCCAGGTCCCGATCCTCAACCTCGTACTCGGCGCGCCCGCGGCGAGCGAGGCAGACCTCGAGTACGCGTTCGCCTGGGCCGAGGAGCATGGCGTCTCCCCCTGCGTTCCCCTCACCCCCGGGCTGCCCGGGTCGGCGCGGGCAGAGGCATGGCTGCGGGAGAAGGGCTTCGAGCAAGGCTACGCCTGGATGAAGTTCGTCCGCGACCCGCACCCGCCGCGCTTTCCCGAGCCGCCGGACCTCGAGGTGGTGGAGCTGACGGCAGCCGACGAAGAGCCGTTCGGGACGATTGCCGCGGTCGGCTTCGGACTGCCGCCTTGGGGCGCCAACTTCTTCGCCCACCTGCCTGGCCGGGAGGAATGGCGCTGCTACGTCGCTCGCGTCGACGGCAAGGCACAGGCCTGCGCGGCGATGCTGCTCGAGGACGGGATCGCCGAGTTCGGGATCGCGGCGACGCTGGAGGAGGCGCGCGGCCGCGGTTGCCAGACCGCGCTCCTGCACCGGCGCATCTGCGACGCCGCCGCGGCCGGCTGTCACACGCTCTTCGTCGAGACGGGAGAGCGGGTGCCAGACCGGCCGTCAGGCAGCTATCGCAACATCCTCAAAGCTGGCTTCGAGGAGGCCTACCTGCGGCCCAACTGGCAGCGGCGACGTTAAGCCGTCGCTGCCCGGCGCCGCGGTTCGCCGCCCCCTTCGTAGCCGGCGCGGTCGACCTTGCGGTGGTAGCGCTCCCCCACCTTGCCGCCGGCGATCGCCGCGATAAGCGTGGCGAGCAGGATCAGCACCAAGGTGATCGCTCCGCCGGTCGCGAGCGAGCCTTCGTCGATCGGGATCCGCGGCAGGTTCACCTGAGAGAAGAGGTTCCATTCCGAACCTGCGATCGCGCCCAGCACCGCCAGCGCCAGCGTCACCAACAAGCCGATGATCCAGACGCCGAGGCCTTGGCGGCCGCCGTCGAAGCGACTCATCCGCCCGGCGACGTAGCCACCCGCGTAGTAGCTGAGCGCCAGCACGACGATGAGGAGGATGCCGCCGATGATGCTGATCGTCTCGGCGTTCGACTTCGCTTCCCCTTCGGTTAGCTGAGTTAGGCCGATCGCCGCGCCCGCCGCGCTCAGCAGCGCCGTCAGCAGCACCGCGATGCCGACTGCCACGAGCCAGCCGAAGAACGCGGCGCCGAGGTTGAACCCGCCGTATTCGTCGCGCTGCCGCTGCTGCACGACGCCCGGACCGGCGGAGCGCTCACGCACGACGCCCTCGCCCTCGCCGACCCGGTTGCGGTCGTCATAGCCCTCGCGCTCGACGCTGTCTCTGCTCTGGTCGCGGTCGACGTACTCACTGTCGCCGGCCGCGCGTGCTCCGGTTCTCTCAGCCATCAGTCTCCTCCTACTGCTCCCTGGGGTTGTAGGACAGGGATACCCGTGTGGTTCGGTCCTAACCGCTTTTGAACCCTCGTCGGAGCCCTTTCGTAGCCCGGGAGACCAGGGAATATTCGACGAAAGGCAGGCCCATGTTCAGCAAACGCACCGCTTCCGTACTCGTCATCGCAGCCTTCGCATTCAGCGCGATTGCGCTTCCGGCGCAGGCGGCGCTGCGACACATCGACGGCACGGTCGTCTCCAAGAACGCCGATAACCACAGCTTCCGGATCAAGACCCAAAACGGCAACCGGGTCCGCATCAAGGTCACCGCCAACACCCGGTTCGAGCGCCTCTCCGGCTTCGGCGCCCTGCACAGCGGTCTCCAGGTCGAGGTCGATGCGAAGAGCACTGCGAACGGCCTGGTCGCGACGCAGGTGGAGCCGCGCGCAGGCGGCGGAGGCGGAAGCGGAGGCGACGACCACGGCGGCGGCGGCGGAGCCGACGACGGTCCCAACCACACCTGAGGCTTAGGGCAGCGCCACCTTTTCGCCGAGCAGCTCGAGGTCGTCGACCGGGGTCCCCTCGCCAAGGTGAGGGGACCTGCTCCCCTGGCCGCCGAATAGCAACGGCAGCCGGGGGTGCTCGTCGCGAATCGCTTCGACGACGTCCTCGAGCCTGCGCGTCGACTCGGCCATCGTCGCCGAGAGTCCGACGAGGGTCGGCGAGAGCGTGCGCAGCGCCTGCAGCAGGGCCTCGGTCGGGACGTCGGCTCCGAGGTAGGCGATTTGGTAGCCGCTGTCCTCGAGCAGATCGGCGGCCATCCGCAGCCCGAGGGCGTGCTGCTCCCCCTGCACCGCCGCCAGGACCGCGCGGGGCTTGCCCGAACTGAGCTCGAATGCCTGCTCGAAGAGCTCCGGCGGCCTCAGCACCGCCAGCACTCGATGGGTGAGGGCGGTCGCCAGGTGCTCGTCGGCGACCGTGATCACGCCCTCTTCCCAGAGACGCCCGAGCTCGTGCATGGCCGGCGTGACCACCCGCTGGTACAGGACCGCCAGCGACATCCCCCCGTCCAGCGCGCGGGAAGCAACCCGATAGGCGCCCGCCACGTCGGCGGCGCGCAGTGCGTCCAGGTAGGAGCGGGTGAGAATCGCCCGCTCGTCTGGCCCTGGGTGAGCAGACTTATCAGCCCTCGCCGATTGCTCTGACACACCTACAGGCTATGCCCGGGAGGGGTCGGCCTCAACCGGCGAGGGTGACTCCCTCCGCGGAGGGCGCAGGAGCTTGCGCTCGTAGAGCGCTGCATCCGCGTTTCGATAGAGGTCGTCGAAGCTGACTCCCTGCTCTGGCGCCGACGCCGTGCCGAGGCAGTGCGGCGCCCGCTCCGCCAGCGCCGAGGAGAGCCGAGCGACCACCGGGTCAGCCTCCGCCGGCGCGGTGTCCGGCAACAGCACAGCGAACTCGTCGCCTCCCAGCCGCGCCACCGCGTCCCCCGTCCTCACGCTCTCGGAGAGCCGCTGCCCGACCCAGTTGAGCAACTCGTCCCCGGCTTGATGACCGTTTTGGTCGTTGTAGGCCTTCAGGTAATCGAGGTCGATCACCGCCAGGGTGACCGGCCGCCCGTGGCGAGCGAACTGGGCCATCGCCCGCTCAGAGGCCATCGCGAACCCGCGCCGGTTGAGCAGGTGGGTCAAGGGGTCGGTAGTCGAGCTGCGCGCGAGCTCCCGGCGCCAGGCCGCGTGGTTCGTCGCCTGCCAGAGAGCCATTACCGAGGTCCCGGCGAGAGCGGCGGCGAAGACAAGGACGTAGCCGCCGCCCAAGCCACCATCCGACGCGAGGGAGAGGAAAGCGATCTCCGCCAGCACGGCGGTGGCGACCACGCCGCGAATCGGGAACGACAGCGAGGCGAAGACGACAGGCAGGAACAACGCCACCTGCAAGGGGCTGTCGGAGCCGTCGACCAGCGCCGAGAGCCAGATCATCACCACCGTGAGCAGGCTCCAGCAGAGGAAGATCTGCTCGCGCCATGCAGAGGCGACGACCCGCCGCCAGGGGATGACGAACAGGGCCAGCATCCCGGAGGCAGCATCCACCGCAAGCATCAACCCCAGGCCCAGCCGGTGCGCGGGCGCCGCGAAGGACGCGAGGTAGACGAACCCGGCGATCGACATCAGGATCGTCACCCAGCCCCCGGCAGCAGCCGTGTTCAGCCAGTACCGGGTCTCGAAGTCGTCATGCGTGGCCCCCTGGTTCACGTGGTTCCTATCGACGCAAAACGCGAATCGGATGAGTCTGGGTCCTCAGGCGTGGTCCCGCCTGTTGACCCCGCCTAAGATCAAGGGGATGAGCTTGAGCCACGCATGAGGATGATCCCACGGACTGCCCGTCCTCTTCTAGTCGCAGCGACCGCCGTTTTTCTGCTTGCAGGCGGCTGCGGCAGCCAAGGCGAAGCAGGGCCAGAGCCGCCTCCTCCGACCACCTCGAAGGGCCTGTTTCCGTCGTTTGATCCCGCCGAGGGCCACTACGTTTCGCGCTGCGGCCGCGGGGCAGCGCCGATCGAGATCACGACGCCTCCCCGGACGACGGTCAGCACCGGCCCTGGACCAGCTGGCAGCGGCTCGGTGACGATCAAGACGGCGACCCCACCGGGCAGCGATTTCCCGATCACGATCAGCTCGCGCGGCCACTCGCGGACCTACCGCGTCCGCTGCCTGCCCGCTGACTTCCCGGCCTGGAAGTTCGAAGCGCTCCGCCCTACGCCGCCCGGTTTCTTCGTGGTCAGCTTCAAGGCCTCCCGCGATGCCCGCCCCTGGGTGATCGTCTTCGACAACGAAGGCGTGCCGCGCTGGTGGTTCAACCCCGACACCCGGGTTCTGTGGGGCCAGGTGCTGGCGAGCGGAAACCTGGTCTGGGCTCGCTCCTTCGGCGACGGCTACGGGCTCGACCCGCGGATGGCCCACGAGGTCCGCTCGCCGGCCGGGAAGCTCCTGCGCCTGGTTCAGACCAAGGGCTCGATCATCGACGGCCACGAGTACCGTGAGCTCGGCAACGGCAACGTCCTCGTCGACACCTACGTCCCAGAAGCCGCCGACCTGCGCCGGGTCGGCGGCCCCCGCCGGGCGGCGATCGTCAGCGCCGAAGTCCAGGAACTCGATCCCCAGGGGCATGAGCACTGGCACTGGAACTCGCGCGGCCACATCAGCCTCGGCGAGACGGGACGCTGGTGGCGCAGCGTGCTCAGCAACCCCCGCCGCCGGCTCCACGGCCGCCAAACCTTCGATCCGGTCCACATCAACTCGATCGACCCCCGCGGTCGAAAAGAAGTGGTGATCTCCACCCGCCACACCGACGCCGTCTACGGCATCGACCGTGCAACCGGGGAGATCGCCTGGAAGCTCGCCGGCATCGAAACCGGCAAGTCGCTGCGGATCGTCGGCGACCCGGCCGGGCGTCCACTCGGCGGCCAGCACGATGCGAGGATCGGCGGCGACGGGCGCCTCAGCATCTACGACAACGGCAAGGACCGCCCCCGCCGCCCCCGCGTCGTCTTCTACCGCCTCGACCTCGACAACCACGAGGCCCACTACCTCGGCCAGCTGAACGACCCCGAGGTCCACCGAAGCCATTGCTGCGGCTCGGCCCGCGAGCTCCCCGGCGGCGGCTGGATCGTCAGCTGGGGAGACAACCCCCTCGTCAGCGCCTTCGACGCACACGACCGGCTCGCCTTCCGCCTCCACCTTCCCGCCTCCACCTTCCGAGCCGTGCCAGCTCCGGCGGGGGCGACGAGCATCAAGGCCTTGAACGCCGGCATGGAGGCGATGGAGCGCTAGCTCCTGCGTCAGAGGCACGACACTGCAGCCAGGCCTTCCTTCTGACCGTTACGAGGTGAAGGAAGTTTAGAGCGTTAGGAACGACTCTCCAGCCATCTGATGATTTCGTTGGGCGACGCTTCACCGGCCGCGATCTTCTCCACCATCGGGACGTCAGTATCTGCGTCTTCCCCGGCGAAGGGGCGGCCGTTGGCTTCAAGGAACAGCCAGACGGAGAGAAAAGCGGCTCGCTTGTTCCCGTCCGGCAGCGGGTGATTGCGGGCTAGATGCTCGACCAGGACCGCCGCTTTCTCTATGAGGGTGGGGTATGCGTCCTGATCGCCAAAGCCCGCCTGGGGCGTAGCAAGAGCCGAGTCCGCGAGGGCGATCCTCGGCAAGCGTGCAATTTGCTCGGGAGTCGTCCCGAGTAGCTCAGCGGCGATCTCGCAGTAATCGCCCAGCTCCAGATAGATCGTCAAGGGTTACTTGGCGAGGCGGCGCAGGGTCTCGCGATTAGCCTGGATCGCAGCTTTGATTCGACCCTTGCGCTCCGTGCTGCTTCCGGGCAGGCCGAAGCGCAGCTTGGCTCGAGCGGTCTTCGGGGCGGTGGGAGCTTGCGGCTTCATCGCCAACACATTGTTGCACCCAGGTCCTACGGCGCTGAAAAACTGACAAGTGAATGCCGCCATGGGCCACGTTCTCCTAGAGGGAAAGTCAAAGGCGCCTACCAGAATCGAACTGGTGTAAACGGCTTTGCAGGCCGCTGCGTAGCCACTCCGCCAAGGCGCCGAGGACGGGTTGAAGGGTAGCGGCGCTCAGGGGGATTTGGGCGGCGGTTACTGCTCGTAGCTCTCGACGGTGCCGCCGTCGCGCATGCTCGCCTCATCGGGGTCTTTGCCCGAGTGGCGGAGGGCGCGGCGCTGGCGGAGGTAGTCGTAGGCCTTGTCGAGCTGGACCCGCAGCTCCTCGAGGCGGGCGTGCTCGTCGTCGTCGAGCCCCTCGCCCTCGTGGCGATGGAGGAGCGCCTCCTCCTCCTGGACCAATTTGTCGATGCGATCGAGTACTTGCTGGTCGTCCATGGCGCTGTGCCTACCCGCTCTCGGTCACTTGAAATCGAATGCCCGCCTTCTGCAGGCGCTCGCGAAGGGCGTCGCCCATCGCCACCGCGGTGGTCAGCTGACCGGACCGCTCCGGCAGCTCGTCGAAGGCAAGGCAGAGGCCCGACTCGGCGAGCATCTTCGAGGTCTCGCTGTAGCCGGGGTCGCCGCCACTGACTTCGGTGAGGACCCGCTTGCCGCCGCCCTCGCCGACGAAGACGACCTTGAACCAGCTGCGCTCGCGCTCGGCCTCGCTCGGACCCTCCCCCTGCGCTTTCAGCTTCAGCAGCAGGTTCCGGGTCGGCGGCAGCTGCGCCAAGGTGAACGCGGTGCCGACGCCGCCGGCGATCGCCCCGACCGTCGCCAGGTGCTTGGCGACCATGTTGTGGCCGTAGGTGAAGTCCGGTCCGTAACGGTCCAGCGCGGCCGCCGAGCGACGGATGACGGCGCCGTCGATGGTCGGTAGCGGCACCGCCCAGCCGCCAAGGTCCTTCTCGTGGCGGATCCGCGTCGGGGCGGCGTGGACCTGCCGTCCCTCGGCCCGAGGCTCCAGCCGACGGCGCTCTTTCCCCGCGCTCAGCGTCTGCCGGGCGCGGGCGAAGCCGTTGATCGCGGAGTGGAAAGTGCCGCCGGAGAAGCTCGCGTTGCTGCGGACGTAGCCGTTCACCGTCAGCGGCACGCCCTCCGGCAGCTGCTGCACGGTGAAGAGAGCGCCGAGGTCGTGGGGGATCGAGTCGAAGCCGCAGCAGTGGACGAGGCGGGCGCCGGTCTGCTCCGCCTCGGCATGGTGGTCGACCCAGACCCGGTCGACGAACTCCGGCTCGCCGGTGAGGTCGCAGTAGTCGGTTCCAGCGGCGGCGCAGGCCGCGACCAACGGCCCGCCGTAGAGCGCGTAGGGACCGACGGTGGTGATGACCACGCGCGTCTTCTCGGCGATCTCGCGCAGCGCCGCGGCATCGCCGGCATCGGCCACGAGCACCTCCGGCATCGGCGTCTCGGAGGTCGAAGAAGCGAGTCGGGCGGCGACGGCGTCGAGCTTCTCGCGGTTGCGCCCGACCAGTGCCCAGCGCATCTCGGCCGGCGCGTTCGCCGCGAGATAGTCCGCCGTCAGCCCCCCGGTGAAGCCGGTGGCGCCGAAGAGAACTACGTCGTATTGGCGGCCGGCCTCCATCTACGTCATTCTCTCAGGGTCGGCGCGTCTGCGGGTCGCAAGTGGAACGGGCGCCGCAGACGACCAGTCAGCGACCACGACGCCCGTTGCACGTGCATGGGTTCAACGGACGTCTTTGACAAATGTCAGGCCAAAGTCAAAGAAGTTGATATGAGCAGCGCCATCGTTTCGTCCGCAAGTTCCGCAGAAACCGAGCTGGAGAGCTTCGTCAGGTTCTGCGAAGCGCGGCTTGGCGCCCGTTTTGCCGACCCCCAGGCCTTCCATGCCTTCTCGGTAGAGCGCTTCCGCGACTTCTGGCGGCTCTTCCTCGAGTGGACCGATCCGCCGCGGGACGGAGATCCCGAACCGGTCTGCAGCGACGACCGCTGCGAGTTCGCCAGCTTCTTCCCGAACTTGCGGCTGAACTACGCCGAGAACCTGTTGGAGCCGCAGGTCGCCGAGCAGGACGAGCAGGTGGCGCTGGTGGGACGCCACGGCGACGGATCACGGCAGGAGCTGACTCGACGCGAGCTGCGCGAGCGGGTGCGGACGGTCGCGGCGCACCTGCGGGCGCTCGGCGTCGGCCCGGAGGACCGGGTAGTCGCGATCGCCGCCAACACTCCGGAGGCGACGATCGGCGCGCTTGCCGCCGCGGCCCTCGGCGCCACCTTCTCCAGCGCCGCCCCGGACATGGGCGCCGCCGCCATCCTCAGTCGCTTCGCGCAGCTCTCGCCGAAGCTGCTGCTGGCCGACCTCAGCAGCGACAGCGTCGCCGAGGTCGCCGGCTCCCTCCCCACCTTGCAGGCGCTGGTCGCCTTGGACGACGCACCGGTCCCAGGGGAGATCAAGCTCCCGGTCCACCGTTTCGCCGAGCTCGCGGGAACGCCGCCGCCCGCCCCTCTGCCCGAAGGCTGGGAGCGCTTTCCCTTCAACCACCCCCTCTTCATCCTCTTCACCTCCGGCACCACCGGCGCCCCCAAGTGCATCGTCCACGGCGCCGGCGGCACCCTGCTCGAGCACCTGAAGGAGCATCGCCTCCACGGCGACCTCGGGCCCCAGGACATCCTCTTCTTCCAGACCACCGCCGCCTGGATGATGTGGAATTGGCAGCTCTCGGCTCTTGCTTGCGGCGCCCGAGTCATCCTCTATGACGGGCCGCTGACCGACGCGGGGACGCTGTGGCGGATCGTCGCCGAGGAGAAGGCCACCGTCTTCGGCACCAGCCCTCCCTACCTGCAGCTCTGCGAGGACAGCGGTTACTCACCGAAGCGGGAGGCTCCCGCCCCATCCCTGCGATCGGTCCTCTCGACCGGCTCGGTCCTGCGCGACTGGCAGTTCGACTGGGTCGCCGAGGAGGTGGGCCCGGTGGCGCTGCAATCGATCTCCGGCGGCACCGACATCATCGGCTGCTTCGCCCTCGGCCACCCCCAGCTGCCGGTCCGCCGCGGGATGCTGCAGTCCCGCAGCCTCGGGCTTGACGTGCAGGCGCTGGCGACCGAGGGGACCCCGAGCGACTCGGGCGTAGGCGAGCTCGTCTGCCGCAACCCGTTCCCCTCGCGGCCGCTCGGGTTCCTCGGCGACGAGGACGGCAGCCGCTTCCACGACGCCTACTTCGCCGCCAACGAGGGCGTCTGGACCCACGGCGACCTGATCGAGTTCGACTCCGACGGGCAGGCGCGCATCCACGGCCGCTCCGATGGGGTGTTGAACATCCAGGGAGTCCGGATCGGCCCCAGCGAGATCTACCAGGCACTGCGCGAGGTGCCGGAGGTACAGGAGGCAATGGCGGTGGAACAGCGCCGCGACGGCGGTGGGCGGCTGGTCCTGCTGGCGGTGCTGCGAGAGGGCGAGGAGCTCGACCACGAGCTCACCCTGCGGATCCGCAAAACGATTTCTGCCCAGACCACCGCCCTGCACGTGCCCGAGCTGGTGGTGGCGGTAGACGAGCTGCCGGTCACCCACAGCGGCAAGCGCTCCGAGCGGGCCGGCCGCGACGCAGTCGAGGGACGGGAGGCGGCGAACCGGCGCGCGCTTGCGAACCCAGAGTCGCTGCAGCAGATCCGCGACGCCGTCGTCGCGGCCGAAGCCGCGCAGGCGGCGGCCGGGATCGAGGCGCTCGATGAGGACGCCTCGCCGGCGGACAAAGTGCGGGCCTTCTGGGAAACGGCGCTCGGCCTCGAGGGGCTTGGCGACGACGACGATTTCTTCGCCCTCGGTGGCACCTCGCTGCAGGCGGTCGAGGTCTTCACCCTGATCCGCGACCGCCTCGGCGTCGAGCTGCCGCTCTCGGCGCTGATCGAGGCGCCGACGCTCGCCGAGCTGACCGCGGCGGTCGAAGACCCCGGCCGCCACTTCCAGCCCCTGGTACAGATGCGCGCGGGGAGCGAGGAGCCGCCGCTCTACCTAGTTCACTCGATCTGGGGCGACGTCCTCGGAATGCGCCAGATAACCGCCGCGATGAGCAGTGACGTCCCGGTCTACGGCATCCGCGCCCGGGGCCTGAACGCAGGCGAAGAGCCGCAGACGAGCGTCGAGGGGATGGCGGTGAGCTACGTCGAGCTGATTCGGGGCTTCCAGCCGCAGGGGCCCTACCGCCTCGCCGGCCACTCGTTCGGGGCACTCCTTGCCTTCGAGATGGCGCGGCTGCTGGTCGAGCAGGGACAGGAGGTCGCCTGGCTCGGGATCATCGACGCCGAGCTCGACGACCGCGCCCACACCCCGGCACGGCGATGGGCACACCGCTTGGCGCTGCCCTTTCACTACGGACGGGCGGCGATGCGCGACCCGGTGGCCTCTCTGAAGCGGCTCCGCGAAGTAATCCCCAAACTGGTCCGCCGCGGCTTCTCCCGCCTCCAGCGCGACGCGGCGCTCGCCGAGTCGGAGGCGACCTGGATGGAGGGAGCCTCAGAGGCCCACCAGCGCCTCGCGACCCACTTCATCGAACTCGCCGCCGCCTACCGCCCCCGTCCCTACCGCGGCTCGATGACCTACTTCCTCCCCACCGTCCGCCGCTTTCACCTCTTCGCCGATCCGCTGCCCGTCTGGCGGCGCGTTACCGCCGGTGCGATCGAGATCGAGCGCGTGCCCGGCCCGCATGTAGGGATGGTCTCAGGCGCTGCCGGTCGCGTCGTCGCCGGCCAGATCGACCGGCGCCTGAGCGGCTGAGTCAGGCGGCGGAGGGCGCCGGCTCGGCGGCGCCACTCTCGACCGGGTGGCCGCCCTTGCGCCACGCGCCCACACCCTTGCCGACGTGGATCACCTCGAAGCCGGCGCGCTGGAGGATCGAGGCGGCGAGGCCGCTGCGTTTGCCGCCGCGGCAGATCGCCGCGATCTGGCGGTCACGGGGTAGCTCGTCGAGGCGGCCGGCGAGGTTGCCGTAGGGGATGTGGAGTGAGCCGGGGATGTGCTCGCTCGCGTACTCGGAGTCGTTGCGGACGTCGAGGATGACCGGGCCGCCGTCGCCGTCGACCCGGCGGGCCAGCTCGTCGGGGTCGATCAGCTCGATCCGGTGGACCGGGCGTTCCTCCGTGCGCCAGGCGGTCATCCCGCCCTCGAGGAAGCCGCGGACCGGCAGGCCGACCGAGGCGAGCAGCTGGGCGGCGGCGCGCTCGTCGCCACTGGAAGCGGCGACCACGACGATGTCGGCGCCTGCCGGTGCGACGCGCGAGACCTTCGTCGCGAAGCCGGTGTCGTAGGAGGAGGCACTGAGGGCGCCCTCGATGTGGGCCTCGTCGAACTGCTCGTTCGTGCGGCCGTCGATCACCACCGCGCCCTCCTCGACCAGCTCCTCGACCTCGTGCGGGCTGAGCGGGGCGGGCGTGCCGAAGTCCTCGACCAGCGGCCCCTTGTTGAGGCCGACGATGCGCTCGACGTTCGGCGGTTTGTCGCCGAGAGAGCCGACCTGCTCCTCGATGAACTCCGCCTCGTCCTCGATCGCCAGGGCACGGTTGTGGCGGCGCTCGAAGCCGATCGTCGAGGAGGTCTTGAGGTCAAGGCCGGAGCCGCCGCAGAGCGAGCCGCCGAGATGGCCGGGCCAGACCTCGACCTCGTCGGGCAGGGCGAGCAGCCGGTCGTGCAGCGAGCGGAACATGTCGGCCGCGCCTTCGCGCGGTTCAACCGCCAGGTCGGGGCGGGCGACGTCGCCGATGAAGAGCGAGTCACCGGTGAGGAGCGCCCAAGGCGAGCCGCCACGACTTGCGTCGCTGAGCAGGAAGCAGGTGTGCTCCGGTCGGTGGCCGGGCGTGTGGATCGCCTCGATCGTCAGGTCGCCCAGCTCCAGCTTCCAACCGTCCTCGAAGGGCTCGTGTGGGTACTCGGCCTCGGCCAGCCCGTGGACGTGGATCGTGGCGCCGGTGCTGCGGCAGAGGCGGCCATGACCGGAGACGTGATCGGCGTGGTTGTGGGTCTCGAGCACGTGCCCGATCCGAACGCCGTGCAGCCGCGCCAGCTGCTTATACGGATCGACGTCCCACTGCGGATCGATCACCGCGGCGATGCCGTGTTCGCGGTCGGCGACGAGATAGGAGGCGCAGCCGAGGTCCTCGTGGATGATCTGGCGGAAGAGCATCTTCTTTGCCTGTGGCTCAGGCTACCGCGTGGGGCAATCGGGTAGGTGAAGCTGCGTGAACCGGCTGGCGACGCTGACGACGGTCGAAGAGCTGCTGGCCGAGGCCCGCGCCGAAATCGACCGCCTCTCCCCCGCCGAAGCCCATGAAGCCGCGCAAGCCGGCGACCTCCTGATCGACATCCGCCCCGTCGAGCAGCGCCAACGCGACGGCCTTGTCCCCGGAGCTGCCATCGTCGACCGCAACGTCCTCGAGTGGCGCCTCGACCCCGACGGCGAGCACCGCAACCCCGACCTGGCCCACCGCAACCGCCGCATCATCTTCATCTGCGACGAGGGCTACCAGTCCAGCCTCGCCGCCGCCACCCTCCGCCGCTTCGGCCTCGACAGCTGCGACGTCATCGGCGGCGTCCAAGGCTGGATGGCAGCCGGCCTGCCCCTCGAACCCACCGCCGCCTGATCGCCCCGGCCTGGGTAAACTGCCCTCAGTGCGGCTGTAGCTCAGCTGGCTAGAGCGTCTGCTTGCCATGCAGAAGGTCGAGGGTTCGAATCCCTTCAGCCGCTTCGACGAAGCCCCGCTCCGGCGGGGCTTTTCTGTGTCCGGGCAATGGCTGCGCCCTGCTCCGGCCTCTTTAAGTTTCGCCTTCGCTGCCCGTTGCTGCCCATTTGGGACTTCCGCTCGCTCCTGGCATTTCCAGATCGACATTCAGAAACCACTCGCCCAGGCTCACCCGACCCTTAAAAGGTTCAGGTCACGATCAGAGTTACCGCCACTCCCGCGAGAAAGAAGAATGCGCTCGCCGCAACGCCAATGTAAACCGCTCGCCGCCCCTCGCGCCGAGCATCAGCTTGCAGCTCATGAGACACCGCAAGAATCTGCTCTTTGCTCAGTTCAAGCAGCTTCTGCTGATCCTGAAGGCGCGCCACCTGCTCTTGGCGACTCTCGATTTCTCGCTCAAGCTCATCGACCGTAGCGCTCGCCTCTCGGAGAGCTTGGGCGGCTACCTCAACACGCTGCTCAAAGGTTGCCTCGTGCCGAGGCTCCCGAAGACCGAACCGCTCAAGCAGGAACGTAATGAACGCAGAAGCACCGGCACCGAGGATTGCGAGGAGCTCAATCGCCACCGTCAGTCCTATGAAAAGCCTTCAGGCTAGAGCGAACCGCGTTCATGCATGAGCGCCAGCCATAGATTGGACAAACTCATCATGTTCACGGCCGCGCAGCTCCTTCACTTGCGCGCCTTGCCGCACCCAGAGCTTCTGCCCATCTCGATCGTAGAACGGTCGCCCACTGGGAGTGAGAATGATTCGCATCACTTTCTTAACGGTCTCCCCGTGGATATGCCTCTCTAAGGCGAGGGTCATATATGGAAGTGGTGAAGGCTCAATAGCCGCATTTAGGGAGTCCGCTAAGCGGCGCTGGTACAGATCCCAATCCCCACTTGGATTGTCCTCTTCAAGGCCGAGAATCGTGAACTCGCCGATCTCCGCAAGACTCTGCCGATTTTCGTTCAACCACTTCCTATAGCGGTGAGTCTCGACTGCGCCGATTATGAGAGTGGCCCGTTCACCGTTTCTCTGATTAAGCAGACCACAAACAGCCTTAACGAGTTCCGGCCGTAAGTCGTCCCAGGATGGCATTGACTGATGCACTAAGCGGTCAAGATTCAAGAAGGCTGACGCCTTTACCTCGACATACTGATTCTCCCCCTCTTCAAGCAGAACGTCTAAATCCTCAGCTGCCGCGTCCTTCTCTCCGTCTAAAGGCAACTCCTCCTCGTGTGCTGCCGCTACCTTCTTTGGACTGAGCAAATCTTGACCAAGCAGGGGATTCCTGGTCGCCCCGAAACCCGTAGACGTGCGCGCGCTAAACAATTGCCTCATGTATTTGTTATTGAGCTGGAGAATTACTCGCTCCATAAAATCAAAGTATGCATGGCCTGGGAACCGTCCCATAAGGAGCAAGCGCGCGAATCCGTCGCCCGCGTAGATAGATCGACCTTCCACAATGTCCGCCGCATCGTCGAGGATTCCACTAACGTGATCCACGAGAACATCGGTGAAATTGATGCTGGCGCTATTGCCGATGCTCGCCATGACAGCTATGAAGAACTTGACGCCTTGCTGTTCTGATACAGGAGCGATCAGTCCGGCCCGGACATAATTGCGCAAGTCTTCTCCGTCTACCTTATGGGACTCCTGATTTATTCTCGTAACTAACTCAGACGTTAAATCAGTTAATTCCGGAGACGGGCCTGGCTGCCCCTCCGCATGAACCCAATGCTCATGAATCTTGCGAACCTCCATATAGTCTGCGCGACGTACCTCCGGTAGGTCAAGGCCCGCAATCAAGTCAGTGACATTGCCGGGATACCAAACACGAAGCATGAGGTCGAACGCTCCCACCAATTCATAAACATGGTAAGAGCTAATTTCTAACCGCTCAAGACGGTCGAGAAGCACCTTCTGAACGTCTGGGTAGACGGGCTCAAAGTACAGCCTGACGAAAAAGAGTCGCTCCCCCGCCTGCCAATGAAGCTCTGGATGCCAGACATATCTCGCCGAGGCCATTAGTGACGATGCCCTCCTTCTGCGTAGTCGGCACTTCCAGTTGAGGATCGCCCCTCCTCGTAGTTGAGCGACATCAGTAGCTCGCCCTCGCGCCATACCTTCACAGGTTGAAACGATGAGGTTCGGCCAACCTCAAAATCCAAACGGATAGGAGCCGCAGAACCGCGGAGAACTTGCGGAACTATCAAGCACACAACGATTGCTACACCGACGAGCCAGACTCCGACCGTAATCGCGGCAGGTAAGTCAAGGCGGGCAGTGATGGCACCTGCGACCAAGCCCGCAATTACCGCGATCGCGAGCCCGCTACGCCTGCGCCCATTCAAGAAGGAGCGTTTAGACCGCACGGGCGACCTCAAACGCGATTGAGAATGCGCCAGCGATGGCGGCTGCGTATGCCGCCCACTCCCCGTACGACGCGTTACCGGAAGACACGTCGTTGTAGAACGCGGCCGCCATTGCGCCAAGCACGGCACCAAAGGAGCCAACTCCCCCAATACGTGCGGCTCCCTGCGTCAGAGACTCATAGGTTCCCATAGAGGCGGCGCAGCATACTCAAAGTGCTCGGACATCTTGAAACGGACGGCGATTTCCTCTCTGCCCTAGCCTGACGAGGCTATCCATCGCTTTTCCGTGATCCGTATTGGAGGCGATTACTTGGGCGTAGAGGCCAAGGGTCATCTTGGGGTCGGTATGCCCCGCCTGTGCCATGACGTAGGGCACATCGGCCCTGCTGCGAGCAGGAGGGAAATGAAGGTGCGGCGCAGCGAGTGCGGCGTCACGTCCGGCATCGGCTCCCGCTCCGCTGTCCGCAGATCGACGTTGGCGAGCTTCGCCGCCGAATCCAAGAAGCGGTTGCGGACGTTGGAGGGGTTGTCTCGCCTGCCCGCGCTGGTCGGGAAGACCAAATCTCCCGGCTGCGTGTACGGGCTGCGGCTCCGGTAGTCGGCGAGCAGTTCTTGCAGCGCGGGAGTCATATCGACCTCCCGGATGCCTGCGTCAGTCTTCGCCGCCGCGACTCGGAGGCGGCGCGCGTCGAGGTTCACATCCCGCCAACGCAGATCAAGCGCCTCGCTAATCCGCAGTCCTGCCAGCGTCAGCGTGGCAAGCAGCGGACGGCGGCGGCGAGTGTCGCCCTCTCGCGCATCGGTGTCGATCTTCCCGGCCGCACTAAGCAGAGCCGCAACCTGATCTGGTTGTAGATAGCTGCGGGTCGGCTTGTCCTCTTTCAGCGGTAGGGGGTTTCCCTACAGTTGGTCTATTTGCCTCGGAGGATTTCCCCGACGCGGGAGCGATGCAAGCCGACTGCCTCGCCGATTTCCGCCAGCGACGATCCGGCTTTCTGCGCACGGGCGAAGCTCTTGCGCCTCTCCACCCTCGCTGCCTTCAATTTCCGCTCGTAGTCAAGCTGCGCGCGCTTCGCCTCGGCGAGCGCTTTCCCTTTGGCGTCCTTCGGCACGAGGGGCAGCCTAATCGCATGGCCAGAGACCTGATTGCGCCGAATCCGGGCGGCTGCCGTAACCGCCTCCCGAAGGGCCGGGCAGCAGGAGTCGGATACCTAGGGGTATCGAAGTACGACCGGGTGCCGCCCTACCCTGCGGAGGTGGCTCGGTCCAAGGCAAAGAAGAAGCCAAGCAACGCCCCTCAGAGGGCAACCCTGAAGCTGGTCGGGGGAGATCGCCTCGTCTTCGGTCGCGAAGTGTCCCATCGCGACGCCACTGCCTTCAGACGCCTTGTGCACAAGGCCCAAGACGAGGGGCAGACTGGATTCACCTTCGATTTCAGCGCCTCAACTTTCATGAAACCCGTGGCGATGGCTCAGCTCGTGGTGCAGGCCGAGACGTGTCGTCGCGAAGGCATGCACTTCGATGTCATCGAGCCGAGAGACCGCAGGCTGCGCGATCTCTTCGCCTACAGCAACTGGGCGCATCATCTGAGCCCGGTGAACTACGGGACCAACGATCAACATCCCGACGGCTGGCTGCCGATCGCCCGATACAAGACCGACGAGGATCTGCTCCGCCTCGTCAACCACACCTGCGAGGTGGTGCTTCGGAAAGCGCAGGTCCGCCGATCCACTCTGCACGGGCTGGAATGGGCCATGAACGAGATCGCGGACAACGTGTTCCAGCACGCTGCGGCCGATGAAGGCGGTCTCCTCGCCGTGACCGTCGCTCCCGGTCGCCGCAAAGTCCAGTTCGTCGTGGCCGATGCGGGGCGCGGGATCCCGACGACCATCCGAACGAGCAAGCACCCCGGTTTGGACTCCGACGTTCGTGCCGTTCGCCATGCCATGAAACAGGGAGTGACGCGCGACCGCTCGATCGGAGCGGGCAACGGCTTGGCGGGCGCACTGCGGATCGCGACTGCCGCACGCGGTTCGTTCCTCGTACATTCAGGCCAAGCGCTGGTCTTGGCCAATGAGGCACAACCATCGCCGAGAGGCCAGCTTCTTCGGCCCAATGAGGCACTGGATGGAACGCTCGTCTACTTCGAGCTTATGACCGACCACGAGTTCGACCTTGAGGCTGCACTGCTGAAAGACGGCGTCCGCATAACCGACTGGGACTATCTGGACTCCGCCTATGCCGTCGATGACCAGGACGTGCGGCTCTCAATCGCGGAGGAGGCCAGCAGTACGGCGACCCGCATCGCAGGCAACCCTGTCAGGGTCAAGGTTCGCAATCTCGTCCTCGCTCATCCTGAGGTCAAGGTAATTATCGACTTTGCTGGCGTCGAGCGTGTAACTGCGAGCTTTGCGGATGAGGTGGTGGGCAAGCTGTACGAATCTCTTGGGCCGCAACGATTCGCTGATCGCGTCGTTCTCGCCGGAATGGGCAAGGGGCTCGTGCGGGGCCAGGTTGTCCGAGCCATGGGCCAACGACACAGCGAGGCAGAGACCCGCGAGCGTCGTCGCAAGACGGCCGAACAGCGCCGCCGTCGCGGCCGAGGCAACAAGCGGCGGAGCAGCCGCCGGTCAAATTAGGGCCTTCCGCCGTGCCGGACGGATCGGGCAGCGGGGAAGGCTCTCGCTGCCCAAACCACGCAGAACCGTGCCTAACTCAGCTCGATTGAGGGTTCGAATCCCTTCAGCCGCTTGCGAGGAAGCCCGCCCCCCAGGCGGGTTCCGCGTTTCGTAGGTCCTGCACCCCGCCTCTCGCGATGGTTCGGGCGCGGCAATTCTGCCCGGTTCTGGCCTTTAGGATCGGGGGCCGGTGCTGCGACCAGACTGCGATCCGCAGCCGGAGATAGGTTCGCACTGTGGAAGCGGTGAGTCTCATCTCTGTGGCCCTGTCGTCGATTATTGCCCTCGCTGCGATCGGTGCAGGCGTCTGGCAGCAGCGCCAGCTGCTCAACCACGAAAGAGAGACGGCCGACCGCGCAAGCGTCCGCTCAACTCTCGCCGAGACGGCCGCGATTCTTCACCGGGCTGGCTACGCGATCGACGAGGTCAATGCCGCGCTGATGGGGCACGCCGCGACGATGTTCGACCCCGCCCATCCCGAGCGTGCGGAGTCAGTGAAGGGCCTGGAGCGGGTGGGTCGAGAACTCGACCGGGCGATCGGTTTACTGCGGGTGCAATTAGGTCCTGACTCCAGCACGACGGCCGCGCTTGAAGAGGCAGCCACCGCTCTGCTGAAAGGCTTCCGAGCCACTCGCCGTATCCGGTTTCGCTCTCCGCCGAATCTTCGGATTGAAGATGTCAACGATGTCCTGATGGAAGAAGTCGAGAAGGCGCGTGAAGAGTTCAATGGCGCTGTAGCGAGCTTCGTTAAGCGCGCACACGCTGCGGCCGGGGCGCAGCAGCTGGAGCGAGAGGCAAGCCCGTCGGCGGAGCAGTGATGACCGCTGGCGCCGACCGTCGCAGGTAGGGTCGCTCGATGCAGCACTCAACCGCTCTGGCTCTTGGATGGGCGGGAATGGGCTTGACCGCTGTGACGACCGCAGCGGCGGTCCTCGACCTCCTTCCTCGGGCCGTCTGGGTTACCACGTTGATTCTCGGGGCGGCGCTTTTCGTTGTGGCCGCCGTCGTCTGGCGACGTGGCGACAATTCGGCCAGCCCCGCCGATCCCATGAGGGATCTGAGGGGTCAGCTTGCGGCGGTCGACGGCGTCCGAGTCTGGCTCTCTCTTCGAGACGACCCTGACGAGCGGCTTCCGCTCGACGACGATCGGGTCTTTGAGTGGGCGAAGGAAACGTTCAAGCTGCTCGCGAGCGAATACCCCGACGCGGCTGACACCTTCATGGGAAAGGGCGATGCTCCGCTCGGGAGTCCGTATTTCGCGACGGCCTACGTCCTTCGGCGCGACCAGATGGGCCGGAGCGAGTATCTAGAGAGTCGGGCCGCCATGGTCCGGCGAATCCTGGCCGCGAGCCGGTCCTAGTGGAGGGACGGGTCGCCCGCAGCAGGCGACCGGGGCGGCGCATCGTAGGCGGCGTCCGCGGGCCGCAGTCGCCCCAGCCTCAAATGGCAGCCGGTGTATGGCAGGATCGCGATAGCCGCCCTAGCCGCTCAGATCGGCGCGTTGGACCGAGAGGAAGAAGGCGCCGCTGCCCGTTCCGCAGGTCACGCCGGCAGGTTCGCTTTTGCAGGTCATCGGGCCGCGCTCGAGGAAGTCCCCGTAGGACAGCTTCCGCTCGGCGATCCCTCGCATCGAATCGCCGTAGCAGGCGAAGCTCGCCGTCCCGCTGGAGTCAACCGTCAGCCGATGCCCGTAGTCGAGCATGCAGTCGACTGGCTTCGGAGCCGAGGGGGTGAAGCTCCTGCGGAAGATTTCGCAGGTCGCGGCTTCCGACGAAAGGCTGCATTCGATGTTGCCGCTCGGGGTCGCGAACCGGACTTCGTCGGAGGGCGGCACAGGGGACGGGGTCCCTGATTCGGGAGGCGCTGGCACCGGACCCAACGAGGCCGGGTCCCGGCAAGGCGTCGAGAGCGGCATCGGTCCCTCGGGGTGGTAGGGCGCTCCCGGTGGGAGCTTCGCGAGCGCCTGCGTGTAGTAGGCGGCGCCGCGGCACTCTTCCCGCCCCGAGGCTTCGATCGAGCCGGGGAAGCGAAGGCGGTCCTGCATCCCTTCGCCTTCGGGGTCGCGAATCTCGATCGAGCCCCTGGCGGTTGCCGTCGGCGATCCCCAGCCCTGCCAGGTCAGGTCGGTGCCGACGACGGCGCCGTCGACGTAGAAGCTGTACTCGGCCGGTTCGACGTACTTCGCCACGATGCCCGAGGCGGGCAGGTAGGTCTTCGCGGGCGCGCGTTCGGTGACGACCGTCCTCTCGATGATCGTCGTCGAGCCGCCGCCGCAGCCCGTGCTCGCGAGCGCCGCTCCGACCAGCACCACCAGCACCTTCCGCATGAGCCGATCCTATGACGTGATGATCTTTGAGGCTCCACATCGCCTGTCAGAATGAGGGCATGACTAAGGCCGAGCTTCATCAGATGGTCGATCACCTACCCGACCAAGCGGTCGATGGTGCCGCGATTCTGCTCCGCGAGGTGACGGAAGGTCGGATCGATCCTGAGCAGGCTTGGTTCTGGACGCGTGAATGGCAACAGCGCGAGCGTGAAGCCGACAAAGACCTCGCCACTGGCCGGGTTACGCGATTCGAGAGCGACGAGGAGTTCCTAGCGGCATTGGACGAGCGCACGAAGCCGCTCGATGCCGACGCGTGAAGTCCTCGCGTCGTTCTGGCGCGATTGGGATCGGCTCAGTCCAAAGCAGCAGCGGGAGTTTCGCGCCGCCCTGGCGCAATTCATCGCTGATCTTGCCGAGCGCAAGCAAGGCTTTCATCCCCGCCTGCGCGTGAAGCGTGTGCAGGGGCATCCGGGAATCTGGGAGATGACCTGGGCCTATGACGGCCGCGCAACCTTCCAGTACGGCAATGAAGTTCACTCCGGCCAGCCGCACATCATCTGGCGGCGGGTCGGCACCCATTCGATCTTTCGTCGCCCTTGATCGTTTGGGCGGCGGACGATCTAGCTGCCCAAACCCTGTGGAATCGCGCCTGACCTAACCCAGTCCCCTGGCGGCGCAGATTTCGAGTTTTGGCTCTGGAACGGAAAACAGCGACAGGCCGGGTTGCTTGCCATGCAGAAGGTCGAGGGTTCGAATCCCTTCAGCCGCTTCGACGAAGCCCCGCTCCGGCGGGGCTTTCTGTGTCAGGAGCCTTGATCGGGCTAGGCGATTCCGGAGCCGCGGGGGGCGCGCCGACGTTGGCGGTGCGAGGCGACGACTCGCCGCAGGAAGGCGGCGAGCAAGATCAAGGCGGAGGAGAGCGCTGCGAGATACACCGCCGCGACCCAGATCGGGAAAACCGGATCGAAGTTGGTGTCGGCAGGGAGACCGAACGGAATCGCGATCGGGATCGCCGGGAGAGATAGAGGCGCGAAGCGGAAGTCGCCCGTCCCCGCGCCTAGCAGCACCGACGCGGCCAGCCAGACGACCGGCAACAAGCCACCGTTGTAGACGTCCAGCGCGATTACGCCGACGACCAAGGTGATCAAGTAGGTCACGACCAGGGCGATCCGAGTCATCGATGCGAGGGTACCGCCGGCGGCGCCTTTTGTTCGACAAGTCGTTGTCTACCGCCACAGCTCGCGGCGCAGCATCTCGTTGCCGCGCTCGAGCTGGTCGATGGTGGCGCTGGGGACTGAGGGTGCGCGGGTGGCGCGATTGATGCGGGCCTGGATCTCTCGGTGGGACTTTTTGGTGCGGTTGGCGACTTTGGCGACCAGGCGGCTGCGCTCGGCGCGCAACCGCTCTCGGGTCTCATAGGCCGACTCCCGCTTGGGCTCGGAGTTCTCTGACGCGCCTTCGGGCTTGGTCAAGGCGGCCGCTTTCTTCGCCTGCGGCGGGTCGTCGGTCGGAAAGAGCTGAAGCGCGGTCTCGCTCATGATCGCCTCGTCGAGCTCGGCGTCGCCCGAGCTGAGGGCGGCGAAGCGTTCGCCCGGCTCGCCGCGCTCCGGGGCGGGATCGTCGAACTCTTCGCCCTGCTCCTCGCCCACCGGCGAGAGGTCGAGGGCGTGGCGGCGCTCGAGCTCGATCTCGTGGGCCAATGCCTTCAGCCGCGAATCGGCCGGCATCAGGAGGTAGCTCATCTGCCGGCGCGGCCCCGGGGTGGCGCGGATGAAGCGGCCGACCACCTGGCGGAAGAAGAGCTCGGTCCGGGCCGCCGTCGCGTAGACGCCGACCCGCAGGCGGGGGATGTCGACGCCCTCGGAGACCATCAGGACCGAGACCAGCCAGCGTCGATCGGAGGAGGCGAACTCGGCGATGCGGCGGCTGGCATCGGGCTCGTCGCTCATCACCAGCTCCGGTCGCTCCCCGGAAATCGACCCGAGCCGCGCCGCAATTGCCCGCGCGTGATCCTGGTTGGAGGCGATTACCAGGCCGCCCGCATCTGGGTGCCCGTCGGCGCGCACCTCGCTCAGCCTGGCATCGCCGTCGCGCAGCACCTCGCCCATCCACTCGCCCTCGGGGCTGAGCGCCGTGCGCAGGCGCCGGGCCGCCTCCGCCGCCGGCAAGAGCAGGTCGAAGTCGGCGCTGCGCAGTCGACCGTCCGAAATCCATTCCATCTCGCCGTCGTATGGCAGAAAGGTGATCGGGCGGCAGACCCGGTCGCGCAACGCCTGCGGATAGCCGTAGGCGTAGTCAGCCCGGCTGAGGCCGTCCTCGTCGTAGGTGACCCAGGGGATGGCTGAGTTGTCGGAGCGAAAAGGCGTGCCCGAAAGCAGCAGCCGGAATCGGGCGCCGTCGAAGGCCCTGCGGGTCTGCACACCCCAGGCGGCCTCGTCGCCCATGTGGTGCGGCTCGTCGGCGATCAGCAGGGTCGGCCGACGGCTGGCGGCCGAGCGGTGCGTATCCGGCCCGGCCGCAATCGTCTGGTAGGTGACGGCGACGCCGTGGAAGTCGCCTGACTCCGGCCCGTCCGAGTTCGGCCTGTTCGGCTCGAGGTCGATGCCGTAACGGGCTGCGTCGGCGGCCCACTGGCGGCAGATGTGGGTGGTCGGGCCGGCGACGACGACGCGTGAGACGAAACCGGCACTCAGCATCCGATGGGCGATGTGGAGGCCGAAGGTGGTCTTGCCGGCTGCCGGCGTCGCCGAGGCGAGGAAGCTGGCGGCGCTGTGCGCCCGCACGGCTTCCGTCGCTTCCTCCTGCCAGGAGCGGAGGGGTCTGGAGTCGGGCCAGTCCGGGAGCGACCGGGCACGCGCCCCGCCCCCGAGGAGGTGCTGAGAATCGTCGTACAAGGGCGCGCAACAATATGGTCGTCTGCGGTCGGAGGACGCCCGAACCTCGCACTTCCAGCAGCGGCGCCATCCGCTAGCTTCGCGTGCATGACGATCGAACGGATGGACCACGTCAGCATCGTTGTCGAGGACCTCGCCCAGGCGATTGAGTTCTTCGAGGAGCTTGGGCTGGGACTGAAGAACGAGGGCTCGGTCGAGGGCACTGAGGTGGACCGCATCATCGGCCTCGACGGAGCCCGGTCCGATATCGCCTTTCTGCAGACGCCCGACGGTCACGGGCAGATCGAGCTGGTGAAGTTCAACTCTCCGCCTCTCAAGGAAGGCAACCCGGAGGCCCCGGTCAACACCCCCGGCCTCAGCCATCTCTGCTTCGCGATCGACGACGTCGAGGCCGCCGTCGCCAGGCTGCAGGCCAAAGGCGGCGAGCTTGTCGGCGAGGTCGTGTCCTACGGGAACAGCTACAAGCTCTGCTACATCCGCGGTCCCGAGGGGGTCATCGTCGAGCTGGCCGAGAAGATCGGCCCCTCGGATAGGGAAGAGAAATGAGCGCCCTCCGGGTCCTTATGTGGGTGATGCTGGTCCTACTCGGAGTCGGCGCCCTGATCCTGCTTCTCCTTCTTCTCAACGTCCTCCTGTTCCACGTACCGCTGAGCACCCGCTGACGCTGGAAATTTGTTTCAGGCTCCGTGTTTTGCCGTACCGAGTTCTGGGTAGCCAGCCCTCGTTCCCACATTGATCCATCCCCTGACGCGACGCAGAGGAAGAGCCCTTTCCCCGTTCGGCGCCGTCGTTTTCCCTGGCCACGGCTGCCCTGACGCTCCTCCTCCGCGTCGCGTCTTTCCGCGTTCAGCTGCGTAGCTCGGAAATCAGGTCATCGAGGTCGAGTGGCAGCGTGCCCATCTGCACGCCCTCCCCGTCCGGGGCCATCGGCCACTCCTCGCGCGGCCGGTCCCAGTAGAGCTCGACGCCGTTGCGGTCGGGGTCGGCGAGGTAGAGCGCCTCGCTGACGCCGTGGTCGGAGGCGCCTTCGAGCGGCCAGCCGGCCTCGCTGAGGCGGCGCAGGGCGTCGGCGAGGGCGCGGCGGGTCGGGTAGCGGATCGCCGTGTGAAAGAGGCCGGTGGTTCCGGGCGGCGGCGGCGAGCCGCCTTTCGAGGACCAAGAGTTGAGGCCGATGTGGTGGTGGTAGCCGCCGGCGGAGATGAAGGCGGCGTCGGCTCCCCAGCGCTGCATCAGCTCGAAGCCGAGGATGCCGCAGTAGAACTCGAGAGCGCGGTCGACGTCGGCCACCTTGAGGTGGACGTGGCCGATGTCGACGCCGGCGTCGATCGCGCCGGAGCTGTCTTCGGGTTGGGAGGAGATATCGGGATCGCGCGCCGCGCCCGCCTTGCCGTTGCCGTCGAACGCTTCGTTGACGAGGCGGTCGGCGTCGGCGTTCTGGGCACGCGGGATGTAGCGGATCGACCAGGAGGCGAAGCCGGCAAGCGCCCGCTTCACCTCTTCGTGCAACGGCTTGAGCCCGGCGTTCTTGACTTTGTATCCGCCTTCGACCTGGTGCACGACCAGCGCCGAGTCGCCGATCAACTCGAGCTCCTCGGCGCCCTGCTCGCCCGCCAGCTCGATCCCCCGCAGCAGCGCCTTGTACTCGGCGACGTTGTTGGTCGCCTCGCCGATTCTCTCCCCCACTTTCCGCAGCACCGCGCCGCCTTCGTCGCGGAGGACGACGCCGATCGCCGCTGGGCCGGGGTTGCCGCGGGAGCCCCCGTCGAAGTTGACGGTGATCCTGCTCATCGCTGCGCGGTTCGCTCAGCGAGCATCAGGCGTCCATCCTCGCCGACCGAGGCGTTCCACTGCCGCGCAGCCGAATCGAGCTGGTCGATTTCGCCCCCCTTGTCGATCTGGAAGACGGGACGCAGCTCGTCGCCGATGTCGACGCCCCACTGGTACCAGGAGAGCTCCCAGGCGACGGTGATTCGAACCTCGTTCGGCTCGCCGGCGGCAGCGCCGATCGAGACGAAAGGCGTACCGAGACTGCGGCTGAGACCGGCAACCGTGCGGCCCCCCTCGCTGGAGTTGAAGCGAGCGACCGCGCGTTCGAACGGGCTCGGGGCCGCGGGGTCTGGTGACGGCAGCGGGCGCGGCCGGCGGCGCGGCGAAACCGGCTCTGGCTCCGGGCCTTGCTCGGGTTCTGCTCGTTGCTGAGGAGCGGGTGCGACCGCAACCGGTGCGCCCGGCCGCCGCTCGCGCCGCCGCAGCAATCCCCGCAGCCGCCAGCGCCCCTCATGCCCGTCGGCGGACCGCTCCGGCTCCGGCTCTCCCGCCGGGCGCCAAGCGAGCCGCTCGGCCCGCGCCACGCAGAGCTCGCAAACCGACCGCTCCTCCCTGGCCTCGACGAAACCGTGAACGCGCTCGCCGGCCAGGATCGTCCGGCCGCAGATCGCGCAGGTGGCTTCGGCGCTCATGCTCGCCCAAGGTAGCAACGGGGGGCCTGCTGCCCCCAAGGCTTCAACCCTGCTGCAGATGCGATTTCAGCCGCATCACAGCCTTCGTGTGCAGCTGGGAGACGCGCGACTCGGTGACGCCGAGGACCTCGCCGATCTCGCGCAGGGTGAGGTTCTCGTAGTAGTAGAGGGCGACGACCAGCTGCTCGCGCTCGGGCAGCCCACCGATCGCCTCGGTGAGGCGGTCCTTGACCTCGGTCGTGGCCAGGGCCTCCTGCGGGTCGGCGGCGCCCTCGTCGGCGATCGTGTCGAGCAGCGAGACCTGGTCGCCGGAGGAGTCGGAGACGGTCCAGAGCTCGTCGAGTGCGTAGACGGAAGAGTTGGCGATCTCCAGCAGCGCAGTCTGCAGTTCTTCCTCGGTCATGTTGAGCTTGGCGGCGAGCTCGCCCTCGGTCGGGGCCCGCTGCAGCTCGTGCTCGAGCTTCGCCTGCACCTGTTCGATTTCGCGGGCGCGCGAGCGCACCGAGCGCGGCACCCAGTCGAGCGAGCGGAGTTCGTCGATGATCGCGCCGCGGATGCGGGTCATCGCGAAGGTCTCGAACTTGATCCCGCGCTCGGGCTCGAAGCGCTCGATCGCGCCGATCAGGCCGACCAGGCCGTAGGAGATCAGGTCGGCGTCTTCGACGTGAGAAGGGAGCCCGGCGCCGAGCCGGCCGGCGACGAATTTGACCATCGGCGAGTAGGCGACGACGAGCCGCTCGCGAGCGGTGTTGTCTCCCTGGTCCTTGTAGCGACGCCACAGATCGCGCAGCTCCACCTCTTTCACGCCCGTGTCCATCAGGTGATCCTACGTTCGGCTGCGGGGGTTTTTCTCATGCGCGGGGGTGGCTGGCGGCGTAGGTGTCTCGGAGCCTGGCCGCGTCGACTCGGGTGTAGACCTGGGTGGTCGAGATCGACGCGTGACCCAGCAACTCCTGAATCGTACGCAGATCTGCGCCCCCCTCGAGCAGATGGGTTGCAAAGGAATGTCTAAGTGCGTGGGGAGAGACTCCGGCCGCCAAGGCCGCCTCGCGGGTCCAGAGGCCAAGCCGGCGGGTCACATCCGAGTTGGAGAGGCGACGGCCGCTCTTCGAAAGGAAAAGCGCCTGCTCGCGCGGATCAGTGGTTAGAGCATGCCGTCCTTTATCGAGGTAGCGGCGCAGGGCGGCCTGCGCCGGCTCCCCGACGGGCAGCAGGCGCTCCTTCGATCCCTTGCCGAGGACCCGCAACTGCTCGGTCTCGAAGTCGAGCGCGCCGAGGTCGAGGTTGACGATCTCCTCACAGCGTAGGCCGCAGGAGTAGGCGAGCTCCAGCATCGCCCGGTCGCGCAGCTCCAGCGGCGTCCGCGCCGGGATCCGCTCCAGCAGCGAGCGCATCTGCTCGGTGGTGAGGACGGTCGGCAGCTTTTCCGAGCGCTTCGGGCTGGAGACGAGCTCGGCCGGGTTGGAGCCGGCACGCTCGGTGCGCACGAGGTAGCCGTAGAGGCCGCGGATCGCCGCCAGCTTGCGGGCGACGGTCGCCGGCGCGGCGCCGGCATTGGAGAGACCGGCGCCATAGCGGCGCACGTCACGGTGGCGGACGTCGATCGGCCCCAGGCCCTGCTCACCGGCCCACTCGGCGAAACCGCCGAGGTCGACGCCGTAGGCCCGCCGCGTCCGCTCAGCCGATCCCCGCGCCCGTAGGTCGCGGTCGTAGCTGGCCAGTGCCTCTTCCCAGTTCACGTGGTCTTGTTCTTCCCGCTTCCCCAAGCTCCTCTGAGAGGCGGGGAGACCAAGCAGTTCAAGGAGGAGAGAGGGAGCGTGCTTTGCACGTGACCGACCGACGACGCCGAAATGCGCCGGTCTCCGCGTCTCTCAGTTACCGATGTAGATGGGAGTCCCTACTTCGACGAGGTCGTACAGTTCTTCCACGTCGGGGATCGCCATCCGCACGCAGCCGTGGGAGGCGGCGCTGCCCAGGGAATAGGTCTCTTCGGTGCCGTGGATACCGGCGCCTTCGTAGATCGCCATCCAGCGAGCCTTGATCGGGTTCGAGGGTCCCGGCGGAATCGTCTGGCCAGCGAGGCTGCCGGCCCAATCCGACATCGGTACATGCCAGACCGGGTTTTCTTCCTTTTCCTGGATTTCGTAGAGGCCTTCGGGCGTTTCCAGGCCTTCCATGCCGACCGCGACGGTGTATTCCTTGGTCAGCTTCAGGTGCTGCCAGAGGCGCAGGGTGAAGGTGGCGCGGTCGAGCGTCAGGTAGGACGGGTACTCGGCCGCAACCTCGCTCTTGGTCACCTCCGGTTTGATCGAATGCACGGCGGCGATGATCTTGTGCGGCGCGTTGGCGTTCAGCACCGCAGCCTTCAGCTTCTTCTCCAGCAGGTTGTCGCGCAGCTTGCGCCCGTTCTTGCCGGCGACAACTTCGAGCGAGTCGGGGGAGGCTTCGACATCGGCGTTCTGCGGTTCGCGGTTGACTTCCTCGGCGACGTGGCGGACGAAGCGGTTGATCGCCGGCTTTGAGTAGGCGACCTGCGGCGTGATCCGTTCGTCGACCTCCCCACCGCTGACGTAGCGCACGAGGCGGCTCGGGAAGCCGCCCTCTTGGCTGTCTTCGACGGCTTCTTCGACCGCGGAGTCGATGTCGGCACGGATCTTCAGCTTCTTGCCGGGGAGCTTCCAGGCCTGCCCGTCGTAGCTCACCACGAGCGAGTGGCGGAGCGGAGAGAGCAGCTTGCGGCGGACCGCGGCGGCGGCTTCCTCTTCGTTTAGCCCGCCGACGTCGACGCCGCCGACAGTGACGCCGTCGGCGATCTTGTCCTTCTGTGAGCTGTCGTAGGCGTAGGCGCCACCGACCACGACCACCAGCAAAGCGGCGGCGATGATCACCACTATCGAAGTTCTCTTACCCATTGACCGGAACGAGTTCTCCCCAGATTTCTGCCAGGAAAGGAAAAGTCTAAGCGCTGCCTCGGTCTTATCGGCAGGCCTGGTGGATATCTTTCGCGACAGATGCGAACCAAGGACGAGGTCCGCGCGGAGATCTGGGCGGCGATGGAACGAGAGGGCGTCTCCCGCTTCCCGGGGGCGGAGGGTCGCATCCCGAACTTCGCCGGCGCCAAACTCGCCGCCGAGAAGCTCGCCGGACACCGACTCTGGAAGCGGGCACGGACGATCAAGGCCAACCCGGACTCGCCGCAGACGCACGCCCGCCGGATCGCCCTCGAAGAGGGTAAGACGATGATCATGGCGGTGCCGCGCCTGCGCGATCCCCATCCCTTCCGGGTGCTGGATCCCAAGGACCTGTCGAAAGAAGCGATGAAAGAGGCGGCGACGATCAAGGGGGCGCTGAAGCACGGCCGCGTCGTCGCCCTCGATGACCTGCCCGACATCGACTTCGTCCTCAGCGGCTCGGTGGCGGTCAACCTCAGCGGCGCCCGGGTCGGCAAAGGCGGCGGCTACCACGACCTCGAGTACGGGATCCTCAGCGCCGCCGGCAAGATCGACGAGCACACCACCGTCGCCACCACCGTCCACCCGATCCAGATCCTCCGCCAGCACCTGATGGTCACCGACCACGACCTGCCCTGCGACCTGATCGCGACGCCGCGCGCGGTAATCGAGATCGACCGTCAGTACCCGCGGCCCCGCGGCATCCTCTGGGATCACCTGCAGCCGCCGCAGATCCGCGAGATCCCGGTGCTCGAACGGATGGGCTACGCGTAGGCCATACTGGCTGCGCAGCTAGGATTCGCCGCCATGTCCGAGCAACCTGAGGCCGAGAAGTCCCCGCTCTTCCCCGGCGTCGACTACGGCAACCCGGACCCGGAGTGGCTGCGGATCGACTGGCGCCAGCACCTGCGTCGGATCGACCTGCCCGGAGCCGATCAGGTCAACTACGTCGACATCGGCGAGGGCGAGCCGATCATCTTCGTCCACGGGATCGCCGGCTGCTGGAAGAACTGGCTGGAGAACATCCCCCACTTCGCTCGCAGCCACCGGGTGATCGCGCTCGACCTGCCGGGATTCGGCCAGAGCCCGCTGCCCTCGTGGGAGATCTCGATGGCCAACTACGGCCGCCTCCTGCACGACCTCTGCGAGCGGCTGGGATTCGACCAGGTGGCGGCGCTGGTCGGCAACTCGATGGGCGGCTTCATCTCGACCGAGGCGGTAATCGAGGAGCCGGAGCGGTTTGACCGCCTGGTCCTCATCTCCGCCGCCGGGATCAGCTTCGCCGAGTGGCCGTCGAAGCACGCGCAGATGGCGGGACGGGTGATCAAAGCAGCGGGCCCGCTGCTGACCGGCGACCGCCGGGTCTGGCTGACCCGGCCGCTGGGGCGCAAGCTCGCCTTCGGGCGGATCTTCCGCAACCCCAACAAGCTGCGGCCCGAGCTGCTGGCCGAGCAAGGGAATCCCGGCCTGCGGGCGCTCGGCTTCGGCGATGCGTTGGCGGCGATCTGGGGTTACGACACCCGCGAGCGGCTGCCGGAGATCGAAATCCCGACGCTGGTCGTCTGGGGGTTGAACGACCAGATCGTCCCGGTCGAAGCGGCGCTCGGCTACCACCGCCTGATCCCGGAGTCGCGCTTGGAGCTCTTCGAGCGCACCGGCCACCTGCCGATGCTCGAGCGCCCGCAGCGCTTCAACCCGCTGGTCGAAGAATTCATCGAGTCCTCGCGGCCGCTCGAGACGGCTGCGACGGACGACACCGCAATCGGCTAGCGGCGCAGGCTGCTCAGCTGGTGATCGCGCCCTGCGAGGCGGAGGAGACCGTGGCCGCGTACTTGGCCATGATGCCGCGGGTGTAGAGCGGCTCCGGCTGCTCGTACTCGGCGATCCGTCGCTCGATCTCCTCCTCGGAGAGGGCGACGTCGAGGCGGCGGTTGTCAATGTCGACGGTGATCTCGTCGCCCTCGCGGATCGCCGCGATCGGGCCGCCCTTGGCGGCCTCGGGGGCGACATGACCGATCATCAAGCCGCGGGTGGCGCCGGAGAAGCGGCCGTCGGTGACCATCGCCACGGTCTCTCCCAGCCCCTCGCCGACGATCGCCGCGGTCACCTGCAGCATCTCCCGCATCCCGGGGCCGCCGACCGGCCCCTCGTTGCGGATAACGACGATGTCGCCCGGCTTGATCTGCTGGTCCTTGACGGCGCGGAAGCAATCCTCTTCGGACTCAAAGACGCGGGCCGGCCCGGTCTGCTGGCGGCGCTCGGTACCGGCAACCTTGACCACCGAGCCTTCAGGCGCGAGGTTGCCGCGCAGGATCGCCAGCCCGCCTTCGGGCTTGAGCGGGTTCTCGACCGAACGCACCACTTCCTGGTCGGGCGCCTCGGTTGCCGCTGCGGCTTCCTCGCCGACCGTGCGGCCGGTGACGGTGATCGCCTCGCCGTGGAGGATCCCGGCTTTGGCCAGGCGCTTGAGGATCACCGGCACGCCGCCGGCGGCGTAGAGGTCGGTGGCGACAAAGCGGCCGCCCGGCTTGAGGTCGGCGAAGAGCGGCGTCTGCCGCGAGATCCGCTCGAAGTCGTCCATCGTCAGCTCGATCCCGAGCTCGTGGGCGAGCGCGATCAGATGCAGGACGCCGTTAGTCGAGCCGCCCGAGGCGCAGACGCAGGCGATCGCGTTCTCCAGCGCCTCGCGGGTGATGATCTTGCTCGGCCGGATGTCCTCGGCGAGGACGTTGATCACCAGCTCGCCGATTTTCTCCGCGACCGTGTCCTTGTCGTCGTCTTCGGCGGGCACCATCGCCGAGCCGCCGGCGCTGATCCCCAGCGCCTCGAAGGCGCAGGCCATCGTGTTGGCGGTGAACTGGCCGCCGCAGGCGCCGGCGCCAGGGCTGGCAACGCCCTCGAGCTCGTGCAGTTCCTCGTCTGACATGTCGCCGGCGTTGTGGGCGCCGATCGCCTCGAAGATGTCGAGGATCGTGACGTCGCGCCCGTGCCAATGGCCAGGAGCGATCGAGCCGCCGTAGAGCAGCACCGAGGGCACGTCGAGTCGGGCCAGAGCCATCGCGCAGCCGGGAATCGTCTTGTCGCAGGCGCAGAGGGCGACGATCGCGTCGAACTGGTAGCCGCGGGCCATCAGCTCGATCGAGTCGGCGATCACCTCGCGGCTGACCAGTGAGGCCTTCATCCCCTGCGTCCCCATCGTCACACCGTCAGAGACGGCGACGGTGTTGAACTCCATCGGCGTACCGCCAGCCGCCCGCACTCCCTCTTTCACGTGCTCGGCAAGCGCCCGCAGGTGGAAGTTGCACGGCATCGCCTCGGTCCAGGTGTTGGCGATTCCCACCGTCGGCTTGCTCAGCGCATCGTCATCGAAGCCGATCCCCTTCATGTAGGCGCGCGAGTGGGCGCGGTCGGGCCCGTCGAAGACGACCGAGGAACGCGGACGGGGAAGCTTGGTCGAGGTGTTGCCGTTGCCGCTCATCAGGAAGGAATCTAGTCAGCGGGTCACTTCTGCGTCGGTGCGGGTACGGGAAAGTGCGAAGACGTCTACTGGCCCAGGGCCACTACCGATTCCCCGTAGGCCATCGCCCACCGCTTCGGAGGCAATCTCGCGCGCGCCCGCCGCCGCCGCCAGCGGCGACCAGCCCAGAGCGAGGTAGGCCGCAAGCGACGACGAGTGCGTGCAGCCCGAACCATGGGCCGCCCCGTCCGGATGCCGCTCGCCGGGGATCTCCACCAGCTGCTCGCCGTCGAAGAAGATGTCGACGATCTCGCTGCTGTGACCGCCGGTGACCACCGCCGCCTTCGGGCCCAGCTCCAACACCCCCCGAGCAAGTTCCTCTTGGGTGGCTGCCTCTCCCATTCCGGTCAGCACCCGGGCCTCCGGAATGTTCGGAGTTACCACGGCAGCTTTCGGAAACAGGCGCTCGACCAGCGCCGTCCTCGTGTCGTCGTCCAGCAAGATGGCGCCGCTCTCGGCAACCATCACCGGATCGATCACGACTGGAGCGTTGACGTAGGCCAGCAATAGTCCGATGAAGACGGACTCGACCGTCTCCGCGGAGCCCAGCATGCCGATCTTGATCGCATCGATTCGTATGTCGCCGCCGACAGTCGCAATCTGGTCAAGCACCATTTCCGGCGAAACAAGCTCGACCGCCTCGACCCCCACAGTGTTCTGCGCCGTGATCGCCGTGATCGCCGTCATCCCGTGGACACCCACCCGCGCGAAAGCCTTCAGGTCGGCTTGGATCCCGGCTCCGCCGCCGGAGTCGGAGCCGGCGATCGAGAGGACGGTGGGGATGCGCTCGGAGGTCATGGATTTAGCCTAAAGAGAGGAGCTTCTCGGGGAAGGCGCCAAAGTGCGCAGGTAGGTACCCATGTTGGAGCAGGTGAGGTAGCCGAGCAGCTCGAGGCGGGAGAGGGCGGCAGCTGCGGCAGGACCGGAGAGGCCGGTGGCGGTAGCGACTGCGTCGCAAGTGGAGTTGCCGGCCTCGACCGCGGCGAGCACGGCTCCGAGGTCGGGATCAAGAGCTAGGGCCACGGGTTCGAGCTTCTTCTGGCCCGGGCCGAGGAGGGCATCGAGGACGTCCTGCGCATCGCGGACGACATGGGCCCCTGAGGCAAGCAGGGCGTTGGGGCCAGCGGAGGCGCGGGAGGTGACGGGGCCTGGGACGGCGCCGAGGTCGCGGCCGAGGTCGGCGGCGAGATCGGTCGTGATCAGGGAACCGGAGCGGGTGGCAGCCTCGACCACCACGGTCATGCCCGCGAGGGCGGCCATGATCCGGTTGCGCGCCGGAAAGGTCCAGCGCCAAGGGGTCGCGCCGGGCGGGAACTCGGAGATCACGAGGCCGCGTTCGCAGATCTGGCGCCAAAGCGAACGGTGGCTGGCGGGGTAGGCGACATCCGGGCCACAGCCGAGGACGGCGATCGTGCGGCCGACGTCGATGGCGCCGCGGTGGGCGCAGGCATCGATGCCGAAGGCGAGGCCGCTGACGACGACCATGCCGGCGCTTGCCAGCTCCCGCCCCAGCTCGCGAGCGATCTCGCGACCGTAGGAGGTGGCACGGCGGGCGCCGACGATCGTCACCGCTCCGAAAGGGTCGAGCCCGTCCAACAGCCGCGGATCACCGCGCCCGATCAGCGCCCAGGGCGCGTCGGCGGCGTCGCGCAGCGAGTCCGGGTAGAGGTCGCCGTGGCGGCAGCAGGCCCAGCACTCCGCCAGCAGCAGCTCTTCGACCAGCCGCTTCTCCGACAGCGACTCGAGCCGGGTCAGCATCTGCGTCGCCACCTTGGGAGCGGCGACCTCGATCAGGTCCTCGTTCGAGAGCCGCAGCAGTTCCGGCGAGCGCGAGCCGACCTCGCCGGTCGCGACCTTCTCCACGTAGGGACCGAGGGCGGCAAGCAGCCAGGAGCGGTGCAGGCACTCGAGGCAGGCGACGGCCTCAGCCATGGTCTCGCCTCCGCATCTGCAGCGCCTGCGCCATCTGCTCCTCGCCGATTGCCTCCACTCCTTCGAGGTCGGCGATCGTCTGCGCCAGGCGCAGCGCCCGGTCGTGAGCCCGGCCGCTGAGGCGGTGGCGGGCGTACAGATCCCGCAGCAGCCCCGCGGCCCCCTCGGTGAGGGTGCAGGCGCGCGTCTCCCCCGGCGTCATCTCGGCGTTGCAGCGGCCGGCGCCGAGGCGGTACTCCTGTCGCTCGCGTGCCGCGCAGACCCGCTCCCGCACCGTAGCCGACGACTCTCCCGGCGACCCGCCGATCTCTGCCGCGCTCGGCTGGCGCACCGCGGCGAGGATGTCGATCCGGTCGGCGAGCGCCCCGCTCAGCTTGCCTCCGTAGCGCTGGACCTCGTAAGGCGCGCAGGAGCAGTCGGGGTCGGCCTCACCACGCCCGCAGGGGCAGGGGTTGGCAGCGGCGACCAGCATGAAGCGGCAAGGCAGGCTGCGTTGGCCACCGGCGCGAGCAATCGAGACCTCGCCGGTCTCCAGCGGCGCCCGCAACGCCTCCAGCGCGTCGCGCCGAAACTCGCAAAGCTCGTCGAGGAAGAGGACACCGCGATGAGCCAACGTCGCCTCCCCCGGCCGAGGTGGACTGCCGCCGCCGATCAGGCCTGCGGCGCTGATCGTGTGGTGCGGAGCGCGGAACGGCCGCCCGCCCTGCAGCCCCGTCCCGAGCCGACCGCAGGCGCTGGCGACCCGGGCCACCTCCAGCGCCTCGGGCGGTGCCAGCGGCGGCAGGATCGACGGCAACCTGCTCGCGGCGAGGGACTTGCCGGCTCCAGGGGGTCCCACCATCAAGACGCTGTGCCCACCTGCCGCCGCCACCTCGAGCGCGTGCCGCAGGTGCGGCTGCCCGCGCAGGTCGGCGAGGTCCGGTGCTCCGGGAGGAGGATCGAGCTGAAGTTGCAGCGGCTGTGGCCGCGGCGGCTCCCATTGCCCGGCCACCAAAGCCGGCAACTGCCCCAGCCCCTCCACCGGTATGACTCCGATTCCCTCCGCCAGCGCGGCCTCCGCCCCATTCTCCGCCGGCAGCACGATCGCCTCCGCCCCGCCCTCCCGCGCCGCCTCGGCCATCGCCAGCGCGCCCTGCACGGCTCGGGTCGAGCCGTCGAGCGCCAGCTCACCTGCCAGTGCCACCCGTGCCAGCTCCTCCCAATCCAGCTGCCCCGATGCACTCAATAGCGCTGCGGCGATCGCCAGATCCATCCCGGGCCCTGCCTTGCGCAGGCTCGCCGGCGCAAGGTTGACGACGATCCGGCGCAGCGGGAACTCGAAGCCGCAGTTGACGAGCGCCGCCCGCACCCGCTCGCGCGCCTCCCGCACTGCTGCGTCTGGCAGCCCGACGATCGTGAAGTTGGGCAAGCCGCGATGGACGTCGACCTCGACCCGCACCGGGCGGGCGGAGATGCCGTCGAGGGTGAAGGTGCGGGCGGTGGCGAGCACGGAGGCGACGCTACGGAGCCAGATTTGACGAGTGGCGCGCACTTTTCAAAAATTCACGCCCAGCTTTCTCGCGTTTCTGTGACTTCCCGGACAGGGGGGGCGAGTTTCCTCTCTTCATTGCTTAGAGCGACATGACCGACGACCGCCGACGCACTGGCCAGATCGCCGAGGACGTCGTCGCTCAGCGCCTGATCGAGCAGAGCTGGGAGATCGTCGAGCGCAACGCCCGCACCCGCTACGGCGAGCTCGACATCGTCGCCCTCGACGGGCCGATTCTCGTCTTCGTCGAGGTCAAGGGCGCCCGCGCCGGCACGCGCTTCGGGCCGGAGAAACCGATCCTCTCGATCGACTTCACCAAGCAGCGCCAGGTGCGCCGCCTTGGCACCGCCTGGATGGCCGAACGCCGTGAGTTCCCGCCCTTCGACGACATCCGCTTCGACGCTGTCGGCGTCACCCTTGACCGCGCCGGCCGCGCCGTCGAGATCGAGCACATCGAAGCAGCGTTCTAGCTACCCAAGCTCCAGTTGCGAGTAGGCAACGCTCTGGAATGACCTGCGGTGCAGAGGCGAGATGCCGATTTCCTCGATCGCCTGGCGGTGCTCGGGGGTCGAGTAGCCGACGTGTTCCTCGAACCCCCAGCCCGGGTGCCGCGGCGCGACATCGCGCATGTAGCGGTCGCGGGTGACCTTGGCGATGACGGAGGCGGCGGCGATCGCGGCGCTGGTCGCGTCGCCTTTCACCACCCGCCGGTGCGGGACCGGGCAGGCGTGGAGGCGAAATCCGTCGACGAGGCAGATTGCCTCCTCGTCCGGTGGAGACAGCCGCTCGAGCGCCAGCGAAAGCGCTTCGACGTTGGTCACGTGCAGGCCGCGCCGGTCGATCCCGGCCGCGCAGCGGACCACGACGCTGGCCCGCGCGGCCGCCCGCAGAACGCAGGGATACATCTCCAGCCGCTGGGTTTCGGTCATCTGCTTGGAGTCGTGGAGGCCGCTGAGGGCGCGGCGATCGGAGTTCGAGAGGCTCTCGTAATCGAGCAGGACCGCAGCGGCGACCAGCGGCCCGGCGAGACAGCCGCGGCCGGCCTCGTCGGCGCCGGCGACATAACGACTTCCGAGCCCGCGATCGAAGGCAAACAGGCGCCGGCTGCGGGCGAGCCGCCGGCGGTGGAACTTCCCCTTCGGGGCCTTAGAGCCCGCCGATTCGGTCTGGGGGCCAGTAGGTGGCAAAGGCCTCACCGATGATCCAGTCTCGAGGTACGGGTCCCCAGAAACGGCTGTCGTCACTGGCTCCACGATTGTCGCCCATCATGAAGTACATGTCGGCTGGGATCGTGATCGTTTTCGAGAGGTTGCACTGTGATCCGCCACCGCAGGGGTTGATGTAGGGCTCGTCGGACTTCTCCACCCCATTAACGACCGGGTGGCCGTCTTTGATCGAGAGTTCGTCCCCCGGGCCGGCGACGATTCGCTTGATGAAGTTCTGATCGGACTTGCCCTGCGTCGGCCGCGGGCATGGTTCATGCGCCCCCTCGTGGACGCCGCATTCGGTGCCGTTGTCGGCCCCGGTGGGCGGGTGGAAGACGACGACATCGCCGATCTTCGGGTCCTTGACGTGGTAGATGAAGCGGTTGACGAGGACGCGCTGGCCGATGTCCAGGGTCGGTTCCATCGATCCCGAGGGGATTTGGTAGGGCTTGACGATCCAGGCCTGGATCGCCAGCGCAAGGCCGAGGGCCAGCGCAATGATGACGGCCAACTCGATGAGCCCGCCGCCTTTGGATTCCGGCTTCGGGATCAGGCGTTTCAGGCTGCCGAGTCCTCGTCAGAGGCGTCGGCTTTGGCCGGCTCCTCGTCCTCGGCTTGCTCAGACGCTGAAGTGTCCTCGGTCTCCCCGGCCCCGGGCGCGTCCGCGTCCGTCTCTGCCGCTACCTCGTGCTCGGCCTCGCCCTCGGGCTGCGGCTCGGCACCCGCGTTGTCGCCTTCGCTGCCGGCGTCGGCGTCGGACTCGACCTCGGTCTTGAGATCAGCCTCCTCGCTCACCTCCGGAGCGGTTTCCTCATCGGCCTCGGAAGCAGCTTCGTCGGCCTCACCCTGCGGCGCCTCCACGGGGACGACCTCCTCCTGGCTGACGCCGTCGGCGTCCACCGCAGTCGTCTCGTCCGCAGCTGCCGCGGGCGCCGCGACGATGTCGTCGTCGATGCCCCAGCGCCGCTCGGCGACGCGGGCGGCCTTGCCGATGCGGCCGCGCAGGTAGTAGAGCTTGGCCCGTCGCACGTCCCCGCGCGCCGCGATCTCAAGTTTCTCGATCTTCGGCGAATGCAGGGGGAACGTCCGCTCCACACCGACGCCGAAGGACTGTTTGCGCACCGTGAAGGTCTCGCGCACGCCCGAGCCCTGGCGGCGCAGCACCACGCCCTCGAAGACCTGGATCCGTTTGCGGTTGCCCTCGACCACCTGGAAGTGGACGCGGACGCGGTCCCCAGGGTCGAATTTGGGGAGGCCCTGCCGCAGCTGGGCGCGCTCGATGCTGTCGATTACGGAGCTCATAAAGGCGAGAAAAAACCGCCGGACCCAGGTGCGGGAACCGCGCGGTCGCGGAATGGTAGCCCAAAGGGCCTAAGCAAGAGCTGAAGGGAGCCTTAGGGCGAGCTCTTTTTCCGCTGCTCGTACTCCTGCGCGCGCAGGCGGCTCTGCTCGAGGCGCCACTGGCGCACCTTCTCGTGGTCGCCGGAGAGCAGGATCTCGGGCACCTGCCAGCCGCGATAGCCGGGCGGGCGGGTGAAGTGCGGGTACTCGGGCATTCCCTCGAGAGCGTGGGAAAACGACTCCTCGACGGCGGAGTCCTCGTGGCCGAGCGCCCCCGGCAGCTTGCGCATCAGCACGTCGGCGACGACCATCGCCGGCAGCTCGCCGCCGGCGAGGACGTAGCGCCCGATCGAGAGCTCGTCGTCGGCGAGGTGCTGGTGGACGCGGTCGTCGAAGCCCTCGTAGCGGCCGCAGAGCAGCGCGACATGCGGCTCGGCGACCAGTTCGTCGGCGATCGGGTCGTCGAGGACCGGGCCGGTCGGTGAGAGGAGGACGATCCGCGGCCGGGGGCCATCGCCGTAGGCGGCCTGCAGCGCCGAGTCAACGACGTCGACCCGCAGCACCATCCCGGCGCCACCGCCGTAGGGCGAGTCGTCGACCTGCCCCGCCCCCAACGGCGTGGTGTCGCGATAGTTGAAGAAGCGGAGCTCGTTGCCTTCGCGCAGCGCGTTCTGGACCGAGCGCTGCGACCCGAACCAGTCGAAGGCCTCGGGGAAGAGGGTGAAGACGTCGAGTCGCAAGCGCTCGCCTGCGGCTCAGTCGAGGATGTCGACGATCACCCGGCGGTCGATCCGCACCGCGGCGGCCTTGGCGATCGTCCGGATCGCGTTGGCGATCCTGCCGCCTTTGCCGATTACCCGGCCGAGGTCGCCCTCGGCGACGCTGATCTCGTAGACGAGGTCGCCATCCTCTTCCAGCTCCTCGACTACGACCGCCTCCGGCTCCTCGACGAGGGCCTTGACGAGGAACTCCAGCAGCTCCGTCATCGCTGCGGCCGGCTAGCCGCCGGAGGCTTTGATGCCCTTGGTGCGCAGCAGCGTCGCCACGGTCTCCGAGGGCTGGGCGCCGTGCTCGAGCCAGTGGCGAGCGCGCTCCTCGTCGATGTTGATCGTCGAGGGCTCGGTCTGCGGGTTGTACTGGCCGATCGTCTCGATCGTACGGCCGTCACGCGGCGAGCGTTTGTCGGCGACGACGATGCGCCAGATCGGGTTCTTCTTCGAACCCACACGTCTAAGTCTGATTCGGACTGCCATAGCGGCGCGGAAGCTTAGCGTCTTCTCATCTTGGGACGCGGTGCGCGCTGACCGCCGCTGGCCAACTGAGACATCTGCTGTGGCGTCGGCATCCGCCCGTTGGCCATCGCTTTCATCATCACTTTCATCTGGTCGAACTGCTTGACCAGGTTGTTGACCTGCTGGACCTTGGTCCCGGAGCCGGCGGCGATCCGTTTGCGGCGGGAGCCGTTGATCATGCCCGGGTTGGCCCGCTCCCTGGGCGTCATCGAGAGGATGATCGCCTCGACACGGTCGAGCTCGCGCTCGTCGACGTCGGCGTTCTTCAGCTGCTTGAGAGAGCCCATACCTGGAAGCATCCCGAGGATTCCGCTCAGCGGGCCCATTTTGCGGACCTGCTTCATCTGCTTGAGGAAGTCCTCGAGCGTGAACTGGTCGCGGCGCATCTTCTCCTGCAGCGCCTCGGCTTCCTCCTCGTCGACCTGCTGCTCAGCTTTCTCGATCAGGCTCAAGACATCGCCCATGCCGAGGATCCGCTGCGACATGCGGTCGGGGTGGAACTTGTCGAAGTCCTCGATCTTCTCGCCGGTCGAGGCGAAGAGGATCGGCTTGCCGGTCACCGCTTTGACCGAAAGAGCGGCGCCGCCGCGGGCATCGCCGTCGAGCTTGGTCATCACGACGCCGTCGAACTCGGCGACCTCGGCGAAGGATTCGGCGACGCCGACGGCGTCCTGGCCGGTCATCGCGTCGACGACGAGGAGGACGTCGTGGGGGCGCGTCTGTTTGCGGATCTTCGCCAGCTCGGCCATCAGGTCCTGATCGATGTGGAGACGGCCGGCGGTGTCGATGACGAGCACGTCGCGGCGCTCGGCGCGGGCTTCGTCAAACGCCCAGGAGGCGATGTCGACCGGATCGGCTTCCGTCCCCTGCTCGTAGACATGCGCCCCGGCCCGCTGCCCCATCGTCACCAGCTGCTCGACCGCGGCCGGGCGGTAGACGTCACAGGCGGCGAGGGCGACGTCTTTGCCCTGTTTGCCGAAGAACTGGGCGAGCTTGGCGCAGGCGGTCGTCTTGCCGGAGCCCTGCAGGCCCGCCATCAGGATCACGGTCGGGCCGCTGGCGGCCATCGCCAGCTCCGAGCCGGTGCCGCCCATCAGCGAGGCAAGCTCCTCGTTGACGATTTTCACCACCTGCTGGCCCGGATCGAGGCTCGACAGCACATCCTCGCCGAGACAGCGTTCTTTCAGCGTCTTCGTGAAGGCTTTGACGACTTTGAAGTTGACGTCGGCCTCGAGCAGGGCGAGGCGGATCTCGCGCATCGCCGAATCGACGTCGGACTCGCTCAGTTTTCCGCGCGAGCGGACCTCGGAGAGGGTCGACTGCAGACGTTCGGAGAGCTGGTCGAACATGTCAGACCAGCTTAGAGGGGCTACTCGGCGAGCAGCGCGTTGGCGTAATCGGTGGGGTCGAAGGGACGCAGGTCCTCGAGGGTCTCCCCGACGCCGATCAGCTTCACCGGGATGCCGAGGTCGGAGGCGATCGCGAGGGCGATGCCGCCGCGGGCGGTGCCGTCGAGCTTGGTGAGGACGACGCCGTCGACGTCGACCGACTCGGAGAAGACTTTGGCCTGGCGCAGGCCGTTCTGGCCGGTGGTGGCGTCGATCGAGATCAGCGTCTCGTGCGGGGCCTCCGGAATCTGCTTGGAGATCACGCGGCGGACCTTCGCCAGCTCCTCCATCAGGTTGTTCTGGGTATGGAGCCGGCCGGCGGTGTCGACGATGACGACATCGGCGCCGCGGGCGCGGGCGGCGTTGATCGCGTCGTAGGCGACGGCGCCGGGGTCGGAGTCCGCCTCGCCGCGGATCAGCTCGGCGCCGGCGCGCTCGGCCCAGGTTTCCAGCTGCTCGGCGGCGGCGGCGCGGTAGGTGTCGGCGGCGGCGAGGATGACGCTGAGCCCCATCTCCTTGCTCAGGTGCCAGGCAATCTTGCCGATCGTCGTCGTCTTGCCGGTGCCGTTGACGCCGACCATCATCAGGACGGCCGGCTCGGCGCTGAGATCCATCGGGGCGCGGCCGGTCGAGGCAACCTCGGCGAGGATCTCGATCAGGCGGTCGCGGACGGCGATCCCGTCCATCGGGATAGCCCCCGACTCGACCTCGTGCTCCAACCGCTCCACCACCGCGGCCGTAGTCGGCGCCCCCACGTCGGCGAGGATCAACGCCTCCTCCAAGAGCTCCCAGGTCTCGTCGTCGATTTTGTCGAAGACGCTGGCGGTGATCTCCTCCTGCAGCGCCTGACGGCTTTTCGAAAGGCTCTCCCGCAGTCGTTTGAAGACGCCGCGACGCTGCTCGGGCGCTTCCTCCTCGGCGGTCGCGACCGCCGACGGGCTGCGTGCCCCTAGATCAACGATCTCCTGCCAGCTCGTAGCCATGGCGAAGAAAGGTAGTGAACTGCGCAAGTGGTGAGTTAACCCGCCTATAGGACGGTTAACTCACCAATGTCAGGCGACGGCGGAGAGCCCCGGCGCTTCGCCTTCGTCTTCGGCGTCCTCGCCAACTTCGCGCGGGAGGCGCCTCGAAACCACTTTCGTTACTCCGTCGCCGCCCATCGAGACGCCATAGAGGACGTCGGCGGCGTCCATCGTTCGTTTCTGGTGGGTGACGATGACGAACTGGGCGCGGTCGGAGAAGCGGCGGATCAGCTGCAGGAAGCGATCGATGTTGGCGTCGTCGAGGGCGGCCTCGACCTCGTCGAGGATGTAGAAGGGACACGGCCGGGCGAGGAAGACGGCGAAGACGAAGGCCAGCGCCACCAGCGACTTCTCGCCGCCCGAGAGCAGCGAGAGTTTGCGGGTCGACTTGCCGGCCGGGGTCACCTCGATCTCGACCCCGAACTCGTCGCGCTCCTCTTCCTCCTCGGGCTCCGGCTCGGCGTCGGTCGGGGCCTCCTGCTCGCCGGCCGGGCGCTCGTCGTCGCGGACCGGCCGCAGGCTGACCCGCCGCAGGCGCCCGCGGCCGCCCGGGAAGAGGTGCTCGACCATCTCCTCGAAGTTCTTCGCGGTCGCCTCGAAGGTCTGCTCGAAGGCGCGCTCGATCTCGGCGTCGATTTCGCGGATCAGCGACTCCAGCTCCCGCATCGAGCGCTCGATGTCCTCGCGCTGCGCCTGCAGGGCCTCGACGTGCTCGCGAGCTTCGTCGTACTCCTGCTCGGCCAGCGGGTTGACCGGCCCGATCTGCGCCCGGCGGCGCTCCAGCCGCTCCAGCCGCTTGTCGATCTCCGCCCGCGCCTCGTCGGTCAGGGCCTCCTCGGCGGGCGGGATCTCCTCGCCGAGGCGCTCGGCGATCGAGCCCAGCTCGCGCTCGGCCTCGGCCCGGCGGTCGCCGAGGTGGGCGGCCTCGACCTCGGCCCGGGTCAACTCGTCGGAGGTCTGCTTCATCTCCGCCTGCAGCTCGAACTCCTGCTGGGAGCAGGTGCGCAGCTCTTCGGCGATCTCGTCGCCGTCGTCCTGGCCGCCGACCACCTTCTGTTCGATCCGCTCGACCCGGGCGCGGATCGCGGCGCCGGCGGCTTCGGCCGCCTTGAGGGCGCTGCGGACGTCGTCGAGCAGCGCCTCGCCGGCAGCGACCCGGGCTCGCAGCGCCTCGCGGTGGCGCTCGCCGAGCAGGCCCTCGGCGCGGCGGGCGTGGCGGGAGGCGCGCTCGGCGCCGGCACGGACGTCGCCCAGGGCCGCCTCGCGCGCCGCCTCGGCCGCGTTCGAGGAGCGGGCGACCGCCAAGCCCTCGCCGGCGCTGCGCAGGCCGGCGTCGATCTCCCCCAGCTCCTCCTCCAGCTTCCGCACCCGCTCGCCGGG
>DASZEL010000016.1:0-26563 GCA_035940865.1 Solirubrobacterales bacterium
CACCCCCCGCTCCCGCGCCGCCCGTGCGCGGCGAGCCGGCGCCCCTGCACGGCGGGCCGCTCGAGCTGTGGCGCTTCATGCGCTCGCACGGGATGCTCAGCAGCTCCTACGCGCGGCTGATCGCCCGCTGGCTGTGGCTCAAGCTGCGCTGGCGCGGCCGCCTGAAGACCGACGGCCTGTGCTTCGTCTGCCCCGGCGTGACGATCGAGATCGGCAAGGGCGCGACGCTGCACCTCGGCCGCTGGTCGTGGATCGGCCACGGCTCGAAGATCCGCGTGCACGAGGGCGAGGCGCGCATCGGCGCGAAGTCCGTGCTCGGGCAGGAGTGCACGATCTCGGCCTTCCAGCACGTCTCGATCGGGCGCGAGTGCATCATCGCCGACCGGGTGATGCTCATCGACTTCGACCACGGCGTCGTCGAGGTCGAGCGGCCAATCCGGGCGCAGGGCATCTACAAGCGCGACGTCGAGGTCGGCAACAACGTCTGGATCGGCTACGGCGCCTGCATCCTCCGCGGGGTCAGCGTCGGCGACAACGCCGTGATTGGCACCAACGCCGTCGTCGCCAAGGACGTCCCCGCCAATGCGATCGTCGGCGGGGTACCGGCGCGGATCATCCGTATGCGCGAGGCGCCGCGGGAGCTGCGCTGGGAGCGGCCGGTCGAGCCGGACCCGGAGGCGTGGACGACGATGCAGACGCCGGAGGCGGCCGCCCACGACTAGCGATTCGCAACCGCGGGTAGGCGGGGGCATGCCCGACGAGAAAGAGAAGCTCGACGAACCCGAGGCGGTAGAGCGCCTCAACAAAGCGCTCTCGCTGCAGTACCGCTCGGCCCTGCAGTACTCGCTCGTCGCCTCGAGCCTGACCGGGATCGAGGCACAGGCGATCGGCTCGAAGCTGACCGACTTCGGCGACGCCGAGCTCGCCGACGTCCGCCGCCTGATCGAAAAGATCGTCTCCTTCAAGGGCGAGCCGACCACCGATGTGGCCGCCCTCTCCTTCGACCCAAGCGCCCGCGACGCGCTCCTCCGCCTATCCGAAACCGAGGAAGAGGTCATCGAGGCCCTGCAGCAGGCGATCGAGCCGACCGGCCGCGAGGGCCGCTCCGAGGCTCTCGAGCACCTGATGGAGCACCTGATCCTGCGCAAGCAGCACCAGGTCGACTTCCTCAACCGGGCGGTCGCCTAAAGAGCCACGCCCCAACCTGGTTCAGGCCGGGGCGATGTCGGTTCGAGCGAAGTCGTCGCCGATGAACAGCAGCGGCTGGTCAGCGACTCTTGCAGTCGCATAGGTCATGCAGTCGCCGTAGTTGAGGCGCGCACGGTGACGACCCTTGCCATAGCGGGCAAAGCCGTCCATGGCAAGACTCAGATGCTGCTCCCCGAAGGGCAGGACCTGCACTTCCCAGTCCTCGAGAAACCGCTCGATCAAAACTCCTCCTGCCTCGCCGAATCGCCGCACGAGCACCATGTTGGTCTCGAAGACGGTAGGCGCCCCCATCTCAAGGACATCCGCCTGCTCCAACCGCACTTGCAACTGCTCGTGACCGGGCTCTTCTCGCAGAACTGCAATTACCGCCGAACTGTCGAGAATCATCAGACCCCTCCCTCTCCAAACCCGAGAATCTCTTCGATTTCCTCCTTGCTCATCGGCGGCTGACCGCGCTCCTCCTCGGGGATCAACGGCCAGACCTCCTCTTCCAGCCACTTCTGCATGCTCTGCGGCCTTCCCTTGCTCGTCCGCTTCGCCTGTACCTCCAAACGCTTCTTCTTCTCGCGCAGCGCCTGACGGACTGCGCCGGTCTTGGTATCGCCGGTCATCTCGGCTATTTCTGCCGCCAATTTCTCCGTCTCCGTGTCCGTGATGTTCAGGCCCATGGCGGAATCCGGTTCCAAAGGTACCCTGATTCCCCTGGGAATTCGTTGTCTGCAAGAAGTCTATCAGGTCTGATAGTTATTGTCTTACAGACAATGAATACCTACAGAAAAGGTAGTCGCATGTCACATGACGGAAGACTTCGCTCGGAGGCGGTCGCTACCAAGTTCGGCCGCAACCTTTGGCGCTGCCGGCGCCGTGCCTCCCTCTCCCAAGAAGAGCTGGGGGCACGGGCAGGACTGCACCGGACGGAGATCGGGATGCTGGAGCACGGAACCCGGCTTGCCCGGGTCGACACGCTGATGAAGCTCGCCGGCTCGCTCGGCGTCTCCCCGGCAGAGCTGCTGGAGGGGATCCACTGGACGCCCGGTATCACCAGCGAGGGTGGCTTCAGCATCAGCGAGCGCACGCTCGCTCATCGGCGCCGCGACGAGTGCAGCTGACCGGAGGGGCCTATTACGGCAGCTTGGCGCCGGCCAGCTCGGCGTAAACCGCTGCCGTCTGCTCGGCGACGTCGCCCCAGTCGAACCGACGGAGGTGCTCGTAGGCTTCGGCGACGAGGCGGCGGCCTAGCTCGTCGTCGACGAGGACGCGGATCGCCACCTCGGCCAGCGCTTCGGGGTCGTGGGCGCGGAAGCGCAGCCCAGCCTCCTCGTGCGGAACCACCTCGCGCAGGCCGCCGGTGTCGGCGACGATGCAGGGGCAGCCGGACGCCATCGCCTCTAGTGCAACCAGCCCGAACGGCTCGTAGATCGAGGGGACCACGGTGAGGTCGGAGATTCGGTAGAGCGAATGGAGGACGTCGTCGCCGATCCAGCCCAGGAAGGTCCCGTGATCCATCAGCCCCAGCTCCTGCGCCTGGCGCTTCAGTTCCGCCTCGTGGGTGCCGGAGCCGGCGACGAGGAAGCGCGTCCCCGGCGCCTCTTCGAGCACCCGCGGCATCGCCTCCAGGGCCAGCTGGAAGCCCTTCTCGTAGACGAGGCGGCCAATCAGCAGCACCAGCTTCTCCTCGGGCGCCGCGAACTCGGCGCGCAGTCGCGCCAGGTCCTCGGCCGGCTGCTCCGGCAGGTCCTCGGGATCGATCCCGTTCGGGATCACGGTCACCCGCTGCTCCTCGACGCCGAAGATGTCGGCCACCTGTTCACGCATGTAATGCGAGCAGGTGATGACGCGGTGCGAGCGGTTGGTGATCCAACGCTCGACTCCGTGGATGTAGGTCTGCGGGTGCTTGTCGACCCAGCCCTGATGGCGGCCGTACTCGGTGGCGTGGATCGTCGTGATCAGCGGCGCGTCGAAGCGCTTGGCAAGGTGGTCGCAAGCGTTGGCGACGAGCCAGTCGTGGCCGTGGACGAGGTCGTAGCTGTAGCGGTCGCCCAGCTCGACCCCGGCGGCGAGCATGTCGGAGTTCATCCGCTCGACCCAGGCGACGAACTCGCCGAGGTCGGTCGGTCGCTTCGGCTCGCGGATGCGGTGGATGACGACGCCACCGCGGCGCTCCTCCGCCGGTGACTCCTCCCCCCCGCGCGTCAGCACGTGCACCTCGACGTCGCGCTCGACCAGCGCCTCGGAGAGCTTGCGCACGTGGCGGGCAAGGCCGCCCTCGATCAGCGGCGGGTACTCCCAGGAGAGGATCAGGACGCGGGTCAAAGTTCGGGAGGAGGTGGTGGCTGGGTCCGAATGACTGGGGTTAAGGCTCCAGAAGTGGCGCGATGCTGAGGTCTGGGGCAAGCGATCGCAGGCGCGGTTCGGTGGCGCGGCCGGAGTCTATGGCCTGCAGCATCGCCTGTGAGTGATCGGTGGCCCGCCCGTAGGCGTAATCACCGGCCTGCTTGCGCTGATCGAGAAACGCCCAGTCACTCGCCTGAGCCGCCAGCAGCTCCCGCGCCGCGCGCTCCAGCGCCCCACCGCGTAAGCCTGCTGCGACCGCCCGCAGCAGGCGCAACTCCAGCCGCCGGTTGCCCCAGGCGAGGTCGGCGACGGCCGGCGAGTCCCACGTCCGCAGGTCCTTCCCCTCGCCCCAGGTCGAGGCCTGCAACGGGCGCTCGACCGGCTCGTGCTCGGCCAGCGCCTGCGGGACGGTGAGCAGGCGGATACCGGCGGCGGCCGCTCCCTCCAGCACTGCCCGCAGCCAGATCGGCCCCTCAGACCACCAGTGCCCGAGCAGCTCGGTGTCGATTGCGAAGACGAGCAGACCGCGGCGGCCACGCGCCTCGGCGTAGCGCCGCAGCCGCTCGGCGGCGGCGGTGAGGAACTCCTCGGCCTGGCGGCGGGCGGCGACCTCGGCGGCGGCCGGGTCGTAGGCACCGCCGCCGACCCGCCAGATGCGGATGCCGCGCAGGGATTTGCCGGCGAACTGCGCGTGCGCGGGGTCCGATGGGTAGCCCTCGAGCGACCAGAGCCACGAGATCGCCTCCCAGTCGATCGGCAGCGCCACCGGTCCCGCCTCGGTCCGCGCCGGCGCGAGCGCATCCAGCGGATCCGTGTGTGCGCTCTGGTCGATGCAGAACCAGCGCACTCCCTCGGCCGCCAGCTGCCACTCCAGCCCGGGACGGTAGGCGCACTCGGGTAGCCAGAAGCCGCCGTCCCAATCGAACCGTCGCCGGTGCGAGCGGATGCCGGCGTCGAGCTGCAGCCGCAGCCCGGGGCGGGTCGCCAAGAGGGGCAGGACCGCGTGGGTAGCCGAGGAGGCGGCGAGGGCGACCCTGCCCTCCGCCGCCGCTCGCTGGAAGGGCTCGAGCGTGTTGCCGGCGGCAGCGTCGAGCAGCTCCAGGGCGTGGCGGTAGCGGTCGCGCTCTCCTTCGCAGGCGGCGCGGCACTCCTCCGGAACCTGAACCAGGTCCGCTTCCGCCGCCCCGATCCGCCACTCGACGAGGAACTGCCGCAGCCGCTCTGCCGCCCCTGCGTCCTCGAGCTGGTCGGCCAGCACCGGCGTAACCGTCAACGTCAGGTCCCGCGCCACCTCCAGCACCGGCAGGTAAGAGCGGATTACCGCGTCGAACAACCACTCCTCGCCGAAGGGATAGGTCCCGAAGCCCTCCACATAAGGCATGTGGCTGTGAAGGACGATCGCCAGGTCGCCGGCGCCCTCCCGCTCAGGGGACACGGCAGACCGCGAGGAAGTCGAGGGCGCGGTCGAGACCCCCTTCGCGCAGGCAGAAGTCGGAGGCGGCGATCGCGGGGGTGAAGCGGTCGTAGAAAGGCTTAGTCACGCCGAGGCGCTTGTGGACCGAGTCCCAGCCGAGCTTGATCGCGAGCTCGTGGGCGCGCAGCTTGCGGGCGTGGAAGAGGCCGAACAGCTCGACGCGCTGGAAGTGCGCCCCGCAGAGCTCCCGGAACTCCTCGGCGCGGTACTCCTTCACGTGCCAGGGATTGTCGGACTTCTCCGCCCCGGGAGGGGCGAGCGTGAGCAGGTTCGGCGTCGAGACGTAGGCGACGCCGCCTGGGGCCAGCATCGACTTGAAGTGCTCGAGGATCGCGCCCGGGTCCTGGACGTGCTCGATCGTCTGCAGGAAGACGACGGCGTCGCAGGGCTCGGCGAAGCTCTCGACCAGGTCGCGCTCGAAGCGCAGGTTAGGCCGCTGGTAGCGCAGCCGCGCGTGGTCGTGCGCTTCGGGGTTGGCGTCGACGCCGACGACGCTCGCTGCCGTCCGAGCAAGGACGTCAGAGCCGTAGCCCTCGCCGCAGGCCATGTCGACGACTCGCTGCCCCCGCACCCGTGCGGCGATCCACTCATAGACGACCAGGTGGCGCCGGTACCAGTAGTTCTCCTCCGGCACGTCGGGCAGCGTCCGCTCGCCCGTCAGGGGCAGCGGCGGCACCCCGGGCGGCTGGTTCTCCTGCAGGTAGTGGCGCTCCACGGGAGGGGACCGTATTGCAGATTCTGCATAGAGTTCCCGCCCGATGCCGGCCTCCCCCTCCGCCACCCCGGAGCACATCAAGGACGTCAATACCCGCTACCACGACGCGGCCGCCCACGAATACGACGCCAAGTGGGGCATCGACTTCGGCGAGATCGGCCAGCGCCAAGTGCGGCTGAAGCTGGTCAAGGCGCTGGGTGGGTCGGAGGGGCGCAGCTTCGGCGACGCGCTCGAGATCGGCTCCGGCACCGGCTACTTCTCGCTCAACCTCGTCCAGCTCGGGGTGATCGAGCGGCTGACCGCGACCGACATCTCACCGGGCATGCTCGAACGGCTCGCCGGCACCGCCGAAGCGCTCGGGCTCGAGGACGTCACCACCGTCACCACCGAGGCCGAGACGCTGCCCTTCGAGGACGAGAGCTTCGACCTCGTCTTCGGCCACGCCGTCCTCCACCACATCCCTGATCTCGACAAGGCCTTTGCCGAATTCCGCCGGGTGCTGCGGCCGGGCGGGATGATCGCCTTCGCCGGCGAGCCCTCCCGCTACGGCGACACCCTGGCGGCGCTGCCGAAGCGGGCCGGGCTGGCGCTGGCGCCGGTTTGGCGCCGGGCAATCGGGGCCAGCGAGCGCGCCGTCGCCGAGTACGAGCAGTCCGAGGGACACTCGCTCGAGGGCGAGGTCGACGTCCACGCCTTCGCCCCTACCGACCTCCGCCGCCTGCTCCGCGATGCCGGCTTCGAGAAGCGCCACGTCGGCGGCGAGGAGCTTCTCTCCAACGCCTGGGGTTGGGGCCTGCGCACGGTCGAGTCGAGCGCCGAGCCGGAGTCGATCCCGTTCGGCTGGCGCCGCTTCGCCTTCAACAGCTACATCGCCCTGCAGAAAGTCGATACCCGCGTGCTCGAGCCCTACCTGCCCGCCGAGCTCTTCTACAACCTGCTGGTCTCGGCCCGCAAGCCGGCTTAGTCAGGGCGCCAGAAACAGATCCGGCTCCCGATAACCGCGGCCGCTGACCGCTCGCAACATTCGATCGATTTCGGCATGCGAGTACCGGCCTCGCGAGACCAGCGAGGACCTACAGATGGACGCCCTCGCCAGCAGCCGCTCTTTGACGGTCTGCTCGAGCAGCGAGGCGCGGTTCAACGAGCTCTCGGACACTTCCGGTTCAGAGGCGAGATCTTCGTAGGCGCGTTCGGCGTCGGCTTCCGCCAGGTGGTCATCGAGGTCCGCGACAAGGCACTTCGTCAGCGTCGCAGAGGCGCCGACTTCACGCAGCCCATCCGCCACCCGATCGACCAGGCTGCTCTTGTCATGGGCCGGCTCGCAGCCACCGAACAACACAGCCGTCGCACCAATCAGGATCAAGACCCCTCGTCGCCTCAACGGCCCCGACTCCGGCCTAGCGCCGCGGGCGCGGCGAGCGATCGCGACGTTCGTCGGGGCGGCGGGCGCGGTAGATCTTGACCCGATAGTCAAGGCCCTTGAGGCGGCGTTCGCCGACGTAGGAGTAGTCGAAGCCCTCGCCGGCGGCGTCCTTGGCCGCCTCGTCGAGGACGACGCTGCCGGGGCGGGCGACGTTGGTGAGGCGGCTGGCGAGGTTGACGGCGCGGCCGTAGTAGTCGCCGGATTGCGGCAGGGTCGGGCCACTGGCGATGCCGGCGCGCAGCCAGGGGAACTGCTGCCCTTCGGACTCGGCCGCGTCGATCAGCTCGAGCGCCGCGGCGACCATCGGCTCGGCCTCGCTGGAGACCAGCATCACCTCGTCCCCGATCGTCTTCACCAATCGCACCGGCGGCTCGGCGACCGCGCTCGCCATCTCCTCCAGCCGCCCGGCAACCATCCCCAGCTCCTCGGGTGCGATTTCCTCGCCGAGCCGGGTGAACTCGACCAGGTCGGCGAAGCAGACGGTGAGGTTGACCGCCCCGCCGATCTCCCCCGAGGCGAGGTTGGTGGCGCCGATCACGTCGCGCCGGATCTGTTCCAGCAGGTGCGCCTGCAGGGCGTAGACCACCGTCGGGCCGACCAGTGGCAGCATGTAGTCGGCCGCGGCGACGAAGCGCTGAGCGACGTCGCGCTCGGTGTCTCCGGGTCGGATCAGGGTGCGGACGATCAGCTCGCGGTTGGCTTCGGCGATCCGCGCCGTCCCCATCCCGATCGTGCGGGCGACCCCGAGCAGTCCATCCTCGGGAAGGCCGCTGTCGAGAAAGGTTTTCACCCGGCGCGCCGCTTCGAGGTCGGCCTCGGTGCCGCGCCGCTCGTCCGGATCCGGGTACGGCACGCCGAGGGCGGCGCTGAACCGCTGCAGGACGTCGAGGTCGAGGTCGGCCAGCTCGGCGACCTCGCGGGCGGTGTAGCGCGCACCTTCGCCGGCCAGAGCGCGCTCGACCGGGAGCAGGGTCAAGCGCCCGGCGGCGACCGCCTCCCTCAGTTCCTTGAGCGTGCAGCCTTCGCCCGTGAGCTGCTCGAGCAGAACGCGTCGTGCCTCCCGCGGCTCCCCCTTGAGCCCATCGAGCAGGCCCTCGGCTTCGAAGTCGATTTCAGGCCCCGCCGCCACGGGGCCATTCAAGCGTAGGCGACGGCGCCGCCGCGGCGGGGGTCGCCGCCGCCGCTGAGCTCGCCGCGGCGGGGGTCGCGGGCGACAGCCTGGACGCCGCCGAAGAAGAGGTTGATCGCCGGCCGCCGCGCCACCGGCACGCCGCGAGCCTCGATCCTCCTCAAGGCGTCCTCGTCGATCCCCGGCTCGGCCTGCACGATCCCCCCCTCGAAGTGGAGCCGCGGCGCCTCGACCGCGGCCGCCACCGGGTAGCCCTGCTCGATCGTCCGCACCACCGTCTGCAGGATCGCCGAGCGGATCCGGTTGGACCCGGCGCTGCCGACGGCGAGGACGATCTCGCCGTCGCGCAGGACCACGGTTGGAGCCATCATCGAGGGCACCCGCCGCCCCGGCGCGATGCTGTGGAAGCCGGCCGGGTTGAGATCCTCCTCGCCGAGCATGTTGTTGAGGATCACGCCGGTTCCCGGCACCAGCACGCCGGAGCCCGAGCCGTTGGAGCAGGTAACTGCGGCGCAGGCGCCCTCGCCGTCCATCACCGAGATGTGGGTGGTCGAGCCGAGCAGGTCGGCGGCGGCGAGATCGAGGCCGATCGAGTCGAGGAAGCTCGCCTCGATTCCCTGCTGGTAGAGCGCCTCGGCGAAGGCGAGGTCGCGGCGGTCGTTGGCGGCCTCCATCGCCAGGACCAGTTGCTCGGGGCCGCTGTGGGGCCCGAAGCGCTCGAGCAGCCCGAGGCAGTAGGCGATCAGGATCCCGCCCGATGAGGGTGGCGGGTTGGTGAGGACTTCGGTGCCGCGGAAGGGAGTGACGATCGGCGGCCGTTCGACTGCCTCGTAGGCGGCGAGATCGCCAGGGCCGATCGTGCCGCCGTTGCCGACGACGAAGTCGCTGATCCGGGTGGCGATCTCGCCGCGGTAAAACAGCTCGGCCCCCTCGGCGGCGAAGCGTTCGAGCGCCTCGGCCAGTTCCGGGAAGCGGAAGACGTCGCCCTCCCCCAGCCGCCGGCCCTGCGGCGCGTAGAGCTCGCGCGCCTGCGGCATGTGTTCGTGGATCGGCCCGAGGATCTCGAGGATGTATGCCTGCTGCGGGTTGATCGGCGCCCCCTCGCGGGCGAGGCGGATGCCGGGGCCGACGAGCGCTCCCAGCGGCATCGTCCCGAAGCGCTCGAGCGCGTGGGCCAGCCCCGCGGCGGTCCCCGGCACCCCGCAGGAGGCAGGGCCGACGTAGAACGTCTGCGTCGTCTCGGCGTCGAAGCGGACCGGCACCGGGGCGAGCTCGGCGCTGCGCTCGATCCCGTCGAGGCCGGGTGCGGCGACGAAGAAGTCGATCAGCGTCGTCTCCCCCGCCCCGTGAACCATCATGTGACCGCCGGCGCCGAACCCCGTCAACGGGCTCTCGACCGCGAAGGAAGCGAGGACGGCGCAAACCGCGGCGTCGACAGCGTTACCGCCTTCGCGCAGGACGGCGGCCCCGGCCTCGGCGGTCAGCGGATGGCCGGCGGCGACGACCCCTCGCATGGGGTTCGCTCTCAGCCGGGGAGAAACTCGGGAACGTCGATACCCAGCTCGCGCTCGCCGGAGCGGCCGCGGCGGGAGGCGCCGGCGTCTTTGGTGCGGCGAATCGTCGGCTCCTCGGCCCGGCGCGGAGGCGTCGTGCGGCCGTCGAAGCGGGTGGCAACGACGGTCACCCAGACCTGCTCGGAGAGCTCCTCGTCGACGTTGGCACCGAAGATGATGTTGGCGTCGGGATGGGCGGCCTCGCCGACCACCTTGGCGGCCTCGGAGACCTCGACCAGGGAGAGGTCGGCGCCGCCGGTGATCGAGAGCAGGATCGCGCGAGCCCCGTCCATCGAGGTCTCCAGCAGCGGCGAGGAGATCGCTTTTTCGGCGGCTTCGATCGCGCGGCCGTCGCCGTGGGCCATACCAATCCCGAGCAGCGCCCGGCCGGCGTCGGACATGATCGAGCGCACGTCGGCGAAGTCGAGGTTGATCACCGCCGGCAGCGTCACCAAGTCGGAGATCCCCTGGACGCCCTGGCGCAGCACGTCGTCGGCGACCTTGAAGGCCTCGACCATCGAGGTCTGCTGGTCGAGCACCTCGAGCAGGCGATCGTTGGGGACGACGATCAGCGTGTCGACCTCGGCGGAAAGTTCTTCGATGCCCTTCTGGGCCTGGGTGCCGCGGCGGCTGCCCTCGAAGCTGAACGGCTTGGTGACGATGCCGACGGTCAGCGCCCCGACCTCGCGGGCGAGGCGAGCGACGACCGGAGCGGCGCCCGAGCCGGTGCCGCCGCCGGCACCGGCGGCGACGAAGACCATGTCGGAGCCCTTGAGCAGGCGCTTGATCTTGTCCTGCTCCTCGAAGGCGGAGCGGTGCCCGACCTCCGGGTCGGCGCCGGCGCCGAGGCCGCGCGTCTGCTCGTCGCCGATGTGGACGGTGACGTCAGCGACGCAGAGCTGCAGCGACTGCAGATCGGTGTTGACAGCCATGAACTCGACCCCCGGCACACGGGCGTCGACCATCCGGTTGACCGCGTTGACGCCGGCGCCGCCGACGCCGACGACTTTGATCACCGGCTGGTGCGGCTCGCCGCTGCCCGGCGGCTCATAAGCAGGCTCGTCGCGCCCGTAGCGCGGGTTTTCCGGCGTGAACTGCTCCCGCCGCTGTTTCGGCTCCTCGTTGAAGACCCGTTTCAGTCGCTCGGGAGCAGACTCCGTGGAACCTTCGATTTCCTGGTCGAAGAAGGTCGGTTCCCCCTCCTGCTGGAGAGGAAGGTCAGCTTGCGGCGCCTCTGGCGCGGGTGGCGACGATTCCGAGGACTCCCCCTCCGGGGGGAGCCCGGAATCGGAGACAGGACCCGCGCCCCGCGCGTCCTCGTCCTGTTGCTTCTGCGCCTCAGCCGGATCCTGGCGCCCATAACGAGGAGCCTCCGGCGGGTCCATCGGCGCGTCGTCGCCCGTCGACCGGAAGAGGTCGGAAAGCGGGCCCTCGCGCATGCTTGCGCGCTTGTCACGCCTGGCCATGAGACAGAACCTCCTTCGCCAGCTCCCGGTAGTAGTTCGCAGCGCTCGAAGCCGAATCGTACTTGAGCACGCTCGCCCCTTTGACCGGGGCCTCGGCGAATTTGATCGCCTTTTTGATCCGGGACCGGAAGACGAGGTCGCCGAAGTTCTCCTCGAGGATTTCCACCGCCTCCTTGGCGTGGATCGTTCGCGAGTCGAGCATCGTCGGCAGGATCCCCTCGATCCGCACGTCGGGGTTGAGGTTCTCCTGGATCATCCGCAGCGTGTTCTGGAGCTGGACCAGGCCGCGCATCGAGAGGTACTCGCACTGGACCGGGACGATCACCTTGTTCGCCGCGGTGAGCGCGTTGATCGTCAGCAGGCCGAGGCTCGGCGGCGTGTCGATGCAGACAAAGTCGTAGTCGCCGTGAACCTCTTTCAGCGCTTTCTCCAGCGAGCGCTCGCGGCCGATCTTGGTGCTCATCGCGATCTCGGCGCCGGCCAGGTCGATCGAGGCGACGGCGATGTCGATCTCGCGTTTGACGATGATCTCGGAGATCGGCATGTCGTTGACGAGCACGTCGTAGAGGCTTTTCTCGACCTTGTCGGGGTCGATCCCCTGGCTCATCGTCAGGTTCCCCTGTGGGTCGAGGTCGATGCAGAGCACGCGATAGCCGGACTCGGCGAAGGCGACAGCCAGGTTCAGGGTCGTGGTCGTCTTCGCGACCCCACCCTTCTGGTTGGCGAAAGCGATGACCTCAGCAGTCTTCACCGGCTCCTCAGAGACCGTCGCCTCTTTCTCCTTCAAGAAGTCGAGCCGGGTAGGGGCCAGAAGATCGACGGCCTTCATCCGCGCCGGCCCCTCTTCTTCATCCTCGGTCTGAGCATTGAGAGCAGGCTCCTCAACCTCTTCCGGGGCCTCGAGCTCCTCCTCCACCGCTGGAGTCGCGGCGTCAGCCTCCGCCGCTCCTGGCGCGGGTGGCGACGATTCCGAGGACTCCCCCTCCGGGGGGAGCCCGGAATCGGAGACAGGACCCGCGGCCCAGTCACCATCGTCCCTCAGCGGAACAGCCGCTTCCATCTCTTGCAGGTCGTCAACGATCTGCCGCTCCTCCTGAATCTCGACGGGAGCAGGCTTTGGCTTCTTTCGGCTTAGAAATCCCATTGCGCGGATATTCGTATGGGACCCGGCTTTTCCTGCCGGCCACCGAAATTGCTAGGAATCAGCCAATCCCCGACCTCTTAGACAAGCGGCTCGTGATCGTCACCGGCAAGGGTGGCGTCGGCAAGACGACCGTCGCCGTGGCCCTCGGCCTGCGCGCCGCGAGCGAAGGCAAGCGGACGATCGTCTGCGAGGTCGCCTCGCAGGAGAACGCCTCGCGGATGTTCGAGCACACCGCCGTCGGCTTCCACGAGGTCGAAATGGAGGAGAACCTCTGGTCGATCTCGATCGACCCCGACGAGTCGATGCGCGAGTACGTGCTGCTGCAGCTGAAGGTGCGGGCGATGCGGGACATGCTCTTCCGCAGCCGCATCTTCAACTACCTTGCCGCCGCAACTCCGGGGCTGAAGGAGCTGGTGACGATCGGCAAGATCTGGGAGCTCGCCCAGCTCGACCGCAAGGTGAAGCAGGGGCGCAAGTACGACCTGGTGATCGTCGACGCGCCGGCGACCGGGCACGGGGTCGGCTTTCTGCAGACGCCGCGCACCTTCGCCTCGATCGCCCGCGTCGGCCCGATTCACTCCCAAGCCCAACAGCTCGACCGCTTCATCACCGACCAGGAGAACACCGGCACGGCAATCGTCGCCCTGCCCGAGGAGATGCCGGTCAATGAGACGATGACCCTGGAGCGGGACCTGCGCGACGAGGTCGGGGTCGCCGTCGACCGCGTCTACCTCAACGGGCTCTATCCCGAGCGCTTCAAGAAGAGCGAGGCGGAGGTGCTGACGCAGCTGGCCGAAAAAGAGGACGGGGCGGCGAAGGCGGCAGCGCGAGCGGCGCTCTCGGAGTACGGCCGCGCGAAAACGCAGCGCACCCAGCTCAACCGACTGAAGAAAGGCGTCGAGGCGCCGGTGAAAACGCTGCCCTTCCTCTTCGAGCCCGAGCTCGACGTCGAGGCGGCTCGGACGCTGGCGGGGAGGCTCTCCTGATGGCGTCGGTGGGTGAAGTCCTCGAAGGGAAGTCGATCTGCATCTGCGCCGGCTCGGGCGGCGTCGGCAAGACGACGACCTCGGCGGCGATCGCGCTGGGGATGGCGGCGCAGGGGCTGAAAGTCTGCGTGCTGACGATCGACCCGGCGAAGCGGCTGGCCGACTCGCTCGGCCTTGAGGAGCTCGGAAACGAAGCGCGACAGGTCGACCCAGCGCTGTTCGAGGCCCAGGGGGTCGAAGTGACGGGCGAGCTGTGGGCGATGATGCTGGACGCGAAGGCGACTTTCGACGAGCTGATCGCCCGCCAGGCACCCGACGAGGAGTCGCGCGACCGGGTGCTGAACAACCGGATCTACCAGCAGATCTCCAGCGCCCTCGCCGGCTCGCAGGAGTACATGGCGATGGAGAAGCTGTTTGAGCTGCACACCGAAGGCGGGTTCGACCTGCTCGTCCTCGACACGCCCCCCACCCGCAACGCCCTCGACTTCCTCGAGGCGCCGAAACGACTGACCCAGTTCATCGAGGGCAAATCGCTGCGCGTCTTCATGAAGCCGACCGGACTGGCGGCGAAGGTGACCGGTCGCGGCGTCTCGGTCGCGCTGGGCGTCTTCAAGAAACTCGTCGGCTTCGACCTGCTCGCCGACCTGGCCGAGTTCTTCAACGCCTTCAGCGGCATGGTCGACGGCTTTCAAGCCCGAGCCAAGCGGGTCAACCAACTTCTCTCCGATCCGGAGACCTGCTTCCTCGTCGTCTGCGGGCCCCAGGGCGAGCCGATCGACGAGGCCGTTTACTTCCACCGCAAACTGGTCGAGGCCAAGCTCCCCTTCGGCGGCGTCGTTGTCAACAAGGTCCACTACCCGACCGATGACCTCGAGGCAGAGGTCGATGACCTCCCCACCGCCCTCGCCGAGAAGCTGGACAACCCCGACCTGGCCAAGCGCGTGGCAAGCAACTTTGCCGACTACCAGGCCCTGGCCGAGCGCGATGCCCGCAACATCGACCACCTCGCCAACGAGCTGCGGACCAGCTGCGTGATCCGCGTCCCCTACCTTGACCAGGACGTCCACGACCTGGCCGGCCTCTCCCAGATCGACCGCTACCTCTTCGCAACGGCAGAGGAGCGGGTGGAGATGGCGGCCGGCCGGGCCTGAGGCGTCAGGCTCTTAGCAGGGCCTCGCCTTGAGGTGGACGTTGTAGTAGATGGTTCCTTCTTCGGCGTACTGGGCGGTGACGCGGACCCGGCCCTGCCAGCAGTTGCGGCCCCGAGCCCAACCGACCGCGCAGCTCCAGGAGTAGCCGTTGATGCGCCCGTTGCGACAGTCGATATAGCCGACCGCGCGGGATCGCCAGCCGGGGTAGGTCTTCGCCATGAAGTGCTGCGTCTGGATGAAGGCCGCTTCTTCGCCGATTCCCGGATGTTCGACGTAGGCGGCTGCCGAGCTCGGCAGCCAAAGCGCGACCAGAGCCAGCCCCGCGAGGATCAGCCGCTTCATCGCAGGTCCTCGCAGGCGATGCCGTCGTGGTCGGCATCGAGGCGGCTGGGGTCGTGGCGCGGGCCACCGTGCTTCTTGTAGTAGTGCTGCGCCTGCCGCCAGCTGCTGAAGTCAGAACAGTCCTTGTCGACGAAGGCGGTAGCCGGACTCGCCGCTATCGCCAACGCCAGGGCGGCGACCGGAATCGCCAGGTACTTGCGCATGGGGACCTCCCGTTTGATTGCGCGGGCGAAGCTAACTGCTAAGCCATGCCTGCACTAATGGTCAAACGGAGAAATCCAAGTTTTGCTGACGAGTACCTGCCAGTTCTATAGAGGAACTGACCGTACTACCGGGAGGATTTCTCAGCCGGCGTTGTTGCGCGAGTACTCGAACTCGAGGTGGCTGACCTCCCAGTCAGCGTCCTCGGGAACCGGGAAGAGGTGGCGGACGCGGGGGGTGTCGATCCGCTCGCGGTGCTGGATGTCGCGGTCGTCGGCGGCAGGCCATTCGATCGTCGAGTCGGCCGCGCGGGAATCGGAGACCTCCTCGAGCCACGGGGTCGCCGTGATCCTGATCTCTTCTTCGACCGGGACCGGCTCCATGATGCGGGTCTCCTGCTCCACGTACTCGTCCTCCTCGGGTAGTTCGTCGACGGGCAGTTGAAGTTCGGCTGACGGTTCGGGTGCGATCGCTTCGGGCTCAATCGCTTCGATTGAGATCTCCTCCGACTCGGGCTCGGGCACGAAGTCCGGCTCCCGCGTCGGCTCCTGGACCGAGACCGTGATCTCGGCGTCGCCGCCTTCGAGGCCGTTGACGATCAGGGTCTCGTCGGCGGTCGTGCTGAGATCGCTCCCCAGCTCCCCCAGCGCCGCCTGGCGCAGCAGCTTGCGGGTCCCCTCCTCCATCCAGGTCGCGAGCTCGACGGCGCGCTCGATCGGCAGGCCGTTCATCATCGCCCGCTCCAGCTCGAGCACGTCCTCGACCCGCTCGCGGGCCTGCAGGCGGTCCATCTGCTCGTCCTCGATCAAGGCGGCGGCGCGCAGCGGCAGCGAGGCGCCGACCGGGCCGTGGCCCTCCAGCACCGCGCGCATCGCCAGCAGGTGGTCGCTCAGCCCCTCGAGCGCGGTCGGGCGCTCGCATCCCATCTCGAAGCGCCCCACCGCCCAGCTCAGGGCGCTGTCGGGGTCGGGGCGAGCCTCCAGGGCAGCGGCGAAATCGGCGAGCTCCTCGGCCTCCGTCTCGCTGAGGCGAAAGCCGCCGGGGCGGGTCGAGGGAGCACCGGTGGCGATCCGCCGCCAGCAACCCTCTCCGGTCGGGGCGAAGGCGTAGGGGCCGAGGCCGATCCCGCCGCCCTTGAACATCCTCATCACGCTGATCAGCTCGCGCAGCTGCTGTAGGGCCCCCTCGGCACCGCCGTCGGCGTCCTGCTCGGCGACAGCCAGGTACTGGGGCTCCCAGGCGGCGCGGCCCATGCCCTCGCTGCGCATCGCGTCGACCGGCGCCTCGATCGAGTCGGCGCGGACGATGCGGACGTTGTGCGGCAGCTGCAGGCGCGGCATCGACATCCGCAGACCGACCAGCGGGACGATCAGGATCTCGGCTTCGTCGGCGTCGCGGGATTCGGCGTCGAGCGTCGCCAGCGCTCCCTCGAGGCGCTCGCGGTCGAGGGCGAACCCGGCAGATCCCTCCCAAAGAGAAGCGAAGAACGTGGTCAGCATCAGCTCGGCACGGGTGGCCGGATCGGCGGGCACGGACTCACCGCGCGCCTCCAGATAAGGCGCGGCGACGCCGGCTTCGACCGTGGCCTCGCGGGCGGCGGGGAAGCTCGGCAGCGAGCGCAGCACCTCGGCGTGCTCGAGCACGTAGCGCCCGGTCATCGGCACGTAGCTGTAGAAGGCGGACTCGTCGCCCGAGTCGGCGGCGACGTCGAACGGGATCTCCTCCCCCGTCGCGACAAGCGAGCTGAAGCGACCGGCAGCCTCGGTGGCAAGGCGCTTGATCGATTCGTTCAGGAGGAAGTCACGCACAGCCACGCATTCCGTTCGCGGGCGAGTGCTCCTGCGCTTGCACGAACGCTTGCAGAAAGAAGCTAGGCGGCGGCGGGCGTGCGCTCGGCGAGCGAATCGGCCGCGTCGCCGAGCAGCCAGCGCATCCCGTAGGAGCGCATGTCCTCGACCAGCGGCACCAGCGCCTGGCCCTTTGGCGTCAGCGCGTACTCGACCCGCGGCGGCACCTCGGGGTAGGTGTGGCGCTCAACGATCCCCTCGTCCTCCAGAGCGCGCAGGCGCAGCGAAAGGGTCCGCGGGCTGATCCCCTCCAGCGAGCGCTCGAGCTCGCAGAAGCGGGCGCTGCCCTCGGCGAGGTCGCGGATCAGCAGCAGCGTCCACTTGCCGCAAACGACTTCAGCGGTCTTACAGACGGGGCAGGTGGAGTTGCTCTCGGCGCTCATGATCCGAAGCGAGGGCTAGTGGCAAATGCCTCGCTTCAACAAGTGTAGCGCCATAGCTTCACTAATTGAAGCTTTGGATCGGAGCGGCTTTTACTTGTCCTTGGCCGAGATATGGCCGCTGATCACGGGATAGATCTTCAGCACTTCGATCTTGTAGCGGACCCCGTTGGGGCCATATTCGACGACCTCCGAGACTTCGGGCTCCAGCGCAAGGAGCTGGCAGGAGGAGGTGCCGGACACGCATCGGCCGTCGCCGAGCAGGGATTCCACTTCCGGTGAGACCAGCATCAGCGCCTTCTTGGCCGATTTCGGGTCCGCCCCGAGATACGTCAACGCAGGCGACTTCTTCCCTGGCAGCGGCGTCGTCGGCAGGACTTCCTCGCGGATTTCCGGGGCGCTCATCTTCTTCTTGCCATCGGCGGTCGTTTCGGTGTGGGAGATCTTAAGGTCGACGGCGAAGGTGAAGAGGCGAATTTCGCCGCCGTCTGGCGCGGCCGGGATCGGGCCTCCGCCACCGGATTCGGCCGGCGGGGATACGGGTGCCGGTGCGGGGCTGTTTCCGCCCGAGCCTTCAACCACGGGTCCGCTGGACCCGCTTCCACCGGAGCCTTCAACCACGGGTCCGCTGGACCCGCCGCCGGCGGCGCTTTCTTCCACCGGCGCCGACCCTTCGTTGAGGACGGGGCCGCTGTACTTCTGGACGAAGGGATCCTTGGCCTCGCGCCCCGCCAGGCGCTTGTCCGGGTCGCGCAACCCGGGCTGGGCGGGCAGGACGGTCAAGGCCGCGGCATCGCGGGCAGCGCCGCCGCCGATCGCAGGAGACGGAGCCGGAGGACTTTCCTCCGCGCCGCCGAGCAGGAAGGGGGTTGCCACGATCGCGACCAAGATCAGCCCGACCAAAGGCAGCAGGCGACGGTCGCGAAGGTCCCGGTAGAGGTCGTGCAGGATCGGCGGGACCTTCAGCTCCGACAGCTTCAGCTCCGGTCCTTTGAGGCGCTTCACGGCGTTTCTCCTATCGTCGCCGAGGCCGGCGTGGCGGTTGCGGTAGCGGTTGCGGGACCCACCGGCGTGGCGCCGGCAGTCACGCCCTGTTCCGGCGGGGTCAGGTAGGTCGTCACCGAGAAAGCTGCCTGCAGATCGGTCGAGCCCTGTTCCTCGACGGGGGAGAGCGAGAACGAATTGACGGTGATCAGGCGCCCGTCGACGGAGACTTTCTTGTTGGTCGTCTTGACCAGGTTGTCGAGGCCGTGGATGAAGCGGGAGATCTGGAAGAAGTTGCCGGTGAAGTTGAGGGTGTACGGCATCACCCCGAGCCCGGCGGGACCGATGCTCGCCCCCAGCGGCATCGTCGAGGCAGCGACCTCCGTCGGCGAGCTCGATTCCACCGTCGGCGCGGCGGCGGTTTCGCCGCCTTCAGCCGCGAGGCTGATTTCTTCGAAGCGGACACCCGCCCGTTCGGAGATCTTCTGGATCTGGACGAGGAGGGATGCGGTTTCGGAATCCGCGGGAACGGCCTTGCCGAGCACCACCAGTTGCCCGTAGTTCGCGGCGAATTCGCGCTTGGCCGCGAGCCCGGTTTCGACTTCGGATTCGTGCTGCGCGAGCGTCGCCTGCAGCTGCTGGGCCTGTTTGTCGAGACGCTTTGCTTCTTCGCGCTTGGGCGAGAGCAGGAGCATCCAGAAGGCGCCGGCGAGGACGATCACGCCGAGCACCACGAAGATCAGTCGACTGTTGCCCTTCATCTCAGCCTTCCGGAGCGGTAGAGGTTTCCGTGGCCGCTTCGCCTTCGGCCGGCGGCGCTTCGGCCACCACTTCTTCGGCGCCTTCCGCCGGGAGCGGCACCGGCGCCGCGTCGAAGGCGACGACGATCTGGAACTGGGCGATGAAGCTGCGGGTCCGGCAGTCGCCGCCGCTCCCTCCCCCACCGCCTTCGCCGCCGGACTTAGAAGCGAGCGAGGAAGATTCGACGCCCACCCGGGTAACGCCGTCGATCTGCTTCAGCGCGTTGACGAAGCCCGCGACGCCATCCTGGCCAGTGGTGCAGCCGCCGATTTCGAGGGCCGGCCCGGCGATGCCGCCGCGCAAGCCGGAGCCCGATGACCCACCGGAGTCGCCGGCCGCGCTTGCCGCGGCAGTGGCCGAAGAGGCACTGGCATTGAGGTTGGTGAGCCAGACGTCGGCGGGCAGGATCTTCGAGAGTTCTCCCATCACCCGTTCCCAGTCGAAGCGGCTGTCGGCGAGGCTGCTCACGGTTTCCAGCCGCGCTCGGTGCGTTTCGGCGAACTGGACGTAGGGAGCGAGTTCCTGCACCCGTTGCTGGGCGGCGACGTCCTGTTGCTTCAGGCTCGCGATTTCGTCCTTCTCTTCCGTGATCTGGTTGCCGGTGGTGACGAGCAGGGCCACCCCGATCAACAGCGCGGCGAGCGCGCCGAGCACGATGTAGGGCAGGGGGCCGGTGCGCAGCGGCGAGCGGCTGCCCTGGCGTTCCTCGGGTGGGATCAGGTTGACGGGCCGCATCAGCTCTCCAGGGCCAGGCCGAAGGGCAGGGTCAGGCGAGCGGCGGAGATCGCGTCGAAGCCGCCGAGGGCCGGCGGGCTCTGGGCGAGCACCTGCATCCCCAGGCCGTTCTCCACCCTTGCCGTCAGGCCGGCGACGACGCTGCCGGGGCCGCTGAGCACGATTCGCTGAACCGGCACCGCGGCGTCCTGGGCGCTGTAGTAGTCGAGGGAGAGGCGCAGGTCGTCGACCAGGCCCGAGACGCCCTCCTCCAGCGCCTGCCGGGCCTCGGCAATCGTCTCCGGATCGCCCTCGACGGACTCCAGGGGCTGCTCGAGGCCGACGTGGTAGAGCCACTGCATCGCGTGTTCGTAGCTGAGCCCGCGGGCCGCCGCGAGCCGACCGGCCATCGCCTCGAGGCCCGAGTGCGAGACCCGGGTGAAGAGACAGGCGCGTCCCCGCGCTACCGCGAGGTTGGCGATGTCGCCGACGTTGCAGAAGAGGACGGCCTCAGACTGCGTGGGCTCACCGGCGGCCGTCGCGACCGGGCCGGCCCCGGCCAGGGCGCGGATCATCCCGAAGGCGGCGACGTCGACTCCGACCGGCTCCAAGCCCGCCCGTCGCAGCGGATCGAGAAAAGAAGCGATCATGTTGCGGCGGGCAGCGACGACGACGACGTCGATCTGCGGCGGCGACCCGTCCTCGCCGGGCACCCCCCCGACCACGTGGTGCTCGAGCACCGCCTGGTCCAGCGGCATCGGCATCTGCTCCTGTGCCTGGAAGCGGATGGCGGCATCGAGCTGCTTCGGATCCTCGATCGCGGGCAATCTCAGGGTGCGGACGACGATGCGCTGGTTGCCGACTCCGAGTCGGACCTGCTTCGCGAGCTTGTTGGCGGAGAACAGCACCTTCAGGCTGCTTGCGAGCGCGGCGGGATCGACGACCTCCCCCTCGCCGAACACCCCGGGCGAAAGCGGCTGGACGGCAGCCCGCTTGATCTCCACGGTGCCGTTCACGCTCAATTCGGTAGCCGCGATGCTGCCGGCCTCGATGTCGAGCCCGACCACGTTTTCAGTCTTCTTGCTTTTGAGGATTTGCATAAGGGGAAAGAGCGCCTCGGGCGCCTCCCCCCTCTGATCGACAAAAAGACGGCAGAACTTTTGCCTTGCAACGACCGATTTCCCAGGCGAACCTGGACGGCTCTACGAGAAGGTTCCGAGGTAAGCGTCGACGAGCTGGTTTCCAAGCAGCAGGCCGATGAACGCCCCGAGGGCCAGGAAAGGGCCGAACGGGATCGCCTTCTTACGCGCCGAGGCGCCCTCGCGCGCGATCACGGCCAAGCCGACGATCGAGCCCGAAAGCAGAGCGATGAGCAGCGCCGGCCCGACGTCCTGGCCGAGGAAGAAGCCCATCACCGCAGCGAGCTTGACGTCGCCCAGGCCCATCCCCCGGGGATAGAGAAGAGCGGCGGTGAAGAGCAGGCCGCCGGCCGCTGCGGCGGCAATCGCCCGTTCGGGCAGGCTCGACGGGTCCCAGACGACTACTACGACCGGTCCCACGAGCATCGCCGCCAGCAGGACCTTGTTGGGGATGATCCGCCGCTCGAAATCGGTGATCGTCACCGCCATCAAGGCAGTGACGAGAACCAGGCCGAGAGCAAGCTGGACCGGCTCGTGGCGCAGTACCAGGACCGTGGCCAGGTAGGCGAGGCCGAGGCCGAGCTCGGCAAGCGGATAGCGGGCCGAGATCCGCTCGCCGCAGCACCTCCCCTTGCCACGGAGCAGCAACCAGGACATCACCGGCAGGTTGTCGTAGGCGGCGATCCGGGTGCCGCAACCGGGACAGCGCGAACGCGGTCCGACGATCGATTCGCCCCGCGGCACCCGGTGGGAGACCACGGTCACGAAGCTGCCCGCCGCCAGCCCCCCGAGGAAGGCGAGGATCGCCGCCTGCAGGAGCATCGGGCTATCCACCTTCGAGCGGGGTCGTGGTAGCGATCTCGATCCGGCTCCGATAGCGCGGATGGTCGTAGAGGACCGAGATCGCGTCGCCCCCCGTCCCAGCTCGCTCAACGCTGAGGGCGAGCCCGATCCGCGCTCCTTTGGCGACTTTGATCGGGCCGTTGAAGGTCATCGTCTTGGTCACCTCTTCCCACTTGCCCGACGGCCAATATTTGTTGCCGCCGGTGGGCACGATGGTCCAGTACGCAGCTCCGCCTTCGCTGTCGGTGATCATCGTGTCGGTGTAGGTCGAACCGGATTCTTCTCGGACGAAGAGGTAGATACAGAGCTTGCCGCTGTACTGGGAGTCGCTGAGGGCGCGGGTGAAGAAGTCGATGGTGGCGCTGCCGAGGCCTTCGCCGCTGGTCATCTTGAATTCCTTGGGCATCGGATCCGTCACCCATCGGTGTACCTGCCATTGCGGGGCGGTCGTACCGGCGGGCGTGTAGTGGCAACCGCTGGTTTCGTCGCGGCGGATCTGAATCCCCTTTGCGGTTTCCGGCGTCGGGACGTTGTAGACGCTGTAGTCGGTCGAGTAGTCGTAGACCAGAGGGGTGTTGACGTCTTCCGGGGTCGGATCCGGAGGGGCGCCCGTCAGCAGCGCGTCCGGTGCGCCTTTGGTCGTCCCGGTCTTGAGACCGCTGGAGCAGACGCCAAGCGTGTTGTGCAGCAGGTGATCGGCCGCCACTTCCTGGCGAACCGTCGCCCCCGCAGCAGCGCAGGCGGTATCCGAGAGGAAGAACTGCTGTGCGGTGACAACGCCTTCGGTCCCCGGGATCGGGTTGTCGGCGGCGGAGTGTTCGGGGTCGATGAAGGCAGACTGCACTTCGACGTAATTGCCCGGCGTGCCCTTGTTGGCGGTCGCGTTGAGCCGGACCGCGATGATGATCTGTTTGTAGTCCTGTTCGCCGGGACAGGTTTCCGCCGCGCAGCTGGTGTCGTTTCGCCAGACGATGTAGCGGTAGATCTTGCCGCTGACGTCGCCGCTGGTGAAGCTGGTCGGGCCGGGGCTGACGATGCCGTGTTCCACCGTTTCGTCGGGGTAGCGGATATCGCCGTTTTCAGCGAGCTCTTTGTATTCCGAGGGGACGCTCCCTCCCTTGAGGGCGAACTTGCCGTTGAGGACGCGGTAGTTCGGGTCTTCTACTTCGCTCGAAGGGGGCGGCGTCGCGGTCAGGGCGAGTTCTTCATCGTCGAGGCTGCGCAGCGCCTCCATCTCCTGCTGGGCGCGGTCGAGCGCCACCTGGGTCGCCTTCGCCCGCTGGGTGCTCACCGTTGCCGAAGCGAGGACGCCGAACGTGGCGATCGCCCCCAGCACGAGGATCAGCGCGGCGATCAGGACCTCGATGATGGTGAAGCCATCCTGGTTGTCGAGAGCGCGGCGCATCAGTAGCCCAGGGTCGCGTTGCGCATGCTGGCCCCGTCCGAGACCGTGAGGCTGCCCGTGCCCTTGGGATCCGGCACCTTCAGGGTCACTTCGATGTAGGTCGGAGAGGTCGAGTCGGGTTTGTAGGAGAACACGCTGGCGCTGTTGTTCAGGCCCGAGAAGATCGTCACCGAGGTCCCCGTGTAAATGCCGGGGGCCGACTCGGTCCGGCTGCACGAGCTGCCCGAGCAGGTGTAGGTGACCTCGCACCTGGTCGCCGCGGCGGCGCTGGCCGAAGTCGTACTGGCCCCGCAGGCGGTCCGCCGCACGAGGGTCTGGAAGGAGACCGACGAAGCGGTGGCTTTGTCGACCACGATCCCGTTGCGGATCTCCCGGGTCAGCCGCTCAAGGACGAAGCGCGCGGTCTGAATGTTGGTGCTCTGCTTTTCCAGCCGCGGCTGACTCCGCATTGCGCCGATCAGCAGGATCAGGACGCCGCCCATGACGATGACCCCGAGGGTCATCGCGACCAGCATCTCGACGAGGGTGAGGCCGCTCTCGCTCTCGAGCGAGGGAAGTTTCGAGGTGCGCCTCACCGACCCACCACCTTGAATTTCCGCAGCACCGGGTGCTGCTCCCACTGCCCCGCGAAGCTCTGGCCCTTTACCGCGAAGACGTGTTTGTGGAGGCTGAGGCGCTTCGGTCGGTACGGCGAGCTGCAGGGTCTCCACGACTTCCGGTCGATCCTGCAGATGAATCTCGTGTTGGGCTGTTCGGTGGCGTCAACGAACTGGAAGACCGGCCGCCGCGACCGCGTCTTCGCGAGGGGCCCGAAGGTGATCCTCGTCAGTGGTGCGACGTAGAGGAAGTTGCCGATCTTGATCACCGCGGGAGTGCCTGCGGGCTTCGAGCCGCCGGTCGATTCCGTGCTCGAGGTCCCCCCGCCGTCCGGCGGGGTCGAGCCGCCGCCGGAGGACCCGCCTTCCTGGCCGCCTTCTTCTGCCGGCGGCGCGGGCGCGTCCTGCTGCACGTACGTGACCGAGCCGGGGGAGCAGGCCGAGGTGTCGCCGCTGGAGTTGGTGGCGGTTGCGTGGAAGGTGGTCGCCGAACCGGCCTCGACGACTACCTTCACCCCCGTGCTGTTCAGTTCGGCGGCGGTTCCGGTCTCAGCCGGAGCACCCGAGCAGTCAGCCGTCGGGTAGAGCTTGATCGAGGCGCCCGCTTCGGCTTGGCCGAGGATGCGAGGTTCGGTGGACGGATTGGGCGATGCGGGGTTCGTGCCCGTCAGCGACGGCGCCGGCGGCCCCAGTTGCAACTGGGCCGAGTTCCCGACGGAGACGAGGACCGTTTCCGTCGGCGTGCGGTCGTAGACGTCGGTTTCGGTAGCGAAGTTGTCGGTGGCGGTGAGCCTTTCCGGGGTGGTGAAGAAGGCGTGGCCGGCGTCTTCTGACACCGCCGAGAGGTGTGGGGTGAAGATGTCGTTCCCGCCGACCGGGCCGACCGAGATCAGGGTCGGCTGCAGGCCCCCCGCCCACTTGTAGATGTCCGGGTTCGCGTCGAGGTCGGCTGGGTTCAGCTGCTGGGAAGTGACGTAGAACACGTGGGAGGCGTCGCTGGAGGAGCCGGCGAAGGTAGAAGCAAACGACGAGCTGCCCCCCGAGATGAGCAGCGGCGTCGAGCCGTTGCGCTCGTAGACGTCGGACTCTTCGCCCTGGTCGCCAGCCGACAGAGGCTCAACCGTGCTGAAGACGACAGTCGTGCCGTCCGAGGAGGCCGCGTTGAAGAAGGCCGGCATATCGGCGCTGCCGGACGAGATCAGCGTCGTCGACCCCCCCGCCTGCTCGTAGACGTCATTTGCTTCGTCTTTATCGCCGGAGGAGAGCTGTTCGGTCGTTTCGAAGTACACCGTGGCGCCTGCCGCCGCAACGCCGGCGAAGACGGCGTCGAATTCCCCTTTTCCTTCTTCGCCTTCGCTGCTGACCGAGATCAGGCTGGCGGTCCCGGTTAGGGGTGACCACTGGTAGACGTCCTGGAACTTGTCGCTGTCGCCGCCGACCAGTTGCGCCTTCGTCTCGAAGAAGACCTGGCCCCCAGCCGCGGTGCTGCGGTACACGGGCGCACACTCTTCGGCGGCGAGCGAAGCAGGACAGGTCCCGTTGACGGAGACCAATCGCGTCGTCCCTCCGCCCAGGTCGCGCTCGTAGATATCGGCTTCGGAGTCGGTGTCGGCAAGCGAGAGCTTGTCGGTCGTTTCGAAGATGACCTGCGAGCCGTCGGCGGAGGCGCCAAGGAAGGTCGCGGGAGCGGAGGTGCCGGGCGTGGCGAGCAGCGGTGAGTCGGCGTCCGGGTCACGGGCGTAGACGTCGCCGGCGCCGTCTCCGTCGGCTTCCACCAGACGCTCCGAGGTGGCGAAGAAGACCTTGGATCCCGTCGGCGTCGCGCCGACGAAGGTGACCGGCACCTCGGCGTTGACGCAGGTTGCGCAGAGGGCGGAGGCGCCGGAGAGAAGCGTGGTTTCCCCGCTAACCGTGTCGCGCTCGTAGACGTCGCGGCTGTGGTCCTCGTCTTCGTCCACCAGGGACTCAGCGGTGCTGAAGAAGGCGGAGTTGCCGTCCTTGGAGATGCCGTCGAAGGTCACGTTGTAGGAGTCGTTGCCGCCGGTCGGACCGGTCGAGATCTCGCGGGTGACGAAGGCTTCGATCCCGGCGGCCCCGTCGTAGAACCGCTCGTAGACGTCGACGAACCCGTTGTCGGTGTCGCCGGGGACGAGTTTGGCGGCGGTGGTGAAGAAGACCTTTTCTCCGTCAGCCGAAGAGCCGGCGAATTCGGCCGGCGCTGCGACGGCGCCGGGGACGCAGAGCGCGAGGGCGCAAAGCGCCGCGGCGAGAAGCGAGAGGGGAGTTCGGAGCATCGAGGATGTATCGGTCGGGAAGGGCATGGGGCTTAGCCCGGGTGGCCGTGTGGCCGAGAACGCCAGAGGGCGGGCACATGGCCCGCCCTCTGGACTTCAGGTCTGGCTAAGCCGACTAGCCCAGATCAGCCTTTCGACCAGTCGCCGCCCGTGGGGCAACCGCCCGTGGCTGCGACTTCACATTTGTAGCCGAGGACGCCGGCTTTGCTCCGTTCGACCCAGAACTTCTGGGTGGACTTGGCGCCTTCGATCGCGACTTTGTAAGCGACTTCGCCTTCTTCCACTTTCACTTCTTTGAAGACGGCGCTGTTCAGCGTCGGCTCGATCGTCTTCAGAGCGGCTTCGGTGCAGCCGCTGTAGGTGCCGCCTTTTTCGGTGTTGCAGGTCTCCATCGCCACCTGGGCGGAGTGGACGTACTCCTTGGCCTTGGCGT
>DASZEL010000017.1:0-10428 GCA_035940865.1 Solirubrobacterales bacterium
GTCCTTGCGAACGTTCTCGATCTCGTCCTCGAGCTCGCGGTAGCGCGGCGGCGCGGTCATCGTCTTGATGCGCATCCGCGACGCGGCCTCGTCGATCAGGTCGATCGCCTTGTCGGGCAGGTGCCGGTCCTGGATGTAGCGGTCGGCCAGGGTCGCCGCCGCGCGGAGCGCGTCGTCGGTGATCTTGCAGCGGTGGTGCGCCTCGTAGCGGTCGCGGAGGCCGCGCAGGATCTCGACCGTGTCGTCCACGATCGGCTCGTCGACCCGGATCTGCTGGAAACGGCGCTCGAGCGCCGCGTCGCGCTCCAGGTACTTGCGGTACTCGTCGAGCGTCGTCGCCCCGATCGTCTGGAGCTCGCCGCGGGCGAGTGCCGGCTTCAGGATGGACGCTGCGTCGATCGCGCCTTCGGCTGCGCCGGCGCCGACGAGGTTGTGGAGCTCGTCGATGAACAGGATGATGTCGCCGCGCTGGGTGATCTCCTTCATCACCTTCTTCAGGCGCTCCTCGAACTCGCCGCGGTACTTCGAGCCGGCGACCAGGGCCGCCAGGTCGAGCGTGTAGATCTGCTTGTTGCGCAGCAGCTCGGGGACTTCCCCGTTCGTGATCCTCGCGGCAAGGCCCTCGACGACGGCCGTCTTGCCGACGCCGGGCTCGCCGAGCAGCACCGGGTTGTTCTTGGTGCGGCGGGAGAGGATCTGCATGATCCGCTCGATCTCGGTTTCGCGGCCGATCACCGGGTCGAGCTTGCCCTCCTCGGCGAGGCGAGTGAGGTTGCGCCCAAACTGGTCGAGCAGTTTCGAAGACTTTTTGCCCTCGCCCGAAGCACCACCGCCGCCCCCACCTTGGCGCCGACCGCCGGGACCGGAGAGCATCCGGATCACCTCGTTGCGGATCTTGTCGCTGTCGGCGTCGAAGTCGAGCAGGATGCGAGCGGCAACGCCCTCGTTCTCACGCACCAGCCCGAGCAGGATGTGCTCGGTGCCGATGTAGTTGTGGCCGAGCGAGAGCGCCTCGCGCAGCGCCAGCTCGAGGACCTTCTTGGCGCGGGGCGTGAACGGGATCTGGCCGGAGGTCACCTCCTCGCCGGAGCCGACGATGCGGACGACCTGCGAGCGCACGCGTTCCACGGTGATGTCGAGCGACTCGAGCACGCGGGCGGCGAGGCCCTCCTCCTCGCGGAGCAGGCCCAGCAGGATGTGCTCGGTGCCGATGTAGTTGTGCTTGAGCGTCCGGGCCTCCTCCTGCGCTAGGACGACGACCTGGCGAGCTCTCTCGGTGAATCGCTCGAACAATGAAGACCTCTTCCTGGTTGAACAAACCCGGGCTACCCGGATTTGTACCGCCGAACGCCTGTGTTCCCTATCGGGAGGCGTCCATCTGTCCCTTAACTCTACCGGGGTCGGATGTCCGGCTCCGGGTGCAGTTAGGGCGCTAAGAGCGAGATTTCACGCGAGACCCGTCACGTTCCCGTCCAATTGCGGGCACAGACGTGCAGGTTAAGTCCGCATTGCCGGGAAGAGCAAGACTTCCCGCAGCGTCTTCGCGCCGGTGAACATCATCACCAGGCGGTCGATGCCGAGGCCGACGCCGCCGGTCGGCGGCATCCCCTGTTCGAGCGCTTCGACGAAGGCCTCGTCGTAGGGCTGGGCCTCCTCGTCGCCGCGCGCGACCTCCGCCGCCTGCTGTTCGAAGCGGCGTCTTTGCTCATCCGGGTCGTTGAGCTCGGTGAAGGAGTTGGCGACCTCGACGCCGCCGACGAACGCCTCCCAGCGCTCGACCATCCCCGCCTCGGAGCGGTGGCGCTTGGCGAAGGGCGAGAGCTCGACCGGGTAGTCGAAGATGAAGGTCGGCTGGATCAACCCCGGCTCGACCTCCTTGGAGAGCAACCCGTCGACGAGCTTGCCCCAACCCTCGGCGGGGTCCGGCTCGGTTCCGATCGCTTTCGCCAGCGCCTCGCGAGTCGGGTGTTCGACGATGTCGATCCCGGCCCGCTCGAGGATCGCCTCGCGCAGGGTGATCCGCCGCCACGGCGGCGCGAAGTCAATCTCGACCTCGCCGCGCTGGACCTTCGTCGTCCCCAACACCCGCTCGGCGGTTTCGGCAACCACCATCTCGAGGTCGTGCGCGGTCTTCTCGTAGTCGGCGTAGGCCTCGTACCACTCCAGCATCGTGAACTCGGGGTTGTGCTTGTGGGAGACGCCCTCGTTGCGGAAGTCCTTGCCGAGCTCGTAGACGCGATCGATGCCGCCGACGACGAGGCGCTTGAGGTAGAGCTCGGTGGCGATTCGCAGGTAGAAGTCGCGGTCGAGGGCGTTGTGGTGGGTGGTGAACGGCCGCGCCAGGGCGCCCCCGTATAGCGGCTGCAGGACCGGCGTCTCGACCTCGACGAAGCCGTGCTCGTCGAACCAGCGGCGAATCTCCGAGATCGTGCGGGCGCGGGTGCGGAAGGCGCGGCGGCTCTCCTCGTTGGCGATCAGGTCGAGCTCGCGGCGGCGGAAGCGGGTCTCGGTGTCCTCCAAGCCGTGGAATTTGTCGGGCGGCGGGCGCAGGCTCTTGGCCAGCAGCCGCCAGTGGTCGATCGAGAGCGAGAGCTCACCGCCGCGCCGGGTCGCCATCGCCGTCCCCTCGGCACCGACGATGTCGCCGAGGTCGAGATCGACGAGGAGCGCGTAGGCCTCCTCCCCCAGCAGATCCTGGCGCGCGTGCAGCTGGATCTGGCCGCTGCCGTCGCGGACGTCGAGGAAGCAGGCCTTGCCGTGGCCGCGGCGGGCGACGATCCGCCCGGCGACCCGGTGGCGCGACTCGGTCTCGACCCCGGGCGCCAACCCCTCGTGGGCGGCCCGCACCTCGGCGATCTCCTCCCGCCCCGAGAACTCATGCGGGAACGGCTCGATCCCGGCCTCGCGGATCCGCTCCAGCTTCTCGCGCCGGTCCTCGAGTACCTGGGAGAGGTCCGGTTGCTCCTGCTGCTCGCTGGGCTCGCTCATCAGGGCGCGAGCCTAACGAGCCTCAGCCGGCCTTCTCGATCTTGGTGATTTTGAGTTTTTTCTTCGGCCCGCGCGGGACCTCGACCGTGACGATGTCGTTGCGCTTTTTGCCGACCAGCGCTTTGCCGATCGGCGACTCGTTGGAGAGCTTGTGTTCCAGAGGATTCGCCTCGGTCGAGCCGACGATCTGGAATTTCTGCGAGTCGCCGGTTTTCTGGTCTTTGACGTGGACGATCGAGCCGAAGGCGACCTCGTCGGTGCTGATCGCCTTCTCATCGATCACCTGGGCGCGGCGCAGTTTCTCTTCCAGCTGGGCGATCCGCGCCTCGAGCAGGGCCTGTTCGTTCTTGGCGTCGTCGTATTCGGCGTTCTCGGAGATATCGCCGCCTTCGCGCGCCTCCTTGATCCGGGCCGCGACCTCGCGCCGTTTGGTCGTCGAGAGGAACTCGATTTCCTCTTTCAGTTTTTCCAGTCCCTCGGGAGTGATGACGGCCTGACGCACTTGACGACCTCGCTTTGGATTGAAAAAGGGACCCTGGCCGGTCCCCTTAGACCTAAAAAAACGCGCCTGATGCGGCCGGCTTCGGCAGCAATCCCAGGCACGGGTCGCGGGATTATAGCGAGGGTGGCCGGCTGGCCAAAGTGGGTTCTGGACGCCCTGCTCAGGCGACTGCGACGGGCGCCGCGAGCGCGCCGATCAGCTCCCTCGCGCGGGCCAGATCGGCGCTGCGCTGCAGCTCCTCGGCAACCTCCTTCGGCGCCTCCAGCCGCTCCGCGTACCAGGGGTGGAATTTGCGCAGGTAGCGCTCGGCGCGCTCCTCGCCGAGGTGCTCTTCGGCCCGGTCGAGCACCCACAGCCACTCGGCGACCATCTCCTTGCGACTTGGCGGCTCGGCCCGGCGGCCGGTGAGTTCCTCGAACACCCAGGGGTTGCCGAAGGAGCCGCGGGCGATCATCACCGCGTCGGCGCCCGACTCCTCGTAGGCGCGCCGGGCCGCCGCGGCGCTGGAGAGGCCACCGGAGATGATCACCGGCACCTCGATCCGCTCGACCAGCTCGCGCGCCAGCGCGTAGTCGGGCGAGCCCTTGTGACCTTTGGTGGCGACGCGGGGATGGAAGGCGATCGCGGCGACGCCGGCCTCCTCGACGAGGCGGATCGCCAGCTCGAACCCGGAGCGGTCGCCGGCCTCGATCCCCGAGCGCAGCTTCACCGTCACCGGCAGGCCGCTGCCCTCGGCGGCGCCCCGGGCCAGCGCCAGTGCCAGCTCCTGGTCGCGCAGGAGCTGGGCGCCGGCGCCGGTCTTGCGCACCTTCGGGACCGGGCAGCCCATGTTGATGTCGATCAGGTCCGCGCCTGCCTTCGCGGCGATCTCGGCGCCCGAGCGCATCACCTCGGCGTCGTGGCCGAAGAGCTGGATCGAGACCGGGTGCTCGTCGGGGTGGATCCGCATCAGGTCCCGCAGCGTGCGCTCGTTGCGGTAGTGGAGGGCGAAGCTGGAGACCATCTCCGAGACGGCAAGCCCGGCGCCGTGGCGTTTTGCCTGCAGGCGGACGAACCAGTTGCCGATCCCGGCCAGCGGCGCCAGCAGGACGCGGTTGGCGATCGGCACCCCGCCGATTTCGAACGGCTCGGTGAGCGCAGCCATCCCCGGACGCGCTAGCGGAGGAGATGGCTGTTTATGAGGAGCGCTCATGGATCAGGCGTAGGCCCTTCAAGGTCAGCAGATCGTCGACCTCGTCGATCGTCTCGGTGAAGGGGACGACCGCGGCGGCGTAGCCGCCGGTGGCGAGCAGGCGCGGGTTCGGGAGTTCGTCTTCGATCCGCCTGACGATGCCGTCGATCAGGCCGGCGAAGCCGAAGATGAAGCCGGAGTTGATCGCGGCGCGGGTCGAACGCCCGATTGCTTCTTTCGGCTCTTCGAGGTCCATCCGCGTAATCCGGGCCGCGCGATCGATCAGGGCGCTGAGTGAAGGGGCGAGGCCGGGGCCGATCGCGCCGCCGAGGTACTCGCCATCGGCGGAGACCGCGTCGATGTTGATGCCGGTGCCGAAGTCGACCGAGACGCAGGCCTCGCCGAAGCGGTCGTAGGCGGCGATCGCGTTGACCAGCCGGTCGGCGCCGACCTCGAGCGGGTTCTCGATCCGGATCGGCATCCCGGTCTTGACCCCGGGCCCGATCGTCAGGCAATCCGCGTCGAGGTAGCGCCGCGCCAGCTCCTCGAACTGGCTGCCGAGCGGCGGCACCACCGAGGAAACGCAGACCGCGTCGACCTCTCTGAAGGAGCGGCCGCAGAGCGAGAAGAGGCCGGCGATCCGCTCGGCGAGCTCGTCCCCGGTTGCGCCGGAGCGGGTCTGGAAGCGCCAGTGCTCGACCAGGTCATCGCCGTCGAAGGCGCCGAGGTGGGTCTGCGTGTTGCCGACGTCGACCGCGAGGAGCATCGGGGGATTATCCCCGGGAAGAACTGGCCAGGTAGCCAAAGGGGCCTGCTTCCGCATAGGATCGTCCGATGGACGCCCGTCTCTACGTCATCCCCGGCTCGCACCCCAGCTACGCCGCGGCGCTGATGCTCGAACACAAGGGCATCGCCTTCAAGCGCACCGACCTGATGCCGGTGGTCTCGAAGGGCGTGCTGCGGGCGGTCGGCTTCCCCGGCGTCACCGTGCCGGCGCTGAAGATCGAGGGCGACAAGGTCCAGGGCTCGCGGCAGATCGCCCGCGAGCTCGAGCGCCTACGACCCGACCCGCCCCTTTTCCCCGCCGACCCGGCAATGCGCGCCGCCGTCGAAGAGGCCGAGCGCTTCGGCGACGAAGAGCTGCAGCACCCGATCCGCCAGCTGCTCTGGTGGGGCTTCAAGCAGGACCGCTCCCCGCTGAAGAGCTATTCGGAGGGCGCCAGGCTAGGTGTCCCGATCGACCTCGCGGTGAAGACCGGCGGCCCGCTCGTCGCCCTCTCCGCCCGCTTCAACGAAGCAAGCGACGAGAACGCGCGGGCGGCGGCGGCAAAGCTGCCGGCCCTGCTCGACCGCGTCGACGCCTGGATCGCGGACGGCACCCTGAACGGCGACCAGCTCAACGTCGCCGACTTTCAGATCGCCTCCAGCATCGGCCTGGCGCTGACCCTCGACGACCTGAAGCCGATGATCGAGAAGCGCCCGGCCGGGGCGCTCGCGAGACGGATCGTCCCGAACTACCCCGGCCGGATGCCGCCGGTTCTGCCGGCCGGGTGGCTGGCGCCTTGAAGCAGCCTTCTTCCTAAGCGATAGGCATCATGACAGCACGGTTGCTGCTGGTATGATGACTTCATGCGCACGACGGTCACGTTAGACGATGACGTTGCGGCCAAGCTGAAGGAGGAAGCCCGGCGTCAGAAGCGTTCCTTCAAGGAAATTCTCAACATCAGCGTCAGGCGCGGCCTTCGAGCCGGGACCCCCACGGCTGCGGACCCTTACCAAGTACGGCCCCGAGCGCTCCGGGCGCGACCCGGAGTCGATCTCGATCGGGCGCTCCGACTCGCGGGGGATCTGGAGGACGCGGAGACGCTGCGCAGGCTTTCCCTGCGGAAGTGAAGCTGCCCGACGTCAACCTGCTGCTCTACGCGGTGGATGCTGCGGCGCCGCGACATGCGACGGCACGGGCATGGCTCGAGAGCGTGCTATCCGGAACCGAGGAGGTCGCATTCGCCTGGCCGGTGCTCTTGGGCTTCATCCGCATCTCGACGAACCCGGCCGCTTTCGAAGACCCGATGGACGCCGATGAAGCTTTTGGATATGTCGAAGAGTGGCTGGCTCGCCCGGTGGCCTCGACCCTCACTCCGGGTCCGGACCACGCCGCCCTGATGCGCAGGCTGCTGCAGCCCCTCGGAGTCGCGGGAAACCTGACCAGTGACGCGCATCTCGCGGCGCTGGCAATCGAACATGGCGCCGAGCTCTGCTCCAGCGACCGTGACTTCGGCCGCTTCGAGGGTCTGCGATGGACCGACCCCCTTTCTTAAGTGCTCTTCTCGACCTGCTGACCGGGTCCCAGCGCGTCTAGCGCCTCACTGAGCCGGGTCCCGTCCGGCAGCGTCAGCTCCGGGTCGAGCTCGAGCAACGGGACGAGGACGAACCTACGGGTGGTCACCTCGCGGTGGGGGAGGGTGAGGCGGTCATTGCTCATCTCGACCTCGCCAAGGAGGAGCAGGTCGACGTCCAGCGGGCGAGGGCTGTGGCGGGGGAGGTCGAACTGGCGGCCGCGCTCGGCCTCTACTCGCTTGCAGACGTCGAGGAGCCCTTCGGGCTCCAGGTCGGTGCGGATGCGGACGGCGGCGTTGAGGAAGTCGGGCTGGTCGAGGATCTCACCGACCGGCTCGGTGACGTAGGTGGAGGAGACGGCGTCGATCTCGATCCCCTCCGCTTCCAGCAGCTCGATCGCCGCGCGCAGGTGGCCGGCGGAATCGCCGACGTTGGAGCCGAGTCCGAGATAGCCGATCCGCCGCTCCGGGGACATCGGCCTAACGGTTGCCTTCGTCTTCTTCCTCTTCTACCGCGCGCTCCTGGGTGACCTCGACGGCCACCTCCTGGATCGCCAGCGGCAGCGGCGGCTCGGGCTTGGCGGCGCGGACCCGCACCGATTCGCAGCCGTAGCGCTCCATCAGCCGCTCCCCCACCACCTGCGCCAGGCGCTCCAGCGTCTTGTAGCTGCGCTCGGTCGCGGCGAGGGTGACGATGTCGCAGACCTGGCCGTAGTCGACGGTGTCCTCGAGCCGATCGGTCAGCATCGCGTCGCAGTCGGGGACATCGAAGGAGATGTCGAACTCGAGCCGCTGCCCTACCTCCTGCTCGGCTTCCGAGACGCCATGGTGGGTGTAGATCGAGAGGCCGCGCAGCTCGATTTCCGCGCTCGACTCGATCCCGTTGTCGTGCCTCTCCATGAGCGGGGACGCTACCCGAGAATCGCCGCGGCCACGGTGAGCGCTTGGCGCAGCTCGGCGACGTCGTGGACGCGGAGGACGTCGGCTCCCTCGACGGCGGCGAGGATCGAGGAGGCGACCGTGCCGCCCAGACGCTGGTCGGCGGGCGAGCCGTCGACCTTGCCGATGAAGCTCTTGCGCGAGGTGCCAACCACCAGCGGCCGGCCCAGCTCGCGCAACTCCCCCAGCCGACGCAGCAGCTCCATGTTGTGAGCGCCGGTCTTGCCGAAGCCGATGCCGGGGTCGAGCCAGACCCGGTCCTCGTCGATCCCTGCCGCGACGGCGGCTTCGAGGCGGGCGCCGAGGAACGCCTTGACGTCGTTGACGACATCGTCATAGCGCGGGTCCCGTTGCATCGTGCGCGGGTCCCCCAGCATGTGCATGAGGACGACGGTGGCGCCGCGCTCGGCGCAGACCGAAGCCATGTCCGGATCGCCGCGGAGGGCGGTGACGTCGTTGACGATCTCGGCTCCGGCGTCGAGCGCCGCCGCGGCGACCGCGGCCTTCGAGGTGTCGACGCTGATCTGAGCTCCAGTTCCTTGAAGTCCCTGGACGACGGGGACGACGCGCCTCAGCTCCTCCTCTTCGCCCACCGGGTCTGCCCCCGGCCGCGTTGATTCGCCGCCGAGGTCGAGGATCTCCGCTCCCGCCACGGCCAGCTCCCGCCCGTGCCCGATCGCCGCCTCGGGATCGAGGTACAGCCCCCCGTCGGAGAACGAGTCGGGGGTCACGTTGACCACCCCCATCAACTTGGTCATGCGGACTCCGCTAAGAAGCGTCGCCGCCGGCGAAGCCTGGGCGCGGGCGCGGCGTCGGCCGGGCGCCCTCGCGCTGGGGCCGTTCGGCCGTCGGTGCCGGCGGGGCGGGCTTGCTCGGCTCCTCCTCGTCGGCGAAGACTTCCTCCGCCGGCTTGCCGTCGAGCAGGGCGACGAACTCCTTGGCGTCGATCGTCTCGCGCTCCAGCAGCAGCTTGGAGACCCGCTCGAGGTCGTCGCGACGCTCGCTCAACAGGCTCTTGGCGGTCTGGTGGGCGCTCTCGACGATGCGGCGAATCTCGTCGTCGATCTCGCGGGCGATCTCGTCGGAGTAGTCGGGCTCGGAGCTGAACTCGCGGCCGAGGAACGGCTGGCCGCGGTCGTGACCGAAGACGCGCGGGCCGAGGCGCTCGGACATCCCGAAGCGCATCACCATCTGCTTCGCCGTCTCGGTCACCTTTTCAAGATCATTGGAGGCCCCGGTGGTGATCTCGCCGAAGACGATCTCCTCGGCGGCGCGGCCGCCCAGGGTCATCGCCATCGTGTCGGTCAGCTCCGCGCGGGTGGTGAGGAACTTGTCCTCGGTCGGCAGGCTGATCGTGTAGCCGAGCGCCTGGCCGCGGCTGATGATCGAGATCTTGTGGACGGGGTCGGTGTGCTCGAGCAGCTGCCCGACGATCGCGTGGCCGACCTCGTGGTAGGCGGTGACGAGGCGCTCTTTCTCGCTCATCACGCGGGTCTTCTTCTCGGGGCCGGCGATCACCCGCATGATCCCCTCCTCGAGCTCCTTCATCGTGATCTCGCGGCTGCCCGTGCGAGCGGTGAGCAGCGCCGCCTCGTTGATCAGGTTCGCCAGGTCAGCGCCGGTGAAGCCGGGGGTCTGACCGGCGAGCGTGTCGAGGTCGATTTCGCGCCCCAGGGGCTTGCCACGGGTGTGGACCTCGAGGATCTTCTTCCGGCCTTTGCGGTCGGGACGGTCGACGACGACCTGGCGGTCGAAGCGGCCGGGCCGCAGCAGCGCCGGGTCGAGGATGTCGGGCCGGTTGGTGGCCGCGATCAAGATGATGTTGTCCTTCATTTCGAAGCCGTCCATCTCGACGAGGAGCTGGTTCAGCGTCTGCTCGCGCTCGTCGTGGCCGCCGCCGAGGCCGGCGCCGCGGTGCCGCCCGACTGCGTCGATCTCGTCCATGAACACGATCGACGGGGCGTTCGCCTTGGCCTGCTCGAAGAGGTCTCGCACGCGGCTCGCGCCGACGCCGACGAACATCTCGACGAAGTCCGAGCCGGAGATGCTGAAGAACGGCACCCCGGCCTCGCCCGCGACCGCGCGTGCGAGCAGCGTCTTACCGGTGCCGGGGGGCCCGTAGAGAAGGACGCCCTTCGGGATCTTCGCCCCCATCGCCTGGAACCGCTGCGGGGCTTCGAGGTACTCCTTTATCTCTTGTAGCTCCTCGACCGCCTCGTCCAGCCCGGCGACGTCGGAGAACGTGATCTTCGGCTGGTCCTTCGTCACGAGCCGGGCCTTCGACTTCCCGAACGACATCACGCGGTTCCCCCCGCCCTGCATCTGCTGCATCAGGAAGAAGAAGAACCCGACGATGATCACGATCGGAAGGAAGTTGATGAGGATCGACAGGAGCGGCGAGCCTTGCTGCTGATCGGCTGTGACCTCGACGCCCTCCTCGACGGCGAGCTCCGACAGGTTGTCGAGCGTCCCGTACGTCACCGTCAGCTCGT
>DASZEL010000018.1:0-161635 GCA_035940865.1 Solirubrobacterales bacterium
CGTCGCCGACGGGCCGAGGCGCAACATCGCGCTCGCCGTCGTGTAGAGCTTCTCGACCGACGCCGGGATCCGGGCGGCGTTCTCGCGCAGCGCGAAGAGCTCCTCGCCGCTTGCGAGATCGCGGACGTAGGCGCCCGAGGCGGGGCCGCCGAGGCGCATCTCGCGGTTGAGCTTCGAGCGCAGGTCGGCCTCGCTGAAGGCGTCGGCGGGCGCCGCGCCCGCCAGCGGGGCGACGAAAACGAGCAGCGTGGCGAGGAGCCGGCGCATCGACGTACACAACAACGGCGGGCCCGCGAAGGAGCGGCAGATGGTCCGTCAGGCGGGACGGGGCCATAGAATCCGAGCCCATGGGCAAGGTCGTCAAGCTCGATCCGCAGGCCAAGGACGGGCCGCGCCCGAAGAGCGGCCGGCGCGCGAAGCGCTCCAAGACTGCGCTCGTCCTCGGCGGCGGCGGCTTCACCGGCGGCGTCTACGAGATCGGTGCGCTGCGCGCGCTCGACCTGCTGGCGGTGAACAGCACCGTCAACAACTTCGACGTCTACGTCGGCACCAGCGCCGGCTCCTTCGTCGCCGCGATGCTGGCGAACGGGGTGTCTCCCGAGGAAATGATGCAGGTGATCAACTCTCGCGTCCCCTCCGACCTCGAGGACCTCGATCTCAGCCGAGTCCTCAAGCCCAACTACCTCGGCTTCCTCACCAAGGCGGCGGCGCTGCCTCTGCGGACCGCCCAGCTGCTGCGGCAGCTGACGCGGATCGGCGAGCTCTCGATGATCGACATCGGCGTCGGCCTTGCCGAGGCCCTACCGGCAGGCCTCTACTCCGGCCGCGGCCTCTCGGACTACGTCGAGGAAGCGCTCAGCGAAGACGATCGTGTTAACGACTTCCGCCTGCTCGACAACGAGCTCTACCTGGCTGCGACCGATCTCGACACCTGCGAGCGGATCGTCTTCGGCGAGGAAGGCTGGAGCGACGTGCCGATCTCCAAAGCGGTCGAGTGCTCGACCTGCCTGCCGATCGTCTACAAGCCGGTCGACCTGAAAGGACGGCAGTTCGTCGACGGCGGCATCCGCTCCACGACCAACGTCGACATCGCCGTCGAGAAGGGCGCGAAGTTCATCGTCGTCGTCAACCCGTTGGTGCCCTACGTCAACGATTTCCAGAACACGATCCCGACCGTCACCGGCCGCCGCGTCCGCCGCGTCTCCGACATGGGCCTGCCGGCGATCGCCAACCAGACCTTCCGCCTGATCGCCCACCAGCGCCTCCACCAGGCGGTCGAGCAGTGGCAGGAGAAATACCCGGGCGTCGACATCGTCCTGCTCGAGCCCGAGCCGACCGACGAGCTGATGTTCGGCACGCCGATCATGGATTACTCCCGTCGCCTGCAGATCGCCAAGCACGGCTTCGAAACCGTCACCGCCGCCCTCGCCCGCGACTACGACAAATTCCACGAGATCGCCGAGCGCCACGGTCTCGAAATCTCCGAGCGCCGCGTCCGCCGCGTCGTCGAGAACGCAACAGACGAAGAGCCCGAGGAAACGTCGACCTGGCGCCGGGTCCTCGAGCAGACGACGTCGGTCCTGCTGCGGCAGAGCGGCCAGGCGTCCTAGTCCGCCGCCGGCGTTGCGGTCAGGCGGCGTACAGCTGCTCGATCGCGCCCTCGTGCTTCTGGGCGACGACGGCGCGCTTGACCTTCAGGGTCGGCGTCAGCTCGCCGGTCTCCTGGGAGAGGTCGTGGGGGAGGATCGAGATCTTCTTGACTTGCTCGACGCGGGCGAAGTTCTGGTTGATCTTCTCGACGTGGGCTTCGATCGCGGCCTTGACGTCGGGGTTCTGGGCCAGCTGGGCGGGGTCCTCGGGGAGGTCGTGCTCCTGGGCGTATTTGACCGCCTCTTCGGGGTCGAGGGTGACCAGCGCCACCAGGTAGGGACGGCGGTCGCCGACGACGACGCACTGGGAGACCAGCGGGTGCTGCTTGATTTCGGCCTCGAGGTTGGCGGGGGTGATGTTCTTGCCGCCCGCGGTGATGATGATGTCCTTTTTGCGACCGGTGATCTTGATGAAGCCCTGCGGGTCGATCTCGCCGATGTCGCCGGTGTGGAGCCAGCCGTCGACGATCGTCTCGTTCGTCGCCTCCGGGTTCTTGTGGTAGCCCTGGAAGACATTGGGGCCCTTGACGAGGATCTCGCCATCCTCGGCGATCTTCACCTCGCAGCCGGGGAACGGTTTGCCGATCGTCCCCACCTTGAAGTCCTCCGGCGTCGAGATCGTCGCCGCGGTCGAGGTCTCGGTCATCCCCCAGCCCTCGAGCACGAGCACGCCGGCGGCGTCGAAGAAGCGGAGGATCTCCGGGTTGATCGGCGCCGCGCCGGAGACCGCGAGCCGGATCCGGCCGCCGAAGAGGTTGCGGATTTTCGACAGCACCTGCTTGTCGGCAAAGGCGTAGGAGCGCTGCAGCAGGAAGCCCGGCTTGCGACCGCTGCGTTCGGCTTCGCGCATCTTCGCGCCGACCTTGATCGACCAGTTGAAGATCGCCTTTTTGGCGCCGCCCTCTTTCTCGATACCGCTGGTCGCGGCGGTGTAGATCTTCTCGAAGATCCGCGGCACCGAGGGGAAGTAGGTCGGCTTCAGTTCGGCCAGGTTGGGGAGGATCTTCAGCGGATCCCGCTCCCAGTAGGCGAGCGTGGTGCCGAGGTCGAAGGTCCCGAACTGGATCAGCAGGGCGAAGGAGTGGGCGAGCGGCAGGTAGAGGTAGGCGAGGTCCTCGTCCTCGATGACGCTGACCTCGTTGACCATGTCGAGCATCGCCCGGTAGTTGCCGTGGCTGATCACGCATCCCTTCGGCGGGCCGGTCGTGCCCGAGGTGTAGATGAAGGTGCAGATGTCCTCGGGGGTGACGGCCTCGTAGAGGGCGGCCCAGGTCGAGTCGTCCCCGCCGGCCCCTTTGGCGGCGAGGTCCTCCGTTGCGATCGCGTCCTCGGCGTTGCCGGTCATCAAGACGACCTGCTCTAGCTGCGGCAGTCGGTCGCGCACCTGCCGCACCTTCTCCAGCTGTTCGGCGTCCTCGACGACGACGACCTTCGCGTCGGAGTTCTCGAGGACGTAGCGGCACTCCTCGGGCGAGTTGGTCTGGTAGATCGGGACCACGGTTGCGCCGATCGAGAGCGCGGCGAAGTCGAAGTAAGTCCACTCCGGGCGGGTGTTGCCGAGGATCGCGACCCGGTCGCCTTTCTCCACACCGAGGGTGACGAGGCCGAAGGCAAGGGGACGGACGATCTCCCGCACTTCGGCGAAAGTGCGGTCGACCCAGCGGTCGCCCTCCTTCGACTTGACGGCGACGGCCGACCCGTACATCTCTGCCGCCCGCGGCAGGAGATCGGCGATCGTCTTCGAGTTGGTACCTCTCCCCGACATCTGCCGGGGGAGTCTAGTTCAGCGCCGAGCTCGGGGCGAAGCCTGGCTTGACGGCGGGGCCGTGATGCCGCGCAGCGAGTTTTCGAAGAGCGTTCGGTCGATCCGGCCGTGGTAGATCGGCACCCCCAACTCGACGCACTTGCCAATCACCTCCTGTCGCTCCATCTGCAGCTGATCAGCAAGCTGGGCGGGGGTGAGGTGATGGGCCATCGTTGACCTCCCGGTCGCTAGAAGTGGGTAGCGCCTATGTTCATCCCGAGGGCAGAACATGTCAACCGTAGAAGTGCGGAGATTGCGCAATCAGTCGAGGCGGTCCGCCCGCGATAATGCCCATGGATGTCCTCTGAAGTCGCCGCCAAACCGCTGCCCCGGCGGGGCAGGATCTGGGTCGCTGCCCTGCTCGTGCTCGGGCTTGTCGGCCTTGGCTACACGATCGTCCAGGTCTCGACCCAGGAGCCGGAAAAGGGCATCGTCCACGTCGCCGGTATCGCCGACGCCCAGGAACTGTTCGGCGGCGTCCCGCAGGAAGGCGACCGCCTCGGCTCCGACGACGCCCCGGTGACGATCCAGGTCTTCAACGACGTCCAGTGCTCGAGCTGCCGCGACGACTTCCTCCGCACGATTCCGGGCCTGATGGAAAAGTACGTCCGCCCTGGAGACGTCAAGCTCCTCTACCGCCACTACTCCAACGCGGAAACCCCGCAGGAGCTCGGTTTCTATGGGGCCGAGGCAGCCGCCGACCAGGGCTACGGCTGGCAATACATCTACCTCTTCTTCCGCAGCCAGGAGGAAGCCGAACGCTTCAGCAGCGAGCGCGCCTTCGGCGACTTCTCGAAGTCGATCGCCGGTGGGGTCGAGGAACTCGACATCGAAGAATGGGAACGCGACATCGAAGAGAACGGCGGTTCTGACGGCGAGATCCAGAAACGGCTGGAAGTCTCGGAGGAGCTCGGCCGCAACCTCGGCATCCGGGTCGGTCAGGGGATGGTTCTCAGTGGCCCGAGCGGAACCAGGACCCTGCAGGAAGGGCCTTCGCTGCGGCAGGTCGAAAAGGCGATCGCCGCCGTCGAATAGCGCAGCCGAGTTTCGACACAGCGGGGTGTGTCAGAAACCAGATGCGGTCAGGCGACGCGCCGCAGCCGGGCGCGGCGGCCGATCACGTCGCGCCACTCGGAGTCGACGATGTGGGCGGGGGAGGTCGTCTCCATGAAGCTCGCCAAGACGTCCGCAAGCCCCTCCGGGTCTTCGAGGTTCGGGAAGTGGGCGGCTCGCGGCAGCGTCTCAAAGCGGCAGTTGGGGACCGACTGCTGCGCCTCGAGACCGTGCTGGAGCGGGATCGTGCGATCGCGCTCGCCCCAGACGATCAGCGTCGGCATCTCGCCAAGCAGGTAGAGGCGGTCGCGGGCGCTCACCTTCTGACCCTGGACGTCGATCACCGAGCGCAGCGTCTGCAGGAAGGCGCGGCGGGAGCCGGGCTCCTGCAGCGGCCCGAGCGCCCGTGCCACCGCCTGTAAGTAGACGCCGGTGCTGTTGCCGCGGGCCCGGAGGCGGGCGCCGGCGGCGGCGAGGCCGCCGACCACCTGCGGCCGCGTCGCCAAGCGCAGCAGCGCCGCCGACCCGGGCAGGGCCGCGCCGCGCAGCAGCGGGCTGACGTCGTCCCCGAGGCCGCCGCTGGAGATCAGCACCAGCCGCTCGGTGCGCTGGGGGAACTGGTAGAAGAACTGCATCGCGACGCCGCCGCCGAGCGAGTGCCCGACGATCGTCGCCCGCTCGACGCCGATCGTCGTCAGCAGGTCGCGGATGCTCGCCGCGTGGGCGCCCAGCGAGTAGTCGCCGCGCGGCGTCGCCGCGTCGCCGTGGCCGATCAGGTCAGGGGCGATCACCCGGTAGGAGCCAGCCAGTCGCCTCGCCACCTCCTCCCAGTGCCGCGAGGAGTTGATCATCCCGTGGATCAGGACGAGGTTCGGGCCGCTGCCGATCACCCGGTAGACGGCGCGGTGGCCGTGGAGGTTTGCCTCGTGGACCTCGAAGGCGGGGGAGGGGTCCATTGAGAAGACCCTAGCGGCCGATTTGGCGCTCTTAGACAACGCGGACAGCGGGTAGTGCGGAAATGTGCCCGAGAAGAGCATCACCCACGCCCCGGAGCACTCGCGCTACGAGCTCAGCCTTGACGGGCGGGTCGTCGGGGTCGTTGACTACAGCCAAGACGCCAACGTTCGCGCCTTCACCCACACCGGGGTCGAGCCTGACTACCCGCGGCCAGGGTCTGGCGGCCGAGCTGGTCGAGTTCGCCCTGCGCGAGGCGCAGGAGGCCGAGCTCGAAGTGCTCCCGTATTGCTCGTACGTCCGCGACCACATTGCCGGGCACCCGGAGTACCTAGAGCTCGTCCCGGCCGGGAGCCGTGGCAGCTTCGGCCTGGAAGCGGCTACTCCTTCTCGTGAACCCTGAGCCGATTGGGCATTTCGAGCTCGACCTGTGCCCCTTTCCCTACCGCTCGGCGGCTAGATCGACTCGGGCAGAGCAACGCCGCGATAGTCGGATTCGACCCTTCGATCGAGATATTGCCGAACACGGAGGTGTACCTCTGGTGCTGGATTCCGCACGATCACGCCATCCAGGTCTTCTCCTCTCTGAACTCCGGCCCGGAGCAGCGTCCGAATCTCGATGTCATCCGGAGGCATTGAGTATCCGATGATCTCGAGGCTTCGAGCCCTACTAAGTGCGCCGTAGGCATCCCGCCACACGTTCCCAAGCGGCCCCAAGTCGCCCGTCTTTCCTCTCGCCATCGTCACCATGTAGGGCTCCGCCGAAAAGCTGCTGATGATCCGCCAAGCCCTGCCCCAATTCTCGATGGCCCGCATACGCAATGCCATCTGCGCCCGGTCGAGTTTTGACGGGATAGAGGGTTGGTAAGAGCGGGTTGCAAACATTCGCTCGCTCAGGGTTGCGTAGTTCCTCACCGTTCCCTTTTTTCTGGTCTGCCCGCCAATACACCAGTCAACCGATCCGTGCAGCTTGAGGAGAACGAGCTCTTCCGAATCACCGGTCCCGGAAAGACGGACCGGAACCCCATGTTGCTGCGCGTAGCGCTCGATTAGCACGTCCCAATTGGAGGTTATGACGATGTTGCCTGGCTGCACAATCTCATCTAGGTCAGGATGAGAAGCTTTGATTGCTTGGCGAGCTTCCTTGGTGCGTTCGACCAGTACTTGGGCGATGGCGAGCCGCAGAGATCGGTAGAGGGAAGGAGCGTCCTTGAACCCGCCGGGGAGACCAGCGCCAACGTCCAAGTAGGTGCGGAGCGCCGAAAAGAAGTCGACGACATCCGGCATGTACCCCTCGTGCACCGCATCGGGGTAGAAGAATTGAAACGCCCTCTCAAGGTCCTCCCGAAGTTCCAAGCGACTCCAGCGGGGTGACCGGGCCGCCAGTTCCAAGACCTCGTCGAGAAGCATGGCCGTGTTCGGCAATCCGAGGGCGCAAGATAACCCCGCGCCGACGAAGTAGACATCCCACTCCCGAAGTGGCAACGGTGAGGGCATACGTCATTAGCTGGTCTGCGTAACTACGTCAAAGCCGAGTTCTGCAAGCCGTGCACGGGCCTTCGAGACTGCCTCCGCAGGGAAATCTCCTCGAAATTTCCACACTACGTTCTCGACTGAGAGGTCCAAGCGGTTCAGTTCAACCAAGGTCATCAGTCCTGATGAAGGAGGATTAAGCGTGTATCGAAGGCATAGCTCGGCTGGATTGCTGTTCGCCAAGTCATTGCGGAAGTAGCCAGCCGTGTACCCGATCGAGTAGCACTCGACGAGCACTCGTTTCAACTCTTCGTGGACTTCCCGCTCCCGCTCGGGACCCATCCATCTAATCTAAAGGATTCCTCGGTGCCCTCTAGAGGAGAAACCGCCAAAGAGCATTGCCTCTGGTCCCCCACCCCTGCTTCTTCGGCGGTGGTTCGTGAGAGCTTCCTATCGGGGCGCCCGGATTTGAACCGGGGACCTCACCGACCCGAACGGTGCGCGCTACCAGGCTGCGCCACGCCCCGAGAGGAGTCGATTATCCCAGACGGGGGAAGTGGGGGCCGGGAGGTGGTCCCCGCTACTTTGAGCGGGGGAGCGGTTCCCATTCGATGAAGATGGCTCGAGGCGTGATTGCGACGATCCTGGCTCTGCTGGCGCTGGCGACGATGCCGGTGGCGGCGCCTGGCTACTTGCCGCCGGGTTTCATCGGCGTCTCGCCGCAGAACCCGGGGACGGCGAAGGACTACAGGCTGATGCGGGAAGCTGATGTCCGCAGCGTCCGCCTCCCGCTCTTCTGGGCTGGGATCGAGCCGCAGAACCCGGCTTTCAGCGAACGGCAGTGGGATGGGTTCGACCACGAAGTGCGGCTTGCGGCCGAGGCCGAACTCGAAGTCTTCCCCTTCATCACCGCCTCGCCGAAATGGGTCGCGCCGCTGGGGATTGACCTCCCGGTGACCACGGCTCGGCAGCGGCGGGCCTGGGCCTCCTTCGTGCGGGCGGCGGTCAAGCGCTACGGGCCGGGCGGCTCCTTCTGGCGCGAAGAAGACGAACTTCCGTACTTCCCGGTCCGCCGTTGGGAGATCTGGAACGAGGAGAACCTCGTCACCTTTGCGACCGGCCCGGAACCGCGGCGCTTCGCCCGGCTGATCCGGATCGCCGGTGGAGTCATCCACCGCCAAGCGCCGGGCTCGAAGGTGATCCTCGGCGGCCTCTTCGGCCGGCCGCTGCAGATCCCGCCCAACATCGCTTCCGGCGACTTCCTTGCGCGCTTCTACCGCGCCCATAACGTCAAGAAGTACTTCGATGGGGTCGGCCTGCACCCATACGTTGCCGACGCCACTGCGATGGGGGCGCAGCTGCACAACCTGCGCCGGATCATGCGCCGCTACCGCGACTTCGGCACCCCGCTCTTCGTCACCGAGCTCGGCTGGGGCTCCGAGGAAGGCCCCACCCGCTGGCAGCGTGGGCTCTTCGGCCAAGCCTTCCAGCTCTCGAAGGCGTTCTCGATGCTCTCCGCCAACCGCATCCGCTGGGGCGTCGGCGGCGTCTGGTGGTTCACCTGGACCGACGAAGGCGGCACCTGCGTCTTCTGTCACTCGGCCGGGCTGCTGAACAAGGAGCGGGAGGCGAAGCCGGCGTGGTACCGGTTCAACGAATGGACCGGCGGCGATGCGGCGGCGGTGCCCCGGGCGCAAGGCGGGAATGGTTAGGCTCCGGCTCGGACTTCAAACCGAAACAAGGAGCTGGGATGGCTTTCTCCGTACCTGACCTGCCGTACCCCTACGACGCGCTAGAGCCCCACATCGACGAGGCGACGATGCGCGTTCACCACGACAAACACCACCAGGCTTACGTCGACAAAGCCAACGCCGCGCTCGAGGGCACCGAGTGGGCCGACCGCGACGTCGAGGACGTTCTCCGCAACCTCTCGGCGCTGCCCGGCGACAAGCAGGCCGCGGTCCGCAACAACGCCGGCGGCCACTACAACCACACGCTCTTCTGGCAGATGCTGAGCCCCGACGGCGGCGGCGAGCCGAGCGGTGAGCTGGCCTCAGCGATCAGCGACACCTTCGGCTCGCTGGACTCCTTCAAAGAGGAGTTCAAAAACGCCGGCATCGCCCGCTTCGGCTCCGGCTGGGCCTGGCTGGTCAAAGACTCCTCCGGCCTCGCGGTCGTCTCGACCCCCAACCAGGACTCGCCGATCTCCGACGGGACCACGCCGCTGCTCGGCTGCGACGTCTGGGAGCACGCCTACTACCTGAAGTACCAGAACAAACGGCCCGAATACATCGACGCCTTCTGGAACGTCGTCAACTGGGGCTACGTCGCCGAGAGGTTCGCCTCGTAGCTCGGCTCTGAGGCCGCGGGGACCTCGCTCATTGCGTGCTCGGCGAGTGCGGTGATCGTCAGGCTGGGGTTGACGCCGACGTTCGCCGGCACCGCCGAGCCGTCGCAGACGAGCAGGTTCTCGTAGCCGAAGACCCGCTGGCGAGCGTCGACGACGCCGTCCTCGGGACTGTGGCCGATCACCGCGCCGCCGAGGATGTGGGCGGTCGTCGGCACGTTCATCAGCGCCTCGCTGATCGAGCTCTGGGCAACCCCCCCGGTGCGCTCGGCCAGCCACTCGGCCGCTTCGTTGGCAACCGGGATGAAGGTCGGGTTCGGTTTCTCGGGGTCCTGTTCGGTCTGCAGCCAGACTTTGCCTGAGCGCCCGAGTTTCGGGCGCAGGGCGATCGCGTTGTCGAGGGTCTGCATCACCAGGAGGATGATCGTGCGGCGCGACCAGCCTTTCGGCCACAGCAACTGGGCGAAGCGGCCGGGGTGGCGGAGGATCTGGCCGAGCAGCTTCAGCGGCCGGGTCACCCGGGTGCCGTCGCCGACCAGCAGCGTGTAGAGCAGGCTCATCGAGTCTCCGGCTTTGCCGTAGCTGACGGTCTCGATGTGGGTGTCGGGGTCGGGATAGATGCTGCCGCTGATCGCGACCCGCTTGGTCAGGTCTTCCGGATAGTCCTCGGGAACGGTGACGGCGAGGATCATCTCGCTGTTGGTGCGGACCAGCTCGCCGAGGCGGCTGGAGATGCGGGGCAGGGCGCCGGTGAGGCGGCAGCGCTGCAGCAGCTTGTTGGTGCCGAGGGCGCCGGCGGCGACGACGACGCCGCGGGCGGTGATCGTGCGGCGACCGCGGCCGGGGAGCATGCCCGAGCGCTCGCTGGTGATCGCGTAGCCGTCGCTGCCGTCCTCGGCGCCGAGCGGGCGGATCTCGGTGACGAGGCGGTCGGGGATCACCTCGGCGCCCCGTTTCTCGGCCAGGTAGAGGTAGTTCTTGACCAGCGTGTTCTTGGCACCGACCGGGCAGCCGACCATGCAGCGGGCGCAGAGGGTGCAGCCGGTGCGATCGGGGCCCTCGCCGCCGAAGAAGGGGTCGGGGACGGTCTCGCCGGCCTCGCCGAAGAAGATCCCCACCGGGGTCTTCGTATAGGTGTGGCCGACGCCGAGGTGCTCGCCGTACTCGCGCAGGAGGTCGTCGGAGGCGTCGTCGCCCTCGACGTTGACGACGCCGAGCATCCGTTTCGCCTCCTGGTAGTGCGGTGCCAACTCCCGCTGCCAATCGGCGAGGTCGGCCCACTGCGGGTCCTTGAAGAACTTCGAGGGGGGCTCGTAGAGCGTGTTCGCGTAGCCGAGGCTGCCGCCGCCGACGCCGCTGCCGCTGAGGATGGAGACGTCCTTGAAGGGGGTAAGGCGGAAGATCCCGCGCAGGCCCAGGCGCGGCGCCCAGAAGTAGCGGCGGATGTCCCAGGTCGACTTCGGGAAGTCCTTGTCGGTGAAGCGCTTGCCGCACTCCACGACGGCGACCTTGTAGCCCTTTTCGGAGAGCCGGAGGGCGGAGACGGAGCCTCCGAACCCGGAGCCGATCACCACCCAGTCGTAGTCGTACCGGCTCATCAGCCAGTCAAGCCTACTCGGGACCGCTCAAGCCTCGCCGGGCTCGAGCGGGCGGAAGTCGGTCGTGCGGGCGCCGCAGACGGGGCAGAACCAGTCTTTGGGGATGTCCTCGAAGGCCGTTCCGGGGGGGATGCCGCCGTCCGGATCGCCGATCGCGGGGTCGTAGATGAAACCGCAGCTGTCGCAGATCCAGAGCGTTGCGTCCTTGGTCTCCGTGGTCATGGCCTAGATCTTAGGGAGGCAGGTTTCTCGACTATTTGCCGAAGCTGACCTGCGGGGCGGTGCGTTCCGCGGCGTCTTCGATCTCGAAGTACTCGCGGGCGGTGAAGCCACCCTGGTTGGCGATGATCGAGCCCGGGAACTGCTGGATCGAGGTGTTGTAGGACTGCACGTTGGAGTTGTAGATCCGGCGCGAGGCCTGGATCTCGTCCTCGAGCTCGGAGAGGTTGCGGCTGAGCTGCTGGAAGTTCTCGGTCGCCCGCAGGGTCGGGTAGTTCTCGGCGACGGCGCGCAGTTCCGTCAGCGCCCCCGTCAGTTTCGACTCGGCTTTGGCGGTGTCGGCGACGCTGGTCGCTTGCATCGCTTCGGCGCGCGCTTTCGTCGTTTTCTCGAAGGCCGCGCTCTCGTGCTCGGCGTAGCCTTTGACCGTCTCCACGAGGTTGGGGACGAGGTCGTGGCGCCGTTTCAGCTGCACGTCGATCCCGCTCCAGGACTCGTCAACCCGGTTGCGCGAGGCGATGATCGAGTTGCGCTTCCCGATGTAGTAGAGGACCGCGAGGATGAGGATCGCGACGACGACGATGATGGCGATGGTCATTGGGGCTCCTGTTAGGTGACCGGGTCTGCTCGCATCCTATCGGCGCCGGAGACGTAGGATCGCGGCGTGGGCGCCAAGCAGGAAGCGCAGGAATGGGCCGAGACGGTGCACCGCTACGGCGAGCGCAACGGCCTCGCCTACGAGCCAGTCGGCGGGATCAACCCGAAGGACGGCCCAGTGGCGCTTTGCGTCGGCGGCGTCAACCGACTGACGGGTCAGCTGAGCGAGGGCTTCTGGGGGTCCTCTTGCGACGCCGACGAAAAGGAGGTCGGCGGCTTCTTCTCCGGCAAGGCGGTGCTGCCGACCGCTGTTCTCGCCAAGGCCCACATGCCGGACCTGGCGCAGGTGGTGCCGGCCTTCAACGTCGAGTCGATCGAGGGGCACGAGGTGGTGACGCAGCGCTTCTCGCGCAAGGTCGAATTCGAGTCGATCGACTTCAACCAGCGCTTCTGGGCGACGGTGCCGAAGGAGTACGACCCGGTGGCGCTGCGCGAGCTCTTCAGCCCCGGATTTCTCAGCTGGGTGATGACGATCAACGGCGAGATCGACTTCGGCGTCAACGAGCGCCAGCTTTGGTTCCTCTGGCGGCTGCGCGAGCGCAGCGGAGAGGAACTGAAAGCGGCGCTGAAGAACGCCGGGCAGCTGTTCAGTCGACTGCAGAGGGAGATGGAAGAGAGCGGCATCCACACCTACCGGCCCGGCCCCTGGCACGCGGGCCTGGAGCCGTTCCCCGACCAGCAGCCTCAGGCGGGGTAATCGGGGTCGCCGGGGAGGACGACTCGGGGTTCCGGGCCGTCCTCGACGACCTTGGGGAGGATCGGCTCGAGCGTACGCTCGCGGTAGGCCGCCAACGCCTCCTCGGAGGTGCGGTACTCGGCCAGCCACTTCAGTTGGGTGCGGGTGGGGAAGGAGAGCACGAGCTCGCCGGCGTCCTGAGCCGCCAGCGCCGCGGCGGGCTCAAACCAGCGTGCCTCGGTCGTCTCCACCCCGTCCGGTTCGGGTGGGGTGTGTGCCGGGGCGAGGGCGAGGAAGAACCAGGCGTCGAAGCGGGTGGCAATCAGCTCGGGGGTGATCCAGCGGGTGAAGGGGACCAGCTCCTCGTCCGCGGGCAGCTCGATCCCGGCCTCCTCGGCGAGCTCCCGGACCGCGCAGGCACGCAGGCCGGCCTCGTCGGTGCCGTCGGCCTCGTCCAGCGAGCCGCCGGGAAAGACCCAAACGCCGGGCATGAACTTCGCCTCCTCGCTGCGCTTCAGCATCAGCACTTCGAGCGCCCGCTGCGCGTGCTTGCCGCCGCGTCGCAGGAGCACGATCGAGGCGGCCGGCCGCGGCGTCGACGGGGGCCCAAAGTTCGGCATCTCCGCCGGTCCGCGCCGTCGCTCCTCCATTCGGGGAGCCTAGCCGGGTGCTCAGGAGAGGACGCGGCGACGCTCGCGGCGAACCCAGACGCGGTGGGTGAGCCAGGCGAGGAAGGCGAGCAGCGCGATCGGCCCGAGGACGGCGAGGGCGATCAGGGTGACCGCGGCTGCGACGGTGAGGACGTGGCCGGCGTCGTCGAGGGCGTCTTCGATCCCCCAGGCGCCGCCGCCGGAGGACTCGCTGCCGCCGCCGGTTTCGATCTGCAGCGAAACGCGGGAGTAGTCGGCGCGCTTGTGCAGGTGAGTCAGCTGAGCCGCAAGGCGGCTGGCGTGGCGGCGCTCGTGCCGCAGCTCGCCTTCGATCGCCTCCTGCGCTTCTTCGGTTTCCGCCGCCTCGAGCTGGGCGAGGAGGCTGTCGATCCGGGCGCGCGATTCCTTCAGCAGCTCGGCGGCGCTGACGGTCGGCGCGGTGATGTCCGCGGTCGTTTCGTGGCGCGAGCGGACCGCGTCGATGTCGGAGAACGCGGCCATCGCGTCGTCGAGCTTGGTACTCGGAATCAGCAGCTCGAACCACGCCCCGGCCTCGCCGGGGCGGCCTTCCTCCGTCGAGGAGCGCATGACGATGCCGTTGTGGGCGTGGACGGCTTCGAAGACCCGCGAGGCGTCCTCGTCCACGTCCTTGGGATCGGCTGCGAGGGTGATCTGAGCGGAGCGCTCGACGGCGCGGTGGCGGAAGCTGGCGGGGTGGCGGAAGCTGGGCCTGCTTTCCACGTTTGGAACTTCTTCGGAGAACATCACTCCGGATTCGGCTTCCTCGGTCGCGGCTCCCGCCGCCGAAGCTGCCGATGGCGCCGCGGTGGCCGCTCCGTCGCGGCTGAAGCCGTCGAGGTCTTGCGGCGAAGGGTGGGCCCGCGGGGCCGATTGCTCCCCCTGCTCTGAGAACAAGGTGCGAGGTGCAGAGTCCTGCCCTTCGGTGGAGGCAAGCAGTGCCGTAACGACAGCGATGGCGATGACGGCGAAGCCCGCAGCCGGGATCAGCACGCGCTTCGGCGAGAGAACACGAAACCTGGATAGGTCAGGGCGAGGCAGCCGCGAACGCCGCGGAAAGCCCGCGGCGGCGCGCTCGTCGAGCTCGGCGGCGAACTGCGGCCGGGGGGTGGGGCGCAGGGCCTGGAGGTCGGCGATCAGTTGCTCGTCTCTACGCGGGTCCATCGCACGCCTCCCTCAGCTTGGTCATCGCTCGGTGCAGCTTGGTGCCGGCGTTCGACTCGCCGATGCCCAGCACCTGGGCGATCTCGGTGTTGTTCAGGCCGGCGAAGAACTTGAGCGCGATCAGCTCGCGCTCGGCCGGCTGTAGGCGCTCGAGCGCGGCGGAGACGGCGAGCCGGCGTTCGCTGTGCTCGGCGCCCTCGTCAGCTCCGATGTCGTTCAGGTCCGCAGGCTCAGCGGTTAGCTCGCTCTCACGGCCGCGGCGGCGCAGCTCGTCAAGCGCGGCGTTGCGGGCGATCCCGAAGAGCCAGGCGCGCGGCTCTCCGCGCTGCGGGTCGAAGCGGTTGCGCTTGCGGTAGGCGCGCTCGAAGGCCGCCGCGGTCACTTCCTCGGCTGCGGTGGCGTCGCGCAGCAGGCCGGCGACGTAGGCGTAGACGTCGTCGCGGCTGGAGCGGTAGAGGCGGTCGAAAGCGAGGTCGGCCTCCCCCGGTGCCTCCTTCGCTTCCGCTACCAACGTCTGCTCCATGCCCGTACTACGGCCGGGATCCGGATCCATCACGGCGAGTATCGCGATTGGCGAGTTAACCGCGCTATAGCAAGGCTAATTCTCCAGTTGTCAGGCGGCCTGGGGCAGATCGAGGGGCGCCGAGGCGACGGCGGCCCGGATCGACTTACTCGCGATGCCGACCAGTTCCCGCAGCTCGTCCGCGGAGATCGAAAGGGGGGGCATGAGGACGATCGTGTTGCCGAGGGGACGGATGAAGGCGCCGCGCTTGCGGGCCTCGATCGTCACCCGGTGGCCCATCTGCAGCGAGGGATCGTGGTCGCCGAGGTCGATGCCGACCATGACGCCCTTCTGGCGCACCTCGGTGACTTCGGGCATCGAGGCGACGTCCGCGAGCAGCTCCTCGAAGAGGGCGATCTTCGGCTGCAGGCGCGCGAGCGTCCGCTCCTGCTCGAAGACGTCGAGGTTGGCCAGAGCGGCCGCGCAGGCGAGCGGGTTGCCGGTGTAGGTGTGGCCGTGGAAGAAGGTCTTGAACTCCTCGTAGCTGCCGAGGAAGCCCTCGTAGATCTCCTCGCTCGCCAGCGTCGCCGCCAGCGGCAGGTATCCGCCGGTGGTCCCCTTCGCCAGGCACATCAGGTCGGGCTCCACCCCTTCCTGTTCGCAGGCGAACATCGTCCCGGTGCGGCCGAACCCGGTCGCCACCTCGTCGCAGATCAGCAGCACGCCGTGGCGGTCGCAGAGCTCGCGGACGGCGCGCAGGTAGCCGGGGGGCTGGACGAGGATCCCGGCTGCGCCCTGGACCAGCGGCTCGACGATCACACCGACGATTTCCTCCGCGTGCGCCTCCAGCACCCGCTCGAGGTCGGCCACGTCGCCCGGCGCGGCGACGTGGGTCTCGAACAGCAGCGGCCGGTAGGTGGAGTGGAAGAGGTCGATGCCACCGACCGAGACCGAACCGATCGTGTCGCCGTGGTAGGCGTCGTGGAGGCGCACGAACTTGGTCCGGCGGGCGTCGGCGCCGCCGCGCTGCTGCTGGTACTGGAAAGCGATCTTCAGCGCGATCTCCGCCGCGGTCGAACCCGAGTCCGAGTAGAAGACGCGTGAGAGGTCCCCGGGCGCGATCTCGACCAGGCGCGCCGCCAGCTCGGTGGCGCCGGGATGGGTGAGGCCAAGCATCGTCGTGTGAGCGACCCGGTCGAGCTGCTCGCGGACCGCCTGGTCGATCACCGGATGTCGGTGGCCGTGGACGTTGCACCAGAGCGCCGCCGTCCCGTCCAGGTAGCGCCGCCCCCCGACGTCGAAGAGGTAGGAGCCCTCGCCGCGCTCGATCACCAGCGGCTCTTCCGCACTCCAGCCCCGCTGCTGGGTGAAGGGGTGCCAGACGTAGTCGCGATCGAGTTGGGCGTAATCCATCGGCGTCGGTCGCACGTTAATCCCGGCTTCGGCGGCAGCAAGCGGTCCTGGAAGACGCTGTTTGCGCTGCTAGCTTCGGCGCATGAAGCGGATCAACATCGCGGCGCCCCAGTTCACCTACGACGACGAGGACCCGGACGGCTTCCGCAGCGGCATGGCCCGGCTCGGCAAGCTCCTCGGCGGCCCCGAGGAATCCGGCATTACCGTCTACGAGCTGCCGCCGGGTCAGGCGATCTGCCCCTACCACTACGAGGTGGGGGAGGAGGAGTGGTTGCTGGTGCTGGAGGGCAACCCCAGCCTCCGCCACCCAGAGGGCTCCGACCGGCTCGAGCCCTGGGACGTCGTCTTCTTCGAGAAGGGCGCGACCGGCGCCCACGGCATCCGCAACGAGACCGATGGGACGGCTCGGGTCCTGATGTTCTCAACCGTCGTAGTGCCCACCGCCACCGTCTACCCCGACAGCGACAAGGTCGGGGTCTGGACCGGCGACCCCGAGGCCGACGTGATCGTCCGCCGCGAGAGCCGCGTCGACTACTTCGACGGCGAGGCCTAAGCCTCCCGTTCGAGCGCGCCGCTGCGGAGCAGCAGGCGCGTGATATCGATCACGCCTATCCCTTCTCTGTAGAAGCGGATCAGGCGTGATTGACATCACGCGCCGTGACTGAGCGCCGCCGTTATCCGCCGACGCCGCGACTCATTGAGCCGTCCTCAGATGTCGAATCGTGGGCGGAACCCGTCCACGATGCTTGCGACGAGGCTCTTCATGACTTTGAGATCAGGGAGGATCAGGGAGTGTTTCGGATCGCTCAGAGCTATCTCGATGGGCGGGCTTCCCTTCACCTCCATCTGCGGGTCCGGCCCACTGGCCCTGATTCGGACCCGCATGAGTTCTGCGCGGTCATAGCCAGTGACCGGGGGGACGTAGCGCACGTCAAGGACCTCGCCTACGTCTTTGAGGGGGAGGGGATTCCAAGGGAAGAGTCCCGGCACGCGCTTTTTGATCCCGCCTCCGGGCGTGTAGTAGGCGGGCATGAAGGTGACGGGCATGGCGAAGCCGACGTGGAGAAACCGATGCTTGTCCACATTGTTGAGCCACGCCAGGAGCGCGAGATACGTATCCGGCGCGCCTTCTCCCGCCTCAAAGGGCTGGATCACCTCAATCGCTGCCCGATCATCCGTGCTTACGCCGCGAAGAGCGCCACGCCCGCGCTTGCGGTACCGCTCCCGGCTTTCGTAGATGGGGAACTCCGTGCGCCGGGTGGGGCTGCCGCCACGGAGCCGGACGAGCTGCCAGACGAGATTGTCAAGCGCGGCCCGCAGGTTGTGAGCGAACTCCCCGACGAAGAGCCCGATACGGGGATCGGGCATCTCCCCTTCGAGACGAAAGACATACTCGCTGGCATCGGCATCGAAATAACCCCCGATGCGGCGGTCTTCCAAGTCAAGGAAGGCGCGTTCTTTGCGGTTGATCGTGCGCAGGTGCTCGTTCGCTCTTTTGAGTCGCAGATCGATGGCTTCTAAGGGGTGCCCCACACACCGAGACTAGGCGCAGAAATCAGCAGTGTCAAGAGACTTGACAAATGGCAGATTGTCAAGTAGCTTTACAACATGCCACCGGCCAACCGCCACGAACCGCGCAGGGCGAAGTCTTCGACCTCCGACTACTCGGTCACCGAGTTCCTGGCCGACTTCCCCGACGACGCTGCCTGCCTGGACTACCTCTGGCGGACCCGCCACGCGCCGGACGGCGAACACGCCCATTGCCCGAAGTGCGGCGACGTCAAAGTCTTCAAGCGCTACGCGACCAAGCAGCAGCGCCAGTCGTGGACCTGCACGGCCTGCGGTCACCATCTGCACCCCACGGCCGGGACGATCTTCCACCGCTCCTCTACCTCGCTGCGGCTCTGGTTCCACGCCATGTACCTGATGACTAGCACTCGCTGCGGGATCTCCGCCAAACAGCTCGAGCGAGAGCTTGGCGTCCATTACAAGACCGCCTGGAGGATGTTCAACAAGATCAGGAACCACTTGATGGCCGAACCCGATCCGGCTCCTAGCCTGCGCGGCGAGGTCGAGGTAGACGAGACTTCATGGGGCGGAAGGCCGCGCCGCAAACACAAGACCCGCTCAGAAGCGATGCTGTTCCGAGAGGCCAAGCCGACTGTCCTGGGGATGGTCGAGCGCGGTGGGCGCGTTCGTGTCCGGCACATCGCGTCGCGACGGGGCGAGCCGCTTAGTGGAGCGGTGCGGGCGAACGTGAACCCGGAAGCGATCCTCTACACCGACGACTGGATGGCCTACAAGCCGCTCTCGCGGGAGTTCGCCGACCACCGGGTCATCAACCACTCTGCCGGCTCCTACGTCGAAGGGCACATCTACACCAACACGATCGAGGGCTTCTTCGGCAACCTCAAGACGGGGATGCGCGGTACCTACAAGTTCGTCTCCAAGAAGTGGCTTCAGTCCTACCTGGATGAGTACGCCTGGCGCTACAACAACCGCCGCACCGGCCAGCGCTCGATGTTCCATGCCCTCGTCAGAGAGGCAGCAAATCAGTGAGCGAGGCGACGATCCTGCGGAGCATCCGGAGCGCCGCCAAACGGCGTGAGCGGGCCGACGCGGCAAAACGTCAGGCGACCGAAGACCTGCGCGGCTTTTGCCAACAAGCGCAAAAGGCTGGAGTGCCGATCACTCGGATTGCTTCTGAGGCCGGTCTTTCTCGTCAGGGCGTTTACGACCTATTGGGGGAGCGACCTTCCGCATAGCGCCGTCGAAGTCGCCTTTCGTAGGGACAGGGATTTCCAGTCCCTTTTTCGTCTTCTGGCGCTTCTCGCCCATTCCCACAGGCTAGGTCATCGACAGGAATCGCCCCGCCGCCCGCGAAAGGATCGACAATGCCCGTAGAGACCGTCTATCACTGCGACTGGCGCGACTGCGATAGCCACGTGCAAACGGCCAGCCCCGGCCCGCCTTCGGTATTCATCACCGTGACGGAGGATGCTGGCCGCTGCACGCATCACTTCTGCTCCTGGGATTGCGTGCTGATGTTCGCGGGAGAGAAGCCCCCCGCGATCACGATCCCGGTCGGTGGCGAAGACTTCGCCTAGCTTGCCACGGGAGCAGAAGCGGCCCAGTTTCGAGCGAAGGTGATTGCTTCTTCGGCGCCTTGCTTTCTGGAGTAAACCTCGGTCCACCACACAAGGGTGCCGTTGGCTCCGTAGAAGTAGGCGCGGTAGCCACCCGAAGCGGACTTGATCTTGTAGTACGGCGAGGAAGCGGACATCTGCTTGTTCTCCAATCTGTCCCCCTGGGCCGTCTGCGCTCACAGACTTGGGGTACCCAGGGAGTACGTGCGGAGGGTTGCAAGCGTCGCGGACGGTAAGTCCGGGACGACTGCGAGGATGCCTCCGCTGGGTGTTCCCCAATCACCGTTGTGGCGGCTCGGAGCGCTCACTCCGAGCCGCCAACCACTTGTTAACCGGCAAGCCCCTCGGTTTCTCGTAGTAGCTCGCTCGGCTCAACGCCGAGCGCATCTGAGAGCCGGTTGACGGTCTCGGGCTTAGGGACGCAGCGGCCTCTCTCCCATGCCGAGACCCCCGACTGATGAATGCCTAGCCGGTCCGCCAGGCCCTGCTGCGTGAGCCCCGCCCGCTGCCGGGCGATCCGCAGGTTCCAGGCGAACCGCTCGGCCACAGTCGAGAACGTGATGTGTTCGGAGGGCATCGCTACTCGATCCCTTCCAGGAGGTCGGCCAGGGGAACCTCAAGGACGCGAGCGAGCCTCACAAGCGTCACCAGCCGCGGACAGTTCCGCCCATTCTCCAGCCGGGAGATGTCATTCGGGTGGATATAGAGACGGAGGCCGAGTTGAAGCTGCGAGAGCCCTGCTCCCCTACGCGCCTCGGCGCAGTTGCGGCCGACCCGCTTGGTCAATGCCGTGCCGTCGATGCTCAAAGTTCCCACCCCCGCACGTAAACGGCCGCGGGGGTCGGCAGGACGCACTCGCCTTGGAGGTGGAGCAGGCCGACCTTGACCAGTTCCCTCACCGCGCGTTCGACCGCCTCCCTCGGAGCTGCTTCGCCGATTTCGGGCCTGACTTCGCGGGCCAGATCGCAGCGCCTGAGGACCGTGGGCTGCGCGATCAGGACGTGCCTGAGAACCGCCTGCTCGTATACGTCATCTTCTTCGAACGGGGCTGAAATACCCTGTGCCTGCATCGGAAGGTTCCGCCTTTCGGTGCCAGGCCGGGGGCGGTTCGCGCCGCGCCCCGGCCGCTTGTCATTTGCAGGCGGCAGGTTGGCGCTACCGAGCGGCGGATTTCGCTTCTACAGAGAAGGGATAGGCGTGATATCGATCACACGAACAACTATTGCCCTTTTGAAAAGGTTGCGTTAGTGCAACTATTGTCTTCATGCATGCGACGGACGTAAAAGCGATCGCCGAGGCCTCTCGCAAGGAGACCAGCCCGGCTGAGAAGGACACCGCGGCGCGGATGGCCGCGCTGATGCACCACGTCTTCCTCTACGACCGCGGCAACCAGCTGCGGGTGATCGAGGAGACCGGGCTCTCGATAACCCAGTGCAAGGCCCTCCTCGAGCTGGGTGGGCTCGGCAACGCCGCCGAGGCCTGGCAGGTCAGCGATCTCGCCGAGCTCTTCGGCGTCTCGGTCCCTTCGATGAGCCGCGCCGTCGACGCCCTGGTCAAGGCGAAGCTGGCGAGCCGGGTCGAGGACCCCAACGACCGCCGCGCGCGCCAGGTGAAGATCACGGCCAAGGGCAAGAGCCTGGTCGCCACCCTGGTCACTGTCCGCCTGACCGGAATCGAATCCTTTGTCGCGACCCTCAGCGCCGCCCAGCGTCGCAAGCTCGATGCCGCCGTCGAGGCGCTGATGGACCGCGAAGACCTCTCCCAGACCTACGAGCACCTGAAGGGAAGTGATCGCTCTTGACGACGCGATACAGCCACCTGATCACCGACGACAACCGCAAGTGGTGGACGCTTGGCGCGATGTGCTTCGCGCTGTTCATGATCATGCTCGACAACACGATCGTGAACGTCGCCCTGCCCTCGATCCAGAAGGACCTTGGGGCCTCGATCAGCGGGCTGGAGTGGACGATCAACGGCTACACGCTCTCCTTCGCAGTGCTGCTGGCGACCGGCGGCCGGCTCGGCGACATCTTCGGCCGGCGGCTGATGTTCATGGCCGGCGTCGTCATCTTCGCCCTCTCCTCGGCGACCGCCGGCTTCGCGCCCGACGAGACCGCGCTGGTTATCAGCCGGGTGGTCCAGGGCGTCGGCGCGGCGCTGATGATGCCGGGCACGCTCTCGATCATCACCGACGCCTTCCCCGCGGAGGAGCGCGGCAAGGCGATGGGGACCTGGGCCGGCGTCTCGGCCCTAGCGCTGGCGGTTGGGCCGGTCCTGGGCGGCTTCCTCACCGAGCACGTCAGCTGGCGGGCGATCTTTTACGTCAACATCCCGGTCGCCGTCGGAGCGGTACTGGCGACGCTGTTCGCGGTGCGCGAGTCGCGCGACACCTCGGTCGGGCGCGACGTCGACTACGCCGGGGTCGGCGTCCTCACGGTCGGCCTGACGGCGCTCGTCCTTGCGCTTGTCGAGGGCAACAGCTGGGGCTGGGGCTCGGCCGAAGTGATCGGCCTGCTCGCCTTGGCCGCGCTGGCGCTGCCCGCTTTCGTCTTCGTCGAGAACCGGGTGAAGGCGCCGATGGTCCAGTTCGACCTGCTCAGCGACCGCAACTTCCTCGCCGCGGTCTGCGTGGCGATGATCATCAGCTTCGGGATGCTGGGCGTCTTCTTCTTCCTCGCCCTCTACATGCAGGACATCCTCGGCTACACGCCGCTCGAGGCCGGGGTGCGGTTCCTGCCCTCGACCCTGATGATTGTCGGCGTGGCGCCGGTGTCCGGCCGCCTCTCCGACCGGTACGGGCCGCGCTGGTTGATCGCGATCGGCCTGGTGATCGTCGCCGCCTCGCTCTTCAGCTTCAGCCGCATCGCGGTCGACTCGACCTACCTCGACCTGCTGCCCGGGTTCATGCTGCTGGGCATCGGGATCGCGATGACGATGTCGCCGATGACGAGCGCGGCGATGAATGCGGTGCCGGTGCAGAAAGCCGGGATCGCCTCCGGCGTGCTCTCGATGTTCCGGATGGTCGGCGGCAGCCTCGGCGTCGCCGTCACCGGAGCGATCTTCCAGGGGCTGGTCAGCTCGAAGCTCGACTCGCTGCTGAGCGGGACCGGCGTCAGCTCGGCCCAGCGCGACGCGGTCTCCGAACAGCTCGGCGGCGGCTCGTTGGAGAAAGTTCCGGGGTTGTCGGCCGCGCAGGCGAAAGAGGTCGCGAACGCCGGCAGCGAAGCGTTCGTCTACGCGCTTGGTCACGCGATGACCGTCTCGGGCTTCGTCGCCCTGGTCGGTGCGGTGATCGGTGCGACCGCGATCCGGGCGAAAGCGAAAGGCGTCAGCGCCGAGGTGGCGACCGCGGAGGCCAACCCCGGCGGTGAGGCGATCGCCGCCGAGGAGGTTGCGCCGGCGTAGTCGCCAGGGGCTCTCGGGCGGCGTAGGCTGCCGCCCGATGCTCGTCCTGCTGCCGCCTTCGGAAGGCAAGACCGCACCCGCGGCGGGTGGGCCGGTCGATCTCGGTTCACTCGCCTTCGCACGGGAGCTGGGCGGGCAACGCGAGAAGGTGCTGGACGCGCTCGACCCAAGCTTGCGCAAGGCGCCGACGGCGCCCGCGGCCGAGGTCTACACCGGCGTCCTCTTCAAACGGCTGGAGTTGCCGACGCTGGCGGCGAAGGCGCGGCGACAGGTGCTGATCGCCAGCGCCCTCTGGGGAGTGGTGCGGCCGGATGACCGGATCCCGTCTTACAAGCTGCCGCCGAAAGAGAAACTCGACGGCATCGGGCCGCTGGCGAAGTTCTGGCGGCCCGCGCTTGCCGAGGCGCTGCCGGATGAGGAGGGAGAGCTGATCGTCGACATGCGCTCGGGCGCCTACTCGGCGATGTGGAAGCCGAAGCGGGCGACCCTGCTCGCGGTGCGCGCCTTCACCGAAAGCAATGGGAAGCGCAAGGCGGTGTCGCACATGGCGAAGGCGGTGCGCGGTGACGTGGCGCGGGCGCTGCTCGAGGCGAAGAAACCCCCCGCCGATCCCACGGCCGCCGCAAGAATCGCCGAAACGGCCGGCTTCACCGTCGAGTTGAACGACGGCAACCTCGACGTGATCGTCTAGATCTGAAGTGGCGGCCAGGTTGCGGGGTCGCTGAGGTCGAGGTGGGGGAGGGTCTCCACCCGCACCTCGCCTAGCTTGGCGATCGTCTCGCGGTTCGAGCTCTCGATCTCGCTTGGCTCGTCGGGCCAGGGATTGAGGACTATCGCGGCTACTTCCAACCCTGCGGCGCGGGCGGACTCGATCGTCAGCAGAGTGTGGTTGATCGTGCCGAGGCCGGGGCTGGCGACGATCACCAGCGGATAGCCGAGGTCGACGGCGAGGTCGCGGACGAGATAGGTGGGGGAGAGCGGGACGAGGAAGCCGCCGACGCCCTCGCAGACAATTGCATCAGCGTTCGCGGCCGCGTCGCGGACGGCCTCCCGCAGCCGCTCCGGCTCGATCCTCTCGCCGGCCATCGACGCAGCGAGGTGAGGGGAGGCAGGCGGCTGGTAGCGGTAGGGGGCGATCTGCTCGTCGGTTTGATCCGAGCCGGAGGCGCGGCGCAGTAGCGCGTGGTCGCTCTCGCCCTCCTCTTCGAGGCCGGTCACCGCCGGCTTGAAGACAGCGACGCGGTTTCCCTCTTCGGCGAGGGTGCGGGCGAGGACGGCGGCAACGACCGTCTTACCGACTTCGGTGCCGGTGCCGGTAACGAAGAGCCCTGGGGTCCCTTCCATCGTCAGGCGGCGAGCGGCTGCTCTTCGAGCAGTCCCACTTCGCGGGCGGCGGTGCCAATCTGCCGGGCCGCTCCGAGCAGCTCCTCGCGGCCATGGGTTGCCATCACCGTGCAGCGCAGGCGGCAAGAGCCCTCGGGCACGGTCGGCGGGCGGATCCCCTGCGCGAAGACCCCGCGCCGCAGCGCCGCCTCGCACAGCTCCATCGTCCCTTCGGCGCTGCCGACCTGGATCGGGACGACCTGGGTCCGGGACTGACCTGCGTCGAGACCCTCGGAGGCGAGGGCGCCGCGCAGCGCCTCCGCATTCGCCTGCAGCCGCTCGACCAGCTCCGGCTCGGCTTCCAGCAGCCGCAGCGCCGCCAGCGCCGCGCCCACGGCCGGCGGCGGCGGGGCGGTCGAGAAGATGAAGGGCCGGGCAGTGTTGACGAGGAAGTCGATCGTCTCCGCGTTGGCGCAGGCGTAGGCGCCGTAGGAGCCGAGCGCCTTGCCCAGCGTGCCGACGACGACGTCGACCTCGCCGCTGAGACCGGCGGCCGAGACCGAGCCGCGGCCGCCGGGGCCGATCGCGCCGGTGGCGTGGGCCTCGTCGACCATCAGCCGGGCGCCGTGCCGTCGGGCGATCTCGAGCAGCTGCGGCAGCGGCGCCACGTCGCCGTCCATCGAAAAGACGCCGTCGGTGACGATCAGGGCCGGCCGTCCCCTGGCCCGGTAGAGGCCCCACTCGAGGTGTTCGGCGTCGCCGTGGCGGTAGACGAAGGTCTCGGCGCGGGAGAGTCGGCAGCCATCGACGATGCTGGCGTGGTTGAGCTCGTCGGAGAAGACGACCTCGCCCTTGCCCGCCAGCGCCGCCACCAGGCCGGTGTTGGCGAGGTAGCCGGAGCCAAACAAGAGCGCCGCCTCGTAGCCCTTGAACGCCGCCAGCCGCTGCTCCAACTGCCGGTGGGGCTCCATGTTTCCGGAGATCAGCCGCGAGGCGCCGGCGCCGGCGCCCCAGTGCAGCGCCGCCTCCGCTGCCGCCTCGCGCACCTCGGCGCGGTCAGCGAGGCCGAGGTAGTTGTTCGAGCAAAGAAGAAGGACGGGGTTTCCGTCGAGCGTGACGGTCGGCCCCTGGGGTCCCTCGATCAGTCGCAGTTGCCGGTAGAGCCCGCGTTCGCGGAGCTCTTCGAGCCGCTCGGCGACGTCGGTCACGCCGCCTGTGGGTAAGAGGGGGTCTTGCCCTTCTTCTTGACGACCCGCAGCTGGGTCGAGGGGTCCCAGAAGTTCGCCTCTTCCTGGCTGTCGACGAGCTCGTCGATCGGCGTCGCCGGCGCCTCGCCCTCGAGCCAGCCGGAGCGGTTGTCGGGCCGCGGGTTGGCGCCGTTGTCGGGTTGGCGGGCGACGTTGAGGCCGAGCTCTTCGAACATCGCCCGGTCCTCGGCGGGCTCAGCTCCAAGGGTGGTGAGGAAGTTGCCCATCATCACCCCGTTGAGGCCGGCCTTTACCGCCAGCTTGTGCATCGAGCCGAGGTTCTCCACGCGACCGCCGCAGAGACGGAAGAGGGCGCCGGGGATGATCAGGCGGAAGATCGCGATCCACTTGACGACCTCCCACGGGTCCATCACCTCGCGGTCGCCGAATTTGGTCCCGTCCTTGGGGATCAGGAGGTTGATCGGAACCGAGGTCGGGTTGATCTCAGAGAGCTCGAAGGCCATCTCTACCCGCTGCTCCTCGCTCTCGCCGAGGTTGAGGATGCCGCCGACGCAGGTCTCGAGACCCGCCTCCTTGACCGCCTGGATCGTCCGCAGCCGGCCCTCGTAGCGGACCGTGGTCGAGACCTCGGGGTAGTAGGAGCGGGCCGACTCGACGTTGTGGTGGACGCGCTGAACCCCCGCCTCTTTCAGCGCCTTCGCCCGTTCGGCCGACATGTGGCCGATCGAGGCGCAGCGCTTGAGGTTGGTCTGCTCGGCGACCAGGCGGGTGCCCTCGAGGATCTTTTGGAAGTCCCGTTTCGAGAGGCCTTGGCCCTGGGTGACCATGCAGAAGCGGTGGGCGCCGGCGGCCTCGGCGGCTTTTGCGTGCTCGAGGATCTGCTCCGGCTCCATCATCGCGTGCATCGGCGTGTCGGCCTCGGCATAGCGGGACTGGGCGCAGAAGCCACAGTCCTCGGCACAGCCGCCTGACTTGGCGTTGACCAGCGAGCACATGTCGGTCGAGTCGCCGAAGTTCTCGCGGCGGACCTCCCAGGCTCGTTCGACCAGGGCTTCGATCTCGGTGTGCTCGCTGAGGCGGCCGTAGGCGCGGGCCTCCTCTGCGGTGATCAACGGGGGCATGCGGCGCAGCCTAGGAAGCCGCCCGGACGCATACGATCGGCCCCGATGGAGCGGACTGTAATGCGGAGAAGAAGGGGAGCGGCCGGCGCCCTCTCCTGCCTGGCGCTGATGGCGTTCGTGCTCGGGGCGATCCTGGGCGACGGGCGCGGGCAGGCGGATCAGGAGCCGGGAGTGGCGAGCACGCTGCCGCCGAAGCTGCTGGCCGGGGAGCGGATCGTCGTCGGCATCAACGGCACCTCGGTCGGAGCGGGATTGCGATCCGCGATCCATGAAGGCAGGGTCGCCGGGGTCGTCCTCTTCGCTGGGAACTTCCCGACTCGCGCTGCCGGCGCCCGCCTGATCACGCGACTGCAGGCGATCCCACGGCCGGCGAAGCTGCGGGACCCGCTGCTGATCATGGTCGACCAAGAGGGCGGGCAGGTGAAGCGGCTGAGCGGCGCCCCGACTGCATCGGCGGCGACGATGGGCTCCCGCGGCGGCGTCTTCAGCCGCGAGCAGGGGAAGCGCACGGCTACCAACCTGCGCGACGTCGGCGTCAATGTCGACCTCGCCCCGGTCCTCGACGTCGGTCGGCCCGGCGGCGTGATCGCCGAAACCGAAAGAAGCTTCGGCTCCACCGCGTCACGTGTGAGCGCCACCGCAATCCCCTTCGCGAGGGCGCTGCAGGCGGGCGGCATCGCCGCCACCGGCAAGCATTTCCCCGGCTTCGGCGACGCGCGCGAAAACACCGACTTCTCGGTCGAACGGATCGACCTCTCCAAGCACGAGCTGCGGACTATCGACGAGAAGCCCTACAAGGCGTTCGTCGCCGCCGGCGGCAAGATGGTGATGCTCAGCACCGCGATCTACCCCGCCTTCTCCGACGACCCCGCCGCCTTCACCCGCTCGATCGCGACCGGGGAGCTGCGGGATCGCCTCGGCTTCGAAGGCGTCACGGTCACCGACGCGTTGGAAACCCCAGCCGTCCAACACTTCGGCGGCACCGACAAAGCCGCGGTCGCCGGCGCTCGCGCCGGCGCCGACCTGCTGCTGTACGCACAGATGGGGTCCGCGCGAGTCGCTTGGCGCGCCCTTGTGGGGAAGCTCCGCTCCGGCGCTCTGGATCGCCGATTGTTCGAGCAGGCGGTGGAACGGGTGCTCCACCTCAGGGCCGAGCTGCCGCGCTAGTCGGGCACCGCCGCCAGCGACTCCCACAGGTAGAGCGAGGCGAGGCTGCGGTGGGGGCGCCAGCGCTCACCGATCTCGACCGTCTGCGTCGGGGTCGGCATCTCCTCGAGGCCGTACTCGATCTGGATCGCTTTGCGGATCCCGAGGTCGCCGCCGGAGAGGACGTCCGGTCGCTGCAGGTGGAAGAGCAGGAACATCTCGGCGGTCCAGCGGCCGAGGCCGCGGACGGCGACGATCTCCTCGATCACCTGCTCGTCCTCCAGCTGCTCGAGCCGGTCGAGCTCGAGCTCGCCGCTGATCACGTGGCGGGCGAGGTCGCGGACGTATTCGGTCTTGCGGCCGGAGAGCCCGCAGCCGCGCAGGTCCGCCTCGCTTGCCTCCAGCAGCTGCTCGGGGGAGGGGGTGGTGCCGCCGAAGAGGTCGAGCACGCGCCGGTAGATAGTCCGCGCGGCTTTGGTCGAGAGCTGCTGGCCGACGATCGCCCGCAGCAGCGCACCGTAGGCATCGGCGGGTGCCTCCTCTTTGCGGCGCTGCAGCCGCGTCGCGATGTCGATCTCTCCGACCCGCTCGATCAGCGCCGCCATCGTCGGGTCGGCGGCGAGGGCTTTGCGCGCCTTCGCGTTCACCGCCCGCGCCACTGCGGGCGGCGCTTTTCGCCGAAGGCGCGGATGCCCTCGCGGAAGTCCTCGGATTCAAAGCAGGACTCACGCAGGGCGACCAGCCCCGCCTCCTGCTGCGCGGTCAGCTCGGCAAGGTCGTTCAGCAGGTTGATCGCGTGCTTGTTGCCGCGCATCGAGAGCGGCGCGTTCTCGGCGATCGCCGCCGCCAGCGCAACCGACTCATCCGCCAGGTCCTCGTCGGCGACGACTTCGTTGACGAGCCCGATCTGATCGGCGCGGGCGGCGTCGAGGTTGCGGCCGGTGAGGAAGAGCTCCTTCGTTCGCGGCAGGCCGACGACGTCGAGGAACTTGCGCAGCCCGGTGTGGCCGTAGATCAGCCCCAGTTTGGCCGGCGGCATCCCCAGCTTGGCGCCGGCGGCGCAGATCCGCAGGTCGCAGGTGATCGCCAGCTCGAGGCCGCCACCCAGGCAGTGGCCGTTGATCGCGGCGACGGTCGGCCAGGGGTGCTTGGCGATCGCCTCCATTGCCGCGTGGAAGGGGTGAGCGACAAGCGCCTCGGCGTCGCGCTCGAAGCTCTCCTCGGGGATCCCGGCGATGTCGTAGCCGGCGGAGAAGAGCGGCGGCGCCCCGGTGATGAGGACGCAGCGGTTCTCGATACCGCGGTTCAGCTGCGGCAGGACCTCGGCGATCGCGTCGAGGATCTCGTGGTCGAGCGCGTTGCGGCGCTCCGGGTTGGAGATCGTCAGCCGGGTCACCGCCTCGGCCGGCTGGTCGAGCACGAGCTTGCCGCCGGCGAGCTGCTCCTCCACTGCCTCTACTCCAAGACGACGAGGACGTCGCCTTCGCTGACCGACTGGCCCTCCTCGCAGCGGATCTCCTTGACGACGCCGTCGTCTTCGGCCTCGACCGGGATCTCCATCTTCATCGACTCGAGGATGACCACGGTGTCCCCGTCGGACACCTTGTCGCCCACCGCGACCTCGATTTTCCAGACGTTGCCGGTGATGTGTGCCTCGATGTCTGCCATGGGCGGGGACAATAGCCCGTGATGGCAACTGAACCGGGACCGGAACCGGGGCCTGAGCCGGCGGCGCGAGGAGATGGCGAGTTGGCGGCGATCGTCGCCGCCCGCAACGAGGCCGACCGGGTGGGCGAGACGGTGCGGGCGCTGCGGGAGGCCTTCCCCGGCGCCAGGGTCTGGGTCGCCGACGACGCCTCCAGCGACGGCACCGCCGAGGCGGCGATGCTGGCTGGGGCGGAGGTGGTGCGGCGCGGCCGCTCCCACGGCAAGGGCGGCAACGTCACCGCCGCCGCCGATGCGGCGCTGAGCGTGCAGCCGCCACCTGGGATCGTCCTGCTCTGTGACGGCGATCTGGGCGCCTCGGCGGCCCGGTTGGCGCCGCTGGTGGCAGCGGTCGAGCGAGGGGAGTGCGAGCTCGCTGTGGCTGCCTTCAGCCGCCGGCTCGGCGGCGGCTTCGGCCTCGCGCTGGGGTTCGCCCGTTGGGCGATTCGCCGCCTCTGCGGGCTCGAGACCGAGGCGCCGATCTCCGGCCAGCGGGCGCTCCGCGTCGAGGCCCTGCGCTCGGCGCTCCCGTTTGCCAAGGGCTACGGGATGGAGATCGGGATGACCGTCGACGCCGTCCGTGCCGGGTTCCACCTGCGCGAGTACGAGCTGGACCTCGAGCATCGCGCCACCGGCAGGGACTTCCAAGGCTTCCTCCACCGCGCCGGGCAACTGCGCGACTTCGCCCTGGTGTTTTTCTCCCGGTCGATGCAGCGCGGCTGAGCAGGTCACACAAATTTTCCACTTCCGCGCCCCACACGTGAATAGATGCCTCCTAAAGTGGCACCATGGAGATTGTGAGGGAGAAGTGGACCGACGAGCGGCTCGACGACATGAATGCGCGCCTCAGCGAAGGCTTCGACCGGCTCGACAAAGACATGCGGGAAGTAGGTTCTGAGCTCGCCGGGATGAATGAGCGCTTCGAAGCGACCCATCGCTTGATCATCCAGGTGGGCGGCGGCCTTTTCGGCACCATGGTCATCGGCTTTCTCAGCCTCCTGGTATCTCATTGAGGAGAACGGCGGCAGCCGCTGTTCTGGCGGCACTTCTTCTGCTTGGCGCTTCCCTTGCTCACGCCGAGCTGGTCGAGCGCGGCAACCTCTTCGTCAAGTTCGACGGCGGCATCACCCCGAAGGCGCTGCCGCGGCTGGCGAAGGCCCCGATCTCGGTTCGGGTCGATGGCACGGTGAGGGTGCTCTCCGGGGAGCGGCCGCCGGCGCTGCGCCACATCTCGATCGCAATCAACCGGGGCGGCATCCTTGACACCCGTGGCCTGCCGACCTGTCGTCGCTCCGAGCTAGAGCCCGCCACCTCGCAGCAGGCGCTGGAAGCGTGTCGGCCGGCGTTGGTGGGGGAAGGGCGCTACGTCGGCGCCTTGGCGCTGCCGGAACAAAACCGATTCCCCTTGCAGGGCCGCATTCTCGCCTTCAACGCGGTGGTCGATGGGCAGCGGGCGATCCTCGCCCACGTCTACGGCAGCGAGCCGGTGCCGAACAGCCGCATCATCGTCTTCCACATCCGCAAGGAGCACGGCACCTTCGGGACGGTCTTCAGCGCCGCGCTGCCGGCCCGCCTCAACCGCTCGGGCTACCTGAAGAAAATCAGTCTCAACCTGAGGCGAACCTTCTTCTACCGTGGCCTCAAGCGCAGTTATCTGAGCGCGGCCTGCGCCGCTCCGGCCGGCTTCTCCAGTGCGGTCTTTCCCTTCTCCCGCGTCTCGATGGCTTTCGCCGACGGGCGCAGGCTCTCGTCGACCTTGATCCGCAGCTGCAGGGTGCAGAAGTAGCCCCGTGATCCTCGCGATCGACCAAGGGACGACGGGGACCACCTGCCTGGTCTTCGATCGCCAGGGACAGGTGCGCGGCCGCGCCTACTCGGAGTTCGAGCAGTTCTTCCCGCGGCCCGGCTGGGTTGAGCACGACGCCAACCAGATCTGGGAGGTGACGCGGCGGGTCGCCGCGGAGGCGATCGCCGACGCCGGGATCGAGGGCGCCGTGCTCGAGGCGATCGGGATCACCAACCAGCGGGAGACGGTCGTCGCCTGGGATCCGCAGACCGGCGAGCCGATCCACCGCGCCCTCGTCTGGCAGGACCGGCGCACGGCGGCGCGCTGCGAGGAGCTGAAAGAGGCCGGGCACGAGCCGCTGGTGCGGGAGCGCACCGGCCTCACCATCGACCCCTACTTCTCCGGGACCAAGATCGAGTGGCTGCTGCGCAACGCCGAGGGAGCCGAGCGGGCGGTCTTCGGGACGATCGACTCCTGGCTTCTCTTCAAGCTCACCGGCCGCCACCTCACCGACTACACGAACGCTTCGCGGACGATGCTCTTCGACATCCGCAAGCTGGCCTGGGACGAGGAGCTCTGCGGCCTGCTCGGGGTCGACCCGGCACGCCTGCCGGAGCCGCTCCCCTCCTCCCATGTCTTCGGCAGCACCGGCGAGTTCGGCGGCGAGGTGCCGGTGGCGGGGGTGGCCGGGGACCAGCAGGCGGCCCTCTTCGGGCAGGCCTGCCACCAACCGGGGATGGCGAAGAACACCTACGGCACCGGCAGCTTCGTCCTCCTCAACAGCGGCACCGAGCCGCCCCCGGCGCCCGAAGGGCTGCTGGCGACGGTGGCCGCCGGTACCGGTGAGGAAGTGCCCTACGCGCTTGAGGCCGCGATCTTCGTCACCGGCGCCGCGGTGCAGTGGCTGCGCGACGGCCTCGGGATTATCGACGAGGCGGGGGAGACCGAAGCGCTCGCCGCCTCGCTCGAGTCCAACGACGGCGTCTACTTCGTCCCTGCCCTGACCGGGCTCGGCTCGCCGTACTGGGACCCCTACGCACGCGGAACGATCGTCGGCCTCACCCGCGGCAGCGGTCGCGCCCACCTGGCGCGGGCGGCGCTGGAGGCGATCGCCTACGAGACCGTCGATGCGGTGCGCGCCCAGGAGGCAGCCGCCGGCGAGCGGCTGGAGCTGCTGCGGGCCGACGGCGGCGCCACCGTCAATCGCTGGCTGATGCAGTTCCAGGCCGACGTGCTGGGGGCGCCGGTCTCGGTGCCGGAGATCGCCGAGACGACGGCGCTCGGCGCCGCCTACCTTGCCGGCATCGCTACCGGCGTCTGGACGCTCGAGCAGGTGGGGGAGATGTGGCGGGAGGCGGACCGCTACGAGCCGCGGATGGAGGAGGCGCAGCGCCGGCAGCTGCTCGCCGAGTGGCAGCGGGCGCTGGAGCGCTCTCGCAACTGGGCGAACCAGTAGGAAGGGAAAAGGGCGCTACTCGTAGCGCTGCTCGAGCCGGGCGTAGAAGTCCGGATCGTGTCCCGGCGTGACGATCGCGTCGGGGAATTGGGTGCGGAAGAGGCGCAGCTCCTGCAGCGAGCGGCGCAGGTTGTGGGCGTCCTGGGGGCGCGGCGGCCCGGGTTCGGAGCCGTCGAGCTGGGCGAGCATGTAGACGCAGTCGCCGGCGATCACGAAGTCGCGTTTAGCCAAGCGGCAGATCACCGACATGTGGCCGGCGCTGTGGCCCGGGGTGAAGGCAAGGCGGATCGAGCCGTCGCCGAGGAGGTCGAAGGTGCGGCCGAAGCTCGCGTAGGAATCGACGTTGTCGCGGTCGAAGTCGACGGTGCGGTACTCGAAGGCGTAGTCGAAGTGGGCGCGGCGGTAACCGTTCTGGGCCGAGCCGCCGCTGCCGGAGGCAAAGCGCCACTCGCGCTCGCTGACGACGAAGGTCGATTTGGGGAACTCGGAGATCGCCGAGCTGTGGTCCATGTGGAGGTGGGTCATCACCACGATCGGGATCTCGCCCGAGTCCAAGCCGCGCTTGCGCAGCTGCGAGGGGACGTCTTCGCCGGGGGCGAGGGTCAGCTTGCCGAAGCGGGTGGCGAGGGAGCCGAAGTTCTCGCTCGGATCGGTGGCGACCGAGGGGTGGAGGCCGGTGTCGACGAGGATCGCGCCGGCGCTCGGGTGGCGGATCAGGAAGGCCGGGATCGGCACCTCGAGCGCGTCCTTGCCGGTCATCAGCGCGCGCAACAGCTTCGCCGTCATCATCCGCCCGCCGGGGTTGACCATCATCGCCTTCGGCCAGTCGACGTGGCCGGCGACCAGCGGTTCGACTGCGACGGTGGCGCCGCGGGTGCCGCCGGCAAGCGGCTCGTGCAGGGGGTGCGGTTCGACGCTGACGCTCATTGGCAGGGGAATCTACGCCGCTCTGCGCAGCTATAGGCTGGCCGCCGATGGCTGAAAGCGACCGTTCGCGGGTGTTCAGGGATGGCCTGCTCGAAGGGCAGGTGTGCGCGGTCTCCGGCGCCGGCAGCGGCTTGGGCCGGGAGACGGCGCTGGAGCTGGCGCGGCTCGGCGCCACCGTCGTCGCCTGCGGGCGCCGCGAGGAGCCGCTCGCCGAGACGGCGGAGCTGGCGGCCGGGCTGCCGGGATCCTTCGAGCACGAGACGCTCGACATCCGCGAGGAGGAGCCGGTCGGCCGCTTCATCGACGGCCTGCTGGAGCGCCACGGCCGCCTCGACGTCCTCGTCAACAACGCCGGCGGCCAGTTCCTCAGCCCGGCCGAGGCGATCAGCCCGAAAGGCTTCCGCACGGTGATCGAGCTCAACGTCAACGGCACCTGGCTGATGACCCACGCCGCCGCGACCAAGGCCTTCATCCCCCAGGGCGGCGGCAAGGTCTTGAGCGTCACCCTCTCGCCGCACAACGGGATGCCGGGGATGGTCCACTCCGGCGCCGCCCGCGCCGCGGTCGAGAACATGATGCGGACGCTCGCGGTCGAGTGGGCGCGGTTCGGGATCAAGACCGTCGCCCTCGCCGCCGGCCAGTTCGCGACCGAGACGCTGCTGACCAAGTATCCGCAGGTGGTCGTCGACAACCTCGAGCGCTCGATTCCGATCGGCCGCGCCGGCCGCCCGGAGGAGATGGCGTGGCTCGTCGCCTACCTGGCCTCGCCCGCCGGCGACTTCTACTCGGGAACGACGATCACGATCGACGGCGCCCGCGACAACTGGGCCGGCCCCTGGCCGCCCGAGCAAATCGCCGACGAGGCGGGCGACCCGGTGGCGGAGGAGCGGCGCTCGAAGTGACAAGTGGAGAGTTAGCCTCGCTATAGGCAGGCTAACTCTCCAATAGCTAGCGAGGCTCCAGCACCACTAAGGGGATCTCGCGCTCGGCCCGCGCCCGGTAGTCCTCGTAGGGGCGGTAGATCGCGACCGCCTTCTGCCAGAGGCGCTCGCGCTCCTCGGGCTTCGCCTCGCGAGCATGGACGGCTCGATGCTCGGCCCCGATCTGGATCTCCGTGTCCGGGTTTGCCATCAGGTTGTGGAACCAGGCGGGGTGCTTGTGGAAGCCGCCCTTGGAGGCGATGACCACGACGTTGGCGCCGTCCTCGACGTACTGCAGCGGCGAGGTCCGCTGGATGCCGCTCTTGGCGCCGACGTGCTCGAGCAGCAACATCCGGCCCCGCAGACCGGGGATCTTGTGACCGAGGCGCCCACCCGTTCCCCGGTAGAGGAACGTGTGGACGCCCATCGCGCGGCGCAGGACCGGCCAGGTCCGCGCCGCCAGGTCGAGGTAGCGCGGCGGGCGCCGCGCCCCTTCGTCGCTCAGGTGTACATCCCCCCGAACATGCCGCCGGTGACGTTCAGCACCTGGCCGTGCATGTAGTTGGCCAGCGGCGAGGAGAGGAAGAGGACCGGGCCTGAGGCCTCCTCCGGGGTGGCGGGACGGCCGAGCGGGATGATCGCCGAGGCCATCTGGCGCATCTGCTCGGGGATGCCGAGCTCGACCTTCTCGCCGCTCGGGGTGGTCATCTCTTCGCCTTGCTCCTTGGCCTGGGTGAGGCGGGTTTCGACGAAGCCGAAGGCGACCGCGTTGACATTGATCTTGAACTGGCCCCACTCCTTGGCCAGCGTTTTCGTGATCCCGACGACGCCCATCTTCGCGGCCGAGTAGTTGACCTGGCCGGCGTTGCCCATCATCCCGGTGGTCGAGGAGACGTTGACGATCTTGCGGAAGACCTCTTTGCCTTCGTTGCGCTCGGCCTTCGCCGCCTCGCGCCAGTGCGGGGCGAGCGCCCGGGCGACGCGGAAAGGAGCGATCGTGTGGATGTCGAGCATCGCCTGGAACTGCTCGTCGCTCATCTTGTGGGCGACGCCGTCCCAGGTGTAGCCGGCGTTGTTGATCGCGATGTCGACCGAGCCGAAGGCGTCGACCGCGGCCGCGACCAGCGCGTCGGCGGCGCCCTCTTTGGTCAGGTCGCCGGCGTGGACGGCGGTTTCGCCGTCGATCTCACTGGCGGCCTGTTCGGCGACGTCGGCGTCGAGGTCGTTGATCAGCACCTTCGCGCCCTCGCTGACGAACAGTTCCGCGGTGGCGCGGCCGATGCCGCGCGCAGAACCCGTGACGATCGCGGCTTTCCCATCCAGAAGTCCCATTACTCCGCCTCTCCTTCGATTCGTAGAAAGTCGGCGATGAGGCTACCGGGAAGCGCGCGGGCCTGGTTGACCGGCCAGTCGAGGGCGATGCCCCTCACCCGAGGCGGATGCCGCCGTCCTCGGTCACGGTCCAGTGCGGATTGTGGGCGACCTCCCACGGGTGGCCGTCGGGGTCGACGAAGACGCCGCTGTAGCCGCCCCAGAAGGTCTCGGCCGGCTCGCGCCCGATCGTCGCCCCGGCGGCGCGGGCTTCGTTGATCACGGTGTCGACCTCCTCGGGAGAGCCGAAGTTGAGCGCAAAGGTGACGCCGCCCCAGCCGCCGCCGTCCTTGACGCAGCTGTCCTTCGCCAATCGCGCTCGGTCCCAGAGCGCGACGACCATCTCACCGGCCTGGAAGAAGACGACGTCATCGTCGGGCTCGGCGCCGGTGGTCCAGCCGAGGGCTTCGTAGAAGCGCCGGGCGCGGGTGAGGTCCGTGGTGCCGAGAGTGATCAGATTGACCCGCTGCTTCACGCCCGCACCGTAGCGCGGCAATTTAACGCGGGGTAACCGCGCTGCCTTCTGTGGCGAATGCACGATGCGACATCGTGTCCAGTGAGGCACAATCGATGTCGATGACAGTGCTCGTCGCCTACGCCTCCAAACGCGGCTCCACCGCGGAGATCGCCGAGACGATCGCCGCGACGCTGCGGCGGGAGGGGCTCGGCGTCTGCCTCGAGCGGGCAGAAGACGTGCAGAGCCTGGAGCGCTACGACGCGGTCGTCCTCGGCAGCGCCGTCTACATGAAGCGCTGGCGCGGCGACGCCCGCCATTTCCTCAAGAAGCATCGCAAGGCCCTGCGGCAGACGCCATTCTGGGCCTTCAGCTCAGGCCCGGTGGGCGACCCCGCGAGCGACAACCCCGAGTGGATGGAGCCGCCCAAGATCGTCGAGAAGGTCGAGGAGCTGGGGGGCAGGGAGCACGTCGTCTTCGGCGGCTGCCTGCCGACGGAGCCCCAAGGCCTGGCGGAGAAGGCGATGGTCGAGGGAACGCCAAGGGAGTTCCGCGATCGCCGCGACTGGGCCGAGATCCGCGAGTGGGCCCACGTAATCGCGAACGCCCTGGTCGCAGTCCCTTCCTAGCCGTCGCAGATTGATCGCCTTTCCCGCCTAAATCCGGGGGAACCGGCGTGTGATCTTCAAGTCTCGGTTTTGTTAGCCGATACACATGATTAGTATGCGCGCGATGCTCTTCCCCCCCGGCCGCAGGTTGCTGGTCGGCGTGATCACGGTGGTGGCCCTCCTGGCACTACCGGCCGCCGCCACGCCCGTCTCCAAGATCGTCATCTTCGGTTCCCACAATGGGTCTACCTTGAAGCTGCATCCGCGCGGCCACCACAAGATCGTGGTCAAGGGCAACATGGCCCATCACCGCCCAGTGGGCTGCCACTTCACGCGCGGCCACCACAAGGCCGTCTGCTCGACCCGCGGCGTTGGCGCCATCGAAATCAAGATGGGCCCGAGGGGCGACAAAGTGAAGGTGACGAGGACCCTGCCATTGCCCCTGGTCGTCCACCTCGGACGCGGCTCCGACAAGTTCCTCGGCAAAGGCGAGCGGGACATCTGCTTCTCCGAAGGCAACCGCCGCAACCGCTGCATCGGCGGCGGCAACAACGACGTCTGCATCACCGGCCAGCGCAATAGCGACTGCGTCGGCGGCGGCGGCAACGACTTCTGCCACCACGGCGCCGGCAGCGACGGCTGCTGGGGCGGCCGCGGAAGCGACACCTGCATCATGGGTCCGGGTCAGGACGGCTGCCACGGCGGTCCCGGCAACGATCGCCTCTACGGCGGCCGCGCCGCCGACCAGCTCTACGGCGGCCACGGCTACGACTACTGCAACGGCCAGCGCGGCTGGGGCAAGTCCCACGGCTGCAACGTCGGCCCAAAGCGCTGACTTCCTAAGCTGCCTAGGTGCCCGTAGCTCTAGGCCGCCACCTCCTCTTCCGCGAGATCTCCAAAGGTGGCTGGCTGGCGATCGCCCTGGTCATCGCGATCGTCCTGCTGATGATCTATTGGCCGCGGATCGCGGCATGGGTGGAGCGGCGTTGGTTCAGGAGATAGGCCGGCATCGAGACTTGGTCGATCTCGGGGAATTCTGAGTTGCTGAGTCCACTGAGCTCCAGGGCTCGGGTTGGCACCTAGGCCAAGTGGGCTTCTTTGAGGAGATCAGCGACGCGGGCTTGGTTCTTGAAGACGTTCCCGGGATAGGCGTTGGAAGGAAACACCTCATCAAGCGCTTTAACATGCCCAGTGACTTGCCCTTCGAGGCCATGGAGGGCGGCGTCCAGGTCACTATCAGGATCGCCGAGGAACTGGTCCCCAAGTCCTCGCATGACCAAATGGGCGATCACTCGTCGCCCATGGACTGCGATGCCAGCTTGTACGCCATCCGTCTCCTCCTCCATCTTGTCCAGCACCGCGTCTACTCGCCTCATGATCGCAACCGACCGGCTAAGCCGAAGGGGGTCGGTCTGGTCGTTGAAGAGAGCTTTGTACACAGAAGCATCAGAGAAAAGCCGGGAAACCTCTCGCTTCGCGACAACTGCATGTCCAAGGCTGGGTGAGGCGCAGGCCAATGCGATGGCAGCTTGTCTAACCTCAATCACCGTAGTTGAGTCGTTCGATTTAGGCATCTCCGCTGATCGCAGTAGGTACTCAATGCCCAGTACTTGTAGCTCGCGAACGAGCCTGTGCTGCTCTTGATCAAGGAAAGCGAAGTCTTGACTTGAGACCTCGTTCTGGGTGTTTGCATACCGAGTGATACGACGGCTGAGCTCGCCCTCATCCGCGGGAACCTCGATACACCTGACAAGAACAAAGGCATGTCCAAGATTGGGCTGATGCTCCGTGCCCAATACTGAACCTAGGGTAGAAACAGTCTGAGCTCCATTGACAATGCTGGCGCCGGACAGCTTGAAGTAGCCCACATCGCGGTTGAGTGCCCCGCCTGGTCCAATCTCTATCTCATCCGCTAGGACAGTAATGCCGTTGTTGTAATAGGCAAACCACTGTGGTTCATCCTTAATCGTTTGAAGGATGCCTTGGTTGATGTCAGAGCGCGGAATGACCACCCGGATGTTCTCTGCGAAAAGATCGGTTCCGTGTTTCTCGAACCATCCTGCTATCTCGGCAGCGCTAACCCGCCCGTAGTAAACCTTTTGGGGCTCGGATGCGCGTCCCCAGTCGAGCATCTGTAGATCTATATCAACAGCGGGTCGTGCCTCATCTGATATCGAGTCGAACAGCTCGCTCTGGCCCAAGTGATTATGAAGAGCAAGAGGCTCAATTCCCTCTAGGTCGTTTAGTTGACCTAGTAGTTCGGATACCGGCCTCACCACAGGGTCGGCAAGAGGATCACTTGCAGTGGTTGCCGTGACTAGGCGTATCCGCGCGCCTGGGGTCTTGAGCAAGTCTCGGACAGCAGTCTTGGTTTCCTCGGTGGCGTGTGCTGGCTCCCCTTCCGCCTTCATTCCAAGAAGAGATTTGACGCCCGATAGATACTTCAAGATGTCTGCCAGAGACATCGAGCCAGTGCCATCTTGGCGCCACTTTGACTGGACAAAGACCACCACTTTTGCCGTGGGGTCAAGGCCTATGGCATCGATTCCCCTGTCCTCTGCTCCATCGGTTATCTCGATAATCCGTTGGTTTCCGTCCTCCGGACCCAGGATGAGATGCACCGCGTGTAGCGCGAGCAGCCGGGACATGTTCGCCACGTCGTCGAGTTGGAAATCCCAGGACGGTTGCTCATAAAGAGACCGAACATGAGTCTCAATTTGGCTGACGTGAAACTTGCTCATCGGTCGAGTAAAGGGAAATCGGGTGCGCCACTAAAAGATGGGCGGCCAGCTTACAGGCCCATCAACTTGCCGATGATCTCTTTCATGATCTCGTCGGTGCCGCCGCCGATCGGGCCTAGGCGGGCGTCACGGACGGCTCGCTCGATGCCGTACTCGCGCATGTAGCCGTAGCCGCCGTGGATCTGGAGGGACTGGTCGGCGATGTCTAGGAGGTCGCGCTGGGTGAGGAGCTTGGCCATCGAGACCTCTTGGATGGGGTCGTGGCCTTCGTGGAAGAGGCGGAGGGCGTTGTAGGTGATGGCGCGGGAGGCTTCGGCGCGGGTGGCCATCTCGGCGACGTGGTGGCGGATCGCCTGGAACTTGCCGATCGGGCGGCCGAAGGCTTCGCGGTCTGAAGCGTAGGCGACGGTGGTCTCTATGAGCTTCTGCATCGCGCCGACGGCGCCGATCGCCATCAGCAGCCGCTCCCAGACGAAGTTGGCCATGATCAGCTTGAAGCCGCCGTTCTCCTCGCCGAGCAGGTTCTCCGCCGGCACCTCGACGTCGCTGAAGGAGATTTCGCCGGTGTCGGAGGAGTGCCAGCCCATCTTCTCCAGCTTGCGGCTGACCTCGTAGCCGGGCATCTCGCGCTCGAGGACGAGGAAGGAGATGCCGCCGTGGCCGCCGGCCTCGCTGGTTTTGCAGGCGCAGACGAGGAAGTCGGCGCGGACGCCGTTGGTGATGAAGGTCTTGGCGCCGTTGACGATGTAGGTGTCGCCGTGGCGCACGGCGGTGGTGGCGAGCGAGGCGACGTCGGAGCCGGCGCCCGGCTCGGTGATCCCGAGCGCGCCGATCTTCTCGCCGGCGATCCCGGCGGGCAGCCAGCGTTGTTTCTGCTCCTCGGTGCCGAACTTGAAGATCGGCGGCATCGCGATCGAGGTGTGGGCGTTGAGACCGGCGGCGACGCCGCCGGAGCCGCCGGAGCGGGCCAGCTCCTCGATCCAGATCGCGTCGTGCAGGTGGGTGCCGCCCTGGCCACCGAGCTCCTCCGGGAACTTGAGGCCGAGAAAGCCGAGCTCGGCGCAGCGGGCAAACAGCTCGCGGGGGAATTCCCGCGCCGCCTCCCACTCTTCGACGTTGGGCGCGATCTCGTTGGTGACGAAGCGGGAGACGGTCTGCCGCAACTCCTCGTGCTCGTCGCCGAAGGGCGGGAGGGTGGCGCGGGCGCCGCTGTCCTTGACGACGGTCATCGTGCGGCCTCGTCCGCTCGCGTCGGCGCCTGCCAGTCTTCGAGCATCTTGTAGCCGCGGCCCTTGTGGTCGAAGCCGAGCAGGTCACCCTGCGGGTTCTTCTTGCCGCCGTGGTGGTAGGCGCGGACCTCGGCGATCTTCCCGTCGCGGATCTGGAAGAACTCGGCGCCGCGATCGAGCCGCCGCTCGTCCTTCTCCGGATCGCGCCAGGTCATCGTCCATTCGATTGCTACCTGATCCCCCTGCTCGATCAGGTTCTCGATGAACCACTGAGCGTCGATGTGCTCTACCCCGAAGGCTGCGTAGCGGCCGATCGTCTCCGCACCCTCGTGCGGCCCGAGGCGCGTGTAGTAGTGGACCGCGTCCTCGGTGAAATGGGAGGACACCGCCTCAGCGCTCCCCTCGTTCAAATCCTCGTAGTAGGCGCGGACCCGCTCGCCCCCGGTCACGACTGACCTACAGCCCGTAGCTGCGGCCGATCACGTCGAGCATGACCTCGTCGGTGCCGGCGCCGATGCGGTTGAGGCGGACGTCGCGGTAGGCGCGCTCTATCTCGTACTCCTTCATGTAGCCGTAGCCGCCGAGGATCTGGACGCACTCGTCGGCGACCTCGCAGGCGATGCGGGAGGCGTAGAGCTTGGCCATCGTGATCTCGCGTACCGGGTACTCGCCGTTGGCGAAGCGCCAGGCGGTGGAGTAGGTGAACTGCTTGGCGGCCTCGGTCTTGGTCGCCATCTCGGCGAACTTGTGGCGGATCGCCTGGAACTTGCCGATCGGGCGGCCGAAGGCTTCGCGCTCCTTCGCGTACTCGAGGGTCTTTTCGATCATCCGCTCGGCCCCCGCGTGGCAGCCCGCGGCGGCGACCAGGCGCTCTCCCTGGAGCTCCCAGGCGATGTGGTAGAAGCCTTTGCCCTCCTCGCCGAGGATCGCGTCGGCAGGGACGCGGACGTCTTCGAAGGCGAGCTCGCCGGTGTCGGAGGCGTGCATCCCCATCTTCTCCAGCTCGGCGGAGACGGTAAAGCCGGGCACGTGGTTGCCCTCCTCGTCGCGCAGGTCGACGACGAAAAGGGTGATGCCGGCGTGGCGCTCGCCCGGGTCGGTCTTGCAGACGAGGACGATGAAGTCGGCGCGCGGGCCGTTGGTGATGAAGGTCTTGGAGCCGTTGATCACGTACTCGTCGCCGTCGCGGATCGCGGTGGTGCGGATGCCGGCGACGTCGGAGCCGGCGCCCGGCTCGGTGATCCCGAGGGAGGCGACCTTCTCGCCCTTGAGCCCGGGTTCGAGGTACTTGCGCTTCTGCTCCTCGGTCCCGAGCAGGTGGATGGGAGGGAGGGCCATGTCGCTCTGGACCGCGAAGCCCATGTTGGTGCCGCCGGAGCCGGAGTAGCTCATGCACTCGGCGCGGACCAGCGAGTAGAAGTAGTCGCCGCCCTGGCCGCCGTACTCCTCGGGGAAGCAGAGGCCGAGAAAGCCCAGCTCGCCGCAGCGCTTCAGAGCCGAGGTCGGCCAGTAGGTGTCCTCCCACTCGTTGCGGTGGGGCCAGAGCTCCTTTTCCACCCAGGACTGCATCGACTCGCGCAGGTCTTCGTGCTCCTGGCTGAAGATGAAGTGCTTGCGCCCGGCTTCGAAATCGGGCTTGATGACGCTGGAGCCGTTGGTCGCGGTCGCCACTGTCTCTCTCCTCTTGGTCCCTCACCTGGGGTGTCTGACCTTGACCCACGCATTCGGTGGGGAAACTCAGACACCCCCTTGCGAAAGTGGACAGTAGCACTTCCTACTTCTTCCAATGCTATGGTCCTGGCCGTGAGTCGGGGAGATCAGTGGAGCGGCGAGAAGGTCGCCTACGAGGTGGCCGACGGCGTCGCCACGGTGACGCTGAACGACCCGGAGAAGCGGAACATGCTCTCCGGGCAGATGCTGAGCGAGCTGGTCGAGGCGATGAAGCTCGCCAAGGGCTCCGAGGAGGTGCGGGCGGTCGTGCTGACGGGCGCGGGGGAGAAGGTCTTCTGCGCCGGCGCCGACCTCGGCGGTTTCGCGATGGACGTGCCGCTGGTCGCCAAACACTTTGCCTCCGACCTCTTCCTCGAGTTCTTCCGGCTGATGCCGCGGCTCGGCAAGCCCTCGCTCTGCGCCGTCAACGGCCACGTGCTCGCGGGCGGGATGGGCCTCGCCCTCTCCTGCGATCTGGTGATCGCCAAAGAGGGGGCCACCTTCGGCACGCCGGAGATCAACGTCGGCGCCTTCCCCTACATGATCATGTCGATCATCTACCGCAACGTCCCGCGCAAGAAAGTCAACGAGATGATGCTGCTGGGCGAGCGGCTCTCGGCCGAGCAGGCGGTCGAGTACGGGCTCGCCAACAAGGTCGTCCCGGCGGCGGAGTTCGACGCCGCGGTCTCCGAGTGGGCGACGAAGCTCGCCTCGAAGAGCCCAGTACTGATGCGGCTCGGCCACGACGCGATGTACCGCCAGCAGGACATGGCGCTGGACGACGCGCTCGAGTTCCTGCGCTCCCAGCTCTCGCTCACCTTCACGACCGAGGACATCGTCGAGGGGGTCACCGCCTTCTTCGAGAAACGCGACCCGCAGTGGAAAGGACGCTAGTGGCGACCGAGGAGCAAGAGCAGCACCTCCTTCCCGGCACGGCGCCACTGAGCGCGCTGACCGCGCAGCTGCACGCGCGCCGCGAGAAGGCGAAGCTCGGCGGCGGCGAGGCCAAGATCGCCAAGCAGCACGAACGCGGCAAGCTGACCGCCCGCGAGCGGATCGACCTCCTCGTCGACGAGGGCACCTTCGTCGAGATGGGGATCCACGGCCGCCCGCACTTCGCCCAGCGGGCGATGGACGGGGTCGAGGCGCCGGCCGACGGCGTCGTCACCGGCTGGGGGGACGTCGACGGCCGCCCGACCTGCATCGCCGCCTACGACTTCACGGTGATGGCCGGCTCGATGGGGATGACCGGCGAGCTCAAGGTCACCCGCCTGCGCGAGATGGCGCTGCAGAAGCGGATGCCGTTCGTCTGGCTGCTCGACAGCGCCGGCGCCCGCATCCAGGAGGCGACCGGATCGCTCTTCGCCGGCTCCGGCCACCTCTTCCGCGAGGAGGTCGAAATGTCGGGCGTGATCCCGATGGTGGCGGCGATGATGGGCCCCTGCGCCGCCGGCACCGCCTACATCCCGGCGCTCTCGGACTTCGTGCCGATGGTCTCCGGCCAGGGCGCGATGGCGCTCGCCGGGCCGCACCTGACCAAAGCCGTCACCGGCGAGGACATCTCGATGGAGGAGCTGGGCGGCGCCAAGGTCCACTGCCGCAAATCGGGGGTGGGGGACCTGGAGGTCGCCGACGACGAGGAGTGCATCGCCGCGGTCAAGAAGTACCTCTCCTACTTTCCGGCCAACTGCGACGAGAAGCCGCCGACCGTCATCAGCCCCGACCCGATCGACCGCAAAGCGGAGAAGCTGATGGAGATCGTCCCCGAGTCCCCCCGGCAGCCCTACGACATGTACGACGTGATCGGCGAGATCGTCGACGACGGCGACTGGTTCGACCTGAAGCCGAAGTTCGCCAAGAACGTGATCACCTGCTTCGCCCGCTTCGGCGGCCAGCCGGCGGGGATCGTCGCCAACCAGCCCAAGCAGCTCGCCGGCACCCTCGACAACGACTCGGCTGACAAGGCCGCCCGCTTCATCAACCTCTGCGACGCCTTCAACATCCCGCTCGTCTTCCTCCAGGACGTGCCCGGCTTCATGGTCGGCTCGAAGGTCGAGCACGCCGGGATCATCCGCCACGGGGCGAAGATGCTCTACGCGGTCAGCCGCGCCACCGTGCCGAAGGTGACCGTCGTCGTCCGCAAGGCCTACGGCGCCGGCTACTACGTGATGTGCGGCAAGGCCTACGAGCCCGATCTGATCGTCGCCTGGCCCGGGGCCGAGATCTCGGTGATGGGGGCCGAGGGGGCGGTCGAAATCATCGGCCGCTCGGCGATTGAGGCCTCCGAGGATCCGGAGGCCACCCGCGAGGCGATGCTGAACGCGGTCCGCCAGCAGATCGACCCCTACCTCTCCGCCGGCAACGCCCTGATCGACGACATCATCGATCCGCGCGAGACCCGCCCGACCATCGCCAAGGCGCTGCGGATGGCCCGCAACAAGCAGGTCGAGAAGCCGCGCAAACGCCACGGCGTGATGCCTGTATGACCGGCGTGTCGAGTTATGGGTCGATATGGACGCAAAAGTCGACACTGGGAGGGGAGCGATGAGCTCTTTCGACGATCCGGTGATCATCAGCTGCTCGATCAGCGGCGTGATCGCCAACCGCGATCAGTGCCCGGCGATCCCCTACACGCCGGAGGAGTACGCGGCGGAGGCGCGGCGGGCGGTCGACGAGGGCGCCTCGCAGATCCACATCCACGCCCGCAAGCCCGACGGCACGCCGTCGTGGGACGTCGAGGACTTCCAGGCGATCACCGAGGCGATCCTCGCCGAGGTCGGCGACGTGATCGTCAACTACTCGACCGGCGCGATCGGGATCCCGATCGAGAAGCGGCTCGAGTACCTGCGGGCGCTGCGCCCCGACGTCGCGGCGCTGAACATGAGCTCGATGAACTACGCGAAGTACTCGAAACGGCGCAAGGACTTCGTCTTCAAAGCCGTCTTCGAGAACAGCTTCGACACGATCGTCGAGTTCCTGACGGCGATGCGCGATCTAGGGATCAAGCCCGAGCACGAGTGCTTCGACGCCGGCCACGTCGCCAACCTCGACCCGCTGGTTGACATGGGGCTGCTGGAGCCGCCGCTGCAGATCTCGCTGGTGATGGGGGTGACCGGCGGCATCCGCCCGACGCCGCGCAACGTCACCTTGATGTCGGATCAGATCCCCGGCGGACCGGAGGGGCCGAACCAGTGGCAGGTGATCGGGATCTCCCGCGACCAGTGGAAGCTGCTCGCCTCCTCGCTGGTGCTCGGCGGCAACGTCCGCGCGGGGGTCGAGGACAACCTCTATCTGCCGAACGGCGAGATGTGCAAGTCCAACGGCGAGCTGGTTGCCAAGGCGCGGCAGATGGCCGAAGACATCGGCCGGCGTCCCGCAAGCGTGGCCGAGGCCCGCGCTCTGCTGGGGGTCCCCAGGCGTGAGCGGTCTCCCGCTTAGCGACGTCCGGGTCCTCGACCTCACCCGCCTGCTGCCGGGCGGCTTCTGTTCGCTCCTGCTCGCCGACCTGGGTGCCGAGGTGCTGAAGGTCGAGGACACCGGCATGGGCGACTACATCCGCTGGGCGCCGCCCTACTACGGCACCGACGAGCAGCAGGCGCTCGGCACCCGCTCCTCGCTCTACCTCTCGCTCAACCGCGGCAAGCGCTCGATCCGGCTCGACCTCAAGAGTGAGGAGGGGAGGGAGGCGCTGCTGCGCCTTGTCGCCGACTACGACGTCGTCCTCGACGGCTTCCGTCCCGGCGTACTCGACAAGCTCGGCGTCGGCTACGAGCGCTTGCGTAAGGCGAACCCGCGCGTCGTCTACTGCGCGATCACCGGCTACGGCCAAGACGGCCCCTACGCCCAGCGCGCCGGTCACGACATGAACTACCTCGGCCTCGTCGGCCTGCTCGGGCTGACCGGCGCCAAGGACGGGCCGCCGGTGCAGTCGGCGGGCCAGGTCGCCGACCTCGGCGGCGGCGCCCTGATGGCGGCCTTCGGCGTGATGGCGGCGCTGCATGAGCGCGAGCGCTCCGGCGAAGGGCAGATGGTCGACGTCTCGATGGCTGACGGGGCCCTCTCCTGGCTGGCGATGGTTGCCGGCCGCTACTTCTGCGACAGGGAGGTGCCGCGGCGCGGCGAGCAGCAGCTCGCCGGCGGCCTGCTCTGTTACTTGCCCTACGAGGCCGCCGACGGCTGGGTCACCTGCGGCGCCCTGGAGCCGAAGTTCTGGGCTGCCTTCTGCAACGGCGTCGGCCGTCCCGACCTGATCGAGGCGCAGTTCGAAGCGCCTGGGTCGGCGGCATGGGAGCAGGCGGCGGAGGTCTTCCGCTCCCGCAGCCGCGCCGAGTGGAAGGCGTTCAACGACGAGCACGACTGCTGCATCGAGCCGGTCCTCGACCTCGACGAGGCGCTCGACTCCGAGCTGGTGCGGGCGCGGGGGATGGTCACCGAGATCGAGCAGCCGGAGTTGGGGACGGTGCGCCAGCTCGGCAACCCCGTCAAGCTCAGCCGCACGCCCGCCGATTCCACCCGCCCCGCTCCCGCCTTCGGCGAGCACACCGACGAGGTACTGGCGGAAACCGGCTACTCCGGCGAGGAGATCGAGGCGATGAAGGAGTCCGGCGCCGCAGCCGGCCCGACCGCCGAGCCCTTCCGGGAGTTCCGCGCGTGAGCGCCAACGGCGCCAACGGCGCAAACGGTGGCGTCAGTGCCAACGGCGAGGGGCTGCTGCGGATGCGCGAGCTTGCCGCCGCCTCCGGGGTGCCGGCGCCGACGATCAAGCATTACCTGCGCGAGGGGCTGCTGCCGGAGCCGGTCAAGACCAGCCGCAACATGGCTTACTACCCGCCCGAGTTCGTCGATCGGATCAAGCTGATCAAGCGCCTGCAGGAGGAGCGCTTCCTGCCGCTGAAGGCAATCAAGAACGTTCTCGACGAGGACCCCGAGCGGGCCGGGGCGATGCTCGAGCTGGGCGACCAGATCCTTGACCGGGCGCTCGCCGGCGAGCGCTCCCGCACCAGCGCCGCCGAGGTCCGCAAGCGCTACGGCGTCCCCAAGGAGGTCCTCGACCGCCTCGCCGAGCTGGAGCTCCTGACCCCGAACAGCCGCGGCTACACCCCTTCCGACGTGAAGATCATCGAGGCGATCAGCCGCTTCCGGGCCGGCGGCTACGACGAGCAGATCGGCTTCACCGTCTACGACACCCTGCGCTACAAAGCGGCGCTGGAAGAGCTGGTGCGCCAGGAGGTCGACGTGGTGATGGAGCGTCTCGCCGGCGAGGTGCCGCCGGAGCGCGTCGTCGAGCTGCTCGAAGCGGGCGCGCAGCCACTGAAGGACTTCATCGCCGCGCTGCACACGAAGCTGATGGTCGCCGAGCTCGAGCGGCGCCGGTAGCTAGCCGCGGCCCGCGGCGCTGGAGGCAACCGCCTCCCGCTCAGCGTCGATGTCGATCAGGCAGGTGAGGGCGTTCGTTTTACGCGCCACCTGTGCGGCCTCGTCCAGGGCCTCAGCCGCCTCAGCGCCGCGCCCGGCGGCCTTGAGGGCGCGCCCCAGCGAGAGAAGCGCGATCGGATATGACCAGAGCAGGCCGCGCTCGCGGGACACCGCGGCGGCCTGTTCGGCGAACTCGATCGCCTCCTCGGTGCGGCCGAGGCCGGTCAGTGCCTGCGACTTGATCTGCAACCGCCAGGCCTCCATCTCGCCTCCGAAGGTCATCGCCTCGCGATAGATCCTGTCGGCGTTCTCGATCGCGGCCAGCGCCTCGTCGTATTCTTCGGTCGCGATCTCCGCCCAGGCAAGGTGGGCACGGGCGAGGCTGCGGGAGAAGACGTCGCCGATCCGCTCGGTCAGCTCGCAGTTGCGCCGGGCCATTGCCAGTGCCCCCTCGACGTCGCCGCGCATTGCCAGCAATCCCACCTGGTTGCTGCGGATCCAGCTCGCCGTCTCCGGGTCGCCCGCCTCGTTCGCCAGCCGCAGCGCGCGCTCGAAGAAGGCGGACGAGCCGGCGATGTCACCTTGCTCGCGCCGGACCATGCCCTTGCCCATTTCCCCCCAGGCGATCGGGCTGTGGAGGATGATCCCGGCCCCGACCGAGGGATCCCCTTCGGTCAGGTCCAGCATCTCGCTCAGCGCCCGGTCGTAGGCGGGGAAATCGCCGGCGCAGAGGTAGGCGTAGGAGCCGGCGGCGCGGATCGCCACCTGCAGGTGGCGGTCGCCGGCCCTGTCGGCGAGCCGGATCATCTCCTCAACGTCGGCGATCCATTCGCTCGTGTGGCGCTGGATCCCCGGCCGGCCGGAGGTCGACATCTTCAGCAGCACCAGCGAGTGCAGGTCGCCGCGCCGGGTAGCGATCTCCTCCGCTTCGGAAACCAGCCTCTCCTCTTCGGCAAGGTCCATCCCGACGCGCCAGGCGAATTGCAGCTGCGCCAGCCGCGAGGCGATTGCGAGCGAGTCGGTTTCCTCGTTGCGCTCGCCCTCGGAGACGCTGTCGACCAGCTCCATCACCTCCCGCCATAGCCGCAGGGCGTCGGCCGGGCGACTGAGACCGGCCCAGTAGCCGGCCCGGGCGGCCCAGCGCGCGGCTTCCAGGGTTTCCTCGCCCTGGCGAAGGTGGTCGGCGATCAACGCCGCCAGCTCGTCGAGGCGGTCGGGGTTGAGAGCGATCAGGGCGCGCGCGGTGGCGGCGTGGGTGGCGGCCCGCTGCTCGGCCAGCTGGGTGCCGTAAGCGACCTCGCGGGTGAGCGGGTGGCGAAAGGCGAAAACGCGCTTCGGATACATCTCGGCTTCGTAGAGGAAGCCGCTGCCGATCAGCGCCCGGAGCGCCTCCTCCATTTCCTTCTCGTCGAGCTTCGCCGCCAACCCGAGCTCCTCGCCGCTGACCTCCTTGCCGACCACCGAGGCGACTTGGAGGAGGTGCTTGGCATCGGGGTCGAGTCGGTCGATCCGCGCCGCCAGCACCGCCTGCACGGAGATCGGGACGCCGGCGTCCTCAATCGGGCGGGCGAGGCGGTAGGCGCCGCGCTCGCCCTCCAAGTAGCCCGACTCGGCCAGCTCGCGGACGATCTCCTCGATGAAGAACGGGTTGCCGCCGGTGCGCTCGTGGATCGGCTCGTCGAGCCCGTCGAGCGAGGGATCGGCGCCCGCCAGGTCGCGCAGCAGCTCGCTGGTGTCCTCGCGGGCGAGCGGCTGCAGCTCGATCGTCTCGTAGACGGGGGAGCCCGTCCAGGCCGGCTCGTGCTCGGGCCGGAAGTTGACCAGGACCAGGGTGTTGGTCCCTTCGATCCCCTCGACCAGCCGCTGGAGCATCGCCTGGCTGCCTTCGTCGAGCCAGTGCAGATCCTCGAAGACCAGTACCAGCGTCTTGCGGCGCCTGGGGTTGCTGACCAGCCGGCAGAGCACTTCGCCGAGCGCGCGCTGGCGCGCCTCCGGGTTCATGTGGGCGACGGGGCGGTCGGGGTCGGGGACCCCGAGGAAGTCGAAGATCAGCGGCAGGTCCTCGGCGAAGGCGGCGTCGAGCAGGAGCGCCCGGCCGGCGATCTTCTCCCGCGCCAGCTGCTCGGTCTCGCCGTCGCCGATCCCGAAGAACGAGCGCAGCATCTGCAGGATCGGCATGAATGGAATCGACTTGCCGTGCGCCTGCGCCTGCGCTTCGAAGACCTCGAGGCCATCGCCGCGGCAGCGGCCGACGAACTCGTGGAAGAGGCGGCTCTTGCCGATCCCCGCTTCGGCGACGACGCCGATCGCCGCGCTCTCGCCGCCTTTGGCGCGCTCGAGGGCTTCCTCCAGTCTCTGCATCTCCGTCCTGCGGCCGACGAAGCGGGAGAAGCCGCGCTCACGCGCCAGGTCGAGCCGGGAGCGCGCCTGCCCGATCCCGGCCAGCTCGTGGACCCGGATCGGTCGACTCGCGCCCTTGATCTCGAACTCGCCGAGGTCGCGCAGGTCGAGGTAGCCGCGAGCGAGCTCGGCGGCGTGCTCGGTCAGGTAAGCCTTGCCGGGCTCGGCCAACGCCTCCATCCGCTGGGCGAGACCGACGGTGTGGCCGATCGCGGTGTAGGCGCCGCCGCCCTCGCCGATCGCGCCGGCCACCACCTCACCGGAGTTGATCCCGATCCGGGTCGAGAAGTTGAGCCCCTTGGCGCGGCGCAGCTCGGCCGCGTACTCGGCGACGTCGTCGAGCATCTGCAGGGCGGCGTAGCAGGCGCGCCGCGCGTGGTCCTCGTGGGCGACCGGCGCCCCGAAGATCGCCATGATCCCGTCGCCGGTGAACTTGTCGACGGTGCCCTCGAAGCGGGTCACGGTCTCCGCCAGCATCGAGAAGAAGCGCTGCATGATCTTGCGCCACTCCTCGGGATCCTCCTGCTCGGCGAGGTCCATCGAGCCGCTTACATCCGCGAACAGGACCGTTACCTGCTTGCGCTCCGCATCGTCGGTGGTGGCCTCGTACACGACAGTTAGAGGTTACGCCTCTGCTCCTGTCCCTTGTGTGACGACGCCTATACTGACGGCCTACCGATTGACTAGTCAATCAACGGGAGATCGTGCTTGCGCGTCGCAGCTGTACAGCTTAATTCCAACGGTGAAAAGTCAAGGAATCTGGCCACGGCCGAGCGCCTGGTGCGGGAGGCGGCCGCCGACGGAGCCGAATTCGTCGCCCTGCCGGAGAAGTGGAACCTGCTGGCCGGCGGCGAGGAACTCCTCGCGGGTGCGGAGCCGCTCAATGGCCCCAGCCTCTCCGCCGCCCGCGGCTGGGCGCGCGAGCTCGGCATCCATCTCCTCGCCGGCAGCATCTCCGAGCGCGGGGCCGAAGGGGAGAAGGCGTCGAACACCTCGGTTCTGATCGGACCCGACGGGGAGGACCTCGCCGTCTACCGCAAGATCCACATGTTCGACGTCGACGCCGGCGGCGTCTCCTACCGCGAGTCCGAGCACGAGCGGCCGGGCGCCGAACCGGTCACGGCACCGATCGGAGAGCTCAGCCTCGGAATGACCATCTGTTACGACCTCCGCTTCCCGGAGCTGTTCCGGATCCTCGCCCTCCGCGGCGCCCGGGTCGTCGCCGTTCCTTCCGCCTTCACCCTCGCCACCGGCCGCGATCACTGGGAAGTGCTGCTGCGGGCGCGGGCGATCGAGGACCAGGTCTTCGTCGTCGCTCCCAATCAATCCGGCGAAGCCCCGCCGCACTTCAGCTCCTTCGGCCGCTCGATGATCGTCGATCCCTGGGGCGTGGTCCTCGCCACCGCGCCCGACGGGGAGGGTTTCGTCGCCGCCGACCTCGACCTCGCCGCGCAGGACCGCGTCCGCGAGTCGCTGCCCTCGCTCGCCAACCGCCAGCCCGAGGCCTACCTCTGGCCGCAAGCATCAGGGGAGCGGAGCTGATGGCGCAGGCCCCGACGGCCGATAAACGCCGCCTCATCCTCGACGCCGCCGTCCGCGTCTTCGCCCGCCAGGGCTTCCACTCGACTCGCGTCTCCGACATCGCTGACGAGGCGGGGGTCGCCTACGGCCTCGTCTACCACTACTTCAACTCCAAGGACGAGGTTCTGAACGAACTCTTCATCGAGCGCTGGTCGCTGCTGCTGGCCGCGATCGAGGAGGCCGACCGCAAAGAAGGGGGGCCGCGGGAGAAGCTCGGCACGGTCGCCGGCTTTATCTTCGATTCCTACCGCCACGACCCCGAGCTGATGAAGGTGATCATCGTCGAGGTCACCCGGGCGGCGAACTCGTTCGGCCAGACCCACCTCGAGCAGATTCGCCGCGCCTACGAGGGGATCGCCAAGATCGTCGCCGAGGGGCAGGGGAACGGTGCCCTGCGGGGCGACGTGGCGCCGATGTTCGCCTCGATGGCCTTCTACGGCGCCGTCGAGCAGCTGCTCTCGGGCTGGATCTTCGGCACGATTCCCGCTTCGGAGACCGACTTCGACCAGGCGCGCGACCTTCTTGTGACGACGATCTGCGACGGACTCGAGCCGCGGTGAATAGGCTGGCGGCATCTTCTACCGCCGCCGGACCGGTGTTTACCGCCGCGTCCTCGGGGAAAGGTTTGAGCTGAGTGGATAACGACCTGGTCAAACGTCTCGTCTGGAGCGGCCTGCTGGCTGCCTCGGGCGCCCTGGCGAGCATCGCCGCCTCGCGGGTCGCGGCGATCGCCTATCGCCGCATGTACAACGAGGATCCGCCGGAGTAGGAGCAGGATGCCCGCTAAACGCCTCGAGAACCCGCCGCCGATCCCCACGCCCGAGCCGCCGCCTCCGCCGGAGGAGCGCTCGCTCGCCGACCTCGTCGTCGACGTCTCCGAAAACGCCTCGGTGCTGGTCCGCGAGGAGATCGAGCTCGCCAAGGCCGAGATCTCGGCGAAAGTCAGCAAGCTCGCCCGCGGCGCCGGAGTCGGCGCTGCCGCCGGCGCCTTCGCCTTCCTGGCGCTGATCATGATCCTTCATGGGATCGCCTGGCTGCTCGGCGAAGAACTCTTCGACGGCAACATCTGGGCCGGCTACTTCGTCACCGCCGGAATCTTCCTGCTGCTCGCCGCGCTCGCCGGCTTCATCGCCTTCCGGGCCCTGAAGGCGGGCTCACCGCCGGTGCCGGAGCAGGCGATCGAGGAGGCGAAGCTGACCAAGGAGATGCTCGAAAAGGAGGCTTCGTGACCGCTGGTGCGCCAGGACGTTCCCCTGCGGAGATTCGCCGTGACATCGACCTCAAGCGCCGGGAGCTCGGCGGCTCGGTCGAGGCCCTGCGGGGTCGTGTCAACGAGATCACCGACTGGCGCCGCCAGGTCGAGGAGCACAAAGAACAACTGGTCATGGGCGCCGCGGCGGTGGGCTTCTTCATCGGGGCCCGGGCGATGTTGAGGCGCCGCAAGCGCCGCCGCAGCTAGGTAGAGCTCAGGAGATCAGCTCGGTGCGGACGCCGCCTACGCCAAGTAGGCCGGGGCCGACGTGGGCGCCGAGGACGGGGCCGACCTCGGAGATGAACGCCGGCTCGCAGCCGTAGATCTCGTAGCAGTCTTCGATCAGGGCATCGGCGGTCTCTTTGTCCTGGATGTACTGGACGACCCAGCCGTCGGCGCCGTCTTCGTGGCGCCGGCGCGCGTAGCCCCGCAACCGCTCCAGTGAGCGAGCACGGGTGCGGACGCGCTCGACCGGGGTGATCTCCTCCTCGAGGGTGAGGATCGGCTTGATCTTCAGGGCGCCGCCGATCCAGGCGCGAGCTCCGCCGATGCGGCCACCCCGGCGCAAGTACTCCAGGGTGTCGATCGCAAACCACATTTTCAGGTTGTTGCGGGTCTCCTCGGCGTGGGCGAGGCAGCCCGCTGCGTCGGCACCTGCCCGCGCGGCCGAGGAGGCGCCAAGGGCGCAGAGACCCATCCCGCCGGCTCCCGAGCGCGAATCCATCACGTGCAGTCGCTCTCCCCCCTTGCCTTCCTCGATCAGGCGCTCGCGGGCCTGGCCTGCCGCCTCGAAGGTGCCGGAGATACCGGCGGAGATGTGGACCGAGACGACTTCACGGCCTTCGGCCAGCAGTGGCTCATAGACCTCGAGAAAGTCCCCGATCGACGGCTGCGAAGTAGTCGCGCCGCTTTCCGAGGCCCGCAAACGCTCGTAGAACTCGTCGAAGTCGCTGATCTCCGACTCCCGCTCCTGGTGCCCATCGACCGCCACGTAGAGGCTGATCGTCTTGATCCCGCGCTCCGCCGCCAGCTCGGTTGGCAGATAGCCGGTCGTATCGCAGACGACCGCGGTCTCGGCAGTCGAGCTCACGATCGCGATTCTAGACGTGCTGTCGCTTTAGGACGCGTCCCTGGTAGTGGGTCAGTTTGAAAAGCCGCCCACGGAACGCTGATCCCGCTCTATCTTCGCCTGCGACAAGGAAAGAAGTGGCGGCGGCGCTGGTGGAACAGCCCGCCGCCTGGCACCGAAAGGCGGAACCTTCCGATGCAGGCACAGGCTACGGCAGCGCCGTACGAGGAAGACGACGTATACGAGCAGGTGGTTCTCAGGCACGTACTGATCGCGCAGCCCACGGTCCTGCGACTGTGCGACTTGATCCCGATCCTGACCGGATCTCAACTAGCTACGTCGAGCGCCAGAACCTCACGATGCGGATGGAGATGCGTCGGTTCACTCGGCTCACCAATGGCTTCAGCCGCAAGGTCGAGAACCTCGCACATGCCGTGTCTCTGCACTGCATGCACTACAACTTCGCCCGCCTCACCGCTCTTTGAAGGAGCGCTACCCGCGCACTCCTGCGATGGCGGCGGGGGTTGCCGATCACATCTGGTCCTTGGAAGAGATCGCGGCGCTGCTGGATTAGCCGTAGACAACGCCTACGCCGTGTTGCTCGGCTGATCCCTCGCGAACAGGATCTGCGAGGCGAAAGCAAGGACGGGGCGCTCGCTGCCTACCTCGGTCAACCGAATCATCGGAGTAAGAACGGCTCCTTTGCCATTGACCGCCGTTTCGATGTCCCCGATGGACTCGTTGACATTGAGCGTTTTCCCGTCGCGTAGCTGCACGTTTGCCACGGACCCAAACTACTCCTGCCAGAACTCTTGCGATTCCCGAAAAGTGAGGCAAAAGTCCCAAAATGCTCGATATTCCCCGGCCGATGGCACAGAGCGGAGCACTCTTCTACGGAGACAACCTTGAGGTTCTCAGGACGTATGTCAGCGACGAAAGCGTGGATCTCGTCTACCTCGATCCGCCCTTCAACAGCAATGCCACCTACAACGTTCTTTTTTCCGAACAGGATGGCTCTCGTTCAACGGCGCAGGTAAAAGCCTTTGGAGACACGTGGCGATGGGACCGCCAGTCGGTCGAGGCATACGAGGAGATGGTTGAGGAGGGAGGCGAGGTATCCCGGACGATGCAGGCCTTCCGCACGATTCTAGGTCCCAGCAACATGCTCGCCTACCTGGCCATGATGGCCCCTCGGTTGGTCGAGCTTCATCGCTCCCTTAGGCCCACCGGATCTCTTTACCTGCACTGTGATCCAACGGCCAGTCATTACCTCAAGTTGCTACTCGATTCCGTCTTCGGGCCGCGGTCTTTCAAGTCAGAGATCGTGTGGAAGCGGAGCAGCGCCCATAGCGATACCAAGCAGGGGCGGCGAATCCATGGGCATATTCACGACACGATTCTCTTCTATGCGAAGTCAGAAGCATGGACCTGGAATCCGATCTATACCCCCTACGACCAGTCCTACATCGAATCCAAATACAGCCACCAAGACCCCGAGACGGGGCGCCGATACCAGCTCGACAATCTGACTGCAGCGCGCCCTGGAGGTGACACCTCCTACGAGTGGCACGGGCGGCGCCCCTACAAGGGGCGATACTGGGCCTATTCAAGAGAGAAGATGGACCAGATGTTCGAGGAAGGCAAGATCTACCTCCCTCCCAAGCCCGGCGGCGTCCCTCGCTTCAAACGGTTCTTAGATGAACAGCCAGGAGTGCCGCTGCAAGACCTATGGACCGATCTCGACCCCATCAACGCTAGGGCTGCGGAGCGACTCGGGTACCCGACTCAGAAGCCTGAATCCCTTTTAGAGCGAATCATCGAATCGAGTAGCAACCCAGGCGATGTCGTTCTAGATCCCTTCTGCGGGTGCGGCACGGCCATCGCTGTCTCTGAGCGCCTTGATCGACGCTGGATTGGCATCGACGTCACCTTCTTGGCTATCCATCTCATAAAGAGTCGTTTGGCAGAGGCATTCGGCGACACGCTTGAGGTTGAAGTCATTGGGGAGCCGACGACGAAGAGCGAGGCCAACGAGCTGGCAAGGGAAGATCCGTTCCAGTTCGAGGTTTGGGCGCTGAGCAAAGTGAACGCTCACAACGCGGATAAGCGCAAGGGCGCAGATCACGGCATCGACGGGCGCCTTCCGTTCCACGAGAAGATCGGCGGGAAAACCCGGCAGGTGATCATCTCTGTCAAATCCGGAAAGACTGGGCCTCAACACGTTCGTGAATTGCGGGGCGTGATTGAGCGAGAGAAAGCGGAGATCGGAGTGCTCCTCACGATGCGGGAGCCGACTGCGGCGATGCGCGCCGAGGCGGCTTCTGCGGGCGTTTACCGCTCCGGTTCGGAGGGGGTCGGAACCTGGGGCGAGCATCCCCGTATCCAGATACTGACGATCCAAGAACTCCTAGAAGGTCAGCAGATCGACAAGCCCTATGGCGTCGGCAGTTTCCATCGCAGCTGGCAGGGGAGAAGGCCGTCGAGGCATGAACGCAGGCATATGACCGAGCCGCTGTTCCCCCATGGAACGGGCGAGGCGGGGCGCTCGGTCATCAAACGCCCGTAATCGCCGAGTCCCTAATCGCAGTCGCTTCAAACTGACCCACTACCGCGTCCCTGGAGCGCTACACTTTGTGAAGTGACCGATACGCCTCAAGCAGCCATCACCCTGAGCGACAAGGCCGTCGAGAAGATCGGTGAGCTGCTCGGCTCTCAGGCCGACGGCGCCGAGCAGGCGCTGCGGGTTGCGGTGCGCGGCGGCGGCTGCTCCGGTTTCCAGTATGCCCTCGCCTTCGACAAGGCGAAGGAGGACGACAATGTCTTCGAGGTCGACGGCGTCTCTGTCGTCGTCGACAAGGTGAGCATGCAGTTCGTCTTCGGCTCGGAGGTCGACTACGTCGAAGGCCTCCAGGGCGCCGGCTTCCAGGTCAACAACCCGAACGTGGTTGCGGCCTGCGGCTGCGGTTCCTCTTTCCAAGTGAAAGAGGATGCTGCGGAACAAGCGGCTGCGGTCTAGCCAGACCGCAAGAGCTTCTATTCGATCTGGAGCGGCGGGGACTGCTGCGGCGCGGTCTGCTGCGCCTGCGGAACCTCGGGGTTCTCGGGCTGCTCGACGCCGAGCGCCTCGCCCAGCTCGCCGGACTCGAACATCTCCTCGATGATGTCGCAGCCTCCCAGGAGCTCGCCGTTGACGTAGAGCTGGGGGAAGGTCTGCCAGTCGGAGATCTCAGCCGTCACTTCGCGCAGTGGCTGCAGCGCGGGAAGGACGTCGATCGCGCCGTAGTCGACGTCGACCTGGTCGAGCACCTGCACCACGCGCATCGAGAAGCCGCAGCGCGGCATGTCCGGGGTCCCTTTCATGAACAGCAGGACCGGGTTGGCTGCGATCAGTTCTTCTACTTTGCTCTTCAGCTCTGGGTCGGCCATGGAGGCATTGTAGGGCGCAGCGATGCCGGGCTTAGAACTGGGTGAGGATCAGTCCGGCAAGGCCCATAAAGCCGGTCGCCATGACGACCATCAAGCCGATGAAGGCTTGAAGCATCGTGTGCTGAAGAGCATCGATCCGGTTGGTCAGGCGCGTATCCATCTCGCTGACTCGGTTGTTCAGCTCATCAAGACGGGAATCGGTCCAGGTGGATCTCAATCTCATCGCTCCAGCGTAGGCGGCAAGGTCGCACGTATGGCGCGCACAATGTAACATTTTGTCGTAGGTAAGCGCGTGGAGGTGTGACTTCAGCCCGGAAGGCTGGTCTTGACCGACAGCGCGTGGATCGTGCCGTCATCAAAGCGCTCTTTCACCGCCGCCTTGACCAGCCGGTGCTGGTCGATCCGGGAGAGGCCCTCGAATTGGGGGGCGATGACGGTGGCGCGGATGTGGTCGCCGGTGCCGGTTTCGTCGATGACCTCGGCCTCGGCGCCGGGTAGCGCCGCCTCGATCATCCCCTTCAGCTCGTCGAGATCGGCTGGCACTAGCTGGCGGCGGGCTCGCCGAGGGTCTCGAGCATCTCCTCGACCCGCACGAACTTGACGCGCGGGCGACCATGTGGCTCACCGCGGCCGACCTCAGCCTGGTTGATCGCCTGCCAGTCCTCGAAGCTGACGTAGCGGATGCCACGCTCGCGTAGCAGGTCCTCGACCGCGCTCGGGTTCGGCTTCTCCGGGCTCAGCAGCTTCTCCGACTCAACGTCCTCGAGTAGGTGCTGGACGGTCTCCAGCGCGTCTTTCTTGTTCGTCCCGATCACGCCCGAGGGGCCGCGCTTGATCCAGCCGGCGGTGTAGTGGCCGGTCTTGTGGCCGGCGTCGTGGGAGTCGAGGATGCGGCCGCCCTCGTTGAGGATCAGGCCGCGCTTCTCGTCGAAGGGCACGCCCTCGATCGGGATGCCGGTGTAGCCGACCGAGCGCAGGACCAGCCCGCACTCGAGCTCTTCGCGCTCGCCGGTGTCCTTGGCGCGCAGCGCGCCGCCTTCTTCGACCAGCTCGTTGCGACCGACGACGATCGATTCGACCTTGCCGTCGCCCTTGATCTCGACCGGCGAGGCGAGGAAGCGGAGGACGATCCGCTGCTTCTTGCCCTCCGGCTCGCGCTGAGAGAAACCTTTGAGGGTTTCGACGTTTACCCGGGTCGTCTTGTCGACCTCGTCGGACTCGAGATAGGCCTGGCTGGCCGCGTCGAGTTCCATCTCCTGCGGGTCGACGATGACGTCGGCGTCCTCCATCTCCCCGAGCTCTTTGATCTCGGGGTTGGTGAAGGCGGCCTGGGCGGGTCCGCGGCGGCCGAGGACGACGATCTCGCGGATCTGCTTGCGATCAAGCGCCTCGATCGCGTGGTCGGCGGTGTCGGTCTGGCGCAGCTCGTGGTCGGTCAGCGCCAGCATCCGGGCGACGTCCATCGCCACGTTGCCGTTGCCGATCACGACGGCGCGCTCGCAGGAGAGGTCGAACTCTCGGTCCGCGTAGTCGGGGTGGGCGTTGTACCAACCGACGAAGCTGGTGGCGGCGTGGCTTCCGGGCAGGTCCTCGCCGGGGATCCCAAGCTGGCGGTCGGTCTCGCAGCCGACGGTGAAGACAATCGCGTGGTAGAGCTTTTCCAGCTCTTCGACCTCGATGTCGTGGCCGATCTTGACATTGCCGAAGAAGCGGAACCCCTCGCGAGCGGCCGTTTTCTCGTAGATCCGGATCACCGACTTGATCTTCGGGTGGTCGGGAGCGACGCCGCCGCGCACCAGCCCGTAAGGGGTGGGGAGGCGGTCGAAGAGGTCGACCTGGGCGTGCAGGTCGCCGTCCTTGAGAATGTGCTCAGCGGCGTAGAAGCCGCTGGGGCCGGCGCCGACGATGGCGACGCGCAGGGGGGTCTCTTCAGTTCCGATCTTGCTCATGGGAGCGCGAAAGAATAGGGAAAGTCGGCCGTCAGCCGAGCGCCGGGGCGCTGGCGCCGACGGCGCTGGGGGGTGCCGTCAAGGGCGTCGAGGGCCTTCGCGACCGACATCGCGACGCAGGTGAAGATCGGCGTCTCCCGCTCGGTGTACTCGCTCGACTCGGTCGGCCGCAGCTCGTTGACGAGGTCGAGGAACTCGCCGGGGTCGTCGCCCTCGAAGCAGACGACGAACTCCTGGTCGTCGATCCCGTAGGAGTAGGTCGTGTTGATCGTGATCTCCGGGTGGCGGCGGCCGACCTCGATGTGGCTTTTCATGATCCGGCCGCGCTCCTCCGGCGGCAGCCCGTACCAACGGCGCTGCTTGACCATCGGGTAGAGGAAGAGGTACTTGCGCTCGGTGGTGCAGATCTCCGGCCGCGCGTTCTCATCCGAGTAGGGCGAGCGTTTCGTCATCGAGAGGAACGAGTGGGGGGTGGTGGCCCATTTCGCCAGCCCGCTCTGGCCGAGCACCACGTGGAAGGTGTGGATGTCGGCCAGGTTCGGACTTTGCGTCAGCAGCACGAGGTCGACGTCGCCGCGCGTTCCTATGGTTGAGTAGGCGCGCAGCGAGCGGTCGACGGCGAAGTCCTCGCAGGCGGCGAGGAACTCCCGCTTGTCCGCTGCCCGGAGCTCCGGGTCCTGACGGCGCCAGGCTGGATCGATCTTGAAGAAGCTGAACTTGGCAAAGGTGCGATCGGCCATGGGAGCCACGATAGCGCTGCTCCTCGTGGGCATCGTGCTGCCGGCGCAGGCCGCTGCGGAGGGGCAGCGAGTCGTGCTCGCCTGGGTGGCGCACGGCACGACCGTCACCGAGCTGGCCGACGCGGGGTTCTCGCCTGGGGTGATGAGCGCCGGGCTCGGGACGGTGCCGCCCGAGCAGACCTACCTGGACGTGGGGCAGGGAAACCGGGTCTTCGATTCCCTCTACGACACCCCTCTGCCCGAGCGCGCCGGGGATCGCCCGCGGTGGTGGCGTGAGGTGCTCGAGCGAGCGGAATCCGCCCCGGCGGAGATTGAGCCGGGGCTGCTTCGGTCGACGCTGGCGGAGGCAGGAGTTGGAGCTCGGTTCTCAGAGGTTCGAAGGGCCTCCCTGGATCGGCTGCCGCAGACTGGCTATGACCTCCTGATCGCGATCGCCAGGCCGACCGGCGAATCCGACGAACCGCTGCCGATCGGGATCGCCGGGCCCGGGTTCGCCGGCAACCTCACCTCCGACAGCACCCGGATCGATGGCTACGTGCTCTCGACCGACGTCGCGCCGACGATTCTGGATCGGCTTGGGATCGAGGTGCCGTCGCAGATGTCCGGGCAGCCGATCCGGGCGGAGGGGGCCGTCGATCCGGCGGCGATCGAATCGCTGGTGGACCGCATGGACGTGATCTCTTCGCGGCGCGGACCCGTGATCGGACTGAACGTCGTTGTCTGGCTGGTGGGGCTGGCGCTGGTTGCGCTCTTGAGCCGCGGGCGCTTGGCGCGAGCGGCGGTTCGACTCGCCGGGCTATCGGTCGTCTACCTGCCACTCGTCCTCCTGGCAGGCGCAGCGCTTGAACCGGGGGAGACGGCCGAACGATTGCTGGTGCTCTTCCTCGCACCGCTGCTGGCGGCGGCGACGTTGCTGTTGCTGCGCGGCTACCGGGCGCCCGCCGTCGCTGCGGCGGTGACGGTGCTGGCCTACGTCGTCGACATGGTCAGCGGCTCGCCGCTGACCTCGCTCTCGCTGTTGGGCCCGAACCCCGGCTTGGGGGTCCGCTTCTACGGCATCGGCAACGAGCTCGAGGCGGTGCTGGCCGTGCTGGTGGTCGCAGGTACGGGCGCGGCTTTGGCCGGTTTCGCGAGACGTGCTTCGGCGCGTACGTGTGCGGCCGCCTTTGTCGCCACCGGCCTCGCCGCCGCTTTCGTCTTCGCCGCCGGCCGCTTCGGCGCCGACGTCGGCGCCGCCATCGTCTTCCCTGTCGGCGCCACGGTCGCGGCCTTCACGGTCGCCGGCCGCGGCAAGCGCACCGCGGCGCTGGCCGTGGTCGCGGCCCCCTTCGTCGTCCTCGCGCTGCTGGCGCTGATCGACCTGCTCAGCGGCGCCAACGCCCACCTGACCCGTTCGGTCCTCGACGCCGGCGGTCTGGGCGACCTGGCCGATGTCGCCCAGCGCCGCCTCCAGCTCTCCGCCCACAGCTTCGGCCGGCCCGTCCTCCTGGCGTTCCTGCCGGTGGTCCTCGCGCTAGCCGTCACCGCGTACGTCAAACGCGACAGCCTGCGGCGGTGGGTGGGGGAGACGGCGGCGATGCGGGCCGGCCTGCTCGGCGCCCTGGCGGCGACTGTGATCGGCACCCTCGCCAACGACTCCGGTGCTCTCCTGCTCGAGATCGGCACCGCCTACCTCCTTGTCTTCATCGGCTTCGCCTGGGCCGAAAGCTCCTGGGCGGGTGCCGACCGATGATCTACTCTTGATCACCCGTGCGCATAGGTCTCGTCTCGCCATATTCCTGGTCCTACCAGGGAGGCGTGAACCGGCACGTTGAGGCTCTCGCCGAGGAGTTCCTTGGGCGTGGCCACGATGTCCGCGTCCTCGCTCCCGTCGATCCCCCTGGGCGGGTCAGCCGCGCCCTGCACCGGGCGCAGCCGGAACGGCGCGAGCTGCCCGAATACCTCGTCCCGCTAGGTCGCACCGCTGGTTTTGGGGCCAACGGGTCCGTCTCCAACCTCGCGCCCTTCCCGGCCGGGGGCGTCGTCGCTCCGCGCCGCGCCGTCCGCGCCGGTGAGTTCGACGTCATCCACGTCCATGAGCCTCTGGTTCCGCTGGTCGGCTGGAACGCAACCCTCGGTGCCCACGATCCCGTGGTCGGCACCTTTCATGCCTACGCCACCAAGCCGGTGCCGAACTACATCGCCAACGCGGTCGGCGCGCGGCGGCTCTTCAACCGTCTCTCGGCCCGGATCGCTGTCTCCGAGGCCGCCGCCTGGACCGGTCGCCGCTGGTTTGGCGGCGAGTACACGATCATCCCCAACGGAGTCGACGTCGACTCGGCGCCGACCGATCCGGTGCCGCCCTCCGAGGAGCTGCGGATCCTCTTCGTCGGCCGGCCGGAGGAGCGCAAGGGCCTGCCGATACTCCTCACCGCCTTCAACGCGCTGGTCGAGCACGTGCCCTGCAGCCTCACCGTGATCGGGGCCGAGCGGGAGGACGTACTGCGCTACGTCGCCGACCCCGACCTTCTCCGCTTCATGGACATCCGCGGCCGGGTCTCGGGCCCAGACCTCTGGGATGCCCTGCACCGGGCCGACGTCCTTTGCGCCCCATCGCTGTCGGGGGAGAGCTTCGGGATGGTGCTGACCGAGGCGTTCGCGGCGGGCACTCCCGTCATCGCCTCGGCGATCGCCGGATACAGCGACGTCGTCAGCGACGGGGTGGACGGGTTGCTCGTGCCCCCCGGGGACCCTCAGCGTCTGGCCGAGGAGCTGCAGCGGGTCCATCATGAGCCTGAGCGGCTGCGCGAGATGGGCGCCGCCGCTCGCCGCAGCGCCCAGCGCTACGCCTGGCCGCGGGTGGCCGATCAGGTGACGGAGGTCTACGAGCGGGCGGCCGAGGCGCCGAAGCCGGAGACGGCGGGGGAAAAGTTCGCCCACTGGGCGGGGATCCGGCCCGCGGACGGGAATCCGAAGCGGCCGGCGGAGCGGTTGCCCTCGCTCGATCCCGCGCCCGCCCAAGACGGCAAGAAAGGCCACGTCGTTGCTCGCCGCCTCGGCCTCGGCGTCGCCGGGTTGCTGGGAGTCGGCCTCACTGCTCTCGCCGCACAGAAGATCGGCGTCGACAACGTCGTCGAAAGCATCGTCCGCTCCAACCTGACCTGGGTCCTGATTGCTTGCGCGCTGATGGCGAGCTCACTCTTCTTCCGTGCCGCTTCTTGGTACTGGATCGCCCGGGCGGCGCTGCCCAATCGCCCGATTCGGCGTCGCGACGTCACCTCGGCGACGATGATCGGGGTGCTGATGTCCGCGACCTTGCCGGCCCGCCTCGGCGAGCCGGCCCGCGCTCTGACCCTGGCGCGGCGAAGCGGGCGGATGCGGGAAACCTTTCCGGTGCTGCTTGGGACCCTGGTCTCACAGACGTTGTTGAACCTGGTCGCCCTGGTGATGCTCGGGGTGATCATCGTTTCGACTACGCCGCTCTTCCACTCCGGGACGAAGCAGATCTTCGCCTTCAGCCTGGTGCCGCTGCTCGTCCTCCTGGTGGTTCTCTTCGCGCCGCTGCTGATGCGGCGGGGCGGCAACGGTCGGATCGCCCGCCTCGGCGGGGCGATCCACCGAGCGCTGGTCCAGGTTCGCGCCGGCCTCACGGTCTTTCGCGACCCGCGCCACGGATCGGCCGCGGCCGCGGCGCAACTGGGGGCCTGGGCGATCCAGCTCTGTGCCTGCTGGGCGCTTCTCTACGCGCTCGGACTCGACGGCAAGGCCGGAATCGGCGCCGCTGCCGCCGTCCTCTTCGCCGTCAACGTCACCGCGGTCGTGCCGGCGACGCCGTCCAACATCGGCGTCTTTCAGCTCGCCGTGATCAGCGTCCTGCACACCGGCTTCGGAATCAGCACTGCGGACGCCCTCGCCTACGGGGTGATCCTGCAGGCAGTCGAGATCGCGACCGCGGTCGCGCTCGGCCTGCCGGCGCTGGTCCGCGAGGGGCTCACCTGGAGCGACCTGCGGGTGCAGGCCCTCTCGACCGCGCCGGTCCGCCTCGAGCCCCACCCTCAGGGACGCCCCAGCAGCCCGAAACGCAGCGGCGTCGCCTAGCCAGAGGTCACGAGATTTAAAAACTCCCGTGTGTTGATTTAGGATTGCGCGGAGGCGTGCCCGCCACCGATCCCAGGCCAGGCATCGCCGCTGGGAGGCGTGCGGCCGGGGCCGGTTTCCATCCGAACCAGCCGCCGGCCCGCCTTCCAGTCCCTCAGGCGCGGCCTCGCGTGACTCTCATAGCCAGATCGACAAGGTTCCTTGACGAATCCACAGTGGTGTGCATAGAGTCGAGCAATCGGCCAAAAGACTCACGCGAACTTGGGAAGGGGAGCCGTGAGATACGACTCGGCAGTTTTGGAGAGAGTCGCGCAGCGCTTCCGGCGCGACATGTGGGACTCGGTAGTTCCGGAAGCAATTTCCGAATCAGGGGTTGAAGTAGAGAGCTTCGGACCAGTGCAGGCCACCGCCTTCGGAGACCTGCCTGAAGTTCACCTCCTGCAGCAAATTCAAGGAGCAGCGGAGCCAGGCGCCATCGCCGACGGCCACTTGGCAGCGGCGGTCGAATGGATGCGGGCTCGCGAAGTCGATTACCGAATTCCGGTGGCCGCTGGCCGGCCCGGTGCAGGTGAGGCGGAGGTCTGGCTGGACGAGCGGGGCTATGAGCAGGGGACGGGCTGGGTGAAACTGGTCCGCGACGGCTCGCCGCCTGAGTTCGACGTCGACCCCAGCATCATCATCTACCGCCTCGGGGAAGATGAAGCCGAAGGCGAAGGGCTGAGCACGATTGCGGCCGAAGCGCTGGAGATGCCGTTGGTGGCGGGGACGCTGTTCTTCTCGCTCCCGCAGCGCGACGGCTGGCACTGCTACACCGCGGCGCTCGGCCCGGAAGAGATCCCGGTTGCGACCGGTTCGATGCTGATCGCGAACGGAGTTGCCCAGCTTGGGGCGGGGCAGACGCTGGCGCAAGCCCGCGGGCGTGGCTGCAATGCCGCACTCCTGCACCGGCGCCTATTGGATGCTCACAGGGCGGGATGTCACACCGTGTTCGTCGAGGTCGGCGAATGCGATCTCGCCTCCTGGTCGGCAGTCACCCGCAACCTGCAGCGGGCCGGCTTCGAGGAGGCCTACGAAGGGCGGAACTGGCAACGGCCCGCCCTGCATCCGGCGGAGATGCCGGAGCGCTTCAGCGGCTGAGCTCGGGGGCGGGGGCCATTTCAGGGTCCTCGCCCTCGCCTGCCGCATCAGGATCCGACTCGGGCGGCAGGGCGCCGCCGCGCTCGCTGCCGGCGATCAATTCGTCCGGCGCCTTCTCGGCGGGGATGAAGCCCGACTTCATCCCGAAGTAGACGGCCTGGGGGTGGTGGGCGACGATCGCCACCGTCGACTGCTCCGGCATCACCGCGTAGCCCCCGGAGAGGGTCATCCCGATCTTCTCCAGATCAAGCAGCCGCCAGACCTTCTCGTGCTCGGACTGGTCTGGGCAAGCGGGATAGCCCCAGGAGTAGCGGCGGCCTTGGTCGAGGTCGATCGCGAGCTGTCGCCGCACCTCTGAGTGCAGCCACTCGGCTAGGCCCTCAGCCGACTGGACGCCGAGGCCGTGCACGTAGAGCTGCTCGGCGAACTCGCCTTCGCTCTCCAGCCGTTCGATCAGCTCGGTCACCTCGGGGCCGACGGTAACGCCCTGGAGGGCGACGACGTCGCGTTCGCCGGAGTCGAGCGGGCGGTAGAAGTCGGCGAGGCAGATGCGGTCGTGCCGCGGCTGGCGCGGGAAGACGAGGCGCTCGATCTCCCGCTCCGGGTCCTCGGGGTCGAAGACGACGAGCTCGTTGCCGTCGGCGTTGCAGGGGAAGTAGCCGAGCCGTGCTTTCGGGTGGAGGTAGTCCTGCTCGCGCCACATCCGCTCCAGCCGCGGCGCGAAGCCCTCCTCTTCGTCGGTTCCCTCGACCAGCTGCCGCCAGGCCTCGCCCTTGACCCCGCGGCCGCCCCAGTGGAGCTTGAAGAGGACGTGGCGGTCCAGGTAGGGGAAGACCTCGCCGAGGTCGACCGGCACCTCGCGCGCGCCCCAGTACGGCGGCTGCGGGATCGGCACGTCGGTGCGAGCGCTGGAGCGAACGCTGGCATCTGAGGTCGGCGGCGCATCGTCAACTACGACCGGCTTCTCGCGCAGCTGCTTCGCCTCGGCTTTGATTCGCTCGACCAGGGCCGCGCGGGCCTCTTCGTCAACCAGCGCGTCCATCGTGTCCAAGCCCTGGAAGGCGTCCTTGCAGTAGAAGACGCCGGGCTCGTAGACCTCGTCGGACTCTTTCCCCTTCGGGTAGAGGGTGCGGCGGCCGAAGTCGCGGTTGATCGCGGCGCCGCCGATCAGCACCGGGAACTCGAGCCCGCGCTGGTGCAGCTCGGCGATGCAGGTAGGCATCTGCTTCGAGGTCGAGACGAGCAGCGCCGAGAGACCGATCGCGTCGGCGTCGTTCTCGACCGCGGCCTCGATGATCGTGTCGACCGGGACCTGCTTGCCGAGGTCGATCACGGTGTAGCCGTTGTTGGTGAGGATCGTGTTGACGAGCGACTTGCCGATGTCGTGGACGTCGCCGAAGACGGTCGCGATCACGACCCGTCCCTTGGTGTGCCCCTCGATCCGGTCGAGGTGGTTCTCGAGCCGCGCCACCGCGCGCTTCATCACTTCGGCCGACTGCAGGACGAAGGGGAGGATCAGTTCGCCGGCGCCGAATTTGTCGCCGACCTCCTTCATCGCCGGCAGCAGCACCTCGTTGAGGGTGGGGACGGCGCCGATCTTCTCGACCGAGCGCTCGATCTGGTCCTCGACCCCGTCCTTCTTACGGCGGAGGATGTGCCAGTGGAGGGCCTCCTCGGGCTCCATCCCCTCGGTGGGGTTGGCGACCTCGGCCTCTGCCTCCTCTCCCTTGGACTCGAAGTGGGCGATGAAGCGCTCGAGCGCGTCCTCGCGCCGGTTGAAGACGAGGTCGTCGGTCAGCTCGCGCTCCTCGTCGGGGATCTCCCCGTAGGGGGTGATGTGGTTCGGGTTGACCATCGCCAGGTCGAGCCCGGCCTCGACGCAGTGGTGGAGGAAGACCGAGTTGAGGACCGCGCGGGGTCGCGGCGAGACGCCGAAGGAGACGTTGGAGACGCCGAGCGAGGTCTTGACGCCGGGGATCTCCGCCTTGATCCGGCGAATCCCCTCGATCGTCTCCACCGCCGAGGGCCGCCACTCCTCGTCGCCGGTGGTGAGGGTGAAGGTAAGGGCGTCGAAGATCAGCGCCTCGGGGTCGAGGCCGTGCTCCTCGCAGGCGATGTCGCGGATCCGTTCGGCGATCTCGACCTTGCGCTGGGCCGTCTTCGCCATCCCGACCTCGTCGATCGTCAGCGCGATCAACGCGGCGCCGTGTTCCCTTGCCAGCGGGATCACCACGTCAGCCTTGCCGCGGCCGGCCTCGAGGTTGATCGAGTTGACGATCGCCCGGCCGGGAATCTGCTCGAGCGCGGCCTTGATCACCTCGGGTTCGGTCGAGTCGACCTGGATCGGGGCCGGCTGGGTCAGCGAGACCCGCTTCACCACCGCCTTCATCTGCTCGTCCTCGTCCTGGCGCTCGGTCAGGGCGACGCAGGTGTCGAGCACGTGGGCGCCGCCTTCGACCTGGTCTTCGGCGACCTGGACGAGGCCGTCGTAGTCGTCGGCGAGCAGCAGTTCCTTTGCCTTTTTCGATCCCTGCGAGTTGACCCGCTCGCCGACCAGGGTCGGGCGCGGCTCTTGCACCAGGGGCGTCGAAGTCATCATCGAAGAGACCTCGATCGGCCCCGGTGCCGGCCGCTGGCCGGGGACGCGGCCGTCGACCCGCTCGCGGATCGCGGCGATGTGCTCGGGGGTGGTGCCGCAGCAGCCGCCGACGATGCCGACGTCAAAGCGCTCGACGAACTCACCGAGGGTCGCCGCCAGCGGCTCGGGCTTTTCCGGGAAGATCGTCTCGCCCTCGGGGCCCTGGAACGGCAGCCCGGCGTTGGGGATGCAGTGGACCGGCAGGGGAGAGGCCTCGCCGAGGAAGCGGATTGCGTCGCGCATGTCCTCGGGCCCGGTCGAGCAGTTGAGCCCGATCACGTCGATCTCAAGCGCGGTCAGCGTCGTCAGCACCGACTGGATGTCGGTCCCGAGCAGCATCTTGCCGCCGTTCGGCAGCAGCGAGACGCTGCACTGGATCGGCAGCTTGCGGCCGGTCTGCTTGAACGCCTCGCGGGCGCCGAAGATCGCCGCCTTCACCTCGAGGATGTCCTGAGCGGTCTCGATCATGATCAGGTCGGCGCCGCCTTCGACCAATCCCTGCGCCTGTTCGGCGAAGACCTCGACCAGGCGGCCGAAGGAGATGTTCCCCAGGGTCGGATCGGTGGAGGCGGGGAGGAAGCCGGTCGGGCCGATCGAGCCGGCGACGAAGCGCTCATCGCCGGCGGCGCGCCGGGCGATCTCCGCCGCTTTGCGGTTGATCTCCAGCGTCTGCTCGCCGAGGCCCCACTCTTCGAGCTTCAATCGCGAGCCCTGGAAGGAATCGGTCTCGACCACCTCGGCTCCGGCCTCCAGCATCGAGCTGTGGACCCCCTCGATCACGTCCGGCCGATTGAGCACCAGCACCTCGTGGCACTTGCCCGCAAGCCCCCCGTAGTCCTCGCTCGAGAGCTCGAACTGCTCCAGCGTCGCGCCCATGCCGCCGTCGAAAACGACAACACGCTCCTTGGTCGCAGCTATGTAATCCCGTTCAGCCATGAACCTAAAGAGGGTACGGGGTCAGCAAATCGTTCTGTCCTTGAGCGTCTGCCAGAGACTGTTGCTTGGAGGGGTGGGTGTCCCTCTCGGGACCGGCGTCCTGTTCCTCGCACAGATCACTCAGCGAGAGACGGCCCACTTAGAGGCGAGGAACCCAGGTCTCGAGAGGGGCACCCACCCCTCCCTACAAGCAGACCTCCGTCCCTCAGTGCTTAAGCCCCAACCGCCGCTTCCAATCGCGCGCGTTGATGAACCGGGTCAGGGGGCCGAGGAGGAAGCGGCGGGACTTGGTGTAGGGGTACCAGGTCGGTTCACGCTTGCCCGCGAAGCGGGTGATCACAAGCGACTCGCTGCGGCAGTACTTCTTGATCCCGCCTTCGCCGTGGCGGGTGCCGATGCCCGACTGCTTCCAGCCGCCCATCGGCACGTCCATCGCGAAGTAGTTGATGAGGACGTCGTTGACGTTGACGGCGCCGCACTCAACCCGGCGTGCGACCTGTTCGGCGCGCTCGCGCTCGCCGAAGACCGAGCCGCCGAGCCCGTAGCGGCTGTCGTTAGCCAGGCGCAAGGCCTCCTCGGCGTCGCTCACCTTCATCACCCCGACCACCGGGCCGAAGGTCTCGTCTCGCATCACCTTCATCGAGTGGTCGACGTCGACCAGGACCGTCGGCTCGAAGTAGTCGCCCGGCCCCTCCCGGCGCTTGCCACCGGTCAGCGCGCGGGCGCCGGCGGCGATTGCCTCGGTTACGTGCTCCTCGACGATCGCGGTCTGGTTCGGAGAGACCATCGCGCCGACGTCTTTCGGGTTGGAGGCGTCGTCGACCCCTTGGCGCAGGCGGCCGACCTCTGCGGCGAGCTTGTTGACGAACTCGTCATATGCCGGCCCCTCGACGTAGATCCGCTCGACCGAGAGGCAGATTTGGCCCGCGTTCATCATCCCGCCCCAGGCCGCGGCGTTGGCGGCGCGGTCGACGTCGGCATCGGAGAGGACGATCATCGGGTCCTTGCCGCCGAGCTCGAGGCTGACCGGGGTGAGGGTGTCCGCCGCCCGTGCCATCACCTTGCGGCCGGTGCGCTCGGAGCCGGTGAACTGGATGAAGTCGACCTCGTCGACGAGGGCGCCGCCGGTCTCGCCGAGACCGTGGACGCAATCGAAGATGTCCGGCCCGCCGATCTCCTGCTTCCAGGCTTCGACGACCTCCGCCAGGCCGAGGGGCGTGAACTCCGAAGGCTTGACCACGACGGCGCAGCCGGCCTGCAGCGCCGGGATCGCATCGCCGAGCGAGAGGATCAGCGGGAAGTTCCAGGGGCTGATGATCCCGACGACCGGATGGGGCCGGTACTGGATGCGCAGCTTCTTCGCTGCCAGCAGCGGGCTGTGGGGGCGGACGCTCTCCTCGCCGATGAAGCCGGCGGCGCGGCTGCCGTAGAAGTTGATCAGGTCGGCGAGGTAGCCGGGCTCGTTTTCGGCGTCGGCTCGGACCTTGCCGGTCTCACGCTGCATCGTGTCCAGGACCCGCTCCTGGTTGTCGAGCAGCCAGTCACGCAGCTTGCCGAGCCAGTGGTAGCGGCCCTCGATCCCGATCGCCTCCCACTCGGGCTGGTTGGCGCGGACCCGCCGTACCGTTTCCGCGACTTTCTCGGGGGAGTCGATCGGGACGTTCTCGATCACCGCTCCCGTAGCTGGATTGCGGACCTCGATCGAGTCGCTCCTGACGGCCGTTGCGCTCTCCACCCCGATGCTCCCTTCGTCGCCGTTTGGCTGGTCAGCCAAATGTACCCCGGCGGGCCGGGGAAGCAACCTCAGCCGAGGTAGTGGGTGGCGAGGAGGCCGACGAGTCCGGCGATGAGCGTGAAGTTCAACCTGTCAAACCGTTCGTTCAGCTTCTCGATACTGCTGCGAACTTCCCCAACTTCGCTCTTGAGCTCCGTCCGTAGTTCGCCGATCTCTGCTTTCAGCGCCGTCCGCGTGGACGCGATCTCTGCTTTCAGCTCAGCTCGAGTTGACCTGAGCTCAGCTTTGACCTCGGCAATTTCGCCTTTGACCTCGCGAAAGCCATCGGCCATGTGCTCCTTGAGGTCGTCGAGACGCTCGTCGGTCCAGGTTTCCCTTGCCACGACTGCCATGGTGGCAACTGTAGACAGAAAACCTCATACGTATTGCGCGCAGAACGCAAATTTTGTGTGTCTAGCGTGCGACGAGACGGTAAACGGGGCCTTCGACCGAGGCGACATAGAGGCGGTGCCGGCCGTCTTCGCCGAAGGAGCTCGGGCTTTCGACCTGGAGGCCGAGCTTGTGGTCGTCGCTTGCACGTTTCAGGTGCGGCACGAGCGCCCGCAGCTGTCCCTCGCAGAGGTCGGCGTAGACGTAGCGGCCGCGCAGGCTTTTCAAGCGGGGGTCGCGGACGACGTAGCCGCCGATGATCGAGCAGCTGCCACCGCCGCGGCTGTGGCTGTAGGCGAGGATCGGTTTCACCGTGCCGCCGGGGTCGGAGGTGCCGCTGTTTTCATCCGTGTACTTGGAGAAGCCCTCGAAGGCGTCCCAGCCGAAGTCGGCGCCCTTGGCGGCGGCGACGGTCGTGTAGTCGAGCTCCTCGAACTGGTTCTGTCCGACGTCGCCGATCGCGATCCGCCGCCCGTCGAAGGAGAAGCGGAAGGGGTTCCTCAGCCCGTAGCTGTAGATCTCGTCGCGCCCCGGCCTGCCGACGAACGGGTTGTCGGCCGGCGCCGTGTAGGGCTTGCCGCCGGAGGGCCGCGGGTCGATCCGCAGCAGCTTGCCCAGCAGGACATCCTTGTTCTGGGCGTTGTTCGGCGGGTCGCCGCCGGAGCCGCCGTCTCCCGTGCCGAAGAGAAGGAGGTTGCCGAGGAACTGCAACTGGCCGCCGTTGTGGTTGGCGTTGACGGGGTGAGGGATGACGATCACCTTCCGCCGCGAGCTTCGCCGTGCCCTGATCGCGCTTCCCCGCTTGAATTCGTCGATGCGGATGTTGCCGGCGTTGTCGGTGTAATAGGCGTAGAAGCGCTTGCTGCGCGCGTAGTCCGAAGGAAAGGCGACCGAGAGCAGCCCGCGCTCGCCGCCGTAGGAGACCTGATCGCGCAGGTCGAGGAACGGCTTGCGGAGCTGATGGCCGCTGCGCAGGACGACGATCCGCCCCGGCTGCTCGACGACGAAGAGGAGCTTCGGGAAGCCCGGAGCGCCGCCGACGTAGACCGGGGCGTCGAAGGATCCGACCTTCTTCAGGGCAACGCCGCCTCCACCCACCCGCTCGCTTTTCGGCGCCGCCGCGGAGGAGGCCTTGGGGGCGGAGGAGGTGTCGCTCGCCGAGCCGCAGGCGGGCAGGGCCAGCAGCAGCGCCACCAGCGCCGCGGCTGTCGAGGCCCTACTTGCCCTTCTTGACTTCAACGATTTCGCCGCTGTCGGTGACTTCGGTTTCCGGCAGGCGTTCGCTGATCTCGGTCGTGAACGAGCCGCCGGGCCTGACGCCGTTGTCGGTCTTCGCCTTCGTCTTGTCGCTGAGCCCGGCGTTGATGCTGTAGAGCAGCGTGTACTTGCCGGAGCGCACCGCGCTCAGCTTCCATACCGCGCTGGTGGACGCGCCAGGCTTCAGTTCGCCGAAGGCGAAGGTCTTCGGGCTCGAGGTCGAGGCGCCGCCCGGCTTCGAGGACCCGTGCAGGCGCGGGTAGCTCTGGGAGAGCACCCAGACCGGCCGTTCCGGCTGCGCCAGTTCCGGCTGGGGATCGCGGACCCCGAATGGAAGGGAGGAGTTGACGCCCTGCTTGCCGGCGATCGTGAAGCTCACGGTCAACGCCGGCACGGTCCGCTTGCCGGTGTTGCGGATCGCGAGCTTCAGCAGCGCCGTCTGGCCGAGTTTTTGCGTCGTCGGGAAGCTCGCCTCAGTCACCTTCACGTGGAAGGTGCCGGTCGGTTCGCCGTCCGAGGACGACGAACTAGAGCCGCAGCCGCCGAGCAGCGCCGCCGCCGCCAGCGCGGCGAGTCCGATCGCGATGGCCAGGAGGCGGGTGCGCCGGGAATGTAGTCCGGTCCCCCGCAAAGCGGCCCGAACATAGCATGGGGTTTGCCCGCTTTCGCAGGCATTTCGGCCGGCGGGGGCGATTAGCGCGATCTCAACATGTGGCTAACGGAGAGGGGTGGCCCATCCCCTAGACTCCGCCTCACGAGCGGGGCGTCGCGCGCGTGCGGCGCCGGCTTGGACGGAGGAGCAGATGGTCGGAACCGCGGTCAACAGGGCGTTTCTGCCCGCCAAGTCCCTGTTCGAACAGGTGGGGGAGATGATGATCCTCACCGCGCGGACGATCGTCTCCGCGGTCAAGCCGCCCTACCCCTACGGCGAGGAGTTCATCGGCCAGTTCCTCTTCGCCCTCCAGCTCTGCTGGTTCCCGCTGCTGGTCTCGACCGTTGCCTTCGGCTTCGGTGCACCTGGCTTGCAGGCGGCCAACTTCCTCTCGCTGTTCGGCGCCCTCGACCGCCTCGGCGGCTTCTTCGTCCTCGCCTCGATCCGCGAGTTCGCGCCGTTCGTGACCGCCGTGGTCGTCGCCGGCGTCGCCGGCACCGCGATCACCGCCGACCTCGGCGCCCGCAAGATCCGCGAGGAGCTCGACGCGCTGCAGGTGCTGGGCGTCGACCCGATCAAGAACCTGGTCGTGCCGCGCTTCCTGGCGCTGATGCTGATCACCGGCCTGCTCGACATCTACGCCCTCGTCTTCGGGATCAGCGGCGGAATCCTCACCGAGATGCTCTACCACCAGCCGCTCGGCGGCTTCTTCGCCACCCTCTTCTCCAACGCCTCGATCACCGACCTCTGGGGGTCGGTGATCAAGTGCACGCTGTTCGGCGCGCTGATCGCGGTCGTCTGCTCGTACAAAGGGATGACCGCCTCCGGCGGGGCCGCCGGCGTCGGCCGTGCCGTCAACGAGGCCGTCGTCATCTCCTTCATGGGCGTCTTTGCCTTCAACTACGCCTTCACCCAGACCCTGCTCGCCACCCACCCGGAGCTGCAGACGATCCGATGAACGCCTGGCTCGCGGTCCCGCGCAACTGGCTCGACTCGCTCGGTGAGATCGCCCGCTTCGGCTCGCGGCTTGCGGGCCTCGTCTACTCGGGCCGCGTCCTGCGCTTCTTCGGCGAGAGCCTGCGCCAGGCCGGGATCCTGATCCTCGGCTCGGCCCTGATCATCTGGGGCCTCGTCTTCACCCTCGGCCTCCAGTGCGGGATCGAGGGGGCCTACCTGCTGCGCGCCCAGGGCGCGCCCGCCTACGCGGGCGTCTTCTCCGCCTGGTGCGACCTGCGCGAGATCATGCCCTACGCCTTCGGCTACATGCTCGCGGCCAAGGTCGGGACCGGGATCGTCGCCGAGCTCGGGGCGATGCGGATCTCCGACGAGATCGACGCGCTCGAGGTGATGGGGGTGCCCCCGGTCACCTTCCTCTGCGCCACCCGCCTGCTCGCCGCCTGGATCGCCTTCCCGTTCATGTACCTGGTCGGGATCGGGATCATGTACCTGGCCAGCTACCTCGCCGTCGTCCAGCAGATCGGCGACGTCTCCTCCGGCGGCTACTTCCTGATCTTCTGGATGTTCCAGAACCCCCCCGACCTGATCTTCAGCCTGATCAAGGGGATGGTCATGGCGACCGCGATCGTGATGGTTGGCTGCTACTACGGCTACACCGCCTCCGGCGGGCCGGTCGGAGTGGGGACCGCGACGGCGAAGTCGATGGTCCTCAACATCGTCTTAGTCCACATCATCGGGATGCTTGGGACCCTGGTCTTTTGGGGCGCCAATCCCCGTGCGCCGATAGGAGGCTGAAGAAGTGTCGATCGAGGACAGAGACAGAGGCATGGACCCTGTTGAAGCCGACGAGGCTCGGGGCGAAGAAGAAGCGCTGCAGGACGAAGCGACCTCGAGCGCGGAAGCGCAGCCGGAGATCGTCACCGACCCGGAGCCGTACCCCGACCATCCGCGCAGTGCCGCCGCCGACGGCCCTTACGTGAGCGAGGACGGCGCCACGATGGGGCGGGACTTCGTCATCCCCGGCGTCAACCCGCGCGAGCACGACCCCTACAAATTCCACACCGGGATCAAGCGCGACCACGGCGGCGAGGACGCGATCGAGATCATCGACCTGGTCAAGCAGTTCGGCCGCGCCCGCATCCTCAACGGCCTCAACCTCGGCCTGCCCGAGAACCAGGTCTCGATGGTGCTGGGCCCGTCAGGAACCGGCAAGAGCGTGCTGATCAAGCACATCGTCGGCCTGCTCTACCCCGACTCCGGCGACGTCCTCGTGCACGGCGAGTCGATCCCGAACATGACCGACGACGAACTTTTCGACGCGCGGAAAAAGTTCGGCCTGCTGTTCCAGGACGGAGCGCTGTTCGGCTCGATGAATATCTACGACAACGTCGCCTTCCCGCTGCGGCAGCACACCGACAAAGGCGAGGAAGAGATCGGCGAGATCGTCAACCGCCGCCTCAAAGAGGTCGGCCTCACCGAGGCCACCTACAAGATGCCGAACGAGCTCTCGGGCGGGATGCGCAAGCGCGCCGGCTTCGCCCGCGCGTTGGTGCTGGAACCGGCGATCGTCATGTTCGACGAGCCCGACTCGGGCCTCGACCCGGTCCGCACGGCGCTGCTCTGCGAGTTGATCCGCGAGGTCCACGCCGAGAACGGCGGCTGTTACCTGGTGATCAGCCACGACCTCGGCACCGCCCGGCGCATCGCCGACTTCATCGCCGTGCTCTGGAGCGGCAAGATCGTCGAGTCCGGCCCCAAAGAGGAGCTGTTCGACTCGAGCAACCCGTTCGTCAGCCAGTTCCTCAACGCTGACGTCAGCGGGCCGCTCTCAATGGACTGAGGTTGTCCCCCGGCTCCTGGTTCGTGCGCGTCGCGGCGTGGGCGGCCGACCACGCACGGCCGTTGCTCGCGGTCACGGTCGTCGTCGCGATCGGGGCTGCGGTGGGTGCTACCCAGATCCCCACCGACGCCGGCGTCGACACCCTCGCCGACTCTGACTCCGCCACCTATAGGGCGACCCAGGAGGTCCGCCAGGACTTTGGCGAAGAACCTGTCGTCGTCCTCGTCAAGGGCGAACTGCCGCAGCTGCTGCTGACCCCGAACATCTTCAAGCTGCTGCGGCTGGAAGGCTGCCTCTCAGGCAAGGTGCCGAAGGGGGCGAAGGCGATCCCGGGGCCGTGCACTGAGCTTGCCGACCTGCACGCGGTCGAGTTCCTCACCGGACCAGGGACCTTCCTCAACGAGTCGGTGGTGCAGATCGAAGATCAGCTGCGGCAGCTGGCCGAACACGTGCCGGCGGAAAAATTCCGCGAATACCTGCTTGCGGTGGCGACGAAATACGGGATCACCAGCGCCCCCAGCATCGACAACGAAGAATTCGTCGCCACCGTCGTCTTCGACTTCGCCCGGCCGCGCGGGACCCCGAAGGCGCGGCTCGCGTACCTCTTTCCCAACGCAAGATCGGCTCAGATCGTGATCCGGCTGGAGCCGAACCTGAGCGCGTCGGAACGAGCTCGGGCAATCGTGCTGATCGAAGCCGCCGTCGCGGAAACGACGCCGCGGAAGGCGTGCGGAGAAGAAGGCAAGGCGGCGCCGTGCTTCACGCTCGAACGCGGCAGCTATGTCGTCTCCGGCGCACCGGTCGTGATCGAAGGCGTTTCCCGGGCGCTGAAGGACGCGCTGCTTGTCCTCTTCGCGATCGCGCTCGGCGTGATGGCGGGGGTGCTCTTCCTCGTCTTCCGCTCGCGCTGGCCGCTGCTGCCGCTGGCGGTGGCACTGATGGCGGTTGCGATCACCTTCGGCCTGCTGGCGCTCGTCGGCGGCTCGCTGACGATGGCGTCGATCGCGGCCCTGCCGATCTTGATCGGGCTCGCGGTTGACTACGCGATCCAGTTCCAGGCGCGATACGACGAGCTGGGTTCCGCGCGTGATGCGGCCACTGCGGGAGGGCCGACCATCGGCGCTGCCTGTCTGGCGACGGCGGCGGGATTTCTGGCGCTGCAGCTTTCGCCGATTCCGATGGTTCGGGGATTCGGCTGGCTCTTGATCGTCGGGATTGCTGTTGCCTTTGCGGTGGCTTTGACGATCGGCCTAGGGACGTTGACGCTGCGGCGGGCGGGTTCGATAGCTGCGGAAAGGAAGCGCCTATCGCTCGCTCCGCTGCTGTCCCTGGCTCAAGCGAACCCGGTGGCGGTGCTCAGCGTCGGAATAGCACTGGCCGTCTGCGGGTGGATAGCTGGAACCCGTATCGACACCGTTTCCGACATCCGCTCTCTGGCGCCGCAGAACATCAAGGCGGTGGAAGGGCTGAACGAGCTACAGGAGACGACGGGGGTGTCGGGGGAGCTGGACGTAAGCATCCATGCTCCTGATTTCACCGATCCGGCGACGGTAGCGTGGATGGCTGGGTTCAAGCAGCGGGTGCTGCAGGGCAATGGGTTCAAAGGCGAAGACCCGAGCTGCCTGACCGCGGATATCTGCCCGGGGCCGGCGCTGTCGGACTTCCTCATCCGCGGCAACGAAAAGCCGACCCGGAAACGGATCGAAGCAACCCTGGCGGCGCTGTCGCCCTATGCCCTGCGGCAGGTCGCTCCCCTCGATCCGGAAACGGGACAGGTGGGGCACGAGGCATTGATCTCGTTCGGGATCCGGGCGCAGTCGCTGGAGGACCAGCAGGCGTTGATCGAGCGGGTCCGGTCTGAGGTCGGCGATCCTCCGCCTGGGGTGGAGGTGCAGCTGGCGGGCCTGCCGGTGATCGCGGCGCAGTCGGCTTCAGACCTGTCGAGCAGCCGGTATTGGCTGACGCTCGCCGGGCTGGCAGCGGTGGCGGCGGCGCTGCTCCTCGTCTACCGCTCCTGGCGCCGCGCCTTGATCCCGCTGCTCCCAACCGTGCTCGCCACCGGCTGGGCTTCGCTGCTGCTTTGGATCACCGGCATCCCGCTCAACCCGATGTCGGCGGCGCTGGGGGCGCTGACGATCGCGATCGCGACCGAGTTCGGGGTGCTGCTGGTCGGCCGCTTCCACGAGGAGCGTGGCCGCGGTGCGGTGACTGAAGAGGCGCTGGGCCGTGCTTACTCCCGCACCGGCGCCGCCGTGCTCGCCTCCGGCGTCACCGCGATCGCCGGGTTCGCCGTGCTGATCGCCAGCGACGTGAGGATGCTGCGCGACTTCGGTCTGGTCACGGTGATCGACCTCGGTGCCGCCCTCGCCGGCGTCCTCCTCGTGCTGCCGGCGATCCTGCTCTGGCTGGAGCGGGAATGAGAGACCGCTACTCGGTCCTCGTCGGGCTGCTCTTCCTGGCGGTGATCGTCGTCGCCACCTTGAACACGCTCGGGGGCGGTGGGGGAGGGAAGACGCTGGGCCTCGATCGCTTCCCGGCGCGCTGGCCGCTGCCGGAGTTCGCCGTGCCAGCGGCCGCGGGCCAGCTGGAAGGGGACGCCAACGTCGCCCAAGACAACTGCGAAACGTCTGCAATCCCCTGCCCTGATGACGCCCAGCGCACGCCCGCCTGCGAGATCGGGACCGATGGGGCGATCCGGGTCTGCGACCTCTTCGACCGGCCGCTGGTGATCTCGTTCTGGTTCAGCAAAGGCGACGGCTGCGTCGAGCAGCAGGACGTGGTCGAGGAGGTCTATGGGCGCTACCGTGAGCGGGTGGGTTTCCTCTCGCTGGACATCCGCGACGACCGCGACACCGTGCGCGACCTGCTCCGCCGGCACGGCTGGACGATGCCGATGGGCTACGACCGCGACGGCGCCGTCGGCAGCCTCTACGCCGTCGGCGGCTGCCCGACCTTTGCCTACGTCTACCCCGGGGGCACCCTGCAGAGCGCCAGCATCGGCGACCTCACCGCTGCGGGCCTCAGGAAGCGGATCGACCAGCTGCTTGCGGCGACGACGGCAGCGGAAAGGCACTGAGGTGGCCGGCGCCCCCGCCCAGCGGCTGGGCTTGGACCCCCCTTCGCGGCAGGGTTGGGTCGCCCCGCACATCGCCTCTGAGTTCCCCGGTCTGGGGATCGCCTGGATCGAAGTCGACGCCGTGCTCGGCCGGAGCCCGGAGCCGGTCCGTCGCCGGTTGCGCGACCTCTCCGACCGCACCTACGGCGCCCAGGCGATCCGCCTTCGGGAACGGCCGATCCCCTGGGCCTACCGCGTCTTCTATCGCCAGATCGGCCTCGACCCCGACCGCACTCGGACGCCTGTCGAGCAGCTCACCCTCGACCGTCTCCACGATGGCGGCTTCCGCACCCGCGGCCTGCCCGACGACGCGCTCAACATCGCCATCGTCGAGACCGGGGTGGCGCTGCGCGCTTTCGACGCGGACTGCCTCGCCGGTCAGCTCTGCATCCGGGACTCGGCCCCGGGAGAGGCCCTGCCGGGGGCGCCCGGGGAGTTGCCGAGCGGGACGCTGACGATTGCTGACGAGAAGCGCCCGATCGCCCTGCTCTTCGGCGTCACCGGCGAGGGCTACGGAGTCGAGCCGGAAACGCGGCGCCTCGCGGTCGCCTCCGTCCAGGTCAAGGGGGTGCCACAGATCGCCGTCGAGGAGGCTCTGTGGATGGCCGCATCGACGCTGGGGTCCGGCTGACCTACAATTTCTGCTGATGCCCGCTTTGCTGAAACGCGATGAGCTCGCTGGGCTCCGAACCGGCGTCGATGAGCGCCAGGCGCGACTTGAGCTGCGGCGCCAGATCGGCCGCCTCGAGGCAGAGTTGGCGGCCCTCTTCGGGGAGGCTTTCGGCCACACCGAGGTGCCCCACCGGATCGACGCGGTCGCTTCTGCTCCACGGGTTCTCGACCTCGGCGAGCTCGAGGCGATCCGAGACCGCCTCGCCGATCGAGTCGCTGAGGCCAGGCAGGCCTTGGTCGAGCGAGAGCGGGTCGAGGAGGGCAACCGCGAGCTCGTTCGCAAGATGCTCGCGGCGCCTGCGGACTTCAAGTGGGTTCGCGTCTCGCGGGATGACATGGGGCTGCCCGGGTGCGGGCACTGGCACTCGCGTCCGCGACTCGGCCCGATCGGGATGCTGATGGGCTGGTGGCGCGTCAAGGTCTCCTCCGGATGTCCGTTATCCGGGCGGCTTGCGGCCGTTGACCAAGACGTCGAAGCCGGCCGAGCGGCAGACGCGAAAAGCCGCCAAGCGTGTTTCCGCACCTGACGAGCGGCCGCCGGCCCCCTGGGGCAACGCCCCCCTGGCCGAGCTGGTCATCCTTGCCGGGATCGTCTCGCTGGCGATCGGCGCGATCGGCGGTCACCCGATGGCGATCGGGGTGGGCGTGGCGCTCGCGGGACTGGGCGGCCTCGAGGTGGCCGTCCGCGAGCACTTCGCCGGCTTCCGCTCCCACACCACCCTGCTGGCTGGGGCGGCCTTCGTCTTGGTCACCGGCCTCGTCTTCTACGCCGCCGGTCAAATCCTGGCAGTGGCACTCGGCTTTGGAGCCGCTGCCTTCCTGCTCGCCTTCTTCCTGGCTCGCCGCGCATTCCAACGGGCCTCCGGTGGCCTCAGCTACCGGGTGGGGGGAATGCGCGGCTAAGCGACTGTCGGTCTTCTAGACGGAGATCGCTTCTGCCTCTCGTGCCGTCGACCGGGTTGCCAGCTCTTGGGCCAGCAGGCGGCGCTGCCGGGCGGTGAGGGTCCCGAGCTGCTTGTTCTCATTCAGCGCCAGGGGCATCAGGAACTTGCGGGCGCGGGTGCGCCCCCAGCGCCGCTGGCTGGTCAGCAGCTCGGCGATAGTCATGCTCTCGGTCTCCCAGGGGCATTCGCGAACCACCTCCGCGGCATCCATGTCGCCTCGCGCGATCGCGCGCTTCAGCTCGGCTCTTGCCAGCCGCACCATGTTGGCCCTCTCGAGTGCCCTCATGTGCTGCGGAGCCTCACCTGAGGCGATGTTCGATGGTGGTGCCGTTGAGGCAGCTTCCACTGGACTCCTCCCTTCAAGGAATCGGTTAACTGGGGTATGTCAGTCCGACTGAGTCCCGGGCCTCCCGAGGCCCTGGTCCTACCGGACCGACTTCGTCATTCCGAACTTCCCGCCCGGGTCGTTCGGCGAGGGGGCCAAGCTACGTGTTCGGAGCAGTTGCCGTCAACCCGGCCTCACCATTTTGACGTCCGGCCCATTCGCTAAGAGCAACAATTTCGGCCTGGTCTACGGCTTGTCCGGAAATGAACAAGGCCGAAACTACCCCCGCTGGGGGATGTCAAGAATTTGTGACCATTAGCTAGGCCTTCGGAAGCTCGGGGAAATTCTCGATCACCCGAGCGATCGTCCCCAGGGCGCCATCCAGGTGCACGCGCTCGTGGGTCGCCATCAGGCTGGTCCGCAGGAGTGCTCCTCCCGGGGGCACGGCCGGATGGATAGCGACGTTGGTGTAGACGCCGTTGTCGAAGAGCGCCTTCCACAGCAGCACCGCCTGCCAGTCGTCGCCGACCATCACCGGCACCACCGGCGTAGTGGCGACGGTGCCGTCGGGGAGGGTTCCCGGCTCGACCACTTTCAGCCCCAGGTGCCGCAATCCCTCGCGCAGGTACTCGGCGTTGGCGAGCAGGCGCTCGAAGAGCTCCGGCCCATCGCTGCGGATCACCCGTAGCGCCGCGAGGGCGGCGCCGACCGCCGCCGGCACCGCCGAGGCGCTGAAGATGAAGGAGCGCGAGGAGATCCGCAGGTACTCGATCACGTCAGCCGGCCCCGCGATGAAGCCGCCGCAGGAGGCGAGGCTCTTGGAGAAGGTGCCCATCCGCAGGTCGACCTCGTCCTCGAGGCCGAAGAGCTCGGAGGCGCCGGCGCCGCGGGCGCCGAGGACACCGGCTCCATGGGCCTCGTCGACCATCAGGCGGGCGCCGTAGCCCTTGCAGAGCTCGACGATCCGGGGCAGGTCGCAGACGTCGCCCTCCATCGAGAAGACGCCGTCGACGATGACGAGGACGCCACCGCCGTCTGCGGCGGCGCGCTGGAGCATCTTCTCCAGCTTGTCCATGCGGTTGTGGCGGAAGGGGCGCAGCTTGGCTCCCGCGAGGCGGCAGCCGTCGAGGATCGAGGCGTGGTTGCCGGAGTCGCAGATCGCGGTGTCGCCGGGGCCGAGGATCGTGCCGATGCAGCCGACGTTCGACTGGTATCCGGTCGTGTAGACGATCGCGTCCTCGGTCCGCATCCACTCCGCCAGCTCGCGCTCGAGGTCGAGGTGCAGCGGCGTCGTCCCGTTCAGCAGCCGCGAGCCGGTGACGCCGGTGCCGTAGGTCTCCAGCGCCTCCCGCGCCGCTCCCTTCACCCGTTCGTCGCCGGTCAGGCCGAGGTAGTTGTTGGAGCCGAGCATGATCGTCTCCCGGCCCTCCATCTCGACGACGGGGCCCGCCTGCGAGGTCAGCAGGCGGAAGTAGGGGAGGAGGTCGTGCTCCTTGGCGGCTTCGAGCTGCTCGAGGCGGTCGTGGCTGCGCGCCTTCTCGAAGACGTCGACGGGAGCCTTTACGGTCTCGCTCACTATCGAGAGTGTAGGTTGCCCACGGTGAGCGCGGAGCGCGAACCTTGACCCGGGGGCCAAGCCTGACGATCCGGCCGGTGCGCAACGGTCGCGACCTGAAGCGGTTCATCGCCCTGCCCTACCGCCTGCACGAGGGCACGCCTTGGATCCCGCCGCTGAAACTCGAGCGTCGGCTCTTCCTCAACCGCAAGCTCAATCCGTACTTCAAGCACGGCGAGGCCGAATACTTCCTCGCCCTGCGCGGCGAGCGGGTCGTCGGCCGCATCAGCGCCCAGCTCGACCACGCCTTCAACGAGTTCCACGCGAACCGCTGGGGGATGTTCGGGTTTCTCGAGCTCGAGGACGACCCGGAGGCGATGGCGGCGCTGCTCGACGCCGCTGAGGACTGGCTGCGGCAGCGCGGCTGCGACCGCATGGTCGGGCCGATGGACTTCTCGATGAACGAGGAGAGCGGGGTGCTGATCGAGGGGCACCAGCTCGAGCCGCTGATCCGGCAGCCCTGGCAGCCGCCCTACTACCAGCGCCTCTGCGAGGGGGCGGGACTCGACAAAGCGATGGACCTCTACTCCTGGTTCCTCGACATCAGCGACCGCGAGGACATGCTGCCGATTCTCTTCGAGCTCGATGAGCGCGCCCGTGGCGAGCACGAGGTGAAGATCCGCCGGATGTCGCGGCGTCACCTGCGGCAGGAGATGGACCGCTTCGCCGAGATCTACAACGCCGCCTGGGCCGAGAACTGGGGCTTCGTCCCCTACTCGAAGGAGGACCTCGACACCTACACGATGGACATGCACCTGGCCTTCTCGCGGGACTGGTTCATGGTCGCCGAAAAGGACGGCGAGACGATCGCGGTGGCGATCACGCTGCCGGACTTAAACCAGGTGCTGAAGAAGATGAAGGGTCGGCTGCTGCCGCTGGGCTGGTGGCACTTCCTCAGGCGCAACCGGATCTGCGACCAGGTGCGGGTCGGCTTCCTCGGAGTCAAGCCCGAGTACCAGCACACCGGGGTCGCGGCCTCGCTCTACGTGGAGCACTTCGACACCGCGGAACGGTCGCGCCAGAAACACGGCGAGGCGGGCTGGATTCTCGAGACCAACGAGGCGATGAACCGCGGCCTCGAGGCGATGAGCGCGGAGATCGTCAAGAAGTACCGTCTTTACGAACGACCGCTTCAGGGGTGACCACCCGGCGCGCTAGAGTCGCCCCGGTGGACGAGTTGCAGCTAGACGGCGAGGTGATCGCCGAAGAAGACGCCGCCTTGGGCGAGGCGACCGCTCCGGTTCGCCCGCTTCCCTCGGCCTACGACGAGTCGCACGGGACCTCTCTGGCCCTGCGGCCGGAGGTGCGCCACGCAGCCCTCGCCGCGGCTGGTGGCGTCCTCGCAGGAGCGGCCACGGTTGCCGCGGTGCGGGTCGTCAGCAGCGCCGCCGCGAAAGTGCGGCCGCAGCGCCGGTCGCTTGCTCGTGGTCGCCCGCGCGAAAACGTCGTCGCCAGCCGCTCGTTCCTGATCGACGTACACCTCCTCGGCCGCTAACCCCTGCCGATGGGCCGAGAGTCCCCCCATATGGAGGGAAATCGTCCCGTCGAAGTCGAGGTGCGGCCGCCGTCTCCCTACCGGCTGCCGCGCGGCAGCGCCGACCGCACGCTGCGGGTGCGGGGCGGGGTCGCGACCAGGCTCCTTCACGTCGACGGCTGCCCGGTGCTGGTTCGGGCCTGGCAGCCGGCGCGCGACCGGGTGCGCTTCCGGGCCGAGGCGGTTGATCCGGAGCTCGTCTCGGTGCCGCCGATCGCGGGCGGCCCATGCGGGGACGGCGCCGGCCGCGAGCAGCTCGAACAAGCGATCGAGCGGATGCGCTGCGCCCTCTGGGTCGACGTCGACCTCTCCGACTTCTACCGTCGCTTCCGCCGCGACCGCCTGGTCGGGCCGCTGATCCGCCGTATGCCTGCTTTCCGGCCGAGCGGCCGGCCGTGGCCCTGGGAGGCATTGGCGGCCGCGGTGGTCGGGCAGCTGATCGAGGCCCAGCGGGCGGCGCTGATCGAGCGGCGCATCGCCGGCCGCTGGGGCCCCCGCCTGGGCGAGGGGCGGACCGCGCTCCGCGACGTCCCCGGCCCGACCGCGATCGCCGGCCGGGCTCCGGCCGAACTGGAGTCGATGGAACTGGTCGGCAAAAGAGCGGTGGCGCTGCGGCTGCTCGCTCGCGACGTCGCCGCCGGCCGCTGCCCGATCGAGGACCCAAGTGGGGACGGGCGCCTGCTGGCGACGCCGCAGATCGGTCCCTGGACCGTCCAGTGTCTCGGTCTCTTCGGCCGCAACGAACTCGACTCGCTGCCGGCCGGCGACCTCGGCTACATCAAGCTTGTCGGCCGCCTCGCCGGCCTCGGGCGCCGGGCGACCGTCCCGGAGGTCGAAGAGTTCTACGCGGCCTACGAGCCCTACCGAGGCCTGGTGGGGGCGCTGACCCTCGCGGGGCTGTACAAGCTCGTCCCGCAGGGCCCGCCGTTGCGTCTGGCCGCCTAGCTCAAGCGACCCCTTCGCCGGGTCGATAGCGAGGGAGTGCACGTCCCCGCCGATAGAAACTGGCCCGAGCACGAGGTGCAACGGTTTCTGGACGAGCTCGCGGCGGGGGGACAGGATTTTCGCCGCCTGGTCGAGCGACTGCCGGTGATCGTCTATACCGCGGAGCTCGGGGCGAACGGTTGCTGGCGCTACGTCAGCCCGCAAGTGGAGGAGATCCTCGGCTACCGGCCCGAGGAGTTCGTTCGCAACCCTGGCCTCTGGGCAAGCCTCCTGCATCCCGAAGACCGCGCCTGGGTTCTGGAGAGCGAGAACGAGGAGTACCTGCGCAACCGGGATACCAGCGGAGGCATCGAATACCGCATCCACAGGCGCGACGGCGAGGTCGTCTGGATGCATGACGAGGCCGTGCTCGAAGCCGACGGCGAGGGGGTGCCGGTCTGGCACGGCGTCCTCTACGACGTCAGCAAGCGCAAGCAGACCGAGGGAGAGCTGCAACGCTCGCTGTCTCAGCAGGCGGTGGTCGCCCGGCTCGGCGAGCGCGCGCTGCAGAACGGCGACCCGCAGGAGCTGATGGAGGTCGGGACCGAGCTGATCCAAAAGGTCGAGGGCATCCACAGCGCCTGCATCTGGGAGCTCGACCGCGACGGGCGCCGCCTCAACCTCCGCGCCGGCCTCGAGGGGGCGGCGGTCGGAGCCGGTCGTCGGGTCTCAGCCTCCCGCGACTCCCACGCCGGCGCCGCGCTCGACACCGGCACCCATGCGGTCGTCGCCGACTGGGAGCAGGAGACGCGCCACACGATGCCGCCGGTCCTGCGCGCCTTCGGCGCCGCCAGCAGCCTCGCGGTCGTCATCGACGGCAAGAACAGCCCTTTCGGCGTTCTCGATGTCCACGCCACCGAGCGCCACCGCTTCAGCGCCAAAGACGTCCCCTTCGTGCAGGCCGCCGCCAACGTTCTCGCCGACGCGATCGAGCGCCACAACGCCGACCAGGCGCTGCGCTACCGCGTCCTCCACGACGCCCTCACCGGCCTGCCGAACCGCCTCAGCTTCGTCGACTCGCTCGGCGAGTCGCTCGCGAAGGCGGCGATCTCCGGTTCGCCGGTCGGCATCCTCTTTCTCGATCTCGACCACTTCAAGCTGATCAACGACAGCCTTGGCCACCACGCCGGCGACGCGCTGTTGCGGGCGGTGGCGCCGCGGATGCGCTCGCACCTGCGCCCTGGCGACATCGTCGCCCGCTTCGGCGGCGACGAGTTCGGGGTCCTGATCGATCGTCTCGCCGACGAAGGCGAGGCGGTTGCGATCGCCGACCGGGTCGCCGCCGCCTTCGCCCAGCCCTTCGCGATCGACGACGTCGAGCACTTTGTCAGCGCCAGCATCGGGGTCGCCGTCGCCGGCGGCTCGGGAGAACGTCCCGCCAACGCCGAGCTGTTGATCCGCGACGCCGACGCCGCGATGTACCGGGCGAAGGAGGGCGGACGCTCGCGCTGCGTCCTCTTCGACGCCGAGATGCGAGCGGCGGCGATGAAGCGGCTGGAGATCGAACGCGATCTCCGGCAGGCGATCGACCGCGACGAGCTCGCGCTCCACTACCAGCCGGTCGTCAACCTGCGCTCAGGCGAGATCAACGGCCTCGAGGCGCTGGTCCGCTGGCGCCATCCGGAGCGGGGGATGCTCGACCCGGGCGAGTTCGTCGCGATCGCCGAGGACAGCGGCATGATCGAGCCGATCGGCCGCTGGGTGCAGGACCGAGCCTGCCGCCAGGCGCTGGCCTGGCAGCAGCTGCGCCCCGACGCCCGGCCGCTGGACGTCGCCGTCAACCTCTCCGCTCGCCAGGCCGCCCACCGCGACCTGCCGAGCGTCGTCGAGGAGGTGCTTGCCCGCACCGGCCTCGACCCGGTCCACCTCCGCTTGGAGATCACCGAGAGCGTCCTCATCGACGAGTCGGCGACGGCGATCGCCTCGCTGCAGGCGCTGAGCGAGCTCGGCGTGCGCCTCGTCCTCGACGACTTCGGCACCGGCTACTCCTCGCTCGCCTATCTCAACCGCTTCCCCTTCCACGCGTTGAAGATCGATTGCTCGTTCGTCGAGGCGCTGGGGATCGAGCAGGAGTCGACGGCGATCGTCGAGGCGATCATCGGCATGGCCCGCGGGCTCTCGCTCGAGGTGATCGCCGAGGGGGTCGAGAACGAGGTCCAGCTCGCCGAGCTGCAGCGCCTCGACTGTGACTACGCGCAGGGGCACCTCTTCCACAAAGCGATGCCGGAGCGCGAGGTGAGCCGGCTGATCGCCGAAGGGGCGCTGCGTTATTCGGGGATTTCGCCCGAGGGCAGGTAGCCGTTGTCGAGCAGTTCGCTCGCTTTCGGCAGCGAATCGATCAGGCCGTTGTCGCGCATCCAACCGGCGAAGGTTTCCCACTCCTTCGGGTCCATGTAGCCGAAGGGCTGCTCGCCGGTCCTCGCGCTCAGCAGCGGCAGCGTCGCTTTCACCTCGGCCGCGGCCAGTTTTGGTTCGAGGTCGGGGTTGGCCTCGGTGATCGCCGTCGTCGCCTCTCCCGGTTTTTCGGCTGCCGCCTCGGTTCCGCGCTGCAACGCGGCGAGGAAGAGGCGGTACTTGTCGGGGTCTGCTTCGAGCTTCTCGCGATTGGCGACGAAGACGAGCTCGTCGTAGGTCGGGACCCCGAGCTGGTCGACCGGCGTCACCACCGGCGCTTTGCCGCGCTCGCGCAGGTCGACGCCCTCGACGTTGCTGTAGCCGCCGAGCATCGCCTGCGCGGAGCTGCCGATCAGGGCCGGGAGGAGGCCGAAGCCGACGTTGACTGCCTTGACGTCCTCGGGCGTGAGGTCGACGCGGGCGAGGATCGTCTTCAGGAAAGCGTCCTGGTAGGGGATCCCGGCCGTGGCGACGGTCTTCCCTTTCAAGTCGCCGACGCCTTTGATCTTCGATTCCACCAGCCAGATCAGCGAGGTCAGCGGGCGGTTGACGAGGGCGCCGACGGCGACAACGTCAAGACCCTGTTCGCGGGCGAGCGCCACCTCGGGCTCGTAGGAGATCGCCAAGTCGGTGCGGCCGGCGGCGACCTGCTTCACCGGTGCGGCTGGGTCGGAGGGGGCGGCGATGCTGACGTCGAGGCCCGCTTCTTCGAAGTAGCCGAGTTTCTGCGCCATGTAGATCCCGGCGTGGTCGGGGTTGGGGTAGAAGTCGAGCGTGAGGCTGAAGCCCTGGCGCTCACCGCTCGGTTCCTCGGACTTCTCACCGCAGGCGGCTAGCGCGAGGGTGAGGGCGAGGACGGCGAGCGCGATCGCCGGGATCCGGAGGCGCGTCATCGCCTGAGTTCTATCGCCAACCGACGACGCGTCGCTCTGCGAGCGCGGTCAGACCCATCAAGGCGAGTGCCATTGCCGCCAGAACAGCGACGGTTGCGAATTGACGCGCGACCTCGAAGTTGGCGGTGTCGGACTGAATCAAGTGGCCGAGGCCGGAGCTGGAGCCCGCCCACTCGGCGAAGACTGCCCCGATCGGCGCCACGACGACCGCGATCTTCGCCCCGGTGAAGAGGTTCGGCAGCGCCGATGGCGCTTCCACCCGCCAGAACCGTTGCCAGCGTGAGGCGTCGAGGCTGCGCATCAGCTTCACCGCCTCCTGATCGACCGACCGCAGGCCGTCGAGGACGGCGACGGTGATCGGGAAGAAGCAGATCAGCGCGACGATGGCGATCTTGGGCACGATCCCGTAGCCGAACCAGACGACGAGGATCGGCGCGATGACGACGATCGGGATCGTCTGCGAGGCGATGATCAGCGGGTAAGTCGCATCGCGTAGCACCCGCCAGCGGTGCATCAGGATCGCGAAGGCGCTCCCGACTACAAGCGCGCAGAGGATGCCGAGAACGATCTCCCGCAGCGTCACCCAGGCGTTTTCGGTCAGCAGGCCACGGTTCTCCCACAGCGAGCTCGCGACTTCGGCGGGGGACGGGACGAGGAAGTTCTCGAGGTTGAGCGCGTCGGCAATCGCCCCGGTGGAGGCGGCGACCTGCCAAGCGCCGATCAGGGCCGCCAGCAGCGTCGCCGGCAGCAGCACTCGTCTCACCGCGAGCCCTCCCGCAGCGCCCGCAGCGCCTCTTCACGGACGCTGACAAAGGCCGGGTCGGTGACGGCGGCGTCGCGGTCCTGCGCCCGTCGGCCCGGCGCGCCCAGCTCGGCGACGATCCGCGCCGGACGGGCGGAGAGGACGGCGACGCGGTCGCAGAGGTAGAGCGCCTCCTCGACGTCATGGGTGACGAGGACGACGGTGCGTGGGTCGGTTCGTAGCGCCGCCGCCAGCCACTCCTGCATCTCGGCGCGGGTGATCGCGTCGAGGGCGGCGAACGGCTCGTCCAGCGCCAGCACCGGCTTGCCGGCGATCAGGGTGCGGAGGAAGGCGACCCGCTGGCGCATCCCGCCGGAGAGCTCCGACGGCCGCGCCTGCTCGAAGCCGCCGAGGCCGAAGCGCTCGAAGAGCTCGGCGGCGGCGGCGCGGGCCCGCTCCTTTCGCATCCCCTGGTTGCGGAGGGCGAGGGCGGCGTTGTCGATCGCCGAGTACCAGGGAAGGAGGAGATCGCGCTGGGGCATGAAGGCGCAGCGGGCGAGGCGGTCGCGCTCGGCCGAGCTGCCGCCGATCTCGATCGATCCGGCGGCCGGCTCGCGCAGCCCGCAGATCAGCTCCAGCAGCGTCGACTTGCCGCAACCGGAGGGGCCGACCAGGCCGACGACGCCCCCCGCCTCGACCCCGAGGTCGATCGAAGCGAGAGTGGCGAGGTCGCCGTAGGAGTGAGCGACCCCGCGCAGAGAGATCCCGCTGCCGGGATTTTGCTCGGAGGACGAAATTTGTTCTAGATCCGCAAGCTGCGGCTTCATTCTTGGTATCCTGCCGGACTCCGCACTCCTGACCAAGAAGGTCAGGAAAGTCGAAATCAGTACGGGTGCGGAGCTGCAGGAGCTAACTATGGACCCGGCAATCGTCCTTTTCGGATTGGGCATCGGCGTACTCGTCGGTATGACCGGCATGGGCGGGGGCTCGCTGATGACCCCGCTGCTGATCCTGATCTTCGGGATCCAGCCCACCACCGCGATCGGCACCGACATCTTCTACTCGGCGGTGACGAAGACCGTCGGTGGCTGGCGCCACTTCCGGATGAAGACGGTGAACATGGAGTTGGTCCGCTGGCTTGCCACCGGCAGCGTCCCCGCCGCGGTGGCGGGTGTGGCCCTCGTCTCCTGGCTGCAGACGCAAGTCGGAGAAGACCGCCTCGACGAACTCGTCTACGCGATCCTCGGCGGGACCCTGCTGATGGTCGGGGTGATCACCCTGGCGCGGGCGCTGATCCTCCGCAGCCTGATCGAGGAGCGCGACCGCTTCGACGTCGAGCGGCGCCACAAGGTCGCGGCGATCGTGATCGGCGCCACCACCGGCTTCGTCATCGGCGTCACCTCGGCCGGCTCGGGCACCGTGATCGCGATCCTCTTGATCGCCGTTTACCGCCTCGCCCCGAAGAAGGTCGTCGGCACCGACGTCTTCCACGCCGCGATCTTGCTCTGGGCCGCCGGCATCGCCCATTGGATCGGCGGCAACGTCGACTTCGTCCTCGCCGGCAACATCCTCCTCGGCTCGGTGCCGGGCGTGGTGATCGGCGCGGCGCTGTCGGACAAGGCCCCGCAGGGCTTCATCCGCACCGCCCTCGGCGTCGTCCTCGTCGGCTCTGGCATCGTCACGATCCAGAAGGGTGATCCCAGCGTTTGGCCGATCGCCGCCGGCATCGCCGCGATCGGCCTCGGCCTGGTCCTCTACGCGCCGCACTGGCTAAACCGCCGCCGCGAGGCCCAGCTCCGCCAGGAGGCGGAGCTGGCGCGCCAACAAGAGCTTGATCAAGCGGGCGCCCTCGCTCGCACGCTCCCGGCGGACTGATTTACTAGGACACATGCGAGTTTCTGCGAAGGCCGACTACGCGGTGCGGGCAGCTGCCGAGCTGGCCGCCGCCCAGGCGGAGGAGGCGCCCGTCAAGGGCGAGCGCCTCGCCGAGGCGCAGGACATCCCCCTGCAGTTCCTCGAGCACATCCTGCTCGAGCTCAAGCACCACGGCATCGTCCGCGCCCGTCGCGGCGCCAAGGGCGGCTACTGGCTCGCCCGCCCCGCCGACGAGGTGACGGTCGCCGAGATCGTCCGCGCCGTCGAGGGCCCGATCGCGCACGTCCAGTCGACCCCGCCCGAGGACATCGAGTACCGCGGCAACGCCGAGCACCTGCAAGCGGTCTGGATCGCCGTCCGCGCCAGCCTCCGCAACGTCCTCGAGGAGGTAACCCTCGCCGACCTCGTCTCCGGCGAACTGCCGGACATCGTCGGCGAGCTCACCTCCGCCAAGGACGCCTGGGTCGCGCGCTAGCTCTCACCGAGCCTGTAGACAAAACCATCCGAGAATCTGCCATGATCTGGCGGATGGTTGAACCGGACAAGACGGCAGGGCTGCTCGAGGTAATCACTGCGCCGGCGATCGAGAAGCGGATCTTCGTTGTCAGAGGGCGGCAGGTGATGCTCGACGAAGACCTCGCGAATCTCTATGACGTGACGACGAAAAGGCTAGTCCAGCAGGTCAAACGGAACTTGAAACGCTTCCCGGAGGACTTCATGTTCCAACTTAACAAGGCCGAGGTCGAGGCTTTGAGGTCACAAATTGCAACCTCAAACGATGGCCGCGGCGGCCGCCGGTACGCTCCCTATGTCTTCACGGAGCAGGGGGTGGCGATGCTTTCCGGAGTCCTTCGGAGCGACCGGGCGATCGCCGTGAATATCGAGATCATGCGGGCGTTCGTGGAGCTTCGGCGGGTGAGCATTGGTTATGCAGCTCTTCAAGAACGGCTGGACGCTCTCGAGCGGGAGATGACGGGGCGACTCGATCAGCACGACGAGCAGCTCGGCCAAATCTTCAAGGCCCTTCATCAGCTGATGGAACCTCCTCAGCGGGAGAAGAGGCCGATCGGCTTCAGGGTTCGCGACGCCGATGTCTAGCTTCTGCTGGAGGCCTCGACCCGCACCGGGTCGAGGTCGAAGTCGCGGCCCAGGCGAAGCTCGCTGTAGCGCTTGGTCCAGTCGTCGTTGATCCCGTCGGACTGGCGCTTCATTCGCGGCTCGAACTCGAAGTCCTCCGGGCAGGAGAGGTCGAGGCGCTCGAGCAGGTTGTGGGTGCTGGTCTCGTAGTCGGCGGCGAAGTTCTCGTAGAGGACGAGGACCGGCTTGATCCCGCAGTGCTCGAAGAAGGCGTCCCAGGAGGCTTCTTCGATCAGGAGCTGGTCGAGCAGGTGGTCGATCGCCCGGTAGTGGAAGCGCAGTTGGGGGCGGTGCTCCTCGATGAAGCTCTGGTAGGCGGCGCCGTTGCCTTCGACTGAGCCGGCATCAGCACCGGCGTGGTCTTCGCGCCAGGTCGCCGTCTGCACCGCCTTCCACAGCGAAACGGCTTGTCGCACCTTGTTGGCGCGGACGATGCGGACGAAGGTGAGGTCGGGGAAGACGGTGGGGAGGAGCTCGGCCAGCGGCACGTCGCGGTACTTGGGGACATTGCGCAGGAGGGAGACGAACTCGCCGAAGTAGCCCCACATCAGCTTTGCCCCGAAGACCCCGTTGGGGGTGGTCCCGGTCTCGAAGGCCCACTTGAGGTAGCGGTCGTAGGCGGCGCGGCTCCAGAGCGGGGAGCGGGGCGGCGGCTCGTTGCCGACGCTGCGCTCGCCGAGGTGGTCGCGGATCGACTGGTCCTCGACGCCGAGGAAGTACTCCTCGGGTCGGCGCGGGCGGCCGCTGTGGCGGAGCGCCTCGAAGTACTCCTCGGGGCGGCCGGCGATGCCCGTTTCCTCGAGCGCGTGGCAGACGAGGGTGCTGCCGCTGCGGGGGGTGGCGCAGACAAGATATGAGCGAGCTGGTTTCCCTTGGTCAGTCACAGTTTTCTAACTATCCCTATCAACAAACAGATAAACCACGCCCGCCCGATAACCTGAAGAGCAGTGCAGCAGCCGAACATCCTCTACATCCACTCCCACGACACCGGCCGCTACGTCCAGCCCTACGGCTTCCAGGTGCCGACGCCGAACATCCAGATGCTGGCCGACCAGGGGGTGCTGTTCCGCGAGGCTTTCTGCGCCGCCCCCACCTGCTCGGGCAGCCGCGCCAGCCTCCTCACCGGGCTCTACTGCCACAACAACGGCATGCTCGGCCTCGCCCACCGCGGCTGGAAGCTGAACGACTACGGCCAGCACTGGGTCCACACCTTGCGCGGGGCCGGCTACCACTCGACCCTGATCGGCGAGCAACACATCTCGATCGAGCCGGGGGTGATCGGCTACGACGAGGTCGTCCCCGTCGACTCCAACCACGCCTCCTTCGTCGCGCCGCTGACGATCAAGGCCCTGAAGGAGGCGCCGCCGCAGCCCTGGTTCATGTCGGTCGGCTTCTTCGAGACCCACCGCGACTTCTCGGCCCCGACCTCGGTCCGCGACACGCTCTACTCGCAGCCGCCGGCCAACCTGCCCGACACGGCGGTGACCCGGCGCGACATGGCCGCCTTCAAGGCCAGCGCTCGCTCGCTCGATCAGGGAATCGGCGCCGTCCTCCACGCCCTGCACGACTTCGGCCTGGTCGAGAACACGCTCGTCCTCTGCACGACCGATCACGGGATCGCCTTCCCCGGCTCCAAGGCCACGCTCTTCGACCGCGGCACCGGGGTGATGATGATCATGCGCGGTCCCGGCTTCGCCGGCGGCAAGGTGGTCGACGCCCCCGTCAGCCACCTCGACGTCTACCCGACCCTCTGCGACCTCGCGGGAGCCGAGCACCCCGACTGGCTCCAGGGGAGCTCGTTGATGCCGCTGGTGCGGGGGGAGGTAGACCGCCTCCACGACGCGATCTTCACCGAGACGACCTACCACGCCGCCTACCAGCCTCACCGGGCCGCTCGCACCGAGCGATGGAAGTACATAAGGCGATTTGACGAATACCCGCATCCGGTACTCGCTAACTGCGACGACAGCGACACCAAGGACCTGCTGGTCGCGGCCGGGTGGGGGGACGAGGTCATCCCCGAGGAGCAGCTCTACGACCTGGTGCTCGACCCGCAGGAGGGCCACAACGTCGCCGAAGATCCCAGCAAGGCGGAGGTGCTGGCGCAGATGCGGGAGCGGCTCGACGCCTGGATGCAGGAGACCGACGACCCGCTGCTGGAGGGACCGGTGCTGCCGCCGGAGGGGGCCATCGTCACCCCCCAGGACCAAGTCTCGCCGGACGTCGTCCAGATCTTCAGGGACGACTCCACGGCCGCTCCATCCAGGTGAGGCAGGTCCAGCCGGGGATCGGCTGGCCCACCGGGTCGCGGCTCTCGCCGTGGGCGAAGACCGAGAGGCCGCAGTTGTGCGAGCCGAGGTTCCAGATCCCGGCCGCCATCTCGGCCTCGAAGCGATCGCCGAGGACCGAGTCGAGGAGGAAGAAGCGGAGGAAGATGCCGTGGGTGACGAGCAGCGGCAGGTCGCCGTCCTCGCCTGACTCCAGCTCGGCCTTCAGTCGCCGCACCCGCGCGATCGCGCCCTCGAAGGTTTCGCCTGAGGTCAGCTCGCCCACGTAGTCGATCTCCTCGGCGTCCAGGCCGAGCGCGTCGCCGACCGCCCGTGCGGTTTCCCGCGCCCGCCGCAGCGGGCTGCTGAGCAGGCGGGTGACGCCGTGCTCGCGCAGGGCGGCGCCGGCGGCGTGGGCCTGCTCGATCCCCTTCTCGGTCAGCAGGTCGCCATCGGAATGCGGCGCCGGCTCGCCGCTGCGGGCGGCGTTGTGGACCGACTCGCCGTGGCGGAGAAGGAGAGCCCTCATTCGGCGGCGGGCGCGGCGCCGGCGACCACGTTGACGAAGTTCTCCAGGTGCTTGGTCGTCCAGCACTCGAAGGCGCCGTCGCAGTGACGCTCGTAGGCGGCCATCACCGAGTCGCCGTAGTTCCAGTAGAGCTTCGGCTCGGGGTTGAGCCAGAACAGGCGCCCGGCTTTTTCGGCGATCTGGGCGAAGACCTCGGCGTGCGGCTCGCGGCCGTTGGTGCGGGCGTCGCCGAGCACGATCACGGTCGAGCGCGGATCGAGGTCTTCGGAGATCTCGGTCAGGAACTCGAGCCAGACGCGGCCGTAGTCGGTGTAGCCGGAGACATCGGCGACCCCTCCCTCGCTGGAGATCTTCTGCGCCACGGCGGCGAAGTCGCGCTCGTGCTCGAAGACGTCGGTGACCTCGGAGATCCGCTCGATGAAGACGAAGCTGCGCAGTTTGCGAAACGAGTCGTGCAGCGCGTGGAGGACAGAGAGGAAAAAGACGCTGGCCGAGGTGACCGAGGTGGAGACGTCGCAGAGGACGTAGATCTCCGGCCGCCGCGGCCGCTTCGGCCGGTAGCGCAGCCGCAACGGCACGCCGCCGGTCTCCAGCGAGGCGCGCATCGTCCGCCGCACGTCGACGTACTGGCCCTTATTGCGGCCGCGCTGCTCGTGGCCGAGCGTCGCCAGGCGGCGCTTCATCTGCGAGACGGCGCGGTGGACGGCGGCGAGGTCCTGGGTCGGGCTGGTCGGCAGCGCCCGGTCGAGCTCGGCCAGCGGGCGCGAAGGGGGCAGGGTCTCGGTCCGCTCGATCAGGTCGCGCTCGAGCTCGCGGCGCAGGTGGCGCTCGAAGCCGGTCAGCTGCTCGCGGTCGATCGGCGGCCGCTCGCTGCCGTCCTCGGCCGGCGGTTGAGAGCCGGCGGTGAGGCCGAGGGTGCGGCGGATCCGCTGCACGTCGACGCCGACCACGCCGGAGCCCTCGGCCCGACCGAAGGCGGCGATCGCCAGCCGCGCGAGGTCGCGCATCCGATCCTCGTCGCCGGCCGCCATCGCCTCGCGGATCGCCTCGCTCAGCTCGTCCATGTCAAAGCGCTCGCCTTCTCCCGCCGGCGGCCCGTCCTCGGCGTGCTCGGTTACGCCCCGCTGCACCGCCTCGGCCTCGGCAGTGCGGAAGAAGTAGCGGTCGAAAAGCAGCTCGAAGACGCGGCGGTCGTCCTGGGACTTGGCGATCGTCGTCGCTAGCGCCTCGCGGAAGTCCTCGCGCCGGGTCCAGTTGACCTCGCTCAAGGCGGCGAAGGCGTCGAGCATCTCCGAGGTGCCGACCGCGACCCCCTCGCCGCGCAGCTCCTCGCAGAAGCCGAGCAGCTTCGCCGCCAGCCCCGGCGGGCCGGCGTCAGCCTTCGGCCCGTAGGGGGTCGGCAAGTTTCACCCCGACCCGCTCGGCGACGAGGTCGATGTCGGTGCGGTGCTTGACGATGATCGACATCGACTGCGTGAAGGTCTCGCGGTCGATGTCCTCGGCGCCCATCAGCAAGAGCGTTCGCGCCCAGTCGATCGTCTCGGCGATCGAGGGCGGCTTTTTCAGGTCGAGGTCGCGGATCATCCGGATCACCTCGACCAGCCGCCGCGCCAGCGTCTCCGGCAGCTCTGGCGTGTGCAGGCGGACGATTTCCATCTCCCGCTCCAGCGCCGGGTAGTCGAGCCAGAGGTAGAGGCAGCGGCGCTTCAGCGCCTCGGTCAGCTCCCGCGAGTCGTTGGAGGTGAGGACGACGATCGGCATCGTCGTCGCCTCAATCCTCCCCAGCTCGGGGATCGTGATCTGGAAGTCGGAGAGCAGCTCGAGCAGCATCGCCTCGAACTCCTGGTCGGTCTTGTCGATCTCGTCGATCAGCAGGACGACCGGCTCGGCGCTGGAGATCGCCTGCATCAGCGGCCGGGTCAGCAGGAAGTCGGAGCTGAAGATGTCGTCCTGGACGTCTTCCCAGCCCGCCTCGCCGCCGGCCTGGATCCGCAGCAGCTGCTTGCGGTAGTTCCACTCGTACATCGCCTTCGCCTCGTCGAGGCCCTCGTAGCACTGCAGGCGCACCAGCTCGCGGCCGGTTGCGCGGGAGAGGGCCTTCGCCAACTCGGTCTTGCCGACCCCCGCCGGGCCCTCGACGAGCACCGGCTTGCCGAGCTTCTGGGCGAGGAAGGAGACCAGGGCGGCGGGCTCGTCGGCCAGGTAGCCGACCGCGGCGAGCGCCACTTTTACCTCTGCGACAGAGCCTTGGGCCACGGGCCGATGATAATCAGGCGCTCGTGCCCGACCTCGTGCTCCCGCTGGCGTCGCTGCTGCCCCATAGCCCGGGGCCCTACATCGCCCTGATGCTGATCGGGTTCGGCGTCGGCATCCTCGGCCACCTCGCCGGCGCTCGCTGGCTGGTCGGGGCTGGTGTGATCCTGATCGCCCTCGGCGCCCTGCTCCTGCCTTTCGTCGCCAACGTAACGACCGACAACCGCCCGGCTCCGATTGAACAATCCCGTGGCGACTCCGGCGAATGAGCGGGTAGAGGAGTGGCTATGGGACGGCTTGACGAAGTCGATCTGAGCCTCAGCCTCGACCGCCACGAGGAGGAGCGGGAGCTGAAGGCACTGGGCAGCCGCCTGGCCCAGCTGCGCCTGACGCTCGGCGGGCTGATCGGCGAGTGCCGGTTGGGGCCGCCGCTGGTCGTCGTCTTCGAGGGCTGGGACGCTTCCGGCAAGGGTGGGGCGATCAAGCGCCTGGTCGCGCCGCTGGACCCGCGGCATGTCCGGGTCTCGCAGTTTGCCGCCCCGACCGCTGACGAGAAGCGCCACCACTTCCTCGGTCGCTTCTGGCCGGCGCTGCCGGGGTGGGGAGGGATGACGGTCTTCGATCGCTCCTGGTACGGCCGGGTCCTGGTCGAGCGCGTCGAGGGCTTTGCCACCGAGGAGCAGTGGCGGCGCGGTTACGGCGAGATCAACGCCTTCGAGCGCACGCTGGCGAACGAGGGGTCGATCATCGTCAAGTTCTGGCTCCACGTCTCGCCGGAGGAGCAACTGAAGCGCTTCGAAGCGCGCGCTGGCGACCCACTGAAATCGTGGAAGCTGACCGACGAGGACTGGCGCAACCGCGAGAAGCGTCCGCAGTACGAAGCCGCGGTCGAGGAGATGCTGGAGCAAACGGATCAACCGCATGCGCGTTGGCGCCTGATCTCGGCAGAGTCGAAGCGCAACGCCCGGGTGACAGTGATGCGCACCGCGATCGAGGAAATCGAAGCCGGAATGCGCCGCAACGAGCAGGAACCGCCCAATACCGCTTAGAATACTCGCGTTTTATTGTCCTATTGGGAGAGGGCGGCGTGAGGATTCAGCGTTGGGTGGCCTTGGGAGTGACGTGCGTGCTTGCGATGGTTGCCCTGGCTGCTTGCGGCGGTGCGGGTGGGGGCGAGACGGAGACCGAAGCGGCGACCCCTGCAGGCAAAGCTGAGCTCGCGAACTTCGACGGCGTCCACGGTGGCGAAGTCGAACTCGAGTTCCAGGTCTTTCGCTTCAAGAAGAAGCAGCCGGAAAAGCAGCAGGAAGAGATCACCATGCGGACCGTCGGCAGCTTCATGAAAGCCGGGGAAGAAGGCCTGCCGCAGCTCGACCTGGCGATCGAATCGAACGGTGAGCTCGCCGGGCGCGAAGTCGAATTCCTCAGCGGGCCGCTGCTGCGGGCCGACAAGTGGGTCGTCAACTTCGACGGGGAGGTCTATGAACCCGACCACGCCACCTTCGAAGAACTGAAGTCGAAGCTGGAAGAGGCCCAGCAGGAAGAGGGGGGCGAGGGCAACGCGATGGCCTGCGTCGAATCGGCGGATGGCCTCAGCGTCACCGACCTGGTCCACAACATCTCCTACGAAGGCAAAGGAGAAGGAATCGACGGGACCCCGGTGGAGATGCTGGGGGGAGATTTCGATCCCGCTGCCGCGATCGACGAGCTGATCCAGATGGTTGAAGCATCACCCGGCTGCCAAGCTCAACTGGAAGCGATCGGCCTGCCTTCAGTCCCAGACCTGGAAGCCGTGCAGAAGGAACTGAAAGCGAGCCTGGCGGAGCCGCCGCGGATCACCTTCAGCCTCGACAAGAACGGGGTGGCTCGTTACTTCAAGATACTCGCCAATCTCGAGCTGCCGCGGAGCGAAGAACTCGAATTCGAGCTCGTGATGCGGCTGAACCGGATCAACGAAGTGAGCAACCTGCCGATCACCCACGGCTACAGCCCCTATTCCGCGCTTTTGAAGCAGTTCGGCCTCGACAACGAAGACGTGAAGCAGGCTGAAGCCGGGGAAATCTACGTAGGGATCCTCGAAGTGCTCGCCGACCACCTCTTCGGCCGGGAAGCGGGCTGAGCGCGGGGCCTCAGGCCGGCCGCGCTCCCTAGAATCCCGTTCGGTCCTGTTCTCCGATCACGAGGAGCCTCATCTCTTGAGCCGTATTCGCATTCTCGCGCTGTTCGCGACCCTCGCTGCGCTGGCGAGCCTCTTCGCCGCTTGCGGCGGTGGGGGAGACGACGACAACAGCGGCGAAGATCCGCAGAAGGTCGTTGAAAAGGCCAGCCTCGAAGGGGTGAAAAGCGGCGAATTCGACATGTCCCTGAGCGTCAACGCCGAAGGCGACGAAGGCGGCGAAGTTGACGTCAGCCTCTCGGGCCCGTTCGAAGCCGGCGCCAAAGGCGAACTTCCGCAGGCGGAAGTCCGCGTCGAAGCCGAAGGAGAAGCGCAGGACGAAAAGATCGACTTCAAAGGCGGGCTGACGCTCCTCACCGATCGCGCCTTCGTCGACTACGAAGGGACCCCCTACGAAATCGACCCGACGACCTTCGGCTTCCTCAAGTCGGCATTCGAACAGGCCCAGCAGCAGGAAGGCTCAGAAGCCGATGTGACCGCCTGTCAGAAAGCAGCGGAAGGGATCAAGTTCAGCCAGTTCGCCGAGAAACTGAAAAACGAAGGCGGCGAGGACATCGACGGCACCTCGACGACCAAGGTCAGCGGCGACCTCGATGTCTCCGGGGCGATCGACGCGCTGATCCAGTTGACCGAAGATCCGGCCTGCAGCTCGCAGCTGGAAGCCGCTGGTCCGCTCCCGGTCGGCGAACTCGAAGAAGCCAAGGGCGAACTGACCAAGGCGATCAAAAAATCGCACGTCGAAATCGCCGTCGGCGACGACGACATCGTCCGCAAGTTCGCGATGGAACTGACGGTTGAACCGCCGGAAGCCAAGGGCGAAAAGGTCGAATTGGAGATGGAACTGACGCTCAGCGGCGTCAACGAGGAACAGAGCTTCGAGAAACCCTCGAACGCGAAGCCGCTGGAAGCGCTCTTCAAACAGCTGAAGGTCAACCCGCTCGAACTGCTGGAAGGCGCCAGCAGCGGCGAAGGCCTCGGCGGGCTCTTGGAAGGCGTGACCGGGGGGTCGTCCTCGGGCGGCGGCTCGTCCTCGGGCGGCGGCAACCAGAAGGCATTCGCGCAGTGCCTGGGGAAGGCCAAGACTCAGGCCGACCTGCAGAAATGCGCGGCCCTGCGCGAATAGCCGAGCAGGCCGCGCAGCCGTGAAACAGGGAGGCCCACGCCTTGACGCGTCCTTTTTCAGGACGCCGATGGGCTGGCCCTACCTGCTGACGCCGCTGATCCCGGTCGCGGTCGTGCTCGAGGTGCTGGGCGCACCCGCGACGGTCGTCTTCGCCGTTTCCGCGCTCGGGATCATCCCTACCGCGGCGCTGATGGGCCGGGCGACGGAGGAGCTGGCGGCGCGCTCGGGCCCCGGGATCGGTGGCCTTCTCAACGTCACCTTCGGCAACGCGCCGGAGCTGATCATCGCCCTCTTCGCCCTCAGCAAGGGGCTGCAGGAGGTCGTCAAGGCCTCGATCGTCGGTTCGATCATCGGCAACATGCTGCTGGTGCTGGGAGCGGCGATGCTGGCCGGGGGAATCGGACGCCAGAAACAACACTTCAGCCGCACCAGCGCCAGCATCCAGACGACGATGCTGATGCTGGCCAGCGGGGCGTTGATGATGCCGGCGATCTTCGAGCTGGTTGAGGGGAAGGGGCTGCCGGAGCCCGGCTCGGAGGCGATCAACTACGGCGGCACCGTCGAGCACCTCTCGCTGGCGGTGGCGGTCGTCCTCATCGTCACCTACGTGATCGGCCTCTTCTTCTCGCTGAAGACCCACCGCGACCTCTTCAACCCCGACTACGAGGAGGAAGACACCTGGGGCTGGTCGACCCGCACCTCGGTGATCGCGCTGGCGATCGCCGGCGTCCTGGTCGGGGTGATGTCGGAGGTGCTGGTCGGCTCGATCACCGAGGCCTCGGAGTCGGTCGGGCTCTCGGAGTTCTTCATCGGGGTGATCGTGGTGGCGATCGTCGGCAATGCGGCCGAGCACTGGGTCGCGGTTCTGGTCGCGATGAAAGACAAGATGGACCTGGCGGTCAACATCGCCGTCGGCTCGAGCGCACAGGTCGCCCTCTTCGTCGCCCCGATCCTCGTCCTCGCCTCCTTCTTCATCGGCCCCTATCCGCTGGCGCTGGTCTTCAACGGCTTCGAGCTGGGAGCGATCCTGCTGGCGATCCTGGTCGGCAACCACGTCACCTCTGACGGCGAGTCGACCTGGTTCGAGGGCGTGCAGCTGCTTGCCGTGTACTTCGTCTTCGGGCTCGCGTTCTACTTCGCCTGAGCGAGGCCCGCGCGAACAGGCAGATAGCCTGCCCGGATGGACGTAGTCCTCCTGTTGGTGAGTTTCGCTGTCGTCCTCTCCGGGGCGCTGCTGTTCACCAACGCGATCGAGTGGATCGGGCACAAGCTCGAGGTCGGGGTCGGAGCGGTGGGAAGCATTCTCGCCGCGGTCGGCACGGCGATGCCGGAGACGCTGATCGCAATCGTCGCCCTGGTCGACGCCACCGAGGGCTCTGAAGACATCGCCGTCGGCGCGATCGTCGGCGCCCCTTTCCTGCTCGCCACGCTGGCGATGGGGCTGGTCGGGCTCTTCGCCTACCTCTATCGCGACAAACGCGATCAGGGCCTGCAGCTCAACGTCCACCGCCCGACCCTGGAGCGCGACCTCCTTTTCTTCCTCGTCCTCTTCGCGATCGGCGGCGCGCTGGCGTGGGGACCGCCGGCGCCGCTGCGGATCGCGGTCGGGGTCGCCTTCCTCGTCGCCTACGTCTTCTACGTCCGCCTCACCTTGAAGGGCGGCGGCGAGGTCCAGAGCGAAGAGTCGCTCAACCCGCTGATCTTCGAGCGCCGCCCCGGACGTCGCGAAGACCCTTCGATGCTGCTCTGCGTGATCCAACTCGTGGTCGGCCTCGCGGCGATGGTCGGCGGCGCCCACCTCTTCGTCGAGGAGCTGCTCCACGTCGCCGACAGCTTCGGGGTCGAGCCGCTGGTGCTGGCGCTGATCCTGGCGCCGCTGGCGACCGAGCTGCCGGAGAAGGTCAACAGCTTCTTCTGGGTGCGCGAAGGGAAGGACGCGCTGGCGCTCGGCAACATCACCGGCGCGATGGTCTTCCAGTCGATGATTCCGGTCGGGATCGGCCTGATCTTCACCGACTGGGAGCTCAACTGGCACGCGGTCCTCTCGATCGGCCTCGGCCTCGCCGGCGGCCTTCTCGCCTACGAGAGCCTCCACCTCGGCCGGCGCTTCAAACTGCCGGCGGTGATCGGCTGGTTCGTGCTGTACACCGCGTTCATCGTCGCCGTCGTTGTCAGCGCCTGACCGCCCCTGGCGGCGTCCTCGGTCGCTCGCGTGCAGAGCACGCCACGCTCCCTGCGTCCTTGCCAGGAACGCTCAGGCCTCTGACAACGCTTTTAGGACGACGTCGTCGTGCGTTTTGGGCGAAACCTTGGGGAAGACCTTGGCGATCTTGCCGTCTGGGCCGATGATGAAGGTCGCGCGTTGGACTCCCATGTACTTCTTGCCGTACATCGACTTCTCGACCCAGGCCCCGTACTTCTCGGCCACCGCGTGGTCGGCGTCGGCGAGGAGGGTGAAGTCGAGGTCGTATTTGCCGGCGAACTTGTCGACCGCCTCCACCTCGTCGGGTGAGACCCCGATCACCGTGGCCCCGGCCTCCTGGTAGTCAACGCGGCGGTCGCGGATGCCGCAGGCCTGGGTGGTGCAGCCGGGGGTGTCGGCGCGAGGGTAGAAGTAGAGGACGACCGTCTCGCCGCGCAGGTCGGAGAGCTTGACCTGCTCGCCGCTCTGATCAGGCAGGCTGAAGTCGGGCGCTTTGTCTCCCTCGCTGAGCAGGAGCTACTCCTCTTCGTCGAGCGGCACGCCTTGTGGCCGCTCGTCCTCTTCTTCGAGGTCGTCGTCGCTCTCTTCGAGCGCGTCAGGTGCGATCGAGCCGCCCTGGCTGCGAGTCTCGAAGCTCTCGAGGACCCGATCGCGCCCGTCTTCGTCGACCGGGACCTCGTCGGAGACGCGAACCCACTCGGCGCCTTCGTACCCCTCGAGGTTGTTGAAGACCTCTTGGTCGATCGAGGCGGAGTCGTCGACGATGATCACGACCTCGCTCTGGGGATTGAAATAGGTCCCCGGCTGGACGAGCATCTCCTCGACCTCGTAGAGGTTCTCCTCGGCGCCTGCCATCAACTCGATCCTATGAGATCGGCCAGTTGCCTTTCCAGCTCCGCCTCCACGTCCAGCGGCTCCCGTCCTTCGCGCATCCGGCGTTCGTTGCGGACGACGACGAGCTGGCGCACTTCCGCCCGCAGCTCTGCGTCCTTCGCCTCTTCGCCCCGGGGTTGCTCGGCGGCGGCGAGGAGGCGCTGGGTCTCCGCTTCGACGTCGAGCGGCGCCTCGCCCCGCTGGCGCCGCCGCTCCGATTTCGCCTCCAGCATCTGCCGCACCTCGGCGCCCTGGATCGCCGGGTCGACCCGTTGGCCGGCGCCGTTCGCGGAGCGATGCTGCGGCGGCTCGTTGAGGATCGCGAAGGGGCCGCCGCCCATCGTCTCCCAGCCGCCGCCGACCCGCTTCAGCAGCAGCCCGACCAGCGGCGCGAGGATGCCGGTGAACAGCAGTAGCGCGCCGCCCTTCTGGAGTGCCGAGAGAGCCAGCGGAAGTGCCATCGAACAAGGGTAGAGCGCGAATCCCGGCGGGCTGTCCGCTAACCTTGAGGACTGGTTGACTGACGAGTCAATCAGTGGAACGCCACCTGCTGGCGGCGCTCCCGCAGACTTCATTCGAACCGCGAAGAAAAGGAGCACCGACCGGTGGTCGATTTCACCCTCACCGATGAGCAGAAGGACCTGCGCGAGCTGGCACACAGCTTCGCCGAGAAAGAGATGCGCACGGTCGCCTGGGAGTACGACAAGGACGGCACCTGGCCGCAGGACATCATCGACAAGGCCTGGGAGGTCGGGTTGATGAACACCCACGTCCCCGAGGCCTACGGCGGTCCCGGCCTCGATTACCTCTCCGGCTGCCTGATCGAGGAGGAGGTCGGCTGGGGCTGCTCCGGGATCGGCACCTCGCTGATGGCCAACGGCCTTGCCTCAGCGCCGGTCACCCTCGGCGGCTCCGAGGAGACGAAGAAGAAATACCTGGGGATGCTCACCGAAGCCCCCAAGCTCGCCTCTTTCGGCCTCACCGAGCCCGACGCCGGCTCCGACGTCTCCGGGATGAAAACCCGCGCCGTCAAAAAAGGCGACAAGTACGTCATCAACGGGTCCAAGTGCTTCATCACCAACGGCACCTACGCCGACTACTTCACGGTCTTCGCCAAGACCGATCCGGAGGCGGGCCACCGCGGCATCAGCGCCTTCGTCGTCGACGCCGACCTCCCCGGGGTCACCGTTGACAAGAAGGAGGACAAGATGGGTCAGCGGGCCTCCAACACCGCGACCATCTCCTTCCAGGACGTCGAGATCCCGGCCGAGAACCTGCTGGGCGAGGAAAACAAGGGCTTCAAACTGGCGATGATGACCCTCGACCGGACCCGCCCGGGAGTCGCCTCGATGGCCGTCGGGATCGCCCGCGCGGCGCTCGAATTCGCCACCGAGTACTCCAAAGAAAGGGTCCAGTTCGGGGTTCCGATCGCGATGCACCAGGCGATCCAGTTCATGATCGCCGACATGGCGACCAAGGTCGAGGCCTCGCGCCTGCTGGTCTGGAACTCAGCCTTCCTGCTCGATCAGAACGTCCGCAACAGCAAGGTCTCTTCGATGGCCAAGCGGATGGCCGCCGACTCGGCGATGGAGGTCACCACCGACGCCGTCCAGGTCTACGGCGGCTACGGCTTCATCAAGGAGTACCCGGTCGAGAAACTGATGCGTGACGCGAAGATCATGCAGCTCTACGAGGGCACCAGCCAGATCCAGCGCCTGGTGATCGCCAAAGAAGTACTGCTCCCCCGCCAGGAAAGTGCCCCGGCGCCCGCCCCCTCCTCGCCGGCGTCTGAGCAGAGCCAGTCCGAGCAAGCCGCCGCCACCGTCTAGCGGCACCGAACCCAGCTCGGGTTCAAGCGTCTCCGAAAGCCGCCGGTCCTCGGACCGGCGGCTTTTTTGTGCGCTCAGAGCGCAGCTGCGGCACGAACAATCGGCTGGGTGGGGGGAGAGATTGAGGTGTCCCCTTCCTTTGTTCCGCTATGCGAGACAAAGGAAGGGGACACTCCACAGGGCGACACGACGTTCTGGCGGAGCTAGCGGAGCGGCAGCATGGGGTCGTCTCGATACGCCAGTTGACCGGGCCGCTCGGATATTCGAAAGCTGCCGTCCACCGGGCCGTGAGTGCGGGACGGTTGCATCGGCTCTACCGCGGTGTCTTCGCGGTCGGCCACACCAACCTCTCGCTCTACGGTCAGTGCTTGGCGGCCGTTCTCGCCTGCGCGCCCGATGCGCTCTTGAGCCACGTCTCGGCGGCATGGCTCTGGGGCCTTACGAACACCTCCCCCTTACCTGCTTCTGTAACCGCTCCGGGCTACCGCAAGGCCCGCCCGCCGCTTCGACTTCACGAGGCTCGCGCTCTCGCAGCCGAGGACCGGGCACTGCGGGAGGGCATCCCCGTCACTTCCCTGCCGCGCACTCTCCTTGACCTTGCCGCGACCGTTCGCTTCGACTGGCTCGAGAAGATGGTCGAGCGGAGCGAAGACCTGGAGCTGTTCGATCTACACGCGGTGGAAGAGCTTCTTGATCGCACGGTTGGGCACCACGGACACGGGCGGTTGCGCAAAGCGATCGCGCTCTACAAGCCCACGAGCTTCACCCGCTCCGGCCTCGAGAAGCGGTTCCTGGAGCTTTGCCTTGAGGCGGGGTTGCCGCAGCCGCGCACGAACTTCGTCGCCCACGGGTTCGAGTTGGACTGCTACTGGCCGGAGTTCCGCTTCGCGGTGGAACTGGATCTGTTCGAGACGCACGGGACGCGGGCGGCATTCGAGCGGGACCGGCTGCGTCAGGAGGACCTGCTGCTAGTCGGCATCGGGATGACGCGGGTCACGGGGCCGCGGCTGCAGCGAAAACCGGAGGAGGTGATGCGGCGTGTCGCCCGCTTGCTCGAGCAGTGCCGCGGGCCGGGCCGGTTGGGCGGCTAGCGCGCCGGCGCTTTGTCGCGCTGCTTTGCAGCCTTCAGGCGCTTGACTTTCTCGAGCTCGACCTTGCGCAGGCGGATCTCCTTCGGGGTGATTTCCACGCACTCGTCCTCGCGGACGAACTCGATCGCCGCTTCCAGGGAAAGCCGGGTCGGCGGCGCCAGGCGCACCAGGACGTCGGCGCTGGCGGCCCTCATGTTGGTCTGCTGTTTGGCCTTGGTTGGGTTGACGTCGAGGTCATCGGAGCGTGCGTTTTCGCCGACGATCATCCCTTCGTAGACCTCCTCGCCTGAGCCGACGAAGAGCCTGCCGCGGTCCTGCAGGCTCATCAGCGAGTAGCCGGCGGTCTGGCCGCGACGGTCGGCGACCAGGGACCCGGTCTGGCGCGTGCGCAGCTCGCCGGCCCACGGCTCCCAGCGGTCGAAGACGTGATGCAGCAGGCCGCTGCCGCGGGTAACGGTGAGGAACTCGGTGCGGAAGCCGATCAGGCCGCGGGCCGGGACCAGGTACTCCATCCGCACCCAGCCGGTCGAGTGGTTGACCATTTGCTCGAGCCGCCCCTTGCGCGCCGCCAGCATCTGGGTGATGTCGCCAACGTGCTCCTCCGGGACGTCGATCGCCAGCCGCTCGACCGGCTCGTGCATCTGCCCTTCGATCTCCCGCGTCACCACCTGCGGCTGGCCGGCGGTCAGCTCATAGCCCTCGCGGCGCATGATCTCCAGCAGGACGACCAGCTGCAGCTCGCCGCGGCCCTGCACCTCCCAGGCGTCGGGGCGCTCGGTGTCGTTGACCCGCAGCGAAACGTTCCCGACCAGCTCGGCTTCTAGCCGCGAGCTGATCTGCCGCGCGGTCAGCTTGTCGCCGCCCTGGGTTCCCGCCAGCGGCGAGGTGTTGATGCCGACGACGATCGAGAGCGAGGGCTCGTCGACGGTGATCACCGGCAGCGGCTGTGGGTTCTCCGGATCGGCGAGCGTCTCGCCGATCGTCACCTCTTCGATCCCCGCCACCGCGATGATTTCGCCGGGCCCCGCCTCCTCGGCGGGAACCCGTTCGAGCCCTTCGGTCACGTAGAGCTCTGAGACCGCCGCCCGCTGAACGCTGCCGTCAGCCCGGCACCAGGCGAGCTGCTGGCCGTTGCGGATCGTCCCCTGACGCACCCGGCAGATCGCCAGCCGTCCCACGTAAGGCGAGGCGTCGAGGTTGGTGACGTGCGCCTGCAGCGGTGCGCCCTCGTCGTACTGGGGAGCCGGGATCTTCTCCAGCATCAGGTCGAGCAGGGGGGAGAGGTCGGTCCCCTCGACGCCCTGCTCCATCGCGGCCCAGCCAGCTTTGGCGTTGGTGTAGACGATCGGAAAGTCGATCTGCTCGGAGTCGGCGTCGAGGTCCATGAAGAGCTCGTAGACCTCGTCGACGACCTCGTCGATCCGCGCATCCGGCCGGTCGACCTTGTTGACGACGAGGATGATCGGCAGCTTGCGCTCCAGCGCCTTGCGGAGGACGAAGCGCGTCTGCGGCAGCGGCCCCTCGGAGGCGTCGACGAGGAGCAGCGCTCCGTCAACCATCGTCAGTGCCCGCTCGACCTCGCCGCCGAAGTCCGCGTGGCCGGGGGTGTCGACGATGTTGAACTTGACGTCGCCGCGGTTGACCGCGGTGTTCTTGGCGAGGATCGTGATCCCCTTCTCCTTCTCCAGGTCCATCGAGTCCATCACCCGCTCGGCGACGTCCTGCCCTTTGCGGAAGGTGCCGGTCTGCCAAAGCATCGCGTCGACCAGCGTCGTCTTCCCATGGTCGACGTGGGCGATGATCGCGATGTTGCGCAGGTCTTCTCGGGCGGTGCTCATGGCGGTTTTGGAGAGTAGGGGACGGCGCTGTTCGGCCGCTTACACGAAGAAGCCCGCCTGGCGGCGGGCTTCGTACAGCTGGAAGCGTTTAGCGACTACTGCTGCTGAACGCTCGCGGCGGCCGGGCCTTTGGGGCCTTCTTCGGACTCGTAGCTCACTTTGGCGCCCTCGGTCAGAGAGCGGAAGCCCTCTCCCATGATCGCGCTGTGATGAACGAAGACGTCCTTCGAGCCGTCGTCGGGCGTAATGAACCCGTAGCCCTTGTCGTCGCTGAACCACTTAACAGTTCCAGTGGGCATGCATTGCCTCCACTTCATGTGCTGCGAACGCGGAGGATGCAAAAGCAACGACTGCGAGCGCTACGCACAACTTTCGCCGGTAATCACCGGCCCTAACGCCAAGGACCGTAGCAGGATCAACTGACGATCAGGTGCCGACATCGGCGGCTCAGGTAGGGCACCAGGCCGGTCGATAACAATGGTGACGATGTCCCGGGGGTTGCGTCTCAACTGTCTTGCAAGGCGGTCGCTTATGTTCGCGATCCTCCTCGGCTTCCTTCTGCCCGCGAGCGCCGGGGCAGCGGTGCCGCCGGTGAAGGGTCGAGGGGCGCTGTCGCCGGTCCTGACGGAGCTGGCGAGGCCTTTCGTGGCCGCGCAGGCGCCGGCCGCGCAGGCAACTACGGTCGGACTTCCGGCGGCGGGCCCGGGGAGCCTCGTCCGTGACGGCGAAGCGGTCCGGGTGACGGCCCGCTTCGACGGCGCCGCGATCGCCAGCCTCCCGGCGCTGCGCGAAGCCGGCGCCGAGGTCGTCAGCGCCAGTCCCGAGCAGCAGACGCTGACGCTTTCGGTTTCCCCCGACGATCTCGCCGACGTGGCCTCGGTCCCCGCCGTGCAGGCGGTGTGGCAGGAGCGACAGCCGATCACCTACGGCGCTGGAGAAGGTCCCTGCGAAGGCGGGGCGGTCCTCTCGGAGGGGCTCGGCCAGCTACGGGTCGGGGAAGCTCGAGAAGCCTTCGGCCTGCGCGGCAAGGGGATCACGGTCGGTGTCCTCTCTGACTCCTACAACGTCGCCACGAAAGCGGCCAGCGGTGGGGCTATTGCGACCCATGCCGCGGAAGATGTCGCCTCCAACGACCTCCCCGGTCCGGCGAGCGGATGCGCCGAACAGCAACTGCCCGTCACGGTGCTCAGCGAGGCCGGCGGCGAAGTCGCCGACGAGGGGAGGGCGATGCTGCAGATCATCCACGACCTCGCACCCCACGCCCAGCTGGCCTTTGCGACGGCGTTCAAAAGCGAAATCTCCTTCGCCCAGAACATTGAACGCCTCGCTCGCCCGGTCGCCGCGGGCGGTGCCGGGGCCGACGTAATCGTCGACGACGTCGCCTGGTTCGAAGAGCCGTTCTTCCAGGACGGACCGATCGCCGCGGCGATCAACAAGGTCACCGGCGAAGGAGCGACCTACCTGACCGCGGCCGGCAACGACAACCTCATCAACGGCGGCCAAGACATCGCCTCCTGGGAAGCGACCAGCTTCCGTGACTCCGGCAGCTGCCCGACGGCGGTTCTCCTCATCGGCGGCGTCAACGGCAAGCACTGCCTCGACTTCGATCCTTCCGGGGGAACCGACAACACCTTTGGCATCACGGTCAAAGCCGGGGAAACCCTGACCCTCGATCTGCAATGGGCCGAACCCTGGTACGGCGTCAACACCGATCTCGATGCCTTCCTCCTCTCAGGCGCCGGGACCGTCCTGACCGAATCGGTGGAAGGCAACAGCGGCCCGAAAGGCACCCAGCGCCCAGTGGAGATCATCCAGTGGACCAACTCCGCCGGCTCGGCGCGGACCGTGCAGCTGGCGATCAACCGCTTCTCTGGTGGCGACCCCCGGCTCAAGTTCATCCTCATGGAGAACGGCGACGGCGTCAGCGCGACCGAGTACCCGGCTTCGAGCGGCGGCGACGTGGTCGGGCCGTCGATCTTCGGCCACGCCGGGGCCGCCAGCGCGATCTCGGTTGCCGCCGTCCCCTTCAACAACAGCGCCACCCCGGAGCGGTACTCCTCGCGGGGACCGGTGGTGCACCTCTTCGGCCCGGTCGAAGGGACGACCCCGGCCGCTCCCCTCGGCGCGGTCCAGGTGATTGCCAAGCCCGACGTAGCCGCCACCGACTGCGGCGCCACCACCTTCTTCGCCCGTCTCTCCGCCGGCGCCTGGCGCTTCTGCGGCACCTCGGCAGCGGCCCCTCACGCGGCGGCCGTGGCGGCGCTGTTGCGGCAGGCCAAGTCCTCGCTGACGCCGCAGATCTACACGGAGGCCCTGACCAACAACGCGGCGCCGGTGGGCTCGTTCGGCCCTGAAGCCGTTGGAGGTGGGCTTGTCAACGCCGACGCCGCCCTCAGCAGCCTGCCCGGCCCGCTGGCAGGAGGAGACGGCCCGAGCTCCGCCGCGCCGCCTCTGACGAGCGGGGTAGCGGGCGGTTCCGGGTCGGCTGCTGCCGCTGCTCCGACCACCAGCCCGGCGAGCACGGCCGCAACCTCGCCGGCCTCTCGGTCTGCGCCCAGCACCCGGATCCTCAGGCACCCTCGCCGCATCGTCCGCGCCCAGGCGGCCGCCGTTCGCGTTCGCTTCGTTTTCGGCTCAGATCAGGCCGGGTCCAGCTTCCTCTGCAAAGTCGACCGCTCCGCCTACCGCGGCTGCGCGCCGAGCTTCCGCCCAAGGGTCCGGGCGGGGGTCCACGTGTTGAAGGTGAAGGCCCGCGGCGCGACCGGGCTCACCGATCCGACGCCGGCGACCTTTCGCTTCCGGGTCGAAGGCGACTAGCGCCTGCTTGCCGGCGCGCCGCCCGGTGCCCGATCGCGAGCAGTGCCAGCAGCGCCAGGGCGCTGCCGAAGACCAGTGGGTCGGTCGCCGACAAGCCCTCGAGTCTGGTTCCGAAGTACACGGAGAGCGCGGTGATCGGCAGGTAGCCGATCGCGGTCGTCCAGATAAAGCGCCAGGCCGAAACCTTGGCGGCCCCGGCCGCGTAGGAAACGAGGCTGAAGGGAAGGATCGGGATCAGGCGCATCGCCAGCAGCAGCGTCGGCCCGCCGCGCTCGATTGCTCGCTCTGCTCGCTCGAAGCGCTCGGCGCCGAACCAGCGGTCGAGCAGCGGCCGCGCCACCCGGCGGCCGATCGCCCAGCAGAACAGCCCGGAGAGGATCCAGCCGAACATCATCAGCGCCAGCGCCGGGAAGAAGCCGTAGGCGAAGCCGGCCGCCGCGTCGACGATCTCGGCTGGATAGAAGACGACGGCGTGGAGGAGGGCGAGGGCGAGGATCAGCAGCGGCCCGACGGCGCCGAGCCGGTCGATCTGGCGGCGGATCTCCGTGTTGTCGCCCCCGATCGCCGCCCTGGCCGCCTCGCGCAGCGGCTCCACCGCAACCATCAGGCCCGCCAGCAAGACGATCCCGATCAGCGTGATCGCGATCTCCCTCAGCGGCAGGCGGTTGCTCTCCACCCGCGTAGGCTAGATCTCTCCCGGCGGCCTGCCCGCGGCGGTTCAGCCGCGCAGGCGCTCGGCCAGGCCCGAGTGCCGGCCGCCGCTGTCGTCGCGGCGGACAGCTGAGGCGAGGACTGCCTGGTCGCCGACGATCACGCAGCTGCTGCGGGCACGGGTGATCGCGGTGTAGAGCAGCGGGCGGTTCAGCATCCGCGAGTGGGAGCGGTGGCAGACGGCGACCACCACCGGCACCTCGCACCCCTGCGCCTTGTGGACCGAGATCGCGTAGGCGAGGCGCAGCGTGGCGGTCTCGCCATAGGGGATGACGAGGGTCCCGCCGTCGTCGGTGTCGACGACGATCTCTTCCTCGTTGGGGTCGTCGTCGCGGAGGAAGACGATCGAGCCGTTCATCAGGCCGAGCTCGTGCGAGTTGCGGGTCTGGATCAGGCGGTCGCCGATCCGGAAGCGGTCGTTGAGGGCGGCTTTGCCGTTGGGGTTGAGTTCCGCCTGCAGGCGCTCGTTGAGGGCGTCGATGCCGACCTCGCCGCGGTACATCGGCGCCAGCACCTGCACCTCGCGGATCGGGTCGACGCCGAACCTCGCCGGCGCCCGCTCGGCCACCACCTCGACCACGGTCTCCAGCGTCCGCGCCGGCGTTCCTCGCTCGATGAAGAAGAAGTCGTGGTCTTGCTCCTCACCCGGCTGGAGGTGGGGCGGGCGGCCCTGGTTGATCTCGTGGGCAGCGGTGGTGATCATCGAGCGCGCCGCCTGGCGGAAGATCTGGGTCAGCCGTACGACCGGCACCGCGCCGGAGGCGATCAGGTCCTCGAACGGCTTGCCGGCGCCGATCGGCGGCAGCTGGTCGGCGTCGCCGACGAAGACGACGTGGGTCGTCTCGGCGAGCCCGTTGAGTAAGACCTCGGCCAGGCGCAGGTTCAGCATCGAGGACTCGTCGACGATCACCAGGTCGACCGGCAGCGGCCGGCCGGGACGGAAGGCGGGTTCGCGTCCCGGCATCCACTCGAGCAGGCGGTGGATCGTCTTTGCCTCGTGGCTGGTCGTCTCCTCCAGCCGCCGGGCCGCCCGGCCGGTCGGGGCGCAGAGGGCGATCGTCGCGTTGGCGGCTTCGGCCTCGCCGACGATCGCCCGGGTCGTTTCCGTCTTGCCGACCCCGGGGCCGCCGGTGAGGACCGAGACGCGGGCCTCGAAAGTCGCCCGCACCGCCGCCCACTGCTCGTCGGTCAGTTTCTCGCCCGGCTCTTCACCGGGGTCGTGGTCGAGGTGGGGGGGAGCGGCGGCGCGGGTGGCGAGGGTGGCGGCGACGGCCCGCTCGCTCTCCAAGGTCGGCTCGCGGTAGATGTGCCCCCCCTCGGCCACAAGCCCGGGCGCCTGCGCAAGCACGTCGGGGTCAACAGCAACCCCGATCAGCCGCGCCGTGCGCCGCACCAGCTCTTCCAGCGGCAGGTAGCTGTTGCCCTGGCCCTCGGCCTCGATCAGCGCGTAGAGGGCGGCGGCCTGGGCGCGGCGGCTCGACTCCGGCGGCACGTCGGCGGCGAGGGCGATTTTGTCGGCGCGGGCGAAGCCGACGCCCGGCACCTCGGTTAGCCGATAAGGGTCCTCGTGCAGGATCGCCATCGAGCGCTCGCCGTAGCGGGCGTGGATCGGCGCCGCCAGGTGGGCGAGGCCGTGTGGCGCCAGCTGCACGTGGAGGTCGCGGATCGCCCGGCTCGCGTACCAGGACTGGGCGGCGGCGGCCGCCTGGTCGGCGCTGACCCCGCGCAGCGCGCTGAAGACGCTTTCCGGGTTTGCGGCGATCTTCTGCAGCACCTCCTCGCCGTACTCGTCGCAGAGCTTCTCGGCCCGTTTGAGGCCGATGTGGCGCAGCGAGCTGAGGTAGGCGACCTGGCCGTCGCGGTCGGCGGGGTCAAGCGGCAGCGCCCCCTGCGCCCGCAGCTGGCGGCCGTAGCGGTTGTGGGTCTGCCACTCGCCGCTGACTTCGGCCCGGCTGCCGGGATCGAGGTGGGCGACCGGACCGACCAGGGCGAAGCCCTCGCCGGACTCGACCTCCTGCACCTCGAGCACGGCGTAGCCGTCGTCCTCGGCGCAGTAGATGACGCCGAGCACCTCGACCGTGCCGGTGTAGGAGGCCGCGTCGGCGTCAAAGAGGGTCGCTGCTCGGGTCACGCATCAAGGCTAGGCCCATTCAAGGCGGGACCCTCCACCGCCGTCACCGCAGTTTGCGGTGAGGGGTTGCGAGCGATCCTCTAACTTCGCCTGATGGGATCGCGACCGGCCGCCGGCCTCTGCGACCACTGCCGCCACCAGCAGCTGGTGCCGAACACCCGCGGTTCGGTCTTCTCGCTCTGCCAGCGCTCCCGCACCGATCCCGGCTTCCCGCGCTACCCGCGGCTGCCGGTGTTGCGCTGCCCGGGATTCGAGCCTGAGGCGGTTGATCCCGGGCAGTCCACCGAGCGCAGCTAGCTCTGCATCGGGTCCGGTTCGCCGAGCTTGCTCACCGCCGGCGGCTCGTAGACGCCACCGGGGACGCCGCCGACGATCACCATCCGGATCCCTTTGTCGCCGGGCCAGACCTTGCGCTTCGTCTCGGCGGCGACCCTGACCATGTGCTCGGGGTCGAGCGGGAAGCGATCCCCTTCGATCTCGATCTCGCCGCCGCCGCGGATCACCATGAAGACCTCCTCCTGACCGTCCTCGGCGTGGTCGTGATCGGGGTAGTCCGGATAGTTCGGCGGCATGTCGATCACCTGAAGCCCAAAGGCCTCGACCCCGAGCTCGGCCCGGGCGCGTTTGAAGCCGCCCAGGAACACCGCCTCCATCTCGTCGATCTTCTTCACCGTGTAGTCGCTCATCACTGCCTCTTCCGTCATCGCTGCTCCTCTGGATAGGGCGACGCTTCTGCGCCACATTAGATCGAACGTTCGTGCTTTTATATAATGCTTGTCTGTGACTCCCGTCACCGAAAAGGGCACCGAGACCCGAGAGGCAATCCTCGATCGAGCCGTCGACCTCGCTTCCGTCGAGGGGCTAGAGGGACTGACGATCGGCCGGCTCGCGGCAGAGCTGCAGATGAGCAAGAGCGGCCTCTTCGCCCACTTCGGCTCTAAGCAAGACCTGCAGCTGGCGACGATCGCCGCCGCCGCGGCGCGCTTCAAGACCACGGTGGTCGACCCGGCGCTGGAGCTGCCCGACGGGGCACCGCGCCTGCGAGCGCTAGCCGAGCGCTACCTGGCCCAGGTCAACACCTACTCCGGCGGCTGCTTCTGGGCTGCGACCTCGGCCGAGTACGACGATCGGCCCGGTCCCGTCCGCGACGCGATCATCGCTTTGCTCGAGGCTTGGCTGGGGGAGCTGGAGCGCCAGGCGCGGATCGCCGGGGTCGAGCACCCTGAGCGCCTCGCCTTCGAGATCTACTCGCTGGTGATGGGGGCCAACGCGCGGTATCGCCTCAGCGGCGAGGAGCGGGTCTTCGAGTACGCCCGCGAAGCGGTCGAGCGGCTGCTGCCGAGCTAGCCGGGGAAGCCGGGTAGCTAGGGTCGCCGAACCCGAGAACCCCGCCAGAAGGAGCTTTCAGATGGACATCGCGATCGGTCTTCCCAACGCTGTGCCGGGCACCAGCGGCGAGCAGCTGACGGAGTGGGCGCGGCGGGCGGAGGCGCGCGGCTTCTCCAGCCTCGGCACGATCGACCGCATCGCCTATCCGAACCTGGAGCCGCTGACCTCGCTGGCGGCAGCGGCGGCGGTGACCGAGCGGATCGGGCTGGCGACGACCGTGCTGCTCGGGCCGCTGCGGGTGAACCCGGTGGCGCTGGCGAAGCAGGTGGCGAGCTTGCACGCGATCAGCGGCGGCCGGATGACGCTCGGGATCGGGCTCGGCGGCCGCGAGGACGACTACGGGGTCGCGGGCGTCGACATGAGCACGCGGGGCAAGGATCTCGACGCGATGCTCGAGCGGATCAAGGAGGTATGGGAGGGCGACGAGATGGGCCCGCAGACGGAGACGCAGCCGCGGGTGCTGGTTGGTGGATCGGTCGAGGCTTCGTTCAAACGCGCCGCCCGCTTCGGCGATGGCTGGATCGCCGCCGGGGCCTCGCCGGAACAGTTCGCCGAGTGGCGAGAGGGCCACGAGGCCGCTTGGTCGCAGTCCGGGCGCAGCGAGGCGCCGCAGAACGCCGCCCTCGCGTACTTCTCGCTCGGCGACCGCGCCGAGGAGAACGCGCGGGACTACCTCACCGACTACTACGCCTGGCTCGGCGAGGAAGTCGCCGGCTACATCGCCGACTCGGCCGCCAAGGACGCGGAGACCGTGAAGCAGTACGTCGCCAGTTTCGAGTCGGCCAACTGCCAGGAGCTCTTCCTCTTCCCGAGCGCGAGCGACCCGCAGCAGGTCGACTTGCTCGCCGACGCGCTCGGGATGTAGCGCGACCCTCGACGGGGAGTCCCGATGGCCGACGAGCTGCCGATCCGTCTCTTCGCTGGCCCAGTCGAGCTCGAGGCATGGCTGGAGAAGAATCACGGCTCCTGCGACGGCGTCTGGTTGAAGATCGCCAAGAAAGGCGCGGCCGAGCCGAGCGTCACCTACGCCGAGGCGCTCGAACTGGCGCTCTGCTTCGGCTGGATCGACAGTCAGAAGCGCGGCTTCGACGAGCAGCACTTCCTGCAGCGCTTCACGCCGCGGCGACCACGCGGCCGCTGGTCGAAGATCAATCGCGAAAAGGCCGAAGCGCTGATCGAGTCGGGGGCGATGCGGCCCGCCGGTCTGGCCGAGGTCGAAGCGGCAAAAGCCGACGGTCGTTGGGAGGCCGCTTACGAGGGACAGCGCACGGCCACAGTGCCGCCGGACCTGCAGCGTGAGCTCGAGGCGAATCCGGCCGCAGGCGAGTTCTTCGCCTCCCTCGACAGCGCCAACCGCTACGCGATCGTCTACCGGCTCGAGGAGGCAAAGAAGCCCGAGACCCGTGAGCGCCGGCTGCGCAAGTTCGTCGCGATGCTCGAGCGCGGCGAGAAGATCCACTAGTCCTACACTCGAAGCGTGGATCGAGAGTCGCTGCAAGCCGCCCTGGCCGACGAGCCCTCCTACCGGACCAAGCAGGTGTGGGAGTGGGTCGCGCGCGGGGCACGCTCCTATGAGGAGATGACGAACCTGCCGGCGGTGCTGCGCGAGCGCCTCGAGGCGGAGGTGCCGCTCTCGACGCTGAGCGTGGCGGCGGAGGCAAAGTCCGACGACGGCACCGTCAAGACCCTCTTCCACGCCGCCGACGGGCGGCCGATCGAGGCGGTGCTGATGCGCTATCGCAACGGTCGCCGCTCGGTCTGCCTCTCCTCGCAGTCGGGCTGTCCGCTGACCTGCACCTTCTGCGCAACCGGGCAGATGAAGTTCGGCCGCAACCTCGGCGTCGACGAGATCCTCGACCAGGCGCTCCACTTCCGCCGCCTCGAGCAGATCGACCACGTCGTCTTCATGGGGATGGGGGAGCCGACGATGAACATCGACAACGTCCTCGCTGCCTGCCAGCTGCTGCCCGACCTCGGCGTCACCCACCGTCGCACCGCGATCTCCACGGTCGGCTGGGTGCCCGGGATCGACCGCATTGCCGCGTGCGAGATGCCGATCAGCCTCGCCCTCTCGCTGCACGCGGCGAACGACGGGCTGCGCTCGCAGATTATGCCGGTGAACGAGCGCTACCCGATCGCCGAGGTGCTGGCCGCCTGCGAGCGCTACCGTGCTGCCCGCCGCCGCAAGGTCTTCGTCGAGTACGTGATGCTCGACGGCGTCAATGACCTCCCTGAGCACGCGCGTGAACTCGCCGAGCTGCTCGACCCGCGCGGCTACAAAGTCAACCTGATCCCCTACAACCCGACCGGCAGCTACGACGGCTCCTCACCGGAGCGGATCGAGGCTTTTCGCGCGATCCTCGCCGAGCACCGGATCACCGCCACCGTTCGTCTCACCCGCGGCCGCGACATCGACGCCGCCTGCGGCCAGCTCGCCGCAGCAAGCGTCTGAGACGCAGTTCTGTCACGAAGTCGGCGCTGAAATTTTTCAGTAGCGCCTTGTTTCGTTACAGACAAAACCATACGCTAGGATCATGCAGACGATGGAAGCTCCCTCGACCGAAAAGCGGATTGACGACCTGAACGTCCGGATGACCGAAGGCTTTGGTCGCGTCCACCGGGAGATCGACGGCCTGAACGACCGGATGGCCGAAGGATTCAAGCGCGTCGACGGCAGGTTCGAAGAAGTCGAGAATCGGATGAGCGAAGGGTTCAAGCGTGTCGACCGCAAGTTCGAAGAAGCCGATGGTCGAGTGGCCGAAGGGTTCAAGCGCGTCGATCGAGAGATCGCCCGCGTGGATGAGGACATTCGCGAACTTCGCGGCGACATCAAGGCGCTGAGTCAAGAGACCAGTGCGCGGTTCGACACGATGCACCGGACGATGATGCGGGGCTTCTTCGGCCTCGGCGGGATCACGGTGACCCTCTTTCTCGCGCTCGCCGGGCTGCAGGGTTTCTAGCCAGCGATAGAAGAACTGGCTGAACAGCCAGTTACGATCACCTGCGATGGCCACGGTCGACACCACGGCGCCGGTCGCGCGGCCGCCGCAGATTTCCGGCAGTCCGGTGCGGCGGGTGGTCGGGGATCTCCGGGACGAGTGGCGGGGGAGGGGGAAGTTCCCGCCCGGCGACACCGGCTTCAGCTGGACGCGCACGCAGCAGATCGCCCATGACCCGTTGCCGCTGTTGCTGGGCGCCTACGAAGAGTTCGGCCCGATCTTCAGCCTGCGGCTGCTGCACTCGCGCGCCGTCTTCATGCTCGGGCCCGAGGCCAACCACTTCGTCACCGTCGGCCACCCCGAGAACTTCCACTGGCGCGAGTCGAGCTTCGGTGACCTGATCCCGCTGCTCGGCGACGGGCTGCTGACGGTCGACGAGGACTACCACGACCGCGCCCGCGCGATCATGCTTCCCGCCTTCCATCGTGAGCAGGTCGACGCCGCGACCGAGGCGATGGCGATCGAGGCCGACCGGGCGATCGCCGATCTGCCGGTCGGCAAGGTCGTCGACGTCTACGGCTGGATGCGGTCCTTGGCGATGCGGATCGCGATGCGGGCGCTGCTCGGACTCGACCCCGATGAGGCCGGCAAGGGCGCCGCCGCGGCCGAGCACTTCGAGCGCGCCCTCTCCTTCTACGGGACCGACTTCCACCTGCGATTCCTGCGCGGCCCCGGAACCCCTTGGAGCAGGCTGGTCCGCTCGCGGGCGGTCCTCGACGAGATCGTCTTCGGCGAGATTGCGCGCCGGCGCGCCGCCCCCGACCCCGGCCGTCGCGACATCCTCAGCCTTCTCGTCCGCGCCCGCGGGGCCGGTGGCGAGGAGTTCAGCGACCGTGAGATCCGCGACCAGGTGATGACGCTGATGTTCGCCGGCCACGACACCTCGACCTCGACCCTGACCTTCATGCTCCATGAGCTCGCCCGCCACCCGGAGGTGGTGCGGCGGCTGCAGGGGGAGCAGGATCGGGTCCTCGGTGGCGCCAGCCCGACTCCGCAGCAGCTGGAGAAGGAGATGCCCTACCTGGAGATGGTTCTCGACGAGGTCTTGCGGCTCTATCCGCCGGCCTGGATCGGCCCGCGCCGGGCTATCGCCGAGTTCGAGTTCGGCGGCTACACCGTCCCCCGCGGCGCCTACGTCAACTACTGCTCCTGGGCCAGCCACCGCCTCCCGGAGGTCTTCCCCGAACCGGAGGCGTTCCTCCCCGAGCGCTTCAGCCGCGAGCGCAAAGCGGCGTTGCCGCGCGGCGCCTACGTCCCCTTCGGCGGCGGCTCGCGCATCTGCATCGGCAAGCGCTTCGGCCAGACCGAGGTGAAGCTGGTGGCGACGAAGCTGCTGCAGTGCCTCCGCTTCGAGGCGCTCCCTGGCCGTACGGTGACGATCCGCCAGATGCCGACGCTCTCGCCGCGCGGAGGCCTGAAGATGCGGGTCCGCCCTCGCGGTTAGGAATCTTCTTCCAAAGATCAGGGTAGATCCCGCCTGGGATGCCGTTCCGGGGTCGGCAGAAGGTGTGGATAGCGGCGTGCGCCGCCGCTCTTCTTCTGCTGCTCACGGCGGTTGCGGCTGCCGCAGGGCGGGACTTCGAGCACCCGGCCTCCGAAGATCCCTCGCAGCAGTTCGGGGTGCTGAATCCGCAGCGGCAGGACACGCCGAACGACCCCGATTACGACCGCGCCGAGCCCGACGACGAGGACGGCGTCAGCTCGACCAACATCTACGACGAGCAGTTCGGGCTCTTCGGCTTCCCCTCGGCCCGCACCCGCGCATCAGCGATCTACCACGAGGGCCCGCACGCCGGTCAGCCGATGATCTCCGGCTTCAACGCCGGCGGAGCCTGGAAGCTCGAGCGCGGCCGCCCCGACGTCGCCGTCGCCGTCCTCGACACCGGGATCAAGTGGGACCGGCCTGCTTTGGCGAGCCAGGTGCGGCTGAACAGGGGTGAGCTGCCGGCGCCGTCCTCGCTCGGCACCTGCCCGAGCCAGGGGAGCGATCCCTACGACTGCAACGGCGACGGCGTCTTCAACGCCGCCGATTACGGAGGCCTGGTCGATGCGAACGCCGGTCCGCACGGCGTTCCCGATGAAGTCGACCCGGAGGACCTGATCGCCGAGTTCAGCGACGAAAGCGATGGCGACGGCAACGGCTTCGTCGACGACATCGCCGGCTGGGACTTCTTCGACAACGACAACGACCCCTACGACGCCTCCAGCTACTTCGCCGCCGCCAACCACGGCTCCGGGCGCGCCACCGAGGTCGCCGAGCGCGGCAACGACGGCGCCGGCGGGATCGGCGTCTGCCCCCACTGCCAGCTGCTGCCGATCCGCACCTGGGACACCTTCGTCTCCGACGGCAACACCTTCGCGATGGGGATCCTCTATGCCGCTGACAACGGCGCCAAGGTGATCGAGGGAGCCAACGGCAGCCTTTACCACTCGGCCTTCGCCGAGCGCGCCTCCCAGTACGCCTACGAACAAGGCGTCGTCCAGACCTTCTCCGGCGACGACCTCAACACCGGCAACCACAACTACCCGGCCAACTACGGGCACGCGATGCTGATCCAGGGGACGGTACCCGACACGATGGGCCTCGGCGAAGACGCGGGCGAACAGTTCGCCGCCGGCATGGCCGGCCTCTGCGACCCGCTGCCCGACGGATTCCCGCTCGAGCTGCCGACCGGCTGCCCAGGGACCAGCCTTCCCGTCGCCACCTACTTCCGCGGCGCCAACACGACCCAATACGGCGGCAAGAGCTCGATCTCGATGGAGGGGCCGACCGGCTCCGAGAACACCGGCAAGGCCGCGGGGGCGGCGGCGCTCGTCGTCAGCGCCGCCCTCGACCGGCCGGCCCCGGTGGTGCTGCGGCCCGACGAGACCCGCGAGATCCTCGAGCAGACGGCGGAGCGGGTGACCGGCGGCGCCAGCGGGCTCGACGGCAACGTCGCCGGCCTCGGCAACCCCGACCCCGGCGCCAACCCGAGCGCTCCCAGCGCCGACCAGTGGACGACGCACTTCGGCTGGGGCAGGGTCAACCTCGGCGCCGCGGTCGACCTCGCCCGCAACGGCAAGATCCCGCCCGAGGCGGCGATCGACGGCCCCGACTGGTATGCGCCGCTGACCGGGGCGAGCGTCCACATCGACGGCCTCGCCCGCGCCCGCTTCGCCAGCGGCGGCCACTTCAGCTGGAAGCTCGAATGGGGCGCGGGAGAGGCGCCGACGAGCTGGAACGTCGCCTCCGAAGGCGAATCGTCAGGCACCGTCACCGACTTCGGCGAGATCGACCTCGCGGCGGTGCGCGCCGCCCTCGCCGGCTACACGCCGCCGGCCGACCCGGGCGGCCCGGTCTTCGCCCCTGATGGCGACAACCCCTTCGTCCACGAGTTCGCGGTTCGGCTGGTCGTCAAAGGCGACGACGTGCCGACGCCGGGGATCGACCGCCGCGTCTTCACCTCGGCCGAGGACCCGAGCTTGCGCCCCGGCTTCCCCAAGCGACTCGGCACCGGCGGCGAGGCGCCGCTGCGCTACGCCGACCTCAACGGCGACAACGTCCAGGAGCTGATCGTCCCGACCGAGGACGGCAGCATCCACGCCTACGAGCCCGACGGCGGCGAGCTGCCGGGATGGCCCGTCCACACCCAGGTGCAGCTGCAGGCGGCCGGGCACTCGGCGGCGCCGGGCTTCGCCGCGGTCAGCGCGACGGCGCCGCCGCGCGAGGCGCCGCGGGGAGCGCTGGTCGCCGACCTCGATGACGACGGGCAGCAGGAGCTGATCGACACCGCCGGCACCCACATCTACGCCTGGGAGCCGGACGGGACCCTGCGGCCGGGCTTCCCGGTCGAAGAGGACCTCTCCAACTGCGGTCCCTCGCTCGAGAGCCAGCCGCTCTCGCACCCGAAGTGCGGCTTCCTCTCCAGTCCCGCGGTCGCCCGCCTCGAGGGCCCCGGCAAACCGTTCGCGATCGTCGCCCCGTCCCTCGACGGCCACCTCTACGCCTTCGACGGCTCGGGCAACCCGCTGCCGGGCTACCCGGTCGCGCTCGTCGATCCAGCCAAAGCGCCCGAGGAGCGGATGATCGCCGAGTCGATCAACGAGCCGGCGATCGCCGACCTCAACGGCGACGAAGTCGACGATCTCGTCGTCGCCACCAACGAGACCTACGACGCCAACCCGCCCTCGGGCGAAGACATCGGCGGCCTCTTCGCCCAGGGCCTCTCGGATCTTCTCGCCGGCGCGGCCGGCGGCTCCTCGCGCGTCTACGCGATCGACGGCGCCAGCGGGCAGTTCCTGCCCGGCTGGCCGATCAAACTGAACGGCGCGATCCAGTCGACCCTGCCGCTGATCGGGCCGGGTCAAAACCCGGCGATCGCGACGATCGGCGGCAAAGAGACGATCGTCGTCTCGACCACCGGCTCGGCCGGGATCGAGGAGCACGGGGTCGACGGCAAACTGATCCGCACCGTCCAGCAGAACGCCTACGGCCCGGCCTCCAATGCGACCGACCGCAGCGGCGCGATCAACCTCTTCGAGTCCGCCTCGCTCGGCAAACTGCTTCCGGGTGAAGCGAGCCCGGCGATCGTCAAGTACGGGCTCTCGCTGAGCGACGTCTCGAACCTGCTCCTGGTCGGGCAGAACACCCCCTACAACCACCTGATTGGCGCCTACAACTCCGAATCGGGAACGCCGCTGCCGGCCTTCCCGACGGTTACCGAGGACTTCCAGTTCCTCTCCTCCTCCAACATCGCCAAGGTGGTGCCCGGCGAAACGAACCAGGTCCTCGCCGGGACCGGACTCGGGCTTCTCCACGCCTATGACGGCCTCACCGGCCTCGACAGCGCCGGCTTCCCGAAGGTGACGGGCGGCTGGCTCTACTCGCCCGCCGCGCTCTCCGCGGACGGGCGGATCGCGGCGATCACCCGCGAGGGCTACCTCTTTCAGTGGGACCAGCCGAGCCTGCCGCCGTGCCAGAGCGAGTGGCCGAGCTTCCGCCACGACCAGCAGGGCAGCGGCAACTACGACCGCGACGGGACGCCGCCCGGAACGCCGAGCGGCCTCAACTTCGAAGACGGGAAGCTGCACTTCACGACCTCGGGAGGCGACGGCGGCTGCGGTCAGGCCGAGTACGAAATCGTCACCTCCGACGCGCCGATTACGCCGGGTCAGTTCGGCGCGGCGACGCCGGTCGGCGAAGGGACCGCTCCGGCCGGCTCGCAAGTCTCTTTTGCTGCGCCGGGGCATCTCCGCTACCTGGCCGTCCGCGCTGTCGACGCGGCCGGCAATGTCGGCCACCCGGTGCAGATCGACACCGGCCCGGCGGGGTCCGGTGGGGGTGGCGAAGAAACCCAAGGCGGGGGCGGCGAAACCGAAGGCGGAGGCGGAGCCGGCGGCGGGTCCAAACCCGGCGCGGGCAAAGGCAAAGGAGGCGGATCCAAAGGAGGCAGCAGCGGCGGCCCCGGCGCTTCCTGCTCGAACCTCGTCGCCGGCAACCGCCGCTCCAACCGTCTGCGCGGCACCGCCGGTAGCGACAACATCCTCGGCCGCGGTGGCCGCGACCGTCTCAATGGCCTCGCCGGCGGCGACTGCCTCAACGGCAACCGCGGCAAGGACCGGCTCGGCGGGGGGGCGGGCGATGACCTCCTGCGCTCGCGCGACGGCAAGCGCGACCTCGTCAACTGCGGCGCCGGCGACGACACCGCTATCGCCGACCGGCTGGACCGCCTCCGCAACTGCGAGACGGTCCAGCGACGCCGCTAGCTACTTGATGAACAGCATCTCCTCGTACTTCGGCAGCGGCCAGAGGTCGTCGGCGACGACGCGCTCGAGCTTGTCGGCCGCATCGCGGACGCTGTCCATCGCCGTCAGTTGCTTGTCGCGGGCGTGGACGGCCATCTCCAGGCCCTCGAGGCCCGGATCGGCGTTCGCCGCTTCGAGCTCACCGAGGGCGGCGACCATCTCGTCGACGAGGCCGCGAACTTCGCCCTCCAGGGAGGAGACGCCGGCCTCGCCGATCAACGCCAGGTGGCGCAGCGCCGCCGGCAGGATCATCGTCTTGGCGATCGAGAAGGCGGTCTCCGCCTCGATGTTGGCCCGCAGCCAGTACTGCTCGACCCAGACCTCGTAGCGGGACTCCAGCTCCCCCTTGGAGAGGACGTCGTAGTTCTCGAAGGTGCGGACGGTCTGGTCGGAGATCACCTCGGGCAGCGCGTCCGGCGTCGTGCGCAGGTTTTTCAGCCCCCGCCGCTCGGCCTCCTGGTGCCACTCCTCGGAGTAGTTGTCGCCGCCGAAGCAGACCTGCTTGTTGGCCAGGTAGCTCTCTTTGACGATCTCGATCACGGCCTGCGGCATCTGCGCGCCGCCCTGCAGCTTCGCCTCGAGTTTGCCGGCGAGCTCGTCGATCGCCTCGGCGGCGATCGTGTTGAGGACCGTGTTCGGGAAGCCGAGCGACATGCTCGATCCCAGTGCCCGGAACTCGAATTTGTTGCCGGTGAAGGCGAACGGCGAGGTGCGGTTGCGGTCGCCGCCGTGCAGCGGCAGCGGCGGCAGCACCTGGGCGCCGAGGTCGAGGAAGGAGGCCGGCGTGTTGGGATCTCCTTCGCCGGTGGCGATCGCCTCGAAGGCTTTTTCGAGCTCGCCGCCGAGGAAGATCGAGATGATCGCCGGCGGCGCCTCGTTCGCCCCCAGGCGGTGGTCTTGGCCGATGTTGGCGACCGAGGCCCGCAACAGGCCCTGGTGCTTGTTGACCGCCTGGATCACCGCGGTGCAGAAGAAGAGGAAGTGGATGTTGTCCGCCGGCGTCTCGCCCGGGTTGAGCAGGTTGGCGCCGGTGTCGGTCCCCATCGACCAGTTGTTGTGCTTGCCGGAGCCGTTGACCCCGGCGAACGGCTTCTCGTGCAGGAGGCAGACGAGGCCGTAGCGGCGGGCGACGTTCTCCAGCGTCTGCATCAGCAGCTGCTGGTGGTCGGAGCCGACGTTGCTGTTCTCGAAGATCGGCGCGATCTCGTACTGGGCCGGCGCGACCTCGTTGTGGCGGGTCTTGACCGGGATGCCGAGCTTTCGCATCTCCAGCTCCGACTCCATCATGAAGGCGAGCACCCGCTCGGGAATCGAGCCGAAGTAGTGGTCGTCGAGCTCGTGGCCCTTCGGCGGCTGGGCGCCGAACAGGGTGCGGCCGGTGCTGATCAGGTCGGGCCGCTCGAAGAAGTACTGCTCGTCGATCAGGAAGTACTCCTGCTCGGGGCCGACGGTGGTGAAGACCCGCCTGCTCTCCTCGTCGCCGAGCAGGCGCAGCGCCTTGATCGCCGAACGGCTGAGCGCGTCCATTGAGCGCAGCAGCGGGATCTTCGCGTCGAGCGCCTCGCCGGTCCAGGAGGCGAAGGCGGTTGGGATGCAGAGCAGGGCCCCGTTCGGGTTCTCGAGGATGAAGGCGGGGCTGGTCGGGTCCCAGGCGGTGTAGCCGCGGGCCTCGAAGGTGGCGCGGACGCCGCCGGTGGGGAAGGAGGAGGCGTCGGGCTCACCCTGGATCAGCTCCTTGCCGGAGAAGCCGGCGAGCGCCTGGCCTTCGCCGGCGGGCTCGAAGAAGGAATCGTGCTTCTCCGCGGTCGAGCCGGTCAGCGGCTGGAACATGTGGGTGTAGTGGGTCGCTCCGTTCTCCAGCGCCCACTCCTTCATCGCCTCGGCGACGGCATCGGCGAGGCTGGGGTCGAGCGCCTCGCCGCCGTCCAGCGTCGTCTGCAGCTTCTCGAAGACGTCCTTCGGCAGCCGTTCCTTCTGCACGGCGACGCTGAAGACGTTCTCCCCGAAGGGGTTGTTCTCCGGGAGCGTCAGATCCTGCGCGCCGAGAGCACCTCCGTTGGCGCTCCACTGGGCGGCGGTCACGTTCTGCTGGCGAATGCGGTTCATCGGTTGGATCTCCCCCACTAGGCGCGCGCTCAGGTCGTCCCAGCGCGAATTGGTTGAAAGTCTTGGTCCCTCGAAAAGAGCAGCACAGAGCCTAATGGCGGCGCCCCGATCGCGCCTTTGTACTGCCGTACAACCTCAGGCTGCGAGGGTTGTCCCCGGTGGCGAGACTGCAATTTGCCACCGCTGAGGTGGGAGATCGCAGTCTCGGCTAGGCGAGCGGGGTCGCCCGGAAGATGCCGAGCGGGTGGCGCAGGCGGAAGCCGCTGCTCGGGCGCATCACTTCAGACCAGCCGGGGCCGCTGCGGTCGCCGTCTTCGCTGTAGGAGGTGTCCCAGCGCAGTCCGGCGATCACTGCGAAGACGTGTTCGTGGTTGGCGTAGATCCGCACCCACGAGCCCGCGCCGCCGCTTCCCCAGCCCATGAACCCGGTCGAGTCGAGCGGCGATTCGAGCAGGCCGGCGGCGTGCATGACGTAGCTGACCGAGCCCGAGCAGTCGTAGCCGCGCGAGTTCCAGCTGCGGTGGCCACCGCCCCAGACGTAGGGCCGGTGGCGGATCCGGTTGGCGGCTTCGATCATCGCCTCGACCGCGGGTGGGGCGGAGGTAGGCGCGACGGCGCGGCCGTCAGGCAGCAGGCGCGCTTGCGGAACCGCGGCAGACACCGGCGTGACAGCACCTGCTGCGCCGAATGCGAGCAGCGCGGTCAGAACCGTGAAGAGCTTCCCCTGTCTTCGCATCTGGGCGATTGATCGACCCGGCGAAGCGGTGCCTTGAGGGCGAGCGCTAGGTGCTCGGAGAAACGTCCGGCAAGGCGTCGGCGGCGACGAGAGACCCCATCAGAACGCCGAGCAGGAGGTCGCGCAGTTCCTCGCGCTCGACGTCGCGGTGCTCGATCCAGTTGAGGCAGGCCCCGTCCATGAACCAGAGCCAGCCGCTGACCGCGATCCGGGCTTTGGAAGGCGGTCCATCTGGATAGAGGCCATGGAGGATCCGTTCGGCGGTGGCCCGCCGCACCTGGTCAACCAGGTTGCGGATCTCGGTCACGCCGGTGGCGCTGTCCATCAGGTTGCGGTAGGCGACCGCGTTTTCCTCGACCATCGCCAGGAAGGCCTCCAAGCTCGCTTTCAGCTGCTCGACCGGCGGCAGGTCCGGATCGGGCGCCGTTCGTCGCCGCAGCTCCTCTGCCCAGACGCTCAGCGTCTCCTCGAAAAACGCCTGCTTGCTGGGGAAGTAGTGGTAGAGCAGCGCCTTCGAGATCCCCACCTCGGCGGCGATCTTGTTCATCGAGAGCTCGTCGTAGGAATGGCTGGTAAAGAGCTCGGCCCCGCGTTCGAGCAGCTGCTTGCGTCGCTCGTCGACGTCCATGCGGCGGTAGGCGGGTTCACTCATGTCACAGATCCTACCGCCTTTGTTGACCGGTGGTTGATAACTCTGTTACGGTTTGCTGACCAGCGGTCAACAAGCTAGAGGAGAAGATCATGAATGATGACTACGTTCCGCCCGCTTTTCGGCACAGCTCCGAGGATCCCCCGCGACACGAGGCTCCGCCGCCGCTGAACCCGATGTCCCGGGTCGAGTTCGAGCGCGTTTTCGGAGGCCGCGTGCTGGCCTGGATTGGCGGCCTCGCGACGCTGCTCGGCGTCATCTTCTTGATGCGCAGTGCCGTCGACAGCAGCTGGTTCACCGAGGAGGTCCGAGTGCTGATGGCCGCCTTCGGCTCCCTGTTGCTACTCGGGCTCGGGGTCTGGCTGCATGAACAGAAGGGGCGTCTCGAGGTGGCCCGCATCGCGGTCGCCATCGCGATTCCGGGCTTATACGCGACGACCGTCATAGCCACCCAGACCTACGACCTGATCTCACCCGTCCTCGGCATAGAGGCGGCAGCGCTGATCGGCGCGATCGGCGTGTTCATCGCCGTGCGCTGGTCGTCGATGCTGGTCGCCAGCGTCGGGATCCTCGGAGCCCTGGCGGCGCCGCTTTTCGCGGGCGTGGATATCGACGGCGCTTCGATCGCCTTCGTCGCCCTGGCATTGGCAGCAAGCGTCGGAGTTCTCCTCTGGCAGCGGTGGGACTGGCTGGCGCTCGGCGCCTTCGCGGTCTCCGCGCCCCAGCTGATCGCCTGGATCTACAACAGCGGGTTCATCGTCTTCGAGGGGGAGAGGCAGCCCAGCGAACCGGTCCTGCTCGTCCTCGCGGTCCTCGTCGGCTTCTGGATCCTCTACGCCGCCGCGGCATTCGGCTACGAGCTGCGCAGCCGTGGGGAGGAGAAGCTTCCGGTCTCGTCCTGGATGCTCCTGTTCAGCAGTAGCGTCCTGATCGCTCTCGCCGGTTGCTTCGTCGTCGAAGAGAGCTCGTCCCTCGTTTTCAACGCTTGGCTCTTCGGCTTCGCAGCTGTCCACCTCCTGCTCGGCGGGGCCGCGATTCGGTTCGGCGTCCATCGCGAAATCGGCTCGTTGCTGATCGGGGGCGGGATCGCACTCGCGTCGATCGGCGGCGCCAGCGCCTTCGACGGTTCGGCCCTGGTCGGCGCATGGGCGGGCGCTGCAGCGGCGTTCGCCTTCCTGGCGACGCGAGTGGATCGCACCCCGGCGCCGGGGCTGTCTGATGCCGGACGACTGCTGATCGGAGCGCTTGGCTTCCTCGGCCTGGCGATCGTCCACATGCTGGCTGTCGAGGCGCCGCCCTACGCAATCGCCGAAGGGGTCGACGAGCTCGGCCCCGCTCTGGTCGCGATCGCCTGCTGCGCCGGTGCCGCGCTGGCCTGCTGGTACTGGGGCCGGGAGGTAGAGCCGAAGGTGGGGACGGTGGCCGGTTTCCTCGGCGCCACCGGCTTCGTCTACCTCGGTTCGGTCGCGATCATCGACGTGATCGGCGACAACGCCGGCGGCGAAGCCCGCGAGATCGGCCAGTCCTGGATGTCTGCCTTCTGGACGGCAACGGGCCTCGGTGCGGTCGTCTGGGGCATGGTCCGGCGCTCGTGGAAAGCCCGCCTCGGCGGTCTCGCCCTGCTGGCGGTGGCGATCGTCAAGGTCTGGACCTACGACCTCTCCGAGCTGGAAGAGCTGGCCCGGGCCCTCTCGTTCGTCGCGCTTGGCCTACTGCTCTTGGCGGGCGCCTTCGCCTACCAGCGGTTCAAGCCGGAGGAGGAAGGCGAGCGGGTCGAAGAGGTTGGGGAGGGGGAGCCGCAAGCCTCTCTGTAGGGCCGATCAGCGGGAGCCGCAGGCATCTGTATAGCCTGCGGTTTCCCGCGGCCCGCGCCGCATGATCAAGCCGAAAAGAGAGGGATCACTCTTCATGTTCGTCTCAAAGGCCGCCGTCGTCGGCGGCGGCACCATGGGTGGGGAGATCGCGCAGGCGATCGCCGCCGCCGACATCCCCGTCGTCGTCAAAGACATCGACCAGAAGTTCGTCGATGCGGCCGTCGAGAAAGCCCGCGGCGTCACCGAGGGCCAGCTCGCCCGCCTCGTCAAGAAGGAGAAGCTGACCCAGGAGCAGGCCGACGCGCGGCTCGCCGAGGTGATGGGAAACATCACCGGCACCGTCACCTACGAGGAGTTCGGCGACGTCGACTTCGTGATCGAGGCGGTGCCGGAGAAGATGGAGATCAAGCAGGCCGTCTTCCGCGACCTCGACGCGGTCACGCCGGGCCACGCGATCCTCTCCTCTAACACCTCTTCGCTCTCGATCACCGAGATCGGCGAGGCGACGCTGCGCCCCGACAAGGTCGTCGGCTTCCACTTCTTCTACCCGGCCTCGATCATGCCGCTGGTCGAGGTGATCGTCGGCGAGGACAGCTCGCAGGAAACCGCGACCGCCGCCTACAACTTCGCCCAGGCGATCAAGAAGCAGCCGATCGTCTGCGGCGAGGTCCCCGGCTTCGTCGTCAACCGGATCCTGATGGCGACGATGGGGGAGATCTGGCGCGCCCAGGAGGAGCAGGGGCTGTCGCTGAAGGGGATCGACGAGGCGATCGCCGGTGCCCAACTGGCGCCGATGGGGCCGTTCTTCCTCACCGACCTGCTCGGGCTCGACACCGTCCTCCACGTCGCCGAACACCTGAACGAGTCCTACGGCGAGCACTTCTATGTCCATAAGGGGCTGCAGGGCCTCGTCGGCGAAGGCAGGCTCGGCGCCAAGACCGGCGGCGAGGGGTTCTTCAAGGACGGCGAGCAAAACGTCCCCGGCGACAACCAGCCCGACGGCGAGGAGCTGGTGGCGATGTTCTCCAGCCGCGCCCTGATCGAGGCCTGCCTGTTGGTCGAGGAGGGGATCTGCTCGGTCCGCGACATCGACCTCGGGATGATGGCCGGGGCCGGACTCGACCCGCGCAAAGGACTGCTGCCGCCGTTCTGGAAAGCCGACGTCACCGGGCTCGACCAGGTGTTGGAGACGATGGAGCGGCTGGAGGAGAAGTACGGCGATCGCTTCACTCCGCCGGTCACGCTGAAGCGGCTGGTCGCCCAGGGCCGCTACGGGCTCGGCACGGGACAGGGCTTCTATCCCTACCCGCAGGCCGACGAGGGCGAGCAGGCCGAGACGGTCAAGCTGGAGACCCGCGGCAACGTCGCGATCGCCTGGCTGGCAAATCTGCCGATGAACTCGCTCTCGCCGCAGGTGATCGAGGACTTGGAGACGGTCTGGAGCCGGGTCAAGGAGAGCGACGGGATCGGGGCGATGGTGATCGCCTCCTCGGTCCCGGTCGTCTTCTCCGCCGGCGCCGACATCAAGGCGTTCACGACGCTGGATCAGGAGAGCGGGGCGGAGCTGATCAACAAGGCGCACGCGCTCTTCCGCGATTTCGGCAAGGCCGGAGTGGTGACGATCGCCGCGGTCAACTCGATCGCCTTCGGCGGCGGCTGCGAGCTGGCGATGGCCTGCGATGTGCGGATCGGCGCCGAGGCCGCGGTCTTCGGCCAGCCTGAGGTGAAACTGGGGATCATCCCCGGCTTCGGCGGCACCCAGCGACTGGCGCGGCTTGTCGGCCCCAACAGGGCGCTGGAGATGAACCTGGTCGGCGACGCGATCCTCGCCGAGGAGGCGCTCGAACTGGGATTGGTCAACCGCGTAGTCCCCGACCACGAGCTGTTCGAGGCGGCGCTGATGTGGGGCCGCAAGCTTGCCGCCCAGGCGCCGATCGCGGTCGAGCAGATCAAGACCGTCTCCCACCAGGGCGACATCGACGAGGGCATCGAGGCCGAGAAGGTCGGCTTCGCCACCGCCTTCTTCAGCGAGGACGCCAAAGAGGGCATCTCCGCCTTCCTCGGCAAACGCACCCCGAAGTGGAGCGGCAAGTAGCGACGAGCGAGGTGGCGCGACTGGCCGAGCTGCTCGGCCGGTCGCGCCGCGCCGTCGCCCTCACCGGCGCCGGGGTTTCGGTGCCGTCGGGGATCCCCGACTTCCGCACGCCGGAGACGGGGTTGTGGGCAAAGGTCGACCCGATGGAGGTCGCCCACATCAACGTCTTCGAACGCGACCCCGAGCGCTTCTGGTCCTACTACCGGCCGCGCTTCCAGGCGCTGGGCGACAAAGAGCCGAACCGGGCGCACGAGGCACTGGCGGAGCTCGAGCGGCGCGGGCTGATCGAGGGCGTGATCACGCAGAACATCGACCGCCTGCACCGAGCGGCGGGCTCGGAGAACGTGATCGAGGTGCACGGCTCGATCGAGACCAGCTCCTGCCTGGAGTGCGGGGCGAGCTTCGGCCTGGACGAGGTCGACGGCATCTTCGACGAGCGAGGCGTGGCGATCTGCACGGCCTGCGGCGGACCCGTCAAACCAGACGTCGTCCTCTTCGGCGAGCTGCTGCCGGAAGAGGCGATGGCGCGGGCGACGGAGCTGGCAGAAGAGGCCGACCTGATGCTCTGCGCCGGCTCTTCGCTGGCGGTCCACCCGGTGGCAGGGCTGCCGCAGCTGACGCTCTCCCACGGCGGCAGCGTCGCGATCGTCACCAAGGGCGAGACCCCGTATGACCGCGACGCCGAGCTCAAGCTCGCGGGCGAGGTCGACGAGGAGCTCGCCGCGCTGGTGGCGGCGCTCGCCTGATGGCTGGCGGCCTCCCAACCGCCGTCGTCTTCGACAACGACGGCCTCCTGCTCGACACCGAGTCGGTCTGGACGCGGGCGGAGGAAGACCTCTTCGAGCTGCGCGGCACCGAGTTCACCCCCGCAGACAAGCTGGAGCTGGTCGGCACCTCGGCCGAGATCGCCGGCGGCATCCTCGAGCGTCGCCTGGGTGAGCCGGGCCGGGCGGAAGAGCTGATCGAGGAGCTGAACGAGCTGGTCGTCGCCGAGCTCGAGCACGGCGTGGAGGCGATGCTCGGCGCCCGCGAGCTGCTCGAGCGTCTGCGTGGGAAAGTGCCCCTCGGCCTGGTCTCGAACTCGCCGCTGCGCTTCGTCCGCCGCTCGATCGAGCTGGCTCGCTTCGATGATTTCTTCGACGTGGTCCTCAGCGCCCACGAAGTCGCGGCGCCTAAGCCCGCCCCTGACCCCTACCTGGAGGCCTGCCGGCGACTTGAGGTCGAGCCGGGACCCGACGTGGTTGCACTCGAGGACTCACCGACGGGCGTCGCGGCAGCACGAGCGGCTGGACTCACCGTGATCGGCATCCCGTCGGTCGAGGGCGTGCTTCTCGACGAGGCGCATCACCTGGCGGAGTCGTTGCTCGACCAGGTTGTGGCGAGGCAGCTCGCCCTCTGAGCAGTGTGCTTTATCCCCGCCAGGCGAGGAAAAGGCACACCGCTAGCCGCGGAGGACGCGGCGGCGACGGAGGACGCGCTCGCAGATGGCGAGCGTCTCCTCGGTCGGCGCGCTGGTCGGATGCGCCTTCCATTCGTGAAGTGTCGCCATGTCGCTCTCGTGGCCGCGGTCGTCGACCGCGCCGTCGAGTTCGGCAAGTAGAGCCTCCACTCCGATCCGCAGCTGCAGCGCTGCCTCGCGCTCGCGCCCGGCGTCTAGGTCGGCGCGGGCGCGGAGGAGCAGGGTCTCGCAGGCGTCGAGTTGCTCACGGCCGCGGAGGATGGCCGCCACGCGTTCTTGGGGACGGAGCTCTTCCTCGCGCTGGCGGCGGCGTGATGCGGCTCGGGGGGTGAGATCCACCTCGCGCGCATCGGTGAAGTGGCTGTTGGCAACCTCCTCACCACTGCCGTAGCCAAGGAGCATCCGCTCTGCTTGGTCGGGGGCCAACTGACGCCCGTACGGGTCGGCCGCCGCGACGGCCTGGGCGTGCAAGGCGCGGTTGAGGGTGGCGATCGCTTCGGCGGCAAGCCCCTCGACTGCCTCCTCGGTCTCACAGCCTTCGTCGAGCCAGCGGGCGGCCTCGGCCGGGCTCTCGAACGGCGAGGCGGCGCGGACCACGGTTGCGCGGATGAGCGCGAGGGGGGCGGGCCCGGGGTCGGCCGCGACAGCTCGGCCCCGACGGCGACGGCGCTCGCCCGCAGCCGGGGCGCCGAGCCGCTGGAGGACGATGACGGTCTCGTCGCCTTGCTCCGCGGAGCCGGCGAGATAGCGCCCGTCAGCGAGCGGCAGGGTTCCCGCGAAGTCGAACTGGACGAATCCGAAGAACTTGGCCAAGGGGCGATTCTCGCCGCTCAGCTCAGCCGCTGCGAACTCAGTCGCCGGCGCCGGCGGCGAGGCCGCCGTTGGTCTCGTCGGGCACCGCGTATTTCGAGGGGTTGACCGGCACATCGGGGTTTTCGATCCGGCCGAGGCGGTCGACCAGCCGCTGCCACTGATCTGGTTTCAGCAGCGCCGTGAACTGGGCTTCGGGGCCGCCTTCGAGCGGGTGGTAGCCGATGTGGACGTGGTCGTAGTGGTCGGCCATCGCGAAGCTGGTTTCACCCGGCAGGTCCTCGAGCGAGATCACCTGGTGGGGGTGCATCGTCCCCTGGAGTTGGAGGACGTCGCGGATCAGTTCGTCGGTCATCGTCCCCGGTCCCTGGTTCCCGGTCACCGGAGTGCCGTTGATGACGGCGATGTCGACCGCGTCGCCGGTGCTGTGCTCGGAGACGTTGCCGGAAGTGGTCAGCAGGCCGTGGCCGCACTCGAAGGCGGTGATCGTCAGCTTGAAGCCCTTCGTCCGCAGGTACTCGAGCACCGCGAGGATGCGGCGGTCGATCTTGCCGCTGGCTACGTCTTCGCGGCCGCATTCGTAGATTTCGAGGCCCTTGTCGGCAAGGACGCGCTTCTGCAGCGCCTCCTTCGAGAGCAGCAGGACGCCGGCGCCGCTGAGGTTCGAGAACGGGCTCTTGCCCTTGGCGCGGTAGATCGCGGTCGCCTCCAGCAGCTTCCAGCCGTCGAGGATCGGCTTCGGGTCGATCCGCGGCGCGCCCTTGCCGGCCGGGCGGATCGAGAAGTTGATGTGCGGGTCGATTCCGTCCTCGCCGGCGGCGACGCGAGCCAGCACGGTGCCGGCGATCACCTTCGAGCCGACCCGGATCGAACCCTCGCCGCTGGCTGCCAGGGCCGCTTCCAGCTTGTCGGTTTCGTCGTTGCCCTTGACGCGGCCGGGGTAGGCGCGCAGACGCGGGCGCAGGTTCTCGCTTTCGACCGGCACCCGCTTCTCCTTGCCGCTCGGCATCACCACCAGACGGTGGTCCCGGACCAGGGACCCGAGTTCCGCGTAGGTGTAGCGGTTGCCGTAGGTGTCTTCGAGGACGATGAAGTTGCCGAGCTTCGACGAGCGGCCGAGCTTGCGGACGACGCCGTCGTTGACCGCGACCACCGGCGCCCCCTTCTTGGTGAAGATGTTGATCCCGCGCGGGGTGGGGGAGGAGGAGATGACTTCGGCAGCGCTGCCGATCTCCTCGCCGCCGTTCTCCAGCGCCTGGCGGGCGGCGATGTCGTCGGCGTAGCGGGCGTCGGCGGCGATCGGGAAGCGGGCGCCCTCGGTGAGGCCGGTCAGCGAGCCGACCAGATCGGCGGGCAGGCGGCCGTAGGCGCGGGCGTAGAGGAGGACCTCCTGCACGTACCAGTCGGCGTGGTTGTAGGCGAAGATCGCCTGGTAGAGGTCCTTGTTGCCGCCGGCGAGCTTCAGGTAGTGGGCGGCGGCACAGATCGCGTCGACCGGGTTGTACGGGTCTTTCTTGCCGTCGCCGTTGGCGTCGAGGCCGAAGGCTTCCCAGCTCGAGGGCAGGAACTGCATCCAGCCGACGGCGCCGGCGCTGGAGACGTTGGTGTTGGTGCCGAAGGCGGTCTCGATTTTGTTGATCGAGGCGAGGACCTCCCACGGGATTCCGTATTCGGCCCCGCAGGCCTGGTAGATCGGCAGCAGGAAGGGCGGGATTTCGAAGGAGTCGATGACGAAGTTGGGAACCCCGATCGGAGCGGGACCGAAAGGCGCGATCGTCGTCGTCGGGTTCAACGTCGTCGGCGCTCCGCCTTCGGTGAACTGGGAGCCCCCATCCGAACTCTCAGGTAGAGGTTGATCCCCGCCGCCGTTGGCGCCGGGGGCGGTGACGCTGCCGTTGCTGGCGCCGCTACCGGGTGCGGCCAGTTCGTCGTTACGGGTGGTGCCGGTGTGGCCTCCGCCGGGGGCAGGAGTGCCGATACCGGTGCCGTGCTTGACCCCGCCGTGAGCCGCTTCTTCGGGCTTGGGGGTCGGGGCGGTGACTTCTTCGCCTTCGCTTGCTTCAGTTGGCGCCTCGGGCGGGACCTCGGTCGTGCCTTCGGCCGAGTCGCAGTCGGGGTCGCTGGTGTCGACGAGCCCGTCGCCGTCGTCGTCGAGCCCGTTGGCGCAGACGGGCGCCTGCAGGGACGGCACCGCCGTGGTCGTGGTGGTCGAGGGAGTGACGGCGCTGCTTTCCGAAAGCGGCTCAGCGCCCGCCAGAGCGGCGGCCATGGCCGTGATCGCCATGAAGGCGGCGAGTGCGGCGAGAATGGATGCGAACTTAGATCTCATGCCGAGGCGTCTCTCTGCCCGCGCCGGTTTCCCCTCCCCGGGCAGCAACCGCTTGCAGGCTACCCACTAGTCCTAGGGTCCACAACGGCTGCGGCTGCTCCCAACAAGTCCTTAATCAACGTCTGGGCCATGGCTGCGCGGCAGGTTTTCAACTCAACCGGATGGGCTCGATTAAGCTGGCTCTGACTTGAGCTACGTGGATGACGAGCAGGACGGGCTGCGAGCGCGGGCCGAGCAAGCGCTCGGGGAGCTGGCGCAGGCCCTGATCGACAATCCCACCCTCCACGACGCGGTCACTGCGGCGCTGGGGGCGAGAGAGAAGGCGCTCGAGGCACAGCAGGCGGCGATGAGCGCGCTGAACCTGCCTTCGGCGACGGACGTGGAACGGCTGGAGCGACGGCTGCGCTCGTTCTCCCAGCGCCTCGAGGACGTCGAGGAGGCGATCGACGATCTCAGCCGCGAGGTCGGCACGCTGCGGCGCGAAAATGCGAAGAAGTCAGAGAAAAAAGCACCGAAAAAGGCTAGAGCTAACGCTCAACCTTAGGGTGAGAGTAGGGCGGCAGCGACCCCACCCGTTCGCTTAGCCAGCTCCTCCAGCTCCTCGTCTCGCAGCCGTCCTGAGTCGCTCTTCTCAGCGGCGATCAGAATCGCCGCTGCCGCTACTCCCAGCTTCTGCGCCGCTTGGAGGAGGGCTGCCGTTTGCATGTCGGCACCCTCGGCGAGCATCGATGGGAGCTCAGCCTCGGGCCGATGCAGCGAGTCCAAGCTGACGACGGCGCCCGAGGTGGCGCCGACCAGCGCTTCCCTGAGCCCCGCGGTCAACGACGGATCCGGAAGCGACGGCCCTCCCCGTTGAGCATGGGCCTCGGTGACGACCAGCAGTCCACCCAGGCCGAGGCGGCCCAGCGAGGCGCAGGTGCCAATCCGAATCGCCCGCCTCACCCCGAGCTCGGCGAGGTCGCCAAGCACGACCGAGGCGCTCGGCCCACCCATCCCGGTCGACTGGATCGTCAGCTCACGACCCGCCGCGGTGACTCCCGAATAGCCCCAGAGCCCGCGCGCGTGGTTGCTCATCTTCGGCTGCTGCAGCAGCTCCTGGGCGAGCAGCAGCGCTCGGCCGGGGTCGCCGACGAGGATCGCGTCGGGGGCGATCGGGGCGGTGGGGCGGAGGCGGGCCGGCATCTACGCCCGACCCTAGCCCGCCAGGCACGGCGCCGACATCGGGGCCGACATCGGGGAGAAAGGGCCCCCGCCAGATTTGCTCCAGCCGTCCAAAGACCTGCTGCGGATCCCCTCATAGCTTGGGTCGCGAGTTATCCAAACGCGACCGGCGGGGCACGAATCTCGGCGGGCAAGGAGGAGATGAATTTGAAAACGCCGATTCTGGAAACCCCAGCGGCCAGCATCAACGCGATGTGGGTGATCGTCGCCGCCTGCCTGGTGATGTTCATGCAGGCCGGCTTCCTGCTCTTGGAGGTCGGGTTCTCCCGCGCCAAGAACGCGGGCGCCGGCGTCGCCAAGGTGCTGGTGAACTTCTCGATCGCCTCGCTCTGTTACTGGGCCTGCGGCTTCGCCCTCGCCTTCGGTGGGCTCGGTGAGATCGCCGGCACCCACGGGTTCTTCCTCAACGTCGGCTCCTCGGTCGAACAGGCCGGCAGCAGCATCCCCTTCGTCGAGACGTACTCGATCTCCCCGGCCGCGTTCATGTTCTTCCAGTTCGTCTTCTGCGCGGTCTCGCTGGCGATCGTCTGGGGCGCGACCCTGGAGCGGATCAAGTTCAGCGCCTACATCATCTACGCGATCATCTTCAGCGCCGTGCTGTACCCGGTGCTGAGCCACTGGATCTTCGGCGGCGGCTGGCTGCAGGTGAACGTCGGGATGCAGGACTTCGCCGGCTCGACGGTGGTCCACCTGATCGGCGCGACCGGTGCGTTCGCCGCCCTGCTGCTGCTCGGCCCGCGGATCGGCAAGTACACGAAAGACGGCAAGCCGCGGGCGATCCCCGGCCACTCGATGCCGCTGGTCGGCCTCGGCGTGCTGATCCTCTGGCTCGGCTGGTTCGGGTTCAACCCGGGCTCGACCCTCGGCGCGATCGGCGGCCGCTTCGCTGAGGTCGTCGTCGTCACCAACCTCGCCGCCGCAGCCGGCGTCGTCGCTGCGGTAGCGGTGATGTGGATGAAGACGAAGACGATCGACATCGGCATGGCCGGCAACGGCGCGATCGCCGGGCTGGTCGCGATCACCGCTCCCTCCGGCTACGTCGAGTACTGGGCGGCGCCGATTATCGGCGCGGTCGCCGGCATGATCGTCGTCTTCGGCGTCCTCGCGATCGAGAAGGTCATCGACGACCCGGTCGGCGCTCTCTCGGCCCACGGTCTCGCCGGGATCTGGGGCACGCTCTCGTGCGGGATCTTCACCTCGCCGCGGCTGGCGGCCTTGAACGAAGTCGGCGATCCGGGCCTCTGGTACAGCGGCTCCTTCCACCAGCTCGGCGCCCAGGCGCTGGGAGTGGGCGTCGCCTTCGTCTGCGTGTTCGTCGTCTCCTACGCGATCTTCTTCGCGATCAAGAAGACGATTGGCCTGCGGGTGACGGCAGAGGAGGAGGACGCCGGGCTCGACATCTCCGAGCACGGGATGTACGGGTACCCGGAGCAGTTCATCCCCCAGCCGGAGTACTCGACCGGTGCCGTTTACGGTGGCTCGAAGCGAGCGGCCACGGCTCCGGCGCCGGCAGTCTCGACCCCGATGACCAGCGAGTCCTAGGAGGCATGAGCGCATGAAAAAGATAGAGGCGTACATCCGCCACGAGGCGTTCGAGCCGATCCGGACCGAGCTGCTCGACAGGGGGTTCCCGTCCCTGTCGATCATCGAGGCCAAGGGCTCGGGCCGCCAGAAAGGCATCGTCGAGCACTACCGAGGGTCGACCCTGACGGTCAACGTCCGTCCGAAGATCAAGCTCGAGGTCGTGGTCGAGGACAAAGACAAGGACATCGTCGTCGAGGCGATCCTCAGGCACGCCCGCACCGGCGAGGTCGGCGACGGCAAGATCTTCGTGCTGCCGGTCGAGGAGGCGATCCGCATCCGCACCGGCGAGGACGGCCAGTCCGTCCTCCAGCTGCACGAAGAGTCGGAGATCCCCACCTAACCCACCTCCGACACTTCCCCCCAGGAAAGAGCAGCGGGGCGGCCTCCGGGTCGCCCCGCTTTTTATGGGGGCGCAAGTCAGCTTCTCTCGCTGAGTGGTCTGTGCCAGCAACAGGACGCCGGTCGGCCAGGGGACACCCACCCCTCCAAGTAACAGTCTCTGGCAGACCCTCCTCCGTAAAGCTGGTTAGCCTCGGCGGGTGGCCGAGCAGCGGATTTCCCTCAGCGAGGCGGCGCGGCGGTCGGGGGTGCCCGCGAGCACGCTGAAACGGTGGGCGGAGGAGAAGATTGTGCCGGTTCGGCGGGGGCGCTGGACCGCGGCGGCGGCGGCGCAGGCGCGGGTGGTGGCGCGGATGCGCGAGCGGGGTTATTCGCTCGAGGCCCTGAAGGAGGCCGGGCGCGAGGGACGACTCGCCTTCGGCTTTACCGAAGAGCTCTTCAGCTATCCCGAAGAGGAGCGGCTGAGCGTCGAAGAGGTGGCGGCGGAAACCGGGCTCGAGCCGGAGCTGGTCGAGCGGATCCTGGTCATCCTCGGCACTCCCGCCGATCGCCGCAGCGACGTCAGCCCGGAGGACGCGGAGGCGCTGCGGCACTGCGCCCGAGTCCTCGCTGCCGGCTTCCCCCTCGTCGCCTTCCTCCAGCTGGTCCGGGTCTACGCCCAGTCGATGCGGCGGATCGCCGACGCCGAGGTGCGTCTCTTTCACCTCTACGTGCACGAGCCGCTGATCCGCGACGCGGTGCCGGAGCTGGAAATGGCCGAGGAGATGGGCGAGCTGGCGGGCGACATCCTGCCGCTGGCGGCGCCGCTGACCAACTACCTGCACCAGCGCTATCTGCGCTACTTCGTCGAGCAGGACGTGGTCGGGCACATGGAGGCGGATGCCACCACCGTTGACACCGCCGAAATCGAACTCGGCCACGTCCACGTCAGCCTCTGCTTCATCGACCTCACCGGGTTCACCCGCTACACCGAGGAGGAGGGGGACATCGAGGCGCTCGACGTGGTCGAGAACTTCGTCGCCTCGGTCGAAGCGACGCTGCCGCGCGAGGCGACGATCGTGAAGACGATCGGCGATGAGGTGATGGTGGTGTCTCCGGACCCGCTTTCGCTGACGGAGTGGGCGGTCGACTTCCTCGCGCGGTTCGAGCAGCGGCCGCAGCCGCGGGTCGGGATTCACTACGGCGACGCCGTCTATCGCGACGGCGATTACTTCGGCGGCCAGGTCAACCTCGCCCACCGGGTCGTCAACCGGGCGCTGGCCGGAGAGGTCTTGGTCACCGACGCCGTCGCCGGCTCGATCGCCGCCAGCGACCGGCTCGAGCTCGAGGGGATCGGCCGGGTCAGCCTCAAGGGCTTCCCCTCGCCGACCGAGCTCTTCGTCGTCCGCGCCGCATGATCGCCGGGGAGCTGCTGGAGCGGATCGAAGCCGGTGGCCTGCTCGCCGGGGAAGACCCGCTGCTGGTGATGCTCTCCGGCGGCCGGGACTCGGTCTGCGTGCTGGATCTGGCGGTGCGGGTGGGGGGGGCGGAGGCGGTGAGCGCGCTGCACGTCAACTACGGCCTACGCGGGGAGGCCGACGAGGACGAGCGCCACTGTGCGCGGCTTTGCGAGGAGCTGGGAGTGACGCTCGAGGTGGAGCGGGCATCGCAGCCGGAGGAGGGCGGCAACCTCCAGGCCTGGGCGCGGGAGGTCCGCTACGCGGCGGCGGCGCGGCGGGCCGAGGCGGCGGGGGCGCTGATCCTCACCGGCCACACCGCCGACGACCAGGTCGAGACCATCCTCTACCGCCTCGCCTCCTCGCCGAGCCGGCGGGCGCTGCTGGGGATGCGGCCCCGCGACGGCCGCCTGGCGCGGCCGCTTCTCGGCACCACCCGCGAAGAGACGACCGCCTATTGCGAAGAGCGCGAGCTCGCCTGGCGAGATGACGCCAGCAACGAGGGCGACGCTTACGCGCGCAACCGCATCCGCCGGGGGCTGATCCCCGCGCTGGCGGAGATTCATCCGGCCGCCAAGGAGAACGTGCTGCGGACGGCGGCGCTGCTGCGCGAGGAGGCGGAGCTGCTCGATGCGCTGGTCGACGCCGAGCTGGGCGGAGGGGAGGGGGTCGAGGCGGGAACGATCAGCCACGCGCGCTTCGCCGAGCTGCACCCCGCCCTTCGTCGCCTCGTCCTCCAGCGCCTCGCCGACGAGGCCGCCGGCCGCCCCCTCGCCGGTGCCGCCCGCTTCGCCGATCAGGTCGCCGGCCTCAGCCGCGGCGGCTCGGTCCTCGACCTCGGTGGCGGCGTCCGCGCCGTCCTCGAAGGCGGGATCCTCAGCGCCTCGCTCTATATCTAGACTGCGGCCCGTGGCGGACCCCGCGATCGGCGAGACCCTTGTCGCCCGAGACGACCTGCAGAACCGCATCGCCGAGCTCGGGGCGGAGATCAGCCGCGACTACGAGGGCAAGGAGCTGATCCTGGTCGGGGTGCTGAAGGGGGCGGTCCTCTTCCTCGCCGACCTGATGCGCCACCTTGACGTTCCCTGTGAGATCGACTTCATGGCGGTCTCCAGCTACGGCTCCCAGACCGACTCCTCCGGGGTCGTCCGCATCCTCAAGGACCTCGATGCGCCGATCAAGGACCGCGACGTGCTGATCGTCGAGGACATCATCGACTCGGGCCTGACCCTGCAGTACCTGATGCGCAACCTCAACGCCCGCGAACCCGCTTCGCTGCGCGCTTGCGCGTTGCTGACCAAGCCCGAGCGGCTGCGGGTCGACCTCTCGCCGGCCTACGTGGGCTTCGAAATCCCCAACCGCTTCGCGATCGGCTACGGCCTCGACCACGCCCAGAAGTACCGCAACCTCGACTTCGTCGCCGCTCTGGCCGAATAGCGGAAAATCCGCCCTGGTACGCTGATTTCTCTTCGTGAGGCGTTTCTTCAAAAGCGCAGCGTTCCCGATCCTGCTGGTTGTGATCCTGGCGTTCATCGCGCAAAAAGTGATCAGCGACGGCGGTGGCTCGGAGGCCCCTGGCTACAACGAGCTGGTCGCCTCGAAGGCGCAGGGCGGACTGATCGCCACCGGGCAGATCGAAGAAGTCGACGTCAACACCAAGGACAACACGCTTGACGTCAAGAAGCAAAACGGCGAAAGCTTCTCCACCGGCTACCCGCCGAATACCGAGCAGAGCCTGCTCAACGAGCTCGAGACGGCAGAAGTAAAGACCGACGTTCACGGCTCCGGCGGCTCCAGCCTGCTTTCGCTGCTGACGCTGGTCTTGCCTTTCGTCCTCTTCTTCGGCTTCTGGATCTTCCTGATGAACCAGATGCAGGGCGGCGGCTCGCGGGTGATGAACTTCGGCAAATCGAAAGCCAAACGGATGTCGGTCGACGCGCCGAAAATCACCTTCCGCGACGTCGCCGGCGTTGACGAGGCGGTGCAGGAGCTCGAGGAGATCAAGGAATTCCTCGAGAACCCGAAGAAGTTCCAGGCCTTGGGAGCGCGGATCCCGAAGGGCGTCCTTCTATATGGACCCCCTGGAACCGGCAAGACGCTGCTCGCCCGCGCCGTGGCCGGCGAGGCGGGTGTGCCCTTCTTCTCGATCTCCGGCTCGGACTTCGTCGAGATGTTCGTCGGGGTGGGCGCCTCGCGCGTGCGCGACCTCTTCGAGCAGGCCAAGCAGAACTCGCCCTGCATCATCTTCATGGACGAGATCGACGCGGTCGGCCGCCACCGCGGCGCCGGCCTGGGCGGCGGCCACGACGAGCGCGAGCAGACGCTCAACCAGCTGCTCGTCGAGATGGACGGCTTCGAGATGAAGGACAACATCATCCTCATCGCCGCCACCAACCGCCCGGACATCCTCGACCCGGCGCTGCTGCGCCCGGGCCGCTTCGACCGCCAGATCGTGGTGGACCGCCCCGACCGGAAGGGGCGGGCGAAGATCCTCGAGGTCCACACCCGCGGCAAGCCGCTGGCCAAGGAGATCGACGTCGACGCGCTGGCCGGCCAGACGCCGGGCTTCACGGGCGCCGACCTCGCGAACCTCGTCAACGAGGCCGCGCTGCTGGCCGCGCGCAACGGCAAGCGCGAGATCGGCCAGGTGGAGCTGGAGGAGGGGATCATGCGCGTGGTCGCCGGCCCGGAGAAGAAGACCCGGGTGATGGGCGAGAAGGAGCGGCTGATCACCGCCTACCACGAGATGGGCCACGCGATCGTCGGCCACTTCCTCGAGCACGCCGACCCGGTCCACAAGATCTCGATCATCGGCCGCGGCCAGGCGCTCGGCTACACGATCTCGATGCCGCAGGAGGACAAGTTCCTCACCACGCGCGCCGAGCTGCAGGACACGATGGCGATGACCCTCGGCGGGCGCGCCGCGGAGGAGATCGTCTTCGGCGAGATCACGACCGGCGCGTCGAACGACCTCGAGAAGGTGACGGCGACGGCGAAGCAGATGGTCATGCGCTTCGGCATGAGCGAGCGCCTCGGCCCGCGCGTGTTCGGCCACGACCACGGCCAGCCGTTCCTCGGCCGCGAGTTCCACTCCGAGCCCGACTACTCCGACGAGATCGCGCGCGAGATCGACGACGAGATCCGGCGGATCGTGGAGTCGGCGCATCAGCAGGCCAAGGACATCCTCAACGAGCACCGCGACGACCTCACGAACATCTCGGAGATCCTCGTCAAGCGCGAGACGATCGAGAAGCACGAGTTCGAGGCGCTCCTGGCCGGCAAGTCCGAGGAGGACGTGTTCGGCCCCGAGGAGGAGCAGCCCCCGCCGACCGCCCCGACGGCCCCCGAGCTTCCCGCGGGCGCCGAGCGCACCGGCGGCCCCCGCCCGCTGCCCCGCCCGGGCCTGGCCGGCGCGGAGTCCCGCGCGGTCGACCCGCCCGAGCCCGGCCTCGCTTAGAGCAGCCGCCGCAGCGTCTGGATGGCGCTGCCGTCGGTCACCTGGCGCCACGTGAAGCGGGTGACGCGCCAGCCTCGCGTCTCCAGGTGCGCGTCGCGGCGGCGGTCGCGCTCGAAGGCTGTCGCCGTGACGTGGGTCGCGGCGCCGTCGGTCTCGACGATGCGGCGGCGGTGCGGCCAGGCGAAGTCGACTTCGTGGTTCTCGATCTTCGCGTTGACGAGCGGTGGCGGGAGGCCGGCTGCGGCGATCTGCTCGAGGAAGCGCTCCTCGAGCTCGGATCTAGTGATGCGTGGGACGCCGGGCGTGATGGCGTCCAGTGCGCGTTGGAGCCGGCGTGCGCCGGGCTGGCTGGGGGCGGCGAGGGAGGGGGTGTCCAGCAGTCGCAGGTGCTCCGCTCGCTCGAGCAGGCGTTCGAGGCGCCGGGGGTCGGTCGCCGCGACGTCGCGCAGGGTGCGGGCGACGGTGGTGATCGGGAGGCCTTGGTTCGTCGTCGCTTCGAGGTGCGCCGTGTGGTGGACCGCTATCGCCTTCGTCGAGCGGCTCGCCCGCGTGGTCGTCACGTCGATCCGGCCGCTCGGCGGCGGGCACAGGTCCCAGACCGCGGCGGCGGAGCGGTGGCTCAGCACGCCGCCGGGGACGGCGAGGACCGCCGCCCACAGATGTCCCCGCGGCCCGAGCCGGAGATGGCCGACGGCGTACACGCCCCGGTGGATGCGATGCAGCCTTCCGCGCTGAGCGCGCCACTTGATCGCGCCGTCGCCGAGGCCCGCGGCCCGCAGCTGCGCGATCGACACCACGCCGTGCTGCCGCCTTGCGAGCTCCGCCACGACGGCATCCGCGCCGCCCGCCGCCCTCCCTCCACCCCGATGTGCGAGAAAGGTCTGGTGGTCCGACGCTTCTTGCATGTCGTGGGGGAAGAGGGCGGCGGCCGCGCGGATTCGCCCCCCGGCTAGCCTCGGTCTCGTGCAGCCGTTCCTCGTCATGGGCGTCGTGAACGTCACGCCGGACTCGTTCTCGGATGGCGGGCAGTTCCTCGACGCGGACGCCGCGATCGCTCATGGGCTCGCGCTTCGCTCGGAGGGCGCGGACGTCCTCGACGTCGGCGGGGAGTCGACGCGGCCCGGGGCCGCGCCGGTCTCCGCGGAGGAGGAGCGCGCTCGCGTCGAGCCGGTCGTCGCGGCGCTCGCCGCGCAGGGCGCGCGCGTGTCGATCGACACGACGAAGGCGAGCGTCGCTCGGGCGGCGCTGGCGGCGGGCGCGACGTACGTCAACGACGTCAGCGCGCTGCGGTTCGACCCGGAGCTGGCCGGCGTGGTCGCCGCCGCGGGCGTCGACTGCTGCCTCATGCACATGCGCGGCGAGCCGCGGACGATGCAGGACGACCCGCGCTACGAGGACGTCGTCAGCGACGTCAAGGCGCACCTGGAGGAGCGGATCGCGTTCGCCGTGCGCGAGGGGATCGCCGAGGAGCGCATCCACGTCGACCCCGGCATCGGGTTCGGCAAGACGCTCGAGCACAACCTCGAGCTGCTGCGCCGGCTCGACGAGATCGCGGCGCTCGGCCGACCCGTCGTCGTGGGCGCGAGCCGCAAGTCGTTCCTCGGCAAGTTGACCGGCCGCGAGGTCGGCGATCGGGTCGCCGCGACGGTCGCCGCGAACGTGCTCGCGTTCGCGCGCGGGGCGCGCGTGTTCCGCGTCCACGACGTCGCTCCGACTCGCGATGCGCTGGCGGTGGCGGCTGCTACGTTGCGCCGATGGGAGCCGACGACGACGACCTCGGCCGCGACGAGCTGGACGACGACGACCTAGACGCCGACGACTCGCCGTACCAGACGGTCGTCACGATCGAGATCGCCGGCCTGTCGCTGTACACCCGCCTCGGCGTGACCGCCGCCGAGCGCGAGATCGGCCAGCGCCTCCTGATCGACCTGACGCTCGAGGTCGGCGAGCCCGACGCGACGCTCACCGACATGATCGAGGACACCGTCGACTACGGCGAGGTCTGCAACGTCGTCGCGCTCGTCGCCCAGCAGCGCACCTACCACACGCTCGAGCGGCTGAGCACCGCGATCGCCGACCGTCTGCTCGAGGACTTCGGCGTCGAGGCCGTCTCGGTCAAGGCGACCAAGCCCGAGCCGCCGATCCCGCTGCCGGTGGAAGAGGTGTCGGTCACCGTCTGGCGCGAGCGGTAGCGGTGCCGGCGACGACGCGCCGCCGTCTGACCGCTGCGGAGCGGCGCGAGCAGCTGCTCGCCGCCGCCATCGCCGAGTTCGGGGTGACCGGCTACCACGGCACGTCGACCGAGGTCATCGCCGAGCGCGCCGGCATCTCCCAGCCCTACATCTTCCGCCTGTACGGCACGAAGAAGGACCTCTTCCTCGCGTGCGTCGAGCGCTGCTTCGACCTGACGACCGCGGCGTTCCGCGCGGCCGCCGAGAACCCGCCGCCGGGGTGCGAGACGGCGCGCGAGGCGATGGGCCGCGCGTACGTCGAGATGCTCGGCGAGCGCGAGCTGGTCCTCTTCCAGCACCAGACGTACGCGGCCGCCGACGACGAGGACGTCCGCGCGCTCGCGCGGCGCCGGTTCGAGGAGCTGGCGCGCGAGATCGAGCGGCTCGCCGGCGTCGGCGAGCCGGAGCGCACGCAGTTCATGGGCCAGGGAATGCTGCTGAACGTGATCGCGGCGCTCGGGCTGCCGGCCGAGGAGTGGGTGTTCCTCTCCGCACCGGGCACCTAGGGCTCGGGTCGAACGTCGGCGACCGGAGGGCGAACCTGCAGGCCGCCGCCGACGCGCTGCCGCGCCACGGGGTGCGGGTTCTCGCCTCGTCCTCGACCTACGACACCGACCCGGTCGGCGAGGTCCTCGACCAGCCGGCGTTCCTCAACGCGTGCCTGCGGATCGAGACCGAGCACGAGCCCGAGGCGCTGCTCGACGCGTGCAAGGCGGTCGAGCGCGAGCTGGGCCGCGGCGCGGGCGGAGAGCCGTACGTGCGCCACGGGCCCCGCCCGATCGACGTCGACGTGCTCCTCCTCGGCGACGTCGAGCACGCCTCCGACCGCTTGACGCTGCCCCACGAGCAGGTCCTCGCCCGGCGCTTCGTGCTCATCCCGCTGCTCGAGCTCGACTTCGACCTCGCCGTCCCCGACGGCCGCCGCCTCGCCGACGCGCTCGCCCGGCTTCCGCCGGACGAGGGCGTCCGGCGCCACGGCGACCCGCTCGACGTGGGCTGACGCGCGGTGCCGCTACGCCGCGGGCAGCGTCCCCGCGGGGACCGAGCCGGGGTAGTCCGGGAACCACCGGCGCGCGAGCTCGGCGCCGCGCGACGCGTCGATCGCCGGCGCGAGGTCACCGAGCGTGCGCAGCAGCGCGAGCGACGCGCCGATCTGCAGGTCGGCGGCGTTCGGCGTCTCGCCGGCGAGCAGCACGCCGTCCTCGACCCAGCGGTCGACCCGCTCCAGGCGCCCCGGCAGCGCGGCGACGTCGGCGCGCACCGCCTGCTCGCTCACCGCGTTCAGGCGCCACTCCACGACGGCGGTGACCGGGCCGCTCAGCCGCGCCGCCCACGCGGGGACCGGCAGCCTGGACTTCGCCAGGTACGACGGCATCGCGTCGGGGCGCCGGCGCAGCGCCAGCCAGATCACGCGCCGCACGAGCGGCTGGAGGACCTCGTCGCCCCAGCGCTCGGCCTCCTCGACTGCCGCGCGCGCGGCCGCGTCCGCCGGCCACAGCGCCGGCTCGGGCCGCCGCTGCTCCAGCCACCGCATGATCTCGCGCGAGCCGCTCACCTTCGCGCCGTCCGCCGTCAGCGCCGGCACCGTCCGGCGGCCGAACCGGAGCCGCTGGTGGGCGGCGTGCAGGCCGGGCGGCAGCTCGGTCACCGCGTACTCGAAGCCCTTGAGGCGCAGGGCGTGTTCGGCGGCCGCGCACGGGTGGGACGCGGGGACGACGTAGAGGCGCGGGCGCACGGCATGGGATCATCGCGGGTCGTGCTGCTCGTCGTCGACGTCGGGAACACCCAGACCCACTTCGGGACGTTCGTGGGAGAGGAGCTCGTGGAGCACTGGCGCTTCGCCACCGTGCGCACCTCGACCGCCGACGAGCTGGGCGCCGCGCTGCGCAACCTGCTCGGGCTGCGCGGCCTCGGCTTCCGCGACCTCGACGCCTCGATCGTCTCCTCCACCGTGCCGCAGCTCGAGCCCGAGTGGCGCTCGATGGCCGAGCGCTACCTCGGCCACGACATGCTCGCCGTCGGGCCGGGCGTGAAGACCGGCATGCCGATCCGCTACGACAACCCGCGCGAGATCGGCGCCGACCGGCTCGTCAACTCGGTCGCGATCCGCCACCGCTACGGCGGCCCGGCGGTGTGCGTCGACTTCGGCACCGCGGTCAACTTCGACGTGATCTCCGGCGCCGGCGAGTACCTCGGCGGCGTGCTCGTCCCCGGCGTCGAGATCAGCCTCGAGGCGCTCACCGAGCGCGGCGCCAAGCTGCCGAAGATCGACCTCGCGGCGCCGCGCGGCGTGATCGGCAAGACCACCATCGACGCGATCCGCAGCGGCGTCATCTACGGCTACGCGGGGGCGGTCGACGCGATCGTCCGCCGCCTGCAGCGCGAGGAGCTGGGCGAGGACTGCGACGTGATCGCCACCGGCGGCCTGGCGAGCCACGTCGTGCCGTACACCGAGACGATCGACGAGGTCGACGACCTGCTCACGCTCACCGGCCTGCGGCTCATCCACGAGCGCAACGCCCACTAACCTCGACCGGGTGCCCGAGCGCGCGCTGACCGACCGCTGGACGCTGGGCGGGATCGAGATCCCGAACCGCGTCGTGCTCGCCCCGCTCGCCGGGATCGGCAACTGGTTCGTGCGCCTGCAGGCCAAGCGCTACGGCGCCGGGCTCGTCGTCTCGGAGATGGTGTCGAGCTTCGGCATCCACCACCGCAACCACAAGACCGTCACCGAGATGCTGCGGACGGTGCCGGAGGAGAAGCCGGTCGCGCTGCAGCTCTTCGGCCAGGACCCGGACGTCATGCGCTCGGCCGCCGCGTACGTCGCCGAGCACACCGACGTCGACGTCGTCGACCTCAACATGGGCTGCCCGGTGCCCAAGGTCATGAAGACCGGCGCGGGCGCCGCGCTCATCAAGGACCCCGACACCGCGGTCGCCGTCGCCGCCGCCGCCCGCGAGGGCTCGGGCCTGCCGGTCACCGTCAAGCTGCGCTCGGGCCAGCGCAAGGGCGACGCGGAGGGCTACGAGCTGGCGCACCGCCTCGTCGCCGAGGCCGGCGTCGCCGGGATCTCGTTCCACCCGCGCTCGGCGCAGGTCCACCACAAGGGCGAGCCGGACCTCGAGCTGGCGCGCGCACTGGTCGAGTCGCTCCCCGTGCCCGTGATCCTCTCCGGCGGGATGCGCGAGCCGGCGTGGATCGCCGACGCGTTCCGGTTCACCGGCGCCGAGGCGGTCATGCTCGCACGCGGCGCGCTCGGCAACCCATGGCTGTTCGCGCGGATGCTCGGCACCCGCGACGGGGACCCCGCGCCCGGCGAGGTCGTCGCCGAGCTGCACTGGGTGATGGACCGCGCCGTCGAGCACCTCGGCCCCGAGCGCGCCGGGCGCTACCTGCGCAAGTTCTACCCCTGGTACGTCGAGCGGCTGGGCGGCGACCGCGAGCTCCAGGACGCGCTGCAGCGCACGAGCACCGTGGAGGAGGCGCGGGACGCGCTGCTAGCCTTACGCGCCTTTCGCCCCGACAAGGATCGCAGCCGCCCCCACCATGCCGAAGGACGTCATCCTCACCCCCGAAGGCCTCGAGAAGCTCAAGACGGAGCTCGACGAGCTCACGACCACCAAGCGGCGTGAGGTCGCCGAGCGCATCAAGGACGCGCGCGAGTACGGGGACATCTCTGAGAACTCGGAGTACGACGACGCGAAGAACGAGCAGGCGATGCTCGAGTCGCGGATCGCGACGCTCGAGGAGAAGCTGCGCTCGGCGATCGTGGTCGACGCCAGCGAGCTGTCGACCGACGTCGTGCAGGTCGGGTCGCAGGTGAAGGTCAAGGACGGCGAGTCCGGCAAGAGCGAGACGTACACGATCGTCGGCTCGGCCGAGGCCAACCCGGCCGAGCGCAAGCTCTCGAACGAGTCGCCGGTCGGGCGCGCGCTGATCGGCCGCAAGGCGAAGGAGAAGGTCACCGTCCAGCTGCCGAACGGCAAGGCGCGCGAGCTCACGATCCAGAAGATCGAAGTTGCGTAGCGCGGCCGCGGCGGTGGCGGTCGCGACCGCCGCGCTCGGCGCGGCCCCGGTCGCGAGCGCGGCCGTCACGGTCGACGCGGGCGGCAAGCGCTGCTACGCCGAGGGCGACACGATCGCCGTCAACGGCACCGGGTACACGCCCGGCGGCCCGGCGCGGCTGTCGCTCGAGCGCGCGGACGGCGAGGTGCTGGAGAGCACTGAGGAGCCCCGCGCCGATGACGCCGGCGCGATCAACGGGGGCTACACGGTCGACGACGAGACGGGCTGGTTCGCCGCGGCGCAGTCGCGCTTCGAGATGGTGATGCGGCTCGTCGACCTCACGCGCCTGCGCGAGGGCCGGCCCGAGACCGACCCGGAGGTCACCGCGACCACCTCGTTCATCTTCAGCCGCTGGGCGGTCGGCGTGCGGACGCGCGGCGGGCGCATCCACCCGCGCCGGCCGGTCACCCTCACGCCCGTCGGCTACACCAACGCGATCGGGCGCCCGCTGTTCGCGCACTGGATGCGCAACGGGCGCCGCGTCCACACGCGGCGGCTCGGCCTCCTGCGCGGGCCGTGCGGCGACCTGCGCTCGCGCCTGGCGCGCGGGTTCCCGTTCCGGCCGGTGCCGGCGGGGTCCTACAGCGTCCGGTTCTCCACGTCGCGCACGGACACGCGCCGCAGCGCGATCACCGTGCGGGCGGCGCGGGTTCTCCGCCGCATCCCCTAAGGGTCATTCCGCATTGGCGCGGGGCGCGCGCGGCGGCATGCTCGCGGCATGGAATCGACAGGCCCCGAGAACCCGACACCCACCCCGCCGCCCGCGCCGGAGCAGCCGCCGCCGCGGCGGCTGATGCGCTCGCGCACCGACCGCGTGGTCGGCGGCGTGTGCGGCGGCGTCGCCCGCCACTTCAACCTCGACCCCACGCTCGTGCGGATCGGCTTCGTCGCCGGCGTCGTGCTGTGGGGCGCGACCGCGGTGCTGTACCTCGCCGCGCTGCTGCTCATGCCCGAGGAGCCGGAGGGCACCGCGCCGGCCGGCCCGGAGGTCCCGCCCGGTGCCGCCGCCGGCGCCGCCGCCGCCGCTCCACCGGCCGGCCGCAACCGCGTGCTGACCGCGATCGGCGTCGCCGTGCTGGTCCTCGTCGGCGGGCCGATCCTGCTCGGGCTCGGCCTTGCCGCGGGCGGGCTGCTGGTGCCCTTCGCCCTGCTCGCGCTCGCCGGGCTGGGCACGGCCTGGCTCGTGACCGGCCGCCGGCCGCCGTCCGGCGACGCGGGCGGCCTGCTGCGGATGACGCTGCTCGGCCTCGGCGTGCTCGCGCTGCTGTTCGTGCTGAGCGTCGGCAGCTTCTGGGCGGCGGCCGCCGGCGGCGACGCGATCGTCGCCGGCGCGGTCGTGGCGGCCGGCGTCGCGCTCGCGGCGTCGGCCTTCGCGCGGCCGGCGCGGTGGCTCGTCCTGCCCGCGCTCGCGGTCGCGATCCCCGCCGGGTTCGTCGCCGCGGCCGGCGTCGACCTCGACGGCGGGATCGGCGAGAAGCGCTACCGCCCGGCCGCGCTCGCCGAGGTCCGCGACAGCTACGAGCTGGGCGCGGGCTCGCTGACCGTCGACCTGCGCGACGTCGACCTCCCCGCGGGGGAGCGCCGCGTCCACCTCGACGTCGGCATGGGCGAGGCCGTCGTGCTCGTCCCCGAGGACGTCTGCGTCTCGACGAACGCGGAGCTGGGGATGGGCGGCGTCGAGGTGCTGGGCCGCGACGGCGGCGGCGTGGACGTCGACTGGGAGGACGTCAACGCGGCCCCGGCCGGCACGCCGCGCCTCGTCGTCGACGCCGACGTGGGCTTCGGCGCCGTCGAGGTGCGCCACGACGAGCGCGACCACCGCTGGCAGGGGCCGCGGCGCTGGCGAGGCGACGACGGCGACGACGACGAGGCCTCCGGCAACGAGGCGTGCGCGGCATGACGCCGCCCGGCGCCCACGTCCCCACCCTCGTCGCCGGCCTCGCCGTCCTCGTCCTCGGCGCCGTGCTGCTCGCCGACAGCCTCGGGGCGCTCGACCTCACGTTCGCGGCGCTCGGGCCGCTGGTGCTCGCGGCCCTCGGGGCGACGCTGCTGGCGAGCGGGCTGAGCCGGCGCGACTAGAGTCGCGCCATGGCGACGGCGCGCCACGCCCCGCTGCGCCGGCCCGCCGAGGGGCGGGTCCTCGCCGGCGTGTGCGCCGGGCTCGGCGAGCGGCTCGGGGTCGACCCGCTGGTCGTGCGGGTCGCGTTCATCGCCGCGGCCACGACCGGGCTGGGAGTCGTCGCGTACGCGCTCGCGTGGGCGGCGATCCCCACCGACGCCTCGGGGACGGCGGTCCGGCGGATCCGCACCGGCCGCGCCGCGGTCGAGGCGGGGCTCGGTGCGGGGCTGCTGGTGCTGAGCCTGCTCCTCGCCATGCGCGGCGCCGGCCTGTGGCTGTCGGACGCGATCGCCTGGCCGCTCGTCCTCGTCGCCGCCGGCGGCGCGCTGCTCTGGCGCCAGTCGCAGGCCGGCGCCGAGGCCGCCGCCCCGCGCGCCGGCGAACGCCGCCGCGCGATCTCCCTGCCCGACGTCAGCCGCACCGGCGTCGGGGTCGCGCTCGTCCTCGCCGCCGCCCTCGTCTTCCTGCAGGTGACCGGCGCGCTCGGGGCCGCCCGCGACGTCGCGGTCGGCGCGATCGTCGTCGCCGTCGTCCTCGGCGTCATCTTCGGCCCGTTCCTCGTGCGCCTGGCGCGCGAGCGCGTCCAGCAGCGCGAGCGCGCCGAGGTCGCCGCGCACCTGCACGACTCGGTCCTGCAGACGCTCGCGCTCGTGCAGAAGCGCGCCGACGACCCCGCGCAGGTCGCCGCGCTGGCGCGCCGGCAGGAGCGCGAGCTGCGCGCCTGGCTGAGCGGCCGCACCGCCGCGCAGGGCAACCTCGTCGCCGCCCTCGAGGCCGCGGCGGGCGACGTCGAGCAGGCGCACGGCGTCGCGGTCGAGGTCGTCGCGTCCGGCGACCGGCCGCTCGACGCGCGCGGCGAGGCGCTCGTCGCCGCCGCGCGCGAGGCGATGACGAACGCCGCCCGCCACGCCGGCGGCGCGCCGGTGTCCGTCTACGTCGAGGCGCGCGGCGACGACGTGCGCGTCTTCGTCCGCGACCGCGGGCCGGGCTTCGACCCGGCGACCGTCCCGCCCGACCGCCGCGGCATCCGCGAGTCGATCGTCGGGCGGATGGAGCGCAACGGCGGCCGCGCGGCCGTCCACGCGGCGCCCGGCGGCGGCACCGAGGTGGAGCTGGCGCTGTGACGCCGCGCGTCCTCATCGTCGACGACCACGCGCTGTTCCGCAGCGGCGTCCGCGCCGAGCTGGCGGGCCGGGTCGAGGTGGTCGGCGAGGCGGGCGGCGTCGAGCAGGCGGTCGGCCAGATCGCGTCGAAAGAGCCCGACGTGGTGCTGCTCGACGTCCACATGCCGGACGGGGGAGGGGTCGAGGTCATCCGGCGCGCGCGCGGGCCGCGCTACCTCGCGCTCAGCGTCTCCGACGACCCGCGCGACGTCATCGCCGTCATCCGGGCCGGCGCCCGCGGCTACGTGACCAAGACGATCGCGCCCGACGAGCTGGTCGACGCGATCGAGCGCGTCCACGAGGGCGACGCGGTGTTCTCCCCGCGCCTCGCCGGCTTCGTCCTCGACGCCTTCGCCGCACCGCAAGAGGACGAGATAGATCAGCTCACCCCGCGCGAGCAGGAGGTCATCCAGCACATCGCACGTGGCTATCTGTATAAGGAGATCGCACAGCGGCTCGGCATCTCGGTGAAGACCGTCGAGGCGCACGTCTCCTCCGTTCTCCGCAAGCTCCAGCTTTCCACGCGACACGAGCTGACGACGTGGGCGTGGGAGCGCTTCGAGCCGCCGAAAGGGGGGGACCATGGGTTGTAGACTGGCCCCCTCAGGCTCATGCGGTGTCCGGCCGATTACATGAGCGTTCCCCGTCCCTTCGAGCCGACTTCGCTTCTCCACCCAGGAAGGACCCCGTAGCACCATGTTCGAGCGATTCACAGAACGGGCTAGGCAGGTGGTCGTTCTCGCGCAGGAAGAGGCGCGCACGCTCAAGCACAACTACATCGGCACCGAGCACATCCTGCTCGGGCTGCTCCGCGAGGAGGAGGGTCTGGCCGCCCGCGTCCTCGAGTCCCTGGACATCACCGTCGAGCGCGTGCGCGCGCAGGTCGTGCGCATCGTCGGCTCCGGCGAGGAGGTCACCAGCGGTCAGATCCCGTTCACGCCGCGCGCGAAGAAGGTCCTCGAGCTGGCGCTGCGCGAGGCGCTGAGCCTGGGCCACAACTACATCGGCACCGAGCACATCCTGCTCGGCCTGGTGCGCGAGAACGAGGGCGTCGCGGCGCGCATCCTGCTCGACTTCGACGCCGACAGCGAGAAGATCCGCAACGAGGTCATCCGCATGCTGTCCGGCCCCGGCGGCCGGCGCTCCGGCGGCCAGGGCGGCCAGCCCGGCGCCGCGGCGGGCACGGGGGAGGGCAAGAAGTCCTCGAAGCTGCTCGACCAGTTCGGGCGCAACCTCACGAAGCTCGCCTCCGACGGCAAGCTCGACCCGGTGGTCGGCCGCGAGACCGAGATCGAGCGGATCATGCAGATCCTCTCGCGCCGCACGAAGAACAACCCGGTGCTCATCGGCGAGCCCGGCGTCGGCAAGACGGCCGTGGTCGAGGGCCTGGCGCAGCGCATCACGAACGCCGACGTCCCCGAGCTGCTCAAGGGCAAGCAGATCTACACGCTGGACCTCGCGGCCCTCGTCGCCGGCTCGAAGTACCGCGGCGAGTTCGAGGAGCGCCTGAAGAAGGTGATGAAGGAGATCACCCAGCGCGGCGACATCATCCTGTTCATCGACGAGCTGCACAACCTCGTCGGGGCGGGCGCCGCCGAGGGCGCGATCGACGCCGCGTCGATCCTCAAGCCGGCGCTGGCGCGCGGCGAGCTGCAGACGATCGGCGCGACGACGCTCGACGAGTACCGCAAGTACCTCGAGCGCGACTCGGCGCTGGAGCGCCGCTTCCAGCAGATCCGCGTCGACCAGCCGACGACCGACGAGACCGTGCAGATCCTCAAGGGCCTGCGCGACCGCTACGAGGCGCACCACAAGGTCAACATCACCGACGAGGCGCTCGAGGCGGCGGCCGAGCTGGCCGACCGCTACATCTCCGACCGCTTCCTGCCCGACAAGGCCATCGACCTCATCGACGAGGCCGCGTCGCGCATGCGCATCAAGTCGATGACGTCCCCGCCCGTGTACCGCGAGCTGGAGGACGAGATCGAGCAGACGCGCCGCGCCAAGGAGGCGGCGATCGAGGCGCAGGAGTTCGAGAAGGCCGCGTCGCTGCGCGACACCGAGCGCCGGCTCACGAACAAGAAGCGCGAGCTGGAGCAGCGCTGGGAGAGCGGCGAGGGCGGCGAGCGCCCGGCCATCGGCGAGGAGGAGATCGCCGACATCGTCTCGATGTGGACCGGCATCCCCGTCTTCAAGCTCACCGAGGCCGAGACGCAGAAGCTCATGCGCATGGAGGACGAGCTGCACAAGCGCGTCATCGGCCAGCACGCCGCGGTCGAGGTCATCTCGAAGGCGATCCGCCGCTCGCGCGCGGGGCTGAAGGACCCGAAGCGGCCGACCGGCTCGTTCGTGTTCCTCGGGCCGTCCGGCGTCGGCAAGACCGAGCTGGCGCGCACGCTCGCCGAGTTCCTGTTCGGCGACGAGGACGCGATGGTGCGCATCGACATGTCGGAGTACATGGAGAAGCACGCCGTGTCCCGGCTCGTCGGCTCGCCCCCGGGCTACATCGGCTACGACGAGGGCGGCCAGCTCACCGAGGCGGTGCGCCGCAAGCCGTACTCCGTCCTGCTGCTCGACGAGATCGAGAAGGCGCACCCGGACGTCTTCAACATCCTCCTGCAGATCCTCGAGGACGGCCGGCTGACCGACGCGCAGGGCCGCACGGTCGACTTCCGCCACTGCATCGTGATCATGACCTCGAACATCGGGGCGTCGGAGATCGCGCGGAACACCCCGCTCGGCTTCGCGGTCACCGAGGACGAGACCGGCGTGTCCTACGAGGACATGAAGAGCCGGATCATGGGCGAGCTGAAGAAGGTCTTCCGGCCCGAGTTCCTCAACCGCATCGACGACGTCATCGTCTTCCACAAGCTCCAGAAGGACGAGATCAAGCAGATCATCGACCTGCTGCTGCTGCGGATCCGCGAGTCGATGGCCGAGCGCGAGCTGCAGCTCGAGCTGTCGGAGGAGGCCAAGGACCTCCTGGTCGAGAAGGGGTGGGACCCGGCGATGGGCGCCCGGCCGCTGCGCCGCGCGATCCAGCGCTACATCGAGGACCCGCTGGCCGACTTCGTCCTGCGCGCCGAGCTCGAGCAGGGCGCCACGGTGATGGTCGACAAGGCCGAGGACACCGAGGGCGGCCCCAACGACGGCGGCGACCCCGTGCGGCTGTCGATCATCGCGCCGAAGAAGGTCCCGGCCGCGGTGGGCGGCGGCGACGGCGAGGGCACGCCGGGCGACGAGGGCGCCGACGCCCCGGCTCGCGAGCCGGAGGCGCCGGACACCCCGCCGGCCGAGTAGGGCTCAGACCCCGATCGCGAACCCGTAGACCAGGCAGGCGGCCGCCGCGCTCCCGCGGCCGTCCTGCCGGACGACGCCCTCGATGCGCAGGTTCTGCAGGTTGCGCTCGACGTGGACGTCGAATATCTCGCTGCCGCCGACGACGAACGTGTCGACGGCCCCGGGCTGCATCAGCGTGACGGCGCCCTCGCCGTTGCCGGCGCGGCGGGCCAGGTTGATCGTCGCGCCCGAGCCGTTGGCGAACGAGATCACCATGCGCGGGTCCTCCACGCCGGCGCGCGGCGCCTGGTCGTTGCACGAGACGGTCATCGTGCCGAGGCCGGGCGCGCCGGCGATCGCCTGCGGCGCGCCGTTGGCGTTGTCGACGACCTCGATCAGGCGGCCGAACTTCTGGCTCTGCCCGCGGACGACGCCGGCGAGGAACTTGCCGGGGATCTTGCCGCGCTCGGGGCCGCGGCGGTTGGTGGCGACGAGCTTGCCCGCGGCGCGCTTGAGCGTCGCGGTGCTGGCGACGGCCGACTTGCCGTCGACCTTCCCGGCGTTGCGCGCATAGCTCACCGCGGCGACCGCCGTCCCGGTGCTGGCCATGATCAGCGCGATCATCGAGATGACGAACGAGGGCGAGGGCGTCCTCAGCCTCATGGGGCCTCCCTTGTAGGTTGTTTCCTGCCTGTGGACGAGAACCCGCCGGTCGAGATCAAGGTGCGCGACAACGGGCCGTACAAGGTCACGGGCCCGGTGCGGATCGTCGACCCGGACGGAAACGCGTGGCAGCTTGACGGCTCCCGCCCGGTGGCGCTGTGCCGCTGCGGGCAGTCGCGGACCAAGCCGTTCTGCGACCGTTCGCACCGTGAGTCGGGCTTCGAGAGCTGTGAGCGGGCGTAGCACGCGGGCGGTCCACGCGGGGCTGCCCGCGCCGGCCGACGGCGAGCCGTACCTGCCCGGGCCGACGTTCGCCGCGCCGTACCACCTGGCCGGGGACGCTGACCCGCGCGGCTACGGGCGGTACGTGAACCCGACGTGGTCGCGGTGGGAGGAGGCGCTGTCCGCTCTGGAGGGCGGGCCGGCGCTGGGCTTCGCCTCCGGGATGGCGGCGTGCACGGCGGTGCTGCAGGTGCTCGGCGGGGGCGGCCCGGTGGTCCTGCCGGACGACACGTACGGGACGGTGGCTCGGGCGGCGTCGCTGATCGGCGTTCCCGTGCGCTCGGCGCCGAGCGACCCGGAGGCGCTGCTGGCGCTGGCCGAGGGCGCGCGGCTCGTGTGGATCGAGACGCCGACGAACCCGTCGCTGACGGTGATCGACGTCGAGGCGTTCGCGTCGGCCGTGCACGCGGCGGGGGCGCTGCTGGCGGTCGACGGCACGCTGGCGACGCCGCTGGCCCAGGCCTCGCTCGGTCTGGGCGCGGACGTGTCGGTGGTGTCGGACTCGAAGGCGATGACCGGCCACTCCGACCTCGTCCTGGGCCACGTGGCGTGCCGGTCGCCCGAGCACGCGGCGGCCGTGCGGGGCTGGCGCGACGCGACCGGGGCGATCCCCGGGCCGTTCGAGGCGTGGCTCGCGCACCGGTCGATGGCGACGCTCGGCGTGCGGCTGGAGCGCCAGTGCGCGAACGCGCTGGCGCTGGCGCGCGCTCTGTCGGAGCACGCCGCGGTGACCGGCGTGCTCTACCCGGGGCTGCCGTCGCACGCCGGCCACGAGGCGGCCGCGCGGCAGATGAACGGGCTGTTCGGGCCGGTGCTGGCGTTCACGCTGGCGTCGGCGGACGCGGCCTCGCGCTTCCTGGCGGCGTGCGAGCTGGTGACCGAGGCGACCTCGTTCGGCGGGGTGCACTCCAGCGCCGAGCGGCGCGCGCGGTGGGGGCTGGAGGACGTCCCCGAGGGGTTCATCCGGTTCTCGGCCGGGATCGAGGACGCCGACGACCTGGTCGCCGACGTCCTCGGGGCGCTCGACGCGCTCTAGCTCTCGAGCGTCGCCTCGACCTGGAAGTCCTCGACGCCGGCGAGGGCGCGGGAGATCACGCACTCCTCCTTGGCGCGCTCGGCGGTGCGCTGGAACGTCTCCTGGTCGATGCCGGGGACGCGGCCGCGCGTCTTGAGGTTCATGCCGGTGATCGTCGGCTTGCCGTCGACGTTGCGCAGGACGGCGCGGGCGTCCGTGTGCAGCTCCTCCGGGGTGTGGCCCTCGGTGCTGAGCATCAGGCTCATGGCCATCGTGAAGCAGCCGGCCTCGGCGGCGGCGATCAGCTCCTCGGGGTTCGTGCCCTCGCCGTCCTCGAAGCGGCTCTTGAACGAGTACGGGCCCTCGTGGACGCCGTTGCCGACCGTGATCCGTCCCTCGCCGCCCTCCAGGTCCCCGCGCCAGACCGCGCTGCCGTTCCGTGTCGCCATGTGTCGCTCCTCTCGCCGATGTGCGCCGAGTGTGCCACGTCTCGTGGGAGCTGTCGGGTGCGGCGCGTAGGGTCGCCCGGCGATGCCGCGCCCGACCACGCTCCACGTCTGCTCCTCGTGCGGGCACTCGACCCCGCGGTGGGAGGGCCGCTGCCCGGGGTGCGGGGAGTGGAACACGCTGGTGGAGGAGGCGGCGGCGCCGCGCTCGGGCTCCGTGCGGGGGGCCGCGCCGGCCCGCCCGCGCCCGCTGTCCGAGGTCGACACCGCGCCCGTGCCGCGGCTGTCGACGGGGATCGGCGAGCTCGACCGGGTGCTCGGCGGCGGCATCGTGCCCGGCTCGCTCGTGCTGCTCGGCGGGTCGCCGGGGATCGGCAAGTCGACGCTGACCAACATGGCGCTGGGGAACCTGGCCGGCGCCGGGCGGCGGACGCTGTACGTGTCCGGCGAGGAGTCGGCGGCGCAGATCCGGCTGCGGGCCGAGCGGCTGGCGGGCGCGGCGCTGGACGTGCCGGTCGTCGCGGAGACCGACCTCGACACGGTGCTCGCGACGCTCGAGGCCGAGCGGCCGGAGGTGTGCGTCATCGACTCGGTGCAGACGCTGCACGCCGCCGAGCTGAGCGGCGCGCCCGGGTCGGTCGGGCAGGTGCGCGAGGTCGCGTCGCGGATCATGCGGGTGGCGAAGGCGCACGCGATCGCGGTCGTGCTCGTCGGCCACGTGACCAAGGAGGGCTCGCTCGCCGGCCCGCGCGTGCTCGAGCACCTCGTCGACTGCGTGGTCCAGTTCGAGGGCGAGCGCGAGCGGACGTACCGGACGCTCCGCGCCCTCAAGAACCGCTTCGGCTCGACGTCGGAGGCGGGCGTGTTCGAGATGCGCTCGGGCGGCCTCGTCGAGGTCCTCGACGCGAGCGCCCGGTTCGTCGGCGAGGCCACCCGGGCGCCCGGCTCGGTGGTGCTCGCGGCGATGGAGGGCTCCCGGCCGCTGCTCGTCGAGGTCCAGGCCCTCGTGTCCCCGTCCGAGCTCGTGCCGCCGCGAAGGGTGGTGAACGGCCTCGACCGCAACCGGCTGGCGCTCGTCCTAGCGGTCCTCGGCCGCCACGCCGGCGTGGGGACGGGTACGGCGGACGTCTTCGTCAACGTCGTCGGGGGCGTGCGGGTGGACGAGCCCGGAGCCGACCTCGCGGTCGCGCTGGCGGTCGCCGGAGCAGCGCGGGGGGTGGCGCTGGACGGCCCTCTCCCGCTCGTCGCCTTCGGCGAGGTCGGGCTCACCGGCGAGATCCGCTCCGTCGGGCATTCCGAGCGGCGGCGGGAGGAGGCCGCGAAGTTCGGGCTTCGCACGGTCGTCGGGCCGCCCGGGAGCGGCGGGGTCGAGGCGCGGACGCTGCGGGAGGCGCTGCGGGCCGCGTTCGGGGGCGGCGAGCGGCGGGCGCGCGCCGCGTAGCTCCGGCCGGCGCTCCGGCGCCGCTCTGCGCTCCGGCCCCGCTCTGCGCCGCGCGGCCCGCTTGCGCCGGCGGGCTGACGGGCAACCCTTCGCCGTGACCCGCCTCGCGATCGTGGCCCTGACCGCGCTGCTGACCCTCGCCGCGCCCGCGGCCGCGCAGGTCGGCACGCAGCAGTCGCTCGTCGGCGAGGCGGCGCAGGCGCTGCGGACGAGCCCCGTCTACGTCGACCCGGACGCCGAGCACGCGATCTCCCCGCGGGAGGAGGCGGCGCTCGAACGGCAGATCGCCGACGCCGGGGCCGGGCCGATGTACGTCGCGATCGTGCCAGACGCCGCGGCCGACGAGGCCGGCGGCAGCGCCGAGGGCGTCGCGCGCGCCATCGCGAACGAGCTGCGGCGCCCGGGGACGTACGCGGTCGTCGCCGGCGACCGGTTCCGCGCGGCGAGCACGGTGCTCCAGCGCGGCGAGGCGGCGCGCATCGCGACCGACGCGTTCGAGGTCCGCGGCGACGAGGGCGTCTACGCCACCCTGCGCGAGTTCGCCGAGCGCGTCGGCGAGGCGCGGCGCAACGGCGGCGAGGCTCCCTCGGAGGGGCCCGGCGCCGGCGGCTTCGGCGGGCTCGGGCTGCTCGCGCTCCTCGGCGCGGCGGTCGACCGGCCGGTGCGCACCGGGGTCGTGGGCATGCGGGGGCGGGCGGTGGCGCCCTCGTTCGCGCTGGCCGCGGCCCGGC
>DASZEL010000019.1:0-4291 GCA_035940865.1 Solirubrobacterales bacterium
CCGTGCTCCCGCTCGCCGGCCGGCGGCTGCGCTCGGAGCTGCGCGTGGGGGACCACGTCCTCCCTGCGGAGTCCGACGTCACGCCCGCGATCTGGCTCACCCACACCCGCCCCGACCTCTACCCGGAGCCCTACGCCTTCCGCCCCGAGCGCTTCCTCGCCGACGCGCCCGCGACCTACTCCTGGGTCCCGTTCGGCGGCGGCGTCCGCCGCTGCCTCGGCGCCGCCTTCGCCCAGTTCGAGATGAGCGTCGTGCTCCGCGAGCTCGTCCGCCGCTACGAGATCACGCCCGCCGATCCAGCTTCAGAGCGCCCCTTCCGCCGCGCGATCACTGAGACGCCAAGGCACGACGCGACGGTCGTCCTCAGCTAACGGCCATCTGACGTTTCCGTCTCGTCAGCAAGTGGGTAGGTAGTCCGCGTGAAGCCGGGCAACCGCGAAACGATCCCGACGATCTCCGAAGCCGTACGCGAGGCGACGGCGATCGTCGACCCCGAGGGCACCGACACCGCGGTGATCGGCTTCTTCGAGAGCTTCGAGGACGACGACCGGCCGACCACCGCCGCCGAGGACCTGAGGGGCGAGCTGCTCAGCACCGTCCAAGGGATCGACCCCGAAGGCGACGACCCCGCCGCCCAGGCTGCCGCAGCCGCTGCCTTCTGGCTTGCCACCAACCCCAGTCAAGCCAACAACGGCGACCACGTCCTCCGCGAGGGCGTCCGCCTCACCTTCGAAGGCAACCCACCCGAGGCGCTCGCCGAATGGCTGGCGGCCCGGGGCGTAGAGCTCTAGCTGTAGGAGATCAGCTCAACCAGGCTGCCGTCGGGATCCCGGCAGTAGACGCTGGTGCCGGTGCCTCGCGCACCCTCCCGCTCCACCGGCCCTTCAACGATCTCCACGCCATGCGTGCGCAGATGCTCGGCCGCGCTTGCGGCGTCCCCCGGCCAGACGAAGCAAAGGTCGCTGTTGCCTGGTCGCACCGGGTCTGCCGCGACCGGCTGGGGCGAGGAGGCCGGCTCGTGCACGTTCAAGCGCTGCGGACCGATTCGGTAGGCGACTCTTCCTGGCGCAACCGCCTCGATGTGGGCGCCAAGCACCTCCGAGTAGAAGCGATCGGAGCGCGACCTGTCGCTGACCCCGATCACGATGTGGTCGATCTCGAGGTTTGCGTCCATGGCGCTCCGATCGCTTCTAAAGAAACCAGCCGCTTCTCGCGGCCGGTCTCCGGCTCAGCCGCAGCCGGTGTTGTTGCCGCAGCTGGAGCACGTGTAGCAGGAGCCCGTCCGCTGCATCATGCCGCCGCACTGCTCGCAGGCGGGGCCGAGATCGAGGCCGTGCATCTTCGCCGGCCTGACCGGGGGGGTTTCGGTCATCGCCGCCGTCGGCGCGACCGCGCCGCCGTTGCCGTTGCCGCCGTTCGTGTGGCCGTTGCCGTTGGCCGGGCCGGCGGTGTCGCCGGTGAGGCCGATTGCCAGCTGGGCGGTCTCGGCGTCCTTCTTGGCGCGGACCTCGGAGGTCATGATCCCGAGTTCCTCCAGCGTCTCCGTGTCCTCGATGAAGCGGCTGGCGACCCAGCGCATGATGTAGTCCGGCAGCGATTTGGCGAAGGGGATCTCGGGGTTGCCGGTGATGCCCTCCGGCTCAAAGCGCATGTAGCTGAACTTGCGCACGAAGTCTTCGAGCGGGACGCCGTACTGCAGCCCGAGCGAGATCGCGGTCGCGAAGGCGTTCATCAGCCCTCGCATCGTCGACCCCTCCTTGCCGATGTCGGTGAGGAAAATCTCGCCGACCGAGCCGTCCTCGTATTTGCCGGCGGTGATGTAGCCCTCGTGGCCGGCGATCGAGAACTTGTGGGTGATCGATTCGCGCTCGCGCGGCATCTTTTTACGGATCGGCTCAGGCATCTGCTGTTCGGCCTCCGCCGCCTTTTCCTCCTGCGCGTCGGTGCGCAGCGCCTGCGCGGTCTTCGAGCCGTCGCGGTAGATCGCCAGCGCCTTGAGGCCGCCCTTCCAGCCGCGGGTGTAGGCGTCGGCGATGTCCTCGACCGTGGCCGACTGCGGCAGGTTGACGGTCTTCGAGATCGCCCCGGAGATGAACGGCTGCGTCGCCGCCATCATGTCGATGTGGCCGGTGTGGGAGATCGCCCGCTCGCCGACCGCGACGTCGAAGACGGGCAGGTGCTCGTCCTTGAGGCCGGGGGCGCCGACGATCGTGTTCTTCTCGGCGATGTGGGCGTTGATCTGGTCGATCTCGGCCTCCGAGTAGCCCATCGCCTCCAGCGCCATCGGCACCGACTGGTTGACGATCGTCATCGAGCCGCCGCCGACCAGCTCCTTGAACTTGACCAGGGAGAAGTCGGGCTCGATCCCGGTCGTATCGCAGTCCATCAGGAAGCTGATCGTCCCGGTCGGCGCCAGGACCGTCGCCTGGGCGTTGCGGTAGCCGTGTTTCTCGCCGAGCTCCACCGCTTCGTCCCAGGCCCGCTGCGCGGCCTCGAGCAGCTCGCCTTTGATCCCGGTCGCGTCGACCTCGTAGGCGGCATCGCGGTGCATCCGCATGACCCCGTTGTGGGGCTCGCGGTTCTTCGCGTACTCCTCGTAGGGCCCAGTCGCCTCGGCGGCGATCAGCGCCGACTGGCGGTAGGCGCGGCCGGTCATCAGCGCCGTGATCGCAGCGGCGACGTTGCGGCCCTCGTCGGAGTCGTAGGGGAGGCCGTCCGACATCAGCAGGGCGCCGAGGTTGGCGTAGCCGAGGCCGAGCTGGCGGAAGCGGTTGGCGTTCTCGGTGATCTCCTCGGTCGGGTAGCTGGAGAAGCCGACGACGATCTCCTGGGCGAGGAAGACGATGTCGACGGCGTGCTCGAACTCCGCCGTGTCGAAGCTGCCGTCCTCGCGGCGGAATTTCATCAGGTTGAGCGAGGCGAGGTTGCAGGCCGAGTCATCGACGTGCATGTACTCGCTGCAGGGGTTGGAGGCGTTGATCCGGCCCGACTCCGGGCAGGTGTGCCAGCGGTTGATGATCGTGTCGTACTGGACGCCTGGGTCGGCGCAGCGCCAGGCGGCGTCGGCGATCTGGTTCATCAGCTCGCGCGCGTCGAGCGTCTTCACCGGCTCGCCGGTGGCGCGCGCGATCAGCTGCCAGTCCTCGCCGGCCTCGACCGCCTCCATGAACTCGTCGGTGACCCGGACCGAGTTGTTGGCGTTCTGGTACTGGATGCTGATCGAGTCGCGGCCGTCCAGGTCCATGTCGAAGCCGGCGTCGCGCAGCACCCGGGCCTTGTGCTCCTCGCGGGCCTTGCACCAGATGAAGTCGCGGATGTCGGGGTGGTCGACGTTGAGCACGACCATCTTGGCCGCCCGCCGGGTCTTGCCGCCCGACTTGATGGTCCCGGCCGAGGCGTCGGCCCCGCGCATGAACGACACCGGCCCCGAGGCCTCGCCGCCGTTGCCCAGCTGCTCCCGGGAGGAGCGGATGGTCGACAGGTTGATGCCCGACCCCGACCCGCCCTTGAAGATCATGCCCTCCTCGACGTACCAGTTGAGGATCGACGGCATGGTGTCCTCGACCGAGAGGATGAAGCAGGCCGAGCACTGGGGCTCGGGCTCGACCCCGACGTTGAACCAGACCGGGGAGTTGAAGGCGGCCTTCTGGTTGACCAGCAGGTGGGTCAGCTCGGCCTGGAACGCCCGGGCGTCGTCGTCGGTGGCGAAGTAGCCGTCCTTGGTGCCCCAGCGGGTGATGGTGCCGGCGACCCTGTCCACCATCTGGCGTACCGAGTGCTCCCGCTGGGGGGTGCCCAGGGGGCCGCGGAAGTACTTCTGGGCGACGATGTTGGTGGCGTTCTGCGACCAGGTCGCGGGGAACTCGAGGTCGCGCTGCTCGAAGGCGGTGGTGCCATCGCGCCAGTTGGTGATGACGGCGTCCCTGCGCTCCCAGGTGAGCTCGTCGTAGGGGTGGGTTCCCCTGGTCGTGAACAGGCGCCGCACCTGCAGGCCGCGGCGGGCGGGGCCGTTCTCGACAGACAGGGCATCCCGGGTCTTGGCCACGATGATTGACCTCCTGCGACCCCCGTCCTGATCGGGGTCGCGCACCTCCGTCCCCTGGAGAAGCCGGCGCTGAGCGGTGCTGCGGACCGGGTCAGCTGAGCCGAGCGGGACGACGAACGGACAGATCCACGAACTACAGCGATGTGATTAAGCACCGATCCGGAGCTCGGGTCAAGCACCTCGCACACAAGATGTTGTGGAAAACTTGCCTCCAGGGACCGATTATACCACTATATGTTGTGGTGG
>DASZEL010000020.1:0-20570 GCA_035940865.1 Solirubrobacterales bacterium
CGACGGTGGCGGCCGACGTGTGGATGCGCCCTTGCGTCTCCGTATCGGGAACACGCTGGACCCGGTGGACGCCGCTCTCGAACTTCAGCCTTGCGAAGACGCCCCGGCCTTTGATTTCGGCCACGATCTCCTTGAAGCCGCCGGCCGTGCCCTCGCTCTCGGACATGACCTCGACCTTCCATCCCTTGGCCTGCGCGTAGCGCGAGTACATAGCGAAGAGGTCGCCCGCGAAGAGCGCCGCCTCGTCGCCGCCGGTGCCGGCGCGGATCTCGACGATCACGTTCTTCTCGTCGTTGGGATCGCGCTCGACCATCGCCAGGCGGATCTCCTCTTCCAGCTCCTCCAGCTGGGCCGGCGCCTCCTCGACGACCTGTCGCATTTCCTCGTCCTCGTCCTCGGCCAGCAGCTCGCGCGCCCCTTCGAGGTCGTCGCGCAGCGTCCGCCAGCGCCCCGCCAGCTCATGGGCAGGCTGCAGCTCACGATATTCACGCCCGACCGCGGCGTACCGCTCCCGATCCCCAATCACCTGGGGATCAGACATCTGCGCCTCTAAGTCGGAGAACCGACTCTCGATCTGTTCGACGAGTGACTCGATCACGTCTCAAAAATAGAGCTAATCGGCGCGGCCCCTCGCGCGGGTGGCGTCGCAGGGGGGACCCGCGCGCCAGCAGCCCCTAAGCGACGATCTCGATGTGCGGCTTTTTAGCCGCCTCCTCGGGGGTCTCCCGAGCCAGCACCGCGTTGAGGGAGGCGATCGCCACCGCGAGCTGCTCTTCGTCGGGCTCACGGGTGGTCAGGTTTTGCAGCATCAGGCCCGGCCACATGACAGCCCGCACCCAAGCTTTGCGACGGTTTTTGCCGGCCCACTTGATCACCTCGTAGGAGAGCCCGGCGATCAGCGGGATGCCGAGGATGCGCGAGGCCAGGAGCCAGTACCAGGCGGGCAGGCCAAGCGGAGCGAAGACGAAGATCGCCAGCACCATCACGATCAGCAGGAAGCTGGTCCCGCAACGCGGATGCAACCGCGAGTAGAGCTTGGCCCGCGCAGGAACAAGTTCGTCTTCGGCCTCGTAGCAGGAGATCGTCTTGTGCTCGGCGCCGTGGTACTCGAAGACGCGCCGCAGGTCCGGCATCTTGCTGATCGCGGCGATGTAGCCGATGAAGATCCCCGTGCGGAGCACCCCCTCGACCAGCCAGAAGAGCAGAGGCGAGCCAAGCTGGTCCTTGATCAGGCTGGTGAGGCCGACCGGGACGACGAAGAAGAGGCCGACGGCCATCAGCATCGAGAGGACGATCGTCAGGCCCCAGACCCAGCCGCCGATTTCTTCCTTCTGGCCGTCCTCGTCCTCGTCGAGCTGCGCGTTGGCGGAGATGGCCAGCGCTTTGAAGCCGATCTTCAGCGACTCGCCGAGGGCGACGACGCCGCGGATCACCGGCAGGCGCCAGATCCGGTGCCGTTCGGCCCAGGGCTTGATCGGCTCGGTTTCGACCTCGATCTGGCCCTCCGGCGAGCGCACGGCGACAGCCCAGACCGAGACGCCGCGCATCATCACGCCCTCGAGTACGGCCTGACCGCCGACGGGGGCGTCGCGTTTGGCGACAAGCGCCCCATCGGGCATGCGCAGGGGATCTCCTCCGTTGGTAGCGGAGGAGTTCTCGTGGGATGCGAGTGCCGAGCCCGACGGGGGGCTCACGCGCTACTTCCCAGCCCTGTGCTTGGCGGCGCGGCGCTGGAACCGCTCGACGCGACCGCCGGTGTCGACCAGCTTCTGCTTGCCCGTGTAAAAGGGGTGGCACTCGGAGCAGAGCTCGACATGCAGGTCATCACTAGTCGACCGCGTGTAGAACTGGTTGCCGCACGAGCAATGCACGTTGGCAAGCTTGTATTCGGGGTGGATTTCAGCCTTCATCTCCACCAAGTCTAGAGAACCGCGCAAGCCTTGCCGATAGGTCCCTGTGCAAAAGGCTTTAGGAGCGGTTCTGTTCGGCGGCGCAGCGGTCGCGATCCTCCACGACTGGGTCGGGATCGGCGGCGGCGAGATCACTTCGACGGTCAACGGGCCGATCTACGACGCGGTCGTCGCCGGTGCGGGGCTCGCCTGCCTGTTGCGGGCCTCTCGCGGCGGACGCGAGCGTCCCGCCTGGCTCCTGATCGCCGCCGCCGTCTTCGCCTGGGCAGCGGCCGAGATCTACTGGACGCTCTACATCGAAGGCAACGCCGGCGCGCCCTACCCCTCCCCCGCCGACGTCGGCTACCTCGCCTTCTATCCGCTGGCGGTGGCCGGCCTCTACCTGCTCGTGCGGGCCCATGCCGACCGGCTCGATCCCCGCCTCTGGATGGATGGAGCGATCGCCGCGCTGGGGACGGCGGCGCTCGGAGCGGCCCTGATCTTCGAATTCGTCGCCGACCGGACCGAAGGCAGCACCCTGCAGGCGGCGACGACCCTCGCCTACCCGCTCGGTGACGTGGTCCTTTTCGCGTTAGCGGTAGGCGTGGTCGCCCTCACCCGCTGGCGGCCCGGGCGCACCTGGGCGCTGCTGCTCGCCGGCCTGGCGACGATGGCCGTGGCCGACGTCGCCTACACCCTGCAGACCTACGAAGCCAACCTCCCCGGCGGCGATTGGGTGGAACCGATCTATCTCCTCTCCGCCCTCCTGATCGGGGCCCAGGCCTGGCAGCCGGACGCGGCGACGATCCGGCCCGAGGGTCGCTTCGACGGCCTGCGCGAAGTGATCGTGCCGGCGATCGTCGCGGTGACGATGGTCGCCCTCGTGCTGATGCAGTACTTCGCCCAGGCCAGCCTCCTGACCACGGTGCTGTGGTCGGTGACGATGCTGGCGGTGGTGGCCCGGCTGGCGCTGAGCGTACGCGCGAACAAGCGCCTGCTGGAGCAGGTGCGGACCGATCCGCTGACCGGCCTCGGCAGTCAGGGGCGACTGCGAATGGACCTGGAGGAACGCTGCCGGCGCGCTTCCGAGGATCCGCTGACGCTGATGCTGCTCGATCTCAACGGCTTCAAGCACTACAACGACACCTTCGGCCATCCGGCCGGCGACGCGATGCTCAGCCGGATGGGCGACCAGATGCGGGATGCGATCGAAGCCGACGCAACCGGCTACCGGATCGGCGGCGATGAGTTCGTAGTGCTGATCGACGACCGAGGCGACCGCGACCGGGTCGCCAAGCGCGCCGCGGAAGCGCTGACGGCCAGCGGTTCCGGCTACGACCTCAGCGCCGCCTGGGGCCTCGTCTCGGTGCCGGAGGAGGCCGAGACGCCGGCCGCGGCGATGCAGCTCGCCGACGCGCGGATGTACGCGCAGAAGGAGTCGCGGCGCCTGGCCGACCCGCTACGCACGCTCGACCGCGAAGCTCTCCAGCAGCGTCACTAGAACCTCGGTCACCTCGCCCCGTGCCTCCTCCCGCTGATCGCGGGCCAGCAGCATCGCCGCCTCGTCCAGGGCCCCCATCAGCAGGTGCGCGGTCGGCTTCACCGGCACCTGGCGGATCTCGCCCGCCTCGATTGCGGCGGCCAGGCTCGCTTCGATCAGGCCGAGACCGTTGGCGGCGCCGATCTCCCGCCAGCGCTCCCAGCCGAGGACAGCTGGGGCGTCGTGGAGGGCGACCTGCCGCAGCTCCGGCTTTTCGCACTCCTCGAGAAAGGCCACGATCCCGGCTTTCATCGCCTCGAGCGGGCTGTGCAGCTCGGAGCCGAGGACGATCCGGGCCACCCGCTCGGTCGATTCCGCCTCGATCCGGTTGTAGACCGCTTCAAGCAGACTCGCCTTGTCGCCGAAGTGGTGGTAGAGCGCCCCGCGCGTGACCCCCGCGGTGCGCACGATCTCCTCGGTGCCGACGTTCTCGTAGCCGCGCTTGGTGAATAGCCGGCGCGCGGCGGCGATCAGCGCCTCGCGCGTCGACTCGGTGCGTTCCTTCTGGGTCCGCCTCTTCTGAGGTTCCTGGGGTTCGCGGGATTCTGGACTTACATTCATGCAGTATGTATCTTGGTTGAGGTAGTCGAGCAAAGCAACAGCCAACCTTGGAGGCGAGCATGACGACCCTGACGAGCGAACGCAAAGAGATCCAACTCCCGGCCGGGAGGATTCGCTATCGCGAGGCGGGCGAGGGCAAGCCGGTCGTCTTCGTCCACGGCTATCTGGTTGACGGTCGGCTCTGGGACGGGGTCCTCGACCGTCTCTCTGCCCGCTACCGCTGCTTCGCGCCTGACTGGCCCTTCGGCGCGCAGCAGGTGGCGATGAACCCGGTCGCCGATCTCTCCCCCACCGGCATCGCCCGCTTGATCGCCGACTTCCTCGAGCGCCTTGAACTCGACGACGTGACCGTGGTCGGCAACGACTCCGGGGGCGCGATCTCGCAGGTGCTGGCGGCGAATCACCCGCAGCGCCTCGGCCGCCTCGTCCTCACCAATTGCGACAGCCACGACAACTTCCCGCCGGGGATCTTCAAGGCGCTGCCGCATTTGGCGAAGCTGCCTGGCGGCATCGGCGCGATCTCGGCGCCGTTCCGGATCCCGATGATCGGCCGTGCTGCTTTCGCCCCCTTCTCCCGCAAAGGCATACCGCAGGACCTGGTCGCATCCTGGCTCGAGGCCGGCACCCGCGACTCGGCCTCCTTGCGCGACCTGAAAAAGGTCACCGTCGGTCTCAACAAGCGCTACACCCTCGACGCGGCCGAGAAACTCCGCGGCACCGAACTCCCGATCCGCCTCCTCTGGGCCCCCGGCGACAAGTTCTTCCCGATCAAGTACGCCGAACGGCTAGCGAGCGAAACCAACAACACCGAGTTGGTACAGATTCCCGACGCTAAAACGTTCGTTCCCTGGGATCAGCCGCAGCGGGTGGCGGACGAGATCGCCGAGTTCATTGGCTGAGGGACGAAGGTCTGCTTGTGGGAGGGGTGGGTGTCCCTCTCGGGACCTGGGTTCCTAGCCTTTAAGTTGGCCGTCTCTCGCTGAGTGATCTGTGCAAGGAACAGGACGCCGGTCCCGAGAGGGACACCCACCCCTCCTCGCGACAGATCCCGGCAGACGAGTCAACTAGAAAGTGCCGAGTTTGCGGCTTCGTCTTAGCGGTCAAAAACGAACAAGCGTTCCCAGAGGGCCGCAAAGAGCATATTTTCCGTCCGACGGCCTGAGGAAATCTTTGCCCATGCCCCCTACAGGACGGAGCGGTATGTCCAAGCAGATCTTCGACCAGGATCGGCCCCGCAGCACGATGGCGCAGCGCCTCGACGAAGCCTTCGCCGGCTGCGATCAGTGGACGGTCATCTCTGCGCCACGGCGCAACAGCCTCGACTTCAACCCGCGCGCCTCCAGTAGCCCGAGGGTCTTCGAGCGGCCTTCAGTGGTAGCGCATAAAGAGCCAGCCTCCGCCGAAGCCGGCAACCGGTAGCACTAGGAGAGACGCTACCGCCAGGAGTTCCTCGCCCGCGCCGAGGAGCTTCAGGACAACCATCCAGCCGCCAGTGAGCGCGGCAAGTGCGATGCCGAAGAGGATGAATGCAGTTCTCTCGCTCATTTGACCTCCTCAGACATAACATTACCCGATTAGAAAGCCCCAGGCCAGAACAAAGGCTGCGACAACGGCGATGCAGGCAGCAACGAAGCCGGCACCAGAGGCCGCATCACCGATGAAAGTCCCCACGGGAAGCATCCGCCGAGCCTAGGCGGTCGATCCGCGCGTGTGGCGCGCGGATCGTGCCGTTTCTCGCGCAGCTTCTCTACGGAATCAGGTCTCTTGGTACAGCGGGCCGTCGCCGCCCTCGGGGAGGGTGAGGCGGCCGCCCTTGGCGGTGATCGCACCGCACTGGACGCAGTTGGAGGCGGTGACGTGGACGTCGACCTCCGCCGCGCCGTTTTCGAGCTGGTCCTCGGGGATCTCGTAGACCTGAGCGGGGCACATCGAGACCCAGGTCTGGGCGATCTCGCGGGGGACATGGGTCTGGACGCGGACGTGGTTGGGGGCGTCGTCGCGGGTGGCGTTGCCGGAGAGGAAGACCGAGTCGAGCTTGTTGAAGGTCAGCTCGTTGTCGGCCTTGGGGTAGGTGTCCCCCGCCTTGCCGAGGTCCATCTCGATCTCGGAGTCGTGCTCCTGGGACCAGTGGCCGCCAGGGAAAGCGCCTTTGGTGACGGTCATCGCCGAGGCGATCGCGCCGCCCATGAAGAAGCCCTTGGTGAACGGCTGGCGCATGTTCCGCGACTGCTTGATCTCCTTCTCGATCAGCGAGTTGCGGACCTTGTCGTCGTAGGCCTCGAAGTTAACCGAGTCCGGATCCTGCTTCAGCGTCTCGACGATCGTCTCCGCCGCGTACATCCCGGCGTGCATCGCGTAGTGAACGCCCTTCAGGGTCGGGATGTTGACCATCGAGGCCGCGTCGCCGGCGACCATCATGCCCGGCACCGCGAGCCGCTTCGGCATCGCGAAGTAGCCGCCGGAGGGGATCGTCTTCGCGCCCCAGGCAACCCGTTTGCCGCCGTCGATCAGCTTCTTGATGAAAGGGTGGGTCTTCATCAGCTGCAGCGCGTCGTGGACGCTGAAGGTGGCGTCGGTGTAGTCGAGGCCGGCGACCAGGCCGATGCAGATCTTGTCCTCGCCCATCGGGTAGATGAAGCTGCCGCCGAACTCGTTGAAGCGCGGCGATTTGCGCAGCGGCCAGCCCATCGTGTGGATGACCCGGTCGAGTGGCTCTTTGACCTCCCAGACCTCTTTCACCCCGAGCTCCCAGCGCATCGGGTCGGCGCCGTGCATGTCGAAGTAGTCGTAAGCGGCGTAGGTGAGGTGGCCGACCGTGCCCTCGGCGAGGACGGTGGCCTTCGCGGTCACGTCTGACCCGGGCTCGAAGTTGGCGAGCTCTTCGCCTTCCTTGCCGCGGCCGCGGTCGCCGGAGCGCACGCCTTTGACGATCCGGTCCTCGACCAGCAGTTTGGTCGCGGCGGTCTCGCTGAGGATGTAGGCACCGGCTTCTTCGGCTTTCTCGGCGAGGAAGCGGCCGAGTTTGGCGACCGAGGTGACGTAGTTGCCGTGGTTTTTGAAGTTCGGCGGCATCGGCTTCAGCGGCAGCGCCGCTTTCGAGGTGAGGAGGTAGACCGCGTCCTTGGTGACCTCCTGGTAGACCGGCCACTCCTCCTTCGGCAGGTCGGGGAAGAGCTCTTCCATCGCCGAGGGCTTCATGTTCGCCCCCGAGAGCAGGTGCGCGCCGGCGACTTTGCCCTTCTCGATCACCGCGACCGGAACTTCGCCCAGCTTCTCGGTCAGCTCCGGCTCGTTCTCGAGCAGCTGCAGGAGCTTGTTGGCGCAAGCGAGCCCAGCCGGCCCGCCGCCGACGATCGCCACTCCAACCTCGATCCGATCCTCCGGCGCGTCGGTCGGCGGACCGATGACGCTGTTGGGATCGAAAGGCGGCGGGAACTCAGCGGGTGCGACGGCGGGCATGTGGGGTGGGCTCCTTTACGGATGAAAGACGACTGAGCGGGAGCTCAGCCGCCCCTTTTGGCTTTGATCGCCTCGGTCAGCTTGGGGACGATTTTGTGCAGGTCGCCCACCACGCCGAGGTCGGAGAACTCGAAAATCGGCGCGTTCGGGTCCTTGTTGATCGCGAGGATGTTTTCCGAGTTCTGCATCCCGACCTTGTGCTGGATCGCCCCGGAGACGCCGGCGGCGAGGTACAGCTTCGGCGCCACCGTCTTCCCGGTTTGACCGATCTGGGCCGCGTAGGGGTACCAACCGGCGTCGACGACCGCGCGCGTCGCGGCGACGGCGCCGCCCATCGACTCGGCCAGCTGCTCGCAGAGCTCGAAGCCCTCTTTGGCCCCGAGGCCACGCCCGCCACCGACGAGGATGTCGGCGTCCTCGATGTTGACGTCAGCGCCGCGCTGCTCGCCGCGCTGCACGAGCTTCGCCTTGCTCGACCACTCGGAGAGCTGGACGTCGACGTCGACGACCTCGGCGCTGCCGCCGGTCTCGTTGATGTCGAAGGCGTTGAGGCGGCCGATGATGATGCCGGGCTCGGCGACGTAGCCGACGTCGGCGATCTCGGAGTCCTGCAGGATCGGCCGCTCGACGACCAGTTTCCCGTCCTGGACTTTGACCGCGGTGACCTCCATCGTCACGCCGGCGTTGAGGCGGGCGGTGAGCCCGGCGCCGATCTCGAAGCCGAGCAGACCGCCGCCGAAGAGGGCGTAGGAGAAGCCCTGCTCGCCGATGACTTTGGCCATCGCGTCGACGATCGGCTGGGCCAGGCCCTCAGGCACGGTTTTGGCCCGGTAGACCTTGGCGGCGCCGTACTTGCCGAGCCCGGCGCAGGCGTCGTCAGCGACGTCGCCGACCACCAATGCGGCGGCTTCGCCTCCGACCTCGCCGGCCAAGCGGGCGGCCTCGGAGATCGCTCCAAGCGAGTTCTTGTTGAAGTTGCCCTCGTCGTCGTGGAGGGCGTAAACCAGGATCCCAGCCATTTAGATCAATTTCCTCTCGTCGAGCCACGCGACGATTTTTTCGACCGTCTCGTTGGTGTCCTCGTCCTCGATGATCTCGCCCGCTTCCTTGGCCGGCGGCGGGTTCAGCGCCAGCACGCGGGTTTTCGAGCCGCCTTCGCCGACGTTGCCGCCGTCGATGCCGACGTCGCCGGTTGCTTTCGAATCGAGCGGTTTCTTTTTCGCGCCCATGATCGCTTTCAGGCTCGGGTAGCGCGGCTCGTTGATCGCGTCACCGACGCTGATCACGGCTGGCAACTCGACCTCGACGGTGTCGTAGCCGTACTCGGCCTGGCGCTCACAGCGCAGTTTGCCGTCGGTGACGTCGATCTGAATCACCTGGGTCAGCGACGGCATTTTCAGGTGGTCGGCCACTACGGCGCCGATCGTGTAGCACTCGCCGTCGTCGGACTGCTGGCCGAGCAGGACCAAGTCGGGGCTCTCCGACTCGAGCACTTTCGCCAGCGCGTAGCCGGTCGCGCAGACATCGGAGCCGGCAAGCGCATCGTCGGCGAGGTGCACCGAGCGGTCGGCGCCCAGGGCGACGGCCTTGTGCAGCGCGCGGACGGCGGAGCTCGGCCCCATCGTCACCGCTACGACCTCCTCGACCGGGATCGCTCCACCCTCCTTGATCTGCATCGCCGCCTCGAGGGCGTGCGTGTCGAAGGGGTTGAGATTTTTCTCGCCGCCACGGTCCAGCCGCATCGTGTTCGGATCGATGCGCTTCTGAACGGCGGCGTCCGGGACCTCCTTGACCAGGACGCAGATCTTCAAGTTCAAGCCTCCTTGGGGATGATTCTCAGCTCTTCACGGGCGGCGGTTTGCGCCTCACAAGCCCATTTGCGGGCGGGATCTTAGCGTTTGCCGTCGGTTGACTGACGAGTCAATCAGGATCATACCCCGAACCGCCGGACCTATGCACCGATCCGTGTCGGATATCACGCTGCAGGCGGGTGGGCGCTCAGTCTGCGGCGTGGCGGGCGCTGGCGCGCTCGCGGATGAACTCGACGATGTCGTCGGTTCCAGAGCCGGGCGTGAAGACCTCGGCGACCCCCAGGCTCTTCAGCTCGGGGATGTCATCGGCGGGAATCGTGCCCCCCACCGTGACCAGGACGTCATCTACCCCCTGTGCCTGCAGCAGCTCGACCACTTTCGGCACCAGCGTCATGTGCGCCCCGGAGAGAATCGAGAGGCCGACCGCGTCGGCGTCCTCCTGGATCACCGTCTCGGCGATCTGCTCCGGAGTCTGGTGCAGGCCCGTGTAGATGACCTCCATGCCGGCGTCGCGCAGAGCGCGGGCGATGATCTTGGCGCCGCGGTCGTGCCCATCGAGCCCAGGCTTGGCGACGACGACGCGAATCTTGCGGGCGGTTGCTGCCTCCATCGGCTCGGAACCCTAGCGGGGGCGCAGCCGCCGTGGGGGCGGAAGGCGGCGGCGGGCGGCGACTCGCGAGGCGCCGAAGCCGGCGACCGTCGCCAGCACCGTCACCGCCAGGGCGACGAGGCGGCGGCCGAGGCGCTCGAAGCGCATCACTTGCCAGCCCTCCGCGCGGGCGATCTGGACCAGCGGCGGGTCGGGGTTGACGGCCACCGGGTTGCCGACCGCGCGCAGCATCGGCAGGTCGGAGAGCGAGTCGGAGTAGGCATAGGACTGGCCCAGGTCGATGCCGTGGGCGGCGGCGAATTCGCGCATCGCGTCGACCTTGCCGGCGCCGTAGACGAAGGGGCCGTCGAGGCGGCCGGTGAAGTTGCCCTCCGCGTCGATCTCGTAGCGGGTGCCGATGCCGCCGTCCATCCCCAGCACGTGGGCCAGCTGCTCGACCACGCCGTTGCCGGCGGCGCTGACGATGAAGGTCGGCCGACCTGCGTCTTGATGGGCGTAGACCTCCTCCAGCATCTGGGGAAAGATCCGCGGCAGGATCGCCGCCATCACTTCCGGCCCCATCCGGTCGATCGACCTGGCGGCGACGCCGGTGATCAGCTCCCGCGCCACCTTCAGCACCTCGGCGGTGCGGGCATCGGTGGTGCCGCGCAGGCGGTAGCGGGTGTGCTCGAAGCCCCAACGGGCGAGCTGCCCCCGCCCGACGATCCCCTGCTTGGCGGCAATGCGGGCGAACTGCATCCCGCTCGACCCCGCCATCAGGGTCTTGTCGAGATCAAAGAAGGCGGCAGCCCGTGGCAGACCTTCGCTCACGGGCTGCTCGCTCAAGCTCAGGCTCCGTCGACTTCGATCACGATCGCGTCGCCCTGGCCGCCGCCGGAGCAGATCGCGGCGACGCCGAGGCCGCCGCCGCGGCGGCGCAGCTCGTGGACGAGGGCACCGACGATGCGGGAGCCGGAGGCGCCGATCGGGTGGCCGAGGGCGATCGCGCCGCCGTTGACGTTGACCTTCTCTTCGTCGACGCCGAGCATCCGCACCGAGTTGAGGGCGACGGAGGCGAAGGCCTCGTTGATCTCCCAGAGGTCGACGTCCTCGGGGCTCTTGCCGATCTTTTCCAGCGCCAGCTTCGAGGCGTTGGCAGGCGTTTTCGCCAGGTAGGGGAAGTCGTCGGCGACGGTGCCGTAGGAGAGGATCCGCGCCAGCGGGGTCTTCCCTTCCTTTTTGGCCCACTCCTCGGAGGCGACGACGATCGCGCCGGCGCCGTCGTTGACGCCGGGGGCGTTGCCGGCGGTGTGGGTCGCGTCCTCGCCGCCGATCGCCTTCAGCTTCGCCAGCGTCTCCAGCGTCGTCTCGGGACGGATCGCCTCATCGGCCTCGACCGTGCTCTCGCCCTTGCGCGACTTCACGGTGACGCCGACGATCTCCTCGGCGAGGCGGCCGGCGTCGGTCGCCTCGGAGGCGAGCCGGTGCGAGCGCTCGGCGAAGCGGTCCATGTCGACGCGGCTGATCTCGAGCTCGTTGCCGACCTCGCTCGCCTCGTTGATCATCTGTTTTTCGGTGAACGGGTTGGTGAGGCCGTCATGGGTCATCGCGTCGAGGGTCTTGACGTCCCCCATCCGGAAGCCGAAGCGGGCGCCCGGCAGCAGGTAGGGCGCGTTGCTCATCGACTCCATGCCGCCCGTCACGGCGACATTGGAATCCCCGGCGCGGATCGCCGTGTCGGCGAGGCCGATCGCCCGCATGCCCGAGGCGCAGACCTTGTTGATCGTCTCCGAGGGCACCTCCTTGGGGATGCCGCCTTTGATCTGGGCCTGGCGCGAGGGGATCTGCCCCTGGCCGGCCTGCAGGACCTGACCGAAGACGACCTGCTCGACCTGCTCGGGGGCGACCCCGGAGCGGTCCAGCGCGGCCTCGATCACGGTGCCGCCGAGGTCGGTGGCGTCGAGGGACTTGAGACCACCGCCCATCTTTCCGAATGGGGTGCGCGCGGTTCCAAGAATCACTGATCTGGGCACTGAGCTGGGCATCTACTGCCTTTCCTTTCCAAGTTCGCTAGGCCTGGCCCCTGTCCGCCAGGTCCAGCGGGTGACGATACCGACAGGGCATAGACTCGCGATCCGATGAGGGTCGAGGTGAAGCAGGTTGAGCTGGCCGAGGCGGGGGTGGATCTTGCGGTCGTGGGTCTGCTCGAGGGCGAGGAGCTGCCGACCGGCGTGACCGGAGCCGCGGGCGCCGACGCTGCCAAAGGCGGCTTCAAGAAGCTTGCCCTGCTGCGCCCCGCGGAGTTCCCGCCGACCCTCGTGATCGGGCTCGGGAAGAGCGACAAGCTCGACGCCGAGCGGCTGCGCGTCGCCGCCGCGGTCGCCGCCAAGGAGGCCGGACGGCTGGAGGCGAACTCGATCGCTTGGGCGCTGCCTCAGGGGCTCGATCCCGCGACCGCTGCCGATGCGGTAGTCACTGGAAGCGCTCTCGCCTCCTACCGCTTCAATCGCTTCAAGTCCGGCGACGACGAGGATGCGGGGCTCGAGTCGCTGACGCTGCTGGGGCCTGTCGAGAGCGCCGACGCCGCCGAGCGCGCCCGCATCGCCGCCGAAGCCCAGAACCGAGCCCGTGACCTGCAGAGCACTCCCGCCAACTTCGCCACCCCGAGCGCTCTCGCCGAACGTGCAGAGGACATTGCCGCTGGCTCGGACGCCCTCAGCGTCGAAGTCTTCGGGCGCGCCGAGCTCGAGGAGAAAGGGATGGGCGGCCTGCTCGCGGTCAGCCAGGGCGGCCCGCAGGAGCCGAAGCTGATCGTCCTCCGCTACGCCGGCGGCGACTCCGGCCCGAAGCTCGGCTTCGTCGGCAAGGGCGTCACCTTCGACACCGGCGGCATCTCGCTGAAGCCCGGCGCCGGCATGCAGGAGATGAAGATGGACATGTCCGGTGCCGCTGCGGTGCTGGAGGCGGTCGCGGCGATCGCCGAGCTCGGCCTGCCGCTCGACCTGATCGCTGTCGTCCCCTCGACCGAGAACATGCCTTCCGGCACGGCGATCAAGCCCGGCGACGTGATCACCCAGTACAACGGCACCACGGTCGAGGTCAACAACACCGACGCCGAGGGGCGGCTGATCCTCGCCGACGCCCTCGCCTACGCCGTCGAGCAGGGGGCGGAGCGGATCGTCGACCTCGCCACCCTCACCGGCGCCGTCGTCATCGCCCTTGGTTCTACCTACGCCGCCGTGATCTCCAACGACGACGCGCTCGCCGAGGAGGTCGTCCGCGCCGGCGCCGAGACCGGCGAGCTGACTTGGCGCCTGCCGCTGCACCCCGAGTACAAGGAGCTGATGAAGGGGACGGTCGCCGACCTCTCCAACCTCGCCAAGCAGCGCAAGGCGGGGACGATCACCGCCGGGGCCTTCCTCGAGGAGTTCGTCGGCGAGACGCCCTGGGCGCACGTCGACATCGCCGGCACCGCCTGGGACGTCGGCCGCGACTACACCGGCAAGGACGCCAGCGGCTTCGGCGTGCGGCTGCTCCTCGAGCTCGCGCACCGTCATAGCTCCTAGGCGGCTACTTCCCCGAGGATCATCAGCGTCGAGGTGCCATGGGCGAGCAGCTTGCCGCTCCGGGCCTCGGCCAACGTCGCCTCCGCCGTCGCTTGCCTGCGGCCGCGGTAGAGCACCGTCGCCTCGCAGAGGACGCGGCCGGTATCGCGGCTGATCGGCCGCACGAACTTCGCCTCGAGCCCGAGCGAGGTGTAGGCGACCCCAGCCGGCAGGGTGGTGTGGACGGCGCAACCGAGGGCCGAGTCCAGCAGCGTCGCGGCGTAGCCGCCGTGGACGACGCCGATCGGGTTGTAGTGCTCCTCGCCGGGTTCGCCCTCGAAGACCACCCTCCCCTCCTCCAGCTCGACCGGCCGCAGCCGCATCGTCACCGCGATCGGCGGCGGCGGCACCTCGCCGTTGACGACCGCGGTCATGTACTCGATGCCGCTCATCGTCGCCCCGGCTGCCGCCGTCGCCACGGGGTCTTGCCAGACCAGGGTGCGGCTGCGTGAGCTCTCCGGACTGGAGGCGGCGAAGGCCTCGGCCAGCTCGGCCGCGGTGCCTTCGGGCGCGGTGATCACTCCGTCGCCGCTCACCGGAGCGGGAGCCTCGGGGAGTCGGTGCCCCGGCGCGGCGCGCGCGGCGCCGCCGGGTAGTGCAGGTCGGCGCTGATCTCCGCCTCCGTGATCGCTATCAGCGACCGCTTCCGCCGTTGCTGGTGCCTGTGTCTCGGGATCAGCCTCATGGTGGATGCCTCCGATCGGCTGGATTCGGGTTTTGTGCTTCGGGGTTTGGTTGCATGAAGCAACCATCTCTTGCTCGACCCTAGCCGACCCAGTTGCTTGATGCAACCGACTGTGCAAAGATCACACTCGTGCTGCGTCGCGACTATCCCGGCCTCGACTGCTCGGTCGCCAAGGCGCTCGAGGTGGTTGGCGAGCGCTGGTCGCTGCTGATCGTCCGCGCCGTCATGCACGGCAACCGCCGCTTCGGCGAGATCCAGGAGAGCCTCGGGATCGCCCGCAACGTCCTCTCCGCCCGCCTGCAACGCCTGGTCGACGAGGAAATCCTCGAGCGCCGCGCCTACTCGGAAAATCCGCCCCGCTACGAGTACTTCCTCACCCAGAAGGGCCTTGACCTCTGGCCCGCCCTGATCGCCCTCCTGCACTGGGGCGAGCGCTACTCCCCGGATCCCGACGGCCCCCGCCGCTTGATCGTCCACAAGGAGTGCGGCGGCGAGGTCAGCGAGCGGGGGATCTGCGAGAGCTGCGGCAAGGTCCTGACCGCGCGCGACGCGAAGCAGGTGCCGGGACCGGGGGCGAAGGCGCTCGCAGAGGAGTCGGCAGCGGCCGGCTAATCCCGCTCCGTCGACTCGCGTTTGCGGATCTCGTCGGCAAGCTCTACGTACTCGACCACCATCAGCTGGTCCTTGGTGCGGTTGGCAGCTTGCTTCATGCAGATCAGGTGGTCGAGGGAGGCGACGCGGACGTCGACTCCGGCGATCCGCTTGAGCTGAGAAGCGCCGCGCAGGTCGTCATAGCTCTTGAGGCCCGCGACGTCGCCGAGGATGTCGAAGCTGCCGAACTCCGTATCGAAGGTGAAGTTGGCGCCGTTGGCGAGGGTCCGAGCATCAGGCTGAAACGGCAGGTCGGCGGGATCGCCGCGGAAGGTCACCTCGATATCCGCAAGCGCCTCGGCGAGACGTCGCAGGTTCGCCGGGTCACGGGAGTAGACGACATCCAGGTCATAGGTGGGATACGACGACCCATGCGCCAACCCGGCCACGCCGCCCACCACGACGAAATCCACCCCATGCCGCTCCAGGGCTTCCAACAGCGGGCCCGCCTGCAGCGATTTCCCGAGATCCTCGAGCGCCATGTCCTAAGGCTCCTGCTCCGTCGTTTCTCCCCCCCGGTTGCGCCTTGCGAAATCCGCAAATTCGAGCCCTCTATGCACGCGTTGTTCCGGACTGAGCTCAAGGTTCCGCCGATTCAGGCTCAGATCTATCCCCGTGTCCCGCTTTTCAGCCGCCAGCGCCAGATCCTCACCAAGCAGGTGCAGCAGCCCCCCCAGCGTCTGAACCGTCGGCGAGACGCGGTCTTTCTCGATGCGGGAGATGGCCGACTGGGTGGTGCCGGCGCGGATCGCCAGCCGCTTCTGGCTGACGCCGTGGCGAATGCGGGCCTCGCGAAGAAGCCGCCCAGGGGTATCCGCTTTCAAGCTCATGTAAGAGATGATCGCATATATGTGATGAATGGGAGAGGCGGCGGAGCCGCTAGCTTTGAACGGAAGGCGAACGCGACGAGGAGGAACGGATGGCGACGGCGGCTGAGCTTCAGGTGCGGGACAAGATCTTCATCGGCGGCGAGTGGATCGAGCCGAGCGGAGCCGAGCCGATCGAGGTGTTGAACTCCACCTCCGAGGAGGTGATGGGGACGATCCCGGGCTGCTCGGCCGAGGATGCTGATCGCGCCGTCGCCGCCGCCCGCGAGGCCTTCGAGAGCTGGTCCCAGACGTCGCGCGAGACCCGGGCCGGCTACCTCGCCGCGATCGCCGCGGGCCTGAACGAGCGCGCGGAGGAGATCGCGACGACGATCACGCAGGAGCTGGGGATGCCGCTGAAGCTGAGCCGGATCGTCCAAGTTGGCCTCCCCACCTCGCAGTTCGCCTCAACGCCGCAGCTGATGGAGGAAGTCGCGTGGGAGGAGGAGGTCGGCAACTCGCGGGTGCTGCGCGAGCCGGTCGGCGTGCTCGGCGCGATCACGCCCTGGAACTACCCCCTCAACCAAATCGCCTGCAAGGTCGCCCCCGCCCTCGCCGCCGGGTGCACCGTCGTCCTCAAGCCGAGTGAGGTGACGCCGCTGAACGCCTTTCTGCTGACCGAGGTAATCGAGGCCGCCGGGCTGCCCGCCGGCGTCTTCAACCTCGTCACCGGCACCGGGCCGGTGGTTGGCGAGGCGATTGCCGCCCACCCCGGCGTCGACATGATCTCCTTCACCGGCTCGACCCGGGCCGGGCGGCGGGTCAGCGAACTGGCAGCGGCGACCGTGAAGCCGGTGGCGATGGAGCTCGGCGGCAAGTCGCCGAACGTGATCCTCGACGATGCCGACCTCACCAAGGCAGTGCCTGACGGGGTCTCCAAGTGCTTCCTCAACTCGGGGCAGACCTGCAGCGCCCTGACCCGGATGCTGGTCCCACGCCAGCGGCTGGCCGAGGTCGAGGAGCTAGCAAGGGCCGCGGCCGAGACCTTCACGCCCGGTGACCCTTTCGACTCTGGCACCCGGCTCGGGCCGCTCGTCTCCGACGTCCAGCGCGAGCGCGTCCGCGGCTACGTCCAGAAGGGGATCGAGGAGGGCGCCCGCCTGATTACCGGCGGAGCCGAGCCGCCAGAGGGTCTCGAGCGCGGCTACTTCGTCCGCCCCACCGTCTTCTCCGAGGTGACGCCGGAGATGACGATCGGCCAGGAGGAGATCTTCGGCCCGGTGCTGGTGATCCAGCCGTACGAGGGTGAGGACGACGCCGTCCGCGTCGCCAACTCGACCCCCTACGGGCTCTCCGGCGGCGTCTGGTCAGCCGACGCCGACCGCGCGATCGGCGTCGCCAAGCGGATCCGCACCGGCCAGGTCGAGATCAACGGCGGCGCCTTCAACCCCCACGCCCCCTTCGGCGGCTACGGCCAGTCCGGCCACGGCCGCGAGAACGGCCGCTACGGGATCGAGGAGCTGCTGCAGGTCAAGGCCCTGCAGCTGTAGCGACCCGCCTCGCGGCGGCTCAGGGCTGCCAGGACGCGTATTCGTTGGTGAGAAGTTGCGAAGGCCTCAGGGGGTGCTCGATCATCCCCTCTCCGCGCATCCAGTCGACGAGCCCGATCGCCTCTTCGGGATACATGTAGCCGCTCTTGGAAAGCAGCGGCAAGGTTGCTTCGACCTCGGCTTTCAGCGCCCTCCGGCTCACCTTGGATCCTCCCAGGCCGGCTTCTTCGATCGCCTCGACGGCGGCTCGAGGGTCCGCGACCGCGGCAGCGGTACCGCGGGAAACGGCCGACATGAAGTCTTCGATCAGGCCGGGTTCTTCGGAGACCCGATCGGCCCGGGCGATCACAAGGGATTCGTCATAGGGCGGGACCCCGAGGCCCTGGAGGTGGATGACGGCCGGCTCCAGCCCGCGTGCTTCGAGCTCGGCCCCCTCCAGGTTCCAGGAGCCGCCGAAGATGGCATCCACGCGCCCGCCGACAAGCGCCGGCACCAGCTCGTAGCCGACGTTCTTCACCTCGACGTCATCCAGCGTCAACCCGGCGCGCCCGAGGACGTTCTCCAGGAAGTCCTTCTGGAAGGGGACCCCCGGGATCCCGATCGTCTTCCCCCTCAGATCGGCGATGCCGACGATCCGCGACTCCTTCAACCAGATCATCGCGGCGGTCGCGCGGTTGACGAGGCTCCCGACGGCAACGACCGGGGCGCCTTTGTCCCTCCCGATCACGAGCTGCGGCGCCTGGGTAACCCCGAGATCGTCCTGGCGGGTGGCCACGTACTGGACGGGCCGAGCGGGCGAGACCGGGGTGAAGACCGAAACGGAGAGGCGTTCATCGGTGAAGTAGCCCTTCTGCTGGGCCATCAGGATGCCGACGTTCTCAGGCCCTTCCTGTCCGTTCAGGGTCACGGTCAGGCTCCGGATCGGCCGGAAGGCCTCAGCATCCGTCGCCGCGGTTTCGTTCCCGCCTCCGCCGCCGCAGCCGGAGGCTATGAAGACAGCCAGTGCTACCGCAAAAACCCCCCAAACCTTCCTCATTGGTTTGATTCTATGGAGGAAAGTGCAGCGCCGCCCTTCAGGGTGGAGCGGCAGTGATGCCGCCTTCTTCGCGACCGGTGACCGCGGCGGCGCGGCCTACTTTCTCGCCGATTCCGAAGTGGGCGCAGATCATCAGCTCGTGCTCGCGGCGCAGCGGCCGGGTCGGGTCGACGACCGGGGCACTGCGGATCGCGTCGCCCTCTTGGGCGACCCAGACGCCGAAAGAGGCGCCAGCGCAGTTGGCGAAGGGAATCGCGACAACGCGGGCGCGGCGGCGGCGGCCGAGACGTGCGACCAACCAGGCTGGCTCGCCGCTGTCGGCATCGACAAAAACCCCCTGAACCTGGCCGACCGATTCGCCGCCGAGCTCAGCGATCTCGGCGCCAAGCCAGGTCAGCGCCTCGCTGGTACTCGACCGCTCCCCGCCCTCAGGCATCGACGTGCTTCTCCAGCAACTCGCTGGCGGCGGTCGCCGGATCGAGCTCGCGCCGCACCACCCGGTCCAGCAGGCCCGCCGTCGCCGGGTCCTCGGACACCGTCTGCTCGAGCCGGCGGCGCATCCGCGAGGTGGCGATGCCAAGCACCTCGCTGCGCAGGTTGCGGGCGCGGCGCTCGGCCAACGTCCCCTGCTGCTCGATGAACTCGCGGTGGGCATTGATCTGGGTGGCCAGCTCCTCGACCCCCTCGCCGCGCGCCGCCTCGGTGCGCAGGATCGGCACCTTCCAGCCCTCGGGGTCGTGAGAAAGCGCCAAGACGCCGCGGACCTCGCGGACCATCGTGTCGGTCATCGGGTGGTCGGCCTTGTTGACGACGATGATGTCGGGGATCTCCATCACCCCGGCCTTTAACGCCTGGATCGAGTCACCAGAGCCCGGCATCAGCGCCAGCACGATCGTGTCGGCATGGTCGACGATGTCAATCTCTGCCTGGCCGACGCCGACGGTCTCGATCAGGACGTCGTCTTTGCCGGCGGCGTCCATGATCAGCGCCACCTGCAGCGCCGCCTCGGAGAGGCCGCCGAGGGCACCGCGCGAGGCCATCGAGCGGATAAAGACGCCGGGATCGAGGAAGTGCTCGGTCAGCCGGATCCGGTCGCCGAGCAGGGCGCCGCGGGTGAAGGGGCTGGATGGATCGATCGAGAGGACGGCGACTTCGCGCTCGGCTTTCCGCAACTCCCCCGTCAGCGCCCCGATCAGCGTGCTCTTGCCGACTCCAGGCGGACCGGTAAAGCCGACGATCCTGGCTTTGCCGGTGCACGGGTAGACCTCGCGGACGAGCTCCCAGCCGGCGGGGTCGTCGGACTCGATCAGGGTTATCGCCCGCGCCAATGCCCGCTTTTCGCCACTGAGGAGGCGCTCTGCCAGGGGCGCGGTTTTGGCGGCGTCGGGCAAGGGCGGCCCAGTCTAAGAGGCGGCCTCTAAAGTTGCCCCGCCATGCTGCGCTTCCTGGCCCGCAACCGGATGCTCACCCCCCGCTACGGGCGGCTTTTCTGGCGCTACCTGTGGCGGCGCTTCCTCACCCCGGCGGGCCGGCGGTGGGCCTCCGACGGGCCCTTCTTCCTCGGCCGCGGCCTCGAATTGAAGATCGAGCCACGCGGGCAGATCCGCTTCGGCCGCTTCGTCTGGATCGGCGACGGGACCAAGATCCGCTGCCACGAGGGCGTCGTCGAGATTGGCGAGAAGACCGTGATGGGTCAGGAGTGCACGATCTCCGCCTACCAGCGGGTGCGGATCGGCGAACAGTGCGTGATCGCCGACCGGGCGATGTTCATCGACTTCGACCACGGCGTGGTCGAGGTCGAGCGGCCGATCCGCGAGCAGGGCATCTACAAGCGCGACGTCGACGTCGGTTCCAACGTCTGGATCGGCTACGGGGCCTGCATCCTGCGCGGCGCGCGGGTCGGCGACAACTCGATCGTCGGCACGAGCTCGGTCGTGACCAAGGACGTGCCCGCCAACGCAGTCGTCGGCGGCATCCCCGCGCGGGTCCTGCGCATGCGCGACACGCCGAGCGAGCTGCGCTGGCCGGACCCGATCGAGCCCTAGTCGCCCCGGGTGCTCAGACGCCCGGCCGAGACGAGCTCGGCGTAGACGCCGGCGGTGCTCTCGGCGACGTCGGCCCAGTCGAAGCGCAACACGTGCTCGGAGCCCTCGGCGACCAGCCGCTCGCGCAGCTGCGAGTCGGTCAGCAGCCGCTCGACCATCTCGCCCAGCGCCTCGGGATCCCGCGGGCGGAAGCGAAGCCCGGCCTCGTTGTGGGGGACCACCTCGCGCAGCCCCCCGGTGTCGGCGACGATGCAGGGACAGCCCGAGGCCATCGCCTCCAGCGCCACCAGCCCGAACGGCTCGTAGATCGAGGGCACCACGCAGACGTCGGCGATGCGGTAGA
>DASZEL010000021.1:0-176543 GCA_035940865.1 Solirubrobacterales bacterium
CGAACGACCTGATGCAATTCCTGTTCGCCGTCGACCGCGAGAACCGGCTCGTGGCGAACCGCTTCGATTCGCTGAGCGCGCCTTCGCTGAGAGCGCTGCGCCTGATCGCGGAGCGCGCGGCGGCCGCGGAATGCCCTGCCACGGTCTGCGGGGAGATCGGCGGGCATCCGCTCGAGGCGATGGCCCTCATCGCGCTCGGGTTCCGGCGCCTCTCGATGTCGCCGGCCGCGATCGGTCCGGTGAAGGCGATGATCGTCAAGATGGACCTCGGGCACGCCGCCGCGACGGTCGAGCGTGAGCTCGCCCGGTCCGGCGGGCGCGACAGCCTGCGCCCAGCGCTCGCCGCGTATGCGGATAGCCGCAGCATCCCGGTCTGACTCAGCAGCCTATGACAATCGCCCCTCCCGCGGACCGGCTCGACGCCATCCTTGCCCGCCACGACATCATCACGGCGACGCTCGCCGCCGGGCAGGGCTCGGACACCTTCGTCGCGCTCTCGCGCGAGCTGTCGGAGCTTGACCCTGTCGTCGAGGCGATCCGGGCCTACCGCAGCGCGGCCGAGAACCTGTCGGGCCTCGACGCGCTGATGAGCGATCCCGAGATGCGCGCGCTAGCCGAGGAGGAGCGTCCCGCCGCGATCGAGGCGCTTGAGGCGGCGGCGCAGAACCTGCGCGTGCTGCTCCTGCCCCGGGACCAGGCGGATGAGAAGAGCGCGATCCTCGAGATCCGCGCCGGGACGGGCGGCGACGAGGCGGCGCTCTTCGCCGGCGACCTCTTCAAGATGCTGAACCGCTACGCCGAGGAGCTGGGGTTCTCGATCGAAATTCTCTCGCAGTCGGGCTCCGAGGCCGGCGGCTTCAAGGAGGTCACTTTCGAGGTCAAGGGCGACGGCGCCTACTCGGTCTTCAAGTTCGAGGGCGGCACCCATCGGGTGCAGCGGGTTCCCGAGACCGAGTCCCAGGGCCGCATCCACACCTCGACCGCGACGATCGCGGTGCTGCCGGAGGTGGAGGAGGTCGAGATCGAGATCGACCAGAACGACCTGCAGATCGACGTCTACCGCTCTTCCGGTCCCGGCGGCCAGTCGGTCAACACGACCGACTCGGCGGTGCGGATCACCCACAAACCGACCGGGGTCGTGGTCTCGATGCAGGACGAGAAGTCCCAGCTGCAGAACCGCGAGCGGGCGATGCGGGTGCTGCGGGCGCGGCTGTACGAGCGCGAGCTGGCCGAGCAGCAGGCGAAAGTCGCCTCCGAGCGCAAGGCCCAGGTCGGCAGCGGCGAGCGCTCGGAGAAGATCCGCACCTACAACTTCCCCCAGGGCCGGGTCACCGACCACCGGATCAAGCACACCTCCCACAACCTCGAGGGCGTGCTGGCGGGACAGCTGCGTGAGTTCACCGACGCCTTGAGCGCGGAGGAGAAGCGGCAGAGGCTCGAGGCCGCGGCTTCGGCCGCTTGAGCAGGTGAGGGCGTGACCGGGTCGCCGGTGCGCGAAGCGCTTGGTGCGGCCGTTGAGGCTCTTGTCGCGGCTGGGATCGAAGACCCGCGGCTGGACGCGGAGCTGTTGCTGGCCGAGGCGACGGGCCGCAGTCGGGCTGACGTGATCGCCGATCCGGACGCGGAGGTCTCCCCCGCCGCCGGGCGCCTGTTCGGCGAGATGGTGCGCAGGCGGCTGCGCCGCGAGCCGGTCGCCTACATCCTCGGTCGCAAAGGCTTCCGCCACCTCGAGCTGGCGGTCGACCCGCGGGTGCTGGTGCCGCGGCCCGAGACCGAGCTGCTGGTTGAGCTGGCGCTGGAGCTGCGACCGGCGCGGGTGCTCGACGTCGGCACCGGCTCGGGTGCGATCGCGCTGGCGGTGGCCGACGAGATTCCAGAGGCCGAGGTGACCGCGACCGACACGTCTCCTGCGGCGCTGGAAGTGGCTTGCGCTAATGCCGAGCGCCTGGGTCTGAGCGAGCGGGTGCGCGTCGTCGAAGGCACGCTCCCGGACGCAAACGGCGGCTGGGACCTGATCCTCGCCAACCTCCCATACGTCCCCGAGCGCGATTGGCCCTCCCTCCAGCCCGAGGTCGCCCAGTACGAGCCGCGCGAGGCCCTCCTCGCCGGACCTGACGGCCTCGATGCCTACCGCGCCTTCATCCCGGAGTGCGCCCTTCTTTTGTCTCGCTATGCGAAACGAAGGAAGGGCGCACTCGCCCTGGAGGTAGGGGAGGGGCAGGCGCCGGCGGTGGCGGAGCTGATGCGGGACGCCGGCTTCGGCGAGATCGAGACGCGCCGCGATCTGGCGGGGATCGAGCGCGTCGTGATCGGCCGCTGGGTAATAGTGGAGACGTGACCGAGCTCCTACAGCTGCGCAGCGGCGAAGCCGACGTGGCGCGCAAGGCGCTCGAACGGTGCATCTCCGGCGGGGGCGTCGCCGTCTTTCCCTCGGACGGGCTCTATGGGCTCGCCTGCGATCCGCTCGACGCCAGCGCGATCTCCCAGATCCACCGTCTCAAGGGACGAGACGACGGCAAACCCTCAGCGGTCATGTACTTCTCGCCGCTGGCGATCCGGGAGCTGCTCTCCGGACTGGGGCCGAAGACGAAAGCCGTCGCCAGCGCGCTGTTGCCGGGACCGGTGACGCTGGTTGTTGACAACCCGGAGCGGCGGTACCCGCTGGCCTGCCGGCAGGACCCGGAACGGCTCGGCGTGCGCCTGATCGGCGGCCCGCTGGCGGGGACGATGTGCCCGATCTTCCAGACCTCGGCCAACCTCAGCGGTGAGCCGGCGCCGTCCCGCTTCGAGGACGTGCCGCAGTCGATCCGCGCCGCCGTCGACCTGGCGATCGACGGCGGCGAGCTGCCGGGTCTGCCCTCGACCGTGATCGACGTTGCCGCGATCGACGAGGACGGCAGCTGGCGCATCCTCCGCGACGGTGCCCTCTCGCTCGGAGACGTGAAGAGCGCCTTGGCCTCGGTAGGCCTCGACTAGCAGCCGGTGTGGCCGGGGTAGGGCAGGTGGACCAAGACCTGTGAGCTGTTGTCCTCCTCGTTCGACTCGAAGAGGACTTCCTTCGGGTCGACGGTCATCCGGTAGGCGAAGCAGCCGCGGAGGCCGGCAACATCGATCCACTGCTTCGAGTAGCCAGCGGGGTAGATGTCCGACCAGCCGACTGAGGTGCCGAGGGTAACGCGGTCGCGGAAGGGGTTCTGGTTGCAGCCCGGGTAGTGCCAGTGCGAGGGGGAACGGCGGCCGGGACGGGTCCGGGCGAGATCGCGGAGGCAGTAGTTGAGCTTGGGGCTGGTGCGGACGACCTCGCCGATGCTGCCGTCGTTGCGGACCCGCAGCAGGTCGAAGTGGGCAAGCTGGTGGACCTTCCAGTAGGAGCCGCCGAAGTAGGTGCCGACGTAGGTGAAGTGGAGGGTGGCGCGGCTGGGGACGGTGATGTGGCCGCCGCCGGCCTTGTAGATGCGTTGGTTGGTGCGCATCTTGTGCCAGCCGCTGCGCTTGCCGCGCAGCTCCATCGGGCCGCGGCCGCGGCTGCGGACGTCACTGGTGGCGCGGAGGAGGACGTGGCCGTTGCCGGCGCGCTCGATGTAGAGCTCGCTCGGCGGAGCGATCCGCAGGTTCGGGCAGAGGAGGCGCGCGGCACCCGGTCCTACGCAGGGGTTCTCCACCGCCGCCCCGCTTGCGGCCGCCGCCCCCAGCGCCACCGCCGTTAGAGCGGCGATCGAAGCGAGGAAAATCCGCGTTTTCACGAGGTCGAGACTATCCCTGGCCATTGCTAAGGTCGCCTCCATGTCCCCGCTGCCTGACGACTTTCAAACCGCGCCCCTCGCCGAGGTCGATCCCGAGATCGCCGACGTTCTCGAGGCCGAGCTGAGGCGCCAGCAGCGAACGCTGGAGATGATCGCCTCCGAGAACTTCGTCCCGCAAGCAGTGCTGGACGCGGTGGGGTCGGTGCTGACCAACAAGTACGCCGAGGGCTACCCGGGCCGCCGCTACTACGGCGGCTGCGAGGAGGTCGACGTCGCCGAGCAGCTGGCGATCGACCGGGCCAAGGCGCTGTTCGGGGCCGACCACGCGAACGTCCAGGCCCACGCCGGCGCCCAGGCCAACAACGCCGCCTACATGGCGCTGATCGAACCCGGCGACACGATCCTCGGCCTCGCCCTCGACCACGGTGGCCATCTCAGCCACGGGATGAAGCTGAACATCAGCGGCAAGCTCTACAACCCGGTGCCCTACCACGTCAGCCGCGAGGACTTCCGCGTCGACATGGAGGAGGTCGAGCGCCTTGCCAACGAGCACCGACCGGCGATGATCGTCGCCGGCTGGTCCGCTTACCCACGCCAGCTCGACTTTGCCGCCTTCCGCGAGATCGCCGACTCGGTCGGGGCGAAGCTGATGGTCGACATGGCCCACTTCGCCGGGCTCGTCGCCGCCGGTGAGCACCCGAACCCCGTCCCTCACGCCGACGTCGTCACGACGACGATCCACAAGACGCTCGCCGGTCCGCGCAGCGGCATGATCCTCTGCCGCGAGGAGCACGCGAAAGCAGTTGACAAAGCGATCTTCCCCGGCCAGCAGGGCGGGCCGCTGATGCACACGATCGCGGCCAAGGCAGTCGCCCTCCGCATCGCCGCCAGCGAGCAGTTCAAGCAGCGCCAGCGGCAGACGATCGCCAACGCCCAGGCCTTCGCGGCCGGGCTGGAAGACGGCGGCGTGCCGGTGATCACCGGTGGCACCGACGTCCACCTCGTCCTCGTCGACCTCACCCCGACCGGCCTCGACGGCCAGGCCGGGGAGGACCGCCTGGAGGAGGTCGGGATCACCGTCAACCGCAACGCGATCCCCTTCGACGAGCGGCCGCCGATGAATCCCTCGGGCCTGCGCATCGGCACCCCGGCACTGACGACCCGCGGGATGGGGGAGGCGGAGATGACCGAGATCGCCGAGGTGATCGTCGCCGCGCTCGGTCCCGACTTCGAGTCCTCGAAAGACGAGCTGCGCGCCTGCACCGGCGCGCTGATGGACCGCTTCCCACTCTACGCCGAGCTCGCCGCCGTCTAGATCTTGAGGGTCTGGGTCGATATGTCGGCGCCGGCGCACGTGCTGGTGCTGCGGCCGATCATCGAGCGGCTGGAAGGCGAAGGACACGAGGTCGAGGTCACCGCCCGCGACTACGCGCAGACGCTGGCGCTGCTGCAGCTGCACGGGATGCCGCACACGGCGATCGGCCAGCACGGCGGCGCCTCGCGGCTGCAGAAGGCCTACCGGCTGGCGGCCCGCAGCAGCCAGATGCTGGTGTTCGGTCGCGGCCGCCACTTCGACCTCGCGATCGCCCATGGGTCCAACGACCTCGCGATCGCGGCCAAGACCCTCGGCATACCTGAGGCCAACCTGCACGACTACGAGTTCGCGGTCACCCAGCACCGGATCGGCTGCCGCCTCGCCAAGCGGGTGATGTTCCCCGACGCCGTCCCCTTCGACCGCCTGCGCCGCTTCGGGGTGACGCCGGAGAAGTACTTCCCCTATCCGGGCCTGAAGGAGGAGTACTACCTCTACGACTTCGAGCCCGACGCCGAGGCGCTGCGGCGCCTGGGGGTCGACGAGGAGCGGGTCGTCGTGATCGTGCGGCCGCCGCCCGACGTCTCGCTCTACCACCGCAAGTCGAACCCGCTCTTCCCCAAGGTGCTCGACCGGCTCGGCAACGACGGCGACGTGCATGCGGTGGTGCTGCCGCGCACCCAGGCGCAGCGCCAGTTCATCGAGGGACTGCGGCTGCCCTCGGTGATCGTCCCCCCCGGCGCCGTCGAGGCGCAGAGCCTGGTCGCTCTGGCCGACCTCGTCGTCTCCGCCGGCGGGACGATGAACCGCGAGGCCGCGGCACTCGGCACCCCCGTCTACACGACCTACGGCGGCCGCCTCGGCGGCGTCGACGAAGCGCTGATCCGCTCCGGCCGGCTGCGGCCGCTGACCGACTCCCGCGCCGTCGAGCTGCAGAAGCGGACCGCGGAGGCGACGCCGACACGCCGCGATCCGTCCTACCTGGTCGAGACGATCCTAGGTACCGTCGGAGCCTCACCATTGCGCGAAGAGACCCATCCCGTAACGCCCTCCTGAGCGAGCTCGACCCCGAGCCCGGCCTCGAAGAACTCGTCGCGCCCGCGGCCGAGGGCGATCCGCGGCCGGTCGACCCGCTCCTGCGCGCCCTCGACATCCTCATCTCCGCCTCGATCCTGCTCGTGCTCTCGCCGCTGCTCGGGCTGGTCGCGGCGCTGATCGCGATCGACTCAGGCCGGCCTGTCCTCTACCGGGGCGCCCGCGTCGGCAAAGCCGGTCATCTCTTCTGGATGTTCAAGTTCCGCACCCTTAAGCCCGACGCCGAAACCCGCCTCGGCCCCTACTACGGCGAGGAGCTGACGCGCCGCACCGAGGAAGAGCGGACCAGGATCGGCGGCGTTCTCCGCAAGACCCACCTCGACGAGGTGCCGCAGCTCTGGAACGTCCTGCGGGGCGACATGTCGATCGTCGGCCCGCGCCCGATCCGGCCGACCTTCTACGCCGAGCTCTGCCGCGAGATCCCCCAGTACTGGCAGCGCCTCGTCGTCCGCCCCGGCGTCACCGGCTTCGCCCAGACCCGGATCACCCGCGAGGAGACCTGGGCCGACAAGCTCGCCCACGACATGGAGTACATCGCCGACCGCTCGGTCGGCCTCTACTTCCAGGTTCTGCTGGCGACGGTGAACAAGGTCCTCGGCCGGGGCCAGCCGACCTCTTAGGCGCCGGTCCGGCTTCGCCGTCCCGGCTGCGAGACTGCCGCCATGTGCGGCATCTGCGGCCTGGTGGCCGGCGAGCGGGAGCGGGCCCCCGACCAGGAGGCCCTGGCGCGGATGAGCGGGCGGCTCATCCATCGCGGCCCCGACGACGACGGCCTCTTCTGCGAGGGGCCGGTGGCGCTGGCGGCGCGGCGGCTCTCGATCATCGACCTTGCCGGTGGCCATCAGCCGATCGCCAACGAGGACGGTTCTTGTGTCGTGGTCCAGAACGGCGAGATCTACAACTACCGCGAGCTGAAGCGCGAGCTCGAGGGCCGCGGCCACCGCTTCGCCACCGACTGCGATACCGAGGTCCTCGTCCACGGCTACGAGGAGTGGGGGGACGCCTTCGCCGAGCACCTGCGGGGGATGTTCGCGATCGCCCTCTGGGACAAGCGGCGGCAGCGGCTGCTGCTGGTTCGCGACCGCTTCGGGATCAAGCCGCTCTACTACCGCCACCTCGACGGCGGCCTCTCCTTCGCCTCGGAGCTGAAGGCGATGCTCGAGCAGCCGGGGTTCTCGCGCGAGATCGATCCACAGGCGGTCGCCGCCTATCTCGCCTTCAACTCGATCCCGGCGCCGCTGACGATCTTCAAGCAGGCGCGCAAGCTGCCCCCAGGGCACCTGCTGGCGTGGGAGGGGGGAGAGGTGGCGCTGCGGCGCTACGCGCGGCCGGGACCGCCGGCGGCTGGCGAGGCTCGCAGCGGATCCGCAGAGGAGCTCGCCGCCGAGCTGCGCGAGGTGCTCGACGACAGCGTCCGCGCCCACCTCGTCGCCGACGTTCCCGTTGGCGTCCTCCTCTCCGGCGGCGTCGATTCGGGCGGCCTTGCCGCGCTCGCCTCGAAGCACGTCGACGAACCCCTGCGCACTTTCTCGATCGGCTTCGAGGAGGAGGGCTTCAACGAGCTCTCGCGGGCGCGGCTGGTGGCCGAGCGCTACGGCACCGACCACCACGAGCTGATCTTGCGCCCCGACGCGGTCGAGCTGTTGCCGAAGCTGGTCGAGGCCTTCGACGAGCCCTTCGGCGACTCCTCGGCGCTGCCGACCTACCTCGTCTCCGAGCTGGCGGTGAGCGAGGTCAAGGTCGCCCTCTCCGGCGAGGGCGGCGATGAGCTCTTCGGTGGCTACTACACCTACGTCGCCGACCTCCTCGCCCGTCGGGTCGGCCGCCTCGCGGCGCTCGCCAGGCCGCTGGCAGAGGCGCTGCCGAGCCGCACCGACCGGGTCGGATTCGACTACAAAGCCAAGCGCTTCGCCCGCGCCGCCGCCCTGCCGCCGCTGGAGCGCCATCACGGCTGGAAGGAGATCTTTTCCGCCCAAGCGCGAGCTGACCTTGCGGGGCCGAGCGCCGCCGCCTGGGACCCGCTCGACCTCTACCGCCAGCGCTACGCCGAAACCGCGGGCGCCGAGCCGCTGGCGCGGATGCAGGACGTCGACCTCGGCATCTACCTGGTCGACGACCTGCTGGTCAAGACCGACCGCCTCAGCATGGCCCACTCGCTGGAGCTGCGCGTGCCCTTCCTCGACCCAAAGGTGGCGGAGTTCGCCTTCGCCCTGCCGACCCGGCTGAAAGTCCGCGGCCTCGCCAAGAAGCGGCTGCTGCGAGCGGCGCTCGAGCCGCTGTTGCCGCGGGAGATCATCCACGGGCGCAAGCAGGGCTTCTCGATCCCGATCGCCGCCTGGCTCCGCGGCCCCCTGGAGCCGTTCGCCCGCGAGGTGTTGGCGCCGAGCGCGGTCGCCCGCCAGGGATTGCTCGATCCCGCCGCCGTCACTCCCATCCTCGACCGCCATTGCGCCGGCCAGGAGGACCTGAGCCGGCAGATTTGGGGCCTGATGGCGCTTACCCTCTGGTTCGACCGCTATGCCCACTGATCTCGACGCAGGTCTCGCCTTCCTCGTCGCCGGGCTGCTGGCGCTGCTGCTGGTGCCGCTGACGAAGCGGCTGGCGCTGCGGGTCGGGGCGATCGACTATCCGGAAGAGCGCAAGCTCCACACGGTCCCGACGGCGAAACTCGGCGGTCTCGGGATCCTCGGCGGCGTCCTCGTCGCCGGCCTGATCTGGCTGCCCTCGGACACGGAAAGCCACTCGATCCTGATCGGCGCTGCCGCCATCGCCTGGGTGGGCGTGCTCGACGACGTCTTCGACCTCAACCCCGCGGTGAAGCTGCTGGGACAGACGGTCGCGGTCGTGATCCCGGTCTCGGTCGGCGTCACCGTCGACAACTTCACCTTTCCTTTCTTCGGTCGGCTGACGCCGGGCACCGTCGACCTGCTGACGCTTCCCGGCGGCGGCGTCGTTCACCTCGGCGACGTCGCCACCGTGATCGGGATCGTCGCGATGATCAACGTGATCAACCTGATCGACGGCGTCGACGGCCTCGCCGCCGGAGTCGCGGTCATCTCCGGCCTCACCCTGGCGACGATCGCGCTCTCGCTCGACCGCACCGCCGCCGGGGTGCTCGCCGCCCTCGTCGCCGGCGCCGCCCTCGGCTTCCTGCGCTGGGGCTTCCCGCCGGCCAGCACCTTCATGGGCGACACCGGCTCCAACCTGCTCGGTTACCTGCTCGGCGTCGTGGCGGTTCAAGGGGCGTTGAAGACGAACGCGGTGATCGCCCTCTTCATCCCCCTGATCATCCTCGCGGTGCCGATCCTCGACACCGGCTTCGTCGTTGCCAAACGGCTCAAATACCGCCGCCCCGTCTACAAAGCCGATCGCTGGCACTTCCACCACCGGATGGCCGACATCGGCTTCTCCCAGCGCCGCACCCTGCTCTACCTCTACGGCTGGACCTTCGTCATGGCGGCCCTGGCCCTGGCCCTGCGCTTCGTCCCCTACAGCGACAACCACGGCCATTTCAACGCCTTCTGGACCGCCGTCATCGCCGTCTTCGGCCTCTTTGCCCTGGCAGCCAGCATCTACCTCGTTGAGGTCCTGGAGATCCTCAAGCTCCGCCAAACCCGCCTCCGCCAGCTGGTCACCCTCCGTCGCCAAGCCGGCGCCCCCGAACCAGAGCTACAAGAGGTCAACGTCGCCGTAGAGCAGGAGCTGGAGACCGGCTCCTTCCCGGCGGTCGACCCTGAAACGGGCGAATTCCAAGCAGTCGATTAGGGGTAGTGGCAACCCTCACGAACTGGCTTCCCAAAGCCATTCGCGGGCCCTATTGGGTATAGTCGCCGGTGCGCCCGCTCTGCCCCGAGCTGGGCGTTTCTTCGCAGTACCGGCTGTCCCTGCTGTTCTGCGGTTCCCGAGTTATGTCTCCTCCCAAGTACGTCGACCTCATCGCGCTCGCTGCCGCGCTCGCAATCTTCCTGCTCGGCGGATTCCCCCTGCTCGGGTACGCCGCGGCAGCCGCAGCCTGGCTCACGCAGCGGGGTCTGCAGATGCTGGCCAACCGGCGGATGCGGGAACACCTCGCCGCCGGCAATCGCCAGAAGGCGATGGGGATCGTCGCCGGCACGACCCTCGGCCGCGTCTGGCTGATGGCCACGGCGGTGCTGCTGGTCGGCCTCGTCGAACGGGAGTCCGGGCTGGCCTCGGCGGTGCTGCTGGCGGCCCTGTTCACGATCTCCTTTGCCGCGCAGGGCATCTCGCATCTGCTCGAGCAACCTGCCGAGGGCCAGGGGGCCGCGTAGAGATGGAGTCGGCAACCGTGACGGCGCCGGGCGGCGCCCCCCAGCGCGAGGGCATGAGCACCAAAGCCAAGGTCCTAATCGGCTTCGGCATCTACTTCGCGGTCGCGATCCTGCTGCTGCTGATCTTCGGCAACGCCGGCAAGAACGAAGAGTTCAAGCCGCAGAACGAGTTCAAACTTGAACCGTGGGTCTCGATCCACCTCGCTGGGATCGATCTCAGCATCAACAAGGCCGTCCTCTACCTCGTCCTCGCCAGCCTGGCGACGATCGGGACGATGGTCTGGATCGCCCGCCGGATGCAGCAGAAACCGAACCGGGTCCAGGCCGCGGTCGAGGTTGCCTACGACCTGACCAAAAACACGATCACCGGCGGCAGCCTCTCCGGCGAGCTGGCGCGCAAATGGTTCCCCTTCATCGGCGCCCTCTTCTTTTGGATCTGGTTTTCGAACATGCTCGGCTTCCTGCCGCTGCCGACCAACACCGAGCACCATTTCAGCCTCTTCGGCCTCGAAATCCCCTCTTTCGCGATTTACGCCGCCACCGCCAACATCGCAATTCCGTTGGTGCTGACCCTGGTCGTCTGGCTCTCCTACCACGTCGAGGGGATCCGCTCGAAGGGGCTGGTTCCCTACTTCAAGAGCTGGCTGCCCCCGGGCCTCGAGAACATGAGCCCGGTCGGCAAGGCCGCGATCTTCCTGATCGAGGTGATCTCCCACTTCGTGCGGCTGATCTCTCTTTCTGTTCGTCTTTTCGCCAACATCCTCGCCGGCCACCTGCTGCTGCTCTTCATGGGCGGCGGGCTGGCGGTGCTGCTGGGGATCGCCGCCCTCGGGGCGCTCACCTTCCCGCTTGCCTTCGCCTTCTTCATCTTCGAGGTCGGGCTTGTGGCGACCCTGCAGGCATTCATCTTCTCGACGCTTAGCGCCATTTACATCGGCGGAGCGACCTCCGCCACTCACTAGAAAAGGAGCAACTCTCGATGGATCTCACTGCCCTGCCGCTTGCTGAAGTCACCGACGAAGGTGTCAAAGGCGCCGGCAAAGCGATCGCCCTCGGCGTCGGTGCTGGTCTCGGTTCGATCGGCGCCGGTATCGGCGTGGGTTTCATCTTCGGTAAGGAGATCGAGTCGGTCGCCCGCCAGCCGGAGATGAAAAGCGACCTGGAAAGCATCCGCTGGCTCGGCTTCGCGCTGACCGAGGCGGTCGCCTTCTACACCTTCATCTTCGGCCTGATCGCCTTCTTCCTCTCGTAGGTCGGGAATGGAGCTGCTCGGTTACATAGCGGTACTTCCGTTCGCCGCAGAGAGCGGTGGCGAGGAAAGCGGCGGCAGCTTCCTGGTCTCCCCAGGCCTCGGCCTGATGATCTGGACGCTCGTCCTCTTCCTGATCACGATGTGGGTGTTGAGCAAGGTCGCCTTCCCGAAGATCCAGGAAGCGCTCGACAAACGCGCCAACGCGATCAGCGAGTCGATCGAAGCCGCCGAACGCCAGCGCAAGGAATCGGATGAGCTGCTGGCCGAGTACCGGGCCCGGCTCGCCGAGGCGCGGGAGCAGGCCGACGACATCATGGCCCGGGCCCGTAAATCGGCCGACACGGCGGAAGCCGAGGCGGCCGCCCAGGGCAAGGAGAAACGTGACGAGCTCGTCGCTTCGGCGAACCGCGAGATCGAAGCGCAGACCCGCCGTTCCCTCGATGAAATCCGCCAGCAGGTCGCCGACCTCACCGTCCTCGCAACCGAGCGGGTGACCCGCAAATCGCTCAACCCCGACGACCAGAAACGGCTCGTCGAGGAGGCCCTCAGCGAGGTCGACTTCTCGAAGCTCTCGGGAGCGGAGAAGAACTAGATGGCCGACGCAGCTCGCGTATACGCGGAGGCCCTCTTCGAGGTCGGCCGCGACAAAGGCAAGCTGGACGCGCTGCAGCAGCAGCTGACCCAGTTTGCCGACGAGGTCGACCGCAACCGCGAGCTGCAGGTCTTCTTTTTCAGCCCGTACCTCTCCACGGCGGAGAAGCAGGAGGGGATCGAGCGGGCGATCTCGGGTGCCGAGCCCGAGCTGGTCAACTTCCTCGAGCTGCTCGTCGACAAGCACCGGATGACGGAGGTCTTCCGCATCCGTCGCGAGTTCGACGAGCTCTGGAAGCAGGAGAACCGCCGCCTTGACGTCATCGTCACCAGCGCCGTCGAGCTGGACCCGGCGGTGGTTGAGAAAATCGGCCAGGAGGTCGAGCGCCAAACTGGGGAGAAAGTCGACCTCTCGAGCAGGGTCGACGGCGAGATCCTCGGCGGCATCGTGCTGCAGGTCGGAAACATGGTCCTGGACGCGAGCATCCGCAGTCGCCTGGAGAAACTTCGAAAGAGCGTCGCCACCGCGGCGTAAGGAGGCAGAGAGCACCAGATGGAGATCAAGCCCGACGAGATCGCAAGCATTCTGCGAGAGCGGATCGAGGGACTGGAGACCGGTTCCGCCGACCTCACCGAGGTTGGAACGGTCCTGTCCGTCGCCGACGGCATCGCCCGCATCCACGGCCTCGACAACTGCATGGCATTGGAGATGCTGGACCTGCCGCACGGGGTCACCGGCCTGGCGCTGAACCTCGAGTCCGACAACGTCGGTGCGGTGCTCTTCGGCGAGTGGGAACACATCGTCGAGGGCGACACGGTCAAACGGACCGGCAAACTGCTCGAGATCCCGGTCGGCGAGCAGCTGCTCGGCCGCATGGTCGACCCGCTCGGCCGCCCGCTCGACGATCGCGGCGAGATCGCCACGACCGAGACCCGCCCGGCTGAATTCAAAGCCCCCGGCGTTGTCCAGCGCCAGCCGGTCGAGGAACCCGTCCAGACCGGCCTGATGTCGATCGACGGGATGATCCCGATCGGCCGCGGCCAGCGAGAGCTGATCATCGGCGACCGCCAGACCGGCAAGACGGCGATCGCGATCGACACGATCATCAACAACAAGGACAAGGACCTGATCTGCATCTACGTGGCGATCGGGCAGCGGATGTCGACCGTGGTCCAGCTGAAAGAGACGCTCGAGGAAAACGGCGCGATGGAGAACACGATCATCGTCGCCGCCCCCGCCGACGAGGCCGCCCCGATCAAGTACATCGCTCCTTACGCCGGTTGCGCGATGGGCGAGTACTTCCTCTACAACGGCAAAGCCGCGCTCTGCGTCTACGACGACCTCACCAAACACGCTTCCGCCTACCGCCAGATGTCGCTGCTGCTGCGGCGCCCGCCGGGTCGCGAGGCATACCCCGGCGACGTCTTCTACCTGCACTCGCGGCTGTTGGAGCGGGCGGTGAAACTGAACGACGAGCTCGGTGGCGGCTCGCTGACGGCGCTGCCGATCATCGAGACCCAGGCCTCCGACGTTTCCGCCTACATCCCGACCAACGTGATCTCGATCACCGACGGCCAGATTTTCCTCGAGTCCGACCTCTTCTTCTCGGGCGTGCGGCCGGCGATCAACGTCGGCATCTCGGTCTCCCGGGTTGGCGGCAACGCGCAGACCAAGGCGATGAAGAAAGTGGCCGGCAAACTGCGCCTCGACCTCTCCCAGTACCGCGACCTCGAGGCCTTCGCCCAGTTCGGCTCCGAGCTCGATGCCGAGACCCAGAAAGCGCTGACCCGTGGCGAACGGCTGGTCGAGCTGCTGAAACAAAAAGAGCGCCAACCGCTCTCGGTCGGCGACCAGGTCGCGTCCATCTACTCGGGCACCGGCGGCTACCTCGACCGGATCAAAGTCGAGCGCGTCGGCGAGTTCCTCGCCGACCTGCGGACCCGCCTGCACTCCGAGAACGCCGAGCTGCTGGGCCGGATCGAAGAGAGCGGCAAGCTCTCCGACGAGGACGAGGAGGCTCTCGGCAAGGCGATCGCCGACTTCGTCGATGACTTCGGCCCCGACTTCGACGAGCACGGCGACCCGCTCGAGGAGGGGGAATCCGACCGCATCCACTCCAAAGAGGAGCGCGAGGCTCCGGCCCGCACCGCCGCGGTCGAGACTGAAGATCCGGGCGACCCCGAGGCGACCGACAGCACCCAGGAGGCAACGCCGGCCTAGTCCGTCGGGCGCTCCGCTATGGCAACGCAGAAGGAAGTCAAGAACCGCATCGCGTCGGTCAAGAACATCAACAAGATCACGCGGGCGATGGAGATGGTCGCGGCGGCGCGCCTGCGCCGCGCCGAACAGCGGATCTCCGACATGCGGCCCTACGCGGAGGGGATGCGCAAGCTGACCCGCCGCGCCGCCGCCCAGGCGGGTGGGATTCCGCGGGTGCCGGTGCTGGAAGAGCGGGAGAACGTGAAACGGGTCGGGATCGTCCTCGTCACTGGCGACCGCGGCCTCGCCGGCGCCTTCAACAGCAACATCATCCGCGAGGGGATGCGGATGGGGGCGCAGGTCCGCCAGGAAGGCGCCGAGCCCTCCTTCGCCGTCGTCGGCCGCAAGGGCGTCTCCGCCCTGACCTTCCGCAAGCAGGACGTCTCCGCCTCCTACGTCGGCTTCACCGACCGGCCCGCCTTCGCCAACGCCCGCGAGATCGGCGAGGAGATGACCGCCCGCTACGTCGACGAGGACCTCGACCGGGTCGAGCTGGTCTACAACCGCTTCGTCTCGCCGTTGACCCAGCACGTATGGCGGCAGACGCTGCTGCCGCTGCAGCAGGCGGAGGTGACCGGCGAGGGCGCCGAGGAAGAGGAGGCTGCGGCCGACGAAGAAACCGAGGCGGAGAAGGCGCAGGGTCGGTCGGAGTGGTTCTACGAGCCCGATCCCGAGGAGCTGCTGGGAAGGCTGATCCCGGAGTACGTGACGATCTCCGTCTACCGGGCGCTGCTGGAGTCGGCGGCCTCGGAGCTGGGCGCGCGCATGACTGCGATGCGCAACGCCGCCGAGAACGCCGAGTCGATGATCGGCGACCTGACCCTGGAGATGAACCGGGCGCGCCAGGCGGAAATCACCCAGGAGATCTTGGAGGTCGTCGGCGGCGCCGAGGCGCTCGGCTAGACGACCCTGACCACCAAACCAACTTCGATTCGAGACCCAGGAAAAGGAACCAATGGCTGAGAGCAACGGAGCAAACGGAAGCAACGTAGGGCGCGTCGAGCAGGTCACCGGCGTGGTGATCGACGCCGCCTTCCCCGAGCAGCTGCCGGAGATCTTCTCGGCGGTGACGATCGAGACCGGCGGCGACGGCGACGGCGAAGCGACGCAGCTGGTCTGCGAGGTGCAGCAGCACCTCGGCGACGACCGCGTCCGCGCGGTGGCGATGGACGCGACCGACGGGGTCAAGCGCGGCGACCGCGTGGTCGACACCGGCGGCCCGATCACGGTTCCGGTCGGCGACGTCACCCTCGGTCGGATCTTCAACCTGCTCGGCGAGCCGATCGACAACGGCGAGGAGATCGGGGACGTTGAGCGCTGGCCGATCCACCGGCCGGCCCCGAAGGCTTCGGACCTGACCCCGACCCAGGAGATCCTCGAGACCGGGATCAAGGTCATCGACCTCCTCGCTCCCTACGCCAAAGGCGGCAAGGTCGGGCTCTTCGGCGGTGCCGGCGTTGGCAAGACCGTGCTGATCCAGGAGCTGATCCGCAACATCGCCGAGGAGCACTCCGGCCTCTCCGCCTTCGTCGGCGTCGGCGAGCGCTCGCGCGAGGGCAACGACCTCTGGCTGGAGATGAAAGAGTCGGGCGTGATCGACAAAACCATGCTCGTCTTCGGTCAGATGAACGAGCCCCCGGGTGCGCGTCTGCGCGTCGCCCTCTCCGGCCTGACCATGGCCGAGTACTACCGCGAGCAGGGCGGACAGGACGTGCTCCTGTTCATCGACAACATCTTCCGCTTCGTCCAGGCGGGCTCGGAGGTCTCGGCGCTGCTTGGGCGGATGCCTTCCGCGGTCGGCTACCAGCCGACCCTGGAGACCGAGATGGGCGGCCTGCAGGAGCGGATCACCTCGACCGACCGCGGCTCGGTGACCTCGATCCAGGCCGTTTACGTCCCCGCTGACGACTACACCGACCCGGCCCCGGCCTCGGTGTTCGCCCACCTCAACGCAACCACGGCGCTTTCGCGCTCGATCTCTGAGAAAGGGATCTACCCGGCGGTGGACCCGCTCGACTCGACCTCGACGATCCTCAAGCCCGACGTCGTCGGCGACGAGCACTACCGCACCGCCACCGACGTCCAGGAGGTCCTGCAGCGCTACAAGGAGCTCCAGGACATCATCGCCATCCTTGGCATCGACGAGCTCTCCGACGAGGACCGCCAGACGGTCTCCCGGGCCCGCAAGATCGAGCGCTTCCTCTCCCAGCCGTTCTTCGTCGCCGAACAGTTCACCGGCCGCAGCGGCGAGTACGTGCCGGTGGCCGAGACGGTCCGCGGCTTCCGCGAGATCCTCGACGGCCAGCACGACGAGCTCTCCGAGGGCGCCTTCTACATGCAGGGCGGCATCGACCAGGTCCTCGAGAACGCCAAGGCCCCGGCCTAGGGTCTGACGCATGGCTGCGGAGCACATGGTCGATGTCGAGGTCCTGACCCCTGAGGGCGAGGTCTGGAGCGGCGAAGCGCGCCAGGTCTCGACTCGCAGCGAGACCGGGGAACTCGGCATCCTCGCCAACCACGCGCCGTTGCTGGCGGCGCTGCGGCCGACCGAGCTGCGCCTCCATCTCTCCGAGACGGAGACCAAACGCTACGCCCAGGCCCACGGCTGGCTGCAGGTCTACGGCAACCGGGCTCGGCTCCTGCTCGAGGAGGCGATCGCGCCCGAGGACCTCGACAGAAGCGGTCTAAAGGAGCAGCTCTCAGACGCCGAACGGCGCCTCTCCGAGAGCGAGGAGGGCAGCGCCGACTATGCGCGCGCGCAGAAGGACAAAGACCGCGCCGAAGCGTTTCTCGCCATCGCCGGGGGATAAGGGGCGCGCCCCTCGCCCTCGGTTATGCCTGACGAGCTCGTAGTTCTCGCCAAGCGGCTGATCTCGTACGAGACCTGTGATCCGGAAGCAATCTCCAAGGCTGCGGGGTTCGTCGAGGGGTGGCTGGAGGCGCGGGGGATCGAGGCAGAGCGCGACGAAGCTCGCGGGCTGCCCGTAGTCAAGGCCGAAGTCGGGCCGGAGGGGGCGCCGACGGTGGTGCTGCACGGGCACCTCGACGTGGTGCCCGGTTTCCCCGGCCAGTTCGAGCCGCGGGTTGAGGGCGACAAGCTCTTCGGGCGCGGCGCCTACGACATGAAGGGCGCGATCGCGGCGATGCTGCTGGTCACCGCGGCGATGCGCGATCAGGACCGGGTGCGGGTGCGCCTGGGGATCGTCGGCGACGAGGAGTCCGAGGAGGACTCAGAGCGTGGCTCCGACCACCTCGTCGACACCGGCTTTACCGGGGACTTCGCGATCACCGGCGAGCCGACCGACCTCCACATCGGGATCGAGGCCAAGGGCGTGCTGGCGCTGCGCCTGGAGGTGGGGGGGACGGCCGCCCACGGCGCCACTCCCTGGCTCGGCGACAACGCCGTCCTCAACGCGATCGACGTTTTCCGCAGTATCGAGTCGCTACCGTTTGCCCGGCACAGCTCGGAGCTGTTCGACCGGCCGTCGATCAACCTGGGACGGATCGTCGGCGGCGACGCTCTCAACAAGGTGCCCGACCGATGCGTGATCGACGTCGATATCCGCTACCTGCCCGGCCAGGATCCGGAGGCGATCCTCGGCGAAGTGCGCGAAATTCCCGGCAGCGAGGCGAAAGCGCTGCTGACGCGGCCGCCGGCGACCGTCGACCGCAACTCTGCCTACGTGCGGGCGCTGCGCTCCTCAGCGCGGACTCACCACGACGGCGAGCCGATGAGCGTCGGCCGCGACGGTGCCTCCGATGCGGTCTCGTTCCTGCGGGTCGGGGTCCCGGCGGTCGAGTTCGGACCGGTCGGGGCGGGGCACCACGGGCCGGCCGAGTGGGTCTCGCTCTCTTCGCTGGAGACCTATCGCCAGGCGCTCGAGTCGTTCCTGCGCGAGATTCCGGACCGCCTCGATGACTGATCCAGCACCAAAGCCGAGGCGCTTCTGGTGGCGTTTCGTGCTCGCCTCGGTGCTGATCGTCGCGATCTCCGCGGCGGCGACGGCGACCAGCGTCCTCCTCTACATCGACAGCATCGCCGAAGCGATCGCGCCGGCAAACAACAAGATCCAGAAGAAGCTGAACCGGTTCCTCGCCGATGCCGAGGTCGGGGGCGCCCAGAACTTCCTTCTGGTCGGCTCGGACAAACGCGCCGGTGCCGAATTCGAAGAAGACCCGGGCCGCTCGGACACGACGATGCTGATCCGCCTCGACCCGGATAAGAACCTGATCTCGATGATGTCGATCCCGCGCGACCTCAAGGTCGAAATCCCCGAATACGGGACCGGCAAGTTCAACGAAGCGTATTCCTACGGCGGCACGAAGCTGACGTTGCGGGTGGTCAAGGAACTGACGGGATTGCCGATCAACCATGTGGTGAACATCGACTTCCTCGGGTTTGCGCAGGGCGTGTACGCGATCGGCTGCGTCTACACCGACGTCGACCGCCGCTACTACCACTCGAACGCCGGGTTACCGCCTTCCGAACAGTATGCGGAAATCAACGTCAAGCCCGGGTACCAGCTGATGTGCGGCAAGCAGGCGCTGGATTACGTGCGCTACCGCCACACCGACACCGACATCGTCCGCTCGGCCCGCCAGCAGGACTTCCTCAGCGCCGCCCGCCAGCGGATCTCGGTCAAGGACATCGTCTTGGATCAGGGGGACCTGATCGAGGCCTTCACCGACTACACGACCTCCGACATCAGCGACGGCAAGACCCTGCTCGAAGTGCTGAAGCTGCTGGCCGCCTCGCGCAACGCGACGATCAACGAGGTCCACTTCCCGGCCGAACTCGGGCCGAGCTTTGTCTATGCCTCGAAAGCCGCGATCGGCGAAGCCGTCGAAGAATTCCTCGGCGGCGAGACGGTCAAGCAGGCCAAAGCGCAGGCGAAGGCTGACAAGAAGAAGAAAAAGGCCCACCCCACCAAGGGACTGAAGAAACCGAAGAAGCGCAAGCCGAAGGTGAAGATCGACAGGTCCGGCAGCGACGGCTTGCTCCCCGCCCGCGAAGCGGGTGAGGCCGAGGCGAAGATCGCCGCGCGGCGCGCTCACGGCCCCTTCCCGATCTACTACCCGACGCGACTTCCCCCGGACACCCGCTTCGTCGAAACCGATCCCTACGAAAAGGTCGTCGATCCCTGGGTCTACCGCGTCAAGGACGAAGGGGAAGACCGTCACCTCGCCTACCGGATGGTCCTGGTCGACGAAGAGGCCGACGGCAACCACTACTTCGGGGTGCAGGGGATCCGCGATTGGTCAGACCCGCCGATCCTCAACGATCCGAGCCTGACCAAGACGATCAACGGGCGCGAGTACGAGATCTTCGTCGACGACGAACGCGTGAAACTGATCGCCTGGCACCGCGGGGAGAACACTTATTGGATCTCCAACGACCTGCTGCGGACCCTTACCAACGATCAGATGGTCGGCATGGCCCGCTCGGCGGACGTGCTGATCAAGAAGAAAAAGCCAAAGAAAAAGGGTAGGAGGCACCCATGAGTGAGCAGCTGGAGCCGGTCGGCGTCATCGGAGTGGGCTGGGTCGGGCTGGTCACGGCGGCTTGCTTCGCCGAGCTCGGCCACGAGGTCGTCGCCCGCGACATCCTGCCCGAGAAGGTCGAGGCGCTCTCGCGGGGCGAGATCACGATTCACGAGCCGGGGCTCGAGGACCTGCTGCGCCGCAATGCCGAGCGGATCACCTTCACCACCGACATGAACGAGCTGCTTGGGGGGGCGCGGCTGCTCTTCGTCTGCGTCGACACGCCGCCGACCTACTCCGGCGACGCCGATCTCTCGCGGGTGCGGGCGGTGGTCCAGGAGCTGCCCGAAGACAGCGAGCACGTGCTGATCATGAAGAGCACGGTTCCGGCCGGGACCGGCGAGTCGATCCGGCGCGACAAGCCGGACCTCGCCTACGTCTCCTGCCCCGAGTTCCTCAAGGAGGGGACCGCGGTCGCCGACTTCATGCACCCCGACCGGGTCGTGGTCGGGTCCGACCCCGGCGACGAGGAGGCGGCCGAGGCGGTTGAAGAGCTCTACAAGCCGCTCGGCGGCGCGATCCTCCGCACCGACGTCGCCAGCGCCGAGATGATCAAGCTCGCCTCCAACGCCTTTCTGGCGACGAAGATCTCCTTCATCAACGAGATCGCCAACGTCTGCGAGGAGGTCGGCGCCGACGTCGGCCAGGTCGCCAAGGGCATGGGCCTCGACGAGCGGATCGGCACCTCCTTCCTGCGGGCCGGGATCGGCTATGGCGGCAGCTGCTTCCCCAAGGACGTCAGCGCCCTGAAGATGCTGGCCGGGAACACCGGCTACCACTTCCAGCTGCTGACCTCGGTGATCGAGGTCAACGAGCTGCAGAAGCGCCGCGTCGTCGGCAAGCTGGAGAAGCACCTCGGTTCGCTGATCGGCAAGCGGGTCGCCCTGCTCGGCCTCGCCTTCAAGCCCGACACCGACGACATGCGCGAGGCCTCGAGCCTGGTCCTGGCGGCGCGGCTGCAGGGCGAGGGGGCGGAGGTAGTCGCCTACGATCCGGTCGCCGCCGAGCGCGCCGCCGACATGCTCGGCTCGGTCGAGATGGCGACCTCGGCGATGGAGGCGCTCGAGGGCGCCGACGCCGCTGTCCTCGTCACCGAGTGGCGCGAGTTCGCCGACCTCGACTGGGCCGCCGCCGGCGAGCGGATGACGCGGTCGCTGGTCGTCGACGGCCGCAACTTCCTCGACCCGGAGGTCCTGGCTGCAGCTGGGTTCGAGTACGAGGGCATCGGCAGGCAACCGCGCGAAGCGCCGGCCCCGGCCGCAGCCGACTAGTGCAGGCGATCGTCCTCGTCGGTGGCGAGGGCACTCGTCTGCGGCCCCTGACTTCCGACGTGCCGAAGCCGGCGGTGACGCTGGTCGACCGGCCCTTTCTCGCTTACGCGATCGAGTGGCTGGCGGCGCATGGAGTGAGCGAGATCGTCCTCGCCTGCGGCTTCCTGCCCGATGTCCTGCGCGAGGCGCTCGGGGACGAGGAGCGGCACGCCGGGGTGACGATCACCTACGCGATCGAGCCGGAGCGGCTCGGCACCGCCGGGGCGATTCGCTTCGCGGCCGAGGCCCTCGGCGACCGGCTCGACGAGCGCTTCCTCGCCCTCAACGGCGACGTGCTCGCCGATCTCGACCTCAGCGCCTTGCTGCAGGCCCACGAGGAGCGCGGCGCCAGCGCCACGATCGGACTGCATCCCGTCGAGGACTCCTCTGCCTATGGGCTGGTGCGCTGCGACGAGGAGGGGCAGGTGCTCGAGTTTCTCGAGAAGACGGGGCAGGTGGTGCCGGGCGAGATCAACGCCGGCGCCTACGTGCTCGAGCGCTCCGTCCTCGATCTGATCCCCTCCGGGCGCGCCGTCTCGATCGAGCGCGAGGTCTTCCCCCGCCTCGTCGGCGAGAGGCTTTGCGGCCTCCTGCTCGACGGCTACTGGATGGACATCGGCACCCCCGAGCGCTACCTGCAGGCGAGCTGGGACATCCTCGAAGGCAGGGTCGAGACGGAGGTGGAGCCGACCAGCCCCGGTTGCCTGGTGGCCGGCGGCGCCGAGGTCGATGCGGAGGCTCGGCTCGGCGAGCGCGCCGTCGTCTCCTCCGGCTGCCGAATCGAGGCTGGCGCCGAGCTGCGCGAAGCCGTCCTGCTCGACGGCTGCACGGTCGAAGCGGGCGCGCGGGTCGAGCGCTCGATCCTGGCGCCGGGGGCGACGGTCGAGGCCGGGGCACAGCTGGTTAACACCGTCGTCGGCCGAGATGAAAGAGTCCCGGCCTGATGAGCGCCATCCTCGACGACGTCCTCGGGCTCCCCGACCAGCTGCGCGACGCGATGTGGCGGTTGGAAACGGCGCGGCTGGAGCCGGCCGAATCCGCCGGCTTGATGGTCTGCGGGATGGGCGGTTCGGCGATCGGCGGCGAGCTCGCCGCCGGCGCTCTCGGCGACCGGCTGACCAGGCCGGTGGTGTCGATCCGCGGCTACGAGCTGCCGAGCTGGACGACGCCGGAGTGGACGGTGCTCTGCTCCAGCTACTCGGGCAACACCGAGGAGACGCTCGCCTGCTTCGAGGCGGCCGAAGTGTTGGGCGCGCGGCGGATCGTCCTCAGCACCGGCGGCGCTCTGGTCGAGCGCGCGCGCGAGGGTGGCGTGCCCGTGATCGCGCCGCCTGGGATCTACCAGCCCCGCGTCGCGGTCGCCTACATGTTCGTCGCTGCAGTCGAGGCGGCGGCGCTGGCCGGAGCCGCGCCGAACATCCACACGGAGATCGACGCGGCAGCAGCGTTCCTGGAGCGCGAGCGGGAGGCGCTGCAGGCGCAAGCGGCCGAGATTGCCGCCGAACTCGACAGCGCAGTGACGGTGATCTACGGCGCTGACCTGACGGCGCCGGTCGCCCAGCGCTGGAAGACGCAGATAAACGAGAACGCGAAGCTGGCGTCCTTCTGTGCCGAGCTGCCGGAGGCCGACCACAACGAGGTCTGCGGCTGGACCGGCGATGCCGCCGCGAAGATGGCGGCAGTCTTCCTCTCAGACTGCGACCAGCACCCGCGCGAGCGCCGGCGCTTCGACCTCACGGCTGAGATCGTCGGCGAGGGGGCGGCCGCGGTGGTGCGGGTGGAGACGCAGGGGGAGACCCGGGTGGAACGCCTGCTCTGGGCGACGCTGCTGGGCGACCTCGTCTCACTCGAGACTGCAAGCAAGCTCGGCGTCGACCCGGTGCGGATCGAGGCGCTGGACCGAATCAAGGAGGGGATGTCGGAGTGAGAGCGATGGTCTTGGCGGCGGGGCTGGGGACGCGGCTGCGGCCGATCACCTATGCGGTGCCGAAGCCGATGGTGCCGGTGATCAACAAGCCGGTGCTGGAGCACATCCTGCGCCTGCTCGCCCGCCACGGCTTCACCGAGACGATCGCCAACCTGCACTGGTTCCCTGATGTGATCGAGGGCTACTTCGGCGACGGCTCTGCCCAGGGTGTCTCCCTCACCTACAGCCACGAGGAGCAGCTGCTGGGGACCTCGGGTGGGGTCCGCAACGCCGCCGGCTTCCTCGGCGACTCCTTCCTCATCATCTCCGGCGACGCGCTGACCGACATCGACCTGGCGGCGATGCGCGAGTTCCACGAGTCCCACGACGGGATTGCGACCGTGGCGATGAAGCGCGTCGTCGACACGAGCCAGTTCGGCGTCGCGATCGTCGGCGCCGACGGGCGGATCCAGGGCTTCCAGGAGAAGCCCGACCCCGCCGAAGCGCTTTCCGACCTTGCCAACTGCGGCATCTACATGTTCCGCAAGGAGATCTTCGACTACTTCCCCGAGCCGGGGACCAGCAAGGCCGCCGGCCCGGGCGATCCCGAGGGCTTTGCCGATTGGGCAATGGACGTCTTCCCGCGCCTGCTGGAGGGCGATGTTCCCTTTTACTCGCACGAGATCGACGCCTACTGGAACGACATCGGCAACCTCGAGGAGCTGCGCGAGGGCAACCTCGACGCGCTCACCGGCGTCGTCCAGGTGGAGCGGGAGGGGGAGCTGGTCGAGGGCTTCCGCAGCGGCGTGGACCCCGGCGACGAGGGCACCCTCGTCGGCCCCGTCCTCCTCGGTCCCGGCTGCGAGCTCGGCGACGACGTCCGCATCGACGGCCCCTCGATCGTCGGCGACGGCGTCCGCATCGGCGACGGCGCCCGCCTCCGCGAAGTAATCGCCCTCCCCGGCGCCGAGATCCCCGCCCGCTCGGTCCTGATCGGCGCCATCGCCGCCGCGCGCGGCTGAAGCTGCTTCCACGAGTCTGTGAAAACAGGTGCTCTACGCCGGTTTTCACAGACTCGTGAGAAGCCCTAGGGGGCCAGCGCCCCTCCTCCAGAATTGACCTTCCCTCTCCTCCGCTTCGCTCGGGGAGGAACATGCTCCGCGGCTTCGCCGCGCCCCAGGTCAGATGCATATCGCCGAACATTCCTCCGGAGGGGCACCAGCACCCTCCCCCGAAAGCGTGCGGGGTGGTCGTCAGTCGTCTGAAGACTCGGCTTCCTTTGAGGCCTCGTCTTGATCTTTCTGCTGCTCCGAGTCATCGCCAGTGAAGAGCACCCCGAACCCACCTATGAGGAAGAAGGCGGCCACGGTACCTGGCAGCAATGAGAGCAGCGAAAATCCGTCGTCCACGATCTTGTAGGTCCAATACGCAAAGATGAGGCCGATCGGGATCGAAAGGATCACCGTCCCCCACGGGATCTTGCGCTTGTGCTTTAGCTCTATTCCGGAGTAAGCGGCAACCTCTCGGTTGATGTGGTCGTGGAGGTAGGAAGCAGTTTGGCTTTGGGCTCCATAGGCATCTGACTTTCGAATTTCATCGAGGAGGGCAAGGTCTTCTCGAACGTGAGCTCGTCGCCGAGCTCGGCCCACGTACCCGAAGCGGGCGAAAATGGCCGCTAGGAACTCTGAGACTGCATTAACGAGAGCTTCCATACGGAAAGATCTTCCAGTCGAGACCGGCGGGAATTTACGGCGCCACGTTTCGGTCTCCTTGAGGTTTCTGTATCTCAAGGCAGGTGAGCTATTCGGCTACATGAGCTGAGCCACCTTCCTCCGTAGCAGCTCAAGGGATTAGGGAATAGCGCAGCCGACTTTCGCCACACCCTGGTGTGGTCAAAGTCGGACGCGCTTCTGGGCTCCGGCGGACTGTTTCGCGAGACCGTAAAAACCCTTCTTCAAGAGGAGTTTTTATGGTCTCGGCGATCGGAGGGGTGAAGTCTCAGGTTCGGCACGGAGGCGCGCGTGAAGATTTACTTTGTGCGCGCCACTCGTGCGCTCTTGCTCGGCAGGGTGGCGGCATGGAGGTCGCGAACGCTGTTGCCATTGCTCTGGTGCCGCCGCTCTGTGCGGCTTGTGGTCGGGTCTGCCGGCCTGAAGCGGTGCTGTGCAACCGGTGCGGGAGGCGACTGGCGCGGGCTGAGCCGGTGTTGAGCAGCGGGCCGGCGGGGTTGGACAAGGCTTGGTCTTCGGCGCCTTACGAGGGGGTGGCGCGGGATCTGGTGGCGGCGCTGAAGTTCCGGCACCTGCTGCCGGTCGCCGATCTGATGGCGGAGCGGATCGAGTGGTTGGCGCCGGCGCACATGCTGAGCGGCACGATCGTGCCGGTGCCGCCGGCGCCTGCACGGCTGCGACGCCGCGGTTTCGATCCGGCCGGGGAGGTGGCGGCGGCGCTGGCCGAGCGGCTGCAGGCGCCGCTGGAGTGCTGCCTGGAGCGCCGCGGCCGTGGTAGGCAGGCAGGGCGGCGTCGGGCCGAGCGAATCGGGCACCCGCCGCGCATCCATGCGACCGGCGCCGCTCCGCGCAGCGTCCTCCTCGTCGACGACGTCCTCACCACCGGGGCGACCCTCACGGCCTGCGCTCGTGCTCTGCGGGCCGCGGGGTCGTCGCGGGTGGTGGCGGTGACTTTCTCCCGGCGCCTCTAGTTGGCTCTCCGCGGCCCTACGGCCGTGCCTCGGCCGGGCGTCCCCGCATCTGGTCGACAAGCCGCCGCGTGCGGCTCCGCTTGCGACGCAGTTCGCGATGCTTCTTCACCTGGCGGTTCATGTCCAGGGCAAGCTCATGGACAGAGTGGTTCATGTCGGGAGAAGCCTCACGCGCGTGCAGCGTTGCTCCCTTCAAGTGGATCGTCGCCTCCGCCACCTGACTGTCGGCGACCCGAGGGTTGCGCTCCTCTGAGAGCACCACCTCCAAGGTCGCGACCGGCGAGACCTGTCGGCCCAATCGCCCGAAGCGTTTACGTACCGTCTCACGCAGCTCGTCAGTCATCTCGACGTTCCGGCCTCGAATCTCAATCCGCATGAGTCGCCTCCTTGTGGGTTCCGTCACGAGCTTAGCCCCCTACCTACCCCGAAACAAGGGTGCAGATGTCCCATCGGCGAAGGCTTTGGGTCGCGCTGTCGAGGCGCTGGAACCCAGCACGGCATACGGTCTTCGGCGAGGGGACATCTGCACCCACCTCCGCACCGCTACCCTTGAGCAATGCCAGCGATGGACCTCGTAACGAAGGCGCTGCGCGCGGGAGAGGGAAGGAAGTTCAAGGCCTACCAGAAGCGCGCGGAAGCGATCAACCGCTTTGAGCCGGAGATGGAAGCGCTCTCCGATGCCGAAATCCGCGAAGAGGCGGACAAGCTCCGCAAACGCGCGCAGGGAGGCGAGTCCCTCGACGACCTGCTGCCGGAGGCGTTCGCGCTCACCCGCGAGGCCTCAAAGCGATCGACCGGCCAGCGCCACTACGACGTCCAGCTGATCGGCGGCATGGTCCTCCACGACGGCGCGATCGCCGAGATGAGGACTGGCGAGGGAAAGACCCTGACCGCGACCCTGCCGGTCTTCCTCAACACGCTGGCCGGCGGCAGCGTCCACGTCGTCACCGTCAACGACTACCTCGCCCGCCGCGACTCCGAATGGATGAAACCGATCTACGACGCCCTCGGCGTCAGCGTCTCGGCGCTGCAGGACGCCGACGATCACGACGCCCGCCAGGTCAAATACGCCATGGACGTCACCTACGGGACCAACTCGGAGTTCGGCTTCGACTACCTGCGCGACAACATGGCCGACCAGCTCGAGCATTGCGTCCAGCGTGGCCACGACTTCGCGATCGTCGACGAGGTCGACAACATCCTGATCGACGAGGCGCGGACGCCGCTGATCATCTCCGGCGCCCCCGAACAAGCCGCGCAGACGTATTACACCTTCGCCCGCCTGGCCAAACAGATGGTCGGCGTGCCGGCGAAACAGAAACTGAAATCGCTCGGCGAAAACAAGGAGACCCACGACGCCGACTACGACTACGAGTACGACGAGAAGCACAAGACCGTCGCCCCGACCGAGCGCGGGGTCAAGAAAGCCGAGGAATTCGTCGGCGTCGACAACCTCTACCTCGGCGAGCACGGCAACCTCGTCAACCACCTCAGCCAGGCGCTGAAGGCGGAGTCGCTCTACAAAAAAGACGACGACTACGCGGTGATCGACGGCGAGGTGATGATCATCGACGAGTTCACCGGCCGCATCCTCGAGGGCCGGCGCTGGTCGGAGGGACTCCACCAAGCGGTCGAGGCAAAGGAGGGCGTGGCGATCCGCGAGGAGAACCAGACCCTGGCGACGATCACCCTGCAGAACTACTTCCGCCTCTACGACAAGCTCTCGGGCATGACCGGCACCGCCCTCACCGAGGCGACCGAGTTCATGAAGATCTACAAGATCCCGGTGGTCGAGATCCCGACCAACAAACCGATGGTCCGCAAGGACGAAAACGACCAGATCTTCAAGACCAAGGACGGCAAGTGGGGGGCGGTAATCGCCGAAATCGTCAGCCGCCACGAAAAGGGCCAGCCGATCCTGGTCGGGACCGTCTCGGTCGAGGTCTCGGAGATGATCTCCGAGGCGCTCAAACGCGAGGGGATCAAACACGCGGTCCTCAACGCCAAGCCCGAGCACGCCGAACGAGAGGGCGAGCTGATCGCCCAGGCCGGCCGCAAAGGCGCGGTGATGATCGCCACCAACATGGCCGGCCGCGGCGTCGACATCAAGCTCGGCGGGGACGCCGAACACCTGGCGATCACCGAGCTGAAGAAACAGGGGATCACGCCCGAGAGCGAGGACTACGAGGAGGCGCTCGCCGCCAAGACCGCTGAGCTGGAGCCGCAGTGCAAGGCCGAGGCCGAGGAAGTCCGCGAGCTTGGCGGCCTCTACATCTGCGGCACCGAGCGCCACGAGTCCCGCCGCATCGACAACCAGCTGCGCGGCCGCTCCGGCCGCCAGGGCGACCCCGGCGAGTCGCGCTTCTTCCTCTCCGCCGAAGACGACGTGATCCGCCTCTTCGCCGGCGACCGCATCTACAACATCCTCGACAAACTCGGCCCGACGGGCGACGACGGCGAGGAAGTGCCGCTGGAAGCGAAGATGCTGACGAAAACCGTCGAGAACGCCCAGAAGAAGGTCGAGGAGCAGAACTTCCTGATCCGCAAACGCGTGCTCGAGTACGACGACGTGATGAACGAGCAGCGGCGGGTGATCTACAAATATCGCCGCGAGATCCTCGAAGGGCGCGACATCTCCGACAACGCCCGCGACGAACTCGAGGGCGTGGTCGAGCGTCTCGTCGACGAGTACACCGCCTCAGACGTGCTCGAGGACTGGGACCTGGAGGAGCTGGAGACGCAGCTGCGCCTGATCTGGCCGGTCGGCGTCGAGGTCGCGAGCCTGCCGCCGGAGACCGTTGACCGCACGCAGCTCAAAGAAGCTCTCGACGACGACGTCATGAACGCGTATGACGAGCGCGAAGAGCAGCTCGGCGACGAGCTGATGCGCTTCCTCGAGCGCTCGATCCTGCTGCAGGTGATCGACAACCGCTGGCGCGAACACCTCTTCGACATGGACTACCTGCGCGAAGGCATCCACCTCCGCGGCTTCGCCCAGATCGATCCCCTCGTCGCCTACAAAAACGAGGGCTACCAGATGTTCGAAGAGCTGCTGCACTCGATCTGGGATGAGTTCTCGAAGCTGGTCTTCCGCGCCGAACTCGAAGTCCAGCCCGAGCAGGCGGGCGCCGTGGCGGCAACCAACGGCGCCGGCGAGACGACGACCCTCGCCTATTCCGGCGGCACGCTGGAGAACCAGCCCTCGGCGCTGCAGGAGGTCGCGGCGGCCAGCGGCGCCAGCGCCGTCGACGTCGCCGCTGCCGCCAGCGCCGGTCCTGGCAACGGCGAGGTGGTCGAGACCGTGGTCAAAGACGACAAAGAGAACATCGGCCGCAACGACCCCTGCTGGTGTGGTTCAGGCAAAAAGTACAAGAAGTGCCACGGCGCCTGAGGAGCCTGCAAATCGGCGCATCTCGGGGTCTTCGGTCGGTTGCCTTCGGGTCACGCACTTGATGTGCGCTCCCCTCGGCGCCCTCCCTGCATCCCCCGATCTGCTTGATTTTCGGCTCCTCAGTGGACCCGATTAGAGAGTTCATCCGCGCTTTCAATGAGCAGGATCTCGATGCGCTTGCCGCTGTCCTCGATCCTGAGGTCGAGATTCACTCAGGGCGAGGACTGAGAAAAGGAATCGATGCTGCTCGTGCTTGGGCGACGAGGACGTCTGGCGGAGCCCAGCAGACTGTCGTCCTGGAGGAGCTCTACGAGGAGCCAGACAAGGCGGCAGCACTGATCAAGAGGCTGTGGCACTGGGAAGAAGACGGCTCACTGGCCCGCGAAGAGGAGATGGCCTGGTTGTTCGAGCTTCGTGATCGCCGAATACGCAGTTGGCGCCCCTTTGAGGACCGGGACGAGGCCTTGCGCGAGGCCGGCTTCCTGGCTGGGTAGGCTTGCCGCATGGCCGATACCGCGCAGAGCGAACCCGTCGCGCCCCGGTTGGCCGCTGTCCGGGAGCAGCTGTCCCTGCTCGCGGACTACCTTTGACCCGGCCGGCCTAGAGAAGGAAGCTGCTTCGCTCGAGGAGGAGATGGGGCGGCCTGGGTTCTGGGATGACCAGGAGGCTGCCGCTAGGACCTCGGCTGCCCATGCTCGTGCGCAGAAGCGGTTGGAGATGTTCCGAGGGCTCGAGGGCGACGTCGCCGACCTCTCCGACCTGGCGGAGATGGCGGATGAGGACGAGGAGATGGCGGCCGAGCTCGACACCCAGCTGCGCTCGGTCGAGCAGCGCCTTGCCGAACTCGAGGAGGCGCGCTTGTTCAGCGGCGAGTACGACACCGGCGACGCAGTCGTCACCGTCCACGCCGGCGCCGGGGGCACCGACTCCCAGGACTGGGCGGAGATCCTGCTGCGGATGTATCTGCGCTGGGCCGAACGGCGCGGCTTCGACGTGGAGATGGTCGAGGCCTCGGCGGGGGAGGAGGCCGGCCTCAAGTCGGCGACCTTCATCGCCCGCGGCGAGAACGCCTACGGCCTCTTCGCCGCTGAGCGCGGCGTCCACCGCCTGGTCCGGATCTCCCCCTTCGACTCTTCCGCCCGCCGCCACACCAGCTTTGCCCAGGTCGAAGTCGGTCCGGTCGTCGAAGAAGGCGTGAGCGTCGAGATCGACGAGGGTGATCTGCGGATCGACACCTACCGGGCCTCCGGCGCCGGCGGCCAGCACGTCAACAAGACCGACTCGGCGGTGCGGATCACCCATCTCCCGACCGGCGTCGTCGTCCAGTGCCAGAACGAGCGCTCGCAGATGCAGAACCGGGCGGTGGCGATGCAGCTGCTGCGCTCGCGGCTGATCGAGCTGGAGGAGCGCAAACGCTCCGAAGAGCTGGCCAAGCAGCGCGGCGAGGTCAAAGACGTCGCCTGGGGCTCGCAGATCCGTAGCTACGTCATGCACCCCTACACGATGGTCAAGGACCACCGCACCGAGCACGAGGTCGGCGACGTGCAGCGGGTGCTCGACGGCGACCTCGACGAGTTCGTCCGCGACTACCTGAACAAAACCGCCGCTGCCTCTGCGAGCTAGGACGGGACGCCGGTGACCGAGCCGCTCTTCCAGATCGAACGCGCCGCCGCCGGTGAGGCCGAGGGCCTGCTGGTCCTCCACCATGGACGCGGCACCGACGAGCGCGACCTGGTCGGCCTCGCCGACCTCCTCGACCCCGAGCGACGGCTGCGGGTGGTGGCGCCGCGGGCGCCGCTGCAGCTGCCCGGCTCACCCGGTTACCACTGGTACCTGGTGCCGAGGGTCGGTCATCCTGACCGCGAGAGCTTCGAAGCCGCCCGAGCGGCGCTCGCCGACCTCCATGACCGGCTCTGGGAGGAGGGCGGGATCGGTCCCGAGCGGACGGTGCTCGGCGGCTTCTCGATGGGGGCGGTGATGAGCTTCGCGACCGGCCTCGCCGTCGAGCGGCCGGCACCAGCCGGAATCCTCGCCTTCAGCGGCTTCGTCCCCACCGTGGAGGGCTGGGAGCCGAGCTTCGGCGATCGCACCGGAACCCGTGTCTTTGTCAGCCACGGCCGCAACGACCCGGTGATCGGGATCGAGTTCGCCCGCCGGGCGCGAGAGGTAGTCGAGGCCAGCGGCCTCGACCTTACCTACCGTGAGTCTGAGCTCGGCCACCAGATCGACCCGTCCCACCTGCGTGAGGCCGCTACCTGGCTGGGTGAGATGCTCGGCTAGCGCGATGGTGCCGCGACCGGTGGTGCCGGTGGTGGCGGTGGGAGCGGCTTTTGCGGTGATGGCCCTTCCCGTGCCGCTGGGATCGACGCCGTTCGGCTGCTTCTTCGGCTTCGATTTCCCTGCAGAGTTCTTCGTCTTCGGGGTCTTCGGCTTCGCAGCTTTCGCTTTCGTCTTCGTCGTCTACTTCTTCGACCGGGACCGTCTCTTCTTCGCCCTCGTCGGCTTCGTCGTCTTCCGCTTCGACTTCGTCGTCCTCCGCTTCAACTTCGTCGTCTTCAGCGGTGAGGAGGGGCAGTGCCGTCGCGGGCGACGGGAGGCTTGAAGCGTGCGCCGAGGCGGCGGTGGCGAGTAGCAGCAGGGAAGCGAGCAGGAGGGCCAGCAGGATCGGGAACTTGCGCATGCTCCCTCATCGGAGCCAGAGGCAAACCCTTTTAGGAAGCTGGACTTTCGTCCAGTACGCCCTCGAGCTGCAGCAGGGCTTCCTTCATCGGCAGGCCGCCCCCGTAGCCGCCAAGGGCGCCGCTCGTTCGCAGGACGCGATGACAGGGGACGACAAGCGGGATCGGGTTGCTGCCACAGGCGGTGCCGGCGGCGCGGACGGCGCGCTCGTTACCGGCCGTGCGGGCCATCTCCGTGTAGTTGCGCGTCTGGCCGTAGGGGATGCGGTTGATCGCCCGCAGGACCCGCTGGCGGAAGCCGCCGCTGAGGCGCCAGTCGAGCGGCAGGTCGAAGCTGTCGAGCTTGCCCTCGAAGTAGAGGTCGAGCTCGCGGCGGACGGCGTCAAGCTCCGCCGGCGCCTCCAGGACCCGCGGCGAGACCCGCTCGGCGAGATCGACGAGGAGCTGATCGGAATCCTGGTTCGGCAGCCCGACGCGCACCAGGCCGCGCGCCGTCTTCGCCAGCAGTAGCGGCCCAAAGGGGGAATCGGCGCTGGTGTAGGCAACGTCGAGCAGGCCCTCCTCGGCGGCTCGCGCCTTGAACCTGTCGATTGCGGCGTTTGCGGTCGCGGTCTTCATGCCAGCTCCTTTCTCAGTCGCTTCAGTCCCTCGTGCAGGCTGCGCCGCGCTGCCTCCAGCGAGCAGCCGAGGGCGGTGGCGATCTCGCTGTGGGGAAGGTCGCTGCCGTAGCGCAGCGCCACGGCGGCCCGCTGCTTCGGCGGCAGCGCCCCGACCGCCGCCCAGAGGCCGTCGTCGGGCTCCGGGATCCCGTCTGGCGCCGCCAGCTCCGCCGGCTCCGCGACGGGGACCGGTGCCCGACCGTTGGCCCGGTGGTGGTCGATCGCCTTGCGGTGGGCGATCGTCAGCAGCCAGCCGCGCAGATTGCGCCCATCCTCGAGCTTCGGGTAGGCGCGCAAGGCGGCGAGGAAGGTCTCCTGAAAGCAATCTTCGGCGCCGTCGCGGCCGACTGCCCCGTGCAAGATCGCCCTCACGGCGGTGGCATGGTCGTCCAAGACGGTTTGAAACGGCGGTAGCGCGGTCACTCTGTGAAGTTAAACGTGGCGACCGTACGAAACGTGAGATCGGTGAAGTCGAGCCGACCATCCGCCACCTCATGGGTGCAGGATCGTCGGCTCGTTAGGGTGGCGCGATGACCGAGTTGGCGGTGGAAGTTGAGGAGCTGGTCGCGCGAGCGCTGGCCGAGGACCTGGGGGAAGAGGGGGATGTCACCTCCGATTCGACGGTTCCCGAGGGGACCCAGGCGCGGGCGCGGATCGTGCAGAAACAGCCGGGGGTCGTCTTCGGGCTCGCCCTGGTTGCCGAGACGATGCGCCAGTGCGGGGTTGAGCATGTCGACAATCTCGTCGTCGAGGGACAGTGGCGGGAGGAGGTGCCGGCCGAGGTCCTGCTGGCGAGCGGGTCGGCGCGGGCGCTGCTGGCCGCCGAGCGGACCGCGATCAACTTCCTCGGCCACCTCTCGGGTGTGGCGACGATTACCGCGCGCTACGCCGAGGCGGTGGTTGGGACCGGGACGACGATCCTCGACACCCGCAAGACGACGCCGGGGTTGCGGCGGTTGGAGAAGGCGGCGGTTGCCGCTGCCGGCGGCATCAACCACCGGATGGGCCTCTACGACGCGATCCTGATCAAGGAGAACCACATCGCCGCCGCGGGCGGATTGGCGAAAGCGGTGTACGCCGCTCGCAACGCCCAGCCGGAGATGGCGATCGAGGTCGAGGTCCGCGACCTCGACGAGGCCGCTTACGCCTTGGGCACCGGAGTCGACCGCCTCCTGCTCGACAACATGAGCCCGGAGACGATGACCGAAGCGGTGGCGCTACGGGATCAGAACGCCGGCGAGCAAGCTGTCTCGCTCGAGGCTTCGGGGGGAATCAACCTGGAAAACGTGCGCGAGGTCGCCGAAACGGGAGTGGAGTTCATCTCCGTTGGCGCGCTGACGCATTCAGCGCCGACGCTCGACTTCTCGATGCTGCTCGAGCTCTCTACTTGAGCAGTTTCGAGAGCCGGCGGTCTTTCAGCACCCGGCCGCCGGTCTGCTCCTGCGGGCAGTAGTTCGTCTGGTGCTCAGAGAAGAAGACCGCCTCGATCGTGGCGCCGCAGCGGGGGCAGGGCTCGCCCTCGCGCTTGTGGACTTGGAGCGGCATCGGCACTTTGTCGGGGACCTCGGGTCCGATCGTCTCCTCGTAGTGGTCGATCGCGTCGCCGAGGACGTGGAGCGCGGCATGTAGGCGCTCGACCTCGTCGGGCTCGAGCTCTGAGCCTTTCTTGAAGGGGGAGAGCCGCGCCTCCCAGAGGATCTCGTCAACCCAAGAGCGGCCGATCCCGGCGATGTCTTTCTGGTGGCGCAGCAGCGGGTGCAGGTGGCGCGGCTTGTCAATCGCCGCGGCGAACTCCTCCAGTGGGGGCGCCGGCCAGGCTTCCGGCCCCAGCGTCGCCACCATCTCGTCCTTGGCGACCGCGTCGGCCGGCAACAGCTTCGCCCAGGCCCGCTGCTTGGTTCCGAACTCGCGCAGGCGCAGCTCGCGCCCGTCCGTCAGTCGCACCAGCACTCGCGAAGCTTTGTCTTTGAGCGAGGCGCGTTTGTCGAACACGCGCAGCCGCCCCGCCGACATCAGGTGGATCAGCAGCGCCAGGTTGCCGAACTCGACCACCGGCATCTTGCCCACCCGTCGCACAGCGGTGATCTCACGCCTGACCAGCGATTCCAGCGGCGGGTCGAAGGTCTTCATCACGTTCATTCCCGGCGCCAGCGCCGATTCCACCTCGGCCCCAGCCAGGGCGGTCTCGAGGCGACGAGCGACGATCTCGACCTCGGGCAGCTCGGGCATCGCGAAGAAGGCTAGACGGGCGCCGCGGTGGTCTAGACTTCGGTGACGTTCATTCGACCGGTCCGGACCCAGTCCCGCCGGCGAACATAAGGAGGAAGGGCTCATGCAGGAGCTCCCGACGATCCAACCTACGCTGGCACCGGAGCTGAGCCCGGAGGAGATCGCTGCGATCAGCGAGGAAGTTCGCGCGCTCGCCGAGCAGCGCAACGCCGTCGTCCTCGCTCACAACTACCAGCTGCCCGAGATCCAGGACGTCGCCCACTACCTCGGCGACTCGCTCGGTCTCTCCCGCCAGGCGGCCGCCACCGACGCCGAGACCATCGCCTTCTGCGGCGTCCACTTCATGGCCGAGACCGCCTCGATCCTCTCGCCGCAGAAGACCGTGTTGATCCCCGACCTCGACGCCGGCTGCTCGCTCGCCGACTCGATCACCGCCGAGCAGCTGCGCGCCTGGAAGGCGCAGCATCCCAGCGCGCTCGTCGTCATGTACGTCAACACCTCGGCCGAGGTGAAGGCCGAGACCGACTACTGCGTCACCTCCTCCAACGCGGTCAAGGTTGTCGAACACATCTGGGACGAGCACGGCCCGGAGACCGAAATCCTCTTCGGTCCCGACATGTGGTTGGGCGCTTTCGTCGAGCGCGAGACCGGGGTGGCTGATGACCCGGAGCGTCGCCGCCGCTTCCACATCTGGGACGGCGAGTGCCACGTCCACGCCGGCATCCGCCCCGACGACATCGTCCGCACCCGCGAGGAACACCCGAACGCCGAATTCCTCATCCACCCGGAGTGCGGCTGCTCGACCCAGGCGATGGAGTACGTCGCCGCCGGCGACATCGACGCCGAGGGCGTCCACATGCTCTCGACCTCGGGAATGCAGCAGCACGTCGAAGCGAACCCGGAGGGCGAGTTCATCGTCGCCACCGAGAACGGGATGCTCTACCCGCTCCAGCAGGTGGCGCCGAAGGCGAACCTGATCGAAGCCAACCGGATGGCCTTCTGCAGCTACATGAAGATGATCACGCTGCCGAAGCTGCGCGATTCCTTGAAGGAGATGAAGTTCGAGGTCAGCGTGCCGCCGGAGATCGCCGAGCGCGCCCGCATCCCGATCGAGCGCATGGTCGCGATCGGGTAGTTCCCCACCGCTCCTGAAAGATCGCCTGCGTGGGCGAGATCTTGCGGGGTCGACGACCCGCAGGAGTCACTCTGTCTTCGCAGAAGGCACCTCCTCCATGCGTCGATCGAAGAACAAGAACAGCGGTAGTGGTGAGCCGCGGCGCCCCCGCGGGCGTCGCGCGCCGATCATCGAGCTGAACGACGTCACCAAGGTCTATCCGGGTGGCCACATGGCGCTCGACCGGATCTCGCTGGCGATCGGTCGCGGCGAGTTCGTCTTCCTCGTCGGCCCGACCGGCTGCGGCAAGTCGACCTTGATCAAGATGCTGATCCGCGAGCTCGAGGCCACCGAAGGCTCGGTGAAAATCGCCGGGCGCGACATCGGCAAGCTGCCGGAGAAGAAGATCCCGCAGCTGCGCCGCAACATCGGCACCGTCTTCCAGGACTTCAAGCTCCTGCCCGACCGCACCGTCTACGACAACGTTGCCTATGCCCTGCAGGTGATCGGCGCCAGCCGCGCCGAAATCCGCGAGCAGGTGCCGCAGACGCTGCGCCTGGTCGGGCTCTCGACCAAGCTCCACAATTACCCCGACCAGCTCTCCGGCGGCGAGCAGCAGCGCGTCTCGGTCGCCCGCGCCTTCGTCAACCACCCGCCGCTGCTGCTGGCCGACGAGCCCAGCGGAAACCTCGACCCGGTCACCTCGATCGGGATCATGCAACTGCTCTATCGGATCAACAAGGCCGGCACGACCGTCGTCGTCGTCACCCACGACCGCGAGATGGTTGACAACATGCGTCGCCGCGTCGTCGAGCTCTACGAGGGCCGCGTCGTCCGCGACGAGGTCTCCGGCGGCTACACCGAGGAGTCGACGACCGAATTTGGCCTGCGGATGCGGGCCGGGATGGGCGTCGGCAGCGAGGGCGAGAAACTCACCAACGGCCACTCCCACCCCGACGAGCTGAGCTAGGACATGGGACGCATCGTCTTTTTCTTCCAGGAGGCTCTGCGCGCGCTGAAGCGCAACGGCGCACCGAGCCTGGCGGCGATCGTGACCACGGTCGTCACCGTCGTCCTGCTCGGGATGCTGATCCCGATCTTCCAGACCGCGCAGGGCAAGAGCGAAGAAGTCCGCAGCCAGCTCAGCGTCCAGTACGCGCTCTTCCCGGACGCGACGAAGGCGGAAATCGGCGCGACGAAGCGGAAGCTGGAAGGGATCCCGCACGTCGCCGAAGTCAACTTCATCGGCAAAGCGCAGGCGCTGAAGTCGCTGGAAACCGAACTCGAGGACAAGCGGATCGTCGAAGAGCTGAAATTCAACCCGCTGCCCAACAGCTTCGAAGTGAAACCGGACGACGCCGCCAACCTGCCGGCGATCCAGAAAGCCGTCTTCCCGAACGGCCCCAAGGGGCAGCCGTTCTCCTCGATCATCAACAACGAATTCGACCGCACCTTCGGCCAGAAGAAGGTCGAGCAGGTGACGAGCGCGCTGAAGATCATCCTCACCGTGATTACGGCGTTGCTGGTGCTCGCTTCGCTGATGCTGATCGGTAACACGATCCGCCTCTCGATCTACACCCGCCGCCGCGAGGTCGAGGTGATGCGCCTCGTCGGCGCCACCCGCTGGTTCATCCGCTGGCCGTTCGTGATCGAGGGCGTCGTCGTCGGCTTCGCCGGTGGCCTTCTGGCCATACTGATCCTGTGGCTTGGCAAGATCACGATCGTCGACCCGCTCAGCGACTCGGTCAGCGTGCTCTCGGCGCAGAGCAACTCGACCCTCGGCTTCCCGGCGCTGATCGCAATCCTCTTCGCCGCCTCGATCCTCGTCTCGACGATCGGCTCCGGCGTCACCTTGCGCCGCTTCCTCAAGGTCTGAGGCCCGCGTGAGCGCACGCGGGGCGGTCGCCTTCGCGGCAGCGTTAGTTGTTCTGTTCGCCGCCGGCCTCTGGCTGGGCGGGCACCCGCGCAACTTGCCGGAGCCGCTGCGCGACGTCTTTGTCGCCGAACCGAGCGGCCTAGTCGCCGAAGCCGCAGAAGCGATCGAAGGCAACTACTACCGCTCGGTCGGCGGCAAGGAGCTCGGCAACTCGTCGCTGCAGGGGATGGTCAGGGAGCTGCGCAAACGCAACAAAGAGGACCGCTACTCCGAATACTTCTCCCAGGAACAGCTCGAAAGCTTCAACCAGCAGATCGAAGGGCGCTTCTCGGGGATCGGGCTCTCGGTGATCGGGGTGAAGCAGGGCCTGCGGGTGGCGCAGGTCTTCAAGCGCTCCCCGGCCGACCAGGCTGGGATCGAACCGGGCGACACGATTGTCGCCGTCGAAGGCGAATCGATCGCCGGGCAAAACAGCACCGAGGCGACGAAGAGGATCAAGGGGCCGGAAGGGACGGAGGTGACGATCGGCATCCGCGACGGCAAGAGCGGCAAGCTGCGGAAGCTGACGATCACCCGCGCCGAGGTCTCGCTGCCCAACGTCAGCAGCAGCGTCAAGACGGTGAAGGGGAGCAAGCTCGGCTACGTGCGCCTGCTCAGCTTCAGTGAAGGCGCCCACGGCTTGCTCGCCAACGGGGTGAAGAAGGTTCAAAGAGAAGGGGCGGAAGGGATCGTCCTCGACCTGCGCCACAACCCCGGCGGCCTGCTCGACGAGGCGGTGCTCTGCGCCAGCCTCTTCCTGCCCGAGGATGAGGTGGTCGTGATCACCAAATCGCGGACCCAGGGAGAAAGCGTCCACGAAACCTCAGACGGCCAGGTCACGGACCTGCCGGTGGTCGTTCTGATCGACGGTGGCACCGCCTCGGCCGCCGAGATTCTTGCCGCCGCGCTCGCCGACGACGCCGGCGCCACCACCGTCGGCACCCGCTCCTACGGCAAGGGCCTCTTCCAGGAGGAGCAGTCGCTCTCCAACGGCGGTGCCCTCAAGCTCTCGGTGGGAGCGTTCTTCACCCCGAAAGGGGTAAACCTGGCTACCAGCCATGGCATCCACCCGGACGTGAAGGTGAAGGACGATCTGGCGACCCCGGCTGACGAGGCCGAGCAGCGCGCGCTCGGCGTCCTCGCCGGCCAGGCCGGCTGATGCCGGGACGGGGCAGGGGCCGGCGCGATCGCAGCCGCGCCGAGGCGCCGCGGCGGCGCAGCCGCAGCGGCGGGATGGCGCGCTCAGAGCGCCGCGCCCGCGAACGCGAGGCCCAGCGGCCGGCGCGGGAGACGGTCGAGGAGCTGCTGCGCGAGGAGCTCGGCTACCGCGGCTTTCGGCCGACGATCGAGGGGGAAGCGCGGGAAGCGGCGAAATGGGCGGAGCGCGAAAGCGGGCCGCGGCGCGACCTCACCGCGCTCGCCACCTTCACGGTCGACCCGGCCACCGCCCGCGACTTCGACGACGCGATCTCCGCCCAGCGCGAGGGGAGCGGCGCCCGCGTCTGGATCCACATCGCCGACGTCGCCGCCCACGTCAAGCCCGGTTCCCTGCTCGACCAGGAGGCGCGGCGGCGGGCCAACAGCACCTACGTCCCAGGCGCGGTCGAGCCGATGCTGCCGCACGCGCTCTCCTCTGAGGCGTGCAGTCTCGCCCCCGGGGTCGAGCGGCTGGCGGTGACGACGGAGGTCGAGCTGGGGCCGGGGATGGAGCCGCGGCGGGCGCGCTTCTACCGCAGCCGCATCCGCTCCGACACCCGCCTGAACTACGACCAGTTGGATGAAATCTTCGCCGGGCGGCGACAGCCGCCGGCTGAGGTCGCCGAACCGCTTGCCGCCGCCCGCGAGGTCGCCGCCGGCCTCGGCGAGCACCGCGGTGCCACCAGCCTCGACGTCGAATCCTCCGAGCCCGAGTTCGAGTTCGACACCGACGGCAACGTCGTCCGGGCGCACGGGGTCACCCAGACCGAGGCCCACCGCCTGATCGAGCGGCTGATGATCCTCAACAACGAGCAGGTCGCCCAGCTGCTCGAGCGCGAGCGGGTGCCGGCGATCTACCGCGTCCACGCCCAGCCCGACGCGGCGCGGATCGAGCGCCTGCTCGAGCAGCTGGCGGCGCTCGGGGTGCCGACGCCGCCGCTGCGCCGAGGCCTGGCGCCCAGCGAGGCCGGCCAGGTGGCGGCGGAAGCCAGCCGGCTGGCTCGGCAGGAGGCCGGCCGACGCGGACACGGCCGCGAGGCGTATACCTCGCTCGTGCTCCGGTCCCTCAAACAGGCCTCCTACAGCGAGCGGAACGCCGGCCACGCCGGTCTCGGCTCGGCTGCCTACTGCCACTTCACCTCGCCGATCCGGCGCTATCCGGACCTCGTCTGCCACCGCGCCCTGCTGGCGCTGCTGGGAGAGGGGGAGGAGGCGCCGACGCTGGCCCAGGCGCGCGATGCCGCCGCCGAGGCCTCGGCGCGGGAGCGCGAGTCGGCCCAGATCGAGCGCCAGGCCGATGACGTCTGCGCCGCCTACCTGCTCGAGCGCGAGTTGGGCGAGCGCGGGCTCGACGCGGTCTTCGAGGGGGAGGTCTCCGGGGTGATCCGCTCCGCCGCCTTCGTCGCCTTCCGCGGCGAGCTCGGCGACGTCTACGAGGGGATGCTGCCGGCGCGGCGGCTGCCGGGCGAGTACTACAAGCTCGACGAGGCCGAGGTGGCGCTGGTCGGGCGCGAGTCCGGCAAGCGGGTGCGCCTCGGCGATCCGATATCCGTCCGGGTGGCCGGAGTCGACGCAGCGCGCGGCCGCGCCGAGCTCGACCTCGCCGCCGAGGAGTCCGAGGGACCCGAATGAGCAAAAAGACCAAGAAGAAACGCGAGCCGGCTTCGGGTGATGTCGTCACCAACCGGCGCGCCCGCCACAAGTTCCAGTGGGAAGAGAAAATGGAGGCCGGGATCGTCCTCAAGGGCTCGGAGGTGAAGGCGCTGCGGAGCGGAAGAGCCCAGATGACCGACGCCTACGCCGTCGTCGACGGCGGCGAGGTTTGGCTCCGCAAGCTGCATATTCCCCCCTACGAGTACTCGGCGGTCGACGCCCACCAGGCCGAGCGGCCGCGGAAGCTGCTCTTGCACAAGGAGGAGATCGAGCGGCTGGTCGGGAAAACCGCCCAGAAAGGGTTGACCCTGATCCCGACCAGGATCTATTTCAAAGGACCGCGGGCAAAGGTGGAGCTGGCTCTGGCGCGAAACAAGGAGGGTCGCGACCGGCGCCGGGAGATCGCCGACCGCGACGTCCGTCGAGAGGTCGAGCGCGAGTTCAAGGGAAGGATGCGTTGAGTTTGAAACTGGAGAACCAGATGCGAGGATTGAGGTCGATGCGGCCGATGAAGAACTTGCCCGCCGCCGTTGCTGGGATCATCGCCCTCGTGATGGCCGTTCCGGCGGAGGCCAACGCAAAATCTTTTCCCGACAAGGCGAGTGATTACGTGAGCGACAACACCGGCTATTTCGTCGCCGCCCTCTTGGTGGCGATCCTGGTCCTGCTGCTGATCGTGCGGATCACCCAACGGCGCGCAAAAGCGAGGGAAGAAAAGAAGGCGACGCAGGCCGCCGGGGCGCCGACCCCACCGCCTGCTCCCGCTCAGCCTGGGGCGCCCGCTAGCACCGCCGAGCTCGCTGCGGTGCCCGCCGCGCCGCCGCCAGCGCCTCCCACGGCTGCTCCTGGCCAGTCTGCCCCCCCTCCCGGCCAGTCGGTTCCGCCCCCCGGCACCCCGCTGCCGCCGCCGGTCCCCGGCGCTGCGCCCGCCAACGAGTCTTCAAAGGACCGGAAGCGCCGCCAGCGCGAGGAACAGCGGGCGAAACGAGCGCAGATGCGCGAGGCGCGCAAAGCCGAGCTGCAGCGTCGCAAGGAAGAGAGGGCGCGGCGCAAAGCGCAGAAGAAGGATCAGCCCGCCCCTGCGGCCCCTGTCGCTGCTGGTGCCCCCCTGGCTGGCGCAGGCGAGTCCGAAGCCGCGAAAAAAGGCTTCAGCGAGATGAGCCTGTTCGGGCTCAAGCTCGGTCGCAAGGGCAAGCGCGATGCGGGGCAGGCCGAACAGCGACTGGCAGAAGCGCGTGTCGCCAACGAACGTGCCTTGGCCGAGGCACAGGCCGGCGGCCAGGTGCCGCCCTCGGGTCAGCTCACCCCCTGGGAGGAGTCGACCACCGTGCAGCCGCCTACTGGTGAGCTCTCGGCGGTGCCTCCGGTGCCGCCGCCCCCGATCCCCGGGGGGACCCCGGCGCCGGGCGACTACGACCCGGCCGCCGCCGAACAACGGGTGCGCGAGAAGGTCGCTGAAGTGCGGGCCGAGCAGCAACGGATCGGCGCCGAGGCCGACCGGCGCCTGCAGGCGGCCGACCAGCTGCAGCAGCACGGCGGCCTTCCAGCCGGCGGGCAGCAGCCGATCCAAGACGTGCAGCCGCCGGTGCCGCAGACGGCCCCAGCGCCCCCGGTTGACCTGCGCACGGCCGAGCAGAGGCTCGAGGAAGACCGCGCCGCCCGCGAGCGCGAGATGCAAGAAGCCGAGGAGCGTCTGCGCCAGATCGAAGAGCGGACCAAAGCGGCTGAAGAACGCGCGGCCGAAGCGAAACGGCTGGAGGAACGGCGAGCCGAAGAGGCTGCCAAAGACCAGCGCCTCGAAGAGATGCGCCGCAGCGTCGCCGAAGCCGAAGAGCGCGCGCGTGAGGCCGAGCGCCGCGCCGTCGAAGCCGAGCAGGCCGCTGTCAGCTCCATCCAGGGCATCGCTCCAACGCCTCCGCCTCCACCCGCTCCGCCGGCGCCCGAACCGCAGCAATCGCTTGCGCCACCAACTCCGCCGCCGTCACCGGCCGAGACTCAACCTTTCCAGGCGACCACGACCGCGCCGCTGCCGCCGCAGCAGAGTGAAGGGCCGCCGACGCCGCCACCCGCTCCTGCGGAGCCGCTCCCAGCCACGCCGCCGCCCCCGGCGGAGTCCTTCCAGCCGCCCGAGCCCGCGCCGCCGCAGCCCCCCGCGGCCGAGCCTCCGGCGCCGGTCGCGACCCCGAGCTTCGGAGCTCCAGCCGCTGGCGGTGCTTCGCAAGGCGGCGGGCAGGTCAACCTCAACACGGTCACCTTCGAGCAACTGCGCGAGCAGAATCTCTCGGTCACCCAGGCGACCCGGCTGCTTGCCCATCGCGAGCGCCTCGGCGGCTTTCAGTCGGTCGACGACCTCGACCAGATCGCCGGGTTCCCGGAGGAGCTGCTGGGAGAGTTGAAGCAGCGGTCTACGGTTTAGGGGCCGGGGGAGGGGGTCTCCCGGACAACAGCGGGGAGGGTCCGGGAGACCCCCTCCCCCGGCCCTCAATCGGTTTCGTACTTCTCCAGCAGCTTTAGCCAGACCTCGCTTCGCGTCGGGTACGGCGCTACTGCGTGCCTTAGTTTGGAGATCGGTACTTCGGCGACGATCGCCACCGTCGCCGCCTGCAGGAAGTCGGCGGTCTCGAAGCCGGTGAAGGTCGCGCCGACGATCGTGCCTTTGGCCTGGTCGACGACGATGCGGGAGGTGCCGCCGGTTTCCTTGCCCTGGAAGCTGGCGCCGGGGGTGCCGTCGGTGGGGACGTCGACGGCGCGTGCGTCGATGCCGGCTTCCTGCGCCTGCGCGAGCGTCTTGCCGGCGGCGGAGACCTGCGGGTCGGTGAAGGTGACGCGGGGCGAGCCGAGGCCTTCGGCGATCGCCTCGACCGGGCGTCCGAGCAGATTCTCGGCGGCTACCCAGGCGTGGTACTTGCCCATGTGGGTGAAGAGCGAGCGTCCGTTGGCGTCGCCGATCGCGTAGAGCCAGTCGCTGCCGCCGACCCGCATCTGCGCGTCGGTGTCGAGGAAGCCGTGGTCGTTCGCCTTGGCCCCAGCGGCTTCGAGGTCGAGATCACCGGTGTTGGGGACGCGGCCGACAGCGACCAGGATCTCCGCTGCCTCCACGGTCTCCCCGTCGCTCAAAGTTGCCACCACGCCCTCGCCGTCCCCTGGCCGCACCGCTTCGACTTTCGTCCCGGTGCGGACGTCGATCCCGAAGTGCTCGCGCAGTGACTCGCCGACTTCCTCGCCGGCGAACTTCTCCTCGCGCGAGAGCAGGTGGTCGCCGCCCTCGATCAGGGTGACGCGCGTGCCGAGGCTCGCCCACGCCTGGGCGAGCTCGCTGCCGACCGGGCCGCCGCCAAGGACGATCATGCTCTCCGGAACCTGTTTGGCGGCGGTCGCGGTGCGGTTGTTCCACGCTTGGACCTCGCCGAGCCCGTCGATCGGCGGCATCGCCGCCTTGCTGCCGGTGGCGACGACGATCGCTTGCTCTGCCACCAGCGCCTCGTCGCCGACCACGAGCCGCCGCTCGCCGTCGAAGCGGGCGTCGCCGCGGAAGAGGTCGATCTCCCGATCTTCCAGCCAGGGCAACTGGACCGAGTCGTCGAGGTCATGGACGACCTCGTCGCGCCGGGCGAGAACCGCCTGCGGGTCCAGCTCGCCGTGCCCGGTTGGCACGCCGGGAACCCGCTTGGCCTCGGCGAGGATGTCGGCCGGTCGCAGCAGGGCCTTCGAGGGCATGCAGGCGTAGTAGGAGCATTCGCCCCCGATCAGGTCGCGCTCGACGATCGCCACCCGCAGGCCGCCTTCAGCCAGCCGCCCCGCACACACCTCGCCGGCGGGGCCGGCGCCGAGGATGATTGCGTCGTAGCGGCGCTCGCTCACGGCAGCATCATTTCAGGCGAGCCCTGCCGGGCCACTACCCCGCACCATCTACAATGCCAAGGCATTCCCAAGCACGGGGGCGACAGGCTTCGACGTGGTCGACTCGTGCGAACGGTTGCAGGTCGAGGTTGCTGGAGGCCTCGTTAAACCCCAGCACAAACCAATACGTGCGGACCATGAGTTCGCCCTCGCCGCTTAGTTAGAAGCTAAGCGCTGTGAGAGTCGGTCCTCCCTCGCCCACGGGGAGGGGCACCGGCTTCAGAAGTGGGCTCACCCAGGCGGATCGCCCCGCTCGCCAGGGAACAACGAAGGGGCTCTATCTCCCGTAGTGCCCGCTGGCGCGGACCCCGGGAGACGAGAATCAAGCGCCAGCTAAACCTGTAGACACCCTCGCACCGCGTCCGCGGATCCGAGTTCGAATCTCGGCGCCTCCACTAAGCAAGCATCGGCCCCAAGGCCGAATGCTTGCTGGCAGCTAAAGGCGGGCTCCCGCCACTGTTGACCATCGGTCGACAAGTGCGCTACGGTTACTGACCGATGGTCAGCAACTAGATGCCGAAGGGAGTCGATTGTGGTTAGAAGTGGGTCGGAAGAGGTCGAGTACCGTCCGTTCCCGAACGAAGAGGGACGGAACAGCCGCCAAACTCAGTGGGAGATCCCGGCTCTTGTCAAGACCCTGAGCCTGCCCCGCGACGTGCGAATCCTAGAGGTCGGCTGTGGACGCGGGATCGCTTTGCCCGTCCTCGACCGACTGTGTGCGCCTCGACGGCTTGCAGGCCTTGACATCGATGAGGAGCTGTTGATCGAGGCCGCCGCCAACCTTCGAGAGCATGGGACCGAGGCGGAGTTGCACTGCGGCGACGTACGCCGGATGCCGTTCGCCGACGAGGCGTTCGATGTGATTATCGATTTCGGCACGCTCTACCACATCGCCAGGTCTCAAGCTGCGCTCGACGAGATCACGCGCGTTCTCGCGCCCGGGGGAACGTTTGTCTACGAGACGAAGGCCTCGCAGTTTCTTTCGCATCCCGTCCGTTCCCGTGGTCGTCGTCTGCCGACCTTGGCAGACCATGGTCTGCGCCACCGGCGCTGGGCGATGCTCTGGGCTTCTCGTACCAAGGCCCCCAGGCTGCAGTCTCGGTCTTGAGTGCCCAACTGGAATTGGCCTGTCCGCTTGCAAGTACTTGATCTTCCCTCTGTGGCGTTGAGGCCTCCGAGCGCATTAGCTGCGGGGTCATGGCTAGTGGCAGGGAACCACAGCGGGGCTTCGCCTGGGCTGTGCGCAAACTCCGCACGGAGAGAGGGCTGACACAGAGCGCGCTCGCGAGGCGCGTCGGGCTTGATCCGAGCCAGGTGTCGCGCTTGGAGAAAGGCAAGGGCAACCCGCGCTGGGCGACGGCTCGACGGATCGCCGTCGGCCTCGGGGTGACCCTGGCGGAGCTGGCGGCCGTCGCCGAGGACTTCGAGGAGCGAAGGACCCGCTGAAGCGACCCGCTCAGTGCCCGGCGCGCTCAGAGGCCACAGCGACAGCAAGTTCCCGCCAGGGTTTGATGCTCCAGAAGCCGCGCGCCAAGCCTGAGGGGGATGGCAGGACCCAGGCCTCCGCCCCGGCGAAGGGGTCGTTCTGAGGGCCGTAGTCGACCGACCGCCGAAGTGCCACCTTTGCCGCCTGTTTGCCGACGAAGGCAAGGCGCTTGGGAGCTACGCGCGCGACCGCCTTCTCGAGGCGGCCGGCGTCGTGGCCGACGGTGCCCACTTCCGCGTCGGAGCCGAAGCGGCCCTTGCAGACGTCGGTGAGGCCGAGGCCGAACTCGGGCATGCGGCGGAATTCCTCGGGCGCCAGGCGCAGGGGGGTGAGGCCGACCTCGTGCAGCGTCGGCCAGAAGAGATTCCCGGGACCCGCGTAATAAGCGCCCTTGCGCGCCGACACCTTGCCGGCCGCATTGCCGCAGAAGACCAGGTCCAGTCCTGGAACCAGTACGTCCGGCAGCACGTCGTCCATGACCGCAGATTGTCCCCGGTATGCGGGGACGGTCCGGTGGACGGCGGGTAGGCTCGACGCGATGAAGCGCTACGTCGCCTTCCTGCGGGGGATGAACCTCGGCGGCCGGCGGATCAAGAACGAGGAGCTGCGGCGCCACTTCGAGGCGATGGGGTTGGAGGCGGTGGCGACTTTCCGCGCCAGCGGGAACGTGATCTTCTCCGCGCCCGGAGGCGAGGCGGAGGCGAAGCTGGCGGAGCGGGTCGAAGGAGAGCTGGACGACCGGCTCGGCTATGACGTCCCTGTCTTCTTGCGCAGCATCGAGGAGGTGGCGGCGATCGCGGCGCTCCAGCCGTTCGACGCGAAGCACGTCGAGAAGTCGAAGGGGAAACTGCAGGTCTCGCTGCTGAAGAAGAAGCCGAGCGCGGCGGCGAAGAAAAAGGCCCTTGCGCTGGCGAGCGACGAGGACCTCCTGGCGGTCGAAGGCCGGGAGCTCTACTGGCTGCCGAGCGGCGGGATCAGCGAATCCGACCTCGACCTCAAGGCGATCGAAGCCGCCTTAGGCGCGGGGACGATCCGCACGATGGGCACGATCGAGCAGATCGCCGCCAAGCACCGCTAGTGCTCCCTTCCTTGTCTCGCATAGCGGAACAAAGGAAGAGGACGCTCAGGCGACGGTTGCGCTGAGCTCGGGCGGCTGCGCCAGCGTCTGGAAGACGACGCAGTAGCGCTCGGTCAGCTTCAGCAGCGTCGCCAGTTCCTCCTCGTCGGCGTCGGTCTCGAGCTCGAAGCGGAGGCGGATCGACTTGAAGCCGACCGGGGCCTCGCGGTCGACGGCGAGGGTGCCGCGGAAGTCGAGCTCTCCCTCGGCGTGCACGCTTCCGGACTCGACGGAAATCCCGAGCGAGGTGGCGACCGCGCGCAGGGTGACGCCGGCGCAGGCGACAAGCGCCTCGAGCAGCATGTCGCCGGAGCAGAGCTGGGTCCCGTCGCCGCCGGTGGCGGGGTGGAGGCCGGCTTCGGCAAGCGCCCGCCCGGTCTGCACCGAACAAGAGATCCCTTCACCCAAGGTCCCATCGGCTTTCAACGTGACCAAAGCGTTCTCAGGCGAATTCTCGTAGCGCTCCTTCAGAGGCGCCTGGATGGCCCGCAGCTCCTCCCGCTCCATGGGCGCAGCATATGACCCCGCCGCGAGTGGAGCCAGGGGAGGGGGCCCGCCGGACACTCCCCGCTTTTGTCCGCCGGACCCCCTCCCCTGGCTCTCTTCTACCGTGGGAGTTACATGGCGATCGCGACCGCAACCAACCTCGACGTCTACGTCGGCGGCAAGCTGCTTTTCGAGGACGTCTCCTTCAAGCTCGAGCCGCGCGAACGGATGACGCTGTTGGGCCGCAACGGCGCCGGCAAGTCGACGCTGCTGCGGGTGCTGTCGGGGGAGCTGCCGCCTGACGCAGGCTCCCTGAGCGTGCAGCGGGGCGCGCGGGTCGCCCTCCACGACCAGCGGCCGCCACGCAATTCGCAGGCGACGCTCGGCGAGTATGTCTTCTCCGGTCGCAGCGACATGCTCGAGACCGAGGCCGAGCTGGCACGGCTGGAGGCGGCGATGGGCGACGCCGACGAGGAGGCGATGGGCGACTACGCCGCCGCCCAGCAGCGGCTCGAAGCCGGCGGCGGCTACCGCTGGCGCGACGGCGTCCTCGAAGTCCTCCGCGGGCTCGGCTTCGACGACGAGCAGGCGGGGCGCTCGCTCTCCACCTTCTCCGGTGGTGAGCTGACCCGCGCCTCACTCGCCCGCGCCCTCGCCACCCGCCCCGACCTGCTGCTGCTCGACGAGCCGACCAACCATCTCGACATCCCCTCACTGGAGTGGTTGGAGGGCTACCTGGTCGAACTCGATGCCGCCGTCGTCCTCGTCGCCCACGACCGCTGGTTCCTGGAGGCGGTAGGGACCTCGGTGCTGGAGCTGGAGGCGCAGCGCGCCCGCTTCTTCGCCGGCCCCTGGCACGCCTGGCGCCAGGAGCAGGCGGCGCGGCAGATCGCGCTCGGCAAAGCGATCGAGCGCCAGCAGGCGGAGATCGAGCGGATGGAGCGCTTCGTCGAGCGCTTCCGCTACAAGGCGACGAAGGCGCGGCAGGCCCAGTCACGGGTCAAACAGATCGAGAAAAAGAAGCGGGACGGCCCGCGCGCCGAACGCCGCGACACCCGCAACCTGCGCTTCCACTTCAAACCGCCGGAGCGGCCGGGGCGGATCGTCCTGAAAATGGTCAACGGAACCCTCGAGGTGCCGGGGCGGACCCTCCTTGCCGGCGCCAACCTGGAAATCGAACGGGAGGAACATGTCGTCCTGGTCGGCCCCAACGGCGCCGGCAAGACGACCCTGATCGAGACCCTGGCCGGACAGCGCGAGCCGGCCACCGGCAGTGTCCGCACCGGCCACAACGTCAAGATCGGCTACCTCTCCCAGCACGCCGAGACCGCGGCCGGCTCGGGCTCGATCCTCGACGCCGCCAAGCGTGAGACCGGCCTCAACGAGAACCAGGCGCGGGCGCTCCTCGGCGGCTTCCTCTTTTCAGGGGAGGACGTGAATAAACAGCTCTCAGATATCTCTGGCGGCGAGCAGCGGCGGCTCTCATTGGCGATCCTCGTCGCCTCCGGCGCTAACGTCCTCATCCTCGACGAGCCGACCAACCACCTCGACATCGAGAGCCGCGAGGCGCTCGAGGACGCGCTGATCGAGTTCGAGGGTTCGGTGCTGCTGGTCTCCCACGACCGGGCGCTGCTGGAGGCGGTCGGCAGCCGCACCCTCGTCTGCGAGGACGGCAAGCTGGCGAGTCATCCCAGCGGCTGGGCCGAGTACCAGCGGCGGCGCGACGAGCGGGCGGCGGAGGCGTCCGCGGTCGCGAAAGCATCGGCGGCAGGCAGCAGCAATAAGTACAGCGCCACGAAGCCGGCGCAGAAAGCGGCGCGCAAGGCGGCGAAGCTGGAGCAACGGATCGAGCGGGCCGAGGCGAAGCTGCAAGAGCTCGAGGATGAGCTGGCCGATCCGGCGGCCTGGTCGAGCCCGGGGCGGGTGGAGCGGGCGACGAAACGCCATGCCGAGGCGAAGACCGAGCTGGCAGAGCTCTACGCGGAATGGGAGGCAGCTCAGGCGGAAGCCGAGACCGCCTCGACGGCCTGAGTCAAGGGCCGCTCGAGCACGACCTGCGTCCCATTCGCGGGCGCCAGGGTGATGTGTCGCGTGGCCACCTTCTCCGGCGCCGGGTCTGGTGCCCGCAGCTGGGCTCGGCTGACGATCTCGCGGAGGATGATCCGCATCTCGAACTCGGCGAAGGCAGCGCCGATGCACCGGCGGACGCCGCCGCCGAAGGGGATCCAGGCGTAGTTGTCGGCCTTGCCGTCGAGGAAGCGCTCCGGGCGGAAAGCGCGAGCCTGCGGGTAGAGGTCGTCCCGGAAGTGGACCGCCGCGATCGCCGGCAGGACGAAGCTCTCGGCCGGCAGCTCGTAGCCGCCGACGGATGCCGGGGCCGTCAATTTGCGGGCGACGTCGACAACGACCGGTCGTACCCGCAGCGTCTCGCGCACGGTCGCCTCCAGGTAGTCGTCCTCGCCGGCGGCGATCGACTCGCGCAGCCGCTCCAGCGCCAGCGGCGTCCGCAGCAGCCGCTCCAGCGCCCAGGCGAGGCCGGTGGCGGTCGTCTCATGGCCGGCTCCGACGACGGTCACCAGCTCGTCGCGCAGTTCGGTGTCTGACATCGGCGAGCCGTCGTCGTCGCGCGCCTGCAGCAGCAGCGAGAGCACGTCGTCGCGCTCCTCGCCCTCGCCCTCGGTCTGCTTGCGGCGCAGCGCGATCTCCTCGTAGATGAAGGCGTCGAGGCGGTTGCGCGCCCGGACGAAGCGGCGCCAGGGACCGAGGCGCCGGCCGAAGCCGTGCCGCAGGAAGGGCATCCGGGTGATCGTCGTCACCCGGTCGGAGAACTCGTTGATCAGCTCGGCCGCCCGGTCGATCCGCGCCCGGTCGGTGATCCCGAAGACGGCCCGCAGGATCACCGTCAGCGTGATCCGCTGCGTGTGCGGGTGCAGGGCGAACGGCTCGCCGACCGGCCACGTCTCCATGTCCTGCCGCGTCACCTCCTCGATCAGCTCGCCGTAGCGACGCACCCGCTCGCCGTGGAACGGCGGCAGCAGCAGCTTGCGTTGGCGCAGGTGCGGCTCGTCGTCGAGGGTGAGGACCGAGTTCGGTCCCAGTGCCGGCTCCAGCACCGTCGCGTTCGCCTCGCCCGCGTGGAAGACGCCGGGCGAGGCAGTGAAGACCTCTTTCACCAGCTCCGGACTGGCGACGTAGACGATCTGCCCGAAGAAGGGAAAGCGAACGGTGAAGATGTCCCCATAGCGCTCGCGGTAGCGCGAGATGAACCCGAGCGGGTCGCGGAGGTAGCGGAACCCCTGGAGGAAGGCCGGCCCTGCGGACCCCGGCGGCATCTGGGCTGCGGCCGTTGACATCAGAAGACGATCGTGCGGTCGCCGTCGAGGAGGACGCGGTCGTCGAGGTGGGCCATCGCCGCGCGGGCGAGGACGAGGCGCTCGATGTCGCGGCCGATCCGGATCATGTCGGCGACCTCGTCGCGATGGTCGACCGGCTCGACGTCCTGGGCGATGATCGGACCGGCGTCGAGCTCGGCGGTGACGTAGTGGGCGGTGGCGCCGATCAGCTTGACGCCGCGCTCGTAGGCGCGGTGGTAGGGGTCGGCGCCGACGAAGGCGGGCAGGAAGCTGTGGTGGATGTTGATCGCCGGGGCGCCGAGGCTGCGGAGGAAGTCGTCGGAGAGGATCTGCATGTAGCGGGCGAGGACGAGCAGGTCGACGCCGTCGATCAGGTCGAGGATTTGGCGCTCCGCGTCGGCCTTGGTCGCGGGCTCGACCGAGACGTGGTGGAAGGGGAGCCCGACCGCCTCGACCTGGCCGCGATGGTCGGGGTGGTTGGAGATGACGCTGACGATCTCGCCGCCGAGGTCGCCGTTGCGCCAGCGCCAGAGCAGGTCGGAGAGGCAGTGGTCCTCGCGCGAGACCATCACCGCCACCCGCTTGGTGCGACCGGTCTCGTGGAACTCGTAGTCCATCGCGAACGGCTCGCCGATCTCGCGCGCGAAGCGCATCTCCAGCCCCTCGCGCTCGGCATCCGCAATCCGGTCGAAGACCATCCGCATGAAGAAGCGTCCCTCGGCGGTCGAGTGCTGGTCGACGTCGACGATGTTCAGGCCCGACTCGGCGAGGAAGCCGCTGACGCGGGCGATCAGGCCCGGTTGGTCCGGGCAGGCCAGCAACAGTCGTGAAGTCGGCGCCTCTCCCATACGGCGATGATCGCGGATAGGGTGGGGCGAATGCGGATTGCTGCCGTCCCCGATGGGCCCGTCGAGCGGCTCGGGCTGCTCCTCAACAAACTGCCGAGGCCGATCGGCGAGGCGATGTTCGCGATGCCGGTGGCGCGTTGCCTGCAGGTGGCGCAGCGGACCGGGATCCTGGCAGCGCTGGCGGAGGGGCCGCGCGAGCCGGGAGAGCTAGCCGAGCACCTGGGACTGCAGGAGGCGGGGACGACCCGCGTTCTCGATGTGATCGCGACGCTCGGGCACGTCCGGCAGAACCCGGACGGGCGCTACGAAATGACCAAGAGCGGGCGGCCCTGGCTCGACCCGCGCTCGGACACCTACCTCGGCGACTTCCTTGCCGACACCGCCTACTACTGGGACTGGTACGCGCGCCTCGAGGACCTGGTCCGCGACGGCACCCACGCTGAGCTGCACGGGAAAGAGGCCGACGATCCCTACTGGCAGTCCTACATCCGCGGCCAGTACCAGATCGCGCGGCTCTCCAGCGCCGAAGTGGCGAAGGGGATCCCGCTCGCAAAAGGGGCCCACTCGATCCTCGACGTCGCCGGCGCCCACGGCGAGTTCTCGATGGCGCTATGTCGCCGGCACGAGGGGCTGCGGGCGACGATCGTCGATCTCCCCGGCAGCGCCAAGGTCGGCGAGCAGATCGTCGCCGAAGCCGGGATGAGCGACCGTGTCCGCCACCTCGTCGGCGATATGTTCGAGGTCGACTACGACGGCCACTACGACGGCGCCCTCTGCTTCAACATCATCCACCACCTCTCTCCGGAGCAGATGCGGGCCCTCTTCGCTCGCATCCGCGCCGTGCTGCGGCCGGGCTCGCCGTTCGCCGTGCTCGACCTCTACGACCGGCCCGCCGGCGAGCGCGCCAACACCGCGTCGATCCTCGGCCTCTTCTTCCATCTCACCTCCGGCGCCGACACCTACACCGTCGAGGAGGTCTCGCGCTGGATGGGTGAGACCGGTTACGGCAGCGTCGACGTGAAGTCGTTCCGGACCCTGCCGGATTTGCGGCTGCTGGTCGCAAAAGCGGTCTGAAACATTCCTCTCAGTCACACCTCTCTGTGACGCCGGCCACACATAGGAGCGGCGCGAACCCTCAACGTTTTGCGCTTGCTCACAAAACGCAAATATTTCACTTGGATCTTGTTCACCTTGCTCGCCTTCCCGGCAGCCGCGCTGGCGGCTGGAAGCAGCGATTCGGCTGCGGGCCCGATGGTGGGGCCAGCGCAGGTGGTGCCGATCGCGCCGCTGCAGCGGCCGGTCGAGCGCTTCCAGCGGGTCATCCGGACGATCGCGCACGACATCCGCGCCGAAGAACGCGCCGCCGCGCGCAAGCAGGAGCGCGAACGCGAAGCAGAGTTCGCTGAGTTGCCCGGCGGGGTTTCGCTCTCGACCCTGGAAGCGATCGCCTCCTGCGAGTCGGGCGGCAATCCCACGATCGTCTCCTCCGACGGCACCTACCGCGGCAAATACCAGTTCGACTACGGGACCTGGGAATCGATGGGCGGCAGCGGCGACCCCGCCGCCGCGCCCGAGGCCGAGCAGGACTATCGCGCGGCACTCCTCTACGCCGCCTCCGGCTCCAGCCCCTGGCCTGTCTGCGGTTGAGCCTACGATCCGCCGTGTGAGCGAGGAGAAAGTTCCGGCGCCGGATCCGGAGGGTCCGAAACGCAAACCGCCGAAAGAGGCGATCGCCGAGGCGCGGGTGCGGGCGCCGACCCGCGGCAACCGCAAGCTCGAGAGCTTCCTCGAGGCAGTGAACGAGGACGAGCAGGTGCGGGCCTGGTGGTACATGACCCAGGTCCACGCCGAGCGGCTGGGGATGTCGGACCACTCCTGGGTCCACATGCAGATCGTCCTCAACATCGCCCTCCGCCTGCTGCGCCTGTTGGTGCGAGCGGGGGTGGAGCCGGCAATGGTCGCCGACCACGGGATGCGCGACCGCGACGCCGAGGTCGTCGTCGCCGGTGGCGCCCTTCTCCACGACGTCGGCATGTCGATCCACCGTGCCGACCACGAGGCCTACTCGCTCTTCCTCGCCAACGGCGCCCTCGACCGTCTGCTCGCCGACGCCTACCGCCAGCCGGAGCGCACCGTCGTCGCCTCCGAGATCCTCCACGCGATCATCGGCCACCGCCGCCGCGGCGAGCCCTACACGCTCGAGGCCGGCGTCGTCCGCGTCGCCGACGCCCTCGACATGGCACAGGGCCGCACCCGGATCCCGCTGGAGAAAGGCCACGAGGGCATCCACTCGATCTCGGCCGCCGCGATCGACGAGGTCCGGATCGAAGCCGGCGAGGAGCGGCCGATCCGGATCGAGATTCAGCTCAACAACTCAGCCGGCATCTTCCAGGTCGACGACCTCCTCGCCACCAAGATCCGCAGCACCCCGCTGGAGGGCAAGGTAGAAGTGGTCGCCAAGGTCGAAGGCGAAGCCGAGAAACGGCTCCTCACGGGTTTCCGCTTGTCCTGATCGCCGGGAAGGGGGAAAGAAAGCGCCGCTGGCGGCTTAGCCGTGCATGGCGAACGCGCCAAAGGAAGTTCGGGAGCTGGTCAAGGCTGCCAAGAAGCAGGGGTGGCGCGTCAAGGAGACGAAGAAGGGCTACCTGCTCCACGACCCGAGTGGAGTCCATTCGGAGAGCTCGCATAGGCCTCCAAGCGACTGGCGGAATCTTCGTAATGCCTTGTCTCGGATGAGACACTTCGGGTTCGAATGGAAGGGGAGATGATGGAATTTCGGTTCGACGGCTTGCTCGAAGGGCAGGGGGTGGGCGATGGAGTGGACTGGGACGGGATGAGGCTGCTTGAAGCTTTTGAGGACAACTTCCCTGGGGTGGGTGCGGCTGTGGGAGTTAATCTCGTGGCAGAGATCCTGGAAGTCACCTTCTCTGCAAGAGGAAGGGGTCTTAATGAGGCGACGGCGGCCGCCCGACAGATGCTCCTCGAGGTCGCCACTGCCTCCGGGCTGACTTCGATCAACGTGATCAGCTTGGTAGGACAGCCTGAAGAGGCCGAGCAGGCGCTGGCTAGTTGAAGCGGGCGAGGTCGGCGCGGCGCTGTTCTTTGCGCTTCTCCAGTTTGTTCTGGATCAGCGAGAGGACGATCACCAGGGCGGCGAAGAAGAAGATCACGCCGAAGCAGAAGAAGGTGACGGTCTTGTCCGTGGTGGGACCGGCGAGGCCGACGCCCTCGCTTGCCAGGGCCGCGGGGGCGATGACGAGCATCAGGGCCGAAATCGCGGCCAGGAGTGCGGCGGTGCGCTTCACGGGGCGGGAATTTAGCGCAACGTCAGGCGCCGCGGCATAGGATGCCCGCCGATGTCGAACCTCGAGGCGCTCCTGCTGGGGGTGGTCCAGGGCCTTACCGAGTTCCTGCCGATCTCCTCCTCGGGCCATCTGATCTTGGTCCCGTGGCTACAGGACTACACGTTCCTGCAGAACCACGAGGCCTTCAACAAGACCTTCGACGTGGCGCTCCATGCCGGGACGCTGGTCGCCGCGGTGGCCTACTTTCGGGTTGAGGTGGTGATGCTGCTGCGCGGCTTCTGGCAGGCACTGCGGCAGCGGGCGATCAGGACGCAGGAGCAGCGGCTCGCGGTGACGATCGCGATCGGCACGGTCCCGGCGGTGATCGCCGGCGGCCTCGGCTCCAGCTTCATCGACGAGCACCTCGGCGAGCCCTGGATGATCGCGATCCAGCTGATCGTCTTCGGCGCCCTGCTCGGCTACGCCGATCGGATGCCGCAGCGTCGCGACCTCGGCGACACCGACCTGCGGGACGGCTGGATCGTCGGCCTCGCCCAGGTGCTGGCGCTGGCTCCTGGCACCTCGCGCTCGGGGATCACGATCACCGCCGGTCGCTGGCTCGGCCTCGACCGCGACGCCGCCGCCCGCTTCTCCTTCCTCCTGCTGATCCCGGCCGTCGCCGGCGCCACCCTCTACAAAGCCGCCAGTGCCGTCCACGACGGCCTGCCGCCGGACGTCGCCGGACCGATGGTGGTGGGGACGGTTGCCGCCGCGGTCTCCGGCTACTTCGCGATCTCCTTCCTCCTGCGCCTCCTGCGCACGACCAGCTACCGCCCGTTCGTCCTCTACCGCTACGTGGTCGGCGTTGCGGTGCTGTTGATCATCGCCACGAGTCTGCGCCCCGCGACCTTCTAGTCAAGAAAACGAGTGCGGAGTTCGACACCTAAGCGGTGCTCAACTCCGCACTGAGTTTTCGAACCGGTGGGCGTTCTCGCAAATTCGGGCTGGGGTTGTCGAGGCTGTGAAAATCCTGTGAACGCGGCTGGGATGCGCCCGGTCGGTGCATACACTGTGTCCATCCGCATCGCCGTGATCGACACCGACAGCGGCTTCGTCACCGTCCTTGCCAAGCGTGCCGAAGTTGCCGGCTGGAGCCTCAGCCATAGCGCTGGGCCCGTGCCCCCGCGCGACCTCGTCGCGATGAAGCTGAACGGCCTGCTGATCGACCCGGCGGTGCTCGGGGACGAAGCCTGGGACTACCTGGAGCGCATCGCGGCGATGCTGCCCGAGCTCGGCCTCGTCGTCTGCACCGGTCGCTCGACCGTCGCCCAGCGCGTCCGCGGCCTGCGGCTCGGCGTCGACGACTGGATGACCAAGCCCTGTCATCCCGAGGAGGCGATGGCGCGGATCGAAGCCGTCTCCCGCCGTCATACCCGTGGCCGCCGCGAGGCGGAGGGGGCGCCCCTCACGGTCGGCGAGCTGGAGATCCGGCCCGACCGCTTCCAGGCCTTCGTCGGCAGCGGGCCACTGGTTCTCACCCGGCGCGAGTTCGAGCTCCTCCATCTGCTCGCCGAGGAGCGCGGCCATGTGCTGGAGCGCGAGCGGATCTACCAGCAGGTCTGGGGCTACGCGATGGCCCACGGCGACCGCTCGGTCGACGTCTTCGTCCGCAAGCTGCGCCAGAAGCTGGAGAAGCGCTCGCCGAGCTGGTCCTACATCCACACCCACTTCGGCATCGGCTACCGCTTCGAGCCCGAATCCCTCGAGTCCCCGCCCGAGACGGCGCCCGCGCCCCTCGCGGAGGACGTTTCACAGCCTTTTCACAAGCTGGCTACCTCCAAGTAACAAGCTGGGCGTCGACCGCTGGGAGCCTGGCTCCCAGCTAAGTCGAACGAACTCAAAGGGAGTCTGATGTCCAGCTTTAGATGGCTTGTGGTGACCGCCTTCGCCGTGATCCTCGCCCTCGGCGTTGCCGCGTGCGGGTCCAGCGCCGACGGCGAAACCGGCGGTTCCTCTTCTTCCGGTGGCGGCGAAGTCTCCGGCGAAATCGCCGGTGCCGGCTCGACCGCCCAGCAGGCGGCGCAGGAAGCCTGGATCGCCGAATTCGAGAACGAAAACTCCGGCGCGACGATCTCCTACGACCCGGTCGGGTCGGGCGGCGGCCGCGAACAGTTCCTCTCCGGCGGAGTCGCCTACGCGGGTAGCGACGCGGCGCTCTCGACCGAAGAAGGCGAACTGGAAAAGGCCGAGGCGCGTTGCGCCCCCGGTGAGTTGATCGAGGTCCCGGACTACATCTCGCCGATCGCGATCATCTACAACCTCCCGGGCGTCGAAGAACTGAAACTTGCGCCCGAAACCCTGGCGAAGATCTTCGCTCAGGAAATCACCAGCTGGAACGACCCGGCGATCGCCAAGGACAACCAGGGTGTCGACCTCCCGGACACCCGCATCACCCCGGTCAACCGCTCCGACGAGTCGGGCACGACGGAGAACTTCACCGAATACCTCTCCGAGGTCGTCCCCGGTGTCTGGAAGTTCGAAGTCAGCGGTGACTGGCCGGTGGAGGGCGGGGAAGCCGCTTCCGGTACCTCTGGCGTGGTCGAAGCGGTCAGCGCCGGCGAAGGCACGATCGGCTACGCCGACGCCAGCCAGGCCGGCGAACTCAGCTCCGCCCAGGTCAAAGTCGGCAGCGAATGGGCCGAACCGACCCCCGAGGCCGCGGCCAAAGTCATCGAGGAGTCTCCGCTCGACAAGGAACTGAGCCCAGGCAAGTACACGTTCGCCTACGAACTCGACCGCAAGACGGAGTCGGAGGGGACTTATCCGATCGTCCTCACCTCGTACCTGATCGCCTGCACGAAATACGACTCGGCCTCCGAAGCCGAAGCCGTGAAGGCGTACGCCGAGTACCTGATCAGCCCCGAGGGACAGCAACTGGCCGCCGCACAGGCCGGCTCGGCTCCGCTCTCCCCGGCGCTGACGAAAAAGGTCACGCCCGCCGTCGAAGCGATCGCCGCGGGCTAGGGAAGCAGTGGACCGCGCCTTCGCCCACGCCGCCACCGCCGCCGCGCTGACGATTCTGGTCATCCTGGCGGGGGTGGCGGCGTTCCTCGTCGCCGAGGGAGCACCGGCGCTGACCGCCGCCGCGTCCGACCTGCCGGGCGGCAAGGGCTTCATCGACTACGTCGCCCCGCTGGCCTTCGGGACGGTGCTGGCGGCGGCGCTCGCGGCGGTGATCGCGGTTCCGCTCGCCGTCGCCGCAGCCCTCTTCATCACCCACGTGGCACCGCCGCGGATCGCGTTGACGCTCGGCTACCTGATCGACCTGCTGGCGGCGATCCCGAGCATCGTCTACGGCCTCTGGGGCATCTTCGTCCTCGGCCCGGCGGCGGTGCCGGTGATGAAGTGGCTGGAAGAGAAGCTCGGCTTCATCCCGATCTTCGACGGGCCCGCCTCGGTCACCGGCCGCACGATGCTGGTCGCCGGCCTGGTCCTGGCGGTGATGATCCTGCCGATCGTCTCCGCGGTCGCCCGCGAGGCCTTCGCCCAGGCGCCGCGGCGGCTGCAGGAAGGCGCGCAGGCACTCGGAGCGACGCGCTGGGAGATGATCCGGATGACGGTCCTGCCGTTCGGCCGCTCCTCGGTGATCAGCGGCGCCATGCTCGGGCTCGGCCGCGCCCTGGGGGAGACGATGGCGGTGACGATCATCCTCTCGGTCTCCGGCGCCGTCACCTTCAACCTGATCGGCCAGGCGAACCCCTCGACGATTGCCGCAAACATCGCCCTCAACTTCCCCGAGTCGAGCGGCCTCGCGATCAACGCGCTGATCGCTACCGGCCTCGTCCTCTTCGCGATCACCCTGGTCACCAACATGGGAGCGCGGGCGATCATCGCCCGGCAGGAGCGGATCTAGCGATGGAGAGCTCATTCCAGGCCCTCGGCCAGGCCCAGCCCTCGCGCCTGCTCGCGAGCGGCCTCGACTGGCGCCGCCGCAGCGTCAACATCGTGATGACGGCGCTGATCGCCGGCGCCTTCGTGCTGGCGATGCTCCCTCTCTTCTCACTTGTCTTCGAGGTTGCCAAGCGCGGCATCCCGGGACTGAGCGCCGACTTTTTCACCACTGATGCTCGTGGGGTGGTGGGCGGCGGCGGCGCCTCCCACGCGATCATGGGCACGCTGATCATCACCGGTGTCGCCAGCCTGATCTCGGTCCCGATCGGGATCATGGCCGCGATCTACCTCAACGAGTACGGGACTGGGCGCCTGCGCCGGGCGCTCACCTTCTTCGTCGACGTGATGACCGGGATCCCCTCGATCGTCGCCGGCCTCTTCGCCTACGCGCTGTTCGAGATCTTCTTCGGGCCGGGGATCCGGCTCGGGGTGATGGGCTCGGTGGCGCTCTCGCTGCTGATGATCCCGATCGTCATTCGCTCCGCCGAGGAGGTCTTGAAGATCGTCCCCGACCACCTGCGCGAGGCCGCCTACGCGTTGGGGACGCCGAAGTGGAAGACGATCACCAAGATCGTCCTGCCGACCGCCTTCGCCGGCCTCGTCACCGGGGTGATGATCGCGGTTGCAAGGATCGTCGGCGAGACGGCGCCGCTGCTGGTGACGACCGGCGTCGTCGACTCGATGAACACCGACCCCTTCAACGGCCGCATGCAGAACCTGGCCGTCTACGCCTACAACGAGTACCGCTCGCCCGGGGTGATGAAACAGGCCGCCTACGACAAGGCCTGGGCCGCCGCCCTGACCCTGATCGCGATCGTGATGGTCCTCAACGTCGCCGCCCGGCTCGTCTACCGGCGGTACAAGACCGAGATCCGCTGAGAAGTGGAAGGAAGGAAGCTGAGATCGATGCTGGGAGCCGCGACGAAGAAGAAGCGCAGTGAGCCGGAGACCAGGAGGGGAGGGATGACCGCATCCCGGCCGACCACCGCCGCTTCGATCGAGCCGGCTACGGTCCCCGGCCGCCCGGCGAAGACGATCAAGGCGCGCGGCGTCAATCTCTTCTACGGCGACTTCCAGGCGGTCGAAGACGTGACGATGACGATCGCGCCGAACAAGGTGACGGCGCTGATCGGTTCCTCCGGCTGCGGCAAGACGACCTTCCTGCGGTCGCTCAACCGCATGCACGAGCTGACGCCGGGCGCGCGGGTGCAGGGCGAGGTCACCCTCGACGGCGAGGACATCTACGAGGACCGTGTCGACCCGGTCGCGGTGCGGCGCCTGGTCGGGATGGTCTTCCAGCAGCCGAACCCGTTCCCGACGATGTCGATCTACGACAACGTCGCCGCCGGGCTGACTCTGAACGCGAAGCGCGTCTCCAGAGCCCAGAAGGACGCGGTGGTGGAGCGCAGTCTGCGCGGCGCCCACCTCTGGGACGAGGTCAAGGACCGGCTCGACAAGCCGGGCGGCAGCCTCTCCGGCGGCCAGCAGCAGCGGCTCTGCATCGCCCGGGCGATCGCGGTCGAGCCCGAGGTCCTGCTGATGGACGAGCCCTGCTCGGCGCTCGACCCGGTGGCGACGCTGGCGGTCGAGGACCTGATCGCGGAGCTGAAGAGCCGCTACACGATCGTCGTCGTCACTCACAACATGCAGCAGGCAGCGCGGGCGAGCGACGTCACCGCCTTCTTCAACCTCGACGCCACCGGCAAGCCCGGGCACCTGGTCGAGATCGGCCCGACCGAGGAGATCTTCACCAAGCCGGGCCAGCAGGAGACCGAGGACTACGTCAGCGGCCGGTTCGGCTAGAGGGGAGACGGAATATGCCCGCGGCGGCGCGCGCCGAATACCTGGAGGAACTGGCCAGCCTGGAGGCGAGCGCGCTCGGCGGGCTCGACCTCGTCGACATCGCCCTGGGCCGGACCCTGGAAGCGGTCGAGCGCCAGGACGTCGAGTTGGCGCAGATCGTCGTCGCCGACGACGACCGCATCGACGGCCGCTACCTCGAGGTGCACCAGGCGCTGATCACGCTGCTGGCGACGCAGTCGCCGGTCGCCACCGACCTGCGCCTGATCTCCTCGCTGCTGCACGTGCTGAAGAACATCGAGCGGATGGGCGACCAGTGCGTGAACGTCTGCAAGGTGATCCCGATCTCCGGCAACGAGCCGCCGGCCGACGAGGAGATGGTGGAACTGATCCTGAAGATGGGTCGCCAGACGAAGACGCTGATCGCGCAGGCGAAGCGGGCCTTCGAAGTGCGCGACGTCGAGATGGCGCAGGACCTGGTCCGTCAGGACGACGTCGTCGACAAACTCAACCGCGACTGCTTCCGGCTGGCGCTGGAGCTCGGCGACGACGCGGACAAGCGCGAGTGGGCGATGACGATGCTGCTGGCGGCGCGGGCGCTGGAGCGGACGGCTGACAACGCGGTGGACATCGGCGAGCAGGTCGCCTTCGTGGTCACGGGCCTGTTCCGCGAGTTCGAGGACGCCTCGCATCCCAACGCTTGAGATCCGGCTGCCCTGGGAAGATGCGGGGGGATGCCCGGGACCCTCTGCGCCGCCATAGACATCGGTTCGAATACGACTCGATTGCTCGTCGCCGAGCCGATGGACGGGCAGCTGAAGAAAGTGATGGAGCAGCGCGCCTACACGCGGATCGGCAAGGCGGTCAACAAGAAGGGCGCGATCCGGCCCGAGAAAGTCACCGAAGTGGCCGAGGTCGTCGGAACGCAGGTGCGGCTGGCGCAGGAGCTCGGAGCTGACGAGTTCCGGGCGGTGGCCACCGCCGCGATCCGCGATGCGACCAACGGCGAGGAGGTGGCGGAGACCATCGGGCGCCTCGCCGGGATCCCGATCGAGGTCCTGCCCGAGGAGGAGGAGGGCCGGCTCTCGTTCCTCGGCGCCACCAAGACGCTCGGCCACGCGGCCGAGGGCGTGGTCGGCGTCGTCGACATCGGCGGCGGCTCGACCGAGGTGATCCTCGGAACCGTCACGGACGGCGTCCAGAGCGTCCGTTCCTGGCCCGTCGGCTCCGGCAACCTTGCCGAGGAGATGATCGAATCGGACCCGCCTTCGGCGGCGGAAATCCGCCGCATCCGCGACCGCATCGACGACATCTTCGCGGGGGTCGAGTACGAGCGCCCCGCACAAGCGGTAGCCGTCGGCGGCTCCGCCACCTCGCTGCGCCGCATCGTCGGCACCGTGCTCGAGTACGAGACGCTGGAGCGCGGCATCCGCGTCCTCTCCAGCGACCCCGCCGACGACGTCGGCCGCCGCTTCGAGCTCGATCCCACCCGCGTCCGCATCCTGCCGACGGGAGTCCTCCTGCTCGAGAAGGTCTCCGACCTGCTCGGCCAGCCGCTGCAGATCGGCAAGGGCGGCCTCCGCGAGGGGGTCATCCTCGACCTCCTCAACGGCAGCACCGACGGCTCGCCTTCAGAGCGCGTCGCGGCATAAAGACCCGATGCGCGTCTTCGGCTCAGCCCTTGCCGTCGCGGTCGCGCTTACCTTTGCCGCCACCGCCTCGGCGACGTTTCCCGGCGCTCCCGGCGTGATCGCCCTCCAGCGCTCCGCCGACCCGTTCGGTTCCGACATTTGGCTCCTCGACCCGCAGACGGGCGCCGGGCGGCGGCTTACGCATCGCGGCTACAACGCCGCCCCCGCCTTCTCGCCGGACGGTCGATGGATCGCCTTCCGCAGCGACGCCTCGAAGTTCGGTCGCCTCAACATCTGGGCGATCCGGGCTGACGGAACCGGTCTGCACCGGCTCACCCTCGGCCATGGCGAACCCGAGGCCGACTGGCCCGCCTTCAGCGCGGACGGGCGCTGGGTCGCCTACAGTGCTGCCGCGCCGGGCGGCGGCTACCAGCTCTACCGGGTGGCTTTGAGGGGCGGGCACCGCCGGGTGTTGGTCCAAGGCAACCGCAAGCAAGTGGCCGTCAGCCCTGCCTTCTCGCCCGATGGCGAGCATCTCGCTTGGGTCCAGGCGCCGGAAGTGCTCCGCGGCAAGGCGGTCTCCCACATCCTTGTCGGCAAGGCGAACGGCAGGGGCGGGCAGCGCTTGACCGTTGGCAGCGAGCCACAGTTTTCACCCGACGGTCGCAGCATTGTCTTCGTCAGGGAAAACCAATGTGCAGCCGGGTCGCGCGGCACCGAGATCGACACCTATTCGCTCGACACCGGCAAGACGTGGCATCTGCAGGCATCTTGTGCGGCGAAGCTGGGCGCGCCGACCTACTCGCCGGATGGGAGCTGGATCGCCTACACCGTCTACAAGCACGACAAGTCGGAGCTCGGATTCACCCCGGCCCCCGGTGCTATGCCTTCCTTCACGCCTCTTTCCGGCCTGGGAACCGACCTCCCGGTCGACGAAGCGCCGAGTTGGCAGCCGCTTCCTTAACCGACCAGCTGCGTCGGCCCGGTTTCGAGTTTCAGCGAAGTTCGCGGGCGGCGAGGATCAGCCGACGGTTGGCCTCAGCGAGGTCTTCCATCCGCTTTTTCGACTCTTCCTTTTCCTGGAGGCGTCTTTCAGCTACCGCGGGGTCATGCTCGACAACCTCGAGGGCCGTCTCGAAGTCGAAGACTTCGGAGCTATCGGCCAGGCGTCGAGCAAGATCGAGCTTCTCCTGTCCCGTCATCACGCTGAAATTACCGGCAGTCACGTACTGTCACCTGTCCTTCGATCCGCTTTAGCTTGACTTCGAACAGCGTCAGCCGGTCCGTGAACGAGTCAAGTCTTTGCTCGATCGCTCGAATCGCGGCTTCGTCCCGTTTCGCCGATCGCCCGGTCTCGTCCGCGAACCTCGTTCCCCGGATCGAGATCTCGGTTGGCAAGCGGCCTCTGACCAGCCCGGAGAACGCTGGCGTGACCAGCAGGAGGATCCCATGGAACACGAGTAGGGCTACCTCCAGCCGATAAACGCCCACCTGCTCGAGAGCGACGTCGGGAACTCTGTCGGTGATTTGAACGCCCCGCTGCCACCGGTCCCGCCGCTCTCGCGTGCTGCCTGAGTCCGGCGAGCAACCAGAGGCGCCGCAGTACGATGGGGTCATCCCCGATCCCGCCCTCTACTTCAACCGCGAGCTCTCCTGGCTCGACTTCAACAAGCGGGTCCTCGAACTCGCCGAAGACCCGGAAACGCCGCTGTTGGAGCGGGTCCGCTTCTGCAGCATCTACGCCTCGAACCTCGATGAGTTCTTCATGGTCCGCGTCGCCGGTCTCTTCGACCAGCTCGACGCCGGGATCGAAGCTCGCGGGCCCGACGGGCTGACGCCGAAGCAGCAGATCGACGCGATCCAGGGGCGCGTCCTCGAGCTCGACGACCAGCTCTGCCACTGCTTCGGCGCCGAACTGCGGCCCGCTCTGGAGGAGCAGGGGATCCGCATCGTCACCCTCGACACCGCCGGCGAGGAGGAGCGGCGCGAGATCGACGCTCGCTTCGAGCAGCAGGTCTTTCCGGCGCTGACGCCGCTGGTGATCGGCTTGGGCCGGCCCTTTCCCTATATCTCCAACCTCTCGCTCAGCCTCGGCGTGCTGCTGCGCGATTCCGAGAGCGGCAACGAGATCATCGCCCGCATCAAGGTTCCGAAGGAGCTGCTCGGCCGCTTCCTGCCGCTCGGCGACGGCGGCCTCACCTTCGTGCCGCTGGAGGAGGTGATCGCCGCCAACCTCGACGCGCTCTTCCCGGGGATCGACGTGATCGACCACGGCTACTTCCGGGTCACCCGCGACGCTGACTTCAACGTCTCCGACGAGGCCGACGACCTCCTGCAGGCGGTCGAGGACGAGCTTCGCCGGCGCCGCTTCGGCGAGGTGGTCAGGCTGGAGGTCGAGGAGGGAATGAATCCGAAACTGCGCGCCCAGTTGGTCGCCGCGCTGCGGCTAGAAGACCGCGAGGTCTACGACATCGACGGGCTCCTGGACCTCGCCGACCTCGTCGCAATCGCCGACGTCCCCGGCCACTCCGAGCTCCGCTACGCCCCCTGGACCCCGGTCACCCAGCCGCGCCTGCAGGGCGAGGACGACGAGCCGGTCGACATCTTCAACGAGATTCGCCAGCGCGACCTCCTTGTCCACCATCCCTTCGACTCCTTCAACACCTCGGTCGAGCGCTTCGTCTCCCAAGCGGTCGCCGATCCGGACGTGCTGGCGATCAAGCAGACCGTGTACCGGACCAGCGACGACTCGCCGCTGGTGCCATCGCTGATCCGCGCCTCCGAACGCGGCAAGCAGGCGGTCTGCATGGTCGAGCTGAAAGCGCGCTTCGACGAGGAGGCGAACATCCACTGGGCGAAGTCGCTGGAGGAGGCGGGGGTCCACGTCGTCTACGGCATCCCCGGGCTGAAGACGCACGTGAAGGCGATCGTCGTCGCCCGTCGCGAGGGCGATCAGGTGCGCGAGTACGTCCACGTCGGCACCGGCAACTACAACCCGAAGACGGCTCGCCTCTACACCGACCTCGGCCTCTTCACCGCCGACCCCGACATCGGCGCCGACGTCGCCGAGATGTTCAACTTCCTCACCGGATACGGTCGTCCGGCGGGCTTCCGCAAGGTGCTGGTCTCGCCGACGACGATGCGCGACCAGATCATCGAGGAGATCGAGCGCACGGTCGAGGTGCAGAAGTCGGGAGAGGAAGCCCGGATCGCCCTGAAGATGAACTCGCTGGTCGACGCCCGCTGCATCCAGGCCCTCTACGACGCCTCGCAGGCGGGAGTCCGGATCGACCTCAACGTGCGCGGGATCTGTTGCCTGCGACCAGGCCTGGAGGGGGTCTCGGAGAACATCCGCGTCAGCTCGATCGTCAGCCGCTTCCTCGAGCACTCGCGGATCTACGCCTTCCGCCGCGGCGAGGAGACGCGGGTGCTGATGGGCTCAGCCGACCTGATGCCGCGCAACCTCGACAGCCGGGTCGAGCTGGTGGTGCCGGTCGAAGACGCGGCGCTGAAGGCGGAGCTGCTGGACGTGCTCGAGCGCTGCCTCGCCGACAACGCCAGTTCCTGGGAGCTCGACGCGCATGGCGCCTGGACCCGCCAGCGTCCGAACGGGGAACTGCGCAACGCGCAGGAGGAGCTGATGGCACGACATTCCGCACGTGCCGCAGAGCATCTGGCCGCCTCCGCCGCCTGAGCGGTGCTCCCGCTCCCTACATCTCTAGGATGCGGCGGCAGTGGCGCGCTTCTCGCTCCTCCCCCGCGATCAGACCTTCTTCGACCTCTTCATCGAGGGCGGGCAGAACGCCGTCCGCGCAGCCAAGCTGCTCGACGAGATGATGCACAGCTGGCCCGAGAGCGCCGCTCTCTCACGGGAGATCCTCCTTGCCGAGCAGGAGGGCGACCGGATCACCCACGACATCGTCCGCCGGCTCAACACCACCTTCGTGACGCCGATCGACCGCGAGGACATCTACGCCCTGGCGACGCAGATGGACGACATCGTCGACTTCACCGAGGAGGCCGCCGATTTCCTCGGCCTCTACAAGATCGAGGCGCCGATGGAGCAGGCGACGGCGCTGACCAAAGTCCTCGTCGCCTCCTGCGAGCAGCTGGCGATGGGGCTGGAGAAACTGCCCACGTTCAAGGACCTCGACAAGTACTGGATCGAGATCCACCGGCTCGAGAACGACGGCGACCGGATCTCCCGCGACGCCGTCGCTTCGCTCTTCTCCAACGGGATCGACCCGATGGTCGTGATCCGCTGGAAGGACATGTTCGCCGTGCTCGAGGAGGCGATCGACGCGACCGAGACGGCCGCCCAGATAATCGAGGGCATCGTCATCAAGAACTCGTGACGGCCTCAGACGCCGCCATGCTGCGTCCTCGCTCGCTCATGTGCAGAGCACACTTCGCTCACTGCGTCCTTGCCTGGCAACGTCTGAGCCTCGTCACGAGGGGGTAGTCGTGGACTCGGACATCATCCTCGCGATCGTCGTCGCCACGGCGCTGGCGTTCGACTTCACCAACGGCTTCCACGACACCGCCAACGTGGTCGCCACCTCTATCTCCACCGGGGCGGCGCGGCCGCAGGTGGCGATCGGGGTCGCAGCGGCGCTCAACTTCGTCGGCGCCTTCATCTCGATCAGCGTCGCCGCGACCGTAGCCAAGGACGTGGTCGACGCCGAAGTGATCACGCCGACGATCGTCTTCGCGGGGCTGATCGGGGCGATTGCCTGGAACCTGATCACCTGGTACTTCGGGCTGCCGTCGAGCTCCTCGCACGCGCTGATCGGCGGCGTGGTGGGCTCGGCCGTGGCGGCTGTCGGCTTCGACGCCGTGATCTCCGAAGGGCTGGTCGGCAAGGTCCTGATCCCGGCGGTCGTGGCGCCGATCCTCGCCTTCCTCGTCGCCGGGATCGCGATCGGGATCGCCTACCGCGTCGTCGGCCGCCAGCGACCGGGCATCGTCACCCGCGGCTACCGCTACGGGCAGGTCGTCTCCGGCGGTCTGCTGGCGCTTGCGCACGGGACCAACGACGCGCAGAAGACGATGGGCGTGATCACGCTGGCGCTGATCGCCAACGGCAACCTCGGCGCCGAAGCCGATCCGCCGACCTGGGTCATCGCCTCCGCCGCGGTGGCGATCGCCCTCGGCACCTACAGCGGCGGCTGGCGGATCATCAAAACCACCGGCACGAAGATCATCAAGATGGACGCGGCCCAGGGCTTCTCGGCCCAGGGAGCGGGGGCGGCGGTGATCCTCGCCTCGACCCACTTCGGCTTCCCGCTCTCGACCACGCACGTGATCAACGGCGGTGTAATGGGCTCGGGGGCGGCGAAACGACTCTCAGCGGTGCGCTGGGGAGTGGCGGGCAACATCTTCGTCGCCTGGCTGCTGACGCTGCCGGCCGCGGCGAGCATCGGCGCCCTCACCTACGGCTTCACCCGCATCTTCGGCACCGGCGCCCTGGGGCCGATCCTGGTCACCCTGATGGCGCTCTCGCTGATCGCCGCCGCCTTCGCGCGCCGGGCGCGAGAGGGCGCTCCCGTCACGGCGGCCGGCGGATGATCGCGACGCTTGTCGAGACCAAGGAGCTGTGGCAGACCGTCGTCGTCGCGGCCGGGGCGGGCATCGGCGTCACCTTCCTCTTCTCGCTGGGCATCTGGGGCTCGGGGCAGTTCCTCGAGCTCAGCCGCAGCGACCGGCAGGTGGCAGCGACGGCGGCGGGCATCGTCGGCCTGCTCGCCTTCACCGCGGTTGGCGCCGCGGTGATCGTCGCCATCGTCGTGATGACCCAGAAGTAGAAGCACCCTCGCCCTACACTGGGGGAGTGCGAACCGCTCACAACGTAGCGATCGTGATGCTGCTCGCCCTGGGTGTGGCCGTTCTGCCCGGCGGCGGCAACTTGGCTGCGATGGTGGTCACGGCGCTGACGATGGCCCTGCTCGGCGGAATCGCCTGGATGCTCTACGTCATCAGCCGCGAGAACCAGCTGACGCTCTCGACCCTGACCGATGGCCGGCGCGCCATCCTCTACGGCGCCTTCGGGCTGCTGGCCCTGCTCGTCGCCGGCAGCGACAAGATGTTCTCCACCGGCGGCGGCACCCTGCTCTGGATCGTCCTCCTGGGCATTTCAGTCGCCGCGATCTGGAAAGTCTGGATGGAGGCCAGTAGCTACTAGCTGGCGCGGGAGGCCGGCTCGCTTGCGGCTTGCCGCCCCAGACGGCGGCGGGCCGGCGCGATGCGGCCTCCCGCGCTTGGGATTGGGTTAGCCGCTCTTGGTGATGCCGCTGGTCGGTATGACCGACCTGGTCTCTTGGGTCAACATCCTCTCCTTCACCTCCTCGGGGTCGCACTGCCTGTTTCGGGGACACGCTTCTGCGCGTGAGCTGACGCTGAAAATTTTCTTTGTGCGCGCCACGCGTGCGTAGTTGCCTGGAACGGTCTCGGCATGCCGCCGAGAGCCCAGAACGCAGCGCACGGGGAGGAGGGGACCGCTTCGGTGGAGCTGGTCGCGGTGGTGCCCTTCCTGCTGCTGGCGGTGTTGGCGGTGGCGCAGGTCGCGCTCGCCGGCCAGACCCTCTGGTCGGCGAGCGTGGCCGCGCGAGCGGGAGCGCGGGGCGGCGGTGGTGGGTGGGGACCCGGCCGCTGCTGCCCGCGCCGCTTTGCCTCCTTCGATGCGGCGCGAGGTGAAGATCGAGGACGAAGACGGCGTCGAGGTCCGGGTCGAGATTCCGCGGCTGATTCCGTCGTTGCCGCCGGTGCGGGTCGCCGCCGCCAGTTCGCTGGAAGGCGGCGATGGCTGAGCGGGGACAAGCGACCGTGGAGCTCGTCGCCGCGCTGCCGGCGCTGTTGCTGGCGGGACTGGTGGCGCTGCAACTGTTGGCCGCCGGGTACGCGATGACGCTTGCCGACGGCGCGGCCGAGGCTGGTGCTCTGGCTTTGGCTTCAGGTGGCTCAGCTGCCGAAGCCGTCAAGGGGGCGCTGCCGGGCTGGGCGGAGGACGATGTCTCAGTCTCGGTCGCGGGAGGCCAGGTCTCGGTGCGTTTGCGACCCCCTTCACCGATTCCGGCCTTGGCAAAGCGGTTGACGATCAGCAGTAGCGCGACCGCGAGGGCTGCCCAATGAGTGGGGCGACCACCTTCGTCAACTCGCTGAAGACCGGCCCAACTGTGGTTGTCGCCGCCGTGGGCGAGGCAGAGGGGTCGCGGGGAGCCGCGGCAGCTCTGGCCTGCGCGGGGGCTGACGTGGATCTCGCGACGCTGTTCGTCGAAGTCGGCGGCAGGGCTCCGCGACCGGCTTTGCTCGCTTCGGCGGCTGCCCAGAAGCTGGAGGAGCGGCTGTCGGCGCACCTTCCGGACGTGAAGGTCGCGGCGCGGGGTCAGGTTTGCCACCTCGCTGTGTCAGGCGAGGTAGAAGGGCTCGCTACCGCCGCGGCAGCGGTGGCCGTTGCCCGCGGTGCGACCGCGGTCCTCCACGTTCCGCCGCAACTGCTGGATGAGGCCTTGGCGGGCGGACCCGACCTGCGCCCCAGTGGCGTACTCCTCAGAGGCGACCTCCCGAAGGACCGTCCGCTGGTCGCACTCGCGGCTCGCGAGCTCCTGCTCCGCGACCTGGCGGTGGGGGTTCTGAAGCAGCGGCTGAGCTGGGTGGCCGAGCGGCGGGCGCTCTTCGGGGCGCTGCCGGCCGGTGCCCCTGGAGGCCTCTCCGAGAGGTTCGCCGCCCGTCTCCTGCGCACGGCTGGATGAAACCGCGCGAAGAGTCAGGCCAGGCGCTGATCCTGGCGCTCGGTGGGGCGCTGGCGCTGATTGCCGGGGCCCTGGCGTTGGTGGCGATCGCCGGGGCGGTGACCGGCAAGGGCAGGGCGCAGCGGGCCGCCGATCTCATTGCCATCTCGGCCGTCCGCTCGATGCGCGACGACCTGCCGCAACTCCTCTCACCACCCCGGCTCGGGAACGGGCGGCCAAACCCGAACCATCTGGCAAAGGCGACCTACCTGGCCCGGGCAAAGGCGGCCGCGTTGGTCGCTGCTCGCGCCAACGAGGTCGATCCCGACCGTGTTCGGGTCGGCTTCCCCGACGCCAACTCCTTTGCTCCGGTCCGCGCCAAGGCGACGGTGGTCGCCGGCCTGCGGGAAAGCGGAGGCCAGCGCGTCGAAGCCTCCGCCGTCGCCGAAGCCGCGACTCCATACGGTGCCGCGGCGGGCGGGGGCACGGGTATGGCAAGCGGGGGCGGCTACAGCGGTCCCTTGATCTATCGCGACGGCGAGGGGATGAGGCCGGACGTCGCCGCGGCCTACGACCAGATGGTCGCCGCCGCCCGCGGCGACGGCATCGCTCTCATCGTCGTCTCCGGCTTTCGCTCCGACGCCGAACAGGCGGAACTGTTCGCCGCCCATCCGGATCCGACCTGGGTGGCGCCGCCGGGTCACTCCTTGCACCGCTGCGCCACCGAGCTCGACCTCGGTCCCTCTTCTGCCTACTCCTGGCTTGCGGCTAACGCGACTCGGTTCGGATTCGTCCAGAGGTACTCCTGGGAGGCCTGGCATTACGGCTACGACGCGGGGCCGGCTCCCTGCTCGCCGGCTGGCGAAGCGGTGGACGCGGGTGGTGAAGGAGCAACCATGACCGCTTCTTCGACCAGCCTGCCCGCGTTCGTCCCGGCCCAGTACCGCGAGCCGATCCTGCACTCAGCCGCCCACTGGGGCGTCCCACCGGCGTTGATGGCGGGGCAGCTGATGGCCGAGTCCGGCTTCGACCCGAACGCCGGCTCCTCCGCGGGCGCCCAGGGCATCGCCCAGTTCATGCCCGGCACTGCCGCTTCGTACGGCCTCACCAACCCCTACGACCCGGTTGCCGCGATCGACGCCGAGGCCCACCTGATGGCGGACCTCCTCCGCCAGTTCGGCTCTCCCGAGCTCGCCCTCGCCGCCTACAACGCCGGCCCCGCCCCGGTCGAAGCCTGCCACTGCATCCCGCCGTATCCCGAGACCCAGGCCTACGTCACCCGCATCCTCGCCCTGATCGGCGGCGCCGGGGCCATTGCGATGCCCAGCTTCGAAGTGCGGCTGGTCGCGTGAGCTTCCGGGCTATGAGGATGCGGGAGCTCTATCCGAGCGCCTTCAAGCATGGTGTTACCGAAGCTGACATGAAGCATGCCCTCAAGCACCCAATACAAGTCATCGATCAAGATGACGGAACTCGCTTGTATCTCGGAGCTGGAACCGATGCGGAACTGCTCGAGGTGATCACGATCCCACGATCGGATGGCTCGGAGCTCGCGGTCCACGCGATGAAGATGCGACCGAGGTATGCAAACCTCCTACCAAGGGAATGACGATGCCGCGTAAGAAGACCTACGGTGAGACTGTCAACGGCGAGCTGATTACCGAGGAGTTCATCGAAAAGGCCGTTGAACGAGCCGAGGCGGGCTATGACGTCGACGAGCTTCTCAGGCGGGACGCTGAAGCGAAGGCTGCTGCGGCTCAAGGTGCTCGTGCACGAAACGCACGACCGCGGCGCCCTCGCCGACGGCGGTAGCGCAGCGCTTGATCGAGCCGGAGCGGACGTCGCCGGCGGCGTAGACGCGGGGGACGGTGGTTTCGAGCAAGCCCTCGGCGCCGACGTCGGAGCCAGTGAGGATGAAGCCCTTCTCATCGCGGGCGACCGCGTCGCCGAGCCAGTCGGTGCAGGGAGAGGCGCCGAGGAAGAGGAAGAGGAACGAGTAGGGGAGCCGGGTACCGTCGCTCAAGGTGACGGCCTCGAGTTTGCCGTCGCTGCCGTGCAGCTCGGTGATTTCGCTGTGGTCGCGGACGTGGACGCCATAGCGGTCGAGCTCGCCGATCAGGTAGTTCGACATCGTCTCGCCGAGATCGGCGCGGCGGTGCAGGAGCGTGACCAGGGCGCCGCCGCGGGCGAGCCACACGGCAGCCTGACCGGCTGAGTTGCCGCCGCCGACCACCGCGACCCGCTGGCCGCCGCAGATCTGCGCCTCCGGTGGCCCAGCCGCGTAGAAGACGCTGAAGCCCTCGTACTGCTCGAGTTCGGCCACCGGCAGTTTCCGGTACTCGGCGCCGGTGGCGAGGACGACGGCGCGGGCGGCGATCTCGTTGCCCTCCTCGAGTCGGACCAAGTGGTGACCGTCGCCGGGTTCGAGCGCCTTGGCCCGGTACGGGGTGGCGGTACGAGCGCTGAACTTGCGTGCCTGGGTGACGGCGCGGCTAGTCAGCTCGCTGCCGGTGATGCCGGCCGGGAAGCCGAGGTAGTTCTCGATCCGTCGCGAGCTGCCGGCCTGGCCGCCGAGCACGGTGCTCTCGATCACCAGCGTGTCGAGGCCCTCGGAGGCGCCGTAGACCGCGGCGCCGAGGCCGGCCGGCCCGCCGCCGATCACCAGCAGGTCGACCTCCTCGCGCGGCTCCAGCTCCAGCCCGATGCCGAGTGCACGCGAAAGCTCGCCGTCACTGGGCGCGCGCAGCTCGACCCCACCGGGAAGGCGCACCAGCGGGACTTCGGCGGGCTCGAACCCCTCCAGTGCCCGCGCCGCCTCCTCGTCCTCCGAGGAGTCGACCCAAGTGTGGGGAAGGCGCTGCCGCCTGGCGAACTCGACCAGCTGCCGCGTTGCCTCCGAGTGGCGCGGCCCGAGGATCTCGATCCCGACCCCCTGCCGTTGCTGCAGCAGTTCGCGCCGGGCCACGAAGGCCGAGAGGAGGATGTCGGAGAGCGGTGCGTCCTCGAGCAGGAGCTTGCGCAGCTCCTCGCGCTCGACCGCGACGTAGCGCATCGGCTCCGTTACCACTGCGGTGAGGAAGACCGTCTGGCCCGAGAGCAGGTTCATCTCGCCGAGGAAGCCGGAGGTGCCGTGGCGGACGATCTCCTGCCCGTTGCCGTCGAGCACCGCCGCCTCGCCCTCGAGAATCGCGATGAAGGGGTAGGACTGGTCGCCGATCCGGAACAGCTTCTCGCCCACTTGGGCGGTTCGTTCCTCTCCGTGCCGGGCCAGCGTCGCCAGCTGGCTGTTCGAGAGAACACGACCTACGGGACGGGTCACGCCCGTAGGCTACTCGGCGATGAAGCCGATCCTGCTCGCCCAGCTCAGCGACCTCCACATCTGCGACGAGTGGGAGGGGGTCGACCCCGCCGCCCAGCTCGAGCGGGTGGTGGAGGCGATCCGGGCGCTGCCGAACCCGGTCGACGCCGTCCTCGTCACCGGCGACCTCGCCGACGACGGCAGCGAGGAGAACTACCGCCGGGCCCGCGGCTTGCTCGAGCGACTCGATGCTCCCCTCTACGTCCTGCCTGGCAACCACGACGACCGCCGCAGCCTGCGCGCGGCGTTCGACCTCCCGGGCGCCGAAGACGAGCCGATCAACTACACCGCCTCGGTCGGCCGCCTGCGCCTGATCGTCTTCGATTCGATCGTCCCCGGCAAAGATCCCGGTGCGTACAGCCAGAAGCAGCTCCGCTGGCTGGACGAAGAGCTGCTCCGGCAGCGCGACACGCCGACGCTCCTCGCCCTCCACCATCCGCCGCTGCCGACCGGGATCGCCGGCTGGGACGCCATCAACCTCACCGCTGCCGACCGCGAGGCGCTGGGCGAGGTCGTCGCCCGGCATCCGCAGCTGCGCGCGATTGTCGGCGGCCACCTGCACCGGACGGCCGCGGGCGCTGTAGGCGGCTGCGCGGTCTTCTCCGCGCCCAGCACCTGCCTGCAGGTGCGGCCGGACTTCGAGCGCGAAGACATCACCTGGACCGGCCCGCCTGGCTTCGCCCTCCACGTCCTCCTCGACGACGAGCTCTCCTCCCAGGCAGAGGTGCTTGGCCCCTGACCCTCCGGGTACCGTGGCGGCATCGGCCGCGACCAAAGGAGCGTCATGCGCAACCCCTTCACTCACAAAAAGCTCGACGAGGTCAAAGACTCGGCGCCGGAGTTCGGCTTCGGCACCGACATCATGGAGGCCCGCTTCGCCAAGGACGATCTCGAGGCCGAGGACACCGGCTTCAGCTTCCACCGCCTGAAGCCGGGCAAACGGCAGCCCTTCGGCCACGTCCACGAGCAGGCCGAGGAGGTCTACGTCGTCGTTCGCGGCAGCGGCCTGCTCAAACTCGACGACGAGATCATCGAGGTCGAGTCGCTCGACGCGATCCGTGTCTCCCCGGAAGTGACGCGCGCCTTCGAAGCCGGCGACGAGGGGCTGGAGGTGCTGGCCTTCGGACCGCGGCGCGACGGCGACGGCAAGCTCGTCCCCGGCTGGTGGAGCGACTGAGGCAAGGATAGACTCAGCGCGCATGGCGACCGAGGTCGAGGGAATCGAGGGGATGCAGGCGCTGGTCGGCCAGGAGGTCGGCCCGAGTGAGTGGCGGACGATCACGCAGGCCGACATCGACGCCTTCGCCGAGCTCTCCGGCGATTACCAGTGGATTCATGTCGATCCTGAGCGAGCGAAGACGGAGAGCCCCTACGGCACCACGATCGCCCACGGAAACCTCACTCTCGCCACCGTCGACGGCTTCCGCGGCGAGCTGATCTCCTCCACCGGCTTTGCTCTCGGCGTCAACTACGGCTGGAACAAGATCCGCTTCCCGGCCCCGGTCCCGGTGGACTCCAAGATCCGCGCCAAAGCCGAGGTGGTCTCGGTCGATGACAAGGGCAGCGGCTGGTACGAGGTCGTCACCCGTTTCACCCTCGAGGTCGAGGGCGGCGAGAAGCCCTGCTTCGTCGGCGACTCGGTGACGCGGGTAATGGCTGCCGCCTAGGCAGCCGCCGCTCTCACTTCGTCCCGTTCACGCCACATCCGCTCCAGCATCTTCAGCATCGGCGGGTAGACGATGAGATGCCGGAAGGGGTCGATCGCCGCCAGGTAGGCCCTGCCGAAGAGGCCGTTCGGCTTGACGTAGACGGACATCTGGCCGCGGTAGCCGCCTTGCCCGTCCGGCACCCAGGAGAGGTGCAAGACGCCGTGGACCGTCTTGTTGGCCAGCTCGGCCGCCCACTCGTCCTCGAGCAGGTAGACCGGCTCGAAGGGGAGCGTCTCGAACTGGGGACCGGTCGGGCCCTCGCGCAGGTCCGCCGGCAGCCGGTCGCGCAGCATCTGCCAGTCGGGCAGGTCATCGGGATCGGGTTCGTCCCAGCCGAAGACTTCGCCTAGCTTCCAGCGGATCGCCCACAGCGCACGGCCGGCGCAGGAGGGAGTATCCGCGGTGTCGCCCGCGGCGAGGATCTCCACCAGCCGGGGGAAGTCATCGGGTCCGCCGGGGGTGGGGAGGGCCCAGACGTCAAGGAGCTGGAAGTCCCCGACCAGCTCGTGGATCCGCCAAGGGCGGGAGGTTTGCTCGGAGTTCGGGAGCTTCATCGCGCTTCCTCCGTTCCATACAGAAGTGTATGGATGAGAGGTTAGACTTCTCGGATGGCTCTGTCAACCAGGCTCAGAGGAGAAAGGGGCTGACGTGCCTCCCGCCGCGCGAACCCCGCGCAGCAGCTGGGTCGAGGAGGGCCTGCGTGCCCTTGCCGTCGGCGGCCCGGACGCCGTCCGCGTCGACTCCCTGGCGAAGGCTCTCGGGGTGACCCGCGGGGGCTTCTACTGGCACTTCGACGATCGCGCCGCGCTGCTGAAGGAGATGCTGGACGGGTGGGAGCGGATCAGCATCGACGAGGCAATCGCGCGGGTCGAGGAGGAGCCCGGCGACGCAAGGGAAAAGCTGCGGCGCCTGTTCACCCTTGCCGCCGGCAGTCGCGAGCTGTTGAAGATCGACCTCGCCGTCCGCGATTGGGCCCGCCGCGACAAAGCCGTCGCCCGCCGCCTGCGCCGCGTCGACAATCGCCGCATGGAGTACATGCGTTCCCTCTTCAAAGAGATCTGCGCCGACGAGGACGAGGTCGAGGTGCGCTGCCTCTTCGCCTTCTCCCTCTTCGTCGGCAGCCACTTCATGGCGGCCGACCACGGCTCCCGCAGCCGCGGTGAGGTGCTGGAGCTGGCGCTAGAGCGCCTCGCGTCTCCGACTTCCACCCCGCGATAGCGAGGCGAAAGTCGGAGTCGCGCGAAGCGACGGGCTACTTGACGGTGAGGGTGCCTTCCATGCCCGCCTGGCGGTGGCCCGGGACGTCGCAGTAGAAGGTGTAGGTGCCCGGCTTCAGGTCGGCCGTGGTCGACTCGGAGTCTTCGGTGATGACCTCGGTCTCGGCGACGTTCTCGCCGCTTTTGTCTTCGATGTCGACGTTGTGGGGGACCGGAGCGGGGTTGGTGAAGTTGATCGTCACCTTGCCCGCCTTCGAGGTCACTTTTTCCTCGGTGAAGGCGAGGTTGCCGCTCGGATCGGCTTCGAAGTCGAGGCTGGTCGACGATCCTTCGCTGCCGCCTTCGGCTTCCTTCTTGGCTTCCTCGGCCTTTTCCTTGGCGTCTTCGCCGGCTTCTTCGGCCTTTTCGCCAGCTTCTCCGGCCTTGTCTTCGGCTTCTTCGACCACGCCGGCGGCGCCGGTTTCCGCGTCGCTGGAGCTGTCGGAGCCGCCGCAGGCGACCAGCGCCAGGGCGGCGAGTAGGAGGGCAAACAGGACAAGCAGCTTCTTCATCTTTTTCCTTTCCCGCAAAGGACTTGTTGCTGGGAGTTGTTGCTTAAGTGGGGTGGCTGACTCTAGTTGCGGTACGTAACCGGCCGCTACCCCGTTCAGCGGCCGTGGAACTCGGGGGTGCCGCCGCTGAAGAAAGTCTCAACACCCTGGCGCAGGTCTTCGGTCGCCATCGAGTCGGCGATCCCGTGGCGCTCCAGTTGCAGGTGCTCGGTGATGCTGTTGTCGAGGCTGACCCCGACCAGCTGCTTCGCCATCCGCACGTAGTGGGGCGCCTTCTTCGCCAGCTCCTCGGCCTTCCCCCGCGCCGTCTCCATCAGCTCATCCGGCCCGACGACCTCGCTGACGAGCCCCAGCTCCTTTGCCGCCTCGGCCTTCAGGTTCGGGTCTTCGAGCAGCAGTTCGAGCGCCTTGCTCGGGCCCACCACGCGAGGCAGGAAGTAGGTCATGCCGCCGTCGGGTGAGGCGCCGATCCGCCCGTAGGCGGGAGCGAAGAAGGCGCTGTTGGCGGCGATACGGATGTCGCAGGCGAGCGCCAGCGAGAAGCCGGCGCCTGCCGCCGGCCCGTTGACCGCGGCGATCACCGGATAGGGGATCCGCCGCAGGTCGACGATCGCCTGGTGCAGGACCTCGGCGCCGCGCCGAACTTCGCTCGGTAGGTCGATCTCGCCGGATTCGACGCCTTTGCGGAACCAGGTGACGTCGCCGCCGGCGCAGAACGCCTGCCCGGCTCCGGTCACGATCAGCGCTCGCAGCGGCGCCTGGTCCGCGAGCCAGGCGAAGGCGACGGTCATCTCGCCGATCAGTTCCGGGCTCATCGCGTTGAAGGCGTCCGGTCGGTCGAGGGTCAGCGTCCCGATCTCGCCGTCGAGCTCGATCCGAATCGTGTTCAGCTGCGGCGGGTTGACGGTCTCGGGGGTCATCGCGATCTCCTAGGTCCTGGTTGGCGGCGTGGCCGGCAGCCTACCCTTAGATCGATGGCCAAAGGCAGCGGGAAAGCGAAGAAGGAGGGCGCGCTCAGCCGCGCCGAGCGGATCGCGCAGCAGCGCAAGACCCTGCCCGACCAACCCGGCGTCTACCTCTTCTACGGGCGCGACGGGGAGCTGCTCTACGTCGGCAAGGCGCGTTCGATCCGCAAACGCATCTCCTCGCACTTCTCCGGCGGCAACACCCGCCTCACCTCGCGGATCGACCGCATCGAGAGCCTCGTCACCGCCAACGAGGCGGAGGCGCTGCTGACCGAGCAGAGCTTCGTCAAGCGCCACCGGCCCCGCTTCAACATCCGCCTGCGCGACGACAAGTCCTACCCCTACGTCGCCGTCAGCCTCGATGAGGAGTACCCGCGCGTCTACTTCACCCGCGAGAAGCACCGTTCCGGCCGCGCCTACTTCGGCCCCTTCTCCAGCGCCAAGCGGGTGCGGGAGACGCTCGACCTGCTCGGCAAGCTGTTCCAGTTCCGCACCTGCGAGGGGCGCGAGCCCGGCCGCCGCTCCGGCAGCCCCTGTCTCGACTACTACATCAAGCGCTGCGGGGCCCCCTGCGTCGAGTACATCAGCAAGGAGGAGTATCGCCGCAACATCGAGGCGATCGTCGATTTCCTCTCCGGCCGCTACCGCCAGGTCGAGCGCGAGGAGGACGCGAAAATGAAACAAGCGGCGGCGGGGCAGGAGTTCGAGCGGGCGGCGATCCACCGCGATCGGTTGAAAGCGATCCGCTCCCTGTTCGAGCGCCAGCGGGTGGCGGGGGCGACGATGGGGACCGCTGACTTGATCGGGATCGCGGTCGAGGGGCAAGACGCAAACGCCCAGGTCTTCCAGGTCCGCGACGGGATCCTCGCCGAGCGCCAGAGCTTCTACCTCGAAAATCAGGGCGAACGTGAGCCGGCCGAGGTCGCCGAGGAGTTCATCGGCCAGTACTACGCGGCCTCGCCGTCGATGCCGCGGACGATCATCGTCGGCCCCTACCTGCGCGAGCGTGCCGAGGTCCTAGCCGAGGCGCTGAGCGAGCGCCGGGGGGCGCCGGTCGAGGTGCGCGCCGCGGAGCGCGGGGACAAACGGCGGCTGCGCGAGCTGGCCGAGCGCAACGCCCAGCTGGCGCTCGACCAGGACCGGCTGCGGCGCGAGCACCGCCGCACGCAACGGGTCGAGGCGCTGGCGGCGCTGTCGGAGGCGCTGGGGATGGAGGAGCTGCCGGTGCGGATCGAGGGCTTCGACATCTCGACGATCGGCGGCGAGCACACCGTCGCCTCGATGGTCGTCTTCGAGGGCGGCGCGCCGAAGAAGTCCGACTACCGGCGCTTCAAAGTGCGCGGCGACCTCCGCCTCGACGGCATCGGCAACGGCGGTCCCGACGACTTCGCCTCGATGGAGGAGGTGCTCGCACGGCGGATGGCGCGCTACCTCGAGCAGGTCGACCTCTCCCCCCACGACGGCAAGCGCGACGCCAGCTTCGCCTCGCTCCCCTCGCTGATCCTGATCGACGGCGGCAAAGGGCAGCTGGCGGCGGGGGTGCGGGCGCTGCAGCCGTTCGCCGAGCGCGGGGTGACGATCGTCAGCCTCGCCAAGCGCCTGGAGGAGGTGTACGTGCCGGGCCGCTCCGAGCCGCTCGACCTCGCCGCCAACTCGGAGGCATCGCGCCTGCTGCAGCGGGTGCGCGATGAGGCGCACCGCTTCGCGATCGACCACCACCGCGGCCGCCGCGACCGCGGCATGCTGGAAAGCTCGGTCTTCGACTCGCTGCCGGGGATCGGGCCGGCCCGCAAGCGGGCGCTGCTGCAACACTTCGGCACGCCAGAGCGGTTCCTCGCTGCCACCCGCGAGGAGTTGGAGGCGGTTCCCGGCTTGCCTGGCAAAGTAGGCCGCGAGATACACGAGCAGCTCAACCGGACCAACTGAGGAGTCAGATGGCGGAGCGGGTGGACACGGAGGGTCAGAGCGGTGGCGACGGCAACGGTGCCCGCCCCACCGAGGCGGTGACGCTCGTCGTCATCACCGGCCACTCGGGCGCGGGCAAGTCGGAAGCGATCGCCGCCTTCGAGGACGGCGGCTACTTCTGCGTCGACAACCTGCCGCCGCGGATGATCGCCAGCCTCGGCGAGCTCTTCCGCCATCAGGGGAGCGGGGTCGAGCGCGCGGCGATCGTCTCCGACGTGCGCGGCGGCGAGTACTTCGAGGACCTGGTGCAGGTGCTCGACGACCTCGAGGCCGAAGGTCTACGGCCGATGGTCCTCTTCCTCGAGGCCGACGAGGAGGTGCTGCTCAACCGCTACAAGGAGACCCGCCGCCGCCATCCGCTGGCGCCGGAAGGGCGGATCGTCGAGGGGATCCGGGCCGAGCGCGAGCTGCTGGCGCCGCTGCGCTCGCGCGCCGACAAGGTCATCAACACCAGCGACCTGACCGGGGCTGAGCTGCGCCGTCAAATCAAAGAAGAGCTGCTGGGGCAGGAGGAGAGCGGCAAGCTGGCGCTGACCCTGCTCACCTTCGGCTTCAAGAACGGGCCGCCGCGCGACGCCGACCTCACCCTCGACGTCCGCTTCCTGCCCAACCCCTACTACGACAAGGACCTGCGGCCGATGACCGGGATGGACGAGGAGGTCCGCGCCTACGTCGAGAACGGCACCCAGGCCGGCGAGTTCTACGGCCGCCTGCTGCCGCTTCTGGAGTTCCTGGTCCCCGCCTACGTCGCCGAGGGCAAGAGCCACCTGACGATCGCCGTCGGCTGCACCGGCGGCCGCCACCGCTCGATCACCGTCGCCGACCGCATCCGTCGCGACCTCGCCTCGCGCGAGGACGTGATCGTGCGGGTGAAGCACCGCGACGTAGAGCTTGGTTGAATCGCCCTTCTTGTCTGACCCCGTGATCTCCATCAAGGGCCTGCGGATGAGCTACGGCTCGACCGAGGCGGTCCGCGGCATCGACCTCGAGGTCAACCGGGGCGAGGTCTTCGCCTTCCTCGGGCCAAACGGCGCCGGGAAGACGACTACGGTCGAGATCCTCGAGGGCTACCGGCGGCGGACCGGGGGAGAGGTGGCGGTGCTGGGCGAGGACCCGGAGCGGGCGGGCCGCGAGTGGCGCGAGCGGATCGGGATCGTCTTGCAGAGCGGTCGCCTCGACCCCTACCTGACCGTGCGCGAGTCGCTCGACCTCTACGCCGGCTACTTTCGAACGCCGCGGCCGACCGAGGACGTGATCGCCTTGATCGGGCTGGAGGGCAAATCCGACGAGCGCGCAAGCCGACTCTCCGGTGGCCAGCAGCGCCGGCTCGACGTCGGCATGGCGCTGATCGGCGACCCCGAGCTGCTCTTCCTCGACGAGCCGACCACCGGCTTCGACCCCTCCGCCCGCCGCCAGGCCTGGGACGTGATCGCCGGCCTGCGCGACCTCGGCAAGACGGTCTTCCTCACCACCCACTACATGGACGAGGCGCAGCGTCTCGCCGACCGGGTGACGATCATCGCCGCCGGTCGCATCGTCGCCCGCGGGACTCCCGCCGACCTCGGCAACCGCGCGGGCGGCGAGACGACGATCCGCTACCGCGCCGGCGGCCGTGAGGTGAGCCTGCAGACCAACGAGCCGGTGAAGGCGCTCAACGAGCTGACCGGCAGAGCCCTGGCCGAAGGCGAGAACCTGGAGGGCCTGGAAGTGACCCGCCCCTCGCTCGAGGACGTCTACCTGGAGCTGACCGACGCCGCCGAGGCCAGCGCCGCCCAGGAGGCCGCCGAGTGAACGGCCTCGCCCTCGTCGGCCACCAGTTCCGCTACGACCAGAAGGCGTTCTGGCGCAACCCGGCCTCGGTCTTCTTCACGGTGATGTTCCCCGTCATCGTCTTCCTCATCCTCGCCGTCGTCTTCAACGGCGAAACCGTCGACGTGCGGGGCGGGGTGGAGGCGACCACCTACTACGTGCCGGCGATCATGTCGCTGGCGATCATCTCGGCGACGATGCAGACGCTGGCGATGACGCTGGTGATCGCCCGCGAAGACGGGCGCCTCAAGCGCGGCCGCGGCACCCCGATGCCGCCCTGGGTCTTCATCGCCGGCCGCGTCGGCAACTCGATCGTCGTCGCCCTGATGATGTTGGCCCTGCTGGCGGCGATCGGCGGCGTCCTCTACGGCGTCGACATCCCCTGGGACCGGCTGCCGGCGATCCTCCTCACCCTCGTCATCGGCGCCGCCTCCTTCTGCTGCCTCGGCATCGCCCTCACCGCGCTGATCCCCTCCCAGGACGCGGCCGCGGCGATCGTCAACGCGATGCTGCTGCCGCTCTACTTCCTCTCCGGCGTCTTCATCCCGGAAGACCAGCTCCCCGACGGTGTCATCGCCTTCGCCGACCTCTTCCCGGTCCGCCACTTCTTCGATGCCTTCTTCGACGCCTACGTCCCCGCCGGCGGCCCCGCCGTCTCCTGGGACAACCTCGCCGTCGTCGCCCTCTGGGGGATCGCCGGCCTCCTCCTCGCGATCAAGTTCTTCCGCTGGACCCCGCGGTCGGGCTGACCGGGCGGCTTTCCGGGGGGAGCCCCTATAGCCTCTCCGGTCCAATGCTCCACCACGTCCTCCTGGAGGTCGGCGATCTCGACCGGTCCGCCGCCTTCTATGACTCGATGCTGGCCCCTTTGGGATGGCGGCGGCATTTCGAGCAGGACCAGACGATCGGCTGGGGCATCGCGAAACCGGTCTTCTTTGTCTCCGGCAAGCACGACCCCCAGCCCGGCTTCGGCCTGCTGAGCTTCTCGGCTTTGGGGATCGTCGCGGTCAAGGCGGCCTGGGAGAACGGGGTCAAAGCGGGCGGCCACAGCGTCTCCGATCCGGGTGAGCAGCGCTCGCACGGGTCAGGCTCCTACTCCGCCTTTCTCAAGGACCCGGACGGGTACGAGATCGAGATTACGATCGGCTCCGACTAGCACGGAGCCCGCAGTGCCGAGTCCATAGGATCGGCTTCACCAAACGACATTCAGGAGGAATCAGTTCATGGCTGTGAAGGTCGGCATCAACGGTTTCGGTCGCATCGGGCGCAACGTCTTCCGGGCCGCCAAGGCGGCGAACGCGGACATCGACTTCGTCGCGGTCAACGATCTCACCGATCCGGCGACCCTCGGTCACCTCCTCAAGTACGACTCGATCCTCGGCCGCTATCCCGGCGGCGTCGAGGTCGACGGGGACACGATCGTCGCTGACGGTGATGAGCTGAAAGTCCTCTCCGAGCGCGATCCCGCCGCCCTGCCCTGGGGTGACCTCGGCGTCGACGTCGTGATCGAGTCGACCGGCTTCTTCACCGCCCGCGCCGACGCCGCCAAACACCTCGAGGCCGGCGCCAAAAAGGTGATCATCTCGGCCCCGGCCAAGGAGCCGGACGTGACCGTCGCCCTCGGCGTCAACTTCGACCGCGACTACGACCCCGAGAATCACCACGTCATCTCCAACGCTTCCTGCACGACCAACTGCCTGGCGCCGCTGGCGAAAGTCCTCAACGACGCCTTCGGGATCGAGCAGGGCCTGATGACCACGATCCACGCCTACACCGCCGACCAGCGCCTGCAGGACATGCCGCACAAGGACCTGCGCCGGGCGCGCGCCGCGGCCCTCAACCTGATCCCGACCACGACCGGCGCCGCCAAGGCGGTCGGCCTGGTCCTGCCGGAGCTGAACGGCAAGCTGAACGGGTTCGCGATGCGGGCGCCGGTCCCGACCGGCTCAGTTGTCGACCTCACCTTCGACACCCCGAACCCGGTCGACGCCGACCAGGTCAACGCCGCGGTCAAAGCGGCGGCCGAGGGGCCGCTGGAGGGGATCCTCTCCTACACTGAGGACCCGATCGTCTCCACCGACATCGTCGGCGACCCGCACTCCTCGATCTTCGACTCCGCCCAGACGATGGTGATCGGCGACGGCAAGCTGGTGAAGGCAGTCAGCTGGTACGACAACGAGTGGGGCTACTCCAACCGCTGCGTCGAGCTGGCCGGCAAGGTCCTGCCGTAGCGCCCCGTCTCGTCCGCTGATGGGCTTCGACAAGGCAAGCGTCCGCGACGCGCCGGTGAAGGGCCGCCGCGTCCTCGTCAGGGTGGACTTCAACGTCCCCCTGAAGGACGAGGGCGGCGAGCGGGTCGTCGCCGACGACACCCGCATCCGCGCCGCCCTACCGACGATCGAATTGCTGCGCGAACGCGGAGCGGCGCTGATCCTGATGTCCCACCTCGGCCGGCCGAAGGGCGAACGCGACGCGGCGCTTTCGATGGCGCCGGTGGCGAGGCGGCTGGGGGAGTTGCTGGGGACGGAGGTGAAGCTCGCGCCGGGGGTGATCGAGGGTGACGTCGACCTCACCTGCGGCGCCTTGGGCCCCGGCGACGTGCTCTTGCTGGAGAACATTCGTTTCGAGCCAGGGGAGACGAAGAACGACCCGAAGCTGGCGGAAAACCTGGCCCAGCTGGGAAGCGTCTACGTCAACGACGCCTTTGGGGCCGCCCACCGGGCCCACGCCAGCACCGCGGGGGTTGCCGACTATCTGCCCGCCTACGCGGGGTTGCTGCTGGAGCGGGAGGTGACCGAACTGACCAAGGTGGTCGAGTCGCCGCAGAAGCCGCTGGTCGTCATCCTCGGCGGCGCCAAGGTCTCCGACAAGGTCGGGGTGATCGACCGCTTCCTCGAGGTCGCCGACCAGATCCTGATCGGCGGTGCGATGTGCTTCGGGTTCTTCCAGGCGCAGGGAATCGAGACCGGAAACTCGCTGGTCGAGGGCGTCGAGCTGGCCAAAGAGGCGCTGGAGCGCGCCGAGCAGTCCGACTGCGAATTGCAGCTTCCGGTCGATCTCGTCCTCGGACGCGAGTTCTCCGCTGACACTGAGCGCAGAGACAGCGACGGAGTCGAGGTGCCGGAGGGCTGGATGGGCCTTGACATTGGGCCGCGCAGCGCCGAGCACTACGCGAAAGCGATCGCCGCGGCGGGCACCGTCCTCTGGAACGGCCCGATGGGCGCCTTCGAGATGGAGCCCTTCGCCGCCGGCACCCGCACGGTCGCCGCGGCCGTCGCCGCGGCGCCGGGAACCACGGTCGTCGGCGGCGGCGACAGCGTCGCCGCGCTGAACCAGTTCGGTCTGGAGGACGAAGTCGATTGGGTCTCGACCGGAGGCGGTGCATCCTTGGAGCTGTTGGAGGGAAAGAAGCTGCCGGGCGTGGAGGCCCTGCTCGACGCCGAGGAGGGGGACAACGCCAGTGCCTGATCGCACGCCGTACATCGCCGCCAACTGGAAGATGCACAAGACGGTCGCCGAAGCGGCTGAGTTCGTCGACGCACTGCTGCCGCGGATAGCGGCGACGCAGAGCGACGTAGTCATCTGCCCACCCTTTACCGCCCTCACCGCGGTGGTCGAGCGGCGCTACGGCACCGCCGTCAAGGTCGCCGCCCAGAACATGCACGAGGAGGAGTCGGGGGCGTTCACCGGCGAGGTCTCGGCGCCGATGCTGGTCGAGCTCGACGTCGAGGCGGTCGTCCTCGGCCACTCCGAGCGCCGCCAGTACTTCAACGAGACCGACGAGGCGCTGGCGCGTAAGGTGCCAGTCGCCCTGGCCGCCGACCTCGAGCCGATCCTCTGTGTCGGCGAGAGCGAGAGCGCCCGCGACGCGGGGGAGACCGAGGAAGTGTTGGAGCGCCAGCTGCAGGCAGACCTCGGCGGCTTGGAGGCGGAGCAGATCGCCAACGTCGTGATCGCCTACGAGCCGATCTGGGCGATCGGCACCGGCCGCACCGCCACCCCCGAGCAGGCGCAGGAGGCGTGCGCCTTCATCCGCGACGTAGTGCGGATGCGCGGCGCTGCTGCGGACGAGGTGCGGATCCTCTACGGCGGCTCGGTCAAGCCCGGCAACGCCGAGGAGCTGCTCTCGCTGCCGGACGTCGACGGCGCCCTCGTCGGCGGCGCCAGCCTCGATCCGAACGACTTCGCGGCAATAGTCGAGGCTGCAGGCTGAAGCGATGACCCCGAACGTCCCGTCCCTCGCGCTGATCATCCTCGACGGCTGGGGACTGGCGGAGCCGGGACCGGGCAACGCGATCTCCCTGGCGCAGACGCCGGTCTTCGATCGCCTCTGGGAGTCGTTCCCCCACACGCAGCTCTCCGCCCAGGGCCCCGACGTCGGCCTGCCCGAGGGGCAGATGGGCAACTCCGAGGTCGGCCACCTCAACCTCGGCGCCGGCGCGATCGTCAAGCAGGACCTGAAGCGGATCGACGACGCCGTCGCCGATGGCAGCTTCTTCGACAATGAGGTGCTGCTCGCCGCCTGCGAGCGCGCTCGCCTGAGCCCTCGCGGCCGCCTCCACCTGCTCGGCCTCGTCTCCGACGGCGGCGTCCACGCGGGGTGGGAGCACATCGAGGCCGCGATCGAGCTCGCCTCGCAGGAGGGAGTGCCGGACGTCGTCTTCCACGCCTTCACCGACGGCCGCGACACGCTCCCGCACGGGGGGAAGGGTTATCTCGAAGAGCTGGAGCGTTGGCTACGGGCCGCCGGCCGCGTCGCCACCGTCAGCGGCCGCTACTACGCGATGGACCGCGACACCCGCTGGGAGCGGACCAAGCTCGCCTACGACGCGATCATCCACGCGCAGGGCCTGCACGCCGCCAGCTCCGCCGAAGCGGTTGCCGCCTCATACGACCGCGAGGAGACCGACGAGTTCGTCAAACCGACGGTGATCGGCGACTACGATGGCGCCGCCGCGGGCGACGTCGCGATCTTCGTCAACTTCCGCCCCGACCGCGCCCGGCAGATGAGCCGCGCCCTCGCCGAGCCGGGCTTCGACGAGTTCTCCCGCGCCGGCGCCGCTCCGCTCGAGCTGACGACGATGACCGAGTACCGCAAGGGCTGGCCCTATCCCGTCGCCTTTCCCGAGCAGCGGCCGCAGACGACGCTGGCGGAGACGATCGCCGGTGTCGGTGGCAACCAGCTCCACGTCGCCGAGACCGAGAAGTACGCGCACGTCACCTATTTCTTCAACGGCGGCAAAGAGCAGGAGATGGAGGGGGAAGAGCGGGCGCTGGTCGAATCGCCCCGCGACGTCCCCACCTACGACCACAAGCCGGAGATGAGCGCCGCTGGCGCCGCGGAGACCTTCGTCTCGCACTGGAGCGGGGGCGACTATCGCTTCGGGATCATCAACTTCGCCAACCCCGACATGGTCGGACACACCGGCGTAATCCCGGCCGCCGTCAAAGCGGTCGAGACTGTCGACGCCCAGCTCGGCAAGGTCGTCGAGGTCGTCACCGCCAAGGGCGGCGCCTGCATCGTCACCGCCGACCACGGCAACTGCGACCACATGCTCGAGCCCGACGGCTCACCCAACACCGCCCACTCGCTCAATCCGGTCCCCCTGATCGTCACTGAGCACGGCTTCAAGCTCCGCGAAGGCGGCATCCTCGCCGACGTCGCCCCGACCGCCCTTGACCTCCTCGGCATCCCGCAGCCGGAGGCGATGACGGGGCGGACGCTGGTCGAGGAGTAGGAATGTCGACTTTGTCTCCCATGGGGCGACAAAGTCGACACTGGTTCTAGGACCGGCTCGAGGCCACCTCGGGTTCGCGGGCCTCGACCTCGATCCGGGGCAGCATCCGCTCCAGCCAGTCGGGGATCCACCAGTTGCGCTCGCCGAGCAGCTGCATCACCGCCGGCACCAGGACCATGCGGACGAGCGTGGCGTCGAGGAAGATCGCCGCTGCCAGGCCGATCCCGAAGAGCTTGAGGAAGACTTCGGGCGAGGCGACGAAGGCGAGGAAGACGACGACCATGATCGCCGCCGCAGCGGTGATCACCCGGGCCGTCTTGGCGAGGCCATCGGCGACGGCGCGGCGGGTGTTGCCGTCCTTGAGGTACTCCTCGCGGATCCGCGAGATCAGGAAGACCTCGTAGTCCATCGAGAGCCCGAAGAGGATCGCGAACATCATCACCGGCATGAACGGCGCGATCGGGACTTCGTGGTCGATCCCGATCAACTGCCCAACCGCACCGCCCTGGGCGACCAGAGTCATTACCCCGTAGGCGGCGCTGACCGAGAGCAGGTTCATCACCGCTGCCTTCAGCGAGATGAACGGGGAGTGGAAGGCAACCAGGAGCAGGAGGAACGAGAGTCCGACGACGCCGGCGATGAACCACGGCATGCGGCCGGTAATGAACGAGCTCTGATCCTCTAGTGCGGCATTGACGCCACCGACCAGGGCGTTGACGCCCGAGTCGCCGACCGCCGCCGGGATCACGGTTCCGCGCAGGTGGTCGACCAGTTCCGAGGTCTCCTCGTCCTGGGGTGAGGTGGTGGGGATGACGGTGAGGATCGCCGCGGTGCCGTCGGAGTTGAAGCGCGGCGGTGCCACGTAGGCGACACCGTCCTCTTTGCGCAGATCAGCGACGAGGCCGTTGATGGTTGCCTTGGCGCTGGGATCGGGCAGTTCGGCGGCGATCACCAGCGGGCCGTTGGCGCCGGGCCCGAACCCCTCGCTGATCAGGTCGTAGGCCTGGCGGGTCATCGTCTCGGGCCGGTCGTTGCCGGCGTCGGGAAAGCCGAGGCGCATGCCGAGCGCCGGCGCGGCGAGCGCGAGCAGGATCGCGATCGCGACGAGCGCCGCCGTCCACGGACGTCGCTGCACGGCGTGGCTCCAGCGGGCGGCGGGCGATTCTCCGTCTTCCTTCGCGTCGAGGTTGCGGCCGAGCACCGGGATCCGCAGCCGGTCGACGTTCGGCCCGAGGTAGGCCAGCAGCGAGGGCAGCAGGGTGATCGAGGCCATCATCACCACCAGCACCGCCAGCGCGGCGGAGATCGCCACCCCGTACATGTAAGGGAGGCCGGTGAGGAAGAGTCCGAGGATCGCGATGACGACGGTGCAACCGGCGATGATCACGCTGCGCCCGGCGGTGGTGACCGCCTCGACGACCGCGTCATGGCGGTCTTTCCCGTCTTTCATCGCGCTGCGGAAGCGGGTCAGCACCAGAAGCGCGTAGTCGATCCCGACGCCGATCCCGATCAGGCCGGAGACGGCGGTGGTCCAGTTGGGAACGTCGATCACGTTGGCGAGGAGGACGATCAGGCCGCCGGAGGAGATGCCCAAGCCGATCAGGGCGATCGCCAGCGGCAGTCCGGCGGCGACCAGCGAGCCGAAGGCGATCAGCAGCACGATTGCCGCGCCGAGGAAGCCGAGCCCCTCGGGGCTGCTCGATTCCTGTGCGGTGTAGATCGGTTCGCCGCCGAGCTTGATCTCGAGGCCGCCGCCGCTGTTGTCTTCGGCCGCCTCGATCAGTTCTTCGCCCTGCTCCTTCTTCACCTGCCAGCCGGGGATCGTCAGCGGCAAGGTCGTCGTAGCGATCGTGCCGTCGTCAGAGAGCCGGATCGTGTCGCGTTTCTCGACGTCCTTGATCGCTTCGGCCTGTCTGAAGAAAGCGCTCATCCGCTGCTTCGCGGCCGGGCTATCGGCGCCTGAGGGGTCTTTCCAGACGACGTAGATTTCCTGGCCCGAGTAGCCGCCGAACTCGCGTTCGGTGAGGTCGCTTGCCGCCTTGGAATCCGATCCGGGCGTGTTGTAGTCGGCTTCGTACTCCCCGGCGAGGGATGAGCCGAGGCCGATGATCAGGACCGCGGAGACGATCCAGAGCAGGACCATGGTGCCGCGGCGGCGATAGGCGAAGTCAGCGAGGCGGGCGAGACGACGGGTCATGTAAGCGATCCCCCTTGTGAATATTCTTCACGACTGGAAAGGTTCAAGACGTGAACGATTCATACCACAAATGAACGGGTAGGCTGCCGCTCGTGACCGCAAACCCGATCGACGGCGACAAGGCCCCGCAGACGCTTGCATTCCTGCTCTCCCAGGTCGGCATCCACGCCTCGCGACGGTTCGCCGAACGGATCGCCGCCGTCGACCTCCATCCGCCGCTCTTCCGCGTCCTCAACCTCGTCGCGGCTGCCGAGGGCCGCTCGCAGCAGGCAATTGCGGCGGCGATCGAAATCCCACCCAGCCGCATGGTCGCCCTCGTCGACGAACTCGAGCAGCGCGGCCTGGTCGAGCGCCACCCCGACCCCGAGGACCGGCGCGTCCGCGCCCTCTTCCTGACGGCAAAGGGGAAGCGCTGCCTCAAGCGCGGCCGGGAGATCGCAAAGCAGCACGAGGAAGAACTGACCGCCGGGATGACCCCCGCCGACCGCAAACGCCTCCTCGCCCTGCTCCAGAAGATCGTCGACGAACAGGCGCTCGGCAAGGGTGTGCATCCGGGGCTCAAGGCTTGACAGATACAGACTTAGATTTCTATACTGCGAACAGGAAGATCCTTGTAGTAGGAGGTAAGAAAATGGCACTTGTGAGATGGGATCCGGCCCGGGAGCTGGACGCTCTCCAGGGCGATATGAACAGGCTCTTCGACAGCTTCTTCGGGCGTCGTGAGGGCGCCGCCGGGGCTGCTTACGGCTCGCGACGGTGGATTCCGCCGATGGATTTGGTCGAGACCGAGGACAACCTCGTCCTGCGGGCCGATCTACCCGGTGTCGAGGAGAAGGACATCGAGATCGAGGTGAAGGACGGCGTCCTCACCGTCTCCGGTGAGCGGCGGGCTCAGCACGAGGACAAGCGCGAGGGCTTCCACCGCGTCGAGCGGTCGTTCGGGCGATTCAGCCGCGCGCTGGAGCTGCCGAAGGGCGTGGATCCGCAGAACGTCAGCGCCCACTTCGACAAGGGCGTCCTCGAGGTGCGGATGCCGAAGCCGGCGGAGCGCAAGCCGACTCGGATCGAGATCAACTCCGGCGTCATCGAGGCCGAAGAGCAGCGCTCCGAGGAGCGCGAGCTGGTCGCCAACGGAGCAGGCAGGTAAGGCAGATCCATACGCTGCGGGCGTGCGCAGCGACCCGCAGCGACTCAGATTCCAGATCGACGCCCGCGACGGCCACGCCCGCGCGGGCGTCATCCATACCGCCCACGGCCCGATCGAGACGCCGGCCTTCATCCCGCTGGCGACCAAGGGGACGGTGCGCGGGCTCGAGTCGAGCGAGGTAGCCGAGCTCGGCTACCAGCTGATCCTCGGCAACACCTACCACCTCTTCGTCTCGCCGGGCCCGGAGCGGATCGCCGCTGCCGACGGTCTCCACGGCTTCATGGGCTGGGAGCAGGCGCTGATCACCGACTCCGGCGGCTTCCAGGTCTTCTCGCTCGCTCACGGCGGCGTCGCCAACGAGGTCAAGGGCAGCGGCCGCTCCGGCGGTCACGGCTCGGAGGTCGAGATCGGCGAGGAGGGTGCCCGCTTCCGCTCGCCCCGTGACGGCGCCGAGCTGTTCATCTCGCCGGAGGTCTCGATGAGCGTGCAGGCCGCCCTCGGCTCCGACATCGCCCTCGTCTTCGACGAGTGCACGCCTTTCCACGCCGACCGCGACTACACCGCCCGCTCGACCGAGCGCACCCACCGCTGGCTCGACCGCTGCCTGGCCTGGCACGACCGCGAGGGCCCCGAGCGCCAGGCGGTCTTCGGGATCGTCCAGGGCGGCACCCACGAGGACCTGCGCCGGGAATCGGCGCAGGCGGTCTCCGAGGCCGGGGTCGACGGCCTCGCGATCGGCGGTACCCTCGGCCGCGACAAGGAGGAGATGGCGGCGGTGCTGGCGCTGACGGCGCCGTTGCTGCCGTGGGAGGCACCTAAGCACCTGCTCGGGATCGGTGAGGTCGACGACCTGCTCGGCGGCATCGCCCTCGGCCTCGACGTCTTCGATTGCGCGGTGCCGACCCGGCTGGCCCGCCACGGCGTCGCCCTGGCGCCGAGCCCGGAGACGCGCTGGCGCCTCGACATGCGCAAGGGAAGGTGGGTCGGCAACCGCGAGCCGCTGGTCGAGGGCTGCCCCTGCCCGGCCTGCCGGCGCCATGACCGCGACTACATCAGCTACCTCTCGCGCGCCGAGGAGCTGACCGCGGTCCGCCTGATCGTCCTCCACAACCTCACCTACATGCGCGAGCTGACCACCCACGCCCGCGAAGCGATCAAGAACGGAACCTTCACTTCCTACCGCTCCAGCGTCCTAGCTGGAAGCCCCCCCTGGGCCGCCTGAGAAGGCGGTCGGGACACCCCCTGAACGGCTTGTACTTCTCGGGCAGGAGCAACCTCGGACCGGCAGGCGACGCTCCACCCGAGCAAGTTGAGTGAAGGGGGTGTCCCGACCGCCTCCCCCCGACGCTCTATTCCCTGTTCTTGTTGACGAGGTCTTTCAGTTCTTCGACGACCTTGTCGACGGTGTCGCCGGCAACCCGGCTGACCTTGACGCCCGCCGCCTTGTCGGTGGTGACGATCACCGCGGTCGCCACCGCGGCGGCGACGAGAACCAGCGCGACCAGGGCGAGGACAAAGCGGACGAAGCGCGAGAAGGCGCCGCGGCGCCGAGGCTGGGCGGCGCGCGCCGCGACCGGGGCGGGTGGCGGCGCTGGGGCGACGGGCCGCGGTTCCGGGCGGTGGGTCGGCGAGGCCGGCCGGTACTCGGTCTGCCCGGTGTCGCGGCCGAGGTGGCGGGTGGCGGCGGTCTCGTCGCCGAGGACCCGGGTAGCCGAGGTGCCCTCCGCCAACGGCAGCGTCACGTCCTCGCCTTCCAACCCCAACCGCAACCCGCTGGCCAGCTCCTCGGCGCTCGCGTAACGCCGGCTCGGGTCGCCCTCTAGCGCGCGCAGCACGGCCGCCCCGAGCGGCTCGGCGATGTCGGCGTCGTAGGTGCTCGGCGGCAGCGGCTTCTCGTTCTGCTGGCGCACCGCCAGCTCCGCCAGCGAGGAGCCCTCGTAGGGAAGGCGACCGGTGAGGAACTGGTAGAGGACGACGCCGAGCGCGTAGACGTCGGTCGCCGGCGTCGCCTCCTCGCCGCGCACCTGCTCGGGCGCCAGGTAGGCCGCGGTGCCGACCACCGAGCCGACCTGGGTGATCCGCGTCTGCTCGATCGCCCGGGCGATCCCGAAGTCGGTCAGCTTGACGATCATCTCGCCGCCGCCGACCGGGCCGCCGACCACCATCAGGTTCCCCGGCTTGACGTCGCGGTGAATGATCCCGCGCCGGTGCGCGTAGTCGAGCCCGGCGCAGGCCTGGATCCCGATCTCGGCAGCGAGCTCCGGCTCGATCGGCCCCTGGCGCTGCAGTATCTGCGCCCCCGAGCGCCCCTCGACGTACTCCATGACGATGTAGTGGCGGCCCTGGTCGACCCCGGTGTCGTAGACCTGGACGATGTTGGGGTGGATCAGTTTCGCCACCGCCAGCGCCTCGCGCTTGAAGCGTTCGACGAAGCGGGGGTCGTCGTGCAGGTGCTCGGCGAGGATCTTCACCGCGACCGTGCGCTCGAGGATGCGGTCGGTCGCCTTGTAGACGCTCGACATCCCGCCGGTGCCGAGGCGCTCGCCGGTCTCGTAGCGTCCTGAGAGCGTTCCCGCCTCCATCATTCGACTCCCACGCCGGGGCTGACCCCGCCCGATTCGGATCCTTCCGGCGCCTGCGAGGGGGGAGCGGGAGGTTCTTCGAATCCTTTGGCTTCGCCCTGGCCTTCGGACTGCGGCGGCAGGTTGCCTTCCTCCACTTCAGGGGCTTCCGTCTTTTCTTCTTCCTTCTGCTCCTGCTCTTCGGTCTTTTCCTCCGCCTTCTCGGCCTTTTCTTCGGCTTCCAGTTCTTCGGCTTCCAGTTCTTCAGTTTCAGCGTCAGCGTCAGCCGCGACCGAAGGTTCGGTTTCTCCCTCTTGGTCGGCTTCTTCTTCGCAGCGGGCGACGACTTCGCTCAGCCTCGCCGTCCCTTCCTGCAGGGCACCCTTCAGCTTCGTGGCGACGTTCAGTTCTTCGACCTCGGAGCTGACCGCGGCGACGGCGTCTTCGGCGCCGACGCAGTCGTCGCTTTCGACCAGCACCTTCACCTGGTCGAGGTTCTGTTCGATCTGCTCCGCCGTCTTCCCCGGCAGCAGCTTGGCGTCGCTGCCGCCACCGCAGGAGGCCAATGCCACCGCGCTGGTTCCGCCGAGGAGGAGGGCGAGCATCAATGCGCTGAAGCGGCCCATGATCCGAGTCTAGACAACGTTCGCGGGTCGATATTTGCCCTGCATTTCCCGATCAACGGCCGACCTCCAAGCGGTCGGCGAGCGCGGGGGGCAGGCCGGCGGCGCGGATCGCCGTCGCGGCCGCCTGGATGTCGTACTCGACCCGGTGCCAGCGGGCGGTCCAGGCGCCGGTGTCGAGCTCGAGCCAGGCGGCGCGCGGATCGCCGTCGCGCGGCTGTCCGACGCTGCCGGGGTTGAGCAGCCACTGGCCCTCAGGCAGCTCGATCTCCAGCCCGGCCTCCGTTTGCGAGCCCTGGGTGTAGCCGGGGCGGGCGCCGGGGGCGCGGACGAAGAAGAGGGCGATGTGGGAGTGGCCGATCAGCCCGACGCGCTCCTCCTGAGCTTCGAGTCCCGCTTCGGCTTGGTCGGTGGAGAGGACGTACTCCCAAATCGGGTCGCGCGGGGAGGCATGGAAGAGGCCGACGCCGGCCTGCGAGGCAGTCGGCTCGAGCTCGGCCAGGAACTCCAGCGTCGCCTCGCTGATGTTCCCTCGCGTCCACTCGACGGCGGCCGCGGCGGTCTCCGAGAAGGTGGAGGTGTCGAGCGAATCCAGCACCGCGAGATCGTGGTTGCCGACAAGGCAGGTGGCGCAGCGCTCGCGGACGAGTGCCGTGCAGGCGTCGGGGTCGGCGCCGTAGCCGACCATGTCGCCCAGGCACCAGGCCTGCTCGACGCCGGCCTCGTCGATCGCCGCGAGAACGGCTTCGAGGGCCTGCCGGTTGGAGTGGATGTCGCTGAGGACGGCTACGCGCAAGGCGGGCAGCGTACCCGGCCTCAGCCTTGGTCCATACGATGGGCCCGTGACCGCCACCGATTCGATAGCCGCGCTGAGGGGCGCGGTCGAGGGTGCCGCGCGGACCCTGCACGAACCTGACCCCAGCGAGCCGCGCCCGACTCTGGAGCGGCCGCCGAAGCCCGAGCTCGGCGACTACAGCTCCAATGTGGCGATGCTCCTGGCCCGCCACTTGAGCGACAACCCGCGCACGGTGGCCGAGCGTCTGCGCGACCAGCTGGAAGCCAACCCGGGGTTGGCGCCGAACCTGGAACGGCTCGAGGTGGCGGGGCCCGGCTTCGTCAACTTCTTTCTCGCCGACGGTTGGTATCTGGGGGCCCTCGGCGATCTCCTCGAGGCCGGGGAGAACTTGGGGCCGGCGCCGATCGAGGCGGCCGAGAAAGTCCTGGTCGAGTTCGTCTCCGCCAATCCCACGGGGCCGATCCACGTCGGCACCGGCCGCCACGCCGCCTACGGCGACTCGCTGGTGCGGCTGCTGGAGGCGGCCGGGCACGAGGTCGAGCGCGAGTACTACGTCAACGACGCCGGCAGCCAGATCGAGCGCTTCGCCGCCTCGATTGCGGCGCGGATGCGCGGCGAGGAGCCGCCCGAGGATGGCTACGCGGGCGAGTACGTAAGCGAGCTCGCCGAGCAGCTGCGGGCGGAGGGGGTCGACCCTGGCGACCTGGAGACGCTGGGAGCCCGCGGAGTCGAGCTGATGCTGGACGAGGTGCGGCAGACGCTCGAGCGCTTCGGCGTCCGCTTCGACAACTTCTTCTCCGAGCGCGGCCTCTACGAGAAGGGCCAGGTCGAGACCGCCCTCGACCAGCTCGAGAAGCGCGGTCACACCTATCGCTCTGAAGACGCGCTCTGGCTGCGGACTACCGCCTTCGGCGACGACAAGGACCGCGTCCTGGTCCGCTCCAACGGCGAGGCGACCTACCTGACGCCCGACATCGCCTACCACTGGGACAAGCTCCAGCGCGGCTTCGACCGCCTCGTCGACGTCCTCGGCGCCGACCACCACGGCTACGTGGCGCGGATCCGCGCCTCGATCGAGGCCCTCGGCGGCGACCCGCAGGCTTTCGAGGCGCTGATCATGAGCCTCGTCCACGTGGTCGAAGGCGGCGAGCGGGCGCAGATGTCGAAGCGCAAAGGCGAGTTCGTCACCCTCGACGAGCTGCTCGACGACATCGGTGTCGACGCGACTCGCTGGTTCATGCTCTGGCGCAGCCATGAGACGACCGTCGACCTCGACCTCGAGGTCGCCCGCAGCCAGTCGAGCGAGAACCCGGTCTACTACGTCCAGTACGCGCACGCGCGGATCGCCAGCATCCTCCGCAAAGCCGGGGAGGAGGGGGCGACTGAGCCGAGCGTCCCCAGCGCGCGCGCGTCGTTGCAGGAAAGCGAGAAGCTGCTGGTCAAGCGCCTGCTCGAATTCCCGGAAGAGGTACGGATGGCGGCGGCGCGGCGGGCGCCGCATCGGATTTGCGCCTACTCGACCGCAGTTGCCGCCGACTTCCACGCCTTCTACCGCGATTGTCAGGTCGTCGGCGCCGAGGGCGAGGGGGTCGAAGCTTCGCGGTTGGCGCTCTGCCTGGCGACGAAACGGACGATCGCCGCCGCGCTCGGGCTGCTGGGGATCTCAGCGCCAGAGCGGATGTGATGCTGCGAGGTCGCACGGGGCTTGCCGTCCTCGCGCAGATCTCGGGCCCGCCGGCGGGGTCGCGAGTGTGGGCGCTGCGGCGCAGCGACTTCGAGGCTCTGGAGAAGGCGCTGCCGCGAGTGGCGGAACAGCGGGTTGTCTTGATCAGCGGTAAGCGTGAGGTGGCGCCGGTGGCCGCGCTCGCCTTGGCGGCTGCGGCCTCGGCGGCCGGGCGGCGGACGATTCTCGTCGAGTGTGACTTGGCACAGCCGCGCCTCGCCGCACATGTCGGCCTCGCCCCCGCACCCGGGCTGCACGAGTACCTGCGCTGGGAGGCGGAGCCGGCCGACGTGCTGCAGCCGGTCGTCCTGGGTGGCCCCGCCGCCGCCGGCTCGGACGATCCCCTGGCCTGCGTCTGTGGCGGTCGTCCCGCCTCGAAAGCCGAAACCCTGCTCGGCCTCCAGAGCTTCGCCCACATGGTCGGGAAGCTGCGCGCGGCCTATGAGCTGGTGCTCCTCAGCGGAGCGCCGCTGGTTGACGAACCGGGACCGTGTCTCGCCGCCGCCCGCCAAGCGGACGCGGTCGTCGCGGCGATGCCGGCCACCGCGGCGAAGGATCGCTCGCTCGGCAAGGCGATCAAGCGCTTGCCGGTACCAGCGCTCGGCGCGATCGCGGTCGGCTAGAGGTCGTAGCGCGCCAGGTCGGCGTCGAGCCGCTCGGCGTCGTCGCCCTTGGGTCCGGCGGGACGGGGTCCGCCGCGGCCGCTCGAGTTGCTCGCCCGTCGCCATCGCAGCACCCCCAGCGCCAGCGCAATCGCGGCGACGAGGAAGGCGGCGATCGGCACCAGGTAAGCGGAGAGGCTGAAGCCCGAGCCCTGCGGCAATGCCAGCACCTCGTCGCCGTACTCGGCGACCAGCGCGTCCTTGATCTGGGCTTCGCTCTTGCCTTCGGCGATCAGCCGTTGGATGAACGCTTTCTCCCGCTGCGCCTGCGGCGATTCGGCCAGCTGCAGGAGCGTGCCGCAGACAGGGCACATCACCTGCTTTTCGATTTCGGTCAGCGAGGCGCGCGGGGCGGCGGCGGCGCTAGAGGCGGACGCCGCAAGGAGGACAAGCGCGACCAGCGCCAGCCGCGCCTTCACGACTTGCCCGTCGGCAGGAACGGCTCCACCTGGTCGCGCAGGTACTCCTCGTTGACGGGACCCGGCAGCAGCCACTGCACCTTGCCCTCGGGGTCGACGAGGAAGTTCTCCGGCACGCCCGTGGTGCCGAAGTCGTGGGCGGCACCGCCGTCCCCGTCGCGCAGCTGCGGGTAGCTGAGCCCGTAGCGGTGCACGAAATCGCGCCCGTCGCCGGTCAGGTCGCGGGTGTCGATTCCGAGAACGGTGAACTTCGGGCCCGCATGCTGTCGCTGGAATTCCTCCAGCGCCGGCGCCTCCTGCTTACAGGGGGTGCACCAGGAGGCCCAGAAGTTGACCAGGACCCAGCGGCCCTTGTACTGGGCCAGACCCCCGTCCCCGCCGCCTTCGAGCCGCGGCAGCGAAGTGCTCGGCGCCCGATCCCCCACCGTCACCCGCGAGCCCCCCTTGATGATCAGCCCGAAGACAAGCAGGCCGACGACGGCCAGCACGCCCAGCACCGCTATAGAAGAGCGAACGCTCACAGACCGCCAACTCTAGTTCCAGCGCCGCCCCGGCACCCCCGCCACGCCTTAGAATCAACCCCGCGCGGACGTAGCTCAGTTGGTAGAGCGCAAGCTTCCCAAGCTTGAGGTCGCGGGTTCGACCCCCGTCGTCCGCTTTTTCGAAGGTCAGTTGCCCCGGCGGCCGTAGAGACGGTCCTTGGCGGCCAGCAGAACTCGGTCCGCTGCGGCAACGAGGACCTCGGTGTCGCGGTTGGTGCTGGCGGCGATGCCGTAGGAGGCGCCGATCGTGCCGTCGCCTAGTTTCGCCGAGCGAATCTGGTCGGCGATGCGTTCGGCTGCCGTGCGGGCGTGGATCGCTTCGGTCTCCGGCATCAGGATCGCGAACTCGTCGCCGCCGATGCGGAAGCAGTCGTCGGCGGTGCGGGATCCGTCGAGGATGCGGGCGACGCTGCGGAGGACCTCGTCGCCGGCGGGATGACCGAGGCGGTCGTTGACGCCCTTGAAGCCGTCGAGGTCGAGGAGGACGAGGGCAAGTGGGTGGCCGGAGCGGGAGGCGCGGGCGAGCTCGGTCGGGAGGCGCTCCTCGAAGGCACGCCGGTTCGGAAGATTGGTAAGGGCGTCGCGGCGGCTGTGGCGGGTCTCGGCCTCGTAGAGGTTGGCGTGGGAGAGATGGGCCGCGATCAGATCGCTCAGGAGCTCGAGCGTCTCGACATCGCCGTCATCGAAGTGATGGGCCTGCGGTGCGTAGACCTTGAGCACGCCGACGGTCTCGTCCCGGTGGGAGAGCGGCACGCAGATCATCGAGCCGGCGTTGACCCGCTGGCAGGCCTCGGCATCCACTCGCTCGTCGGCCCCGGTGTCATCGCTGCGCAGGACGCGGCTTTCGATCACGCAGCGGCCAGAGAGGCTCGTCGCCTTCTGCAGTCGCATTCCGAGGTACGGGGTGGCCTCACCGGTGGTCACCGAGTAGACCATCTCCTCGCCTTCGGCGAGCTCGATCAGGCCGGCGCTGGCACGGGTCAGCTCTTGTGCCCGTTTGGCGATCAACTGCATCACCGCTTCGGGATTGAGGTCGCCGGCGACGACTTCGGTCTGGGTGCGGATGATCGCCCGCAACTGCTCGCTGGAACGGGAGGTGCTCATTGCTCCCCTATCGGCGCGCGGGCGGATGAGAATGAGGGGCGGAGGAGGCCTTGCCTAAAGGCTCGACCTCAGCCTGAGAGTGAACTAAGCAGCGATCGGATGCCGTGAATCCTCCTCGGAGTCGGTATTCGCCTCGGCGTGGCCGTCGTGCTCTCTGCTCTCGATCGGCAGGCGGTAGAAGTGCTCCGTCGCTCCGCGCACCTGGCGCTCGCGTACGAGTTCGATCAGCCCCGATTTCGCCAGCTCGGTGACGTGGTAGTTGGTGTTGCTGAGGGGGATCTGTAACTCGCGGCTGAGATCGCTAGGAGAGAGGACGCGGCCGCCGTCGATGCCGAGGATTTCCAGGATCGAGACCCGCAGGGGGTGGGCCGTAGCCCGCGCCAGGCGCTCCCAGTTGACCGGCACCGATGGGCTCGCTGGGCGCCCGTTTCTTGCTGCATCTCCGATGATTTGACGGCTCTCGGAGTGGCCGTTGGGGGAGTGTCCGTTGTGGGTTGGCATATAGAGAGATTACCCAAAAATGTCGATTCAACTCATTACTTTCGGGTAGAACATCCGCTGAATATCTTTATCGGGCGTTATTGGGAGCTTTTTGGGAGGAAAACTTGAACTGGTTCTTTGGTGCCGGGGGCGGATTAGGGAATCCAAAGCCTGGGTATGAACTCGGCGGGATGAGATCTTGGGTCGTGAAGATCGGGTTGCTGGCGCTCGTGGTTGGGGCGCTCTCCGCCGCGCCGGCGCAGGCGGGCGAAGTCGTCTTCGCGCCACAGGACAACGCCCACCCGACGGCCAACGACGGCTGGCAGGCGGGGACCTGCAAAACCGACGTCCCCGAGTGCAGCGTCGAGACGCCCGGCCAGTTCTACGAAAGGGCCGCCGGGCACCCGCCGGTCGGCTTCACCCAGTTCATCGTCAAGCACACGAGCTCGCTCGGTCACGAAGAACCGGAAGTCGACATGAAAGACCTTCGGGTCGACCTGCCGGTCGGCCTCAGCGTCAACCCGGGAGCGGTGCCTCGATGCGGCGCCGAACATCCCAAAGAATGCGCCACCGCGCAGCCGCTGAGCCGGGTGGGCGAAAGCAGGGTCTACGTCTCGCCGGAAGCCCCGGTTGGCGCTCCCATCGAAATCAAAGCGCAGGTGTACAACCTGGTCCCGAAACAGGGCCAGCCCGCGCGCTTCGGCTTCACGGTGGAAGCCATCCCGGGCTTCCCGCTGATTCCGCCGAGCGACATCTACCTCGAAGCAGACGTCGCCTGGGAGTCGGACTTCCACGAGGGGTTCACGATCGCGGTCCCCAAGAACACCGGGGTGAGGCTGCTGAAAAACCGCCTCGTCTTCAACGGCGAAGCGCACGCGCCCGGGGGGCAGGGCTTCTTCATCACCACGCCGAGCACCTGCTGGAACCCGATCACCGACGCAGCCCATAAACACACTTACTCGACCTACGCGCGCGCCGACTCCTACCAGAACCCCGACCCGATCTTCCCGAACGGCTCGCCTTTCGTCGAGTCGCCGATCCCGCCCGGCACGTTCCCCAAGGAATGCGCCTCGATCCCGTTCAAACCGACCATCGGGGTCAACCCCGGGACCAACGCCGTCGATTCGCCGGCGGACGCGGTCACCGAAGTGAAAGTGCCGATCGAAGAAAATCCGAAAGGCCAGGAAACCTCGACGGTGCGCACGGCGAAAGTGACGCTGCCCCAAGGGATGGGCCTGAACCCGTCCGCCGCGGCCGGCCTTGCCGCTTGCACCGAAGCCCAGTTCGCCAAGGGCACCCGCAATCCCGTGAGTTGCCCGCCCGCTTCCAAGATCGGGACGGCCACCGTGATCAGCGAGGCGCTGCCCGACGAGCCGCTCACCGGTGAGGTCTACGTCGCCGAGCAGAAGAGCCGCGATCCCGAATCAGGCAAGGAGTTCCGGATCTTCGTCCACGCCAAGTCCGACCGCTATGGAGTCGACGTCCGCCTGATCGGCGAAGTCATCGCCAACGCGAAGACCGGGCAGCTGACCGCCTACTTCGACGATCCGGCGAAGAACGTGCTGCGCGGGGCCCACTACGAAGTCGCCCCTAAATTCAGCGACAACATCCCCCACGGCCTGCCGCAGGTTCCCTTCACCAACTTCAAGATCAGCATCACCGGCGGCCAGAAGGCGGCGCTCAGCAGCCCGCCCACCTGCGGCCCGCACAAAACCACCAGCGACATCACGCCCTGGTCGGCTGAATTCGGCGGCAAATCGGCCAGCCCCTCGAGTGAGTTCGCGCTCGGCAAACTGCCCGGCGGCGCCGACTGCCCGAAGACGATGGCCGAGCGGCCCTTCGCACCGGGCTTCACGGCCGAGCCGAAAAGCGACGAGGCGAAAGCCTTCACCCCGTTCTCGACCCACATCAGCCGCCCCGCGGGGCAGCAGGAGCTGAAAGGTCTCGACATCACCCTGCCGCCCGGCGCGACCGCGAAGCTGGCAGGGGTCCAGTACTGCCCGGAGGCCGCGATCGCCGCCGCATCCGCTCGGGCCGGCAACGAGGAGAAGAGCAACCCCAGCTGTCCCGACGACAGCAAGATCGGGGTCGCCACGGTCGAAGCCGGCACCGGGGACTCGCCGCTGAAGATCGAGGGGACCGCATATCTCGCCGGTCCCTCCGAAGGCGCCCAGCTCTCGGTCGTCGTCATCACCCCGGCGATCGCCGGGCCGTTTGACCTCGGCAACGTCGTCGTCCGCGTGCCGCTCTTCGTCGATCCGGAAACCGCGCAGGTCCACACCAAGACCGACGCCCTCCCGGACGTGTACGGCGGTACCAAACTCGACATCCGCTCGGTCTTCCTCAACCTCAACCGCAAGGAATTCACCCTCAACGGCACCAACTGCAACAAAGGGGCGACCGCCGGCGTGATCAAGGGTGGCGGGGCGGACCCGACCAACCCGGCCGCCTACTCCGCCTTCGCCGTCAGCGACGAGTTCCAGGCGAAGAACTGCGACAGGCTCGGCTTCAAACCGAAGCTGAAGATCCGCCTCTTCGGCAAGACTAAGCGCGCCAAGCATCCGAAACTGCGGGCGATCCTCACCGCGCGGCCCGATGACGCCAACATCGCCCGCGCAGCGGTCGCGCTGCCGCACGCGCTCTTCCTCGACCAGGCGAGCCTGGGGACTGTCTGCACGCGGGTTCAGTTCGCGGCCAGCCAGTGCCCGAAGAAATCGATTTACGGTCGGGCGCGCGCATTCACCCCGCTCCTCGCCAAACCGCTGGAAGGCCCGGTCTACCTGCGCTCGTCCAACAACACGCTGCCGGACATGGTCGCCCACCTGCAGGGCCAGGTCGACATCGACCTCGTCGGCCGGATCGACAGCTTCAAGGGCGGCATCCGGACCACCTTCGACCGGGTCCCGGACGTGCCGGTGACCAAGTTCGTGATGACCCTGCCCGGCGGCAAGAAGGGGCTGCTGGTCAACTCGCGCAGCCTCTGCGCAAAGCCGGTCAAGGGGATCATCCGGATCAAAGGCCAGAACGGCAAGAAAGCCAACAGCAAGCCGAAGCTGCGCACCCCGTGCAAGAAGAAGAAGCACGGTAAGAAGCACAAGAAGAAGCACTGACGCTCGCCTAAAAGTGACACCGAAAGGTGTTACATCACCGAACGGTGACATGGTTTACAGCGGTTGGTTCTCGGGGATTACTAGAAGACCCGTGCCACCCTGTATGGTTCTTTGCGCGGGAGGGTTTCTGGGCGCTTCAGGGGGCGTCCTCGCAAGGGACAACTAGGAGGATTTTGAATGGCAAAGCGCTCGCTCGCGTTGCTTTTGTTGTGTATCGGAGGTCTGCTCGCCATGCCTGCGTTGGCGTTGGCGGATACCGAAGACATCATCCAGCCGCAGAACGAAACGAACGATCAAGGGTTCCAGGCAGGGACCTGTTATGCCGAAGGCGAACCTGGCCCGCCGCCGAAAAACTGCGGCCCTGAAACGCCGAACATCTTCTTTACGCAGGCCGGTGGCCACCCGCCGTTCGCCTTCACGCAGTACATCATCAAGCACCAACCGTTCACGCCTTTGCCTTCCCCGCCGTTCCCTCCAGGGGCAGTGACGGCGGAAATCGAAGAACCGATAAGCGAACGCACGATCAAAACCCTGCGGGTCGATCTGCCGCCGGGACTGACCGTCAATCCCGAGGCCACGCCTTCGCGTTGCTCGGAAGCGGAATTCTTCGCTCAGCCGAACCCCGGCGAATTCAAACCGGAATGCAAACCGGAGACGCAGACCGGTGAAGAGAACGTCACCCTCGTCACCAACAAAGCTGGAGTGGAAATCGCACCAGGGTTCAAAGCCCCGAAGGGCTTCGTCATCCCGCCGACTCCGGGTAAAACGAAGGTACCGGTCTACAACCTCGTACCGAAACCAGGTGAACCCGCTCGGTTCGGCTTCGTGATCAACAACGCCGTTCCGGTGATCCTAGAAACCGAAGTGGCCTGGGAGAGCGACTTTCACGAGAGCTTCACGATCAAACTGCCGAACACGGCTGAAATCACCGGCCTTTCGACGCTGATCAGCCGGCTCGTCAGCTTCGGCCAGACCGGTGATGGCACCTTCATCACCAATCCGACCACCTGCTTCGACCCGAATGATCCGGCATACGAACACCTCTACTCGACCTGGTTCCGGGCGGAGTCCTACGGGGATCCAGATCCCAATTTCCCGAACGGCTCCAAAGCCGTTGAGGCAAAGTTGCCGAAAGGCGAAGACGGCCGCCGGGTCATGCAGACGGGTTGCGACAAAGTTCCGTTCGACCCGGATGTGAAAGTCGGAGCCGGAACGGACGCTGTCGATTCCCCTTCTGCGGCGACCGTGGAGACGACGCTGCCCTTCGATCCCGCCAAAGAAGGCGGGGAAGTTCGCAACGAAGGCAAAGAAGGGATCTCGCAGTCGCACGTGCGCAAAGCGGAAGTCACCTTGCCGCAGGGCATGGGCTTGAACCCGTCTGGCGCGCAGGGGCTGGTTGCGTGCACGGATCCGCAGTTCAAGAAGGGCGTTCGCACCTACACCAACGAATGTCCGGAAGCCTCGAACATCGGCACCGTCGAAGTCGACTCGCCGCCGCTGGCGGAAACGTTGAAAGGGAACGTCTACGTCGGCACGCAGAACAGCAACGACCCCGAATCCGGTGAACAGTTCCGGATCCTGCTCGAAGCCAAGAGCGAGCATGAGGGGATCGCCGCCCGACTCGTCGGCAAAGTCAAGGCCAACGCGAAAACCGGCCAGCTGACGGCAGTCATCACCGACAAGCTCAAAGGCCAGTTCGCCGGCGATCTGCCGGAAGGTCTGCCGCAGGTCCCGTTCAAATCGATCAGGGTGAAGCTCGACGGCGCCAAACAGGTTCTGACCAGCCCGCCGGTCTGCACGGCCGAGGGGACGAGTCACTTCGAACCGTGGGCCCGACCCGGCGAAAACAAGCCGGTCAAGAGTGCGGTGACGCTGACCAAAGACCCGACTGGCGGCGACTGTCCGAAAACGATGGCCGAACGGAAGTTCGCGCCCGGCTACAAAGCCAACAGCAACAGCAACAAAGCAGGCGCCTACAGCCCCTTCCACGTTCTGATCACGAAAAAGAACGGGGAACAGGAGCTGAAGGTGGTTGACGTCACCCTGCCGAAGGGGCTGACCGGCAAACTCGCCGGAATCCCCTACTGCTCGGAGGCCGACATCGCCGCCGCCGCCGCGAACAGCGGCAAGGCGGAGATGGCCAAGGCGAGCTGCTCGGGCGAAAGCCTGATCGGCACTGCTACCACCAGCTCGGGCACCGGCGAGCCGCTGAAGCTCACCGGCAACGTCTACCTGGCGGGTCCGTACAAGGGTGCGGCGCTCTCGTTGGTCACCGTGACCCCCGCGGTCGCGGGCCCGTTCGACCTCGGCACCGTGGTCGTCCGGGTGGCCCTCAACGTCGAACCGGAAACCGCCCAGATCCACGCGGTCTCCGACGTCATCCCTGACGTGTTCGGCGGGGTCAAGCTGGACCTGCGCTCGATCAATCTCGACATCGACCGCAGCAAGTTCATGCTCAACCCGACCAATTGCAAAGCGCAGGCAACGACTGGACAGATCAAGGGCGGCGGGGCAGACCCGACCGACGCCTCGACGTTCAGTTCCTACGGCGTCAACGATCCGTTCCAGGCGACCGGATGCAAGAAGCTCGGCTTCAAGCCGAAGCTGAAGGTCAAGTTGAACGGACCGACCACGCGGGCCAAGAACCCGCGCCTGACGGCGATCCTCACCGCCAAGAAGGGGCAGGCGAACATCGCCCGCACGGCGCTGACGATGCCGCACTCGCTGTTCCTCGACCAGAGCCACATCGGGACCGTGTGCACGAGGCCGCAGCTGGCTTCCCACACCTGCCCGAAGAAGTCGGTCTACGGGACGGCATACGCGAAGTCGCCGTTGCTGAGCAAGAAGCTGAGGGGCAAGGTGTTCCTCGTCTCCTCGAATCACGAATTGCCGGACCTGCTGGTCGACCTCCGCGGTCAGGTGGAGATCTACCTCCGGGGCGTCATCAGCGGCAAGCACGGAGGCCTGAAGACGGTCTTCAACAACGTGCCCGACGTGCCGGTGAGCAGGTTCGTGCTGAAGATGAAGGGCGGGAAGAAGAGCCTGCTCGTCAACTCGACCAATACCTGCGCGAAGCCGCAGCGGGCGAAGTTGAACATCAAAGGCCAGAACGGCAAGAAGGTGAAGAACAAGAGGTTCAAGCTGAACGTCGTCAACTGCGGCAAGAAGCACAAGAAGAAGTAACCCGCAGGTTCGCTTCAGCAAGTCGCGAGCACCGGCGCGGAGGTCCCAATAGCCTCCGCGCCGGTGCGACCGACGCTCTCAGTCCTGATCGTCGCCTTCGAGTCCCGCGACGATCTCACGAAGACGCTTCCCGCCCTGCTGCGTGAGCTGGGTGACGGCGACGAGCTGATCGTCGTCGACAACAAGCCCGGCGACGGCAGCGTCGAGGTCGTGCGCGAGCTGGCGCCGCAGGCGCGGATTGTCTCTCCTGGGCGCAACACCGGCTTTGCCGGTGGTGCCAACGCGGGGGCCAAGGTCGCCCGAGGCGACCTGCTCGTCCTCCTCAATCCCGACGCGGTGCCACAGTCGGGATTCGGCGAGGCGATTCGCAGGCCCTGGCTGGAGGAGCGCGGCTGGGCGGCCTGGCAGGCCCTGGTCGCCGACGGGGCGGGGGAGACGATCAACTCCGCTGGCAACCCGATCCACTTCACCGGGATCGTCTGGGCAGGGGCCCACGGGCGGCCGCTTGCCGAAGCGCCAACACCTCGGGAGGTCCCGGCGGCCTCGGGGGCCTGCCTGGCGATCCCCTTATCCGAGTGGCGCCGGACCGGCGGCTTCCCGCCCGAGTTATTCATGTACCACGAGGACGTCGACCTCTCGGTCCGGCTGCGGATGGCCGGGGGGACGATCGGGATCGAGCCCTCCGCGGTCGTGGCCCATGACTACGACTTCAGCGCCAGTGCTGACAAGTGGCGCTGGCTCGAGCGCAACCGCCTCGCCTTCCTCGTGCGGACCTATCCCGGGCCGCTGCTGGCGCTGCTGGCGCCGGCGCTGCTGGCGACCGAGCTGGCGCTGCTGCCGGTCGCCGCCGCGGGCGGCTGGGGGCGCCAGAAGCTCCGCGCCAACCGCGAATTCATCGGCTGGCTGCCGCGGCTCCTGCGCGAGCGGCGCACCCTCCAGCGCCAGCGCACGATCAGCGCCGCGGAATTTGCCGCCGCGCTCACCCCCGACCTCGACTCCGACCTGATCTCCCCGCTCGTCCGCGCCTGGCCCGCGCGCCTCGCCCTGCGCGCCTACTGGCGCCTCGTGCGGCTGCTGTTGCCGTAGCCGACTTTCGACACAGCCCCGTGTGCCGAGAATCGGATGCGCTAGTTCGACTGGGTGATCGGGCGGATCAGGATCTCGTTGACGTCGACGCCCTCAGGCTGTTCGAGCGCGTAGACCACCGCGCGGGCGATGTCCTCGTCCTCCAGGGCTCCGTTCGGCCGCTTCTCAAAGAAGGGCGTGTCGACCATCCCCGGCTCGATCAGGGTGACACGGATGCCGTGGTTGTCGTGCATCTGGCGCAGCTCTTGGCGCAATGACTCGCCGATCGCCGTCGCCGCCCACTTCGTCGCCGAGTAGAGCGAGCCGGGCAGTGCCCGCCGTCCTGCTACCGAACTGGTAATCAGAAAGTGGCCGTCGCCGCGCTCGAGCAGGTGGGGAAGGGTGGCGCGAATCGTCAGCGCGACGCCGTAGACGTTGGTCAGGACCATCGAGCGCCAGTGCTCGGGCGACTCCTCGAGGAAGCCGCGGCTGGCGCCGAAGCCGGCATTGGCGAAGACGGCGTCGATGCGGCCGAAGCGGTCGAGTGCCGTCTGCGCGAGCGCCTGCACCTCGTCCCACTCGGTGACGTCGCAGCGCACCGCGATCGCCCGCTCCTCGCCGCCGAGCTCCTCTGCGAGCTCTTCGAGGTCCTCCAGCCGGCGCGCCGCCAGAACCAGCCGGTACTTGCCGGCGGCCGCGCGGGCGGTGGCGGCGCCGATCCCGCTGCTGGCGCCGGTGATCAGGAGGACGCGGTCATCGGTCACGCAGTGATTGTCCCATGCCGCCGGCTTGCGATAATCCCCGGTGCCTGTGGATCCCCAGCGGAAGCGCAAGATTCGCCTTGTCGTCGCGCTCAGCGTCGCCGTGCTGCTCGCGGTGGCGCTGATCTACACCTCGTTCTCGGCCTCGACCGAGGCGAAGGAGCCTTCTGAGATCGCCAGCGCCAGCCCCGGCAGCAGCTACGAGATGACCGGCAAGGTCGTCCCGCACTCGATCCGCCATGTCGGCAACGGCATCGCCTTCCACGTCGTCGATCGCGACGGCAAGGGCCAGGCCCTGCCGGTGACCTACCAGGGCACGGTTCCGGACCCGTTCCGCGGCGGCCGCGAGATCGTCCTCACCGGCAGCCTTGAGAACGGCACCTTCGTCGGGGAACCGGAAACGCTGATCACGAAGTGCCCGTCGAAGTTCACGACCAAATCTGATGGCTAGTCTCGGCAGCGCCCTGCTGGCGCTGGCCTTCGTCACCGCCCTCGCGGCGGCGGCGCTGGCGCTCTGGGGCCGCAACGGCGATCGTCGCCGGGTCGAGCTCTCCCGCCGCACCGTCTACGCCTTCTGCGGCCTGATCACCGCCTGCGTGGCGATCATCGAGGTCGCTTTCGCCGGCGACGACTTCGGCTTCAGGATCGTCCAGGAACACTCCTCGATCGAGACGCCGCCCTTCTACAAGCTGGCGGCGATGTGGTCGAGCCAGGAGGGCTCGCTGCTGCTCTGGGCCTGGGTGCTTTCGATCGCTGCCAGCCTCGCCCTCTGGTCGACCCGGAACAGCTTGCGCGAGATCGTCCCCTACGCGACCGCGGTGATGATGGGGATCGCCGCCTTCTTCACCGGCTTGATGCTGTTCGCCCCCGATGTCCACCCCTTCGCCACGACCGCCGGCGCGACCGACGGGGTCGGCCTCAACCCGCTGCTGCAGCACCCGAGCATGATGATCCACCCGCCGATGCTCTACTCGGGCTACGTTGCCTTCACGGTGCCGTTCGCCTTCGCGATCGGGGCGCTCGTCACCCGCCGCGTCGACGCCGAGTGGATTCGCGCCACCCGCCGCTTCGCCCTGATCGCCTGGACCTTCCTCGGCTTCGGCCTCCTGCTCGGCGCCCGCTGGTCCTACACCGAGCTCGGCTGGGGCGGCTACTGGGCCTGGGACCCGGTCGAGAACGCGGCGCTGATGCCGTGGCTGCTCGGCACCGCCTTCCTGCACTCGATCATGGTCCAGGAGAAGCGGGGGATGCTGAAAGTCTGGAACGCCTGCCTCGTCGTCGGCACCTTCTCGATGGCGCTGCTCGGCACCTTTCTCGTCCGCTCCGGGGTGCTGCAGTCGATCCACGCCTTCGGCGACAACACCGTCGGCCCCTACATCCTCGGCCTGATCGGCGTCGTCCTGATCGGCTCCACCGCGCTGATCGTCAGCCGCCTCGACGACCTGCGCTCGCCGAAGCGGATCGACTCGCTGGTCTCGCGCGAGGCGGTCTTCCTCGTCAACAACCTGCTCCTGGTCGGACTCACCGCGGTGATCATGTGGGGGACCTTCTTCCCGCTGATTTCCGAACTGTTCACCGGCGACAAGGCCTCCCTGGCGGCCCCCTGGTTCGACCGCTACACGACGCCGCTGGCGATCGGGCTGGTGCTCTTTACCGGGGTCGGGCCGCTGCTCGCCTGGCGCCGGGTCAGCTGGGCCTCGGCGAAGCGGGTCTTCGCGGTGCCGCTTGCGGTCGCGGCGGCGACGGCGGTCGGGCTGGCGATCTTCAGCGACGCCGCGCACAAGCCCTGGGCGCTGGCGCTGTTCGCGCTCGCCGCCTTCGCGCTGGCGGGCCTCGCGCAGGAGTTCTGGACCGGCGCTGCGGCCCGGCGCCAGCTCTCCGGCGAGTCGACCCCCGGCGCGATGGTCGGGCTGGTCACCCGCAACCGTCGCCGCTACGGCGGCTACATCGTCCATGCCGGGATCGCCGTTCTGCTGATCGGGATCGCCGCTTCCTCGAGCTTCCAGACCAACCGCGACGTCAACCTGCGGCCGGGCGACAGCACGACGATCGAGGGCCGCACGATCACCTACGTGAAGCCCACCGTCGCCGTCGACGAAGAGAAGTTCACCTTCGGCTCGCTGCTCAAGGTGACCGAAGACGGCAAGCTCGTCGGCTATCTGCGCCCGAGCCAGGCCTTCTTCCGCCCGACCGGCCAGGAAACGGGGATGATCAGCAGCTTCTTCGCCGGCGAGGCGACCAGCGAGGTCGGCTTGCGCGCCGGGTTGGGTGTTGACCTCTGGATCGCCGAGCGCCCGAACATCACCGCGATCCAGGGGCGGGTGCGCGACGCTGACGAAGGCTTCGCCGCCTGCGTCAAAGGCGGACCGGGGACGCCACCCCAGTGCAAAGCGCTCGGCGCGCTGATGCGGGGCTCGGTGGGGAATCCCGCCCGCGAAGCGCAGGCGCTGGAACAGGTGACCAAGCTGCAGGGTCTGGCAGCGGAGAACGTCGCCAAGACCTACCTCACCGACACCGCGCCGGCGACCTTCAAGGTGATCGTCAACCCGCTCGTCACCTGGATGTGGATCGGCGGCCTGATCGCCCTGGCCGGGGCGCTGATCGCGATCTGGCCGACGCGGGGGAGACGTCGCGGCGCCCTCCTTCGCACCGAGGCCGACGCTCGCAAGGAAGCCAAGTACCGCGAGATCCGCGACGCCGAGCTCGACCACGCGGTCGGCAAGCTCTCCGACGAGGACTTCGCCGTGGTCGACGCCGAGCTACGGCGGGAAGCACTCGAGATCCTCAACCGCGAGGAGCGCGAGAAGGTGCCGGCGAACGGCAACGGCAAGACCAACGGAGCGAGTACTAACGGCAACGGCACCCACCCCCGCGAGCCGGAAAAGATCAAGCAGGGCTAGACTTTCCCGACCGTGTTCACGTTCTTCAGCATCATCCAGGTGATCGTCGCCGTCGTGCTGATCTTCCTGATCCTGCTCCACTCGGGCAAAGACGCCGGCCTCTCCGGCGCCTTCGGGATCGGTGGCGGCGGCAGCTCGATCGGCGGCGGCTCGATGGTCGAGCGCAACCTCGACCGGGCGACGGTCTTCTTCGCCGTCATCTTCGTGCTGAATACGTTCCTCCTCCTGAAGATCTAGCGAGAGGGGCCTGTGACGCTGCGCGCTGCGGCCCCTCCCCGGGCTCCAGGTAGCGCTGCTACGCAGGACCCGTTTCGTGACCACATCCCTTGGTCACAGACCTTCTCGCTGTAGGACTCCTTGACATATCCGCCGCACGTGTCAAAGTATCCGACTGAAGAGGGTTGGCTGACAAGGAGAGGCATGGAGGCGCACGCGGAGCACGTTCATCACCATCACCACCACGACGAGGTGGAGCTCGATCCCGCCGCCTGGACGGACGGCAAGCGCTACGCCTGGGTGCTGGGGATCATCGTCCCGCTCTCGCCGTTCCTCGCCTTTTTCTGGGTCACCGTCACCGGCTTCGGTGGGCTGTGGTTCCTCGGCCCGCTGCTCGTCTTCGGCATCTTCCCGCTGCTCGACATGGCGATCGGCCGGGACTCGACCAACCCTCCCGACAGCGTCCTCCAATTCCTCGAGCAGGATCGCTACTACCGCTGGTGCACCTACGTCTTCATCCCGATCCAGTACGCGGGCCTGGTCTTCTCCTGCTGGATGTGGGCGAGCGGCGATCTCAACCTGGTCGAATCGATCGGGCTGGCGCTGACGATGGGGGTCGTCGGCGGGATCGCGATCAACACCGCCCACGAGCTCGGCCACAAGCGCGCTAACTCCGAGAAGTGGCTCAGCCGAGTCGCCCTCGCCCAGACCGGCTACGGCCACTTCTTCATCGAGCACAACCGCGGCCACCACGTCAAAGTCGCCACGCCTGATGACCCCGCCAGCTCGCGCCTGGGGGAGAGCTTCTGGGCCTTCCTGCCGCGCACGGTCGTCGGCAGCCTGCGCTCGGCCTGGGGGATCGAGGCCGCCCGCCTCGACCGCATGGAGAAGCGCCACCTCAGCCGCCACAACGACATCCTCACCGCCTGGGCGATGACCGTCGGCCTCTTCGCCGTCCTCACGATCGCCTTCGGATGGATCGTCCTGCCCTACCTGGTGGCGCAGGCGGTGGTCGGGTTCTCGCTGCTGGAGGTCGTCAACTACCTCGAGCACTACGGGCTGCTGCGCCAGAAGAGGGAGGACGGCCGCTACGAGCGCTGCCGCCCCGAGCACAGCTGGAACAGCAACAACGTCGCCTCCAACGTCCTCCTCTACCACCTGCAGCGCCATAGCGACCACCACGCCAACCCGACCCGGCGCTACCAGGCCCTGCGCCACGTCGAAGAAGCGCCGCAGCTGCCGACCGGCTACGCGGGGATGATCGTCCTCGCCTGGTTCCCGCCGCTCTGGCGCCGGGTGATGGACCCGCGCCTGCTCGACCACTACGACGGCGACGTCACCCGCTGCAACATCCACCCGCGCAAGCTGGGGCGGGTGCTGGAGCGCTACGGGCGGGCCGCATGAGCGCCTGGCACTGCCCCGCCTGCGGCTACGTCTACGACGAGGAGGCGGGCCATCCGCGGGAGGGATTCCCGCCCGGCACGCCGTGGGCGGCGGTCCCCGACGACTGGGCTTGCCCCGACTGCGGCGTCCGCGACAAGGTGGACTTCGAGCCGGTCTCGGGAGACGGTTGAGTCTTTAGGGGACTCCTAGCTGGCACGATACGGGGGTGGCCACTCAACGCACCCCCTACCAGGAGGCGGCGCGCGAGCTCCTACGCAAAACCGTCTTCGACGCCGCCCGGGACCAGCTGAGCGGTCGGCCCTGGTCTGAGATCACGATGGCGGACATCGCCGCCGGCGCCGGCGTCAGCCGCCAGACCCTCTACAACGAGTTCGGCAACCGCAACGAGTTCGGCTTCGCCTTCGTCATCCACGAGGCCGAACGGTTCATGGACGACGTCGAGAGGGCGGTGCTGGAGCACCGCGACGATCCGCGCGCTGCGGTGCTTGCCGCGCTCGAGCACTTCCTCAGTGCGGCCGGCGGCGACCCGCTGATCCGCATCCTCCTCAGCGACGACGGCACTGGGGGGATGCTGCCCTTCGTCACCACGCAGGGACTGCCGGTCGTGCAGTGGGCGACGACCCGCCTCACCGCGGTGATCGAAGAGGGCTGGCCGCAGGCGCCGGTAGACGACGTGAAGACCCTGGCCGAGACCCTGGTGCGGCTGGCGATCAGCTACGTCACCACGCCCGGCGAGTCGGCTGAGGAGACCGCGAAGATGGTGGCGGACCTGCTGGGGCCGTTCATCGACAGAGCACTCGGCACCGCGGTCGAGTGAGCGCTGCTCCGGTCGTCAAGGTCGCGATAACGGGGGCCTCGGGGCAGGTTGGGAGCTTGCTGCAGGAGCGGCTGGAGGGGGAGGCGCAGCCGATCCCGCTCGGGCGCGGCGACGACTGGCCGGGAGCGATCGCCGCCTGCGACGCGGTGGTGCACCTCGCGGGCACGCTGCAACCGCGGCGCGGCGAAAGCTACGAGGAGGCGAACGTGGAAACGGCGCGAGTCGTCGCCGATGCCGCTGCGGCCGGCAGTTGCTCGCGGATTCTCTTCCTCAGCTACGTCGGAGCGTCGGCCTCCTCGCAGAACGCCTACCTGCGAGCGAAGGCCGCAGCCGAGGACCTGCTGACCGCCTCAGGCGTGCCGACGACGATCTTCCGCTGCCTCCACATCTACGGCCCGCCGGAGCAACCCGGTCCCACCGCCGGCGCCTTCCTGGCAGACGGCGGCCGAGCGGTGACCGTCCCAGGGACGGGCCGCCAGCGAATCCAGCCGCTATACGTCGGCGACGTCGTCAGCGCCGTCGCCTCCGCCGCGACGCACCCCGAGGCGCCCATCGGCACCTTCGACCTCGGCGGCCCCGAGGAGATGTCGATGGACGAGTTCATCCGGGCGCTCAACGGCCCGGAGGTGAAGATCCGCCACCTGCCGCCAGCCGTGGCGCGGCTCGCCGCCCGCATCGCGCCATCGCTGACGCCGGCCCTGATGGAGCTGCTGCCCGTCGACAACGTCACCGCTGCGCCCGCCGCCGAGGTGGGGAAGTGCTTCGGCTTCAGCCCGCACCCGCTGAGAGACGTCTGGACGAGATGACGCTTCGCTGAGTGGGTGGTGACGTACCCCTCATTGCAGGCGATAGGGTCAGCGGCTCGAGCGGGTCGTGAAGCTCAGGCGGCTCTTCCGAATATGAACGACGAGACGAAGACGTACGCTGCGGATCTGCTGCTAGAGACGCGAGAGGAGATTGCTCGCGCCGATACCAAGGCCGCCATCCTCTTCACCGCCTTCGGGATCGCGGTCGCCGCGATCCTGGCGGGCCTGATCGCCGGCAGCTGGAGCCCGAAGGACCTCGATCGAGGCGCGACGGTCGTGTTCTGGGTGGGCAGCGGAAGCGCCTTCCTCGCCTTCACTGCCCTGGGGTACGCGCTCTGGCCCCGTATCAAGCACAAGAACGCCGCCCAGACGGCCAGCTACTACCTGCAGATCCGCAAGTACGACGGCCTGAGCGACCTGCGTACGGCGCTGAAGCAGGGTGCCGAATCAGGCGATCGCACCGTCGCGCAGCTCAAGGTCACCAGCGACATCGCCTGGAGGAAGTTCGTCGGCATCAGGCTCGCGATGGTCCTGTACGGATTCGGCGTCGCGGCGTGCTGCGGCGCGGTCATCTTCGGGTGACGGCTGAGCCGAGCCTCCTCGCAGTCACGCAGCGGGAGGCGTTGCCGACCGCGTCGCGAACGGTCACGCGCATCCTGGACTTGGGCGCTCTGACCCTGACCGTGTAGACGCCGTTCCTGGGCTTCGCTTTCATCGGCTTGAAGGAGCCGCTGCACCTCGAGCTGATGCGCAGCCTGGCGATGCCCGTGCCGTGGCGATCGGCGGCTTTGATCCTGACCACGGCCTTGCGCTTCCCGCCCCGCGACTGCGACGTCGAGAAGGTCGCGGACCCGATCTGGGGCGCCTCTTCGTCGAGGATGATCGTGGGGCTCGTGTGAACGAGCTCGGTGCCGCGCTCGAACCAGACGAAGACCTGCTTGGTCTCCTTGCCGGGGGAGGTCTGGGGGTCGAGCAGCCAGTCCGTCGTCACCGGCGCCTGGCTGTCGAAGACGACGTGCTTGATGCCCGGCTGGTTGGGGTCGTCGTCGTTGCTGATCCGGGCGCCACGCGCACCCACCGGTGGAGTGAGGACGAGCTTGACGAGCCGTGACGCGGTCGCCTTCGGGGGGATGAAGCGCACCCCGGCGCCCTGTCCGAGCGCGCCGGCGCTCGGGGGCGTGATCGTCACGTCGACCGCCGCGGAGGCGGTGAGCCCGGCCTCGTCGGTGACCTGGACGGTCAGGCGGTAGGCGCCGGCGGCCGGGAACGTCGTCGTGGTTGAGGCTTCCGGGCCGGTGTCACGGTCGATGACGCCGTCGCCGTTCGTATCCCAGCTGAAGTCGACGATGGCTCCGGAGGGGTCGGTCGATTCATGGGCGTCGAGCACCACCTTGACTTCCGGTCGCGTCTGCCTGGGCCCGGCTGCCAGCCGAGCGATCGGGGCCGTGGTGTCCGTCTTGAAGGTGGCACTGGCCGATGCACTGCGATTTCCGGCTCTATCGACGGCCACGAGGGACCACGCATGGGCGCCGTCGGGGAGGGAGGTGGGCACCTGCAGGGTCGTCCCGGCAGTGGACGGAAGGGCCACGCCGTCGATGGCAGGCTCGTAGTGATCGATCCCAGAGCCGCTGTCGGGCGCTGGGAGCCAGGAGAGCGTCGGCTGGGAGGTGCCTACGACCGCTTCGCCCGTCGGCGAGAGCAGAGATGGCGTGCCCGGTGGCTCGGCGTCGACCGAGAAGGCACTCGTGGGGCCCTGGCTCGTATTGCCAGCGAGATCCGAGGCGTTGACCGACCAGGTATGCGGACCGTCGGCGAGCCCTGACACCTCCGCCGTGCAGATCGTCGCGCAGGTGGATGGCTGCACGGTGGTGTGCGGCATCCCGTCGATCAGCAGCTCGTAGCTGCTGACGCCGGAGAGCGCGTCGGTGCTCCGATGCCAGGAGAATGCAACCGTCGTCGCGAGGTTGCCGGCTCCGTTTGGCGGCGCGTTCGGCGCAGGATTCGAGGGGGCAGTGGTGTCGCGGGTCCACGCGTACGCTGCCGGCGTCGGGTCGACGTTGCCGACGGCGTCGCGCGCCCGGACCGCAATGACGTGCAGGCCGTCGGCTCCGACCTGGATGGCCGGCGAGCGATCGCAGGGGGCGAACGAGCCGTTGTCCAGCTTGCATTCGTAGAACGACGGGTAGCTTGCGTCGAACTCGAACTGAGGCGAGGCATGATTGTCGTTCGCAGCCGGGCCCGCCTCGATCACGGTGGCGAGCGCCGGCGCCGCCAGCGGGTAGACCCAGATGGCATGGTGAAAGAGATGGGCGGTGAGGATGAACCGTCCGGTTGCGTCGAAGGCAAGCCCGTAGGGCTCGAGTTCGATGTCGGTCGGATCGCCGAACAGCTCCATCGCCCCGGCTTCGGAGACGGAGAAGGTCCACAGCCCACCTGGTTCGCCTTCGTAGTCGATCGCGGCGGCCATCTCGCCCGACGGCGACCACGCCACGCCCGTGGGGTGGGCGGAGTGCTGGCTATCGAGGTACGTCGCCTGGCCGCCGGGGCCGATCGCGTAGGTGGTGAGGCTCTGGCTCGAGTAGTTGGCCAGGGCGAGCTGGTTGCTCGTGGGGCGGAAGGCAACGCCCGTCGGATTGCCTCCGGTCGATATCGGCGGTTTGGCGGTCAGGGTCGTCCCGGATACGCTGAAAAGGCTTACGTCGCCGTCGAGCTCATCGGCCGTCGCCAGCAGCGATCCGTCCGCACTGAAGCTCAACGAGCGGGGGCCGTCGCCGGTGGAGACCGACCCTCGCGGCGTCAGCGTGCCGTCGGGGGCAGATGAGAAAAGCGAGACCGAGCTGGTGTCGTAGTTGACGGTGGCGACGAGGGACCCGTCGGGGCTGAACGCCACCCGCAGCGGTATCCCCGCAGCGGGGGCCGAATCGGCTTTGACCGGCACGCCTTCTGCCGATACCGCGTAGGTGCTCAGCCCCTCGTCGTCCGCGACGGCAAGCAGGTCGCCGTCGGGGCTGAAGGCGGTGCCGTGCGGAGTGGTGACTTCCGCTGGTCCAAGCGTCGCGGTGCGGCTGAGGCGTCCGGCGGCGTTCAGCGTGAACAGCTCGACGCCATCCTGTTCCTGCGTGGTGGCGGCGACTCTTCCGGTCGACGAGACGGCCATCGAGCTTGCGACGCCTCCGAGCGGAGTCGGTGCGCCGGCCGGGAGAGCCGTCGGGCCCGGCGCGAGGTGGTAGAGCTCGACGCGGTCGTCGTTTTCGGTCGACACGCTCAGCAGGGCGCCGTCTGGGCTGAACGCGACCGAGGACGGGCCGTCTCCCGGCGACGTCGACATCACGGATTTGAGCTCGCCATCGTCCGCTCGCTCGAGGAGGGTGAGTTTGTCTTCCTGGCGGTTGGCGCAAGCGATCAGCCTGCCGTCGGGGCTGACGGCGATGTCGACCGATCCCGGTCCGGTCGGAGCCGTTCCGGCGGTTTCCACCACTTCGCCCCCCGGCCCCAGGGTGTAGGTGACGAGTTCGGTCTCGGTGGTTCCGGACCGGTCCGCCGCAACCGCGACGAACTCGTCGGTCGTGCCGATGAATCTGGTGTCAACGGCCCACTGGTAGCCCGGGGGGTTGATCGAGTCGACCTTGCTCAAGGAGCCGTCAGCAGCGATTGCGTACACCGCAAGCGAAGGATCAAACACGCAGCTGTGGGTTACGAGCAGGTAGCGACTGTCGGGTGAGAAGGTCGCGCTCGTGATCGGGCAGCTGACGAAAAACTCTTCACCGTCGTTGACCGGTTCGAGCGTCGTCGCCCCCACCTTGAACATCGAGATGCCCCAATCGCCGGAGTTCATCGTCGCCAGGAGCTTGCCGTCGGGGCTGAACTGGACACTGGACGGCGCGTTGCCGGTCGGCATCGGCGAGCCGAGCGGAGTGACGCTGCCGTCGGTGTGAGAGACGGTGCAGAGGGACACGGTGCTGGCTTTTGCGTCCGCGGACGCGAGAACGCTGCCGTTCGGTTTGAACGACACACTCGATCCGGAGCATGCGCTGGATGGCGTCAGCGATTCCAATGCCCCGCCCTCGTTGATGTAATAGCGGCTCAGAGGTCCGGAGGAGCCGGCGGCGGCCAGGTATTCCCCGGTCGCGCTGAAGCTCACAGACCGCGGCTTGTCGGCAGCCGGGGACGCGGGACCGGTGGGAGAGAAGGTCGCCGCGGCTTCGGCGTTATCGGATGCGGCGCTGAGAAGGAATGCGACCAGGAGCCCGATGGCTGCGATGTGGTGTCTCAGTCGTTTGGTCTCCACACCGGCAGTCCGTTCGTGGTTCGGCACACACAGTTATCGGGCGCGTGACTAAGTAGTCATGTTATATGGAAGTATTACGACATGGTGGGGAGGGCGACGGGGGGTCCGCCGAGCAGCGGGTGGCTGCAAGGTGAGGTTTCACGGGGCCAGCAGATCCTCATGGCGTTGGTCGCCATCGGCGTTGCGGCGCTGCTGAGTGCGACGCCGGTGCTCACGCCCTTCGAGGACTGGAGCCTGGATCAGCGGCTCAGTGTCCGTGGGGAACGGGCGCCCGACCCCGATGTCGCGGTCGTCGCGATCAACCAGCCGTCGCTCGATGCGCTCGGCGAGCAGTGGCCGATCCGCCGCCGCCACTACGCCGACCTGATCGACCGTCTCAGGGGAGCCGGCGCCAAGGTGATCGCCTTCACCCTGGAGTTCGATGCCCGCACGACGCCTGCAGACGACAACTCGATGATCGAATCGATGAGGCGTGCCAGCAACGTGGTGCTTGCGGCCTCGGCGGTGGACCGCCGGGGGGAGACGAACGTCCTCGGTAACAGTCACACGCTTCGATATGCACACGTTCGCGTCGGCATGACGAACCTTCCGGCTGACCGGGACAAGACGATCCGTCACCTCGAGTGGAGCATCCAAGGGCTGCCGACGCTGCCGCTGGAGGTCAGTCGCCGGTTCGGCCGCCGGCCGGATCCCGGCGCCTTCCACGACGGTCGCGCCTGGATCGACATCCGCGGCCGGCCCTGCGCGCCGGACCGGCCTCTGGGCTGCGCGATCCCGACCTATGGGCTTGCCGACGTGCTGAGCATGAGCGCGTCGCGCGCGCGTGAGCTCTTCGCCGGCAAAGTCGTCGTCGTGGGTGCGACGGCGAGCGGCGCTAGCCGTCCGCTCGCCGCCTGGGGGCCCGGCTCCGGCATGACGAGCAAACCGCATCTGGTCGCGCTGCAGGTCGCGACCGCGCTCAACGGCTTCCCGTTGCGGCAGGCAAGCTGGCTGCTCGGCGCGCTCTTCCTCGTCCTGGGCGGGCTCCTGCCGATGGCGTTCGACCGTCTGGGCCGCTGGGCGGTGAGCGCGAGGCGGCAGGCGGGCAATGCGCTCAACGGCTGGTTCGGGGCGCTGCTGACCGGTGCGGCCGGAGCCGTTGCGATCGCCGTCCTGAGCGCGATCGCCGTGCTGGCGTTCGATCACGGCACCGTCATCCCGGTTGGCGCGCCGCTGCTGGCCGCATTCCTCGCAACGATCTTCGGCGTGATCAGGCGGTATTACGCCGACACCCTCAATGCCCAGCGTCTCTACGCGGCCGCGGACTGTGTGGTGCCGAAGGAGTATGTGGGGGAGCTGTTGGCCCGCTGCGCCGACCCGAGGCACGACACGGCGAAGATCGAAGAGGGGACGTTGATTTTCGTCGACGTCGTCGGATTCACCGTGTTCACCATGGCGTTGATGGATCAGCCCGGCAAGACGCCCACCGAGTGCACCATGGACGTGCTCCGCTTCGCCTCGAAATTCCAGGAGCTTGTCGTCCAGGCGGTGTTCGAACACGACGGGGTGGTGGTCGACCTGATGGGCGACGGGGTGCTCGCGGCGTTCGGGCTGGTCGGTCGCAGCAAGGAGCACGAGGATCTGGCCTTGCAGACCGCCCACATAGCCTGCACCGACGTGGTGTGGTCGATGCGCGAGTGGCTAACGGAGCAGGGCTGGGAGGACCTGGTTGCCGCACACCGGAATCGATACGGAGAGGTGGAAGGGGCCGATGATTTCGACGTCCAGGTTGGCTTGGACTCGGGTGAGGTTGCCGTCGGGCTCACCGGCCACGAGAGCAGCCTCGAGTTTTCGGTGATCGCGGCAGCGACCATCGGCGCCAGCCGCCTCAAGGACGAGGCGAAGAGGCTCGGCGTCACCCTGTGCGCGTCAGACAGGACCTTCAACGACAGGGTGAGTGCCGAGACGCGCGAGCTCATCCCGGCGGAGCCACAGGTCGAGCCGATCGAGCTGCGGGGTCAGAAGGGCAAGGCCACGTCTGTCTACACCTGGACGCGGGACGATGCGCTTTACGGACCTGCACTCCAAGTAGCTAGGTGAGACCGGGGCGGCGGCGTCGATCGCCTGCGGGGAAGCGGCTGGTCGTGCACCTGCGCATCCTGGGGCTGGCAGCGGCGCTGCTCCTGATGCCGGTCGCGCTCGCGCGCGGCGACGTCGAAGGAAGCCCGCCGCTCGGTACGCCCGGCAGCCTGCCGGGCCAGCTCTCGGGGCCGACGGGAGTCACCCGGGGGTTCGACGGCAACGTCTACGTGGCGAACACGGGCAACGACCGCATCGAGGTCTTCGAACCCGACGGCACGGTCCTCCCGGCTCTCGGCGGACCCGGCTCCGGGCCGGGGCAATTCAGCGAGCCGAGCAGCGTCTACGGGCTCGCTGCGGAATCCGCGCTGCTCGTTCTCGACGCCGGCAACAGCCGCGTCCAGAAGCTGAGCCTGGACGGTGTTCCGGTGGCGGGCTTCAACGGGCCGTCGGGGGCGGGGGCGCTCCCCGGTTCATTCAATGCCCCGCAGGGCATAACCGCCGACGTCGACGGGCGCTTCTGGGTCGCCGACACCGGGAACGACCGCGTGCAAGCGTTCGGCGCCGACGGCACCTATCTCGAAACGATCGGCGAAGGTGCTCTGTCGCGCCCGCGCGGGGTTGCGCTAGGCCTCGACGGCACCCTGTACGTCAGCGACAGCGGACACAACCAGGTCGTCGCCTATGCGCCCGGGGGGACGCGGAGCGGGCCGGGCACCCAAGTGGTCGGGCCTGGCAGCCTGCCGGGTGAGGTCGAGGACCCCGGCGGCATCGCTGTCGACGCTCACGGCCGTCTCGTCGTAGCCGACTCCGCCAACGCCCGGATCGAGCGCTTCGCGGCTGACGGCACGTACCTCGACACCTACAGGGGCGAGGGCTCCGCAGCGCTGCAGCGGCCGGAGGGGATCTTCGTCACTCCTTCGGGCAACCTGCTCGTCGCCGACACCGCGGCCAGCGTGATCGTCCGCGCCAGCGAGACCCTTCCCCCGCCTGTCGCAGGGAAGTCCGCCAACATCACCAAGACCGCGGGACAGGTCTTCGTGACCCGTCCGCACTCGCGGGTGCCGGAACCTCTGGTCGACTCGCTGCACATCCCCGTCGGGACGACCGTCGACACGCGCAACGGCGCGGTTCAGATCGAAAGCGCTCGATCCACCAGGGCCCGCGACGTGCAGGTCGGCAACGCCTTCGACGGCCGCTTCATCTTGCGGCAGCAGGTCCGGCCGACGGTCCTGACCAACCTCGTCCTCAGCGGCGGCTCCTTTGCCGCCTGCCGCGCATCGACCCGGCGCCGGCCGGCGGGGAGCGGGTGGGCCACCGCGAGCGGGAAGGGCAAGGCGAAGGCTAAGCCCCATCACAAAGTCCGCGAGCTGTGGGGCAGTGCGCACGGCCCGACCGAGACGACCGGGGCGGACGCGGCAGCCTCCGACAAGGGCACCGAATGGCTCACGGCCGACTATTGCAACGGCACGCTTGTTCGAGTTACCCAGGGGGTCGTCTTCGTGCGGCCGCTGCGCGGCAACGCGAAACCGATCCGTGTCACCGCCGGCAACCAGGTCTTCGTCCAGCGTCGCTGAGATTCCCCCGTCCGTGGCTTGATGCGGCTGAGAGGAGTCGAACCTCCACGGGTGTTTCCACCCACAAGGCCCTCAACCTTGCGCGTCTACCAGTTCCGCCACAGCCGCTTGAGGGAAGGCGATTCTAGATGTTTGCGTGCGGGGGGAGGGCGCACGTTGCGGGCGTCCGGGAAGGGCAGTACTCTACGAACAAGTGTTCGAAGGCGATTTGCGCAGGCAAATGGGCTTGTTCGAGTTGGGCGACCCGGCATCGGAGGAGAGCGGAGAGACGATGGATTTGGACCTGACCAAGCGGCAGAAGGAGATCTTCGACTTCATCCGCAAATACGCGGCCAAAACCGGCTACCCACCAACGGTGCGGGAGATCGGCAAAGCGGTGGGCCTGCACTCTTCATCGACCGTGCATGCGCACTTGGCGAACCTGGAGAAGCTGGGGCTGGTGCGGCGCGATCCCTCGAAGCCGCGGGCGATCGAGCTCCTCTTCGACAAGGCCAAGAGCGCGATCCAGCCGGGCAACGGGCTGCCGCTGGTCGGACAGGTTGCGGCCGGCGCGCCGATCCTCGCCGAAGAGAACATCGAGGAGTACCTCGAAGTCCCGGATGTGATCGGCGGTGAGGACGGCGACTACATTCTCCAGATCCGCGGCGAAAGCATGAAGGACGCCGGCATCCTCGAAAGCGACTACGTGATCGTGCGCCCGAGCGACACGGCTAACGACGGGGAGATCGTCGTCGCCCTGATCGGCGAGGAGGCGACGGTGAAGCGGATCTTCCGGGAGAAAGACCACATCCGGCTGCAACCCGAAAACGAGGAAATGGAGCCGATCCTGACGACCGAGGCCAAGGTGCTCGGGAAAGTCGTCGGGGTCTTCCGCAAGGTCTGAGCGAGCGGTCGCATGCTCGTTTGCCGGCTCGACGGCAGCTTGGTCGGGCAGCGCCGTCGAGCTACGATGGCGTAGCGGGCTGAGCGGACCGCGGGGGGAGAGAAAACCCCTCGAGGAAAGTCCGGACACCACAGGGCAGGGCGGTGGGTAACGCCCACCCGGGGAAACCCGCGGGAAAGTGCCACAGAAAGACACGGCCGATGGCGCGACTGCAGCTGCGTCGCGTACAGGCAAAGGTGAAATGGTGCGGTAAGAGCGCACCGGCGTCGCGGTGACGCGGCGGCCAGGCAAACCCCGCCCGGTGCAAGGCCAAGCAGGACCGTCGACCCGGCTCGGCGAGGTCCAGGTAGGCCGCAGAGATAGATGGCCGCTCACGACAAGATCCGGCTTACAGGCCCGCTACGGGGAAGGCCTCCGAAAGGGGGCCTTTCCTAGTTCTGCTGCGGCATCTGGGCTTCTTCGCCTTTTCTGTCTTAGCGATTGCTAACATGCCGCACAACTTCCGCTGAATCTTCGCCACATAACGCGAGGAGCGGGGGACCCAAGCATCTGGGGCGAATCGCGGCAGTTGCCGCGTAGCGCAGCTCTTTCAGCGCGAGCCCGTCAGCTAACCCCGTAAGCGTCGCCAAAGAGATGACGACGATCAAACAAACCTCCCTGCGCTGGGCCATGGTCCTGGCAGCCATGATGGCGCTGATGGCCGGTGCTGCGACCGGCGCGAAAGCGGCTACCGGCGGCGCCTCTGGCACCGCCAGCGCCCCGGGCGGCGAAATCGCCTTCAGCGCCTTCCGCTACGCCGGCGCCAGCTGGTACGGGCCCGGGCTTTGGGGTAACAAGACGGCTTGCGGCGCCGCCTTGCGTCGCGCCACGCTGGGCGTCGCTCATAAGACGCTGCCGTGCGGGACGACCGTCAAGTTCGTCTACCACGGCCACGCCCTCATCACCCGCGTGATCGACCGCGGCCCATACGTCAAAGGGCGCGCCTTCGACCTCACCCAGGCCGCCAGCGAAGCGCTCGGCTTCGAAGGCGTGGGACGGGTCCGTTACGCGGTCGCTCTCAGCTACGCCCGCCTGCGATAAGCCGGCTGCTCCAGCCGCTCTCACGACTAGGCTGCGGGTTCGAGGCAGTGCAAGCAACGAGAGGAGCAGCGTCTATGTCGAGGTCTTCGTCCCCAGCAGCGCCCACTGCCGCAGCAGCGCGGGGTCGCTGGCTAGTTCTCGGCCTGCTTGTTTGCTCGCTGGCGCGGCTCGTCAGTCTCGTCGCCGACAGCGACGCCGCCAGGGTGCCGCAGACCTCCGTGATCCTCGGCCAGACCTCGACCGAGCCCGACCCGTCCTGTCCCGAGCTGCCCTGCCAGGCGGTCGGCAGCGTCACCGGCTTCCAGGTCAACAACGGGCAGACGCGGCTGCCGTTCCTGGTGCCCCACGACGGCACGATCAAGGCTTGGACCCTGACCCTGGCGCAGCCGACCAACAGCCAGCGCTCCTTCTTCAACGGCTTCTTCGGCACGCCGCCGGAGGCCCGGCTGGCGATCCTGCGCCGCGTCCCCGGCACCGACCCGCCGCGCTACAACCTCCGCCGCCAGGGCTCCATCAAGGTGCTCTCTCCCTACCTCGGGCAGACGGTCAAGTTCGGCTCCAACCTCAAGGTCGAAAAGGGCGACATCATCGGCCTCACGGTCCCGACCTGGGCGCCGGCCTTCGCGCAGAACCTCGACACCACCAACGTTTGGCGGGCCAGCCGCGAATCCGGCACCTGCAAGAACGCCACCGATATCCGCCAGGGCGAACCGCAGCAAAAGCTGGGCACCCGCCGCGACTACGGCTGCAAATACACCACCGCGCGCCTGCTCTACACGGCAACGCTGGTCGAGGGCCGGTGAGAAAGACCCGGCCCTCGATCCAGGTCTAAGCCGCTGAGGGGAGGACCCGAGGACCGGCCTGGTCCTTCGGTAGCGCCGCAGCGCTGGCAATCAGGCTCTGGAACTCGTTCAGGGCCAGGTGCCCGACCGCCTCGAGGATCTCTTCGTCGGTCCAGCCGATCTCCCGCGCCTCCTCATGCAGGTGCAGGGGCGGGGGCCCTTCGGCGTCGAGCGCCTCCTTCAGGTAGGCGAGCAGCGCCGCCTCCTTCTCATCACCCGAGGTGAAGCTGCGGGCTTTGGAGACCTCGTCGAGGCCGAGGCCGGCCCGACGCGCCGATCTGGCGTGCTGGGCGATGCTGTAGTCGTCTTCCCGGTGCTCGGCCACAGCCAGCGCGATCCGCTCTCTCGTCGTCTGCGGCAGGACTCCGCCGCGCAGCTCCGAGCGCATCCGCGTATACGCGCGCAGGACAGCCGGCGCCCCGGCGAGCACGCCAACGAACTTCGTTACCGCGCCGCCGGCGGCTTGAATGCTTTTGATGAGAGGAGCGCTCTCATCTGGCGCCGTCAGCTCGTCGTGGATCTGAAATCTGCTTACTGCGGTTTTTACCGTCACTTGGCATCTCGCTTCTGGCTCTGTCTTCGGGGCGGCACTTCGCTTTACAGAGCCGTTACCTGGCCTTTACTTTACTTTTAGCCGCTTACTTACTTGACGTAAGTTATACCTGTTTCCGGGGATGGATTCAAGCCGGTTGGAGAGTCTCTTCTCTACCCGCAATACGTCGATCCGCACCCGTTCGGTTCATTGGGCTACCGTTGCGCCTTCGCGAGAGCCAAGGAGGCAACGAGGCATGGCAGAGCAACCCCGCAGCGCCGCTGACGTCGTCGAGCTCGTCAAGGAACACGACGTCCGCTTCATCCGCCTCTGGTTCACCGACGTGCTCGGGCAGCTCAAGAGCTTCTCGGTCAACGCCTCCGAGCTCGAGGACGCCTTCGAAGGCGGGATGGGGTTCGACGGCTCTTCGATCACCGGTTTCAACCCGATCGAGGAGTCCGACATGCTGGCGGTTCCCGATCCCGCCACTTTCGCGCTGCTGCCCTGGCGGCCCGAGGAGGACGCGGTCGCGCGGATGTTCTGCGACGTCCGCGTTCCCGGCGGCGGGCCCTACGAGGGCGATCCGCGCTGGATTATGCGGCGGGCGCTGAAACGGGCCGAGGAGATGGGCTTCGACGCTTACAACATCGGACCCGAGCTGGAGTTCTTCTACTTTCGCTCGGCCAAGCCGGCGGGCGGTGCCCCCGAGCCCCTCGACGAGGGCGGCTACTTCGACCTGACCACGCTCGACGCCGGCTCGGACCTGCGGCGCGAGACGGTGCTGGCGCTGGAGAAGCTCGGCATCCACGTCGAGTACACCCACCACGAGGTCGGCCCCTCTCAGCACGAGGTCGACATGCGCTACAAGAACGCGCTCGAGATGGCCGACGACTGCATGACCTACCGCATCGTCGTCAAGGAGTACGCGATGAAGTACGGCTACCACGCCACCTTCATGCCGAAGCCGCTGTTCGGCGAGAACGGCTCGGGGATGCACGTCCACCAGTCGCTCAGCCGCGACGGCAAAAACGCCTTCTACGACGCCGACGACCCCTACTACCTCTCAGCCGTCGCGAAGTCGTTCATCGCCGGCCAGCTCAAGCACGCGCGCGAGATCGCCCCGCTCTTCGCCCAGTGGGTCAACTCCTACAAGCGCCTGGTGCCGGGCTACGAGGCGCCGGTCTACCTCGCCTGGTCGCGCCGCAACCGCTCGGCGCTGATCCGGGTGCCGCTCTACCACCCCGGTAAGGAGTCGGCGACCAGGGCCGAGCTCCGCTGCCCGGACCCCGCCGCGAACCCCTACCTCTGCTTTGCCGGGATGCTGCAGGCGGGATTGGAAGGGGTCGAGAAGGGCTACGAGCTGCCCGAGCCGATGGAGCAGAACCTCTACCACCTCTCCCAGGAGGAGCTTGCCCAGCAGGGGATCGAGCAGCTGCCGGCGACGCTGGGCGAGGCGATCGAGGTTGCAGCCGAGTCGGAGCTGGTCCTGCGCACGCTGGGGGAGCACACGTTCCGGCGGTTCGTTGAGATCAAGCGGCAGGAGTGGGACGACTACCGGGTGCAGGTCACTCCCTACGAGATCGAGAATTTCTTGCCGATTCTCTAGGGACGGGGCGCTCGGCGCGCGGGTCCTGTCGCCGCAGGGGACCCACCATCTCCTGAACTGCCAGGAGATAGTCCCCCCTACCGTGCCACCCGCGCGAGGGGCGGTTAGAGCTGACGCCTCAGCTCGGTGGGGTCGGTGACCGGTAGCTGGCAGGTGAAGTTCTCGCAGGCATAGGCGGCTGGTTTGCCGTCGACGGAGGTTCGTCCGGCGAGGAGCGGGGGCTGGTCGCTGCCCTCGGGGCCGCCTGCCAAGACCAGGTGGGGGCGGGGCTTTTCGCGGACCACGGCGGCAAGCTCACTGAGGTCGTTGCCGACCAGGGCTACCTCGCGGGTGGGGGAGAGGTGGAAATCGAGGGCGCGGAGCATGTGGGCGAAGGCGTCGGGGTGTTCGACGGCGGGCTTGCCGAAGAGGGCGAAGACGGCCGCGCCGGCCTCTCCGTAGCGACGGTCTCCGGTGAGCGCCTCCAGCCGCAATAGACCCATCGCCGCCGAGCTGTTGCCGGACGGGATCGGGTGGTCGCCGACCTCCTTGCGGCGGGCGATCAGCTCCTCGTGGTCACTGGAGGTCGAGTAGAAGCCGCCGCGCTCGGGGTCTCCGAACCGCTCGATCATGGTCTCGGCCAGCGTCCGCGCCTCGGTGAACCAGCGCTCTTCGAGGCTCGCTTCATAGAGCGCCAGCAGCGCCTCGAGCAGGAAGGCATGGTCCTCGAGGTAGGCGTTGAGGTGGGCGCGGCCGTCTTTGTAGGTGCGCAGGAGGTTGCCGCTCTCGTCGCGGAGTTGCTCGAGCAGGAAGCTCGCGCAGGCGCGGGCGGCCTCGAGGTAGTCCTCGCGGCCAAGCACCGCGCCAGCGTCGGCCAGCGCCGCGATCGCCAGCGCGTTCCAGGAGGTCAGCCGCTTGTCGTCGAGCCCCGGCCAGACCCGCTGCGAGCGCGCCTCGAACAACGCCCGCCGCGCCTCCGCCAGGCCCTCCGGCTCCTCGCTGTCGGCTCCTTCGGTCAGGTGGAGGATGTTCGCCCCCTCGAAGTTCCCCGCCTCGGTGACCCCCCAGAACTGCATCAGATTTCCTACCTGCTGGGGTGAAAACCTGATGCAGTTCGGGTCGGCGGCCAGGACCTCTTCGATCTCGGCGGGGGTCCAGACGTAGAACTTGCCCTCCTCGCCCTCGCTGTCGGCGTCGAGGGCCGAGTAGAAGCCGCCCTCAGGGCCGCGCATCTCGCGCAGCATCCAGTCGAGGGTCTCCTCGCAGACGCGGCGGTAGCGCTCGTGGCCGAGCTCCTGCCAGCCGTGCAGGTAGATGCGGGCGAGCAGGGCGTTGTCGTAGAGCATCTTCTCGAAGTGGGGGACGAGCCAGACCGCGTCGACCGCGTAGCGGGCGAAGCCGCCGCCGATCTGGTCGTAGATGCCGCCGGCGAGCATCTTGTCCAGGGTGAGCTCGACGTGCTCGGTCTCGCCGCGGGCGAGCAGCAGCTCGAGCGAGGAGGCGGGCGGGAACTTGGGGGCGCCGCCGAAGCCGCCGTTGCGCCGGTCCGCCACTCCCAGCAGCCGTCGCACCGCCTCCTCCAGCTCAGTCGTTCCCGGCAGGTCGGGGCGCGGCTCGACTTCGCCGATCGCGCTCAGCCGCGCCCGCGTCCCCGGCGCCCGCTCGCGGATCTCGTCGCGCTGGGTCGCATAAGCGTGGATGACCGCTTCCATCACCATCCGGAAGCTCGGCATGCCGCGGCTGTTGTCGGGCGGAAAGTAGGTGCCGCCGTAGAAGGGGACGCCCTCGGGGTCGAGGAATACCGTCATCGGCCAGCCGCCGTGGCCGCTGATCGCCTGCACCGCCTCCATATAGATCGCGTCGACGTCGGGGCGCTCCTCGCGGTCGACCTTGACGCAGACGAAGTGCTCGTTCATGTAAGCGGCGGTCTCGGCGTCCTCGAAGGACTCGCGCTCCATCACGTGGCACCAGTGGCAGGCCGAGTAGCCGACGGAGAGCAGGATCGGCCTGTCCTCCTCCCGCGCGCGCTCCAGCGCCTCCGGACCCCACGGGTACCAGTCGACCGGGTTGTCTTGGTGCTGGAGCAGGTACGGGCTGGTCTCCTGGGCGAGGCGGTTAGCCATCTTTATGAACCTACCCAGGGACGGGGGAAGTCAATTATTCGACCTCCTGGGGTACTGAAATTCGGGTCTACATCAGGGTTCAGGTGCGCTCTTACGCCTCTGGCCGGGTAACCGAATACGGTCACCTTGATGAAGAACCCACAGAGAGCCGGGAAGACGGACCCGGCGGTTGACGCAGTGCTGGCCAAACTGGCGCCCGAGGACCGGGCGACGGTCCAGGGCGCGCTGGAACAAGCCGAGAAGACCGAGGCCGAACTGCGCTTCCTCGCCGACCATGATCCGCTCACCGGCCTGCTGAACCGGCGTAGCTTCCGCGCCGAGCTCGACCAGTACGTCTCCTTCAGCGCTCGCTACGGCGGCCGCGGCGCGGTGATGGTGATCGACATCGACGGCCTCAAGGAGGTAAACGACAAGCGCGGCCACCAGGCGGGGGACCGGCTGATCCGCCGCGTCGCCGACATCCTCCGCGAGCGCGTTCGCGCCACCGACCTCGTCGCCCGCCTCTCCGGCGACGAGTTCGCGGTGCTGATGCCGCAAACCGACACCGCCGGGGCGCTGCAGCTCGGCGAGGACCTGCGGGCGCAGGTGGCGGAGGGCTTCTCGCAGAGCTCGGAGATCGCGCCGGCCTCGATCAGCGTCGGGATCACGATGTTCGGCGGCCAGAACAGCGGCTCCGAAGCGGTCCTGCTCGCCGCCGACCAGGCGATGTACCAGGCCAAGAAGGAGGGGCGGAACCGGATCATGCTCTTCCACGCTCCCGGCGAGGCGGCCAATCCGACGCAGAGGGCGCAGACGACCAGCGCCAGGATCCGCGACGCCCTCACCCAGGACCGGCTCCGCCTCGCCACCCAACCGATCCGCTCGCTCGCCGACGGCGGGATCGAGCGCTACGAGCTGCTGCTGCGGATGACCGGCGAGAGCGGCGAGCTGCTGCCGGCCGCCTCCTTCATCGAGGTCGCCGAGCGCTCGGGCATGGTCCAGGAGCTCGACCGCTGGGTGGTGGCGCGAGCGCTGGAGCTGATGGCCGAGCGGCAGCGGGCGGGCAAGCCGGTCTCGCTGCACATGAACCTCTCCGGCGCCTCGATGACCGACCTCTCGGTGCTCGAGTTCATCGAACGGCGGCTCGACGAAGGCGAGGCCGACCCGGCCCGCTGCACCTTCGAGATCACCCAGACCGCGCAGGTCGAGGACTACGACACCGCCGCCGGCTTCGCCGATCGGCTGACCGAGTTCGGCTGCGAAGTCGCGATCGACGACTACGGCGCCGGCTTCGGCCCCTTCTCCTACTTGAAAAGGGTCCCCTTCGACGTGATCAAGATCGACGGCGCGTTCGTCCGCGAGATGTCCCACAACGACGCCGACCAGCTGGTCGTCAAAGCGATCGTCGAGATCGCCCGCGGCCTCGGCAAGCAGACGATCGCCGAGTTCGTCGAGAACGAGGACACGCGGACGATGCTGCGCGACTACGGCGTCGACATGGCCCAGGGCTACCACCTGGGCAGGCCTGCCGACGCGGCGGAAACGCTAGCCGCCGCGTAGAAGCAGCTACGCCGCTTCGACTCGCAACTGGGCGCGCTTGATCTTGCCGCTGCTGGTTTTCGGCAGCTCGTCGGTGAACTCGACGATGCGGGGGAACTTGTAGGGAGCGGTCTCGCGTTTGCAGTGCTCCTGCAGCTCGCGGACGAGGGCGTCATCGATGGGGGTGCTGTCGCTTGGGGGGTTGCGCAGCACGACGATCGCGCGGACGACCGAGCCCCGCTCGGGGTCGGGGGCGGCGACCGCGGCGGCGTCGGCGACGGCGGGGTGGGAGAGCAGCGCCGCCTCGACCTCGGTTGGGCCGATCCGGTAGCCGGAGGAGAGGATGATGTCGTCGCCGCGCCCCTCGAAGTAGAGGTAGCCGTCGTCGTCCTCGCGCACCAGGTCGCCCGTCTGCCACCACTCGCCCTCAAAGCGTTCGCCGTCGAGGTAGCGGGAGAAGAAGGTGGGGGAGGAGGAGGCGCGCAGCTGCAGTTCGCCGACACCGGAGCCGTCGGTCTCCTCTGTGGGGACGATGCGCACGTCCATTCCCGGCAGCGGCTTGCCCATCGAGCCTTGCCGCACCGGTTCGCCGACGAGGTTGGCGGTGACGTGGCCGGTCTCGGTCTGACCGTAGCCGTCGGCGGGCTCCAGCCCGGTCGCCTCTTTGAAGGCGGCGATCGTCTCCGGGTCCAGTGGCTCACCGGCCGAGACCATCCGCCGCAGATTCGGCAGCGGCCGCAGCTGGGTGCGCCGGGCCAGCATCCGGTACTCGGTCGGCGCCTGGCAGAGCACGTTGACCCGGAGCGCCTCGGCGAAGTCCAGCCGCTCGGCGGGGTCGAAGCGACCGTCGCGGATGACCGCAGCGGCGCCGGTGATCCAGGGCGCGAGGAAGACGTTCCGAGCCGACTTTGACCAGCCGGTCGCGGTCGTGCACCAGGCGAGGTCACCCTTGCGCGAGCCGAACCAGTGCTCCGCCTGAACCTGTTGACCGAGCAGGTACCGGTAGGCGTGCACGACCCCGCGCGGCTCGCCGGTCGTGCCCGACGTAAAGACGATCAGCGCTGGGTCCTCCGGGTCCATCTCCTCGACCGCCGCCGGCGTCTCCTGGGGGCGGTCCTCGTCGAGGACGGCGGCGACGTCGGCCATCGTCATCAGCGGGACGCCCGGCGGCATCTCCGCCAGCAGCGCTTCCTCGCCGACGCAGAGCTTCGGGTTGGCGGCGGCGACCCGGTGTTCGAGGTCTGCTCGCCGCAGCATCGTGTTGCAAGGCAACGCCACCGCCCCCATCCGCCAGCAGGCGAGCAGGCTCAGCACCCACTCGATCCGGTTGCCGACGAGCGTCATCACCACGTCGCCCCGCTCCAGCCCTCGCGCCGCAAATGCTCCGGAGAGCCCAGCCGATTTGGCGATCAGTTCGCCGAAGTGCCAGTCGCGCCGGCTTCCTTCGGCGTCGATGGCAACGATCCCCAGCCGCGAGGCCGGGGATCGCTCCATCAAGTCCTCGATCAAGTTCACGGATCGAGGATTATTCCTGCCTCCTGGCTACCGAAGTTCAGCCGACGTCTTTTTCAGCAGCTGCCGCGCCACGATCAGCAGCTGGATCTGCTGGGTGCCCTCGAAGATGTCGAGGATCTTCGAGTCACGCGCCCACTTCTCGAGCAGCTCGTTCTCGCCGTAGCCGACCGAGCCGCATAGCTCGACGCATCCGAGGGTGACGTCGACGCAGGTGCGCCCCGCCTTCGCCTTGGCCATCGAGGCCTGCAGCGAGTTCGGCTTCGAGTTGTCCGCCATCCAAGCGGCCTGGAGGGTGAGCAGCCAGGCGGCCTCGTAGTCGGCCTCCATCTCGAGGAAGCGCGCCGCGGCGGCACTCTGGCCGAGGGCGGGCTTGTCGTAGTCGATCTTGACGCCCGCTTCTTTGAGCTTGGCGCGGGTCTCCTCGAGCGCCGCGCGGGTGACGCCGACGGCCATCGCGGCGACCAGCGGCCGCGTGTTGTCAAACGTTTCCATCACCCCCGCGAAGCCTTTCTCCTTCACCTCGGGGTCACCGAGCAGCGCCTCTTTCGGCACCCGGCAGTCCTGCAGGGTGAAGTTGGCGGTGTCGGAGGCGCGGATCCCGAGCTTGTGCTCGAGCCGGTCGAGCTTGAGGCCGGGGTTGTCCCGCTCGACGATGAACGACTTGATCGCCGCCCGCCCTTTCGAGCGGTCGAGGCTCGCCCAGACGACGATCAGGTCAGCCCGGTCGCCCGAGGTGACGAAGATCTTCTCGCCGTTGAGGACGTACTCGTCGCCGTCGAGCTCGGCGGTGGTGCGGATCGCGGCCGAATCCGAGCCGGCTTCGGGCTCGGTGATCGCCATCGCCGCCCACTTGCCGCCGTACTTCTTCAGCTGCTCCTCGGTCGCCACCGAGGCGATCGCGGAGTTGCCGAGGCCCTGGCGCGGCATCGAGAGCAGCAGGCCGACGTCGCCCCAGCAGAGCTCGATGATCCCGAGCACGGTGGAGAGGTTGGAGCCGTTGCGGTTCTCGCCGTCGGCGCCTTTCTCGCGCCGGACACCGGCTGCACCGGCGCCGCCGATGTCGGAGCCCTCGTTCATCCCGTCGATCAGGGAGGCGAGCATGTCGAGCTCTTTCGGATAGCTGTGCTCGGCCTCGTCGTATTTGCGCGAGATCGGGCGGAACACCTCCGTGGCGACCTGGTTTGCCTGGCTCGCCAGCGGTTTGAACTTCTTCGGTATCTCGAGGTTGATCGTCATGTTCTTAACCTTTCCGCTCGTCAGGCCGTGCCTAGACGAGCAGGGCGCCCTCCATCACGCCCGCGGCTCGCAGATCTCGGTACCAGCGCTCGACCGGGTGCTCCTTGACGAAGCCGTGGCCGCCAAGCAGCTGGACGCCGTCGGAGCCGATCTTCATCCCCTTCTGGGCGCAGAGCCGGCGGGCGAGAGCTGCCTCGCGGGCGAAGCTCTCGCCGCGGTCGGCGCGGCTCGCCGCCCGGTAGGTCGCCAGCCGCATCCCGTTCTGCTCGATCCCGATCTCGGAGACCGCAAAGGCGACGCCCTGGCGGTTGGAGATCGGTTCGCCGAACGCCTGGCGGTCGTTGACGTAGGGGATCACGTAGTCGAGCACTGCCTGCGCGGTCCCGGTCGCGAGGCCGCACCAGGCGATTCGCGAGCGGTTGACGCAGGCGGCGTAGTCGCTGGCTTTCGCCTCGCCCTCGCCGAGCAGTGCACTGCCGGGCAGTTTGACTTTGTCGATCAGCAGACGGCCGGTGGTCGCGGGCCGCAAGCCCATCGCCGGCTCGTCCTCGACCGAGAGACCTTTGGCACCCGACTCGACCACGAACAGGGCCGGGCCGATGCCCTCGGCGTCGGCGGCGATGACGAAGAGCTCGCACTCTTTCGCGCGGGCGATAAGAGACTTCGCCCCGGTCAGTACCCACTCGTCACCTTTCCTTTTCGCCTTCGTCTCCAGCGCGAAGGGGTCGAAGAGCGGCCGCGGCTCGAGGATCGCCAAGGCGGCGGCGGGAACGTCCTCGCCGGTGAAGGCGGGGAGGTAGGTCGCCTCCTGGTCGGCGCTGCCCCAGAGGCCGATCGCGGTGGCGGCGGCGCCGGGGGCGAGGGCGGCGTAGGCGATGCCCATGTCGCCGTGGGCGAGGGCCTCGCCGATCAGCACGCTGGTCATCGCCGACTGCTCGGTCATCACGCCGCCGAGCTCCTCGGGGACGCCGAGCATGTTCACTCCCAGCTCGGTGGCCTGGTCGAGGATCTCCTTCGGGGTCTCGCGCTCATCGTCGGCTTTGAGAGCAGCCGGGCGGATCTTTTCCTCGGCGAAGGCGCGCCCGCCTTCTTGGAACATCTGCTGCTCGTCGTCAGGCGTGAGGTCGAACAGGCCTTTCGATTTGCCCTTCTTCTGGCGGGCCGGTTTGCCGAGGGTCTGGGTGGCTTTGAAGGCGCGCCCAGCCGCGGTGGCGCCGCGGAAGCCGTTCTTGGTGCCCTGGAAGAGGGCTTGCTCGACCTGCTTGCGGATGCGGATGCGATCCAGCAGGTCAGAGCCGGCGAGGCGGTTGAGCGCCCGCAGGCCGAAGCCCATCCCGCGCTCCGCCATCCCCTTGTTCTCGGTCGTAGTACTCACTTGGTCTTGGTCCTTCCGGTGGTTTTGGCGGTCGTCTTGGCTTTCTTGGTCTGGGTCAGTGGTTGGACGTGGCCGTCGAGGTGTGGCGTGCCCTTCTTGGCATCGCGAACTGCGAAGAGAATCTCCTCACCGCTCTCGTGCTCGGCGAAGAGGACGCGGGCCGGCAGCAGGACCGGCTTGCGGAAGCGCACCTTGACCTCGAAGCTGTCGGGCAGCTCGCTTTCCAGCTGAGCCAGCGCCCGCGCCTTCGTCCACATCCCGTGCGCGATCGCGCCGGGGAAGCCGAGCGGCTTCGCGGTCAGCGAGTGCATGTGGATCGGGTTGCGGTCGCCGGAGACGCCGGCATAGCGGCGGCCGAGGTCGCCGGACAGCTTCCACTCGGCGCTCGAGGGGGCGTCGGCGTCGAGCGAGTCGAAGCCCTTCCGCTGCTTCGGCGCGTCGTCGTGGGAGCCGCCGCCTCCCCCCCGGCGCAGCATCGTGCTGGTGCTCTCCCAGACGACCTCGCCGTCGACCAGGACCTCGGTCTCGAGCGAGAAGGTCTTGCCTTTTGAGTGTGGCTGCAGCTTCGTTGGCCGCACCCGGATCATCATCTCCTCGTCGATCCCGATCGGTCGTTTCTGGGTGATCGAGTTCTCGACGTGGACGAGACCGACCGCGCCGAACGGGAAGGAGCCATTGCTCATTACCGCCATGTGCAGCGGGAAGGCGAGCATGTGCGGGTAAGTCGGGGGGAGGGTGTCGCGGAAGGTGAAGCCGCAGACCCTGGCGTAGGCGGATACGTCGGCCGCCTCGGCCTTGACGCCGGTCAGCTCGAGGTCGAGCCCGTCGGGGATCTCGCCGCCGCCGCCCGGGACGAACGGCAGCAGCGAGGCGCCCGGGATCATCGGCAGCGCCGCCCGCGCGTAGAGCGGCAGGATGCTGGGGGAGTTCTCCAGGGTCTTGGCCCCTCGGTCACTAGCCATCAGCTCACGCCCCCAGCAGGTTCTGGCCGCAGACGCGGACCGTGTTGCCGTTGACGCCGGTCGAGGCGGGGCTGGCGAACCAGGCAATCGTCTCGGCGACGTCGACCGGTAGCCCGCCCTGCGAGAGGGACGAAAGCCGGCGGCCGGCTTCGCGCGGGCCGATCGGCATCGCCGCGGTCATCTGGGTCTCGATGAAGCCCGGGGCGACCGCATTGATCGTCGCTTTGCGGGACGCCAGCTCCGGTGCCATCGCTTCGACCATCCCGATCACGCCGGCCTTCGAGGCGGCGTAGTTGGTCTGGCCGGAGTTGCCGGCGATCCCCGACATCGAGGAGACGCAGACGATCCGCCCGTTGCCGTTCAGCAATTTCTTGCCGAGCAGGGCGTCGTTGATCCGCTCCTCGGAGGAGAGGTTGATTTCCATCAGCTGCGCCCAGCGCTCTTCCGGCATCTTCGCGATCGTCCGGTCTTTGGTTACGCCGGCGTTGTGGACGACGATGTCGACGCCGTCTTTGAGCTCGGAGGCGATCGTCTCCGGAGCCTCGTCGGCGGTGATGTCGAGCTGGATCGAGCGGCCGCCGATCGCGCCGGTCACGGCCTTGAGGTCTTCGGCCATCGGCGGGATGTCGAGGCCGACGACTTCGGCGCCGTCGCGCGCCAGGGTGTTGGCGATCGCGGCGCCGATCCCGCGGGAGGCGCCGGTGACCAGTGCGACCTTGCCGGCCAGCGGCTGCTCCCAGTCGACCTTCGGGCTCGGGGCGACGCCCTTGCCGACTCGGATCACCTGTCCTGAGACGTAGGCCGATTTGGGGGAGAGAAGGAAGCGCAGCGTCGACTCCAGCTGGTCCTCGGCGCCCGGTTCGACGTAGACGAGCTGCGCCGTGCTGCCGCGGCCGCCGATCTCCTTGCCGAGCGAGCGGGTGAAGCCCTCCAGCGCCCGCTGGGCGGTGTGGGCGGGGATTGAGCCGGCTTCAGAGGGCGGCGTGCCGAGCACGATCGCGCGGCCGCTGCGCTGCAGGCGCGGTACGGCCGGGTAGAAGAAGCGCTGCAGCTCGACCAGCTCGGTCGAGTCGGCGATCCCGGTGGCGTCGAAGACGAGCGCCTTCGCCTTGCCCTCGGCCCCGGCCCTTTCGGCCCCGACGCTGTCGAGGACTTTGGCGATCGCTTTGCCGAGGCGGCCGGCGGGCGCGCCGTCGGCGAGGACCGGGCCGGCGATGGTCGGCTGGCCGGGCTGGTAGCGGTCGAGCGAGACCGGCTGCGGCAGTCCGAGCTGCTTGGCGACGGTGCCGACGAGCGGCGCGTTGACAACCTGTGAGTAGCGGTCAGCCATGGTTACTTGGCACCTCCCGGAGCCTCGAGGATCGCGACGACACCCTGGCCGGCGGCAGCGCAGATGCTGATCACGCCGCGGCCTTTGCCGTCTTCGTTGAGCTGTTTGGCGAGGCTGGCGACGATCCGCCCGCCGGTTGCGGCGAACGGGTGGGCGGCCGCCAGCGAGCCGCCGTTGACGTTGAGCTTGGCGCGATCGATCGGCCCCAGCGGTTTTTTCCGCCCGAGCTTCTCGGAGCAGAACTCCTTGTCTTCCCAAGCCTTCAGGGTGCAGAGGACCTGCGCGGCGAAGGCCTCGTGGATCTCGTAGTAGTCGAAGTCCTGCAGTTTCAGGCCGGCGCGGTCGAGCATCCGCGGCATCGCGTAGGCCGGCGCCATCAGCAGGCCTTCGCGCTTGTGGACGTGGTCGACGGCGGCCGTCTGCGCCTCGCTGATGTAGGCGAGGATCGGCAGGTCGTGTTCTTTCGCCCACTCCTCGGAGGCGAGGAGCACGGCCGAGGCGCCATCCGAGAGCGGCGTCGAGTTGGCCGCGGTCATCGTCCCCTCGGGGCCGCCGAAGACCGGCTTCAGCTTCGCCAACTTCTCGGGGTTGGAGTCGGGGCGCAGGTTCTGGTCGCGCTCGAGCCCGATGTAAGGGGTGATCAGGTCCTCGAAGAAGCCGCGCTCGTAGGCGGCGGCGAGGTTCTTGTGGCTCTTGACCGCGAGCTCGTCCTGCTCCTCGCGGCCGATGTCCCATTCGGTCGCCATGATCGCGCAGTGCTCGCCCATCGAGAGGCCGGTGCGCGGCTCCTCGTTGCGGGGAATCGCCGGAACGATGTGGCCTGGACGGACTCTGGTCAGCTGCTTCAGTTTGCCGACCGTCGAGCGCTCGCGGTTGGCCTCGAGCAGGGTCTCGCGCAGGTCCTCGTTGAGGGCGATCGGCGCATCAGACGTGGTGTCGGCGCCGCAGGCGATGCCGGAGTCGATCTGGCCGAGGGCGATCTTGTTGGCGACGAGGATCGTCGTCTCGAGGCCGGTGCCGCAGGCCTGCTGGACGTCGTAGGCGGGGGTCTCGGCGGCGAGGCGGGTGCTGAGCACGCTCTCGCGGGTGAGGTCGCGGTCGCGCGAGTGCTTGAGGACGGCGCCGCCGGCGACCTCGCCGAGGGTCTCGCCCTGCAGGCCGTAGCGGTCGATCAGCCCGTCGAGCGCCGCGGTCAGCATGTCTTGGTTGCTGGCGTGCGAGTAGACGCTGTTGGAGCGCGCGAAGGGGATCCGGTTGCCGCCGACGACGGCGACTTTGCGGGTTTTGGCGTTCATGGAAGGGGGTCCTCCTTGAGGGAATTGGGGGTCGAAGTCGAAGTGGGGGTGGAGCGGTTGCGCAGCCCCGGCTCCACGGTGGAGACGAGCAACTCGGCCGCGTCGGTGGCGGAGATCGCCTCGGTGCGCAGCCACCAGCGGGCGAGCGCCTCGGCGGCGCCCAGCAGAGCGGTGGAGAGGGCCTCGATTTCGACCTTGACCTGGCGGCGGTCGGGCAGCTGCGGCAGCAGCGAGGCCGAAACGAGGTCGACGATCTGGCCGCGGTAGGCGGCGACGCGGTCGAAGACCTCGCCGCCGTGGGGGAGGGTCTCGTCGAACAGCACCGCCCAGGCGGCCCGGTCGGTGTCGAGGAACTCGAAGAAGGCGCGGACGCCGGCGCCGAGCGCGTCGCCCGGGTTGGCGCTCTCACCGACCGACTCGGCGATCGTGTTGATCAGCGAGTCGCCGGAGCGCTCCATGCAGGCGATGTAGAGCTGCTCCTTGTTGCCGAAGTAGTTGTAGAGCAGCGGCTTCGTCACGCCCACGGCAGCAGCGATCTCGTCCATCGTCACCGCCGCATAGCCACGCTCGGCAAACAGCTCATGAGCCGCCCCGAGCGTCTGCTCCATGCGATCGTCCCGCGACAGCCGCGTGCGCACCGATGCGTCCACGGGCAAAACTTACCCGCCTATAAATTTATATGCAAGTAACGTGAGCCATCGCACAGAGCGTCGAGCTGCCAGCGCCAGCAGCAAGTTCTGCGGAGGACGGGGGACTCGAACCCCATCCGAAGCGCGAACTCCGGACTCCTGGTTATCAGCCATTCGCGGCACCTCGCCGCTTCATCGTCCACAGCGCTAAGGCGGCAGGGCCGCGGATTCGCCTCCTTTGACAGGCAGGTGGCCGAGATCTATCCTCAATTCCGGTTATCAGCCGTTCCGGGGGTAGCTCCCCGCACGAAAAAGACCCGCTTCGGCGGGTCTTCGTGATTCAGGGGTCGGAAGCGGGGGCTACTGCAGCTCGGTGCCGTCGTAGAGCTTCTTGACGTGCACGGTCCCGGGAGGGCTGGCTTCGATGCAGAGGCGGCAGAGGACGCACTCGTCGACGTTCTCGTCGACGATCTCGACGGTGCCGTTGGCGTTCTTGTAGATGTCGACGGGGCAGACTTCCTCGAGCTTGGCGGCGATCGCCGCGTCGTTCTTGATCGAGTCCTCTACCTCGATGTCGATGAAGATCTTGTTCATTGATTCGGGGTTCAGCTGCTCGGGCATCAGGCGGCGGCTCCCAGTTTCTCCTTGACGACGTCCGGAATCTCGTCGATGCGCTCGACGACGCGGATGCCGGCGGCTTCGAGACGTGCGATCTTCTCGGTCGCGGTGTCCTCTTTGCCCTCGACGATGGTTCCTGCGTGGCCGAACGACATGCCTTTCATCTCCTCGTCGTCCATGAATTTGCCGGCCATGAAGGCGACGATGGGGAGGCGGGAGTCGTTGTCCTTGACCCATTCGGCTAGCTGGGCCTCCATGCGGCCGCCGGGCTCGGTGTAGATGACGATCGCCTCGGTCTGCTCGTCGGCCTCGAAGTAGGGCATCAGCTCGGCGTAGGCGGAGCCGATGATCGCGTCGCCGCCGATCGAGACGGCGGTGGAGACGCCGAGGCCGGCCTGGGTCAGCGAGGAGGAAATCTCGGTGGTCATCCCGCCGGAGCGGCTCATCACGCCGACGCGACCGGGCTGGTAGGCCTTGGCGGCGTCTTTGGCCGGGCCGCCGATGCCGCCCATCTTGCAGACCTCGGGGACGATCAGGCCGAGGCAGTTGGGGCCGATGATCCGGGCGCCGCGCATCTCGGCCAGCTCGACCATCTGGGCGACGTCGCCGCGGGGGACGCGCTCGGTGACGATGACGATCAGCTTGATCCCGTTCTCGATCGCCTCGAGGACGGCGTCCTTGGTGAAGGCGGGGGGGACGGTGACGACGGAGCCGTCGATCGGGCCGCCGTGGTGCTCGACCGCCTGGGCGACGGTGTCGAAGACCGGCACGCCGTGGACCTCGCGGCCCTTGCGGCCAGGGGTGACCCCGCCGACGACCTTGGATCCGTAGTCGAGGCACTCCTTGGTCAGGTTGACCGCCTCGCGGCCGGTGATCCCCTGGACGATGAAGGTGGTGTCCTTCGAGAGCAGGATCGACATCAGGCAGCCACTCCCTCTTCCCCCTGGATCTTGGAGACGGCGCGGCCGGCGGCCTCCCACATCGAGACCGAGCGGTCGCAGTACTCGACGCCGTACTTCTCGAGGATCTTGAAGCCCTCGTCCTCCCAGGCGCCGGGGATGCGGAAGATCGCGATCGTCTCGCCCGGGTCCTTGCCGAGCTCCAGGCAAGCCTTGATCACGCCGCGGGCGACGATGTCGACACGGGTGTTGGAAACGATCGACATCATCACCGCGATCTTCTCGACGCCGTCCTTTTCGAGCACCTCCTTGGCGAGGCCGCAGGCCTTGGCGACCGACGGATTGCCGCCGATCTCCGAGTAGTTGGCCGGCTGGCCGCCCTGGTTGCGGACCGCGTCGGTCAGCGTCAGCGAGCCGCCGCCGGCGCCGATCACGAGGCCGAGGTTGCCGGTGAAGCCGTGGTCCTTGCCCTGGATCACGCCGCGGTGATCCGCGGCATCAATCGCGCTGACATTTTTCTCGAAGTCGGAGGGCTCGTAGGTCTCGCGGGTGTCGTCCTCGGCGATCCCAAGCTCCTTGCGCAGCAGCTTTTTCTGCCGGCCTACCGCCTCGGCCTCCATCTCCATGTGAGCGTCGAGGGCGACGAACTTGCCGTCGGTCAGCTCGGCCAGCGGGTTGATCTCGGCCAGGGTCATGTCGTTCTCGAGGAAGAGGCGAGCGAGGCGGGCAAGCACCGGGGTGGCGCGGTTGAGCTGCGAGCCGGTGACGCCGGTGGCGGCGACAACCTGCTTGGCCTCGAAGTCGCCGACCGGGAGGAGGTTGGAGACGTGACCTTTGCCGACGTGGTCGGGATGCTGCTCGGCGACCTCCTCGATGTCGATCCCGCCCATGTCGCTGAACAGCATCAGCGGCTTCTTCGCGGTGCCGTCCCAGACGACGCCGGCGTAGTACTCCTGTTTGACCTCGGCTTTGGGGTCGACGAGGACGCCGCGCGGCATGTGGCCGTTGATTTCGAGCTTGAGGATCTCCTCGGCGTGCTGCGCGGCCTCGTCGGGCGTGTCGGCGAACTTGACGCCGCCGGCCTTCATCCGGCCGCCGCTCAGCACCTGGCTCTTGATCACGACCGGGCCGCCGATTTCCTCGGCAACCTTGCGCGCTTCCTCGGCGGACGTGCAGAAGCCGTACTTGGTGACGGGAATCCCCGCCAGCTCGACGATCTTGCGTGCCTCGTACTCGTAGAACCTCATGCGGCGCGGAACCCTATCCAAGAGCCCCGGAAGATCGTCGCGCCACCCTGCTTTACTCCAGCCGGTGCTCCCCGCCTCGTCCGGCCGGAAGATCCGCTCCCGGCCACTCGTTTTCCTCTTGCTGGTGCCGATTCTCGGCTCCATGGCCTTGTCCGGATGCGGCACCGTAGTCAGCCGCGAAAAGCTCCAGGACACCGTCCAGGCGAGCCTGGAAAAGTCAATTCATGAAAAGATTAAGAAGGTCGAATGCCCTTCCGATCAGTCAGTTGACCCGGGCGCGACCTTCACGTGCAAGGTGATTTTTTCCGATGACAGGCGGGAAGTAGCGACCTTGAAGATCCGCAACGAGGAGGCCGACATCTCGATGATCGACCTCAACCCCGAGAAATAGAGAGAGGCGAATGAGCGACCTGACGACTGCCCCTGACGAGCTGACGACCCACGCCAAACTTCTCAGCTGGGTGGACGAAATTGCCTCGCTCACCGAACCGGACTCCGTCTACTGGTGCGACGGCAGCGCCGAGGAGTACGACCGCCTCGCCCAGGTCCTGATCGACGCCGGCACCTTCGAGCGCCTCGATGAGGCCAAGCGCCCCAACTCCTACCTCGCCCTCTCCGACCCCGCCGACGTAGCCCGCGTCGAAGACCGCACCTTCATCTGCTCAGAGAGCGAGGAGGCCGCCGGTCCGACGAACAACTGGCGCGATCCAGCCGAGATGCGCGCCACCCTCAACGAGCTCTTCAAGGGCTCGATGAAGGGCCGGACGATGTACGTCGTTCCCTTCTCGATGGGGCCGCTCGGCTCCGATATCTCCGAAATCGGCGTCCAGCTGACCGACTCCGCCTACGTCGCCACCAACATGCGGATCATGACCCGGATGGGCAAGGCCGCCCTCGACGTCCTCGGTTCCGACGGCGACTTCGTCCCCTGCGTCCACTCGGTCGGGATGCCGCTCACCGCGGGCGTCGAAGACGTCTCCTGGCCCTGCAACGAGGACAACAAGTACATCGTCCACTACCCCGAGACGCGCGAGATCTGGTCCTTCGGCTCGGGCTATGGCGGCAACGCCCTGCTCGGCAAGAAGTGCTTCGCGCTGCGGATCGCCTCGGCGATGGCCCGCGACGAGGGCTGGCTGGCCGAGCACATGCTGATCCTCAAACTCACTTCGCCCGAGGGCAAAGTCAAGTACATCACCGGCGCCTTCCCCTCGGCTTGCGGCAAGACCAACCTGGCGATGCTGGTCCCGACCCTGCCGGACTGGAAAGTCGAGACGGTCGGTGACGACATCGCCTGGATGAAGTTCGGCGAGGACGGCCGCCTCTACGCCGTCAACCCCGAGGCCGGGTTCTTCGGGGTGGCGCCGAATACGTCCCACAAGACGAACCCGAACGCGATGGACACGATCGAGCGCAACACCATCTTCACCAACTGCGCCAAAACCGACGACGGCGACATCTGGTGGGAGGGGATGACCGGCGAGCCGCCGGCGCACGCGATCGACTGGCACGGCAACGAGTGGACGCCCGAGTCCGAGAAGCCTGCCGCGCACCCGAACGCGCGCTTCACCACCCCGGCCGCCCAGTGCCCCTCGATTGCGCCGGAGTGGGAAGACCCCGCCGGCGTCCCGATCGACGCCTTCCTCTTCGGCGGCCGCCGCGCCACCGTGGTGCCGTTGGTCCAGGAAGCGTTCGACTGGGAGCACGCCGTCTTTATGGGGGCGACGATGTCCTCGGAGACGACCGCCGCTGCCGCCGGTGCGGTCGGCCAGCTGCGCTTCGACCCGATGGCGATGCTGCCTTTCTGCGGCTACAACATGGGCGACTACTTCGCCCACTGGCTGAAGGTCGGCCAGCGCGAGGGGGCCGAGCTGCCGCGCGTCTTCTACGTCAACTGGTTCCGCAAAGACGCCGACGGCAAGTTCCTCTGGCCCGGCTTCGGCGAGAACAGCCGCGTCCTCGAGTGGGTCTTCCGCCGCTGCGAGGGCGAAGGCGAGGCGGTCGAGACCCCGGTCGGGCTGCTGCCGGCGCAGGGCGAGATCAACACCGAGGGGCTCGACATCTCCGACGAGGCGATGGGCGAGCTGCTCAGCGTCGACCTTGAGCGGGTGAAGGAGCAGCTGCCGCAGGTCAAGGAGCACCTGGCCAAGTTCGGCGACAAACTGCCGGCCGAGGTCAGCGCCCAGCTCGAGGCGCTCGAACAGCGGCTCGCCTAGGGATTCGGCGACGGCCGGGGTGTCGATCGACGCTCCGGCCGTGCCCGTGCAGGGCTATCGAAGTGCCGGCCGCAGGCCGACCATAAGCTTTCATGGTGTCGGCCCGGCGCGCTAAACCGAAAAGAGGCAAGCCCAGAGCGGCGAGGAAAGAGCGAGAGCGACCCTCTGCTGCGAATCGGGACGCCCTCTCGCTGCCGCTGATCGCGCTGCTGGCCTCGCTCGGCTTGCTGGTCGTCTCGGTCGCCAACGCGCTCAGCCGCGCGACCCTGACCGAGACTTCGTTGATCTACTGGGCTGGGCTGCTGCTGATCGCCCTGCCGATCTTCTACAGGCTGAGCTCGAAAGCGCCGAGCTACCGCGAACGGCTCGGCCTGGTGCTGCTGCTAGGCCTCGCTCTCTACGGCGTCAAGGTCGTCCACGACGGCATCTACTTCACCTTCACCGACGAGTTCGTTCATGCCTATAACGCCCAGAGCATCGTTGAGCATCACCACCTCTACTACTTCAACTCGCTGATCCCGACCACCGCCCACTATCCAGGGCTCGAGGGCGCGACCTCAGCGCTGATGACGCTGACCGGGATGTCGAGCTACGGAGCCGGCACGATCCTCGTCGGAGTCGCCCGGCTGGTCTTCATGGCGACGCTCTTCTTCCTCTTCGCCCGCCTCAGCGGCTCGGCCCGCGGTGCCGGCCTCGGCGTCGCCGTCTACACCGGCAGCTCGAACTTCCTCTACTGGGGCGCCCAGTTCTCCTACGAGTCGCTCTCGCTGCCGCTGCTGGTCGTCGTTCTGATGGCGTTCGTCGAACGCGATGCCGGGCCGCGCGAGCGGCGCATGCCGTGGACGGTGCTGATCGTGCTGGGGATCCTCGCGATCACGATCACCCATCACCTCACCTCCTACGCCCTTGCCTTCATCCTGATCGCGCTGGCGGTCCTCTACCGGGTGATGAAGATCAAGCGACCGAACCCGTGGCCGCTCGCGGTGCTGGCCGCGGTCACCGCGGTCGGCTGGCTGCTGATCGCCGCCCGCAACACCGTCGGCTACCTCTTCCCGGTGCTCGGTGACGCGGTCGAGGCGATCCTCAACACCGCTTCCGGCGAGGCGCCGCCGCGGACCCTCTTCCACCAGGCCTCCGACGTCGCCGAAGAGGTGGGGGTGACGCCGCTGCCGGCGCGGGCGCTCGCATTGCTGGCGGTGTTGATCCTGCTGATCGCGATGGTGGTGGGGATCAGGCAGGTCTGGCGCCGTCACCGCGGCGAGCCGCTGGTCCTGCTCTTCTGCGCCGGAGCGGTCGTCTTCTTCGGGGCGCTGACCCTGCGCTTCGCGCCGGCCGCCTGGGAGACCGGCAACCGGGCCGGAGAGTTCCTCTTCATCGGCCTTGCCTTCGTCGCCATCTACGGCGCTGCGGAGTTGTTGCGCGCGGGCCCGAACCTGCAGCGGCGCCGGCTGCTCTTCACCGCGGCGCTCGGGGTCGTCCTCTTCGGCGGCGTCATCTCCGGTTGGCCCTGGGACGTGCAGACGATGCGGCCGCTGCAGGCGAGCGCCGACGGGGGCCGGATCGACTCCGAATCCCTGGCGCTGGCCAAGTTCGCCGGTGAGCGGCTCGACGGCGCCCGTTTTGCCGCCCCCGAAGCCGAGGCCCGGACCCTGGTCAATCCAGGCGGTCAGATCGCCTTCTCCGGCCAGGGGCCTGACATCGAGGACATCGTCAACACCGAGTTCTTCCAGAAGTGGCAGTTCGAAGTTCTGCGGCAGAACAACCTGCGATACGTAGCCACCGACCGGCGGCGCGTCTCCGGAGACTCGATCCGCGGCATCTACTTCACGGTGCCCGGCCGCTACAACGACGCGCTGCGCAAGAAGGGTGTCGTCCACAAGTTCTCGGCGCTCCCGGTGGCGCGGGTCTGGGACGGCGGCCGCGTTGTCCTCTATGACCTCAAGGACCGGCCGTGAGGGGGCACCGCGATCTTCTAATCGCCTCCGTCGCCGCGGTCGTCGGCGCGCTGATCGCCGCTCTGGTGCCGGTGGAGATCGTCCGGGTGGTCGCGGCCCTGCCGCTGACCCTGTACCTGCCCGGGTTTGCCCTCGTCGCCGCCACCTTCGACGGCAAGGAGCTGGCGCCGTTGAAACGGGTGACGATCGAGGTTGCTACCAGCCTGATCGTGCTGGTGCTCGGCGCCCTCCTGCTCAACGTCTTTCCGTTCGGGCTGAGAACCGCGAGCTGGGCGGTGTTCCTGGCGGCGTTCGTCGTCATCGCCTGCCTCATCGCGGCCCGTCGGCGCGGCGACGCACAGCCTGTTCGCCGGCCGCTTCTCGGTGAGGTCGCCCGCCCTTCTACCCGGACCGCCCTGCTGGTCGGGGCGGCGATCGTGATCGGAGCGGCCTCGGTCGCCCTCGCTCAGAAGCCGCTGCCGGCCAAGCACGCCGAGGGCTACACGGCGCTGTGGATGCTGCCCACCGACGCTGACGAAGAAGCGGTGGTAGTCGGGGTAGAGAGCAACGAACAGGACTCCGCCTCCTACCGGCTCCGAGTCAGTCAGGGCGGGGAAAGCCAGTCACAGACCTACCGGGTCGAGCTCGATCCGGGGGAAGAGAGGACTTTTGAAGTGGAGGTCCCGGAAGCCTCCGCCGGCAGGAGGCACGTGGTCGCCTCGCTCTACCGCGAGGACAAACCCGGGCACCTGTTCCGTCGGGTGACGCGCTGGCTACCGAGTCAACCGAGCTTCCCTTGAGCTCCGCTCCACTTTCGATCGACGTCGACGTCGTCATCACCAACCACAACTACGCGCGCTTCCTGCCGGAGGCGATCGAGAGCGCTTGCGCGCAAAGCCATCCGGACGTGCACGTGGTCGTCGTCGACGACGGCTCGACTGACGGCTCGCGGCAGCTGCTGGAGGATTTTTCCGACCGGGTTGAGGTGGTGCTGAAGGACCAGGGAGGCCAGGCCTCAGCCTTGAATCAGGGTCTGGAGCGCTGCCGCGGCGAGGTGCTGCTCGTCCTCGACGCCGACGACCGCCTGCGGCCGCAGGCGGCGGAGCGGGTTGCCGCCGCCTTCGCCGCCGAGCCGGCGCTCTCGAAGGTGCAGTTTCCGATGGCGATCGTCGATGCCGACGGCCGGCCAACCGGGGAGGTGAAGCCGGGGGGGCACCTGCGGGCGCCGACCGGTGACCAGCGGCGGGCCGAGCTCGCCTTTCCCTTCGACCTGCCTTGGCTGCCAGGGGGCGGCACCGGCTTTCGGACCGAAGCGGTGCGGCGGATCCTGCCGATCCCCGCGGTCGACTACCCGCGCAGCGGCGCCGACTGGTACCTCGTCCACCTGACGGCGCTGCTCGGCACCTCAGCGCTGCTCGAGGAGGTCTGCGCCGAGTACCGCGTCCACGGCGGCAACGCCTACGAGCTCGACCGCGACGAGATCGACCTCGACCACGTCCGTGAATCGATCGTCTTCGCCGGGGCGACGACCCGCTCGCTGGAAGCCCTCGCCGCCGAGCTCGGGCTCCAGGCGCCGCGCCCGATCCTCTCCTACGCCGACCTCGCCAACCGGCTTGTCTCGCTGAAGCTGGAGCCCGAGCGTCATCCGATTCCCTCGGATCGGCCGCTGGGCCTGCTCGGCAAGGCGGTGCGGGCCAGTCACCGGCGCTTCGACGTCTCCTGGCCGATGAAGGCGCTGCTCGTCATCTGGTTCGCGCTCGAGGCGGCGGCGCCGCGGCGGCTGGCACGGCCGCTGGCCGAGCTCTTTCTCTTCCCGGGCCGGCGCGCCCGGGCAAATAGCCTGCTGGGAAGATTTCAGCGCTGATGCGGATCCTGATCGTCACCGACCACTACCCGCCGTTCATCGGCGGCGCCCACCGCCAGGCGCGGCTGCTGGCGGCCGGGATGGCCGAGCGCGGTCATGACGTCGCCGTCGCCACCACCTGGCACGGCGGCCTGCCGCCGCTCGACTGGGAAGAGCACGTCACCGTCCACCGGCTGCGGCAGATGCGGACGATTGCGCGCTCGCTGATCCGCGACGAGGAGCAGCGCCACCAGCCGCCGTTCCCCGACCCGGTGACGGTGGCCGGTCTGCGGCGGCTGATCTCCGGCTTCCAACCCGAGGTGATCCACGCCTACGGCTGGCTTGCCTTCTCGGTCGCCGCGGCGCTGGGGCGGCGGCGGATCCCGATGCTGGTCTCCGCCCGCGACTACGGCTACTTCTGCGCCAACCGCACCCTGCTGCGCAAAGGCGAGCCCTGCGCCGGCCCGGCGCCGCTGAAGTGCGCTACCTGCGCCAGCGACTACTACAGCGGCGTCCCCAAGGGTCTCGCCGCGACCGCGGGCGTCTACGCCTGCCGGCCGCTGCTGGCGCGGAAGATGACCGGCCTGCACAGCGTCAGCAGCTTCGTCGACGACGTCACGATCCGCTACCTGTTCGGGCCAGGCGGGCCGCCAGAGGACCTTCTGCGGGTGGTGATCCCGAGCTTTCAGGACGTCGCTCCCGACGAGCCTGTCGACAGCTCCGACGGGGAGGTCGGCGCCTACCTCGCGCGGCTCCCGACCGAGCCGTTCATCCTCTACGTTGGCGCCTTCCGCAAAGTGAAGGGGCTGGAAACGCTCTTTGACGCCTACAACCGGTTGCAGGCGCCGCCGCCGTTGGTCCTGATGGGCACCTACGAGCGCGACTCGCCGGAAAACTTCCCCGACGAGGCCGTCGTCCTCACCGACGTCCCCCACCGGGCGGTGATGGCCGCTTGGGACCGGGCGATGTTCGGGGTGATGCCGTCGCTGTGGCCGGAGCCGTTCGGCGCCACCGTCGCCGAGGCGATGAACCGCGGCAAGCCGGTGATCGGGACGACCCTCGGCGGCCACGTCGACATGGTCGGCGACAACGAGGCCGGGATCCTCGTTCCGCAGGGCGACGTCGGCGAGCTGGAGGCGGCGATGAAGGGGCTGATCGGCGATCCCGAGCAGCGCGACCGGTTCGGCAAAGTCGCCGGCGAACGCGCCCGCTCCTTTGCCGCGACCTCGGTGATCCCGCGCTTCGAGCAGGCCTACCGCGACGTCCTCGCGGCGGGATGAGGGTCCTCCTCGTCGTCCCAGTGCCGCCGGCGGCCGAGGGAGGTGGGGCGATCCCGGTCCTGCTCCATGCCGAGCTGCTGGGGCTGAAGGCGCGGCACGAGGTGACGCTGGTCACCGCGGTCGGCGACGAGCCCGGCGAAGCGGAGGCGGTGCGGCGGCTGGCGGGCGAGGTCGAGGTCCATGCAGCCGATCGGCGGCGGCCGCCGCCGGGGATGAAGCGGCGGCGGCGGCAGTTGCGGATGGCGAGCTCCTGGGCGCGCGGGCGCCGGCCTTGGCGCACGGTCTGGTACGCCGCCCCGGGGATCCAGCGGATCCTCGACCGGCTCGGCGCCGAGCGCAACTTCGATGTCGCCCTGATCGAGGACAGCGCGATGTCGGTCTACCGCTATCCAGCCGGCGTTCCGACCGTCTTCACCCACCACGAGGTGCTGCGGCCGCGGCCCGTCAACTTGCACCCAGGCTCGCCGCGCAGGTGGCCGAGCTGGGCCTTCGGCGAGCTCGACTGGCGTCGCTGGAACGGCTTCCAACGCCAGGCTTGGCGCCGATTCGACCTCGTCCAGGTCTTCAGCCAGCGCGACGCCGAGCAGGTCGCCGAGCTGGCGCCCGACGTGGCGCCGCGGGTCCGGGTCGACCCCTTCGGGCTGGTCCTGCCACCGCGGGCGGACCCGGCGCGGGAGATGCCCGGGACGATCCTCTTCGTCGGTGCCTTCCACCATCCGCCCAACCGCGACGCGGCGATCTGGCTGGCGCGGGAGATCCTGCCGGCGGTGCTGGCGCGCCAGCCGCGAGCGCAGCTGCGGATCGTCGGCAGCAGCCCGACGCCCGAGGTGCGGGCACTGGCCGGTCCGAACGTCGAGCTGGTCGCCGACGCGCCCAGCGTCCTCCCGCATCTGGAGCAGGCAGCGGTGGTGATGGCCCCGGTCCGGACCGGCGGCGGAATGCGGATGAAGGTGCTGCAGGCGATGGCCGCGGGCAAGGCGGTGGTGACGACCCCGCGCGGTACCGAGGGCTACACGGGCTTCGGCACCGAGCCGCCGCTGGCGGTGGGAGAGAGCGAGGCGGAGATCGCCGCGGCGACGGCGGAGCTGCTCGCCGACGACGAGGGCCGGCGCCGGCTGGGCGATGCCGCCCGCGAGTTCGCCGAGCGCCACCACAGCCCACAGGCCTGGGCAGAGCGGCAGACCGCCGTCTTCGAGGAAGCGATCGCGGCGCGGGAGGCCGCTCCTCATGGCTGAGGCCCCCGCGGTCAGCGTCTTGATTCCGACCCACCAGCGGCGCGAGGTGCTGCGGGCGGCGCTGGAATCGTTGGCGAGCCAGAGCGTGGCGGCCGATTCCTACGAGGTTGTCGTCGCCACCGACGCTTGCACTGATGGAACCCAGGAGATGATCGACGGGCTCGAGGTTCCCTATGCGCTGCGGCGGGTCGAGCCGCAGGGACGCGGGCGCTCGGCGGCCGTCAACGCCGCCCTTGCGGCAGCCAAAGGCGAGATCGCGATCATCCTCGACGACGACATGCGCGTCGCGCCCGAGTTCGTCGCCCACCACCGCTCGCACCACCCGCCGGGCTCCCGCCGCTGCGTCCTCGGCGCCGTCCCGGTGGAGTTGGAGGAGGGGAGCACGCACGCGGCCCGCTACGTCAAAGCCAGGTTCGACCTCCACCTCTCGCGCCTCGCCGATCCCGCCCACCTCGCCCTGCCGCGCTCCTTCTTCACCGGGAATGCTTCGCTGCGAGTGGAGGTATTGCGCGAGGTAGGCGGCTTCGACGAGTCCTTCGGCATCTACGGCAACGAGGACGTCGAGCTCTCGTTGCGGCTGCGGGAAGCTGGGGTGGAGCTCGACTACGACCCCGAAGCGTTCGCCTACCAGGGCTACGACAAGGACCTGGGCGGCCTGCAGCGCGACTCACTGCAGAAAGGGCGAACGGCGGTGCAGCTGGCGCGCAGCCATCCCGACGTATTCGGCGACCTGCGGCTGGCCGATCCCGACGACGCCTCGCGCCCCTGGCTGGCGCTGCGGGCGATCCTGCTCGGCGCGACCCGCCGGGTCGCGGGGACGTCTGCCGCCGTCTTTGTCCTCGCCTCGCTGCTCGAGCGGGCAGGTCTCTGGCGCCTGCCGCTGTTCTACCGTCCCGTCCTCGATTACGCCTTCTGGGCAGGGGTGGACGCGGCGCTGCGCGAATCAAACGACGAGGGCGAGCTGTCGAAGCTCGCCAGTGAGCTCAAGCGTGGCCCGATCGATCTTCTTCTACACCGATAGCCGCGTCCTCGGCGGGGCCGAGAACGCGATGTTCATGCTGCTCGAAAACCTCGACCGCGGCGAGTGGCAGCCGACCCTGCTGTTCGACGACGCGCCGGGGGTCGAGCCGCTGGAAGAGCGGGCGGCGGCGCTCGCGATTCCGGTGCTGCGGGTCGGGCCGCTGCCGCTGGGGCTGGCGGGAGCGCGGCGGCTGCCGGCGCTGGTGGGGCTGCTGCGCCGCCAACAACCCGACGTCTTCCACGCTCACATGAGCTCCCCGGTCGCCTGCAAGTGGGGCCTCGCGGCGGCGGTCCTGGCGCGGGTGCCGGCGGTGCTGGGAACCGTCCACGTCGGCGAGTACCGGCCGCCGGACCGCTCCGCCGACTGGCAGCTGCGGACCCTGGCGCACGGCGTCGGCCGCTACCTCACCGTCTCGCGGGCGATTGCCACCGAACTCGTCGAGGTCCTCGGCTGGCCGGCGGAGAAGGTCGAAGTCGTCCACAACGGCGTCGACGTCCGGGGGTTGGAAGTCGCGGTGCCGCCGACGCTGCGGCAGGAGCTGAGCGAGGGGGAGGAGCGCCCGCTCGTGCTCACTCCGGCCCGGCTCAACGCCCAGAAGGGCCACCCGGTGCTGCTGGAGGCGATCGCGGAGGTGCCCGACGCGCTCTTCCTGTTCGCCGGCGAGGGACCTGAGCGCGAGCCGTTGGAAGCGCTCGCCGAGCAACTCGGGGTCGCCGACCGCGTCCGCTTCCTCGGCCGCCGCGAGGACGTACCCGAGCTGCTCGCCGCCTGCGACGTCTTCGCCCTGCCCTCCCTCTACGAGGGGACCTCGCTGGCGGTGCTGGAGGCGATGGCGGCGGGAATCCCGATCGTCAGCTCGGCGATCGGCGGCACCGACGAGCTGGTCGAGGACGGCCGCAGCGGGATCCTGGTGCCGCCCGGCGACCCGACGGCGCTGGCGGCGGCGCTGCGGCGGGTCCTCGAGGACGCCGATCTGCGGAAGTCGCTCGCCGCCGCCGCCCGCGAGCGGGTGCGCGCGGGCCTGACCTTGGAGCAGATGACCAGCCGCGTCAGCGACGTCTACCGCGAGCTGCTGGGGGAGGTGCCGGCGGCGACAGCCGCGGCGCCGGAGTCACAGCGCAACCCGGCGCTGCGCCGGCGGGATTGGCGCTTCGCGCTGCCGGCGGCCGAGCTGGTCGAGAGCTGGCGGCTGCCCTCGCCGGGCCGGTCACGTCGAGCGCGGCGACGGGCCGAGGCCGCCGGCTTCGAGGACGTGCGGGTCTACTGGCCCGGCCCGCTGCCGCAGCGGCTGCCGCAGTTCTGGCTGCCGGTCGAATCGGACGCGGCGGTGGAGTATCTGCTGGCCGCCCGCGGCGCCGACTCCCTTGGCGAGAAGGCGCTCCATGGCCTCTGGCGCCTGGCCAGGCGAGCCGGCCTGCTGGCGCCGCTCTACGTCATCGGCCGGCGTCCCTCGACCGGCGACGAAGAGCTTGATCTGCCGCCGGCAGCGCCGCTGCTGCTGCTCACCGGCGGCCACCGCAGCATCAACAAGGTCGTCGGTCTCGCTTTCGAGGGAACGGAGGCGAAACCCTCGGCGGCGGTGAAATTCGCCCGCGTGCCGGAGGCCGAGCCCGGCCTGGAGCGCGAGGCGCGGGTCCTCGGGCGCCTGGCGGAGGAGCGGCCGGACCTGGCGGGGGTGCCGCGCTTCCGCAGCAAGGGGCGCCGCGCCGGGCGGCTCGCGGTCGTCGCCGACGTGGTCGAAGGGCGCTCCCTGCTCGAGCTGCTGCGGCCCGACAACTTCGAGGAGATGGCGATGCGGGTGACCGCGCTCCTGGTCGAGCTGGCCCGCACCGAGGTGCCGGGGGTCGAGTCGCGCCAGCGCCTGGTCGAGGAGCCGCTCGCCGATTTCGAAGACAAGTTCGGCGCTGTCCTCGCCGAGCCCGTCCTCGCCTCGCTCCGCTCCTCGCTCGTGGGCCTCGGCCGGCTGCCGGCCGTTCCCGAGCACCGCGACTGCTCGCCCTGGAACCTCGTCGTCACGCCCGCCGGCGATCCCGTTCTGCTCGACTGGGAGTCAGCCGAGCCAGACGGGCTGCCGGCCCTGGATCTCCTCTACTTCCTCGTCAACTGCGCCCTCGTCCTCGACGGCGCCCTCGAGAGCGGCCGCACCCGCGAGTCCTACGCGCGCTTGCTCGACCCGGCCAGCGAGTACGGGCAGGTCGCCCAGCGTGCGGTCAACGAGTACGCCTCGGCGCTGCGGATCGCCCCGGAGGACTTCCGCCGCCTGCGCCTGCTCTGCTGGATCATCCACAGCCGCAGCGACTACCGCCACCTCCAACTGGAGACCGGCGACCGACCGCGTTCCGAGGACCTGCGGAAAGGGATGTTCCTCGGCTTGGTCGAAGAGGAGCTGCGATGAACCTGAAGGCGATCCTCGAGGAGCGGCTGGCGCTGATGGCGCCGGCCCGGCGCCTGCGGCTCGCGCTCGCCGAGCGGGAGGTGGCGCGACGGTCCGCGGGGGACGGCCGGCTGCAGGTGCTCGACGCCGGCTGCGGCGACGGCCTGCTCTCGCTGGCGATCGCCAAGCACCACTCGGCCTGGGCGATCGTCGGCGTCGATCTGCGCGAGGACATGCTCGACGGTGCGCGCAGGCGCGCCGCGGCGCGCGGGCTGTCCAACGTCCGCTTCGTCCCCGGCAACCTCGAAGAGCCCCTGCCCGAGGCCGGGCGTGACGTGGTCCTGGCGGTCGAGTGCCTAAGCGAGATCCCCGATGACCGCCGTGCCCTGCAGATGATGTTCGGGGCGCTGCGGTCCGGCGGTTCCCTGGTCCTGCAGGTGCCCGAACGCGACTGGCAGCCGGTGCTGCCCGGCAGCCCCGGGACCTGGCGCGAGCAGGTCCGCCAGGGCTACACCGCGGAGCAGTTGGAGGCCCTCCTGCGCGAGAGCGGCTTCAGCGACGTGCAGGTGCGGCCGACCTACCGCAGCCTCGCCGCCGGCGCGCAGGAGATCAGCGACAGGATCAAACGCTCCCCGCTCCCCGTCCGCCTGCTTGCCTTCCCCTTCCTCGCCGCCGCCGTGCGGCTAGAGCGGGCCGGTCTCACCTTCGGTCGGCCCAACGCCTTGATCGCCGCCGCCTCGAAGCCCTAGTACCTAGCGGCGCAGGCGCAGCCAGAAGGAGGGGAGAGCGTCGCCCGTCAATACCTTCCAGAGGACCGCGAGGGCGCCGTCGGCGCCGTGGACGCTGACCCGGCGCAGGCGGAAGGGGTCGGTGGCGGCGCCGTTGCGGCCCTTCTCGGTCGTGTAGGCGAGGGCGTAGCCGGCCGCGCGGGTCGCCTCGCAGACGGCGTCGTCGTGGTCGCCGTTGGGGTAGGCGATGACCGCGGCGGCGCCCGGCACCTGCTCGCGCAGCTCGGCGAGGGAGCCGACCAGCTCGACCTCCCGCTCGGTCGGCCCAAGCTGGCTGAGCCGGCGGTGGTGGCGGGTATGGGAGCCGATCGCGACGCCGGCGGCAGCCAGGGAGCGCACCTCCTCCCAGCTCGCCACCGGCTCCCCGTCGATCCAGTGGGCCTCCTTGCCGACCTCGGCGGTGGGGACGAAGAGCTGCGGGGCCAGCCCGGCCGCCCGCCGCAGCGGCTCGACCGCGTCGGCCATCGCGTCGTCGGCGGTGATCACGAAGCGGCGGCGCGGCAGGTCGTTGCGCTCGCCGCCGTGGAAGGCGAGGAGGTCCTCCAGCGGCAGCGGCTTGAACCCGAGCGCCCGCAGGAGGCGCAGCTGGCGGCGGAAGCGGCGCGGGTCGAGGTCGATCCGCTCCTGTCCCGGCTTCAGCTCACCGGCGAAGCGGTGATAGACGAGGACGGCGTAGGAGCTGGTCAGCCGCCGCCACTCCTCGTCGCTTGCCGATCCGCGCACGTCTTCCCAGAAGGCGAGGTCGTCGGCCAGCTGCCGCCAGCGCTGCGAGCGCGGTGCGGCGAGGCGGGCCAGGCGCCCGATCAGCGGCAGCCGCCGTGCCAGCCGCGTGCGCCAGGGCGCCTCGCACCAGGGCGCTGCCGCCGGCTCGCTCAACGCGCGTAGCGCTCGAGCGCCTCCTCCCAGGCCCGCTTCGGGTCGTCGGCGGCGACGACCTCGTCCAGGGTCTGGTCGGAGGTTGCGTTGAACCGGGTCGCGTAGAAGTTGTGGTAGACGAGGTCGCCGAAGACGGTCCCGACATCGCCCGGGCCGCGCTGGCTCGTCACCTCGAAGAAGCGGAGGTTCGGCGCCTCGGCGGCGGAGATCTCCTCGCCGCTGTCGCCGAAGGCGTCGCGATCGCCCTCGCGCGGCCGGTAGTGGGAGCGGAAGGAGTGACCCCGCGAGACGAAGCGGGCGGTCCGCATCGCCCAGCAGCAGGGATGGACGTACTCGCGGTTGAGCCTGGCGCCGGCGACCTGCGCACCTTCGTCGAGCGGGGTCAGCAGCCGGTCGAGCCAGTCCCCGTGGAGGGGGAAGGCGTCGACGTCGAGGGCGACGACGAACTCGGTCTCCACCTGCAGCACGCCCAAGTCCATCGCCAGCTCGTGGCCGAGGTTGAGCGGCAGCTTCACGACCTTGACGTCGGGGCGTTCTGCGAGCCGCGCCCGCGACTCGTCCTCGGAGCCGTTGTCGACGGCGATGATCCGGGTTCCGGCGGGGCTGCGTCGGCGGACGACGTCGATCAGGACCTGCAGCTGCGGCCAGGAGTTCCAGTTGACGGTGACGATCGTGGCGGCGCCCGGCTGCAGCCGCGACAGCCGCCGCCGCGCCCGCGCCTGCAGCAGCGGCACGACTGCCCGCCAGCCGAAGGACTGGGCGAGCCTCTGGGCGGCGGGACGGTCGCCGAAGGGAATTTGGAGGGATTCGATCATCGGCCTGGCGGGGCATGATGACGGACCCGTCCCCCGTCTTGCGCATCTCAGGCGGGGCTGCAATCCCGCCGATAACTGCGGGGTGAATCACGAGGAGACGACCGAGCGAATCGCCTTCCATCCCTCGACTACTCCCCGCCTGCAGGGGATCTAGGGCCTGCGTGCGATCGCTGCCTGCTCGATCGTCCTCGTCCACGTCTGGGGGTTCTCGACCCCCGGCGGCACCCTGCTCGGCGCCGGCACCGGCCTCGACTACGCGCTCTCGACCCTCTCGGTCGGGGTGACGCTCTTCTTCACCCTCTCCGCCTTCCTCCTCTACCGGCCCTTCGCGGCGACGATCGCCCGCAACGCTCCCTCGCTTTCGGTCCGCGCCTATCTGCGCAACCGCATCCTCCGGATCGCTCCCGCCTACTGGGTGATCCTCCTCGCCTGCGCGGTTGTGCTGGGCGCCGTCTACCTGCCCGAAGTAGGCGCCACCGGCCGCCTCTCGCCGCTGCCGCTGCTCGAGAACGCCCTGCTCCTGCAGAACTACCGCCCGACCACGCTGAACACGGGAATCGGTCCAGCCTGGTCCCTCGCGGTCGAGCTCGTCTTTTACTTCGCCCTGCCGGTGCTCGTCTTCATCGCCGCCCGAATCGCCCGCCGCGCCAGCGACCGCCGCGGCCGCGTCCTGGCGCTGCTGGCGCCGCCGCTGCTGTTGCTGGCGCTGGGTCTGACCGGCAAGTTCGTCGCCGGCACGCTGCTGCCGGCGCCGGCCACCGCCGGCTACGGCCACGACTGGCACTCGGTGGTCGAGCGCAGCTTCTGGGCCCAGGCCGACCTCTTCAGCTTCGGGATGGTGGTCGCGGTCGCCTACGTGGAGGTGATCGACAATCGCTTGCGGCTGCCGCGCAACTGGCGGCCGCTCGCGGCAATCCTCGGTTTCCTGATTTTCCTGCCGTGCGCCTGGACGATGCACATGGGCGAGCACAGCTACCTGCTGCAGAACACCGGCGAGGCCCTGGCTCTGGCCTTGCTCTTCGCCGCGATCGTCATCCCCGACCCTGGGGCGCCGCGCTCCTCGCGGGTGATCGGCCTGCTCGAGTCGCCGGCCCTGGTCGCGGTAGGGGTCGTCTCCTACAGCGTCTTCCTCTGGCACCAGCCGTTGATCACCTGGCTGAACGAACGCGGCCTCACCGTCGGCGGCTGGGGCGGGCTGCTGGTCAACACGCTGATCATCGCCGTCCCCGTAGGAGCCCTCTCGACGCTCACCTACCACTTCGTCGAGAAGCCGGCGCTGCGCCGCAAACACTCGATGCGCACCGGGACGATCGTCAGCGGAGTCGACGGGCGAGCCGCCACACCGGCTGCCGCAGGCGAGCCGGCCATCGCACGCTCGCGAGCTTGAGCCGCAGCGCGCGCGGCGAGTCGCTCGCCAGCACCTCGACCCGGGGCAGCGCCCAGCGGTCGGCGCCGACCGCGACCGTTCCTGGGGTGACGGTGAAGGCCAGCGAGTAACCGGCCTCCCGGACCGCCGCCTCGACCGCGGCGGAGGACTCCCCGTGCGGGTAGGAGAGCGCCCGCGGGCGCGGCAGCCCCAACGCCTCGAGCCGCTCCGCCGACTCCTGCGCCTCGCGCGCCGCCTCCTCGGGGTCGAGGCGGGCCAGCGGCCGGTGGGTCAACGCGTGCGAGCCGATCTCGATCCCGCGCGCGGCCAGCTCGCGCAGCCCTTCTCCGTCGAGCAGGCGCAGCTCCCTCGCGCCGAGCGGTCGGTCCCACTCGTTGACACCGCCGGTGAGGTTGGCGACGGCGAAGGCGACTGCCGGGACCCCGCGCTCGGCCAGCACCTCGGCGCCGGCCTCGAGCAGGTCGACGTAGCAGTCGTCGAAGGTGACGAGGGCGGCCCGGGAGGGCAGCTCGGCGCGGCCGTCGAGACCGGCGAGCAGCCCGTCGAGGTCGACGAAGCTCCAGCCCTTGCGCGAGAGGGCATCCAGGTACTCGGCTAGGCGCCGCGGCGTCACGCCGTACTCGGCCAGGACCGGGTCGTCGGAGAGGTCGCTGACGGCGTGGAAGGCGAGGACGACGGCGCTGCCGGTCGAGAACTCGCGCCTCGCCAGCCGGGCGCCGCGCCGGTGTTCCATCGTCCGCAGTCCGAAGAAGAGCCGTCGGGTCCATTGGTCGTCCCTGCCGCTCCGCACAAGTTGGACGGCAAGGCTCCGCAGCGGCCGGCTCGCCCACAGCGGCGCCGCGGCCAGGGGGCCGAGGAGCCAGCGGCTGCGACGGGTGTGGAAGGCGGGGGCGGCGTCGAAGCGACCCGCCTGATCCGGGTGCTTGAGCACCAGCTCCTCCTCCGAGCGGCCGGTCTCACGGGCCCGGCGCAGGTAGGCAGCCGGATCGACCGCGTAGTACTGGTAGCTGATCGCGGCCGGGTTGAAGACCGCCTTCAAGCCCGCTTTCAGGGCTCGGTGGCTGAAGTCGATGTCCTCGCCGCCGAAGAGCCCTTCCCGGGTGAAGGTGGTGTCGAAGCCGCCGAGGCGGAAGAAGTCGTCCTTGGCGATCGAGATCTGGCCGGTGAGGAGGTCGTCGAGCCCGATTTCCTCACCGGCCGAGATCAGGCGCTGCCGCCGCGACTCGGCCCAGTGACCGACCCCCCAGCTGAGCAGGTTCGGCGGGGAGTCGGGGTGGATCGGCATGTCGCCGACGACCAGGCCGCCGCCCTCGCGGTGGGAGCGGTCGTGCTCGGCGAGCAGGGCGGGGTCGGCTTCCATGTCGTCGTCGAGGAACAGCAGCAGCTCTCCTTTCGCGGCTCGGGCGCCGACGTTGCGGGCCTCGGCCGCTCCCTGGTTCGCCTGCTCGATCACCGCTAGCGGGAAGCCGGGATCGAGCGCGCGCAGCGCCGTGGCGGTGCCGTCGCCGGAGCCGTCGTCGACAACGATCGCCTCGAAGTCGCGGAACTGCTGGCGGTCGAGCGCGGCAACGTTGCGGACGACGAGCTCGGGTCGCCGGTAGGTCGGGATGACGACGCTGAACCTGGTCACCCGGGGCTCACCTCGAAGCGCTCCTCCGGCGCCGCGGTCGGCGAGACGTAGCGGCGGGCGAGGGGAGGGGCCAAGGCTGCCAACGCCGCCAGCGAACGCGTGCGGGGAGAGAGGCCGGCCGTGCGGGCGATCCGCGCCGCCTCGGAGCGGCCGCTGTCGCCGTACAGAGCGGCCTCGATCCCGCCGCGCGCCGCTTGCTCGCGGTGGAGGGCGAGGGAGCGCTCCAGCGCCGGTCGCTCCTCCGCCCTCAGCTCGGGGTTCCGCGCTGCCTTCTCCAGCAGCCGCACCCGCTCGCGCAGGCTTGCCACCCGCGATGAGGCGAGGCTGCCGCCGTGCAGCACATAGTCGTAGAGCGGCTCGCGCACCATCCCGACGCGCGAGCCGGCGAGGATCATCCGCAGCCAGCAGTCCCAGTCGTAGGCGATCCGCATCTCCTCGTCGAATCCTCCGGCCGCCTGCAGAGCGCTGATCCGCACGGTCGGCCAGCCGGTTGGAAAGCAGGAATCGAAGATCGCGGTACGTTGATCGTCCTCGGGGAAGCGGTTGTGCTTGAGGAAGGTGCCGCTCGGGCGCCCCTCGACGACGAAGCGCGCGTCGGTGGCGATCAGGTCGAGCTCCGGTCGCTGCCGGGCCAGCTCGGCAGTCGCCTCCAGGCGCCGCGGGTGGTAGGCGTCGTCGGCGTCGAGGATCGCCATGAACTCGCAAGCCGTCGCGGCGACGCCGGCATTGCGGGCCGAGGCGCCGCCGCCGTTTGCCTTGCGCACAAGCTTGATCCGCTCGCCGTAGGAAGCGAGGACAGCTCCGAGGTCGTCTTTCGAACCGTCGTCGACGACGATCACCTCCTCGGCCGGACGCGTCTGCGCGAGCGCCGAGTCGATCGCGCCCGTGATCACGTCAGCGGCTTCGTATGCCGTGATGACGATCGCGAAGGTCGGTTCGCTCACTCAGGCAACCGCCAGGCGTGGGGGAGCATGACGTTGCCTTCCGAGCTGGCGCCGGCGGTCGGCCGCTCGCCGATCAGGCCCGGCTCGACGTCGAAGAAGGTGGCGGCCTGGAGCCCGTCCTGGATCTGGTTCTTGGCCATCACCAGGACGTCGATCCGGTAGCGGCCCGGCAGCAGCGGCAGCTCGCCGATCTCGCACTCGATCCGCGGGCCGAGCTCGCGATTGCGAACGTCGACCGGGGCCGAGACCTTGCTGTCGAGCGTGCAGACCGGCTGGCCGAGGCTGTTGGCGATCGTCAGCTGGCAGTCCATCCCCAACAGCTGCTCGGTGACGTCAACGGAGATCGTCGCCGGCGCTCCCGCGACGACCACGTTCGGCGCCCCGCCGGGGTTGTGGATCTCGAGCCGTCGCACCAGCGTCTCGTCGTAGGCGCGGGTATCGCGATCGGTCCGCTCGAGGAGATCGGCCGAAGCGGCGCTCTCCAGCGTTCGCAGGTAGCTGTTGATCGCGTCGTCGATCGGGGCGTCGGTGACGACCTCGCCCCGCTCGAGCAGGATCCCGCGGGTGCAGAGCGCCTGGATGATCGCCAGGTTGTGGGAGACGAAGACGACAGTGCGGCCCTCTTTGGCGACCTCGTTCATCTTCCCCAGCGACTTGCGCTGGAAGGCGGCGTCGCCGACCGCGAGCACCTCGTCGACGAGCATGATCTCCGGTTCGAGGTGGGCGGCGACGGCGAAGGCCAGCCGGACCGACATCCCGCTCGAGTAGCGCTTCACCGGCGTGTCGAGAAAGCGCTCGATTTCGGCGAACTCGACGATTTCGTCGAAGCGGGTACGGATCTCGGCTTTGCGCATTCCCAGGATCGCGCCGTTCAAGAAGATGTTCTCGCGGCCGGTCAGCTCGGGGTGGAAGCCGGTCCCGACCTCGAGCAGCGAGCCGACCCGGCCGCGGACGTCGGCGTAGCCGGTCGAGGGCTCGGTGATCCGCGAGAGGATCTTCAGCAGCGTGCTCTTGCCGGCGCCGTTGTGGCCGATCAGGCCGACGACCTCGCCGTTCTCGATCGTCATCGAGAGGTCCTTCAGCGCCCAGAGGACGTCGCCCTTGGGGCCCCCGCCGTTGCGCCGCAGCGGCCGGCGGGCGGCCTCGACGAGCGCCTCCCGCAAGGTCCCGTAGCCGCGGCGGCTGAGGCCGAGGGTGTAGCGCTTGCCCAGCTCCCGGGCCTCGATCGCAGTACTGCCCATCTCAGACGAAGTCGGCGAAGGCGCGCTCGACGCGGTCGAAGTAGGCAAGGCCGGCGGCGAAGATCAGCAGCGCCGCGGCGGCGGAGACCCCGATCAGGTCCCAAGGGGCGTTGCCGGTGCCGAGCGTCGCCCAGCGGAAGCCTTCGACGACGCCGACCATCGGGTTGATCGCCGAGAGCGTCCGCCAGGGCTCGTCGAGGGCGCTGCTGGCGTAGACGACCGGGGTGACGAATAGCCACATCTGGATTCCGAAGGGGACGACGTAGCGGACGTCGCGGTAGCGGACGTTGATCGCCGAGAGGGCGGCGGCGGTACCGATCGCCGCCGCCGCGGCGATCGCCACCAGCAGCGGCAGAGCGAGGATCGCGACCGAGGGGACGAAGCCCCAGGCGAAGACGATGATCAGCAGGATCACGATCGAGATCCCGAGGTCGACGAAGCCGGCGGCGACCACCCCGGCCGGCATGAAGATCCGCGGGAAATAGATTTTCGAGACCAGGGCGGAGTTAGAGACGAGGCTGTCGGAGCCGAGCAGCAGCGCGTTGGCGAAGAAGGTCCACGGCACCAGCGCCGCGAGGCTGAACAGGGGGTAGGGGAGCCCGTTCGAGGAGACCCCCGCCACCTGGCCGAAGATCAGCGAGAAGACGACCATGAAGCCGATCGGCTGCAGCACCGCCCAGGCACCGCCGAGCGCGGTCTGCCGATAGCGCACGGTGATGTCCCGCAGGGCGATCTGCCCCGCCAGGTCGCGGTAGCGCCACAGTTCCCGCGGCGCCAGCACCCGGCTGAAGCCGCGGGTCGGCTGGAGACGGATGGTCTCGACTGGAGGCTCCATGGGGCGCAGCATAGGAAGGGCATCGGTTCCGCTGGCGGCGGCTGCGAGAATCGCCCGCGATCATGCATGACTCTCGCCTCGCCCGGGGCAGGCAGCGGCTGAGGCGCCTGCGCGAGCAGTCGCTGTTCCGCAACAGCGTCTACATCATGGGTACGACCGCGGCGACCTCGTTGCTGGGGTTCGGCTTCTGGCTGGTCGCGGCGCGGACGCTTTCGGCGGCCGAAGTGGGGCGCTCGGCGGCGCTGATCTCGGCGATGCTCTTCGTCTCCGTCCTCACCAACCTCGGACTGGGGCAGGTGCTGGTCTCGCGGCTGGCTTCGCGCGAGGCCGGCCGGGACTGGTCGCGGACCGTCACCACGGCGATCGCCCTGGCGACGGTGGCGAGCCTCGTCGGCGGCGCGATTGCGGCGGTGCTGCTGCCGACCCTGATCCCGACCCTGAAGCACGGTCTCAGCCCCGCCACCTTCCTGCTGCTGCCGCTGGGGGTGGTCGGGTCGGCTTGTTCGCTGGTCATCGACTACGCCTGTATCGCCGAGCGGCAGGCGAAGCTCTCGTTCATCCGCAACGTGATCGCGGCGGTGCTGCGGATCGCCCTGATCCCGCTCGCCTCGGTCGTTCCGACCGACGGCACCACCTGGATCCTGGCGATCTGGGCAGGCTCCTTCCTGCTGATCGACGGTCTCGCCTTCTTCAACGAACTGCCGAAGCTCGGTCACGACTTCCGCCCCTATCTGCAGGGTTGGCGCACCGAGCTGAGCGAGATCCGCGGCCTGATCGCCGGTCACCAGTCGATCAACCTCGGCGCCCAGGCCTCCAGCTATCTGCTGCCGGTCCTCGTCTCGGCCCGCCTCGGACCCGAGCAGAACGCGTACTTCTACACGACCTTCATGGTCGCCAGCGCCCTCTTCTTCATTGCCCCGGCGATCGGCAACGCGCTCTTCGCCGAGGGCGCGCACGAGCCCGAGCGGCTGGGAGAGGACGTCCGCAAGGCGATCCGCCACACGCTGATGCTGGCGGGGCCGCCGGCGCTCGTCCTCGTCGTCTTCGGGCCGTTGATCCTCGGCGCCTTCGGCCCGGCGTACGCGGACGAAGGCGAGCCCCTGCTGCTGATCCTGATCGCCGCCGCCGCCTTCGACTCCGCCCTGCAGATCTCCCTCGCCGTGCTTCGCGTCAAGCACCGCCTCCAGGACGCCGCCCTCGCCACCTGGGCGACCCTGGTGGTGGCGATCGCCGCCACCTGGCTCCTGCTGCCCCCGCTCGAGCTCGAGGGCGCCGGCATCGGCTGGGGCCTCGGCAAGGTCGTCGGCGTGCTGCTCGCCGTAGCCTTCCTGCTGCGGGGTGGGGCGGTGCGCGATCCCTCGCGCGTGAGCGCCTGAGTCAGAAGTCGCGGATCGTGTAGCGGAGCTTGCCGGAGGCGCTCGGGGCGATCGTCTCCACCTGCTCGAACTCGACCGCGCAACTCTCGCCGAGGACGGACCTGGTCTTGGCGACGATCTCTTCGCGATCGGCGGCGGGCATCTCGGTCTCGCAGGCGACCCGGTAGACCACTTCGGTCGGCGAGCGCTGGAGGACCTGGAACTGGCGCAGCCAGGGGCGGAAGTACATGAGGTGGGTGAAGTACTCGCCGTCGACCATTTGCCCGTCGGACCCGAGGAAGGTGTCGACGCTGCGCCCGGTCACCTCGGCCAGCATCTGCGTCCGTCGCCCGCAGGGGCACTGCACCTCGCCTGCGGGCAGCCGCGCCCGGTCGCCGATCAGGTAGCGGACGAGCGGCATCGCCCGGTTGGTGAAGCCGGTGACGGCGATCTCGCCCTCCTCGCCGGGGCCGACCGGCGCGCCGTCGTCTCCCAGCACCTCGACGTGGCAGTTCCAGGGCAGGACGTGAAGGCCGGTGCGATGCTCGCACTCGCCGGCCATGTCGCCGGTCTCGCGGGAGCCGTAGCGGTTCAGCACCCGGCAGCCGAAGGTCTCCTCGAGCTGGTCGCGCATGAAGTCGTAAAGCGTCCCGGCGGTGGCGATCATCCCGCGCTGCGGCGGCACCTCGATCCCGTTGCGCGCCGCGTAGCGGGCCACCTCGTAGCCGGCTTGGGCATAGGCGATGACGAGGTTGGGCGGGCCGGGGCGCAGCCGCCCGAGGATCGCCTCGATCGTCTCGTCGGTGAGCAGGAAGGCGTTCAGCAGCGTGCGGCGCAGGAGCCTGTTCCCGACCCCGTTGCGCAGGGAGGCGTTGCCTTCGAGGTCTTTCTCCGAACCCCAGATGTAGAGCTCGGGCTCGCCGAGGCCGCCGCCGGCCCAGGTCGAGTAAACCTCGCGGGCGGCCACCGTCCAGGCGAGGTGGCCGGGGTCCTGCAGCAGCTTCACCGGCTCGCCGGTCGAACCGCCCGAGGTGTTCTCGATCCAGCCGTCGCGGTTGCCGTGCTCGGAGAGCATCTGCGGCCACTCGGCGCGGACGACGTCGCGGCTGAGCAGCGGGAAGCGGTCGAGGGCGGCGAAGGGGTCGGCGTCGATTTCCCGCGGCGAGACGGTCCCACGGTAATGAGGGACGCTGGTGACGGCGTGCTTCAGAGTCTGCGCCAGCAGCTCACCGGGGGCCGGGTACGAGCGTTCGCGGTCCTGGCGCAGGAACGCGCGGTAGTAGGAGCCGAGCTTGCTGCCGCTCGCCCGGTGGAGGAAGAGATAGGCCCCCGCCCGCAGTTGCGCCTCCCCGCTCATCGACCGCGATGTCTAGCAAGCGCCAGCTCGTAGGCCTGCTCGACCTGCGGCACCACGGCGGCGGGGCTGAACTTCGCCGCCTGGCGAGTGGCCGCCGCGCCCAGCCGCCTCCGCAGGTCCTCGTCCCGGATCAGCCGTTGGATGGCCGCCCCCAGCGCCGCCCGGTTTTCCGCGGGCACCACCAGACCCGTCTCCCCGTCGACGACGATGTCGCGCAGGCCGCCCATGTCGGTGGCGACGATCGGCTTGCCCGCCGCCGCCGCCTCGAGCGCGACGAGGCCGAAAGGCTCCGGCCAGATCGAGGGGGCGACGCTGAAGAGGGAGCGTCGCAGCGCCTCGATCGCCACCTCGTGGGGCCACGCCCCCATCGCGTAGACGCCCGGGCGGCTCTTCAGCTCGTCGATGTAGCAGCGGCCGACGAGGACGAGCGGCGGAGGGTCGCGGAGTTCGCGGTAGGCCTCGGCCAGCTCCCAGGCGCCCTTGTCCACGGTGACGTCGCCGAAGTAGAGGATGAAGGGCTCCTCCGGCAACCCGGCCAGGCGGGGGTCTGCGAGCGGGGCCTCGGGCAGCTCGCCGATGAAGTTGGGGATCACCCGCGAGACCTCGTCCTCGCGGATCCGGCAGAGCTCCTCGACGGTCGAGCTGACCGGAAGGAAGGCGTCGACGTGGCGGCGCAGCCGGGACTCCTGCGAGCGCGTCCCGAAGGCGGCCACCAATCCCTTCGCGGTTCCGTAGTGCTCGGCGGCGCACTGGTGGCACTTGATCGGCGCCGGTCCCGAGCAGAGGTGGTCTTTGCGCCGCAGGCGCCTGGTCGCGCAGATCAGCCCGTAATCGTGCAGCGAGAGGGCGAGGGCGCTGTGGGAGGTGCGCGCCAGCGGCAGGTAGGAGTGGACGATCCAGTTGTGAGCGTGGACGACCTGCGGCCGCTCGCGGCGCAGGACCCGGCCGAGGTCGAGGACCGTCTCGGGGTCGGGGAGGGGTGGGGCATGGCGGCGTTCGACGTCGCCCTGGCTGCGCACGACCCGGTAGCTGCTGCTGCGCAGCGGGTGGACCGCCGCCCCCGCCACTTCGGCGACCGTGACGTCGCCTGGCTGCTGCAGGGTCGCGACCGAGACTTCGTGCCCGCGCGCCACCAGCTCGCGCGTCAGGTCCTCGACCACGCGCTCTTCGCCGCCGACGATCGGGGCAAAGGATTGGGCGAGCATCATGATTCGCATGGGAGAAGACTGGCAGGGTCTCGGGCGGCGAGCGTGCCAGAATCTCGCCGGTGCCGAGCGAGCCGCCCACCATCTCGGTCGTCATCTGCGCTTTCACGCGCGACCGTCTAGAGGTTCTAAGCGAATCCGTCGACTCCTTGCGGGGGCAGACCCTGCCCGCGCACGAGATCGTGCTGGTGATCGACCACGCGCCGGCGCTGCTGGAGGAGGTGCGGGGGCTCTGGCCGGACCTGAAGATCATCGAGAACCGCGAGCGCAAGGGTCTCTCCGGCGCCCGCAACAGCGGCGTCGCCGCGGCGACGGGAGAGGTCGTCGCCTTCCTCGACGACGACGCGATTGCCGCCCCGGACTGGCTGGCGCGCCTGGCCGCGGCCTATGCCGACGCCAACGTCCTCGGTGCGGGGGGGACGGTGACGCCGCGCTGGGTCGAGGGCAAGCCCGATTGGTTCCCGCCTGAGTTCGACTGGGTCGTCGGCTGCACCCACTCGGGGATGCCGCAGCAGCTGGAGGCGGTGCGCAACCTCGTCGGCGCCAACATGTCCTTCCGCCGCCAACCCCTCCTCGACGTCGGCGGCTTCAGCCACGACCTCGGTCGGGTCGGGACGCTGCCGGTCGGCTGCGAGGAGACCGACCTCAGCATCCGCGTCCACCAGCGCTGGCCCGAGGCCGAGATCCTCTACGACCCCGCCGCCGCGGTCGAACACGTGGTGCCGCCGACCCGCGGCAAGGTCCGCTACTTCATCGACCGCTGCCGCGCCGAGGGGCGTTCGAAGGCGGTGCTGAGCGGGATGGTTGGAACCGAGGACGGTTTGTCTTCCGAGCGCTCCTACGTGCGGCGGACGCTGCCGCTCGGCGTCCTCCGCGACCTCGGCGCCGTCTTCAAGGGCGACCCCACCGGGGTCAGCCGGGCGGCGATGATCTTCGTCGGCCTCGCCGCAACCAGCATCGACTACCTGCGGATCCGCACCGGCCTTGCCAAGCCCGACGAGACCGAGGGCGCGCACCCGAGCTCCAACGGCGCCGCGCCGCGGGTGCTGATGGTGACCCCGCGCAGCCCGCTGGCGCAGGGTGGGGTGGAGCGCCACGTGCTCGAGGTGAGCACGAGGATGGCCGCGGCCGGCGTCCACGTCGAGGTGATCTGCACCGATCCCGACGCAGACGGCGCTACGGAGCAGACGCACGAAGGCGTCCGCATCCGCACGCTGCGCGCCTGGCCGCGTGGCCGCGACTGGCACTTCGCCCCCGGGATCTGGCGCGCGATGGGGCAGGAGAAGTGGGACCTCGTCCACGTCCAGAGCTACCACACGCTGGTCGCCCCGCTGGCGATGCTGCGGGCGCTCACCTTGCGCGTCCCCTACGTCGTCACCTTCCACGGCGGCGGCCACTCGCTCGAGCACCGCAACCGCGCCCGCGGGCCGCAGATGCGGCTGCTGGCGCCGCTGTTGCGCCGGGCGGCGCGGCTGGTCGCGATCGCTCGCTTCGAGATCGAGAAATACGGCGCGCTCCTCGGCGTGCCAGCCGAGCGCTTCGTCTTCATCCCCAACGGCACCGATCTCAGCTTCTCCGACGGCGACGTCGTCGGCGGCGAGCCGGCGGTGCCGACGCTGGCCTCGATCGGCCGGCTCGAGCGCTACAAGGGCCACCACCGCGTGCTCGAGGCGTTCCCGCTGGTGCTGGAGCAAAAGCCCGAGGCGCGGCTGCTGATCGTCGGCAAGGGCCCCTATGAGGATGAGTTGCGGGAGCGCGTGCGAGAGCTCGGCCTCGGCGACAGCGTCGAGGTGACCAGTGTGCCGGCGGGGGACCCGCTGGGGATGGCGACGCTGCTCGGTGGGGTCTCGCTGGTCGTCCTGATGAGCGAGTTCGAGAGCCATCCCCTGGTCGCCCTGGAGGCAGCCGCCGCCCGCCGCCGGCTGCTCGTCGCCGACGCCGGCGGTCTCTCGGAGATCGCCGCTGACGGCTTCGGCCGCGCGATCCCGCTCGACTCGGGCCCCGAGCAGATCGCCGCCGCCGCGCTCGAGGAGCTGGACAAGGCGCCCCCGCAGAGCGCCCCCAGCCTCACTTCATGGGATGAGTGCAGCGCCGCTTTGCTGGACCTCTATGGGTGGGTACTTAATAGTGAGGTGCCAATCGCCGACGTAACGTCCAGTGGGAGTGCTTCGGCCCGCGGACAAACGTCCAGCTCTCGCGGGCCGCAGTGAATCGCTAGGGGGGGAGGTCCGATGGGAGCCGAGCAATGGCTACCACTCGATTCCTCTCCAAGCTCCTCATCCTCTGCTTCGCCCTCTTCGCCGTACTGGCTCCGAGCGCCCTTGCCGCCGAAGGCATCGGCCCCGCCAAGTCGCTCGGACGCGACAAGACCATCACCGACACCACTTCCGCCGCCACCACCAGCGGCAGCAGCAAGAGCAGCGCCGGCAACAAGGAAGTCCTGACGATCTCGACCGTCAAGCCGGGCAACGGCACCACCGTCTCCGGCACGGTCGACTGGGAAGTCGCCGTCACCGCCGGCGCTCCCGGCAAGGTCGAATTCCTCGTCGACGGGGTCGCCAAGTTCAGCGATTCCTCCGCTCCCTACAGCGGCAGCGTCGACACGACCAAACTTGCCAACGGCGACCACACCCTCAGCGCCACCGCTTACGGTTCCAAGGGCGTGAGAGCGACGACGAGCGTGACCGTGAAGGCTTCGAACACCACCTCCACCCCTGCCCCGGAACCGACGCCCGAACCGACGCCGACCCCCGAACCCACTCCGACTCCGGAACCCGCTCCGACCCCGGCTCCCGCTCCCGAAACCGGCAGCAGCGGCCCGATCTACTGGGGGGCGACGATCGGCACCCACCTGACCGGCGGCCAGCCGCCCTGGGACATGGGCGCGGTCACCAAGCTCGAGGAAGAGACCAAGAAGAAGGTCTCGATGGTGAACTTCTTCCAGCCCTTCGCCAACTGCAACCCGAGCTGCTCGTTCTACAGCTTCCCCTCGGGGCCGCTCGAAAATATCCGCCTGCACGGCTCGATCCCGGTTCTGAGCTGGAGCTCGCAGTCGATCCCCTCGACCAAGGTCGAGCCCGACTTCCAGCTCTCCGACGTGATCTCCGGCCGCTACGACGCCTACATCCGCGAATTCGCGACCAAGGCGAAGGCCTGGAACCACCCCTTCATGCTCCGCTTCAACTGGGAGATGAACGGCAAATGGTTCCCCTGGCACGAGGGCGTCAACGGCAACCAGCCCGGTGAATCTGTCGCCGCCTGGCGCCACGTCCACGACATCTTCACCTCCGTCGGCGCCACCAACGTGACCTGGGTCTGGTGCCCCAACGTCGAGTACAGCGGTTCGACGCCGCTGGCCTCGGTCTACCCGGGCGACGCCTACGTTGACTGGACCGGCCTCGACGGCTACAACCGCGGCACCAACCCGGTCGCCCCGGAAGGCTGGAAGAGCTTCAGCCAGGTCTACAAGTCGAGCTACAACGCGATCGCCGGTTCGATCGCCCCTTCGAAGCCGTTGATGGTGGGCGAGGTCGCCTCCAGCGAGTACGGCGGCTCCAAGTCGGCCTGGATCAAGGACATGCTCACCAGGGTTCCGACCGAATTCCCGAAGATCCGGGCGCTGCTCTACTTCGACAAGTACGACAGCAGTATGGACTGGCCGCTGGAGACCTCCACCAGCGCCGTCAGCGCCTTCGCCGAAGGGCTGCAGAGCCCGACCTACCTCGGCAACACCTTCACGACTCTCTCGGCGACCAAGATCCTCCCGTTGGGCTGACGGCAGGGTTTAAACCCCCACCTGGACAAATGTCCAGGTGGGGGGCCGGGAGCTGAAACGAACGGTCAGGGCGCCGATGGGCTTGTATGGCCCAAGCTTCTCCGACTCGCCTCGCCGCCCGCGTCGTCTGGCTGGCTGCGGTGATCTTCCTGCTCAGCGCCGGTGTCGCCCTGGCCGGCTCCGGTGGCGGCAAGGCGGGACACAAGCACGCGAAGCTGGCCGAGGCCCGGGCCCTGGGCGGCTTCAATCGCTGCGCCCGCGCCCGCGCCAAGCGGCTCAAGCCGACTGCTGTGCGCCGCCGCTGCGGGCAGGTGCAGCCGACCTCCGGCAACCCCAAGCCGGCGGCGGCCAGTCGCACCCCGCAGCCGCTTTTCTGGGGGGCGACGATCGGCTCCCACCTCACCGGTACTCAGGCGCCCTGGGACATGAGCGCCGTCTCCAAGTTCGAGCAGGCGACGGGCAAATCGTCCTCGGCCGTGCAGTTCTTCCAGCCTTTCGCCTACTGCAAGCCCGATTGCTCCTTTTACCGCTTCCCGACCGACCCGATGGACAGCATCCGCTCCCACGGCTCGATCCCCGTGTTGAGCTGGAGCTCGCAGTCGATTCCCTGGAGCCTGAACGAGCCCGACTTTCAGCTCGGCGACGTGATCGAAGGGCGCTACGACGACTTCATCCGCGAATTCGCCGAAGAAGCAGAGGACTGGGGGCACCCCTTCTTCCTCCGCTTCAACTGGGAGATGAACGGCGGTTGGTTCCCCTGGTCTGAGCAGGCCAACGGCAACTCCTCCGGCCAGTACGTCGCCGCCTGGCGCCACGTCCACGACATCTTCACCGCGGTCGGCGCCAGCAACGCGACCTGGGTCTGGTGCCCGTTCGTCGAAGGCGGCGACCCGGCGGCGCGGCTGGCCTCGCTATATCCCGGCGACGCCTACGTCGACTGGACCGGGCTCGACGGCTACAACTGGGGGACCAACCCCGCCGCCCCGCAGGGGTGGCGCAGCTTCGATCAGCTCTTCGCCAACAGCTACGACGCGATCGCCGAAGACGTCGCTCCCTCGAAGCCGATGATGATCGCCGAGGTCGGCTCCTCGGAGATCGGCGGCGACAAGGCGGCCTGGATCCGTGACGCCCTCGCCCAGGTGCCCGCCAACTACCCGCAGGTCCGCGCCATGCTCTGGTTCGACAAGTTCGACGACGGCATGGACTGGCCGATCGAGACCTCGACCGCCGCCACCGACGCCTTCGCCGAAGGCGTCGGGCAGTCGGTCTACGTCGGCGCCGACTACGGCCAGCTCGCCGGTGGCCCGATCCAGCCCCCGAGCTGAGCGGAAGCTTGCGGTGACCGCGGCGCCGTTTCCTACCTCTCCGCTTTCGAGGGTTCGCTGGCGGCGCCCAATCGGGGCGCGACTGATCGTCCTGCTGCTCCTGGCGACGCTGGGCTGCGCCCTGCTGCCCGCTGCCGCCGGCGCGGGCGGGAAGCAGGGCCGGGCGGCAAAGACCCGCAAGGTGAAGCCGCGCCCGCTCTACTGGGGAGCCTGGATCGGCGAGCAGCTGACCGGCACCGATGCGCCCTGGGACATGAACGCGGTGGCGAGCTTCGAGCAGATCGTCGGCAAGGGGATGTCGCTGATCGAGTTCTCCTCCTCCTGGCAGGACTGCAGCCGCAACCCCTGCCGCTTCTACAAGTTCCCCACCGAGGCGATGGAGGACGTCCGCCTCCACGGCTCGATCCCGGTCTTCAGTTGGGGGGCAGAAGCGACGCCGAGCAAGGGCCCCGACCAGGCGGATTTCCAGCTCGCCGACATCATCGCCGGCAACTATGACCCCTACATCGCCCAGTTCGCGACCGAAGCCCGCGACTGGGGCCACCCGTTCTTCCTCCGCTTCAACTGGGAGATGAACGGCAACTGGTTCCCTTGGTCAGAGAAGGCCAACGGCAACGCGCCCGGCCAGTACGTCGCCGCCTGGCGCCACGTCCACGACATCTTCACCGCTCTCGGGGCAGTCAACGCCACTTGGGTCTGGTGCCCATACGCCGACGGCGGCAAGCGCAAAGGACAGCCGCTGAGCCAGGTCTACCCGGGCACCGCCTACGTCGACTGGACCTGCATGGACGGCTACAACTGGGGCAGCAACCCGGTCAACCCCCAGCAGTGGCGCAGCTTCGCCGAACTTTTCGACCTCACCTACAAAGCGCTGACGAAGAAGATCGCCCCCGACAAGCCGGTGATGCTGGGCGAGTTCGCCAGCACCCCCTACGGCGGGCACAAGGCCCTCTGGATAAAAGAAATGTTCCAGCAGCTGCCGCATAAGTACCCGCGGATCCGCGCTTTGATCTACTTCAACTCGTTCGACCGGCAGGTGGATTGGCCGCTGGAGACTTCTCCGAATGCGGCAAGGGCGTTTGCCTTTGGCATACACAAGGGGATATACGCCAACAACCGTTTCGGCCAACTGGCTACCAGTCCAATTCCGCCGTTGCGTTGATCCCGGCGGACCCATGGCCCGTAGACAGGGTCAGCGGGATGCCGCAGCCAACGCGAGTACGGCGGGTTTGAAGCCCAGAGGGAAGAGATGAAGATCACCGACAGCAAAGTCCATCGCGCCGGTCTCACCTGCTTGCTGGCCTCTTTGCTGCTGTTGGCGCCAGGCGCCGCGGTGGCGAAGAAGCGGCCGCCGAACGCCCTCTACTGGGGCGCTCAGATCGGCGACCAGATGACCGGGGAAGCGGCGCCGTGGGATATGACCCCCGTCCACCGCTTCCAGGGCCTCGCCGGCAAGGGTCTGTCGATGATCGAGTTCGCCTCGCCGTTCGCGGAATGCGGCAGCAGCGGCTGCACCTTCATCAAATTTCCGACCACGCCTCTGGACAACATCCGCCGCTACGGCGCGGTCCCGGTCTTCAGCTGGAACTCGACCTCCAGCCCGCCTAGCGTCGATCAGCCCGAATTCAGCCTCGGAACCCTGCTCAGCGGCCGCTACGACGGCTTCATCCGCGAATTCGCGGCCAAGGCGAAGGCCTGGGGCCACCCCTTCATGCTCCGCTTCAACTGGGAGATGAACGGCTTCTGGTTCCCCTGGAGCGAGGGCGTCAACGGCAACACGCCGGGGCAGTTCGTCGCCGCCTGGCGCCACGTCCACGACATCTTCACCTCGGTGGGGGCCACCAACGTCACCTGGGTTTGGTGCCCCAACGTCGACCTCTACAGCAGCCTGACGCCCCTCGGGGAGCTCTACCCCGGCGACGATTACGTCGATTGGACCGGGCTCGACGGCTTCAACTGGGGCAAGCGCCGCGGCTCTCCCGGCTGGCAGAACTTCAACCAGGTCTTCCACCGCACCTACAAGCGGATCGTCAAGCGGGTGGCCCCGCACAAGCCGATGATGCTGGCCGAGATCGCCGCCAGCGACAAGGGCGGCAACAAGCCCGCCTGGATCAAAAACATGCTCGTCACGGTCCGCCACGACTACCGTAAGATCCGCGCCGTGATCTGGTACGACGTCGACGACCGCGGCACCAACTGGCCGATCGAGCGCCGCAAGCAGGATTTTCGGGCCTTCCGCAAGGGGATCCGCGCCGGCGCCTACCGGCCCAACGAGTTCGGCGGCATCGTCAACAGCCCGATCCCGCCGCCCGCCCGGCGCTAGTAGTTCAATCGGGCTAGGTCGACGGCCCGCGTCCCGCGTCCTCCAGGCTTTCCGCCAGCTCCAGGAGGCTCTCCAAGGACGCCTCGAGGCCGCCGGCTATCCGCCGCAGGTCCCCCCAGGTCGGCTCCTCCTGCCCCGCCTCTATCGCCGTAAGGGACTGCGGTGGCAGCTCGGCACGCGCGGCGAGCTCATGCTCACTCAGGCCTGCCTGGAGCCGCAGGGTCTGGATCGCGGTTCCAAGCGCCGCTAGGCCTCGTGCGTCCTCGCCGGCGTGATCACTCATCGCCGCCGAGGCTAACGGCCGGGCTCTCCGAAAACTTGGAGTTCGGCTCAGACGGTGGCGCCGGCGCGCTGCTGCTCGGCCAGCTCGGGAGCCGGCGCGTAGTGGCGTTCGGGGCGGAGGCTGCGGCGGCGGCGGGTCTCGCGGAAGATCGTGCCGAGGACGCGGAAGCCGTCGCGGAAGGTCTTCAGGTTGCTTTCGCCGTGCATCCGCTCTTTCTCGTAGCTCGGCACCTCGACGATCTTCAAGCCGGCGGAGGCCATCCGCAGGTTGATCAGCGTCTCCACCTCGAAGCCCGGGACGTCGAGCGAGATGAAGGGGAGGCAGCGGGCCCAGAAGGCGTTGTAGCCGTAGCAGAGGTCGGTGAAGTCGGTGCCGTGGAGCATGTTGGCGGTGCCGCTGAGGACGGTGTTGCCGAGGCTGCGCAGCTTGGTGATGTCGGCGCTGCCGCCGCCCTCCATGTAGCGCGAGCCCTTGGCGAAGTCGGCGCCGGCCTCGAGGGCCTCGACGAAGCGGATGATCTCGGCCGGGTCGGCAGAGCCGTCGGCGTCGAGCATGACGATCAGGTTGCCGGTGACGGCGGCAAAGCCGGTGCGGAAGGCGTCGCCCTTGCCGCGGCCGCTCTGGGTGGTGACGCGGATCTCCGGGTAGGCCTGGCGGGCCGCCTCGATCGTGTTGTCTTTCGAGTTGCCGTCGACCAGGATCACCTCGTGGAGGCCGTCGGGCAGTTCGGAGAGGACCTGCCCGATGTTTTTCTCCTCGTTCATCGCCGGGACGACGACGCTGATCTTGGTCCTGCGGGTGCTGCGGCGATCGGGGCCTTTGTAGGGACGGGCGCTGTGGGCGCCGAGCGCCTCGACGCCGATCAGCGGTACCCCGCCGACGCGGCTCGTGGTCACCGACTGCGCCTCCAGCAGGTCGAGCGGGCGCGGCAGCAGGCTGACCGGGACACCGATCGATTTGAAGGCGCGGACGAGCTCCAGCAGGCCCTCGTCATCGGCGTGGGAGCTGGAGATGACGACGCGGTCGGCGTGGTAGCGCTCGACCACCTCGAGGGCGGCGACGCGGCCGGAGGTCCCCGGGTCTTTCTCGGCCGGGGGCACGGTGCCGACGACGCTTGCGTATTTCCTCAGCGGCGCGTAGGCGCGCAGGCGTTCCGCCGTGTCGTCGTCGCCGACCAGGACCCAGCGCTCCTGAGGGGTGTGGCGCTCCAAGTAGGGGGAGAGGATCGCGCGGCAGGCGGTGTCGAGGCCGATGAAGCCCAGCCACAGCCCCAGCTGCTCGGCGGTCCCGAGCGGGGTCAGCAGCGAGGACGCCCAGACGAAGGCCCCGGCGACCAGGAAGCGGATGATCGGCCAGCCGCGCCCCGACTCCTCGGCCCGGGCCGATTGCGAGCCGTAGACGCCGAGCAGGGCGTAGACGACGACCAGCACCAGCGGCGCCAGCGGGAAGACGGGGACGAAGCCAACGCCGTCGAGCGCCGCGACCAGCGCGAGGGCGACGGAAGAAGAGAAGAAGTCGACGAGGGGGAGCAGCCAGAGACCGGGGCCGCGGCGGGTCAGCGGCATCGTGCCGAGGGTCGGCCGATCCTGGACCAGCGCTTCGGGCGCGGCCTGCTGCGGCTGGAAGGGGCGGTCTAGAGGGACGTCAGTGGAAGAGTGCATTGGCTGCGAGTGAGGGACTGGGGGCCTTTATCTATTAAGTCGGGAACGGAGCGAGGGTTGCGGTTGTCAACGCAAACTCCGTATCGGCAGCCGCTTTGGATCACATGAGCCGCTGCAATACCGGGATCGCCTTCCCCCAGATTACGGGAAAACTCAAACGGAAAAATAGGCTTTCCCAAATAGTGGGGATGCCCGGTAAACCGCTTTGTAGTAGGGAATACGGCGTCTCCTAATTAGAGACGCCTGCCGTCTATTTATAGGCCTCGGCGAGCTCCGGGTCCTTCTCCGCCAGCATCTCCGCCAGCTCGACCATCACCTTGCACTGCTTCCAGGTGGCGTCGTCCTGCATCTTGCCGTCGATCATGTGGACGCCGCGGCCGTCGGGGATCGCCTCGATCACCTTCTTGGCGAACTTGACCTCGTCCGGCGGCGGGCTGAAGACCTTCTTCGCGATCCCGATCTGGACCGGGTGCAGCGACCAGGCGCCGACGCAGCCCATCAGGAAGGCGGCGCGGAACTGGGTCTCGCATCCTGCCGTGTCCTTGATGTCGCCGAAGGGCCCGTAGAAGGGGAGGATGCCGGCGGAGGTGCAAGCGTCGACCATGCGGGCGATCGAGTAGTGCCAGAGGTCCTGCTGGGCGCTGACGCGGTCGGCCTCGGGGTTCTCCGGGTCGTCCGGGTCCTCCATCACGCGGTAGCCGGGGTGGCCGCCGCCGACGCGGGTCGTCTTCATCCGCCGCGCCGCCGCGAGGTCGGCGGGGCCGAAGCTCATCCCCTGCATGCGCGGGCTGGCGTTGGCGATCTCCTCCAGGTTGACCACGCCCTGCGGGGTCTCGAGGATCGCGTGGACGAGGATCGGCCGCGAGAGGCCCGCCTTCGCCTCGAGCTGGGCGAGCAGGCGGTCGACGTAGTGGATGTCGTGGGCACCCTCGACCTTCGGCACCATGATCACCTCGAGCTGGTCTCCGATCTCGGTCACCAGCTGCGTGAAGTCGTCGAGCACC